>NZ_BAEI01000020.1 GCF_000241325.1 Gordonia polyisoprenivorans NBRC 16320 = JCM 10675 | reverse complement strand
TGAACGTCCCCGGGTTTGGTGCACACCTCTATGTGAGGGAAAGTTGGCATCATGCCGAAGAAGTACGACGAGGCGACCCGGGCCAAGGCTGTGCGGTTGGTCACCGAGCATCGTGAGGAGTATCCGAGCGAGTACGCGGCGATTACGGCCACGGCACAGCGGCTCAAGCTCAACACCGAGACTCTGCGCAAGTGGGTGCGCCAGCACGAGGTTGATGAAGGCAAGAAGCCGGGTGTGACACGCGAGGAGACCGCTGAGATGCGCGCGCTGAAACGCAAAGTAGCCGAGCTGGAGGAAACCGTCGAAATCCTCAAGGCGGCAACGACTTTCTTCGCGCGGGAGAGCGACCCGCGACATCGGTAGTGTGTGCGTTCATCACCGAGCATCGGGCTCGGTTCGGGGTCGCTCAGATCTGTCGCGTGCTCACCGAGCACGGCGCGCCGATCTCCCCGAGAACCTTCTACGCATGGCAGGCACGTCCAGTGTCGAAACGGGCGCTGTGGGACACCACGATCACCGAAGTGCTGGCTGGCTACTACGAACCCGACAAGGACGGAAAACGTCGGCCAGAATCGCTCTACGGGGCGGTGAAGATGTGGGCTCACCTGCAGCGCGACGGC
>NZ_BAEI01000021.1 GCF_000241325.1 Gordonia polyisoprenivorans NBRC 16320 = JCM 10675 | reverse complement strand
GGCGCGGTCGGAGCCGGGGCGGCGGTCGGGATGGGGGCGGTCACTGTCTTCTCCTGCGATACCGGTGGTGGATGGTCGGGGCGCGCGGCGAGCGGGGATGGGCGGCCCGCTCGCCGCGCCGTCATCGGGGTGGAACCGAGTGCTCGGCAGAATCGGCGAGTTCGTCGCCGGAGAGTGCGGTGTCGGACAGCGCGGTGTCGGAGAGGGCAGTGTCGGATAGGGCGGCGGCGAGGGCCACCACCCCTTCGGTCAGATGCGAACGCGTCTGCGGGTCAAGGCGTTCCATCGCGGTGCCGAGGATCTGGGCCTTCGCCGACCGGGCGTGGTTGATGTGCTCGGTGCCTGCGACGGTCGCGACGAGTTGTCGCGCACGTCCGTCGTCGGGGTCGGGCGCGCGCTCGACGAAACCCTGCTGTTCCAGGGAGGCGACGATGCGTGACATCGTCGGCATCGTCACCGACTCGCGGTCGGCGAGCTCGGACAGGCGCAGCGGACCGTGATTGATGATCGTCCACAGTGCCGAGGCCACACCCGCACTGAGCACACCCTGCCCACCGGAGCGTAGTGAGCGGGTGATCCGGACCAGATGGTGATAAAGGACCGCCACGTCGGACGTGCCAGTGGCGGACGTGTCGGTGGCGGGCGTGTCCGGTTCGACAGTCGTCTCGACGATGGTTGTGGTGTCCGGTGCGGTCGGCGACATCGGCGCGCTCCTTTCGGGAGGTATGCTCCGAATATAGTTGCTTAGTGCTAAGTAAGCGAACGGTAAAGTCCGGATGCTTCGATGTGCACTTCGGGCGTGCTCGGATTCACGGCGGGAATTCTCGTCGGGCGCGTGTGCTTACGGTGGAGTAGGGCGGGATGGCGACGAACCGCACCCGACCAACCCAAGACGAATGAGAACCCAACACGAAAACGAGGTGCACTGTGGCACGAGTGATCATCATCGGGGGACACGGGAAGATCGCGCTGCGACTGGCGCGGCTGCTCACCGCACGAGGTGACGCGGTCAGCTCGGTGATCCGCAACCAGGCGCAGAGTGACGACATCATCGCGACCGGCGCCACGCCCGTCGTCGCCGATGTGGAGCACCTCGACACCGGGGCCATCGCCGAGGTGCTCGCCGGAGCCGACGTCGTCGTGTGGTCGGCAGGTGCGGGTGGCGGCAACCCCGAGCGCACCTTCGCGGTCGACCGCGATGCCGCGATCCGCTCCATCGACGCCGCAGCGGCGGCCGGCGTGCCGCGCTACGTCATGGTCTCGTACTACGGTGCCGGACCCGATCACGGTGTCCCCGAAGATGATTCGTTCTACGCCTATGCCGAGGCCAAGGCTGCGGCCGACGCCCATCTCACGAGCACCGATCTGGCCTGGACGATTCTCGGGCCGAGCCGACTCACCGACGACCCGGGCTCCGGTCGCATCGAGGTCGGGGGATCGGACACCTCCGCCGGGTCCGGAACATCAGAGAGCGCGACATCCAAGAGCGAGGTCAGTCGCGACAACGTCGCCGCGGTCGCCGCGGCGGTGATCGCCGATCCGGCCACCGCGAAGCGGGTCATCGAGTTCAACGACGGTGACGTGCCGATCGAGAAGGCGCTGGCCTGAGCGAGACGCACTGACATGAGCGGTTTCGAGCCGGCTCTGGCGGGGATCGTCGGTGAGCGCAACGTGCTCACCGACGATGACGCCATGGCCGGATATCTCGTCGACTGGATGGGTCGCTATACCGGCATCGCCGACGCGGTGGTCCGGCCGCGCACCGTCGACGAGGTGGCTGCTGTGATGAAAGTGGCTGCCGCTGCGAAGATTCAGGTCTGTATTCAAGGGGGCAACACCGGCCTCGTCGGCGGGTCGGTGCCACCGGCGACCGCGGATGGGCGCCGACGCATCGTTCTCAGCACCGCGCGGATGACCGATCTCGACGAGGTCGACCCGATCGGACGATGCGTGGGCGCGCAGGCCGGAGCGACGATCGCCGCCATCGACGCACACGCCGCGGTCCACGGACTGATGTTCCCGGTCGACCTCGCCTCCCGGGACAGCGCCACCGCGGGCGGTGTCGTCGCCACCAACGCCGGTGGCATCCGCATGATCCGACACGGCAACACCCGCGCGGCGATCTGTGGCATCGAGGCCGTCCGCGCCGATGGTGACGTCCTGCGACGCTGGTCGCCGCTCGTGAAAGACAATGTGGGATATGACATCCCGGGACTGCTCGCGGGGAGTGAGGGCACCCTGGCCATCATCACCCGAGTGCTGTTCCGGTTGGTCGGCCCGCCGGTCGCCACCGTTGTCGTCGTGGCCGCACTCGAGCGGGTGGCCGATGCGCTCACCCTGATCGGGCGGGCCCGCGAGGTAGGTCTGGTGATCGAGGCCGCCGAGTTCATGACCCGCGAGGGTGTCGATCTCGTCGGCGAACACGGCAGCCGACGTCCGGTCTCCACCCCCGCTCCCTACCATCTTCTGCTCGAGGTCTCCGGGGCCGGTGACACCGAGACAGCCGTCGTCGACCTCCTCGACGACGCCGAGGGCATCGTCGACGCCGTGCTCGAACCCGGTCCCGCGCGGGCGCTGTGGGAGATCCGGGAGAGTCACACCGAGGCCATCGCGCGTGCCACCACGACCCCGGTCGTCAAACTCGACGTGTCGTTCCCGATCCGGTCCCTTCCGCACGCCATTGCCGAATTACAGGACCTGCCTGGTCATCTCGACGTCGCCTGCCGCCCCATCCTGTTCGGGCACATCGGCGACGGCAACATCCACGTGAATCTCCTCGATGTGCCGGTCGAGGCGACCGACGCCGTGACCGACGCCGTCTTCGGGATCGTCGCCCGGCTGGGCGGCAGCATCAGCGCCGAACACGGGATCGGCCGGGCAAAGACGGCGTGGATCCGACTCGGTCGTTCGCCGACCGACCTGGCCACGATGCGCGCCATCAAGGACGCCCTCGATCCGCAGAGTCTGCTCAATCCCGGAGTGCTCTTCGGCTGAGTCGAGCCGCGCCGCACGGCCACGCCACATTACGATCACGGTGATCGTGACCCTGGTCGTGCCCAGAACGCATCCCTACGGTGGAGCACTTGTGAGTTCCACCCTGACCGACATCACCGACGTTCCCGCCGAGGACGACGCCGCACGGCGGCGCCGGCTACGCACGGTCGTCGCCGCGAGCCTGCTCGGTACCACCATCGAGTGGTACGACTTCTTCCTCTACGCGACCGCCGCAAGCCTGGTGTTCTCCAAGGTCTTCTTTCCCGACCAGAGCAGCTTTGTCGGAACGTTGTTGTCGTTCGCGACCTTTGCCGTCGGCTTCGTCGTGCGCCCGATCGGTGGCGTCGTGTTCGGACACATCGGCGACCGCATCGGCCGCAAACGCACCCTCGCGGTGACGATGGTCCTGATGGGCGCGGCGACGGCACTGATGGGCGTCCTGCCGACCGCCGCGCAGATCGGGTTCCTCGCCCCGGTACTGCTGCTGTGCCTGCGAATCCTGCAGGGATTCGCCCTCGGCGGCGAATGGGCCGGCGCGGTGCTGCTCGCCGTCGAACACAGCCCCGCGCGGCGTCGTGGTCTGTTCGGGTCGATCCCGCAGATCGGCCTGGCGCTCGGGCTCGCCCTGGGCACCGGTGTCTTCGCGATACTCCAGGTGGCCTTCGACGATCACGACTTCCTGGTCTACGGATGGCGGATCGCGTTCCTGCTGAGCATCGTGCTGGTTGTCATCGGATTCGTGGTGCGGCTGAAGGTCTCGGAGACCCCGGCCTTCCGTGAGGTCGCCGAGCTCGAGCAGAAGTCGAGTGCCCCGCTGCGCGGCGTCGTCCTCCCGCCCAACACCCGCAACACCGTCCTCGGTCTGCTCGCGCGCTGGGGTGAGGGATCGGCGTTCAACACCTGGGGTGTGTTCGCGATCGCCTACGCCACCGGCAGTCTGGGCCTACCTCGCGTGCCGGTCTTGGTATCGGTCACCATCGCGGCTCTGGTGATGGCGGTGGGCCTGCCGATGTCGGGGGTGCTGACCGACCGCTACGGGCCGCGACGCATCTACCTGATCGGCATGATCGCCTACGCGGTCGCGGTCTATCCGGTCTTCGCACTGTTCGGCACCGAGAAGCTGGTGTGGTTCACCGTCGGACTCGTGATCGTCTTCGGTGTGGTCCACGCACTGTTCTACGGCGCCCAGGGCACCTTGTTCGCCTCGCTCTACCCGACGCCGGTGCGTTACACCGGACTCTCGGTCGTCTACCAGTTCTCCGGCATCTATGCCTCGGGTCTGACACCGCTGATCCTGACCGCACTCATCGGTGCCAGTGGCGGCTCGCCGTGGTGGGCGGCGGGTTACCTGGTGGCGACCGGACTGATCAGCGTGGCCGCGACGGCGGCGATCCGGCAGCGCGACCTGCACCTCTGAGGAGTCGGGCGGCTCACAGCGCCGCACGCACGTCGGCGGACTCGACCGGATGCGAGAACATCGGGTAGTCGAAGGAGATCGCGTTGTCGTGTTCGGCGACCGAGGTCGCCGCGGTGCAGTCGGTGAGCGTGATCACCCGGTATCCGTTCTCGTACGCCGAACGCATCGTCGATTCCACACAACAGTTGGTGAGGAATCCGGCGAGGATCACCGTCTCGATTCCCTTGCTGCGCAAGATGAAATCGATGTTGGTCGAGGCGAAGGTGTCGAGTCCGCGCTTGCCCTCGATGAGGATGTCGCCGTCGGCGGGTGCCAATTCGTCGACGATCTGCGCACCCCACGTGCCCTTCACGAAGGCGTTGCCGTCGACGACGCCCTTGAGGATCCCGTACGGGTGTCGGGTGAGTTCGCCGTAGCCGGGGGCGAAGGTGATCGGGGCATGCATGATCGTCACCCCGGCCTCGCGGGCAGCCTGCACCAGCGAGGTGGTGTTGGTGAGCATGTCGGTCTTGTCCATCACCTCGGCGACCGCATCATGCAGCACACCGCCGTCGGAGGTGAACTCGTTCTGGAACTCGATGAGGACGAGAGCGGTGGTGGCGGGATCGAGGGTGAGCGTGTCGGACATGGGGATTCCTCACTCGGGGCGGTACAGATGCAGGCGAACTCACCGGGTGAGCTACGCCACACTTGATTCAAGTCCTCGGCGGCGTCCTCGGCAACCCGAGCGCCACGACCCCGACGATGAGACGATGCAGTCGTGACCGATTCGGTAGGGCAACGACTGGCCGAGCTGGCGCGCCGCACCGGTGTGGCGACCAGCTATGTGGGATGGGACTCCGCCGAACACGAGGTGAGTGCGGTGACCCTGCGCGCGGTGCTGGGGGCGATGGGTATCGCCGCCGACACCGACGCGGAGATCGACGCCGCCCTCGCCGACGCCGAGATCGCCGACTGGCGCACGTTGGTGCCGCCGGTCACCGTGGTCACCGAGGGCGACGCCGCGGTGTTCTGGGTCCATGTGCCTCACGGCAATCCCGTGGACGTCGAGGTCACCACCGAAGCCGGAGACCGGGTGCGCCCGGTACAACTCGACGTGTGGTGGGAACCGCGCCCCGTCGACGGCGTGCTCACCGGACGTGCGAGTTTCGCAGTCCCGGAAGGACTCTCGCCGGGTTATCACACGATCTCGGTCACCGACGAGATCAGCGGGAGCACGGCGACGGCGCCGTTGATCGTGACGCCTCGGCGACTGAGAACCGCCGACGCCCTGCGCGGTGAGCAGCGCTGGGGGACGGCGCTGCAGCTGTATTCGGTGCGCTCCGCACGGTCATGGGGAGTCGGTGACTTCGCCGACCTCGCCGAGATCGCCGCCGAGACGGCCAGCACCTACGGCGCCGACTTCGTCCAGGTGAACCCGCTGCACGCCGCGCAGCCGGTGCCCCCGATCGAGAACTCGCCGTATCTGCCGGCGACCCGCCGATTCGTCAATCCCCTCTACATCGCGATCACCGACATCGCGGAGTACGTCGATCTGCCCAAGGCCGACCGCAAACGTGTCGACAAACTCGCCAGGGGTTTCGTCGCCGACGACCTCTCGACGAAGAAGATCAAGCGCAACAAGGCCTTCCGTGCAAAGCTGACCGCGCTGGAGCTGCTGCACGCGGTTCCGCTGCGAGCGGCGCGTGCCGCAGCGTACCGGCAGTTCCGTCGTCGTGAGGGCGCCGGCCTGCGTGATTTCGCCACCTGGTGCGCGCTGGTCGAGGAATACGGGCGGGACAGTCCGGCGTGGTCCGACAAACTCGGTGATCCGGTCTTCGTCGAGACCGAGCGCCGACGGCTGGCCGGACGCATCGAGTTCCACACGTGGCTGCAATGGATCTGCGACGAACAACTCGCCCGGGCCCAGCACGCCGCACTGGCGGCGGGAATGCGTATCGGCATCATCGCCGACCTCGCCGTCGGAGTGGGTCGCGACAGCGCCGACGTGTGGTCCCTCGGCGAGGTCCTCGCCACCGGTGCGACGGTCGGCGCACCGCCGGACGGCTTCAATCAGCAAGGCCAGAACTGGAATCAGCCACCGTGGCATCCGCGACGACTCGCCGAGTCGGGATATGCGGCGTATCGAGACATGCTGCGCACCGTGCTGCGCCACGCCGGTGGTCTGCGCGTCGACCACATCCTCGGTCTGTTCCGGCTGTGGTGGATTCCCGAGGGACGATCCGCGGCCGAGGGCACTTACGTCCGCTACGACCACGACGCGTTGATCGGGATCCTCGCGCTGGAGGCACAACGCGCCGGGGCCGTCGTCATCGGCGAAGACCTCGGCGTGTTCGAGAAGACGGTGCAGGACACGCTGGCCGCGCGCGGCATCCTCGGCTGCTCGATCCTGTGGTTCGAGCACGGTGAGTACGCGCCCATTCCGCCCGAGGAGTACCGGGAGTTGTGTCTGACCTCGGTCACCACCCACGATCTGCCACCGACGGTCGGCTATCTCGCCGGCGACCACATCACCCTGCGGGCCGAACTCGGACTGCTCACCGAGAGCGAGGACGACGACCGGGCCCGCGAGGAACGCGACCGCGACGCGATCCTCGCGCTGGCGATCGAGCGTGGCCTGTGGTCACCGGACATCCCGCTGACCGATCCACGGACGATCAACGCTCTCTACCAACTCATCGCGGCGAGCCCGTCACTGCTGTTGGGGGTGGCGCTGGTGGACGCGGTCGGGGAACGGCGCATCCAGAACCAGCCCGGCACCGACGGCGATCAATATCCCAACTGGTGTATCCCCCTCGCCGATGACGAGCTGCATCCGGTGCTCGTCGAGGACCTGCCGTCGAACGCGCGGTTCGCCTCGCTGGTGGCCGCGCTCGAGGACGCGGGCGTCGGGGGTGGATCTCGCGAGGACGATGACTTCCTGTGGTGAGGGCTTTCTCGGGTGATGACGTCCGTGGATGACGGCGCGCCCCGGCGGTGAGACCTAGGATGTGGCCGAGTCCCGCCCGGCCGTTCGGCCCCGGTGCAACGCCACGGCGATGAGAACCATCGCGACCGCGCACAGCACCCCGACCCCGACGTCGAAGGCGATCCCGGCGGTCACCAGACCCCAGTGGGCCGCGGCGATGCCCTGCCCGATGATCGGGACCGACAGCGCGATGTAGGCGACGACGAAATAGGTGGACGTCACCTCCGCGCGCCGGTCCGGTGGGCTCGCCGCGACCACCGCCGCCATGCCCTTGCTGAACGAAATACCTTGCCCGGCACCGGCGATCACCGCACCGACGATCATCAGGGTCAGCGACGCCGCGGCCAGTGACCAGGCCAGGACAGCCACCCCGACGACGAGCGTCGCGCACCCGGTGATCAGCGCCGCACCGGTGGGCGCGTGGCGCCCGAGGATCTGAATGGTCGCCGACGACGCGAGTAGGACCGCGACGAGTGCCCCGGCGGCGGCATGATTGTCGATGCCGATCACCTTGGCGAGAAATGACGGCGCCACCGCGGTGAAGGTGCCCAGGACGGCGAACCCGGCGAAGGCCGCGATCGCCGGCCCGGTGAAGACCTCGCGTACCTGCGGTGGCACCGACAGCCGTTGCACGCCCAGCCGGGCCCCCGGCCGCAGCCGTGCGGGTTCGGCGACGAACCAGATCGCCACCCCGACCACGGCGAGCGCCACCAGGTCGACCACGAAGACGGTGTGCAGGGGCGCGGGGACGTACTGGGCGAGAATGCCCGCCACCAGCGGGCCGAGTCCCAGCCCGCCCATGTTCGCGGCGGTGGCGATCGCCGGAGCGCGCGACTGCCAGGATCGCGGGGCCAGTTCGATCACCGCCGCCGTCGCGGTGCCGGTGTAGATACCCGCCGACAGCCCCGAGATGACGCGCCCGGCCAGGAGCTCGGCCAGCCCGCCCGCGGTGACGAAGACGACGGCACTGATCGCGGAGATGACGACGCCCGCCAGCAACAGCGGCCGTCGGCCGATGACGTCGGACCAGCGGCCGAACACGATGAGCGCCGCAATGACCCCGGCGGCGTAGACGGCGAAGATCACCGTCGTGGTCGTGACGCCGAAGCCCAATTCGGCGCCATAGATCGCGTAGAGCGGCGTCGGCAGCGTGGTGCCCATCATCACCACGGCGAACGCGGCGACGGCGGCGGCGAACGCCGATCCCGCACCGAGTGTGCGGCGCGTCGGGGGACGCGGATCTCCTCCGCCGGGACCGGGAGTCGGTGTGTGGGAAGCCATGACCCTCCACAGCGTATCCCCGATGGCGTGCGCTCACCGACGTGATGCGCGGTGGCGGTCGGACCGGAGTATCCACTCGGCGAACCGTCGGTGCACTACCGTCGTGGCATGGCGCCTGTCGATCCCAGAATCCTCGTCACCACGTCCCGGATGCCCTTCGCCGTCGACGAGATCCACAAGCTGGGGGAGACGGGCCGGTTCGTCGTTGCGACCGACACCTTCCGATCGGCCCCGGGCAACCATTCGCGGGGCGCGAGCAAGCACATGGTGGTGCCCGCACCCACCCAGGAAACCCAGGCCTACGTCGACGCCATCGCGGGGATTCTCGACTCCGAGCGGATCAACTGGCTGCTGCCGATGTTCGAGGACGTCTTCTATCTCGCCAGGCATCGAGATCAGCTCGCCGACGGCCGCGACGTCGAGTTGTTCTTCCCCGACTTCGACACCCTGCGCATGGTGCACGACAAGGTTGGTTTCACCGAACTGTGCGCGCGGCTGGGCCTACCCGTCGCCGAGACGATCACCGCGACGAGCCCGGCGGAACTGCGTGCCGCGACCGGCCGTTGGGATCACTGGTTCGCTCGGGCGGCCTTCGGGCGCGGCGGTCTCGACATCGCCACCAACACCGGACCGCTCGCCGGCGAGACCGACCTCGACGACATCACGCCCACCCCCGAGGACCCCTGGCTGGTCCAGGAATTCCTGGCCGGCGTCGACCGCTGCAGCTGGAGTGTGGTCCACCACGGCGAGGTCGTCCTGCATTCTTGCTACGAACACCCGCTCGCGATCGACAACCGCGGGGGCGTGGTCTTCCGGTCGGTGGATTCGCCGCAGTCGCTGGAAACCGCGCAACGCATTGCACGCGAACTGAATTGGCACGGACAACTGAGCTTCGACTACCTGATGACCGACGACGGGGTGCACCACATGGTCGAGTGCAACCCGCGCCCGACCGCCGGGTGCACGCTGGCCACCGCCGAGGAGTTCGACACCGCGCTGTTCGATCCCGGTGAGCTCGTCGTCGTGCCCGAGGGCCGCAAGAAGATGATCCGGGCCGCAGTCATCCGTGACGCCCTCATGCACCCGAGTCGTGCCCGTGCGGACCTGCGCGCCTCGCGCGGCGCGAAGGGCGTGTACGAGCAGCGCAAAGATCATCTGCCACTGCTGTATTCGGCGTTGTCGCTGCAGCATGTGCTGGCGTATCGCAAACAGCTCGGCATCAACCGGGTCAAGGGCGAGACCCTGGTGGCCACCCAGTTCTTCGACGTGCTCTACGACGGGTCGCCGATCCCCTGATGACCTCCCAGGGTGATGTGGGTTACTGTGAAGCCTGGTAACAGGTAATGGTCGCGGTGACCTCCCGGGCGCGTGACCTCGCGAAGGAGGGCACATGCGACCACATCACGAGGTGATCATCGTGGGCGCCGGATTCGGTGGGCTCGGGGCGGCCATCGAATTCCGACGTCTCGGCATCGACGACCTCGCAATCCTCGAACGCGAGGACGACCTCGGTGGCACCTGGCATGTGAACCACTACCCGGGCCTGGCCGTCGACATCGCCTCGGTGACCTACTCGTACTCGTTCGCGCCGAACCCCTACTGGTCGCGATTGTTCGCGCCGGGCCCCGAACTCAAACGCTACGCGACGCACGTCGCCGACACCTACGATCTCACACGGCACATGGAGTTCGGCGTCAGCGTCGAGTCCGCCGAATGGGATGAGCAGCAACAGTTCTGGGTGGTGCACACCGATGACGGCACGGCACGCACGTGCCGGTATCTGGTGACCGCCACCGGCTTCCTCTCCCAACCCCACATCCCCGACTTCCCGGGGATCGACTCCTTCGAGGGCACGATCCTGCACACCGCCGACTGGGACGACTCCGCCGACCTCACCGACAAGCGCATCGCGGTGATCGGAACCGGTGCGACCGCGGTGCAATTGATCCCCGAGGCGGCGCGGGTCGCACGCCACCTGACCGTCTTCCAGCGCACTCCCATCTGGGTGGTGCCCAAGCTCGACATGGCGATCCCGAAGCCGGTGCAGCAGTTGTTCGCCCGGGTGCCCCTGGTGCAACGCGCGGCACGCCTGGCGAACACGGCAGCGCTGGAACTGCTCATGGTGGTCGGCGTGCTGCACTTCCGCCAGGCCAAACCGGGCAACAAGGGTGCCGCGCTGCTGGCACGGGCGCACTTGCGGGCGCAGGTCCCCGACGCGGCGTTGCGTCGAGCCCTGACCCCCGACTACGACTTCGGATGCAAACGACCGACGTTCTCCAACAGCTACTTCCGGTCGTTCATCCGCGACAATGTCACCCTCGAGACGAATGGGATCGGCCACCTGGAACCCGACGCCATCGTCGCGGGCGACGGTCGGCGCACCGAGATCGACACCCTCGTCCTCGCCACCGGATTCGATCTGTGGGACAGCAACTTTCCCGCCTTCCCGGTCGTCGGACGTGACGGCGTGGAGCTCGGGCTCTGGTGGCGGACCCGCCGATTCCAGGCCTACCAGGGGCTGACCATGCCGAAATTCCCGAATCTGTTGTCGCTCAACAGTCCCTACTCCTACAGCGGGTTGTCATACTTCACCACCATCGAAGGCCAGATGATCCACATCGGGCGGCTCTTCGGCGAGCTGAAACGACGCGGGGCGACAACCTTCGAGGTCACCGAGCAGGCGAATGCGCAGTTCCTCGACGAGGTCACCGACAAGCTCGATTCGTCGGTCTTCTACCGCGGCGACTGCGCGAGTTCACGGAGCTACTACTTCAACCACCAGGGGGAGGCGGCGCTGCTGCGCCCCACGTCGACGCTGACCACCCTGCGGGAGATGGGCAGATTCCCACTCGACGCCTACGAGTACCGGATGGCGCCTACTGTGTGAGCATGCGTGCATGGGCCGTCACCACACCTGCGCCGATCGACCCGGGGTCGGACCACGACAGTTCGGATCGCCCCGGACCGCTGCAGCCGGTCGACAAGCCGATCCCCGAACCCAGTGTCGGTGAGCTGCTCGTCCGGATGCGTGCGTGCGGGGTGTGTCGCACCGACCTGCACGTCTGCGAAGGTGATCTGCCGGTCCACCGGGTCGGGGTGACCCCGGGCCACGAGGTGGTCGGCGAGGTCGTCGGACTCGGCGCCGGCGCACAGGGATACGCGGTCGGCGACCGCGTGGGCGTCGCCTGGCTCCACCACACCGACGGCACCTGCGGCTACTGTGTTCGCGGCGCGGAGAACCTCTGCCCGAACTCGACCTACACAGGCTGGGATGTCGACGGCGGCTACGCCGAATTCACCACCGTACCCGCCGATTTCGCCTATCACCTGCCCGGCGGCGTCGACGATGTGACCCTTGCCCCGCTGCTGTGTGCCGGCATCATCGGCTATCGCGCGCTGATGCGGGCGTCGCTGCCGCCCGGAGGTCGGTTGGGGCTCTACGGATTCGGTGGCAGCGCGCATCTCGCCGCGCAGATCGCCATCGCGCAGGGTGCGCGGGTGCATGTGATGACGCGGGGGGAGCAGGCGCGCGAGCTGGCACTGTCGTTGGGTGCGGTCTCCGCGGTCGATGCCTACGACGCCCCGCCCGAACCGCTCGATGCCGCGATCACCTTCGCCCCGGTGGGTGAGCTCGTGCCGGTGGCGATGCGGGCCCTCGACCGCGGCGGGGTGCTCTCCATCGCCGGCATCCACCTCAGCGACATCCCGGCTCTCAACTACGAGCGAGAGCTGTTCTATGAGAAGGAGATCCGCTCGGTGACGGCCAACACCCGGGGCGACGGTCGCGAATTCCTGCGGCTGGTCGAGGAGTACGGGATCACCGCCACCACCCACACCTACCCGCTGTCGCGGGCCGACGCCGCCCTCGCCGACCTGAAGGCCGGACGTTTCGACGGCGCGGCGGTGCTGGTCCCCGACAACTGACCCACCGGGCGCGGGGCCTCACACCGGGTTCAGGAGCTCCGGGGAATTGTTGGCCACCCGGTTCACCAGCGGTGACACCTCACGAATCGCGATCGCGGCCGCGACGTCGGCACTCGGCGGCGCGAAAAGAGTATCCGGCGCACGGTGGTCGGGATCGAGCCACGCGCCCCAGTTGTCGTAGGGCATGATCAGCGGCATCCGATCGTGGACCTCGCGCAGATCGCCGACGGCGTCGGTCGTCAGGATCGAACAGCTCAGCAGCGGCGGCGCCGCGTCGTCGGTACGGTCGTGCCACACCGACCAGAGGCCGGCCATGAACAACCGGGTTCCGTCGACCGGTGACATGAAGAACGGCACCTTGGTCGGCTTGCCCTTGGAGTCGGGCGGGCCCTTCTTCCACTCGTACCAACCGTCCATCGGGACCAGGCAGCGTCGCGACTTCACCGACGCCCGGAACGAACTCTTCTCCCCGGCGGTTTCGGCGCGGGCATTGAACAGCAGCGGTCCCTTGCCGACCTCCTTGGCCCACGCCGGGACGAGCCCCCACCGCATGGCCCGCACGCGCAGTCGCGGGTCGTCGTCGGGATCATCGTGGTCGTGCCGTTTGACGACAGTCATCACCGTCGTGGTCGGCGCGACGTTGTAGTTGGGCCCCGGTGACCCCGGTGTGCCCGCCGCGGCGTCCAGCGGAACCGGCACCTCGTTCACCGCGTCGATCTCGGCAGCGAGTTTCGCCGGGTCCGTGGTCACCGCATAACGTCCGCACATGACGTCATGTCTACCGCAGTGCGCCAGGGCCCGGGCGGCGTGACCGTCAGCCCGCGGCGGCGCAGATGTCGGCGGTCACCGCCGAGGTGATCGCGATCAGATCCGCGGGGGCCACCTCCACCTCGAGTCCCCGGCGTCCGGCGCTGCACCACACGTGTGGCCACCGCAGAACCGACTCGTCGACGACGGTCGGCAGGGTGGTGCGCTGTCCGATGGGGGAGACCCCGCCGAGGACATACCCCGTGCTCCGGGTGACCGCCTTGGCGTCGGCCATCACCGCGCGCCCGGCGTCGAGGGCGGCGGCCGCTGCCTTCAGCGACAACGAGCGCGGCACGGGCACGACGGCCACCGCGAGACCCGAGCGCGTGCCGGACAACTCGATGACCAACGTCTTGAGGATCTGCTCGGCAACCACCCCGAAGGCCGCGCCGAGCACGTCGACGGCCTCGGCGCCGTAGGCGGTGGTTCGCGGGTCGTGGCGGTAGCGGTGCAGGCGATGGGGTATCGACTGCGCGGTGAGCGCGGCGACGGCTGGGGTGGCGGCCACACCGATGTCCTCTCGCGATGGCGGTTCGGCTCGACCACTGCGACAGCGACCGAACCGGCAGGACTACCGATTATGCCGAGTCGGACGTCGAGAGAAGTGCTGCCGGTGACGGTCTGGAGACGTTCGAGACGAAGACGTCGACCTCGCCCATCGGTGCATCCCCTTGGGGCATCATCGTCATCATCGACGTCCATGCGAAAGGACACCCCCCGCCATGACCAAGCGAAAGCACACCAACGCCCGCGCCACCACCAATCTCAACGATTCGTTGACGGTGAACCCGGTGTTCGTGCGCCCCGGTGAGGCCACCGAGTATCCGAAGTTCGCCATCCCCGAGAGCATGAGTCTGCCCGAGACGGCCTATCAGATCGTTCACGACGAGGCGATGCTCGACGGGAACGCGCGGTTGAATCTGGCGACGTTCGTCTCGACGTGGATGGATGACGAGGCCCGCAGACTCTATGCGGAAACCTACGACAAGAACATGATCGACAAGGACGAGTACCCGCAGACCGCGGCGATCGAGGATCGGTGTTGGAAGATCATCGCCGATCTCTGGCACGTGCCGGATGTCGACAAGTCCATCGGGACCTCGACAATCGGGTCGTCGGAGGCGGCGATGCTCGGCGGGCTCGCGCTCAAGCGTCACTGGCAGGCCCGGCGCAAGGCGGAGGGGAAGTCGATCGAGAAGCCGAATCTGGTGTTGTCGACGGCGGTGCAGGTGTGCTGGGAGAAATTCCTCAACTATTTCGAGGTCGAACCGCGCTGGGTGCCGGTGTCGCAGGAGCACTTCGTCTTCGACGGGCACGAGTTGGAGACGTACGTCGACGAGAACACCATCGGGGTCGTCGCGATCCTGGGCGTGACCTACAACGGCTTGTACGAACCGGTACAACAGATCTCGGCAAAGCTCGACGAGATCGAGAAGAACACCGGGCTCGACGTCAAGATCCACGTCGACGGTGCGTCGGGTGCGATGGTGGCGCCGTTCTGTCAGCCGGACCTGGAATGGGACTTCCGTGTCTCGCGGGTGGTGTCGATCAACACCTCGGGACACAAGTACGGGCTGGTGTATCCGGGCCTGGGATGGATCGTGTGGCGCGACAGCGAGGCCTTGCCGGAGAGCATGGTGTTCCACTGCAGTTACCTCGGTGGCGACATGCCGACGCTGGCACTGAACTTCTCGCGTCCGGGCGCGCAGGTGTTGTTGCAGTACTACAACTTCCTGCGGTTGGGACGCGAAGGATATCGGTTGATCCAGCAGGGATCGATCGACGTGGCCACGTATTTGTCGTCGGCGATCGCCGAGATGGGACCGTTTGAGTTGGTCAGCAAGGGTGACACGATTCCGGTGTTCGCGTGGAAGCTGAAGGACGGTTACACCGACAAGTGGTCGCTGTACGACCTGTCGGATCGGTTGCGGCTCAAGGGATGGTTGGTGCCCGCCTACCCGATGGCCGACGGGTTGGCCGACTGGACCCTGCAGCGGATCGTGGTGCGTGCGGGGTTGAGTCACGATCTGGCGACGGCGCTGCTGACCGATCTGGAGAGCGAGGTCGCGTTCCTGGATCAGCTGGAGTCGCCGATGCCACGCGAGGGAACCGGCTCCCACTTCCATCACTGATGAGCTCCACGTCCGAGAGTGGTTCGGCCGCAGCGGCTCCGAGCGTGGTGCAGGCGATACTGGTCCCGACCCTGACCAAACAGTGTTGGGGTTTCATGATCGGCTCGGCGCTGTTCGCGCTCGGGTCCGCACCGTGGCTGGGCATCTGGATGGGCGCCGCCAACGCCAACATCTGCTATTTCATCGGCGCGTGGTTCTTCGCCGCCGCCGGGCTGATCCAGGTGATCAACAGCGGCCCGATCAGTGTTCTGACGGAATTCCCGCCAGGGGCCGGGGCGGACCGGTCGATCGCGGACCGAGGTGACCCGACGCATCCCGTCCTCTCGCATGTCTGGATAGCCCGCCGACGGCATCACCGCACACCGGGGTGCGGCGATGCCGCCGGAACAATTGTGGTGTCGGTCCTGTTGAGTGCAGTGGCCGGGGCGGACGCAACGCCATCAACGAGATGGTCGATATGGCGCTCGCCCCAACAGACGAACGAGCCGGACACATGATTCGGGCATGCGGGCGCACCATAACCCGCGCCCGACACGACGGTGTCGGCAGTTCGACAGCGCAGAAAGGCAGGTGGGTAGGTGAGCGCGGACATGCTGCTCGACCGACGCCGATCGAGTGAACCTCGGACACCGGTGGCCGACCCCGGATCGGTAGACTTGATCGACATCATCGGGCCACCGGCAACGGTGTCCACCGGCGTCACCACCGAAGGGATCGCAGTGACCGAACCCGATTCAGACGGCCGCGAGAGCTCCCCGGAGGCCGATCCGGAAGCGTCGAGCCCCTCAGAAGGATCGAGCCCTACGACCGGAGCGTCCGACGGACCCGGTTCGGCGGCCCCGCGGCGAGCGGACCCGGGCGAGTCCGCGCAGGACCTCACCGAGCGCTTCGAGCGCGATGCATTGCCGCTGCTCGATCAGATGTACGGCGCAGCCCTGCGGATGACGCGCAACCCCGCCGACGCCGAGGATCTCGTGCAGGAGACCTATGTGAAGGCGTTCTCCGCATTCGCGTCGTTCCGCGAGGGCACCAACCTCAAGGCCTGGCTGTACCGGATTCTGACCAACACCTACATCAACGGCTACCGCAAGAAGCAGCGGCAGCCCGCGCAATACCCGACCGACGAGATCACCGACTGGCAGTTGGCTGCGAACGCCGAGCACACGTCGACGGGCCTGCGGTCGGCGGAGATCGAGGCCCTCGACGCCCTCCCCGACGACGAGATCAAGGCGGCGCTGCAGGCGTTGCCCGAGGACTTCCGGATGGCGGTGTATTACGCCGACGTCGAGGGACTTCCGTACAAGGAGATCGCCGAGATCATGGACACACCGATCGGAACGGTCATGTCCCGCCTGCACCGCGGACGCCGCCAACTTCGTGAGTTGCTGGCCGACGTCGCCCGGGAGCGCGGATTCAACCGCTCGGCGACGACGAGCGAGGTGGCCCGATGAGTGAGCAACCACAGGTACCGGCCGACGACGACCCGGAATTCAGCTCCCTGGATTGCTCGGCGGTGATCGCCGACGTCTGGTTGCTGCTCGACAACGAATGCGATCCGGACGCGCGCGCCCGACTCAAGGGGCACCTCGACAACTGCCCGTCGTGTCTGGCGCACTACGGCATCGAGAGCGAACTCAAAGCACTCATCAACCGCAAGTGCGGTGGCGATCGGGCACCGGCGGGTCTGCGGGACCGGCTGCGGATCGAGATCCGCAAGTCCGTCATCGTCACCGAGACGCGCTACTCGACCGGGGACTAGGTCTCCCGAGCAGGTCGATCCGGATGGGCGATTGTCGAATCGGATGCCGCACGTGGGACAATCGCTGAGCACATCTGGATGAAGGAGGCCCGTCATGGGTAAGCGCGGACGCAAGAAGCGCGCACGGAAGAAGAACGCAGCCAACCACGGCAAGCGTCCCAACGCCTGAGCGCGAACGCGAAACGCCCGGCGCGGTGATCGCCGATCGACACGATCGGCTCCCGCCCGGGCTTTTTCGTGTCGTGGTCTCTCCGGTCTCGGGCGCTTTCTGCCCGGAGGTCACCCATGCCCTAGATTCATGGGCATGGCTGAGGACGTCGTGGCAGAGATCGTGGCGAGCGTGATGGAGGTGCTGGTCCAGGCGGGTCAGCACGTCGAGGTCGGCGACACCCTGGTGCTCCTGGAGTCGATGAAGATGGAGATCCCGGTGCTCGCCGAGGACGCGGGCACCCTCGCCGAGATCAAGGTCGCGGTGGGCGACGTCATCCAGGCCGGCGACGTCATCGCCGTCTACGAACGAGCGTGACCGGCCCGGTGCCGGTGTACTGAGACCCGATCGCCGATGTCCACCCTGGTCGATCTGCTCGCCGAGCACACCACCCTTTCCGACAGCGCCGCCGGCCATCTGCAGCGGCTCGTCGCCGAATGGCAACTGCTCGCCGATCTGTCGTTCGCCGACTTCGTTCTGTCGGTGCGCACCGACACCGGCGAGATCGTCAACGTTGCCCAATGCCGGCCCAACACCGCCTCGACGGTCTTCCCGAGTGACGAGGTCGGCACCGTGGTCGACCCGGCGGTGCATCCGCAGGTGGCCCGGGCCTTCGCCGAGGGCCGAATCCTGCGGGACGAGGACCCGACGTGGCTCGGGGCGATGGCCATCCGGCGCGAGACGGTGCCGGTGCGTTTCGTCGACCCGGCCGGAGACGAGCGGATCGTCGGGGTGCTGACCCGTGCGGTCGATCTGACCCATCCGCGGCTGCCCTCACCGCTTGAACTGGCCTACCAGGATTCGGCCAACGACCTGTGCCAGATGGTCGCCGACGGCACGTTCCCGCAGTACGAGGGCAATCCGCAGGGGCTGTCGACCCCGCGTGCCGGCGACGGGTTCGTGCGGATCGACGCCCGCGGCATGGTCGTCTACTCCAGTCCCAACGCGTTGTCGGCGTTTCACCGCATGGGCTGGACCTCCGATCTCAGTGGCGCCCGGCTCTCGGAGGTGACCGCGACACTGCTGACCGATCCGTTCGAGTCGCAGGATGCCGCGGTGATGATCGACGCAGCCTGTGGGATCAGCGATCCGCCCGCGGGCCCCTACCGCGACATCGGGATGCGGATGGAAGCCGACGCCCGCAGTGCCACCGTGCTCATTCGTGCTGTCGCGCTGCGTCCGCGCGGGGTCAGCTCCGGGGCGGTGGTCCTGATCCGCGACGTCACCGAGGTCAAACGGCGCGACCTCGCCCTCATCAGCAAGGACGCGACGATCCGGGAGATCCACCACCGCGTCAAGAACAACCTGCAGTCGGTGTCGGCGCTGCTGCGCCTGCAGGCGCGGCGCACCACCAACGACGAGGCACGCACCGCACTCACCGAGGCGGTACGACGTGTGGCCTCCATCGCGCTCGTCCACGAATTGCTCTCCGGCAGCGTCGACGAAGAGGTCGACCTCGACGAGGCCGTCGATCGCCTCGTACCCACCCTCGTCGACGTCGCCTCGGGGGAGCAGCCGGTGATGGTGCGCCGCCGCGACCGGCTCGGCGTGCTCGCCTCGGATCTCGCGATGCCACTGGTGATGGTTCTCACCGAACTCGTGCAGAACGCGATCGAGCACGGATTCGCGCCGTCGCGCACCGACGCGCGCATCGACATCCACGCCGACCGCGATGTCCGTCGGCTCCGAATCGCGGTGCGCGACAACGGTTCGGGGCTACCCGACGGCTTCGACCTCGCGGCGTCGGAACGCCTGGGGCTGCGCATCGTGCAGACCCTGGTCTCGATCGAACTCGGTGGTGAGGTGCGCGCCGGGGCCAATCCCGACGGTCCGGGGGCCGAGGTCGTCCTGGTGGTGCCGCTGCGCCGGGAACCGCGCTGAGATCTGCGGTCCGCCGGGCGGCGGCAACAAAAAACCCGGCCGAGGCCGGGTCTCTTGTGGGCCGCCGGACAGTGGCGGCCGTGTTCGCTGCTCGCTAGACGCTGCTGCGGGTACGGGTGCGTGCGGTGCGCCGCTTGAGTGCCCGACGCTCGTCCTCGCTCATGCCGCCCCAGACGCCTGCGTCCTGGCCCGATTCCAGAGCCCACGACAGGCACTCGGCGGTGACCGGGCACCGCGCGCAGACGAGCTTCGCATCAGCGACCTGGGCGATGGCCGGACCGCTGGTTCCCACCGGGAAGAACAGCTCCGGATCCTCGTCGCGACAGATTGCCTTGTGACGCCAGTCCATTCCTTCTCCTTCAGGTGCGCAGGGCACCACTCGATAACCGTTGGTTGGTTCGTGTTGGCTGTAACCGATCGTTCACGCGGAGGCACCGATTGTTTCCGCGCTGTTGCTTGTGAATACTTTCACGAATCCAGCCGAAGTCAATGGTGTTCCGTTAACACGTGGGCAATATCACTGTTGTCGCAATATCACTTCGGCTGACCCCCGGTGGCAGGGGGTCCGTGCGTCAGCTCGAACTCCGATGATCTATCCTACGCTTCGATCCCGCGCCGCGTCACGCGTTTTCCCAGGTCGGCTTGTTCTCGATCGTCCGCTTCGTCACACGGCCGGGTGACGTGCAACACCGGGCAACCGTGACAACGCTCCATGTCACAGGGGGCGGGCCGCGCTGTCAAGGGCCCTCGCCGTGCTGCGGCCAGGTGTTGACACGGTGACGGGGATGTTGCGTTCGGGTGTTGCGTCAGGCCGTCGGCGACGGCACGGGTGCGACCACGTCGAGCGCGTCACGTCGATGATCGAATCGGATGTCCGTGTAGGCCCCGATGTAGTCGCCGTCCATCTGCACATCCACCGGTTCGGTGGCTGCGAACGTGACCCACGCCACGTCGTCGTCGCGGAAGAGGTGATGCGCCTTGGGATTGCGTTGCGTGAGTAGACGCGTTGCCAGCGGCAGATTGCGCAGCACGCCGGTCGACGTCGCGGCGAAGACGCCGAGCCGGGTGTCGAAGCCGGTGCTCGGATTGATCCGGATCTCACGCCGGCCGAGGTAGGTCCACGGGCTGGTGTTGGAGACGAAGGCGAACCGCACGCCGGTCCTCGGGTCGTGACCCGCTGCGGTGACCGTGAAACTGGCTGTGCCACCGGCATTTCGAAGGAAGCTGGCGATGGTCGTCCAGAGGTAGCGACCGGGGGTGGCGGGCTTGCCCGCGTGCCGCTTGTCCTCCATCGCGTGCACGATGATCGCGTCCATCCCCATACCCGCGTTGAACAGGAACCATCGATCGGCGGAGTGGCCCAGGCCGATTCGCCGGTGACTGTCACGGTCGAGCAGATCGATGATCTGACGGGTCGCCTGCAACGGATCGGGATCGATACCGAGTGTGCGTGAGAACACATTGGCGCTGCCACCGGGGATCACGGCCAGGGCGGGCAGGTGGGCCGGCGGGGTGTGTGTGGGGGGTCCGAGCAGTCCGTTGACCGTCTCGTTGATTGACCCGTCGCCACCGTGCACTATCACCGCGTCGTAATTCTCGGCCACCGCTCGCGCACCGAGTTCACCTGCGTGTCCGCGGTGGGTGGTGTGCTCGACGTCGACCGGGAAGTGCGCGCTCAGGGTGTTGACGAGAGCGTCGCGGCCCGCGGGGCTGGTCGCGGTGGCGAACGGATTGACGATGAGCATGACGCGCACGACACCCGAGGATATGGGGTCGATGCCCGACGTGGTCGGCCGGGCGGGCGCTGTGAGCCCCGCGGCCGGTCCGCTTACCCTGGACAGGTGAGCAAACGCAGTGAGCCGGGGGGTGGGCAGCGCGGCCGGCGATCCGGCGATGACCAGCCGCGAGTCACCGAACCGGGCGAGTCGGACGCGTCGGTGTCCCACCGCGATCCGGCGGACACCGATGGGCCGCCGACCGCCATTCGGGTGGCGGGAGCGCTGACGACCCTCGAGGGCGTGGTGGCCCTGGTCATCGCCGTCGTCCTCGTGGTGCGTGGTCTGACCGAGGACCGGCACGACGCGTTCAACGGCATCGGTACCGCGTTGTGGCTCGCCATCATCTTCGGTGGGGTGCTGGCCGGCGGGGTGGCGCTACTCGTCGGCCGCCGGTGGGGACGCGCGATCTCGCTGGTCGCGCAGATCCTGCTGCTACCGGTGTCGTATTACCTGTTCACCAGTCACCAACCGTGGTTCGCCGTCCCGCTGGCCGTCCTCGCACTCATCACACTGGTGGGCTTGTTCACGCCGGCGTCGATCCGCTGGCTGGCCGGCGATCTGGAGATGGACGAGCCGACGCCCGCACCCGCACGGCGGGCCGAGCGCACGACGCGACGTCAACGAGGGCCCAAGCGGTAGCTGCGCATCGCGGCGGCCCCTCGCATCGCAGCGGCCCACGGTTGGGCGTCGCGGTGGGGTACGGGTCGGCGCACAGTATTTGCCTGGGTAAAGCCTTACAGTGGACCCATGACGCGCTTGCTTGCGGTTGCGAACCAAAAGGGTGGGGTGGCCAAGACCACGACGGTCGCGTCGTTGGGGGCGGCGCTGGCGGACCTGGACTCGTCGGTTCTCGTTGTGGATCTGGATCCGCAAGGGTGCCTTACGTTTTCGCTCGGTCACGATCCGGATCAGGTGCAGTCGTCGGTGCACGACGTGCTGCTCGGCGACGAGGAGATCGCTGACGTCCTGCTCGACACGGAGGACAACGTCACCCTGCTGCCCGCGACGATCGACCTCGCCGGGGCCGAGGCACTGTTGCTGATGCGGCCTGGCCGGGAGTACGCGTTGAAACGGGCGCTCGCGGAGGTCGCCGAGGATTTCGACGTGATCCTGATAGATTGCCCGCCGTCGCTGGGTGTGCTGACCCTCAACGGGCTCACTGCCGCCGACGAGGTGATCGTGCCCCTGCAGTGCGAGACGCTCGCGCACCGGGGCGTCGGTCAACTGATGCGCACGGTCACCGAGGTCCAGCAGATCACCAACCCGGGGCTGACGATGCTGGGCGCGGTGGCGACCCTCTACGACGCGCGCACCACCCACAGTCGTGACGTGCTCTCGGATGTCTCCGACCGCTACGGCCTTCCCGTCCTCGATCCGCCGATCCCGCGCACGGTGCGTTTCGCCGAGGCGTCGGCGTCCGGTGCATCGGTGATGCGGGGCCGAAAGAACAAGGGCGCCACCGCATATCGCGAGCTCGCCGAGAATCTCTGGAAGTACTGGGACGGCGGCGGGGACGTGCGTACCGCCGACCTCGCCTGATCCGTCGTTCCGCGCCGGGGTCCGGGCGTCACGCCTGCGGCCCGAAGACCTCCAGCTGGGCTCCGCGCTGCTCGACGACGAGATCGCCGAGAACACGCAGGATCACCGTCGTGCCGTCGGCCGGAGAGCGCCGCGGCAGGGTGATGGTGCGGATGTCAGCGCCGTCGGCGGGATTGCGGACGGTGATCCCCGACGGACTCGGCAGCAACAACTGACCGGCCATCACCTCACCGGGACCGAGGGCCGCCGGGATCTGATAGCGCGGGCGCAGCGACTGCGCGTCCAAGACGACGGTGGCCTGGCCGGTGTAGTAGGTGATCAGCCCCGACGAGAACGTGGCGACGCTGTCGACCGGGGGTTGCGGTGACCCCTTGACCTCACTCGATGCGCCGGCGGCGCCGTCGGCGGTGAACAGGCGGATCCTCGGGGTGGCAGGCGTGGGACCGTTGCCGTTGGTGCCGCCGTCGTAGACCGCGATCCCGGAGGTGCTCATCGCGATCAGCGCGGGTGGGTCGGCTGACGCCCGATCGGTGATGAGTGACGATCCGTACTGGGTGACCTGTTCGTTGCTGTCGAGTAGCGCACCGAGCACCGTCAGCCGGTATCCGGGATCGCCCGCACATCGTTCGATGACCGCGACCCGATCGCCCGAGATCGCCGACGAATACAGGTGGCAGTCGGTGCGTCCGGGCTGCACGCCGGGTTTGACCGGTGCGGTCACGCGTCCGTATTCGATGCCGCGCACCATGTTCGATCCCCATGTCTCCAGACGGCCGGGCCCCTGTGCCAGGACGTAGCCGGAGTCGGTGATCAGGTGCAGGGTGTCGTCGGCATCGCTGGTGCGGGCGCCCTTGCGGGCACCGGTGGACCCGTCGAGCGCGGTCACCTCCGAGCAGCCGCGCGAATTGCGGTACACCGCAAGGACCTCGTTGACGCTGCTGGGCCATGCGGCCGCAGCGGTACAGAGTGCGGAGTCACGCGAGTATCGCCACAGGACCCGGCCGGTGGTGGGGTCGTGACCGGCGACCGTCCCGCCGTCGGCGGCGACGATCGTCGACGCCGTGAGCGCCGGTACGTCGGTGGCCGCGGACTCGGCAGACCACCGTGAGGCGAAGGCTTCGGGCACGCCGGTGGCCGGTGTGATCGCCGGGGGAGTTGTACTCGCCGTGACGCTGTCGGTGGTCCGGGCGGGACTGATCCACCAGACGATCGCCCCCGCCACCACGAGCACGACGACGATGAACAGGCTCACCAGGAGGTCGACGCGGGTGCGTCGCTCCGGGCGTACCCGACGCGCAGGCGGCTTCCGGGATGGGGTCGACGTGCTGATCTCGAATACTCCTCGTCGCGGCTGCGCGTCGGCAGGTCCGGTGGACTCTACTCCGAGGCGCCGGTGTCCGAGGTGGCCGGCGCGTTCTGCCCACCACGATGTCGGGCGCCGCCACGGCGACGCCGGCGCTTGCGGGGAGCGTCGCCGGCGTCGTTGGCCGACTCCGCGTCGGCCGAACCCTTGCTGTCGGCCGGGCGCTCGTCGGTGTCGGCCGTCGTCGCGGCATCGGCAGTCGTGTTCTGCTCGCCGTCCGCGTCGACCGCCTGACCGCCGCGGGTCCGGCGGCGCGTGCGGGAACTGCGGGTGGGTCGCTCCCGGCGCTCGCGTCGCTCGGCGCGTTCGCCCTCGCCGTCGGCCGAGCTGCGTCGGGGAGCGGTGATCCGTCCGGTCGCCGACTCCGGGATGGACAGTTCGTCGCGCAGGTGCTCGGAGGTCGAGTAGGTCTCGGCCGGTTCGGGCACACCGAGTTGTAGTGCGGCGTTGATCAGTTCCCACCGGTGCAGTTCGTCCCAGTCGACGAGGGTGACCGCGATCCCGGTGCGTCCGGCGCGACCGGTCCGGCCGATGCGGTGCACGTAGGTCTTGTCGTCCTCGGGGCACTGGTAGTTGATGACGTGGGTGACATCGTCGATGTCGATGCCGCGCGCGGCGACGTCGGTGGCGACGAGCACGTCGATCTCACCGGTGCGGAACTTCTTCAGCGCCTTCTCGCGGGCCACCTGGCCGAGGTCACCGTGGACCGCGCCGACGGAGAACCCGCGCTCGGCGAGGTCGTCGGCGACCTTCTGCGCGGTCCGCTTGGTGCGCGTGAAGATCATGGTCGCCCCGCGACCCTCCGCCTGCAGGATGCGTGCGACGAGTTCGGCCTTGTCGAGTGCGTGCGCCCGGTAGACGTACTGGGTGGTCCGCTCGTGGACGGCGGAGTCGTTGGCGTGCTCGGCGCGGATGTGGGTTGGCTGCTTGAGGAACGTGCGCGCGAGGGTCACGATCGGCCCCGGCATCGTCGCCGAGAACAACATGGTCTGCTTCTGGTCGGGCAGCGTGGCCATGATGCGTTCGATGTCGGGCAAGAAGCCAAGATCCAACATCTCGTCGGCCTCGTCGAGTACCAGTACCGCGACCTTGCCGAGGATGAGGTGACCCTGCTGGGCGAGGTCGAGCAGACGACCCGGGGTGCCGACGACCACGTCGACGCCGGCACGTAGATCCGCGATCTGCGACTCGTACGGGCGTCCGCCGTAGATCGAGGTGATCTTCAGCGGCCGACGCCGTGGCTTCGTGGCGGGCGCGTCGTCGCCCTCGACCGGATCAGGGCTCGGCAGGGTGACGACGAGTTTCTTGGCGGCCACCTCCAGATCGCCGGTCACCTGCAGGCACAACTCGCGGGTCGGCACGATCACCAGCGCGCGCGGGGTGTTGTCCAGGGGTCGCACACCCGACTGCTCGGGGTGGACGAGGCGATGGAGCAGCGGAACGCCGAAACCGAGGGTCTTGCCCATGCCGGTGCGGGCCTGACCGATCAGATCGCTGCCGCCGAGGGCGAGCGGCAACGTCAGTTCCTGGATGGCGAAGGTGCGGGTCTTGCCGTCGTCGGCGAGTGCCGACACGATGTGCTCATCCACGCCGAGGTCGGCGAAGGTCGGCGAGGTGTGCTCTTCGTCGACGATGGTCGTCTGGACCTCGTCGGTCTGGAGTTCGGGAGTGCTCATGGGTGGTGCGTGTGCCTTTCGTGTGTCGCTCGAGCGCGCACGAAAGGCTCCACGAATCCTGCGAGTGGCACCGGGTCGAGTGGTTCTCGGAACTCCCCGGTGGTTCGCGTTCGCCGCGCGACCGCCATGGTCGCGTCGGGCGAGCGGGTGGGCTCGGCAGTGCGCGCGCAATGTCCGGGTGGTCTGCGAGGAGTCGGTGAATTCCGACGGGCTCCGAGTGTGAGAACCCCTCGGCGTCGCACGCGCGCAGGGCGCCGGAAGGCTGCCTCCACGTGCATGGACGACCGGCGTTCGCCGACCACACCGTCCACAAGTGTACGTGGTGCTCACCGGCCGCCTGCACGCGCGACCGTTACCATCGGGGCATGTCGTCGCCCACCGCCTCGCCCGAACCCCTCCCGGCAACCCCCGACGACGAGGAGGACAGGGCCGTCGGCAAGCTCTTCGCGGTGCTCCTCGCCGGCGAGTAC
The DNA here is from genome assembly GCF_000241325.1 of Gordonia polyisoprenivorans NBRC 16320 = JCM 10675. GTDB lineage: Bacteria > Actinomycetota > Actinomycetes > Mycobacteriales > Mycobacteriaceae > Gordonia > Gordonia polyisoprenivorans. The sequence goes on along the minus strand of NZ_BAEI01000021.1, from coordinate 5,916 downwards.
GCCGCGTTCTACCGGCTGATCGACGAATCCTCGATGGCCCCCGACATTCCCAGCGGGATCGCCATCGCGCGGATGGCGGCCTCGGAGATCGCGCACTTCGAACTGCTTGCCGAGCAGGTGTCGCGCCGCGGACTCGATCCCGCCGAGTCGGTCGAGCGTTATCGCGCCGTGTTCGACCAGTACCACCGCGCAACCACCCCACGGACCTGGCTCGAGGCCCTGGTGAAGGCCTATGTCGGCGACGGGCTGGCCGCCGACTTCTACACCGAGCTCTCCGAGATGATGCCGCCGGTCGCCCAGCAGGTGGTCGCCCAGGTGATGGCCGAGACCGGGAACTCCCAGTTCGCGCGGGAGCAGGTCAAGGCGGCGATCGCCGCCGATCCGGCGCTGCGCTCGCCGTTGACCCTGTGGGGCCGACGCCTGCTCGGTGAGGCCGTCACGCACGCCCAGTGGGTGCTCGCGGCCGAGGAGGGCGTGACCGACCTGCTGTTCTCCGGGGCCACCTCACTCAACGGTGTCGCCGACTTCTTCGACTCGATCACCGCTCGGCACGCCGAGCGGATGTCCGACATGGGGTTGGGCTGATCGGGCTCGGGTTCGAAGGTGGAGATCGGCGCGCTTTTCGCTATGAGCGGAGCCGGTGTGGGTCACCGCGATCGCTGGACTAGCCTTGTGCGGCAGGCACTCGGCGTCTCCTCCGCCGGCGTGGACGCACGAGGTTTCCACACAGAAGGGTGGCCATGACCATTGAAGTGAAGATCGGTATCACCGACAGCCCTCGCGAACTGTCGATCCAGTCTCCGCTGGAGAGCGACAAGGCGTTCGCGGCCGTCGAGGCCGTGCTGACCGGCAAGGAGCCGCTGCTCTCGCTCACCGACGATCGCGGTGCGCGCTACCTCGTGCCGGCTGCCAAAATCGCCTACGTCGAGGTCGGCGCCGCGGAGAACCGACGGGTCGGCTTCGGTTCCTGACCGGTTACCGCGCACAACCCGAGAAGAACGCATCGAGCAGGTCGGCTCGGTGCGTTCTTTCGTCTCAACCGGCCGAGGGCTCCATGTCGTCGGCGGCCGACTCCGGATCCGGGCCTGCGGCGGCGCGGGCCGACGCCGCGGCGTCGATCTCGACCTGACGCGGCACATGGGACAGGCCACCCCAGAGCAGGGCGACGGTGGTGTCCACCGCGGTCTGCTTGTCGATCGGACGGCGGGCCTCGAGCCAGTAGCGGGCGTTGACCTGGCTCGCTCCGACGAGCCCGGCCGCCAGCATGCGTGAGCGGTAGGGGTCGAGTCCGGAATCTTGCATGACCAGTCCGTAGACCGCGTCCACGCAGGCCTCGGTGGCACCCTCGGTGCGGCGGATGACCGCCGGGTCCATCACGTCGGAGGCGAAGATCAACCGATATCCGGAGTTGTCGGAGTCGATGAAGTCGAAGAACGCCTGCACCGCCGCCTGTACGCGCTGGTGATTGTCGGTGGTGGTGAGCAATGCGTTGTTCACATCGACGACCAGCTTTTCCGCGTGCGAATCGACCACCGCGATGTAGAGATCGAGCTTCGACGGGAAGTGTTGGTAGAGCACCGGTTTGCTGACGCCCGCGTGGATTGCGATCTCGTCCATGCCCGCCGAGTGATAGCCGCGCTCGACGAAGATCTCGCTCGCGGCCTCGAGCAACTGCAAGCGCCGTGCACTCCGCGGAAGCCGGGTGCCGTTGCGCCCGGAGGAGACATTAGCCGCCGTTGACATGGTTAGAGGGTACTCGGACTCCTGACCCATAAACCGCGTGGATCGCACAAGTGAATTCACAGCCTTCGATGAGGACGTGTGATGTCGCACGTGGTATTGGCCGGTTCTGTGAGAGGGTGTGAACCGTGAGCCGCACAGATGATGCGTCGGGGACGGGGAGCGCGGAGCGCCGGACGGGGCGGCCCCGTGCGCGCGAGGTCGGTCCGCGGTCGCCACGCGCCGGTGACCAGACGCCCGGTGGATCGGTCGCGCCGGGTGGATCGTCAGCGCCCGGTGGATCGTACGCGGCAGCCCAGACGCCAACGGGGACAGGCGAGAACCGCACGGACCAGCCTCCGGTCGGTGCCGCCCAGCCCCCGACCGCCCAGCCCCCGACCGGCCAGCCCCCGACCGCCTCGTCGTCCACCGGCCCGTCGTCCACCGGCCCGTCGACGGCCATGCCCCGGTCCGCGACGACGACTCGCCGGCGCCCGCTTCCCGATCAGCCGCTGCGCGCCCGCTGGGACCCGACCGACGACAACGGCCGGCCACGCTCGGACCGCGACAGCGCGCCACCGCGCAAGAAACAGAGCGCGATCGGCCGATTCGTGGCCACCTACGGGTGGCGTGCCTACGCGATCCCGGTTCTGGTGGTCCTGACCATCGTGCTGCTCGTCTACACGATCCGCGACGACAACACGACCAACGCCGGCGCGCCGGTCGGCCCGGACCCGTCGGCCCGCAACGCCGAGGTCACCAAGGAGACCCGGCCGATCGGTGCGCCCACCGGGGAGATCTCGCCCGCGCAGCTGCCGGCGGGGGCGCTGCCGGGCGGCGGCGGCTTCACCACGGTGGGGCGCAAGACCTTTCACGTGGTGCCGGGTACGACCCCGCAGGTCGGTCGCGGCGGGCAGGTGTACACCTATACCGTCGAGGTCGAGAACGGCCTGATCCCGGCCGAATACGGGGGCGATCAGGCGTTCGCGAAGATGGTCGACGCCACGCTGGCCAACGACAAGAGCTGGATCGGTGACGGCAAGGTGTCGTTCCGCCGGATCGATCGCGGCAACCCGGACCTGCGGGTGTCCCTGACGTCGACGAACACCACGCGCGAACTGTGCGGGTACCAGATCAAACTGGAGACCTCGTGCTTCTATCCGCCACAGGAACGGGTCACCCTCAACGAGGCGCGCTGGATTCGCGGCGCGCAATCCTACGAGGGCGATGACGTCGCCTACCGGCAATACCTGGTGAACCACGAAGTAGGTCACGGCATCGGGTATGAGCATCACGTCCCGTGCCCGGCCAACGGTGCGCCGGCGCCGATCATGATGCAGCAGTCCTTCGGGGTGTCCAACTCGGAGATCATGGCGCTCGATCCGGACATCCGCGCCAATCCGGCCCTGGTCTGCAAACCCAACCCGTGGCCGTTCCCCGAGGGAACGAGCGCCGGCTGAGCCGTTGCGCTCGCGGGAATGACGAGGTGCGCCGGGTCGTTGTTCGACTCAGTTCACCCGTCCGACTCGCATACCCGGGAGGCCTGCCGTGTCATCCTTGCCCCCGCTGGTGGAACCAGCGGCCGAACTCTCCAACGACGAGGTCGCGCGCTATAGCAGGCACCTGATCATCCCCGACGTCGGGATGGACGGGCAGAAACGCCTCAAGAACGCCAAGGTGCTCGTCATCGGTGCCGGTGGACTCGGCTCGCCGACGCTGCTCTATCTCGCCGCCGCCGGTGTCGGCACGATCGGCATCGTCGAGTTCGATGTCGTCGACGAGTCCAACCTGCAGCGTCAGGTCATCCACGGCCAGTCCGACGTCGGTCGGCCCAAGGCCGAGAGTGCCCGCGATTCGATCCTCGAGATCAATCCGTTCGTCACCGTGAACATCCACGATCAGCGCCTCGAACCCGAGGGGGCGATCGAGCTGTTCTCCGGGTACGACCTGATCCTCGACGGCACCGATAACTTCGCCACCCGATATCTGGTCAACGACGCCGCGGTACTCGCGCACAAGCCGTACGTGTGGGGATCGATCTATCGCTTCGAGGGGCAGGCCTCGGTGTTCTGGGAGGACGCCCCCGACGGCCGCGGCATCAACTACCGCGATCTCTACCCGCAGGCGCCGCCACCGGGCATGGTGCCCTCGTGCGCCGAGGGCGGGGTGCTCGGCATCCTGTGCGCCTCGATCGGTTCCATCATGGGCACCGAGGCGATCAAGCTGATCTGCGGCATCGGTGAGCCACTGCTCGGCAGGCTGATGGTGTACGACGCCCTCGACATGACCTACCGCACCATCCGGATTCGCAAGGATCCCGAGGGGGAGAAGATCACCGGTCTGATCGACTACGAGGCGTTCTGCGGTGTCGTCTCCGACGAGGCCGCCCAGGCGGCGGCCGGCTCGACACTGACCGCCGTCGAACTCAAGGAGAAAATCGACGCGGGCGAGAAGCTGGCACTGGTCGATGTGCGCGAGCCGGTCGAGTGGGACATCGTGCACATCGACGGCGCGACCCTGGTGCCCAAGGATCAGATCCTGTCCGGTGCCGCACTGGCCCAGATCCCGCAGGACCGGCCGACGGTGCTGTACTGCAAGACCGGAATCCGGTCGGCGGAGGCGCTTGCCGCGCTCAAGCGGGCCGGATTCGCCGATGCCACGCACCTGCAGGGTGGCATCACCGCATGGGCCAATCAGGTCGACAAGGAACTGCCGGTCTACTGACGCGGCACCTCGCAGCCGCGTCGCTGCGCGGCTTCAGGCCACCACCTCGGTAATCTCTGCAGACGTGAACACCGTCGAGCCACCCGAGCACGTGCTCAACACGTTCGGGCTGACCGCCCACCCGCCCATCGCCATGGGCGAGCGCTGGGTCGGGGGATGGCGCGTCGGGGAGGTCGTGCTGTCGTTGGTACCCGACCACGCGCGCGCGGCGTGGTCGGCCTCGGTCCGCGAGAATCTCTACGTCGAGGGCTTGCGGATCGCGCGACCGTTCCGGGCCACCGACGGTCGATATGTCGTCTCCGGATGGCGCGCGGACACCTATATCGCCGGCGTCCCCGAACCCCGCCACGACGAGGTTGTGTCGGTGGCCGAACGACTACACGAAGCCATCGCCGGACTCGAGCGACCACGATTCCTGCTCCAGCAGCCCGCGCCGCCGCACACCGACGTCGACGTCTTCGCCGCAGCCGATCGCGCCGCATGGGAGGACACCCCGATGCGCTCGGCACGTGCCGCAGGGATGTCCGAGCCGACCTCACCGGACGGCCAGGAAAGTATCGAGATCCTCAAAACCCTTGCGACTCTGCGCAAGAATGTCGACCTGCCGAGCCAGGTGGTGCATGGTGACCTGTTCGGCACAGTGCTCTTCGCCGGTGCGGCCGCACCTGGGATCACCGACATCGTGCCCTACTGGCGGCCGGCGTCGTGGGCGGCGGCGGTGGTGGTCGTGGACTCGCTGGCCTGGGGTGGCGCCGACGACGACCTCGTGCAGCGCTGGTCCGACGAGCCGGAGTGGCCGCAGATGATGTTGCGCGCCACCATGTTCCGCCTGGCGGTCCACGCGCTGCACCCGCGGTCGACCGCCGGCGCGTTACCGGGACTCAAGCGCGTCGTCGATATCGTGCGGCTCATGGTGTAGCGCGTTCACCTGTGGGTGCGGGCGCTGTTACCTTTCCCACCCGATGGTCGAGGACTCCAGACCCCTGGTGCCGACGGGCTTCCGGGCCACAATGACATCCTTGCAGCTTCCCGCCTCGAGACCTGTTGTGCTGATGGGTATCTGGTGCACGGTGGTTCGAATCCAGCGTCGGCTCAGGTGGTCTCGAGGCTCGCCGCACGCGGCTCGCACCTCGACCAGCGATATATGACGTTCGGTGGTCCCCATCCGATGGTCGAGGTGCCGAGGAGCGCTAGCGACGAGCCTCGAGACTATGAGAATTAGGGGTGCAGCCGTATTAGGTTGTGGGTGATGGACCGGGGTGTGGCCCTCCTCGAGACTGACTTCGTGTCCTGAACGGGACTTGTCCGCTCTGGTTCATCGGTCCCGGCCCGGGTGTGCGGGTTGCTTGATAGGAGCTTGACCTGATGACGTAGCCGCGTCATCTGTGTCCCGTCAATAGTCGTGCCTGCCGCTCTCCCGGGCCGGAACCACTGTTGGTTCCCTACTGGAATGGAGAGAACACGTGACTAGTG
>NZ_BAEI01000022.1 GCF_000241325.1 Gordonia polyisoprenivorans NBRC 16320 = JCM 10675 | reverse complement strand
GAATCGCCCCGGGTTTGGTGCACACCTGGTTACTGGTGTGCCTCCACGACTGTGGCGGCACGTTGAGTGTAGTAGTTCTGCTCGGCCTCGATCGGTGGGATGCGCCCGAGTCGGTGCATGAGCCGGCTGGTGTTGTACCAGCCGACCCACACCGCGGTCAGGTGCTCGACGTCCCCAACCCCGGACAGTGGACCAGTGCGAAACGGCGAATCATCGCGTACCGCTTCGGTTTTGAACAATCCAATCGTCGTCTCGGCGAGCGCATTGTCGTAGGCGTCACCAACCGTACCGATCGATGGGATCAGCCCCGAAAGCTCCAGCGTCTCTCCGCACCGCACCGACGTGTACTGTGAGCCGGCGTCGGAATGATGAATTGTGTTGCCCGACATGGCATTACCTTCACGCTCGCGGAGCTGGGCGGCATGGCGGATCGCGGTCCGAACGAACCGGTCGGTCTTGGTCGCAGCGCATTCCCAGCCGACGATCCGCCCGGCGAACGCGTCGATCACGAACGCCACGTACACGAACACCCCGCTGGCCAGTGCCACGTAGGTGAAATCGGCGACGACCAGTACGTTCGGTGCTGCCACCCGGAACTGGCGTTTGACCAGGTCCACTGCCCGCGGAGCCGACGGATCCGCGATGGTGGTGCGCACCTTCTTGCGGCGGGTGACCCCATGCCAGCCGTTGGCGCGCATCAAGCGTTCCACCGTGCACCGAGCCACCGGGAT
>NZ_BAEI01000023.1 GCF_000241325.1 Gordonia polyisoprenivorans NBRC 16320 = JCM 10675 | reverse complement strand
ACCTTGTATCCTCCGACTGCGGTCGGAGGGAACGCAATCACGACCCCCGATTTCCGGCGGACTTGGCCGTCAATACGGTTGTCGATCAGGAGTTCGCTTCTGGTGCCCGCTCGGCAACGTAGGCGCCGAATTCACTTGAGCCGCGGAGTGCGTGCTGGAGAGCGGTATTCGGATGTATGCCGAGCGCGTCGGCGAGTATGGGCGGTGGCGATGTCTGTGTGATGGTCTGCCATGTTCCCAAACGCGTTTCAAGGGAGGGAAATCCGAGAGCCTTGAGCCGCAGTCGCAGGTGGCTCTCGTTGAGATGATTGCCGGGCTGATAGCCGGGGAACACCCAGGGCGATTCGGTGTGTGCTGCGGTTTGCCTGTTGGTGGTTGCTGCGGCGACTTCGGCGACGAGCTGCTCGAGCGGTGACTCCAAGGTGATCGGGTGCGTTCCGAGGGTGATGGTGCACGGCTCCTCACGCCAAATCTGATCCCATCGCAGTGACGCTACTTTGTGGGTGGGTTGCCCGAACACGACGACCAGTGCAGCGGCAAGTCGATCCCGCGGAGTGAGCTCCTCGTTGGAGAATAGGCGAGTGAGTTGTTCGACTTGCTCGGCGTTGGTCTTGGCCGGGGCGGTACCACGCTGATGCGGCGTTATCCTCAACGGCGGCAACTGGTATGTGGCGATTGCCCAGGGGAGAAATCGAGTGAGGAGTCGGTTGGTTTCGGTACCGGATGCGATGAATGTGTCGACCTGGGATTGGTCGACGTCGCCGATGGGGATCTCGAGAATATCGAGGAAGTTGAGGAAATCGATTGCCACGGTGACGCCTTGCTTGGCCGCGAGAAATGTTCCGTTGGTGCAGGTGTCGTCGAATCGCCGCGACAGGTGCCACCGTATGTAGCTGCGCATCACGAGCTGATTGTCGGGACTGGTCAGTGTTGCGAGCTTGTCGTCGGCCCAGACGCTGAATCGGGTTCGGTAGTCGAGGCGGGCGCCGGCGATTCCGTGCTCATCGAGCAGCGCGCGGATATGTGTGGCTGATCGGTTTACCGGCAGCGAGGCCAGCAGGTGCTGATCGATAGCGTCGGCGGCGGCTATCTGGCGGAGCACGGTGCGCACTGTTGGGCTGCGCAGCCAGGTGACACCGCTGTTCGGGCGTGGCATCTGCTTGATCGCCTGGGCCAGGCCGATCAGGTGTGGGTTGATGGTGCCTGTCTGCGGATGGGTGAGCAGCTCGTCTACCTGGTGGGCCAGTTCGCATCGCCAGCAGTGCCCGCGCCGGTAGAGTTCGGCCTCGGCACCGCATTCGGCACAGTCGACGTTGAGTCGGATCCCGCTACAGCCACGGCACAGATATCGGCCGGTCGGTGTACGGCCCGGAACGATACCCACATGACCGCACTCAACACATTGTCCGACAACACGTTTGGCTTGGTTGTAGCAGTAGCAGCAGATCGGGGTGTCTTGCCACCACGCCGCGGTCAGGTAGGCCTGTCCGCACCGTTCGCACGGTTCGTAGCGATCAGGTTCAGGTGCGGGCTTGGGTCGTGCCATCGACCATCACCGTGCGCTACGCATGGTCTGGACCCTCGTCGGACTCCACCACACGGACCCGACGAACCCCGGGAGCCCGCTTCGGCCTGGCGTCCCCAGCGGGCACGATGTCGGGGGCCGATGCGGTGGCTCGTCCCTGCATGACGACCACGGGCTCGAACAACTCGGCGGGGGAGCAGTCGAGGATGTCGCAGAGCGCGGCGAGCACCCGGCTGTTGATGCGTTCCGGTTTGCCCGTCATCAACCGGTAGGCCTGGGGTTGGGACAACGTGACCCCGCGGCTGCGCAGCAGGGTGACCAATTCTGTTGACTTCCAGAGGTTACGCTCGGCCATGAGTTTTCGGAGGTTCCAATGGAAATCGACGCGCTTCTGAACGTTCATGCGTGGCTGCTTTCGCCGTAGGGGATGTCTGCGGAAGCCAGGCGCTCCCGGATCATGCGCTGCAGGGTTTTCTGCCGGTAGTCCGAACTGACTTGGGTGTAGAGCGCAGTGGTCGATGAATGCTCGTGGCCCACTTGCTGTTGCACGAACAACGGGTCGTAGCCATCTTCGATCAGGTGAGTGACGTAGGAGCGGCGAAATCCGTGCAGCGACAATCCATCTGATAGTCCGGCACGTCGGCGATAGTTGGTGAACCGTGTGGCGTAAGAGTTCAGGGTCAGTTGCTGACCGCGTTCTGACGGCCACAACCAGGGCGAGTCGTCCGCCTGGCGCATCAGTTGCCGACAGCCCTGGGGACCTGCCCAGGCCTCGAGGACGTCGGAGGCCCAGTCCATCAGCGGTACCGTCAACACGGTGCGACGCTTGTGTGCCGATCCTCGTGACCCTTTGCCAAACCGAACATAGACGGCGCCATACGCTTTATATTGTGGCACATGTGGATTCGGGCCAAAGTCGTGGATCTGTAGACGCAAGACCTCCTGACGGCGCAGGCCGTAGGCGTAGGCGACCTTGGCGATACAGGAATCCCGCAGAGTGGTCAGCCATGCCTTGCTGTTCTGCGCGTACAGTCGTTCGACCTCGTCGTCGAAGAAATCGAACAGAGTCTGGACTTCACTGCGGGAGAACGCTCTTCGCTGCGGTTCTGCCTCGTTGTCAGAGACATGAACCGGCAAGTTGTAGGCAAAGCAGATCTGCGACGGGTACTCGCCAAAGACCTCCGCGCACAGATCGGGCCACCGATACGCCGGCTCGCAGAGGAAGCTGCAGAATCCTCGGATCACCATCAGGTAGGCGCGGACTGTCGACTTGGCGGCCGTTCCGCCGTTGCGTGCGTGCAGGGTGGTGACGTAGTCGTCGACGTCCTGCGGCATCCACCGCCAGGGGTAATCGCCGGCGACATCCTGAAAATCGCTCAGCACACGTAGGTACCCATGGATCGTAGAGGCATTCAACGTTCGGGCCATCAACGCGGATTTCCACCCCTCGAGCATCTCCGTCCACACTTGCTCGTCAGGGCGGAGCAACTCCGCGCCGGACGAGATCAGACGCAACGGAGCACTGCCTGGCAGTGGATGCTCACCGCTCATAACCGCGTATCCTACGCTTGCATTCATCTAATGAATAGACGTGCGCGGATACCCCCGTCGGGCCACGGCATTTCCAAGGCACGTCTCGGTCCCGGCGGACGACCACACTCGGATCCAACGGCAGGAACCGCCAGATGACCTGTTCAACAGGTAAATACACCGCAGTGAGAAACGTCACTGTGACGAATATCGAACCTAGTAGACGCGCTGAAGTGCGGGAACCGGACGGACACCCAATCGCCGCGTACGGGTGCATCGGCGCGTAGATCCCATTCATTAGATGAATGATCTCAACATGTCTGCACGTCATCGTTACGGCAGCCCGGCCATAAGGCGCCTCCGGCCAGTTCGGCGAGGACAATGATTGCTGGTCAGCGGGTTTTAGCACTCGTCTCGAGTATTCATCTGTTTTCGAACTCGATAGGTAAAAGTGCCGATAAGATACATTATGTCAACTAGACGACTAGATACTGCGCTGCCCCGCAACACTATTCAAAAGCCTACCGTCGATCGGTGCCTGTCGTCGGCGTCGACTCCCACGGCTCGAATCATCGCGCTAGTCCCAGAAACGCCATCAACGAGCGCTCGACTTCAACGAGTTGGTCGGATGTCAGACGACCGACACGCGTCTGAACATTCGACCGTCGTACCGCGGTTAGCTTGTCAACCATCACGTCACTGTCCCGCTCGTGGCCCGAGATCGAATCGCGATCACCCGGGATACGAATCCGCAACAGGGGCGCATCGATGAGCTGGCTCGTGATCGGAGCAACTACCACCGACAGAGTTGAATCGAACAGGTCATCCTGCACGATGACGGCCGGCCGCGGCTTGGATGCATACACACCACCCGCAACGGTCCAGATTTCGCCGCGAATCACGCCTCGTCGTCCCAAGGCGCGGCGACAGCCTCGACGAAATCCTGCTCATCCCCATCGGCGTCTGCCTCTGCCACGAGAACCGATTGCCTGTGGGCTTGCGCGGCAAACTCTGGCGTTCGTACGTCAGGAACCCAGACCTGCAACGGGCGCATTCCGCGCTCACGCATCCGACGTCGGTACTCACCGACCCTGTCCCTCACTGCCATGCCCAGATGTTACATGTAACGCTCCGGCCTGGCCAGGGCGAGCAGCCCCAGCTGGTTATACAGGAATCGAGTATGCAGGCTTGCCAGAAGGCCATCGCCAATGGCCCTTCGTTGCAGCGCTATTCGCGCGTGACGCGTCATCGTGGACACTGCACCTCACACCGCAGGCCCGGGCGCCCTACCGATGCGACGGTCCAGCGTGACGAGCGGTGCACCTGCCAATTCAGCGACCGCGACATAACTGGCTTCGTATCCAGACAAGTTTCTGCGGAGTTCCCACACCCGCGAACCGAGAAGCTCGTACGGCCACTGCTCGATCGACAAGTCGAGCAGATCACCATGGGCCTGCACCGCCTGATCGGCACTGACGACTCCGGCCATTTCTTGTCTGCGAATGATGTTACTTACTTCAAACATCACCAGTTGCGGTGCGAGCAAGCGAGTGCCGGACAGTTGCCCAACCGCCCAGCGACCGTCCGGACCGTCGTCGAGCAACAAGCCACGACTGCAATGGATTCAGCATCGGCCGCCTCGTGAAGTTGCTCTACGGATTTCGCAGGCTCGGACGACATTTCCGCGCGAGACCCGTACAGGCGCGCCTCGGACACCTGAATCCCGTCTACGATCGCGGCCCGAGTCAGTCGTTATCGGTGGCGGGATCGTTGTCCGTTGCGGGACCATCCTCGGTTGCCCCGCCTTCGCCCGACCAGTCACCAGACGATTCGCCTTCGGCTGGATCGGACTGTACGTCGGATTTCGCACCCTCTGGTCCGGTGCCGACATCTTCGGTGTGTGGATCGGTCTTCTTCTCGGTCATGTTTGCTTCTGTACCCGAAGCGGCTGTGATCCACACCTGCACGGATCATCCGCTCCACCTCCAGATCGTCGCCCTCGGAGACATCACGCCCGTCCGATCAGAGGATGCCGCGAGCGACGAGTTCGGTGGTGACGACAACTGCGACTGCGCTTACGGCAAGCAGCGAGATCAGCACGAACAACTGCATGATCGCCGCGGTGGTGACCGACGCGCCGCCCAGGACCATGCCGACGAACGCGCCCGGAATGGTGACCAGCCCGACCGAGCGCGTCTGGTCGATGCCGGGGATCAGCGCGGTCGCCGCGGCGCTGCGGCTGATCTCCATCCTGGCCTCACGCGGCACGAATCCCAATGACAGGGCGGCATCGACTTCGCCTCGCCGGGTGGTGAGTTCGTCGTGAGCGCGACGGCCCGCCAACGACGTGGTGTTCATGGCACCACCGAACATGATTCCGGCGGTCGGGATGATCGCCAGACCGGTGGCCGGGAGCACCCCGAGCGCGACGATGCCGGCCACCACGACGATCGTGGGCACCGCAACCGGCAGCAAACACCACAGCGTGTTTCCGACGCCGGCCCGGATCGGCGTACGACGACCGACGATCCGGCCGGCCGATGTCGCCGCGGCCACCGTCGCCATGACTGCCACGAACAGCGTCGAGGCCCACAGCGTGCCGATCACAACGGCGAGGACAGCGGCGAGGGCGGCCAGCTGTCCGGCTGCCCGAATGGCCGCGATCACCACCTGCCGCGTGTGTCCGGTTGCGCCGAGGTAGTTGACCAGTGCTGCGGCAACCACCAGCACAACCACCACAACCCCGAGCGCCGGTCCGATCCGCACCACCGCATTGCCGATATCGTTCACACCTTCATCATTGCCCTGCCGCATCGGCGGGCTCCGGTGGGCACGTGGGCGCCGCCGGATCGACTCAGACTCAAGCTCGACGCCGGGCGCTGACGACGTAGACGATCGTGCCGCCCATCAGGACGGCCGCACCGGACACCACCGACGCGACAGGCAAACACACCGCCAGCACAAGCGCACCAATTGCGCCCACCATGGGGATCACCCGCGGCGGACGCCCCTCGTCCGGCGAGAGTGTCCATGCCGCGGCATTCGCGATCAGGTAGTAGATCAGAACACCGAACGACGAAAAGCCAATCGCGTCACGCACATCCGCGAATCCCGCAACGACGGCAACCACGACGGCCACGGCCACCTCGGCACGATGCGGGACACCGAATCGGTCATGAATTGCGGCGAAAACGCTCGGCAGGTGACGGTCACGTGCCATGGCCAACGCGGTGCGCGAGACGCCCAGGAGAAGCGCAGCAAGCGAACCGAGCGCTGCGATCGCAGCTCCGAACCGCACCACCGAAACCAGCCAGTCCGCGCCGACCGAACGAACGGCGTCGACAAGCGGAGCCGTCGCCGACGCCAGCCCCGCTGGGCCGAGAGCCGCGAGTGCGGCCACTGCCACCGCCGCATAGACGATCAAACTGATACCGAGGGCGATCGGAATGGCCAGGGGGATAACGCGTGCCGGGTCTCGAACCTCCTCCCCCAAGGTGGCGATGCGGGCGTACCCTGCGAACGCGAAAAACAACAGCCCGGCAGCTTGCAGTACCCCTCCGACAGAGACATCTCCGCCAAGGGCAAGGCGGGCCGGGTCTGCCGACGACGACGCTGCGACGCTGACCACCGCCGCGGCCAGCACGGCGAGTACCACCGCGACGATGACCCTGGTGAGAAGAGCTGATTTCTGTATACCGCGATAATTGACTGCGGTGATCGCGACCACGGCTGCGACGGCCACTCCGTGCATATGGCTGGGCCAGAGATAGCTGCCGACGGTCAACGCGATCGCCGCGCACGATGCGGTCTTACCAACGACGAAGGACCAGCCGGCCAGGTAACCCCAGAAGGGTCCGAGACGGTGCCTGCCGTAGACGTACGTACCGCCCGCCGACGGATACCGAGCGGCGAGGCGGGCCGACGACGTCGCGTTGCAGTACGCCACGATTGCCGCGATCGCCAGACCGATCAGCAGCCCCGAGCCCGCAGCCGCCGCGGCGGGCCCCATCCCGACGAACACTCCCGCGCCGATCATCGATCCCAAGCCGATCATCACCGCGTCGAACAGACCGAGGCGCCGGCGCAGCCGGGGACCCGAGTCCTCGAAATGCGGGTTCTCCGAAGTCATACCGGCTCCTCGAGTTCGTCAGGATCACAGAATCGTCTACAGGGCGAACGAGCCCTTGTCGCAATGGTGAACTCCAGATGAAGAGCCAATCGCCACCGATACGGCAATCTCTGTAGCAGCTACTTCGTAGCAGCTAACCCCGTAGCGCCGTCGCGAGCTCGTCCAGCCCGTCGAAGTATCCATCGAACCTGTCGGTGTGAGACGGCGGATCTCCGACGGGGCGGTGAACATACGCGGCTCGCATGCCGGCCGCCTGGGCCGCGCGGAGATCCCACGCGTGGGCAGCGACCATCAACATGTGGTTCGGGGGTGTGCCCGCGGTCTCGATCGCCAGGCGATACACCTCGGGCGACGGCTTGTACGTACGTACCTCTTCTGCGGAAAGTGCTCGATGCCAACGGAGTTCGGCATGGTCACCTAGTTCTCAGCGTCGCGACGCTGGAATTCGACAGTGCGAACACAGTGACGTGCTGCGCCAGTCGGTCGACTCCGGCCGGAGCATCTGCCCACGGACGAAGACGTCGAGTCGCGGCGGCGAGGTGGTCACGTCGTGCGGGATCAGTGATGTCGGCGCGATCCATCACCAGACCGGCCGCCTCGGCATCGAGTTGGTCACTGTTGGCGTAGTCGCGGAGCCCGCGGAGAATTCGTTGCTGCTGTTGCTCTATATGTCCCTGCCACACGGCCAGCAACTCGGCAACATCCTGCTCGTCGCCCGCAGCCTCGGCGATCGCGGTTGTCAATCCCCCGGGCTCGTCGACAAGAGTGCCGAGCACATCGATGACGACAGTCGTGATCACTCCGAGTTCAGACATCGCTGAGCAGCCTACCGTCCCCCACTGGGCGTGTCGGAGACGAATCCAGGCGCGGTAACTGCCGGCCTCCCGGTGGATGACGACGCAGCGATTCGCCGGCACATCACGCGTCGTACGTCAGCCCCGCCGCCGCAGCGCGTCGACGTAGAGGTCGAGCACGCGTCGCCGCTGCGCGTCGTCACGGCTGCGGGTCAGGCCGAGGAACACCCCGAGTAGCGCGACGACGGCGTCATCGGCGCGCACGTCGGTCCGCAGGGTCCCATCTTCCGCGCCCGCAGCAAGTATGCGTTCGAGCGTCTCGCCGATACGTTCGCGCGTATCCCCCGCCACCACCGCACCTGACGCGATCGCTTGCGTAAAGGCTTCGGCCATACCGTGTTTGGTGGCAACGAAGGTGGCGTAACGATCCAGCCAATGCCGCAACGTCTCGTCGGCGGAGTGCTTCTCCAACAGGCCGTCCGCGTAGTGGACGACGTCGTCGAGTTCGGACCGGTAGACCGCCTCGACGAGTGCTTGTCGTGTCGCGAAGTTGCGATACAGCGTGCCCACCCCGACCCCGGCTCGACGGGCCAGTGCATCAAAGGTGATGTCACCTTCACCGGCGGTGAACGCATCACGAGCCGTCTCGATCAACTTGGCCCGGTTGCGCACGGCATCAGCCCGCGGCTTTGCCGCAGTTCCGCGTGAACGATCGACGATCAAGTGGAGGGTCCTCCGGTTGTGTACACTTCAGGTAAGCGGAGGTTCCTCCACTTGCCTCGAGTATTCCACACCAAGGAGCCAACATGAGCGAGCTCGCATCCACCCCCGGCGGTTCGGCGACGCTGGCCGGCCACCGGGTCGCCCGCATCGGTTACGGCGCAATGCAACTCGATCGCCATCGACAAGACCCCGAGGTTGCGATCAGAGTTCTCCGCCATGCCATCGATCACGGCGTCGACCACATAGACACCGCGCAGTTTTACGGAGACGGTTTCGTGAATTCCGTGATCGCCCGAGCCATCGACGCCGACAGCGACGTCGTCATCGCCTCGAAGGTCGGCGCAGCCACCAATCCCGGCGGTGCTCATCCCATGCGACCTGCGCAGCGTCCGGCCGAGTTGCGCGCCGCAGTCGAGGACAACCTGCGTGCACTCGGGCGCGAACGCCTCCCCTTGGTCAATCTCCGACGACTGGAGATCGGCCCGGGGCTCGCCGCGACCGGCGAGCAGATCGTCGACGTCGACGATCAGATGGCCGAGATGGTCGCGATGCGCGACGAGGGCAAGATCGGTGAGATCGGTATCAGTGCAGTACGCATCGAAACGGTGCGTCACCTCCTGCCAGCCGGAATCGCCTGTGTCCAAAACCCTTACAGCGTCCTCGATCGGCGTTTCGAGAGTCTCCTCGACCTGTGCCTCGAGCACGAGATGGCGTGGGTTCCCTACTTTCCACTCGGTTCCGCATTCCCCGGCATCCCGAAGGTGGGCGAGAATCCCGTCGTCATCGACATCGCCCGAGATCTCGATGTCACCCCCGCCCAGGTCGGCCTGGCGTGGCTACTGGCCCACTCGCCGAACACCCTGCTGATCCCCGGAACATCCGACATCAGACACCTCGACGCCAACCTCGCTGTCAGTGACATCACCTTGAGTCCAGAATCCATCACCACTCTCGACGGGCTGGGCGCCGCAACCACGACGGCCCCCATCGACGCGCCGCAATGGCCGGCCCAGGCACACTGAGCAACGAACGTTCGGCAGTTCCTGGTCCCACGTCCCCGGCTACCCGGCGCTCGGCTTCTGCCAGATCAGTGCATAGCGGAACATCGCCAGTCTCCGAAAACGCGCTCCCGGCAACTGTTCTCGCGCACATCGACGCACCTCGGAATAGGAGTGCGGTGGGGGCCACACGATGGGTGCGGAGTGCTCCCAATAGCCGCGACGCCGCGACAGCCACCGATGTTGGAGTATGCCGACCAGGTGGAGTGCATAGTCGGTGGGCCGTGAGGAGTGAGCCAGACCGACGACAGCGACGACACCACCGGGCGCGGTGAGGTCCGCCAGCCGCTGCAGACCCGCTCGGAGATCGGGTAGATGGTGCACCGTTGCGACCGACGCGACGACATCGAAGGTCCGCCCGAACGGGTGGGTCATCACGTCGCCGCACATCCACTCGACCCCCTCGGCTTCGCCTCGTGCCCGATTCAGCACTGCGGCATCGGCGTCGATCGCCGACACGTCGTCGAGGCGAGCGGACAGGTCGACGGCCAGGAGCCCGTCACCGGTTCCCACGTCGAGTGCTGATCGGGCATCCGCGGGAATCGCACCCAGGATCACCTGGTGATAGTGGATGTTGTGATTCCACCTTCGGCGGGCCGGATCGGTACGCGACACATCTCGACGGTAGCAATCGCCACGTCCGCAATCGCCACATCGGCGACGATGAATTGCGCGGCCCGGCCGAGTCAGTACCGGCATCACATCCACAACAACGTCCGGAGGACCACGATGCCGTTGGCACTGTATTACGAGAAGCACGGCAACCGCGGTGGGCCACGGCCACCGCTCGTCCTCATCCACGGTGGCGCGGGCTCGATAGCGACCAACTGGGAGTACGTGACCCCCGCACTGGCCGCCGATCGGCTCGTCATCGGCGTCGAGCTCCAGGGTCATGGCCACACCCCGCATGCCGATCGCCCCTACACGTTCGAGAATTCCGCCGACGACATCGCCGCACTCCTCGGTGACCTCGACATCCCGCGCGTCGACATCCTGGGATTCAGCAATGGTGGGCCGACCGTGTTGCGCTTCGCCCAGCGACACCCGGCACTGACAGGACGATGTGTGGTCGCGTCGGGATTCGTGCGACGCGACGGAATGATCCCCGGATTCTGGGACAACTTCGACGCCCCCGCAATCGACTCCATGCCTGCCGCGCTCGCCGACGCGTATCGGGCGATCAATCCCGATCCCGACGATCTCCGACGGATGTTCGACCTCGACGTCGCGGTGATGCGCGAGTTCCGGGACTGGACCGACGCGGAGCTGTCGGCACTCGAGGCACCGGTTCTGTTCGTCAGTGGCGACCACGACGTCGCCCTTCCCGAGCACACCCTGTGGATGGCCTCGGCTGTGGCCCGCGGCCGGGCGCTGATACTGCCCGCGGCGCACGGCGACTTCCTCGGATCGGTGGAGACCGGAGAACCCGACGCGGTGCTCACCCGCGCGTGTGTCGACCTGATCCGCCGTTTCCTCGACGAAGACGACTGACCCGCCCGCAGCCCACGACAGTCCCCTCCCCACAGTCGGGTTACACACCGGGACCCTCGGAGCCGCCGCGTCGGATGGGCGACTCCGAATTCCCGACACGTGTCGGGTGACGCACACCACAACGCGGACGAGACTGGCGTCACCGATTGACCGCAAGGAAAGGTGACGTCATGGCCGACCTCAAGAATCTGGACCCAGAACTCGCAGCAGCGGTGACCATGCTCCCCCAGCTGGGCTTCGACGATCTCGAGGGCGCCCGAACGGGCTTCAACGCCCTGGTGCAAACCATGCTGGACGGTCTCGACCGAACCGGCGTCGAGATGAAGCTCCTGTCCGCACCCGGCCTCGACGGCGACCCGGAGGTGCCGATCCGGTTCTTCACTCCGGCCGGCGCCGCCCGAGCCCTGCCGACACTGGTGTGGATTCATGGTGGCGGTTTCGCTGTGGGCACCGCCGAGTCCAGCGATCCACTGTGCGTGGCGATCGCTCGCGAGTTGGGCATCGCCGTCGCCAATGTCGAGTACCGCCTCGCCCCGGAGACGCCCTTCCCCGGGCCCGTCAACGACTGCTACGCCGCGCTCGCCCATGTGCACGCCCACGCCGCGGAACTGGGCGTCGACCCGTCGCTGATCGCGGTCGGCGGGCAGAGCGCCGGCGGCGGACTGGCGGCGGGTACCGTTCTGATGGCCCGCGACCGGGGCGAGGTACCGGTGGTGTTTCAGCTGCTCGACATCCCCGAACTCGACGATCGGTTGGCCACGACCTCGATGACCGAGTTCACCGACACCCCGATGTGGCATCGCCCGAACGCGATTCTGTCGTGGCAGTACTACCTCGGTCCCGACTACTCGGGCCCGTCCGATGCGTCGGTGTCGAGCTACGCCGCTCCGTCACGCGCCACCGACCTGTCGGGCCTGCCGCGCACCTACGTCTCCACGATGGAACTCGATCCTCTTCGAGACGAGGGCATCGCCTACGCCGTCGCGCTGCTGCACGCCGGGGTCAGCGTCGAATTGCATTCGTTCCCCGGGACATTCCACGGCTCGTCGCTCATCGACGCCGCCGAGGTCAGCCGCCGTCAGACCGCGGAGCTGATGGGCGCGCTGGCACGAGCCTTGCGGGTGAGTTCACCGGTCTCGTAGCGTGGTTGTGTGCAAGGTCTGATGTACCGCCTCGCCGAGCTCGACGCCGACTCGGCGGGGATGGTACGGATCATCGACTACTTCGACGCACTCCTGCGTCACGGCGCCGACGTCACCGAACTCCTGCGCGCCAGTGCGGTGCTCGCCGATTGCGTCGTCGGTATCAGGGCCAATGGACTCGTCACCCGGCGATGCACACCGCGGGGCGAATGGCGGCGTCCGTTGGAGGCGTCGGCGGCAACAACCTCCCGCGACATCGTGCTCGACGACCACTGCATCGGGACGGTGTGGATCGAACGTCCGGGTACCGCCCTACCGCTCGATGAGATGCTCGTCGACCGCTTGGCGCTGACGGCAGCGGCGATCATCCGGCCACACCGCGCGCAGTCCGACCTCGAGCAGTCCGCCGCTTTGCTGAACGCCGACGGGGCCGCCACCGCGCTCGATGCCTGCAGTGCGCTCGACGTCGACCCGACCCTTCGTGCGCGCGTCGTGAGCCTGGCCGATCCGACCGATCAGTCCGACCACGTCGCGCACGTGGCCCAGCGACTCGCCCGGCAACTCTCACCCGGGCGGCTGACCGCCGTCGCCACCGATCGCGATCATCTCGTGGTCGTCACCGACCTCGACGAGACCGTGGCGGCTCTGTCGGCCGACCCCGCGGCGCGGACCGTCGCATGCGGGGCATCGCTGGAATCCGACGCCGCCACCCTCCATCGCTGGGTCGGCACTGCCCGGCTGGCGCAAAAGCACTGCGGCACAACGAATATGGTGTTCTGCGCCGACGAAATCGGCGCCCTGAACCTGTTGCTGACCGTCGCTCCGGAATCGCTGTCGGCCATTCCGGACGTCGCGCGGTGCGACTACGTGCGCCAGAGCAAGAACGGCGCGGACCTGTTGGACACGCTGCGTGTCTACCTCCAGGTCGGCACGCTCAGAGACACCGCAGAGCAGATGCACATGCACCACAGCAGCATCGCGACACGCCTGAAATCACTGTCCGCCGCCGTGCACTTCGACGTCACCGCAATCGAGAACCGTGCTCGGGCAACGGCGATGCTGCTCGTGGACGACCTACGCCGCGACGCCGAGCCGCCGACCCCCTGAGTACCACATCCGACACGCCCCGGGATCCGCCCAGGTTCTCAGACCCAGCGCCGAATCCCGTCAGATCACTCCGAGCGCCAGCATCGCATCGGCGACGTGGGTGAAGCCGGCGATGTTGGCGCCGAGGACGTAATCCCCCGGAACCCCGTATTCGTCGGCTGTCCGCACACACGTCTGGTGGATGCCGCTCATGATCTCCGACAACCTGCTTTCGGTGTATTCGAAACTCCAGGAGTCCCGAGACGCGTTCTGCTGCATCTCCAGAGCACTGGTCGCCACGCCACCGGCGTTGGCGGCCTTTCCGGGGGCAAACATCACACCGGCCTTGGAGAGGGCTTTGATCGCCTCCGGGGTGGCCGGCATGTTGGCGCCTTCGGCGACGACCCGGCATCCGTTGCCGATCAAGGACTCCGCGTCGGTGGCGTCGAGTTCGTTCTGTGTCGCGCAGGGCATCGCAATGTCGGTGGGCACCTCCCAGATGGACCGCCCGGCGACGAAATGTGCTGTTACGCCCCGTGTCCGAGCGTAGTCGGCAATTCGCGCCCGGCGCACGTTCTTGACCTCGCGGAGGAGTTCGAGATCGATGCCGGCCTCGTCCACCACGTAACCACCGGAATCCGAGCACGCCACCACACGTCCGCCGAGTTGGTGCACCTTTTCGATCGCGTATTGGGCGACGTTGCCCGATCCCGACACGACGATCCGACGGCCCTCGAGATCCTCTCCGCGCGCGGCGAGCATCTCCGCAACGAAGAACACCACGCCGTAACCGGTGGCCTCGGGACGAACCTGCGAGCCACCCCACGTCAGTCCCTTGCCGGTGAGCACCCCGGATTCGTATCGGTTGGTGATGCGCTTGTATTGCCCGAAGAGATACCCGATCTCGCGGCCGCCGACCCCGATGTCGCCGGCCGGGACATCGGTGTACTCACCGATGTGGCGATACAGCTCGGTCATGAAGGACTGGCAGAAGCGCATCACCTCTCCGTCCGACCGGCCCTTCGGATCGAAGTCGGCGCCACCCTTGCCCCCGCCGATGGGCAGCCCTGTCAACGCGTTCTTGAAGATCTGCTCGAACCCGAGGAACTTCACCACCCCGAGATAGACACTCGGATGGAATCGCAACCCGCCCTTGAACGGTCCGAGAGCGGAGTTGAACTCGACGCGGAAACCGCGATTGATCCGCACGCGTCCGGCGTCGTCGACCCACGGCACGCGAAAGATGATCTGGCGTTCGGGCTCGCACAGTCGCTCGATGATCCCGGCGTCGGCGTAGTGGGGATGCGCGGCCAGTACCGGTCCGAGGCTGTCGAACACCTCGCGGACCGCTTGATGGAACTCGGCTTCGCCGGGATTTCGCGCGACGACCTCGTCGTAGAGGTCCTGCACCTTCTCCTCGAGCCTTGCCATCTCTGCCACCTTCCGCCGACGCGTCGAACCACGACGATCCGGGGACACCGGACGTCTCGCGCCGAGCCTATCGGTAGACAGATATAGCGCCCATTTCGGGCACGATCGACTCGACCTTCCCTCACACGAGGGTGGCGAGATTCTCGATCGACTTCTTCACATCGGACTCGACGATCTTGGCGACGAACCGGCCGATCGGTCCGCCGAGCACGCCCCCGGCCAACTCGGCATTCAGCGCGAACCGCGAACCGTCGGCGCTGCCGGAGACGGTCATCGTCAAGGTGATCCGCACCCCGCCGCGCCCGTGACCCCGCAAAGCGATGACACGCGGTGCATCGTAATCGGTCACCTGCCAGTGAATGATGTTGCGAAATCCCTTGACCCGGATCACCGACGACACCTCGGTGCCTTCGCCGATGTCGGTGGGTACGTCACTGCGCCAACCCCCGAAGATCGTCATCCACTCAGGAAATCGGGAGAGGTCCGAGGCCAGGTCCCATGCGGCCTGCGGGGCCAGATCCGAGTCGATCTCCACGTCGACGTCTGCCATGAACACCCTTCGTCGTCACATCAACTCCGAGGCGACCATACCCACCGGGACGAGCAGGCAAACATCGACGCGACGCATCGAGGACACCCCGACACCGGACAAGCCGGACACGTAGCCTGGTGCGATGGCATTGCTCCTCGGCCCGATCCTGCGGCATGTCGACGCAACGACGGCGTCGGTGTGGATGCAGACCGATCGTCCCGCCGAGGTCGAGGTCCTGGGTTGCCGCGCATCGACCTTCGAGGTCGCGGGCTTTCATTACGCGCTCGTCCGCGTGACCGGCCTGACCCCCGACGCCACCGTCGCCTACGAGGTCACCCAGGACGGCGCCACGGTGTGGCCCGACCCCGGATCGGCGTTTCCGCCCAGCGTCATTCGGACCCGCGGCCCCAACACGGCTGATCGGCTCCGGGTGATCTTCGGATCCTGCCGCTATCCGCGGACCGGTGTCGCCGACCTCGACGACAAACTCGGTGTCGACGCCCTCGACGCCTATGCCACCGCGATGGCCACCCGGCCCACCCCGGAGTGGCCCGACGTGCTGATCCTCCTCGGCGACCAGGTCTATGCCGACGAACTGACCCCACAGGCACGCGCGCACCTCGCGGGCCGGCGTCAGGGATCGGTGCCCAACAAACGACCCGCAGACGAGGTGGTCAGCTACTCCGAATACGAGGGCCTGTACCGGCACACCTGGGGCGACCCGGAGATCCGTTGGATTCTCTCGACCGTACCCACCGCGATGATCTTCGACGATCACGACATCCGCGACGACTGGAACACCTCGGCCACGTGGCGGGCGCAGATGAACGAGCTTCCGTGGTGGCGCGATCGCATCCGTTCGGGCCTCGCCGCGTACTGGGTGTACCAGCATCTGGGTAACCTCTCCCCCACCGAACTCGACGCCGACCCGGACTGCCGGCGAATCGTCAACTCCGACACCGATATCTGGCCGCTGCTCGTCGATCTCGCCGACCGCGCCGACGCCGACACCGCCGAGGACAAGGGCCTGCGCTTCAGCTATCGCTGGGATCTCGGTCGCAACCGCCTGATCATGATCGATTCACGTAACGGCCGAGTTCTGACCGGCGACACCCGAAAGATGCTCAGCGACAGAGAATTCGCATGGCTCTCCGATCAAGCCACCGACGACATCTGCGAGATCGACCACCTCATCCTGGGATCGTCGCTGCCGTGGTTGCTGCCACCGGCGGTAGCCGATCTGCAGTCCATCGACGAGGCGCTCGCCGCCCGGCCGGGACTTCGGGGTCGGCTCGGCGAAAAGATCCGGCAGGCCGCCGATTTCGAGCACTGGCCGGCGTTCTTCGAGTCCTTCGTCACCCTCAGCGCCCTGATCACCGGACTTGCTCGCGACAGACGACTGGCATCGATCACGGTGCTCTCCGGCGATGTGCACCACAGCTACGCCGCGCGCGCCGAGGTGCCGGTCGCCGACAACTGCACCGCCGAGGCGACGCCGGTGTATCAGCTCGTGTGCTCACCGGTCCACAATCATGTTCCGGCATACGTGCGTCCGGTGTTCCGGTTCGGTTGGTCGCGCGGGTTCGCACGCGTCACCCGCACCTGGGCGCGACGACTAGGAGTGCCCGAGCCGCCGCTGCGTTGGAGCGACGAATGCGGTCCGTTGTTCGGTAATACGATCGCGACGTTGACCACCGGTGGCCGGACCGCGACCGTCACCTTCTCCCAACCCGATGGCGACGGAACGCTTTCCGACGTCGCCGTCCTGCGCCTGACCGGCTGAACGCCGGACCGACTGACCCGGACGGCCGCTTCCCCGGGACCGTCTTGCTTTGCAGCGCGTGGGTCAGTCCCCGATCGCACTCCACGGGGCGTAGGCCCACCCCACCAGCTGCCAGGAGCCGAGATTGGCGCTCGGCAGGATCTGGATGTCGGTGCCGTCGCCCCAGCCGGGGGCGAATCCCTGCACGCCGCCACTGAGGTAGTGCCCGTCGCCCATGGAGATGTCGACGTGGCCGCCGTCGGAACCCTCGGAGAAGACCAGAGCCCCGGGTGGGGCGGGCAGCGTGCTGTGGCCCTGCCCGCGAGCGGCCAGCTGATCGTAGAAGGCGATCGCCCCGTTGTGCGGGATGGCGTTGGCGGTGGTTTGTCCGTAGGCGGCGTCGACGAAGTCCTCGCACCCGTATTCGCCGAAATCATCGGTGTGCAGCATCGTCGACCCCCGGGCGATCGCGATGCCGCCGTTGCCGACGTCGACGGCCTGGGACACCACCCCGGCAGGCGTGACGGCGGCGGCGGTACCTGCCGCCAGACAGGTGAGCGCAGCGACGGATCCGACGGTGATCAGTAAACGTTTCATGACTTCCTCGATGTGGACGATCAATCCACATCGACGCTGCCACAACAA
>NZ_BAEI01000024.1 GCF_000241325.1 Gordonia polyisoprenivorans NBRC 16320 = JCM 10675 | reverse complement strand
GACGAGCACCACAGGGGTGTTGTTGTAATTGCTTGCGTCCTTGACGACACCGCCGATGCCGGGGATGCCGTTGAACAGTTCTGCGGCGACCACCGACGAATAGGCAATGCCCACCGAGAGCCGTATGCCGGTGAAGGTCTCAGGCAGAGACGCGGGGATGATGACGTCGCGCAACACGTCACGGCGGGAGGCTCCGAGCGCACGAGCCGCCTCGACGAGTGCGACCGGTGCCGCCCCGACGGCCGCTGTCGTGGCGACCGCCGCGGGCGGTAGGGCCGCCAATGCCAGCAGCGTGATCTTGGGCGCCTCGTCGATTCCCAGCCAGATGACGATCAGGAAGAAGTACGCCAACGGCGGAAGGGCACGCAAGAAGGTCAGCCACGGCTCGAGTACTCGCCGGATCACCGGGACCGAGCCCATCACCAGCCCGAGTGCGACCCCGACGCCGACGCCGACCACCACGCCGACGAATACTCGCCGCAGGGTCATGTACAGGTGCTCCCACCAGTAGTAGCCCGCGTATCCGATCGAACCGTCGTGGGTCGTCGACATCTCGACGAAGGCGTGCCACACGGTGCCGAGCCGGGGAACGAAGACCTCGCTCCACACTCCGCTGACCGCGGCAACCTGCCACAGCACCAGGAACAGGACCAACGACAGCAGCGGCAGTCCTACCTGCAGCCCCACCGCTTTCCAGCGAGATCGGCCGACGCGTCGCCCGGTCCCGGGTTCCCCGCCCTGCTCCTGCGGGGTGATGTCCACGAACAAGGTCATCAGCATTGTGTAATCGCCGCCCGAGTGCCGGGCGAGAGATTCCCTCACGCTGAGGAGAAGTGGCCAGGGAGTTGTCCGACCATCGACGCCATGGTCTAATCCCAGCCCGCGATGCCGATCCTGAAGTTCCACATTGACGCCGTGCACAGCAGACGAACCTCGCCGACGACGGACATTCGGCGCGCGATGAGTTCAACCCCACAACGCCCTCGATGGTGGCGCAATAGCGTTCCCCGGCACCGACGACGCTGGTGAACCCGTCCGCAACGACCACTGCGGTGGCGCATTCCGAACGCCCGCCCCACCGCATGTCCCAGACCTCTCGGGCCCCTCTGAACAGCGGTTATCGTCTGTACTCATGCAGTCCGAACCACCGTTCCCGGGACGCCTGGCGCCGTCCGGTCGCGTCCGCGCCGACAACGCCCGCGTCGTCGCCGACGTCCTACGGCGAGCGATTCACGACGTCGCCATCGGTGAGGCGCTCGACGAGCGCGCGCTGATCGACGAGTTCAACGTCTCCCGCAACACCATCCGCGAGGCACTCGCCGCGCTCACCGACGAGGACTGATCCGGCGGTCGCCTCGCGTCGGAACGCACGTCGTGGCGCGCAAACTCGACCACGGCCTCGACGCCCTGCTGGGCCTGCAGGAGACCTTCCGCCGACACGGCGCGGTCCGCAACGTCGTCAAGATCGCCACACTCGTCGATCCGCCGCGGCTCGTCGCGCGCCGCCTGCGTCTCGACGACGCCCAGGCCGTCTACATCAAGCGTCTGCGATACCTCGACGACGAGCCGATCAGTCTCGACATCACCTACCTGGTACCCGATCTCGGAATCGCGGTGCTCGACCACGACCTCGAATCCCAGGATGTCTTCACCGTGCTCGAGGAGGTCGCCGGGGGCCGGCTCGGCCGCGCCGACATGACCGTCGAGGCCGTCGACGCCGACCCCCACTCGGCCGCACATCTCGAAATTGCCTCGGGGAGTTCGCTTCTTCTCCTCGAACGACTCGCCCACCTCGCCGCCGACGACCGGCCCGTCGATCTCGAATACATCCGCCTGCGCAGTGACCGGATCTTTCTGCGCAGCACCGCCTACCGAAACGAGCAACTCCCATGAGCCCAACCCCCATGAGCCCAACTCCTTTGAGCCAGGTCACCTTCCGCGCCGATGTGCCGGTCACCATCGACGAGTCCCTGTGCATCGAGGGCTGCACCCTGTGTGTGGAGGTCTGCCCCCTCGACTCGCTCGCGATCAATCCCGACTCGGGCAAGGCGTACATGCACGTCGACGAATGCTGGTACTGCGGGCCGTGCGCGGTGCGGTGTCCCACCGGGGCGGTCACCGTCAACATGCCGTATCTGCTGCGCTGAGCGCCGCGTGAACTCGCCCGCATCATCCTCGACCTCCGGAGAACCGATGGAGCCCATGGAGATTCCCGACCTTTCCAATCGCACCCGACGCGACTGTGACGTGCTGGTGATCGGCGGCGGCACCGCCGGAACCATGGCAGCGTTGACCGCCGCCGAGCACGGCGCGTCGGTGCTGCTGCTCGACAAGGCGCATGTCCGTCATTCGGGCGCCCTCGCGATGGGGATGGACGGCGTCAACAACGCCGTCATCCCCGGCAAGGCCACACCGGAGGACTACGTCGCCGAGATCACCCGCGCCAATGACGGCATCGTCAATCAGAAGACCGTCTATCAGACGGCCACACGAGGTTTCGCGATGATCGGACGCCTCGAGCGCTACGGCGTGAAATTCGAGAAGGACGAGTACGGCGAGTACGCAGTGCGTCGGGTGCACCGATCCGGGTCGTATGTGTTGCCGATGCCGGAGGACAAGGACGTCAAGAAGGCCCTCTACCGGGTGCTGCGCAAACGTGAGATGCGCGAACGGATCACGATCGAGAACCGGTTGATGCCGGTACGCGTGCTCACCGACGACGGACGGGCCGTGGGCGCCGCGGCATTGCACACGCGCACCGGCGAATTCGTGGAGATCGCGGCCAAGACCGTGATCCTCGCGACCGGACCGTGCGGTCGGCTCGGCCTTCCCGCCTCCGGCTATCTGTATGGCACATACGAGAACCCGACCAACGCCGGTGACGGATACTCCATGGCCTACCATGCCGGAGCCGAGCTCAGCGGCATCGAGTGCTTCCAGATCAATCCACTGATCAAGGATTACAACGGACCGGCGTGTGCGTACGTGGCCAACCCGTTCGGCGGCTACCAGGTCAACGCCGCCGGCGAGCGCTTCGTCGACTCCGACTACTGGTCGGGCGAGATGATGGCGGAGGTGAGCAACGAGATCGAATCGGCGCGTGGTCCGATCTACCTCAAGGTCAGTCACCTGCCGGAGGAGACCCTCGGCGCCCTCGAATCGATCCTGCACACCACCGAACGCCCCACCCGCGGTACCTTTCACCGCAATCGCGGACATGACTACCGCACCCACGACATCGAGATGCACATCTCCGAGATCGGTTTGTGCAGTGGACATTCGGCGTCGGGGGTGTGGGTCGACGAGAACGGCCGCACCACCGTCGACGGCTTGTACGCGGCCGGTGACCTGGCGTGCGTGCCGCACAACTACATGATCGGCGCCTTCGTGTACGGCGAGCTCACCGGCACACATGCCGCCGAGACCGCACGGGAGCTACCGATGCCCGCCGACCTGCCGTCCGACCAGCTCGCCGCAGCCCACGAACTGATCTACCGCCCGTTGCGCAACCCCGACGGACCACCGCAACCCCAGGTCGAGTACAAGCTCCGACGCTTCGTCAACGACTATGTGGCGCCGCCGAAGACGTCGAACAAACTGGCCATCGCCATCGAGACCTTCGAGCGCATGCGCGCCGACATCGAGCAAATGGGTTCACGCACGCCGCACGAGCTGATGCGGTGTGCCGAGGTGACGTTCATCCGTGACTGTGCCGAGTTCGCGGCCCGCAGTTCCCTCACCCGCACCGAAAGTCGTTGGGGCCTCTACCACCAACGCGCCGACCTGCCCGACCGACGCGACGACACGTGGGGCTATCACCTCAATCTCCGCAAATCGGCCGACGGCACAATGGAGTTCGTGGGCCGCCCCGTCGAGCCCTACCTCGTCGGGGTCGAGGGCCTCGACCACATTCCGCCGACGGACCGGTCGGTGATCGCCATCGAAGAGCCCCCGATCGTCAGCGGCCCGGGATATCGGGGAGTCGACAGTCCGGTGCGTCCGCCGGTATCGCAACCGCCGGCCGCGGCCTCACCGCGCATCGTTCAACTCCTGGCTCTGTCCCCCGCGCACGCCGCCGACCTCGACACCTACCTCGACGATGACGACGCGACCGTGCGCCGCACGGCGATCTCGGTGCTCGGCGAGACCACACCCGAGGCGTTCGACACCGCGCTCGTCGCGGCGCTCGCCGACGGGTCGACCGACGTCCGCGCCGCCGCCGCGCACGGGCTACGGGAACTCGTCGAAATCCTCGAACCCACGCCGGAATTACTCGGCGCGCTACGCGACCACGTCGGCTCGGCCGATCCCGTGGTGCGCTCCACCGTCGTCGACCTGTTGCGCGCGTTGCGTTCCGGTGATCGCGACCTGTTCACCCACGCTCTCTCCGACGCCGACCATCGCGTCCGGATCGAGGCCATCGGCGCCCTGGTGTCCTTGGACGCGGCCGCGCCCATCGCCGAGTTGGTCGTCGACGACAACCGAGAGGTCCGTATCGCGGTCGCCGAGGGGCTGGCCACCATCGGGGGCGGCGGCAACGGGGTAGGTGGCGGAGCCATCCGCATCCTGGCGGGCGACCGGGATCCGCTGGTGCGGGCTGCCGCGCTGGCCGCGATGGCACACCTCGGCGACGCCGAGATCGACGGGCCGCTGCTGGTTGCGGCATTGCGCGACAGCGCCTGGCAGGTCCGTGTCGGCGCCGCGCGCGGGTTGGCCGTGGCACGTGCGGAGTCGACCGTTGCGGCGTTGTCCGGCGCGCTCGACGATGTGCATCACGACGTCCGCAGAGCCGCGGCCCTGACCCTGTCGCTCTGGGCCGACGACCCCGACGTGCGGGCGATTCTCGAACGTGCCGCCGAGGATTCGGACGCCGATGTCCGGGCGGCGGTGCGTCGCAGTACGGTTCGTGCCAGTACGGTTCGCGCCAGTACGGCAGGAGTGTGAGGCCTGCGCGCGTGAGGCGGTGTGCCACACGCGCGCCGGCGAGATCATCCGTCGACGCCCAGCCACACCGCCAGGCCGAGTCCGGCGATCCCGACGGCGATCCGCAACGGCGCCGCCGGTAGACGTTTGACGGTCGGCGGCCCACACCAGCCACCGGCGAGGCAACCGATCGCCATGGCCAGCGCCGCCGTCCAGTGCACCGGACCCGACACGGCGAACAGCAGTGCCGCCACGAGGTTGGCGATCCCGAGGAACAGCGATTTCAACAGCGTTGCTCGCCAGAGTGATTCGCTGGTGAAGATGAGCGCCAGTGCCAGCAGCATGATTCCGGCGCCGGCACCGAAGTAGCCGCCGTAAATCGAGACGACCGCCAGACCGACGTACCAGATCCAGGGCCGGTCGACGTGGTGGGATGCCAGGTCGCGCAGCCGGCGTTGCAGGAGCAGCGCGATCGATGCGATGGCCACGAGGTAGGGCACCGTGACCTTGAAGCTGTCGGCGGGCGCGAGCAGCAGGACGACCGCGCCGATGGAGCCGCCGATCAGCGCGGCCACTCCCCCGCCGACGAGGCGTCGGCGGTCACCGTCGAGCAGGATGCGACCGGACTGACCGAGGCTGCCGATCCCGACCGACACCAGTGCGACGGTGTTGGTGACGTTCGCCGCGATCGGCGGCAGGCCCACCGCCAGGAGTGCCGGATAGCTGACGACGGAGGCCAGGCCGGTGACGTAGCCGATGAGGCCCGCCCCGAATCCGGCAACGACGAGCAGGAGATAGTCGAGGATGCTCATCGGTCGTGGCGCACACTCGACGCGATGAAGCGCCCGGTCGACGCGATAGAGCGCACGGTCGACGCGATAGAGCGCACGGTCGACGGGATAGAGCGCCCGGTCGACGAGATCTGGCGCCGACCGGGCGTCATGTCAGTGCGCGAAATGCCGTGCACCAGTCAGGTACAAGGTGATGCCGGCCTCATTGGCGGCCTCGATGACCTCGTTGTCGCGGATCGATCCCCCCGGCTGCACCACGGCGCTCACGCCACCGGCGATGAGGACCTGCAGGCCGTCGGGGAACGGGAAGAACGCGTCGGAAGCGGCCGCGCTGCCGGCTGCCCGCTCACCGGCGCGGGTGACGGCGAGGTGCGCCGAGTCCACCCGGTTGACCTGACCCATGCCGACGCCCACCGAGGCGCCGTCCTTGGCCAGCAGGATCGCGTTGGACTTCACCGAACGGCAGGCGCGCCAGGCGAATTCGAGATCGCGCAGGGTGTCCTCGTCGGCCGGGGCGCCGGCTGCCAGCGTCCATGCGGCCGGGTTGTCGCCGGCGGCGTCGAGGATGTCGCGGTCCTGCATCAGCAGACCACCGGAGATGGGCCGCGTCTCGATTCCGCCGCGCTTGGGCGGGACGGCGCGCAGGATGCGAATGTTCCTCTTGCGCTGCAACACCGACAACGCGCCGTCGGCGAATCCCGGGGCGATGAGCACCTCGGTGAAGATCTCGGCGACCTGTTCGGCCATCTCGACGGTGATCTCGCGATTGGCGGCGATCACCCCGCCGTAGGCGCTGACCGGGTCGCAGGCGTGGGCCTTACGGTGCGCTTCGCCGATGTCGGAGCCGACTGCGATGCCACACGGGTTGGCGTGCTTGATGATCGCCACGGCCGGCGCGTCGAAGTCGTGCGCACTGCGCCACGCCGCGTCGGAGTCGGTGTAGTTGTTGTAGCTCATCTCCTTGCCGTGCAGCTGTTCTGCCGAGGCCAGGCCCTCGTGATCGGCGGTCGACAGGTACAGAGCCGCGGCCTGATGGGGATTCTCGCCGTACCGCAGCACCGCCGAACGCCTCCATGTGGCACCGGCCCACTCGGGAAATCCGGTTCCGGTGGGCTCGTGTTCACCCTGAGCGGTCGACGCGGGCGGGGCCACCACGCTCGACATCCACGAGGCCACCGCCACGTCGTAGTCGGCGGTGTGCCGGAAAGCCTTGGCTGCCAGTTCTTGTCGCTGCCGCAACGAGAAGCCGCCGTCGGCCACGGCAGCGCGCACGGCGTCGTAGTCGTAGGGGTCGACGACGACGGCCAAGCTGGGATGGTTCTTGGCCGCACCACGCACCATCGACGGACCGCCGATGTCGATCTGCTCGATGCACTCGTCCGGGCCCGCCCCGGAGGCGACGGTATCGGTGAACGGGTAGAGGTTCACCACGACGAGATCGAAAGCCGCAACGCCCAATTCGGTCAACTGATCGACGTGCGAGGGTTTACGGGTGTCGGCGAGGATACCGGCGTGCACCTTGGGGTGCAGCGTCTTGACCCGGCCGTCGAGGCACTCGGGAAAACCGGTCACCTCCGACACCTCGATCACCGGGACACCTTGTGCGGCGATGGTCTTCGCGGTCGACCCGGTGGACACGATCTCCACGCCGGCGCCGTGAAGCGCGGTCGCCAGCTCCGCCAGCCCGCTCTTGTCGTAGACGCTCACCAGAGCCCGGCGAATGGGGCGGCGGGAGACGTCGGTGCTGGGTGCGTTCACGGAATGTGGGCCTTTCGTCCGTCGATGACAACTCCTCGGGTGACGAGATCCGTCACCACGTCGGCGAGCAGCACGCGCTCCACCGATTTGATACGTGCGTGCAGGGAATCCGTGGTGTCGCCGTCCTCGACGACAACCGGGACCTGGGCGAGCACGGGACCGGTGTCGACGCCCTCGTCGACCAGGTGCACCGTCGTGCCGGTGACCTTGACTCCGTAGTCGAGGGCGTCGGCGACGCCGTGCGCACCGGGAAATGCCGGCAGCAGCGCGGGATGCGAGTTCACGATCCGCCCCCCGAAGCGTCGAAGGAATTGGGCACCAAGGATTTTCATGAATCCGGCGGTCACGATCCACTCCGGGGCGAATTCGGCGACCTGCGCGGTCAGCGCCGCATCCCACTCCCCACGGTCGGCATACCCGGCCATCCTGCACATGACGAGCGGAATGCCCGCACGCGCCGCGATCTCGCCGGCGCGGCACTCCCGGTCGACGGCGATGGCCGCGACCACAAACGGGGCGTCCGGTTCTGCCGCGCGAGAGAGCAGGGCCTCGAGCAGCGATCCGGTCCCCGACGCCATCACGACGATCGCCACACGATCGGCGGTCGGGGTGTCGGGGAGAGCGCCAGTCACACGTGCGAGCCTAGTGGGCCGGTCACCGACCGACGGCGTCGGGGCGGCAACCGCCACCGCGTTCGGTCACGTCGCAAAGGCGCGCCGGAAGCGACGATCAGCGTTTCGTACGGGTCACGGTATCCGCGTCGTCGTACGTCCAGGGATCGTCGAGGTCGTCGGGGTCGATCCGGGCTGCCCGGGTCCGGTGCGGGCGTGCTGTGGGCGTCGCGTCGACGTCGCCGCCGTTGTCTGCCGGGTCGTTGTCTGCCGGGTCGTTGTCTGCCGGGTCGGTGCCTGCTGCATCATCGGCGTCGGCGCCATCGAGATCACCGTCCTCGACGTCGGGGCCGGAGTACTCACCCTCGGCGAGGTCGGCGCCCGCGTATTCACCGTCGGCGGCGTAGCCGTCATCGACGTCCTCGTACCCGTCATCGAACTCGCCCTCGGCCAAGTCGCCGTCAGCCGAATACTCGTCGGCCAGATATTCGTCGGTGTACTCATCTGTCGCGTCGTCGTCTGCGTCGACGGCATCAAGCCAATCGCCGTCGTCGGCATCACGCCCGGCCGCTGCTGATGTGCGGGAGCGCAGTGCCGGCAGGAAGTTGAGGACGAGGCCGATCACCAGTCCCGACAACCCGATCCACCCCAGCGTGTACACGCCGGCGGTGACCAGCGTGATACCCGCGGCGCCGATCTCCCCGAGGGTGCCGCCGGCCAGCCAGCCGAACACCACCACGGTTGTCGCGGCGACCGCGGCGGCCATGCCGATCGAGCGCGCGTACCGCAGGGGGTCGGCGGTGCGGCAACGCCAGGCCACAACACCGCCGATCACGAGCGGAACGAGCAGACCCCACACCGCCCACCACACCGTGTGGTCGGGCAGGACGGCCAGTGCCGGCAGAGCGGGCACCGACCCGCCGCGGGCGGCGAAGAGGTCGACGGACGCTCCGCCGACGTGCGCCTCGGAACCGACCAGGACGGCGGCCGCTCCGATGATCAGGTTGGGCAGATACAGCACCGACAGCAGGGTGAGTCCCAGGTAGCCGTCGAAGTCGTAGCCGCCGAAGACGAGATCGCGCAACGCGTCGAATCTCAGGATCAACCGCAGCAGGATCAGCAGGCCACCTGCGGCGAACAGCGCGAGCACGGCCACGAATCCGTAGCGGATGCCGCGGCGGTCGGCGGCGCTCAGACGGCTGGTGACCAGCTCACTCCGGCCGAGAACGACCCCGGCGGTGGCGGCGAGACCTTGCACGACGAGGGTGAGGCCGAACGCCTCGAGGGCGTTGGGGCTCTGGATGGGCAGCACCGATGAGCCGTCCATGACGACGGCGAGTGCGATGGCCGTCATCAGCAGCGCACCGGCGACGGCCGACGCGCCGACAGCGATGTACTCGGAGAGGGTGTGGCGGGCCCGGCAGCTCGACGCCACCACCGCTGCGGTTCCGCCGGCGACGAGCAGGGTCGGCAGCATCGGGAGGATGCCGATGCTCACCCCGGCGATGCTCAGGGGGACCTGGTTGATGGCGAGCCAACAGGT
Source organism: Gordonia polyisoprenivorans NBRC 16320 = JCM 10675 (assembly GCF_000241325.1). GTDB lineage: Bacteria > Actinomycetota > Actinomycetes > Mycobacteriales > Mycobacteriaceae > Gordonia > Gordonia polyisoprenivorans. The sequence continues at coordinate 11,051 of NZ_BAEI01000024.1, read as the reverse complement.
GGCGACGGCCGTTCCGATTCCCGACAGTCCGCTACCGGCCATCATCAGCACCGCGAACACGATGACCAGGGTGACGAGGATCGAGACGACCGGTACGGCGAACGCGATCAGGATCAGCTCGCGCGGGCCACGTTCGGGGCGGTCATGATGGGCGCGACGGGCCTGCCGAGCGTCGCGAAGTCGGGTCGCGAGGTTGTCGGCGGAGGCAACTGTTCTCAGCGTGGGCATTGGTTCGAGCGTGGCACGTGGGGCGTGTGAGGTGTCGCAGACGCGCCGCAGTCGAGTCAGAAAGCGATCAAACGCACGCTCTGCGCGAAGACGTAAGCAGAAGGTAACGCTCAGAGCGAACCTTCTGCTACGTCTGCGCGAGAGAACTGCTGAAGTCAGCTGTTGGCCTGCGGGGGCTCCGGCTTCTGGAAGATCGAGGTGCTCTCGGAGCCGGAGACCGCCTCGGATCCGGCCTGCGGAATCGCCGCGGTCGCCCCGGGAGCCGCGCCGGCCGACGGAGCGGCGTGCGCCCCCTGCCCGTATCCGGCATACGACGACGGGTCATAGCTCGGCGCTGCGGTCGGCTGGGCGCCCGACGGTTGGGCGGTGGTGGCCGGGGCACCCGACGATGCGGTGCCCGCGGTCGGGTAGGCGGTCGTGGCCTGGGTCGCGCCCGGGATCACCGCGGTCGCGCCCGGCTGGGAGGCGGTGCCCTGTGCCTGCGAGGTGACCCCCGGAGTGGAGGCGCCGTAGCCGTATGCGGTGGTGGCCTGCGCCGAGGCGGCCGCGGGGTCGGTGGCCTGCGCCGCGGTACCGGTTTCGGGTGCGGCGGCGGTCTTGACGACACCGAGATCGAGGAGCAACCAACCGATGGCGATCAGGAAGATCAGGATCGAGAGCACCAGCAGGATGATCGCGCCGGCACCGTGGCCGAGCGAGTAGTTGCTGGACTCGTCCAGATCGGCACCAGAATACATGATGATGGTGAGCAGCACGCCGGCGGTCGCCCCGGCCGCGACCAGCGGTGCCACCCGGTAGGACTTGATCAGCCCGGTGAACGCGAGGAATCCGGTCGCCACAACCAGGACGTAGGCGGCACTGAGATCGGAAGCGAAGAGCTTCTGCGTGTCGTTGACCACGTTTCCCTGGATGGTGTAACCGGCCGCGAACCCGCAGAACAGCAGGACGACGGCGAGCACACCGATGGTGGCCGCGAGGACGGGTGCCACGATCGGCGGGACGCCGGCGAACGGTTGCTTGGGTGCGGCGGGCTGGCCGTATGCCTGGCCATAGCCCTGTTGGCCGTATCCCTGCTGCCCGTAGTCCTGCTGGCCATAGCCCTGTTGCCCGTAGCCCTGTTGCCCGTAGTCCTGCTGGCCGTAGCCCGACTGCTGACCGTAGCCCTGCTGACCGTAGGCGGACTGGTCACCGTAGCCCTGCTGGCCGTAGCCCTGTTGACCGTAACCCTGCTGACCGGCGGTCTGGCCGTAGCCCTGACCGTAGGTCGGCTGCTGTAGATGGCCCTGCGGCGAGGATGCCTGGCCGGGCTGCGAATAGCCCGCCCCCTGCTGACCCTGGGTCTGTCCGGACTCGGGCTGCTGCCCGTAGCCGCTTCCTGGCTGGTAGCTCATGAGATTCTCCTACCGAATACGTGTTTGTCGCGTCTCCCCCGGCGCGCACAGTTGTCGCGCCCCGAGCGCACTCACCCGACCACGCTAATACATCGCGCGGACGCGCCACAGGGTCCCACGCCCGGTTGTGGATGACGCCGAGGTGCCGGGCGACCGGTCGTCGGTTGGATGAATGACGGGGTCGGCGGGGTTCAGGCGGGGTTGCGTGATGCGGACTGCGGGGCGGAACCAGCTGTGGCGCAAGGGGTCTCGAGGCTCGTCGCTATCGCTCCTCGCACCTCGACCATCGATCCAAAGGAACCGACGCCACGGGAACCTCGACCATCGGTCGAAGGGCGTCGGCGCCAACGGAACGTCACCACCGGTTGGTGGCGACGAAACCCGTCACCAGGCGTGTTTCGCTCCTTGCTCTTCGTACCAGGCGATCAGCGAGTAGTCGTCGACGGATCGTGGATCGATGTCGACCGACCGGCCGGCGAGGACCGAGGTGACCGGCACCTCGAGTTTCTTGCCGGTGCGGGTGTGCGGAATGGCCGGGGCGACGATGAGCTCGTCGGGCACGTGGCGCGGCGAGAGCCGGGAGCGGATCTCGGCGACCACCCGGGTGCGCAGGTCGTCGTCGAGTTCGGCTCCGGGGACGAGGGTGACGAACAGCGGCATCCAATACGCGCCGTCGGGGCCGTCGACGCCCAGGACGAACGCCTCGGCGATCTCGTCGATGCTCTCGACCACCTCGTAGATGTCGGCCGATCCCATCCGGATGCCGTGGCGGTTCAACGTGGCGTCGCTGCGGCCGTGGATGATCAGCGATCCGCGGTCGGTGACGGTGACCCAGTCGCCGTGTCGCCAGACCGGCGTCGTCGGCCCGACCGAGCTCCATTCGTGCTCGAAATAGGCGGCACGATACCGTGATCCGTCGGGGTCGTTCCAGAAGCCGACCGGCATCGACGGCATCGGGGTGGTGATCACCATCTCGCCCACCTCGTCAATCACCGGCGTGCAGTCGGGTGCCCAACTCTGTAGCGCGACACCGAGATAACGGACCGACAACTCCCCCGGAACCACCGGCTCTCCGACCGAGCCGCCGGCGAAGGCGGTCACCACATCGGTGCCACCGCTGATCGAGGACACCGGGAGTCCGTGCGCCACATTGTCGTCGATCCACTCGAACAGGTCACCGGCCAGTGACGACCCGGTGCTGCCGATGGTCCGCAGTGCCGACAGATCATGATCGCGCCCGGGTACGAGCCCGGCCTTGCGGGAGGCCTGCAACTGGCCGGGGCTGGTACCGAAGTAGGTCACCTTCTCCGCGGCGACGATCTGCCACAACCGATCCGCGTCGGGATACAGCGGAGAACCGCTGTAGCAGACGATCGTCGAGCCGCACAGCAGACCGGCGATCTGGAAGTTCCACATCATCCAGCTCAGCGCCGTCTGCCAGAAGAACACATCGGACTCGTCGAGATCGGCATGGAGCGCAGCGGCTTTGAGATGTTCGACGACGACCCCGCCGTGGCCGTGCACGATGCCCTTAGGCCGACCGGTGGTGCCGGAACTGAACAGCACCCACAGCGGATGATCGAAGGCCACCGGCACCGGGTTCACCGTGGACGAATTGCTGATGGCACTCGCGTAGGACAGGACACGTGGACCCGATTCCGGGCGGTGGTCGGTGCCGCCGACGACGATGTGCCCGGTGAGCTCGGGCAGGGCTGCGGCGAGCTCGGCACTGTCGGTGGTCTTGTCGATGTCCTTGCCGTTGTAGCGATATCCGCCGGCCGAGAACAACACCTTGGGATGCAACTGCCCGAGCCGGGCCGAGGCACCCTCGGGTGCGTAGTCCTGCCCGCACCCCGACCAGATCGCACCGAGCGACGCGGTCGCGAGGAACGCGATGACCGCCTCGGGGACGTCGGGCAGATACGCGGCCACCACATCCCCGACGCCGACGCCGAGATCGGCCAGGGTCGCCGCCAGCGCCCCGACCATGTGCGGCAACTCCGACCACGCGATCGCCGTACGGTCACCGCTCTCACCGATGCCGACGACGGCCGCGCGATCGGTGGCCGCACCGGCCTCGACCGCGCGGGCGTGCCGCAACACCTGATCGACGTAATTCAGCCGAACGTCGGGAAACCAACGCGCACCGGGCATGTCGACCGAGGCCAGCACCGCGGCGTCACCTTCTGCGAGCGGACCCGCGATCTCGGAGAGTTCGAAGAACTCCCATACCGACCGCCAGAAAGCGGCCGGCTCGCTCGTCGACCACGCCCACAACTCCGGGTAACCGGACACGTCGATGCCGTACTGCCGCGAGACCGCGTCGACGAATTCGTCCATCTGCGAACGTTTGTCGGTGGTGATCACCGACCCGACGCCGTCGGTCATCGCAGCGTTCCGAGGATCTCGACGGACTCCTCACGCATCTGCACCTTGCGGACCTTACCGGTCACCGTCATCGGGAACTCCTTGACCACGTGGACGAAGCGCGGGATCTTGTGGCGGGCGATCTTGCCGGTCGCGAACTCGCGGACGTCGTCGGCGGTGAGTTCGGATGCGCCGTCGCGCAGCCGGATCCATGCCATCAGTTCCTCACCGTACTTCTCGTCGGGGACACCGATGACCTGCGCGTCGAGGATGTCGGGGTGGGTGTAGAGGAATTCCTCGATCTCACGGGGGTAGATGTTCTCCCCACCGCGGATCACCATGTCCTTGATGCGCCCGGTGATCCGGACATACCCGTTGGGGTCCATCACCGCGAGATCACCGGTCCGCATCCACGGTGAGCCCTGTGGATCGGTCGGTTCGGGGATGAGGACCTCAGCCGACTTGTCCGGCTGATTCCAGTAGCCACTCATCACGCTGTAACCGCGGGTGCAGAATTCGCCGGTCTCGCCGCGCCGCAACGTTTCTCCGCTGACCGGGTCGATCACCTTGACCTCCAGATGCGGACCGACCCGACCGACGGTGCCGACGCGCAGTTCCAGCGGATCGTCCATGCGGGTCTGTGTCGACACCGGCGAGGTCTCGGTCATGCCGTAACAGATCGACACCTGCCCCATGTGCATGCGGTCGACCACCTGGCGCATGACGTGTTCCGGACACGGCGAACCCGCCATGATGCCGGTACGCAGCGTCGACAGATCGAACTCGGCACCCGAATCGAGCAGGGCGAGTTCGGCGATGAACATCGTCGGCACGCCGTAGAGGCTTGTGCACTTGTGGTCGGCGACGGCGCGCAACGCGGCTTCCGGGTCGAAGGTCGGCGACGGGATCACCATCGTCGCACCGTGACTGGTGGCGGCCAGATTGCCCATCACCATGCCGAAGCAGTGATAGAACGGCACCGGAATGCAGATCCGGTCGTCGGCGCTGTAGTCGAGGAGCTCGCCCACCAGGTACCCGTTGTTGCCGATGTTGCGGTGCGAGAGCGTCGCACCTTTCGGGAATCCCGTTGTCCCGGAAGTGTACTGGATGTTGATCGGGTCATCGGCGGTGAGCCCGGCGGCCCGATCGGCGACCGCGGCGAGTTCGTCCGCGGTGGGTGGCGCGGTGAGCTCGGCCCACTGCGAACTCTCGAACAGCACGACCTCGCGCAGTTCGGGCGCGGCCGGACGAGCGGCGGCGAGCATGCCCGCGTAGTCGGAGTCCTTGTACCGTTCGGCTGCCACCACCACACTGGTGCCCGATTGTGTGAGCGCGTACTCGATCTCGTGTTGGCGATATGCGGGATTGAGGTTGACCAGGATCGCACCGATCTCGGCCGTCGCATACTGGGTCAGCACCCATTCGGCCCTGTTGGGCGACCACAGACCGACCCGATCTCCTGCGGCGACGCCGAGTCTGCACAGTCCGGCGGCGAGCGCGAGGACGTCACGGCGGAACTCGGCGTAGGTCCACTGGGCGCCGGTCGGGGCGTCGATGAGGGCCATCCGGTCACCGTGGCGTTCGGTGATGCGAGCCAGCGTCGCCCCGATCGTCTCGATCAGCAACGGCGGTGCTGCGTCGCCCCGGGCGTAACTCAGCTCGGAGTCGTCTCGCGTGGAAGCCGATTCGGTCATGGTGATCACTTTCCTCCGATGTGGCGGGTACTCAGGTGGTCGGTGCGGGGGAAGTCTCGGTACTCGATGCCTCTGAGGCTGCTGCACGCGAGAGGACGGCTTCGGCCTGGCGGAACACCGGGCCGTCGATCATCTGTCCGTCGATGCTGAACACGCCGCCCCCGAACTCGGCGGCCCCATCGATGACGCGTCGCGCCCACTGGAGTTCCTCGTCGCTCGGCGAGTAGCCGGCGCGGATGATGTCGACCTGGGAGGGATGGATGCAGGCGGTGGCGGCGTATCCGAGTGCGACGGCGTCGGTCACCTCGTCGCGAAGCCCGTCGATGTCACGGAAGTCGATGTGTACGGAGTCGACGGCGAACTTGCCGTTGGCCGCCGCTGCGAGTCGCACCGCCGAACGCGCATAACGCGCCACGTCGCGATAGGTGCCCGAACGCGGCTCGTCCGGGCCGAACCTGCTGGATTTGCCGCCGAGCCCGGCCACGAGATCCTCGGCGCCCCACATCAATCCGATGCAGTTGACGCCGGCGGCGATGTCGTTGACCCACACCACCCCGGTGGGGGTCTCGATCAATGCGATGGTCTGCAACGCGGTTTCGGTGATCGACTCCACCGTCTCCGCCTTGGCCTGCATGACGACCCGGTAGTTGGTGTCCGAGAGCGCGGCGAGGTCGCGCCGGTAGTCACCGGTGCCTGCCGGATTGATCCGCACCACGGTGCGATCGGGGTCGAGCGGGTGGGCGATCAATGCCTCGCGGGCGGCCACCCGGTTTTCCGGGGCGACGGCGTCCTCGAGATCGAGAATGACCACATCGGCGCGGTCGGCGGCCTTCTGGTAGCGCTCGGGTCGGTCCGCAGGACAGAACAGCATCGCAGGTCCTGCGGGCGCCCAGGCATTTCCGAACGATTCCGCCACTGGCAAGGTCATGATCTCCTTCGACTCCTTCGTCGTCGCTGCACGGATTTCTCGACGCCCTTCTCGGCCTCAGGTCGGTGACGAGTCCGACGGGCGCCTGCGTACCAGTGTCGCGCGTGCCGCCTTGGCGACGATCACCCCGTCCTGGTTGCGGCCGATGTGGGTGAGGTGCACCACTCCCTCTCCTGGCCGCGACCTGGACTCGCGTTTGCCCGTGCACTCGGTCTCGGCGTAGAGCGTGTCGCCGGCGAACAGCGGTGCGGGAAAGGCGACTTCGGAAAAACCGAGATTGGCCACCAGGGTGCCCTGGGTGAGCTGCGCGACGGACAAGCCGACGATGGTGGAGAGGGTGAACATCGAGTTGATGAGTCGCTGCCCACCGAACCCGGGTTGCGTCGCCGACCACGCCGCGTCGAGGTGCAACGCCTGGGTGTTCATCGTCAGCGTGGTGAACAGGACGTTGTCGGCCTCGGTCACCGTGCGGCCCGGTCGATGTTCGTAGATCGTGCCCTCGGCGAATTCCTCGAACCACAGTCCACGCTGCACCACCCGGACCGGCGTCGACGTCGCTTCGGCATTCTCGCTCATGAGAATCCCAGCTCGCGGGCGATCAGCATGAGCTGGACCTCGGTGGTGCCCTCCCCGATCTCGAGGATCTTCGAGTCACGGTAATGGCGGGCGACCGGATATTCGTTCATGAAGCCGTACCCACCGTGGATCTGGGTGGCCATGCGCGCATTGTCCATCGCGGCTTCGCTGGCGATCATCTTGGCGATAGAGGCTTCCTTCTTGAAGGGTTTGTCCGCCAACATCTTTGCCGCCGCGTCGTAGTACGCGGTGCGTGCGACGTGGGCGCGCGCCTCCATCCGGGCGATCGCGAACGACACCGACTGGTACTCACCGATCGGTTTGCCGAAGGACTGGCGCTCCTTGGCGTATTTCACGCTCTCGTCGACGCATCCCTGCGCGACGCCGGTGGCCAGTGCGGCGATCGCGATCCGTCCCTCGTCGAGGATCGACAGGAAGTTCGCGTAACCACGGCCCCGCTCGCCGAGGAGGTTCTCCTTGGGGACCCGGACGTCGGTGAAGGTCAGCGGATGGGTGTCGGAGGCATTCCACCCGACCTTGTTGTAGGCCGGCTCGGCGACGAAACCCGGCGTGCCCGACGGCACTATTATCGTCGAGATCTCCTTGCGGCCGTTGTCTTTCACACCGGTCACGGCGGTGACGGTGACCAGCGAGGTGATGTCGGTGCCGGAGTTGGTGATGAACTGCTTGGCGCCGTTGATGATCCACGAGTCCCCGTCGTCACGCGCGGTGGTGGCGGTGGCACCGGCATCGGATCCGGCGCCGGGTTCGGTGAGCCCGAAGCCGGCCAGCGCCCGGCCTGCGGTCAGATCCGGAAGCCACCGCTCCTTCTGCTCGGGGGTGCCGTACTTGTGGATCGGCATGGCGCCCAGGCTGACCCCCGCCTCGAGGGTGATGGCCACCGACTGGTCGATCTTGCCGAGTTCCTCCAGCGCCAGTGCGAGCGCGAAGTAGTCGCCGCCCATGCCGCCCTCCTCCTCGGGGAAGGGCAGACCGAACAGTCCCATCTTGCCCATCTGGGCGATCACGTCGTACGGGAAGGCGTGTTCGGCATCGTGTTTCGCCGAGACCGGGGCGACGACCGATTGCGCGAAGTCGCGCACGGTGGCGATGAGGTCGGTGTATTCCTGGGTCAATTCCATGGGCGGGAGTCCTTTTCGTGCGTCAACGTCTGCGAGCTTGTCATGCGGCGTCGGGAGTGGGGGCCGGGCTGTCGATGTGGGCGAGTTGCTGACCGGCGGAGACCTTGTCGCCCACGGCGACCGAGACGGTGGCGGTCCCGTCGATCGGTGCGGCCAGGGTGTGTTCCATCTTCATCGCCTCGACCACCACGATCGCGGTGCCCGCGCCGACCTCGTCGCCGGTGGCGGCCGATACCGCGACGACGGTGCCGGGCATCGGGCTGACGATGGTGCCTGCTGTTTGAGCGGCGTCGGCGTCGAGGACGGTGCGGGTCAGTTCGACGATCCACGTGCCCGCGGGCCCGGAGGCCCACCACTGGTCGCCGATCTCGGCGAGCGACCACTGCTGACTGATGCCGTCGACGATCAGCCGTGCGGTCCGGCCGCTCGTGGTGGCGTGCTGGGCAAGGTATTCCACGCGCGCGGTCCACGGCTTTGCCGTGTTCTCGTCCGCAGCAGTCTCATCCGCGGCCGGGGTGCCCTCGTCGGGATCGGGTGTGGTGGTGATGGAGACGTCGGCGGTGACCCAGCGTTCGTCGGCGCCGTGGACCTCCGCCGACACCTCGCGCCGGTGGGTACCCGCACTGAGCCTGCTGACGACCGGCGCGTGCGCGCCGAGCCGGAAACCGACCTGGCTGTCCCACACGTCGTCGGCGCGCCGGTTGCCGACGCGGGCGAGACCGACCAGCGCCAGCGCCTCCGGAACGGGCTCGGGCGCAGCGTAGTCGGCGGCCAGCCGGTCGAGGAGTTCGGTGTCGAGGCGAGCCTCGCGCACCTCCGGGCGGGCCAGCACGAAGCGGCAGAAGTCGATGTTGGTGACCACACCGAGGACACGGGTTTCGCTCAGCGCGTGATCGAGGCGTTCGATGGCCTCCGCGCGATCGCCGCCGTGGGCGATCACCTTGGCCAGCATCGGGTCGTAGTCGCTGCCCACGACGAGGCCGGGCAGCATCGCCGAATCCACCCGCACCCCTTGGCCGGCCGCGGTGTCGGGCTCGGCCAGCGAGACGATCTCGCCGCCGGTCGGCAGGAAGCCGTTGACGGGGTCCTCGGCATAGACGCGTGCCTCGATCGCATGACCGACCAATGTCACGTCCTCCTGCGCGATCGCGAGCACCTCGCCCCGCGCGACGCGAATCTGCTGTTCCACCAGATCGATTCCGGTGACCATCTCGGTCACCGGGTGCTCGACCTGTAGACGGGTGTTCATCTCCATGAAGAAGAACTCGTCGGGTCGGTGAGCGGACACGATGAACTCGACCGTTCCCGCGCCGGTGTAGCCGACGCTGCGGGCGGCGTCGCAGGCGGCCTGTCCGATCCGCTCCCGCGTCGCGGCATCCAACAGCGCCGACGGCGCTTCCTCGATGACCTTCTGATGACGGCGCTGCAGCGAGCACTCCCGCTCACCGAGATGGATGACGTGGCCGTGGGTGTCGGCGAGGACCTGCACCTCGATGTGACGCGGGGTGTCGACGAAGTGCTCGAGGAACAGCGCGTCGTCGCCGAAGGCCGCCGACGCCTCCCGCCGTGCCCTGGCCAGCGCATCGGGCAGATCGTCGGGGTTCTCGACCCGGTGCATGCCCTTGCCACCGCCGCCCGCACTCGGCTTGATGAGCACCGGGAAGCCGATTTCCGGTGCGGCGGCGATGAGATCGTCATCGGTCAGTCCGGGCCGCGACAACCCGGGTACCACCGGTACCCCGCGTTCGGTGACCGCCGCACGTGCGGTGATCTTGTCGCCCATCGTCGCGATCGCCGACGCCGGCGGACCGATGAATGCGATGCCGGCCTTGGTCAGCGCGTCGGCGAATTGTTGGTTCTCCGAGAGGAATCCGTAGCCCGGGTGCACGGCGTCGGCTCCGGTGGCCTGCGCGGCGCGCACCACCGCGGCGATGTCGAGGTAGTTACCCGCCGAGCGTGGTTCTCCCGGGGCCACCAGCGATCCGAGATGCACGGCGGTGTCGGCCTCGCGGACGTGGCGGGCGTGCGCGTCGGGGTCGGTGTAGATGGCGACGCTGCGCAGGCCCAACCGGCGCAGTGTCGCGATGACGCGGCAGGCGATCTCGCCGCGATTGGCGACGAGGACGGTCCGGATGGGCGTCACCACGGCGGCCGCGGGGTCGGCCGCTTCCGTGGTCGGCGTGGACGGTGTTGCGTTGGAACGGATGTCAGAAGTCGTGGTCATGTGTATAGCCCTCACATCCGGAAGACGCCGTAGCGCGGTTCGGTCAGCGGCGCGTATCGGCACGCCTCGAGCGCCAGTCCGAGCACGGTGCGGGTGTCGGCGGGATCGATGATGCCGTCGTCCCACAGGCGCGCGGTCGAGTAGTAGGCGTCGGACTGTTGCTCGAACTGCTCTCGGATGGGTTGTTTGAAGGTCTCCTCCTCGTCGGTCGACCATTCGCCGCCGGAGCGTTCGATCTGGTTGCGGCGCACGGTGGCCAGGGTGTCGGCGGCCTGCGGGCCACCCATCACCGAGATCCGCGCGTTGGGCCAGCTCCACAGGAACCGTGGCGAGTAAGCGCGGCCGCACATCGAGTAGTTACCGGCCCCGAAGGAGCCGCCGATCATCACCGTCAGCTTGGGCACCCGGGCACAGGCGACCGCGTTGACCATCTTGGCGCCGTTCTTGGCGATTCCGCCTTCTTCGTATGCGCGTCCCACCATGAAGCCGGTGATGTTCTGC
>NZ_BAEI01000025.1 GCF_000241325.1 Gordonia polyisoprenivorans NBRC 16320 = JCM 10675 | reverse complement strand
TGTCGTCGTCTTCGGTACCGGCGATCAGGATGCCCTTGATGGTGCGTGGCCCGACATCGCCGACGGCGATTGCCCGGGCGCAGGCGGCGTTGATGCGGTCATCGGGATACTTCGTGCGTAAACCGACGATGGATTGGATTGCGCGCAGCCGATGGATCGCGTTGACCTCGCAGAGTTCGGCGACCACCGCGACCGCGTGCTCACCGATTTCCTCGGCCTGCCCGCGGCACCACGCCACCGGGCGGGAGGCGAAGGCCACCTTGTAGGGCGGGTAGTGCTCGAGATTGGTCGCCCGCCCACCCAGGCGCAGCACATGGGTCGCCACGACCTCGTCGCCGGAGAACACCTGGACCATATCCCCGCATGTGCGGACCCGCACGTGTGAGCCGATCAGCCGCCACGGCACCGAGTACAACGCTGGACCCGCCTTGACATGACAGTCTGGGGCGACCTTGCCCACATGGTAGGTGACGAGTTCGAATCGTCGGGGCGGCAATGGATTCAACACATGCTGTTCGATCTGTGCGAACAACTCGGCCGGCGGCACCCCATCGATCCCGCGGTGGGCGTGGCGGCCGTAGACGTCGGTGCACCAGCCGATCGCAGCGTCTTGCATCTGCGGCAGGCTGCTGAACTCGCGGCCCTTGAAGAACGAATCCCGAATGTAGGGCATCGGGCGTTCGATGCGCGGTTTGTCTTTCGGAGTGGCTGCGCGCGCCGGATCGATCAGCACCCCGTAAAACGAGGCGAGTTCCGCGTAAGCGCGGTTGATCTGCGGATCGTAGAGGTCAGGTTTGCTCACCCCGGTCTTGAGGTTGTCACACACGATCCGCTGCGGCGTACCACCGAAGAACTCAAACGCGGCCACATGTGAAGAGCACCAGGATGTTTGGTCCATCTTGAGGACCGGCTGCACGAACAACCATCGCGAGCACGACAAAATGATCGCGAATGCCCACACCGACACCCGCTTACCGGTCTCGGGGTCGGTCCACATCCCCAGCTTGCCGTAATCAACCTGGGCTTCCTCACCCGCCGGCACCGGTGGCCGCGGTGGAGTTGCCCGCTTCTCATTGATCCTGTCAGCGAAATGTGCTGTCACATAACGGCGTACCGACGATTCCGACACATCAACCTGGCGGTCGTCGCGCAACCGCTGCGCGATCGTGGCCACCGTCACCGTCGCATCGAGCTGCCCGCTGATCCACTCATGATGCTCGGCGATCGGCGGCCACGTCACCGCCCGCAGCGACGGATCAACAACCTCGGGAAACCAGCCGCCGATCAACTCCCGCCACACCGACTCATCGAACCCGCCCCCGGCGCCCGGGCTCAGACCCGCGGCCAGCGCCGGCGCGAGATACTTGCGGATGGTCTTGCGATCCATACCCAACGCCTGGGAAATCTGTACCTGCGAGCGCCCGGCATACCAATGCCGAAACAACTCCAACAACTGCGTCATCGTCCACGTCCTCCGTGCCACCTCAGGCCCCTTCCACAGCCCCAGGCAGGGCCATGAACGGAGCGAACCTGTAGCAGCACCCCAACCCCGCCCGACACGCCCCAAGGTGGGGAATTACGTGACCGACGGGTGAGGAATTACGTGACGGACAACCCCATCAACCTGGGGAATTACATGACCGCTGACACATACTCTCGTGCCCTAGCGGAGGGGTGTCTTCCGACGCGTGGTGGGGTGGGGAGGTCGTCGCAGTACAGCAGTACCTCGCTGTAACGCTGGGAACCCACCGAGGTCATCAATGCCCTGTTGACCGAGGAATCCGTTGGCCGCGCCCGCTCCATTCTCGCCTCCCGGCCCAAAGCGGCAAACTTCCCCACGGGCAAGACGTTTGACGTGTGGGAGTCCGCGTCATCGACCCCCATCCCCACCCCGGATCGCCGACGCCGTCTACGAACGCAACTCGGTGGCCGTGTCGTCGAACCTGCACCCTCTTGCTTCGACGACCTGATGCCGCGTGCGACTCTCTGCACCATGCTGACAGAAGCTCTCTGCACCGCCAATGGCGACTGGTGTGACGGACTTCACGAAGCCGTAGGTATTTCACCCGTGAGGTGCACAGATTCTGTTTCGTAAAGGTCAGAAGTTCGGCTCGCCGTGAGTGGGACTCTGCGGGACCGCGCCCTGCTGGCCGATACTTGCTGACGTCGGATTGAGAGTCGTTCTCGAAGCCCCTTGCTCGCAGACCCAAGCCTCGTCCGGCGGTGGCCATCACGGGTGTCGCGTAGACGACCGTCGGAAGGCGTTCGCTGCCAACAAGACTGATTAAGGGGCTTATCGTGACGTACACCTTGCAACCGCAACTGTCGCACTCCACTCTGGTGCCGCGAGAACACGTGCATCGGGATGCGCTGTCGGAGGTTTATCTGACCGACATCATCTGCGATCGGTACCCGAACTTTCGTATCGGCGTCCACCTGCCGAAGTCGCACAGCTACTACAGCGATCACATCGGACCTGCAGAGTTTCGGTACGACCCGCTGCTGATTCTCGAGTGCTTCCGGCAAACATCGATCCTGATCGCACACCGTCACGTAGGCGCGGGCTTTGACCAGGCCTTCATCTTCAACGACGCCGACATCCAGGTCGTATCCCACGAGGCAACGACAATCACCTTTACGTTGGAGTACGTCCGGGGCGGTCGCCTCGGACGCTCGTCCGCGGTTCGGGGCGTGGCTCGACAATCACCTGTGTGCCCTCGGTGGCTCGGCGTGGAAGGCCACCCCGGACCGTGACGGGTCGTTTCGGCCGCTGATTGAGAAGTGTTCGCGAACTTGTCGCTGTGTAAAGGTGCGCCGGCGAAACAACCCCTGACGAGGTCAACAGGTTCGAGCAGAGAGGTTCATGTGGTCGAAACAATCTGGGTAGGAATCGATGTCGGCCGTCACGCACACCACGCCGCCGCTGTGGACGACGCGGGGACGGTGCTGTGGTCACGTCGGGTACCGAACGATCAGGCGGCCATCGAAGCGATTGTGGACCAGGCGTGCCGTGTCGAATCGGTGGTGTGGGCGATCGACATGACCGCGCCGGAATCGGCCCTCCTCCGAGGGGTGTTGTCCCGCCGCGGCCAACACATTCGCTATGTACCTGGTCGCGTTGTGCACAGCATGACCGGCGCTTTCGCCGGCGAAGGCAAAACCGACGCCCGCGACGCGGTGGTGATCGCCCAGACCGCGCGCCTGCGTGGTGATCTCGCGACGGTCGCGGTCCCTGATGACGTCGCGATCGAACTCGACCTGTTGACCGGGCATCGCCGCGACTTGGTCACCGAACGCACACGAGGCATCAATCGACTGCGCGGCCTGCTGACCCGCATCTTCCCCGGTCTCGAACGGTGCTTCGACTACTCGACGTTGACTGGTTTGGCGTTCGTCACCCGCTTCACCACACCGTCGGCGATTGATGGGGTCTCCGACGAGGAGATTTACGACCACCTACGCGGTCAAGGAGTCCGCCGGCCGACCATCCCGAAGATGATCAGCAAGGCGCGTGCCGCCGCGGCCGCGCAGACCGTCGCTCTGCCTGGTGAGGCGACCACGGCATTGCTGGTGCAGCAGGCGGCTACCTCGCTGATGGCGCTCACTCGCCAGATCACCTACCTGGATAAACAGATCGCCGAGGTGTTCCGCCGAGACCGCCACGCCCGGATTCTTGAATCCGTACCCGGTATCGGCACCCGAAGTGGTGCCGAACTCATCGCGTTCACTGGTGGCGACCTCACGTCGTTCGGCTCGGCTGCCAAACTGGCTGCCTACGCCGGTCTTGCTCCCGTCCCGCATGATTCAGGTAACCGGCGGGGCACATTGCGTAGACCGCAGCGCTACCACCGGGGTCTGCGGAAGGTGTTCTACATGGCCGCACTCAACAGCTCGCAACGCGACGGACCATCACGGGAGTTCTACCAGCGCAAACGACGCGAGAACCGCTCTCACGTGCATGCGCTCATCTCGCTGGCCAGACGGTTGATTGATGTTGTGTGGGCACTCATCCGTGATGGCCGAGAATGGACTCCGAGGGGCGCCGGCCCGCCCATCGCGGAGGCTGCCGCCTAGTACTACAGCTGTAGATTGAGTCTATTGTGGTGTTGACCTGCGTTTTTGGTGGCAGAGTTGTGCGCGTTTCTGGTGTAGTCGTCGCCATCGGGACCAGTCGAAGAGTCGCGTGTTGGTGTGCAACGGAGCGAGGACAAGCGCGATGAAGAGTCGTCGGAATTCGTTGATACTCAGTCGGATCAGGGAGGGGTCGACGGCTTCGATGGCGCGTTGGGCGACGGTGGTGACGGCCAGGAAGGCGTGTGCGAGCATGACCAGGATGGTCCAGCGGTGCCAGGAGGTCCAGGTGCGAACCTGATGCTGGTCGAGTCCGGTGAGCCCTTTGCTGGATTGGAAGGATTCCTCGATGGTCCATCGGCGGCCGGCCACGCGCACCAACTCCGTCAGCGAGGTTT
The DNA here is from genome assembly GCF_000241325.1 of Gordonia polyisoprenivorans NBRC 16320 = JCM 10675. Taxonomy (GTDB): domain Bacteria; phylum Actinomycetota; class Actinomycetes; order Mycobacteriales; family Mycobacteriaceae; genus Gordonia; species Gordonia polyisoprenivorans. Next base: position 134,573 of record NZ_BAEI01000025.1, on the reverse strand, counting down.
GTTGCGGGTGCGAACAGCGGTGGTAGGCCAGTTCGCCGGTGGTGTCGTTGCGGCGGATCAGGAGCCAGTGGTGGCCGGGCAGGTCGGGTTCGGTGATGGTGACTTTCGCCCAGGAGTACCAGCGTTCACCCTTGCTTCCCTGGCCCGCCGAGACGTGTTTCCACGCTCGTGCGGGGAGCTTTGCGGCGATGGTATCGGCGCGTCTGCGGTATCCGTTGATGGTGACCTGGCGGTGGCATCCTACGGTCAGGACGTAGCCGATATGATTGTGGGCGAGCATGGTTCGTAGTTTGGGGTCATCGCCGTAGACTTCGTCGCCGGCCACCCATTGGGTGGTGATACCCGCAGCGCGGGCGCGGGCGATCAGACCGGCGGCCAGGACGGGTTTGGTGGCGAACTCGGTGCCCTCGGGTACGCCGGCCTCGGCCAGTCGGGTCGGGTCGTTGGTCCAGGATCGGGGTAGGTACAGGGCCCGGTCGATCAGGGCGTGCCCGAGGGCTGTGGCGTAGGTGAGGTACACCGCGACTTGACAGTTCTCGATGCGTCCAGCGGTTCCGGTGTATTGCCGTTGTACACCAACTGTTTTGGTGCCTTTCTTCAGGTCGCCGGTCTCATCGATCACCAGGACTGCTTGGTCGGTGCCGAGGCCATCGAGGACCAGTTGTTGCAAGTCCTCGCGCACGTCGTCGGCGTCCCACTTCGCGCGGGAGAGCAAGTGCTGCAGTTTGTCTGGTGTGGAATGCCCGGACAGTTCGGCCATCGTCCAGCAATTCTTGGTCGCCAACGACGAGATCACTCCCAGCAGGAACGCTCCCGCGTTGCGGGCGGTTTCATGTCGGGTGAACCGTGGGGTGATGGTGTCGATTAGCGCGTCCAGCCCGGCACGCCACCGGTCATGGTCTAGGCTCGGACCTGCGGTTGTCGTGGGCGTCTTTGGTTTCTTCACAAACTCTGAATATGCCCCGACAGCCGCGCTGACCAGCGCAAACACGCCGAGGGTCACTCCGATCCCAATCTACGGCTGTAGTACTAGCCCCTGAGATCATTCAGACGCCGCTGCACGCACCGCCGCGGTGAGGTCGTCGATCGTGTTCGGTTGTAGCCGATTCTCGTCGAGGAAGAATGTGGGGGTGCCTTGGACCCCGAGAGCCAGACCGTCAGCGACGTCGGCGCGGATCCGTTCGAGCGTGGCCGGGCTGTTGTAGACCGTGTCGAAGGCCGCCATATCGAGATCGAGGTCGACGGCGAAGCTACGGAACAGGTCGTCAGCGGGGACTTGCTGTTCGCCCCAATGGGTTTGGGTGGTGAACATGCGCTGGTACATCTGCTCGAACCGCCCCTGCTGGGCGGCGGCTTCGACCGCGCGAGCAGCACGTTCGGCGTTGAAGTGTCCGGGCATCGGAAAGTAGCGGACGACGAACGTAACGCGGTCGCCGTAGGTTCGCCGCAGATCCTCGATGACCGGGTAGATGGCTCCGCAGGCTTCGCACTCGAAGTCCAGGAACTCGACGAATTGCGCCCGGCTCTGCGCAGGCGACGTCAGCCGATGACTGTCGGGCCGGGTCACCAGATCAGACACCGCGGCGGTATCGGACGGGGCGGGTGTGGAAGTGTCCTGATCGACGAGGACGGCGACTCCGATACCGACGATAATGGTTACGAAGAACGCCCACGCGAACTTGGTTGGTCTGGTCATACGTTCAACGTAGAGGCGATGTCGGCGGGAATGAGGATCGGTCTCATCAGGCCGGGGGTTGCCTTCGGGGTAGCGCCCGGAATGTATGAACCTGATGTCTGTTCTCAGTCTTCATGGGTGCGCGCTACAAGCGGATCAGATTCTGTATCCGGCAGCGAGGAGTCTCTGGCGTTTCCTCTGGGAGCGGACCATCGAGACTCCGGGCAGACGGTGAGCCGGGCAGTGACCAGCGCGGCCAGCCGGGCCCTGCGCCGGATCGGGGGGGGGGTCAGCGCTCGGGTGAATGCTGCGCTCGTTCGTCGGGACTCCTGAATGCGGTGAGGGTGATCAAGATGGCAGCGCCGCCGACGATGAATGTGTCAGCGAGGTTGAACGTTGGCCACCAACCGGTGTGGAGATAGTCAGTGACCACTCCGTCGGGGAACCGATCGATGAGATTGGCGCTTGCCCCGCCGAGGATCGCTGCTAACCCCAGCCGCCCGAGGTGCCCGGTGCCTGGCGCCATCCGCCAGGAGGTGACCGCGACGATGAAGGTGATGATTCCGGTGACTGTGGGCAGCACCCATGCCGGGGCATCGGCGGCGATCGAAAACGCCGCGCCCGGATTGAATGCCAGCCGCAGCTGCACCGGCCCCGTTCCGATGACTGCGCCGTCCGCGAGCGCGCTTGTGGCCCATGCCTTGACGGCCAGATCGGTGGCCGCGAGTCCGACAGCGACGGCCAGCAGCCCGCACCGCCGTGTGAGGCGTACGCGGCGGTGCGCCACCGGAACCGCGGTGATCACTGCCCGACCGTCACTACGGACGGAGTCCGCTGGCCAGTTCCGGTCCTCGCCCGGGCTAGCGCTTTGACCCGGCCGGCGCGGACTCCGTTGGCGATGACGACGATCTCGGCGAGTTCGTGGACGGCGACGACGGCGGCGAGGCCGAGTATCCCGAACAGCGCGAGAGGGATGAGGATCGCGATCAGGGCGAGGGACAGGCCGACGTTCTGCAGCATGATCTTCCGGGCGCGGCGGGCGTGATCGAGTGCCTGCGGGAGGGTGCGGAGGTCTTCGCCCATGAGGGCGACGTCGGCGGTTTCGATCGCTACGTCCGATCCCATTGCGCCCATGGCGATGCCGAGGTCGGCGGTGGCCAGGGCGGGAGCGTCGTTGATGCCGTCGCCGACCATCGCGGTGAACGAGTTCGTTCGGAGGTCGCCGATGATGCGGGCCTTGTCTTCGGGGCGGAGGTCGGCGTGTACGTCGTCGATGCCGGCGATCTTCGCCAGCGCGTTGGCGGTGGCGGTGTTGTCGCCGGTGAGCATCGCGACCGTGGCGCCGATGCGGTGCAGGTGCTCGATTACCGCGCCGGCTTCGGGGCGAAGCTCGTCACGGACGGCGACCGCGCCGATGACCTGACCGTCGTGTTCGATCAGGACGGCGGTGGCGCCGTCGGCCTGCATGGCCGCGACCCGCTCATCGAGCGGGCCGGGCTCGATCCAGTCGGGACGGCCCAGCCGCGCGGGCCGTCCGTCGACGAGGCCGGTCAGGCCGGCCCCGGGAACAGCCTGCACATCGCGCGCGGCGGTGGTCTCGCCGTGGGCGGCGAGGATCGCGCGGGCGAGCGGGTGTTCGCTGTGCGCTTCCAGCGCCGCGGCGACGGCGAGCACCCGCTCCTGGCCCGGAGTGCGGTCGCCCAGGCTGCTCCCGGTGCTAGGAGCAGCGGTGTCGGTGGGGGTGGTGGCGATGTCGACGACGGTGGGCCGGTTCGCGGTCAGAGTGCCGGTCTTGTCGAGGGCGACGGTGCGGACCCGGCCGAGGGCTTCGAGGGCGGCACCTCCTTTGACCAGGACGCCGATCTTGCTGGCGGCGCCGATCGCCGCGACCACGGTCACCGGCACAGAGATCGCCAGCGCACACGGCGACGCGGCGACGAGCACGACCAGGGCCCGTTCGATCCACGTGGCCGGGTCACCGAGCAGGGAGCCGAGGATCGCAATGGCGGCGGCGAAGATCATGATCGCCGGTACCAGGGGCTTGGCGATCCGGTCGGCGAGGCGTTGCGCGTCGCCCTTGCGGGACTGTTCGGCCTCGACGATCTGCACGATTCTTGGCCAGCGAGTTGTTCTCCGCCGTGCTGGTGACATGCACGCTCAGGGCGCCGGTGCTGTTGATCGACCCGGCGTAGACCTGCGTGCCGGGTCCGGCTTCGACAGGCACGGATTCGCCGGTGATCGCCGAAACATCCAGTGCGGTGCGGCCTTCGGTGATGGTGCCGTCGGTGGCGATCCGCTCGCCGGGTTTGACCAACATCTGGTCCCCGACGGCCAATTCCGCCGGGGAGACGGTGACCGGGGTGCCGTCGCGGAGCACGGTCGCGGAGTCCGGGACCAGATTTAGTAGCGCCCGCAGCCCGCGGCGGGTGCGGGCGACGGCGTACTCCTCAAGGCCTTCGCTGATGGAGAACAGCACAGCGAGCATCGCGGCTTCGCCGACCTCGCCGAGGATCACCGCGCCGACCGCAGCAATCGTCATCAGGGTGCCGACGCCAATTTTGCCCTTCGCCAACCGGCTCAGGGTCGAGGGGACGAATGTCCACGCCCCGATCAGCAGCGCCACCCACTCCAGGGCGAGCGCGACCGGTTCGGGGCCGCCGGACCAGCTGGTGATGTACGCGGCGAGCAGGAACACCGCGGCCGCGGCGGCAGCCTGCAGCTCCCGCACCTGCCACCAGTGCTCCGGAGCCTGCTCGTCCTCACTGGCCGGTTCGTCGTGCCCGCATCCGCATGCGTCGCTCATCGCCGCACCCCCGCCTTCGTGTCGCCCGTTGTGCAGCAGGAGGTGGTGGCGTCGGTGCCGTAGTTCGGGCACAACACAACCGCGTTTCCGGTCGCTGCCAGGAGGGTTTCGGCGGCGGCGAGCACGTCCATCAGCTCCGGTCGGGCCAGGCTGTAGAACACCTGCCGCCCCTGCGGGCGGCCTTCGACGAGCCCACAGTCCCGTAAGCACGCCACGTGCGCGGAGACCGTCGATTGCGCCAACCCCAGCTCCGCCATCAGATCCGCCACCCGGGCCTCGCCACCGTGCGCGAGGCGGGTTGCGATTGCCAGACGGGTCCCATCGGAGAGGCTGTGGAACAACGCCACCGCGGGATCGAGGTCCGCCCCAGTCGCCACCGAGCACTCATTCATCGTCATATGACGATGATAGCGGCATTGTGTGCTGTAATCGAATCATCACGAAGAAGTGGCAGCAGGCGCGGCCGGGCGAGATGGTGGGAGCTGTTGGTATGCCGTCGATGTCGACGATCGAGTCTCTGTTCTGCCGCAGCGCACCGTGGCAGGCGGCCACCGGCAGGTGGGTACTCCCGTGGGCGCTGCAAGGCATCCATCCCCGAGGCCGGGTCCTTGAAATCGGTGGCGGCGCCGGCGCGATGACCGAACAGATCCTCACCACCAACCCCGACGAACTCGTGGATGTGACCGTCACCGACTTCGACCCGGTCATGGTCGCCGCCGCCAGCGATCGGCTGCAGGGTTTCGGGGCCCGCGCTCACGCCCAGGTCGCCGACGCCACAGCCCTGCCGTTCGAGGACGGAAGCTTCGACACCGTCGTCTCGTTCATCATGTTGCACCACGTCATCGACTGGGAACGCGCACTCGCCGAGGCCGCCCGAGTGCTCGCGCCCGGCGGAATGCTGGTCGGCTACGACCTGCTCGGCAGCGCACCGGCGCGGCTGCTGCACAACCTCGAAGGGGCACCGCACCGGTTCATCCCCCGTGGCGAACTCCGCCTGCGCCTGACGTCTTTGCCTCTGACCGACATCACGGTCCGCGAGAACCCTGCGCTCGCCCGGTTCCGTGCCCGCCGTGCCGGTGACCGATGACCACGCCACCACTGCACGGGCATCACCATGGCCCTCCCTCGGACGAGCTCGCCGAGCTCGAGCAGCGTGACGTCGCGGTGGCGTTCGTCGACCTCGCCGGATACAGCGTGTTCACCGAGTTCTGCGGCGACCAGGAAGCCGCAGAACTGGCCATACGGTTGGCCTCTCAGACCTGGCAGGCAGGCTCTACGACCGGGCACGCGGCTGGTCAAGGCCATCGGCGATGCGGTGATGCTCACCGCCGACGCCCCCCAAGTGATCCTCGCCACGATCACCGCCCCCGCGGCCGCGGCCGCCGGTCAAGACGGATTCATCGCCCTACGCGCCGGGATCGATCCACTACGGCAGCGCAGTCGTCCGCGACGGAGACCTGTTCGGGCACGCGGTCAGCGTCGCCGCCCGCATCACCGCCCTCGCTGGCGCCGGCCACGCCGTGATCACCGATCCGATCTGCCCGCCACCAGCCGAGCTGGATTGCTCGCCATGCTCGCTGACCTGCTGAAAGACACCGGAGTTGGCCTGCCAAAAGGACACCCGGATAAGGCTCGCTCAGTTCGTGCCGTCGCCGTTCAACAGCAACCCGTCGTAGCGCTGAGAACGTTGCGTAGTGCTTCCAACGAGTCCGGTTGCGCTCGGTAGTAGACGTTCATGCCGCGGCGCTCGGGGGTGACCATGCCGGCTTTGCGGAGCTGCCCCAGGTGGTGACTGGTGGTGGCTTCGGTGAGGCCGACCGCGGTCGCGAGGTCGCAGGTGCAGGTCCCGTCACCGGTGTCGGTAAGCAGGATTGAGACGAGCTTGATCCGAACGGGATCGGCAAGCGCCTTGAGCCGCAACGCGATCTGCAGCGCGGTGTCGTCATCGAGCGGTGCCGCCGATACCGGTGCGCAGCAGATCGGGGCGCTGATGTCGACCATCGGCAAGGGCTTCGGCATGACCAGATCGTACGCCCCTACTTGACATATGTCGAAAAGGTGGCACCCTGCATGTGTCAGTAGTTCGATATATGTCTCACAGGTGAAGGTGATGGTCATGTCCCGTATGCAGCTCGCGCTCAACGTCGATGATCTCGATACCGCGATCGAGTTCTACTCCAAGCTGTTCAACACCACCCCGGCCAAACGCAAGCCGGGATACGCCAACTTCGCGATCGTCGAGCCGCCCCTGAAACTGGTGCTGCTAGAGAACCCCGGCCAGGGCGGCACGATCAACCACCTCGGCGTCGAGGTCGAATCGAGCGAGAAGGTGCACGCCGAGATCGCCAGGCTGTCCGGGGAGGGCCTGTTCACCCAGGAGGAGATCAACTCCACCTGCTGTTTCGCAACCCAGGACAAGGTCTGGGTGACCGGACCGGCGAACGAGAAGTGGGAGGTCTACACCGTGCTCGCCGACTCCGACACGTTCGGGACCAGCCCGAAACTGTTGGAGCAGAACGCCAACGATGACGTCGAGCAGGGTTCGGTGTGCTGCGGTGGCAGCGCCGCCGAACCGGCTGAGGTGCGCACTGCTTGCTGCTGAGGGGTCGTGGCTTGCGCTCTCGCCTACCGCGCGATGCGGTCGGCGAGGGCGCGGATCCGGTTGGTGATGTCGTCGCGGATTAGTCGCATCCGTTCGATGCCGTCGATGCCCCGTTCGGAGGGTTCGTCGGTGTTCCACACTTCGAGGGCGACGCCGTCGGGTGGGGTGACGTCGGCGGTGCCGACCACCACGACGAGATCTGCAGTTTGCATCAGTTCGTCGGTGAGTTGGCGCGGCTGATGTCCGTCCACGGTGGCGCCGACTTCGGCGAGCGCCTGGGCGGACAGGTCGTTGACCTGGCCGCCGATTTTCGCGCTGGTGCCGGCCGAGGATGGGGTGATCCGGGCGGTGACTGTCGGTGTGAGATGTTCGGCCATCACCGATTTGCCGCGATTGGACACGCACACGAACAGCACCTGCGGTGTCGTGCTCACCGGCCGACCTGCTGGTCGGCGGGTACGAGTTCGTCGAGGAGGTCCTCGACGAGTCCGCGGATCTGATCGCGGATCGGGCGGACCGCGTCAATGCCTTGGCCGGCTGGGTCGTCGAGGGCCCAGTCGCGGTACCTGACGCCGGGGAATACTGGACATGCATCGCCACAGCCCATGGTGATCACCACGTCGGAGGATTCGACCGTGTCGGGGGTGAGGATCTTCGGTGACTGCGCGGAGATGTCGATACCGACTTCGGCCATCGCCGCGACAGCGGCGGGATTGATTGAGTCGGCGGGAGCAGATCCGGCGGAGCGGACCTCGACACTGCCCTGGCTCAGAGCGGTGAGGAACCCCGCGGCCATCTGTGAGCGGCCAGCATTGTGGACGCACACGAACAGCACGCTAGGTCGAGAGGAAGACATGAAACACAGGCCCTTTCAGCTGTGGAGGAAAGCTCGGAAAGTCACACACGGTCGGCCGTGAGCTCGGCAAGGAGCTCGCGAACCCGGGCATCAAGGTCATCGCGGATGGCGCGAACCTCGCCTAGTGGACGGCCTTCAGGATCGGAGACCGTCCAGTCGAGATACCGCTTACCGGGATAGATCGGACACGCGTCGCCGCAACCCATCGCTACGACCACGTCGGCGGCGGCGACCACATCGTCGGTTAGCGGTTTGGGGTACTGCGTACCCAAGTCGACGCCGATCTCGCTCATTGCTTCGACGACGGTCGGGTTGATCGAGTGCGCGGGTGTTGACCCGGCTGAGCGCACGTGTACCCGCCCAGCGGCGTGATGGGTCAACAATCCTGCGGCCATCTGCGAGCGGCCGGCGTTCTGCACGCAGATGAAGAGAACCTCGGGCACATCCTTGGGCACCGCGCCCTCAGCCTGGGCGAGGGCGCGTAACCGATCAGCCGCGAACCGGCCCGCCAAGGTCGTCAGATGCGTATGCACCCGGGAGGTACGCCGTAACACGGTGTAGGACTCGAAGACACAGCGTTCTACCGTCTGGCGAGACACCACCCCTTCGTACTTGGCGGCCAAGTCGGCGGCGGTACGGGCCAACACGGTATGAGGCATCAACAGTTCGGGCTGCTCGCGGTGTTCACCGCGACGTAGGTGTTCGTCCAACGCATTCTCAGACATCGCGAGCAGGCTCCTTCGACACATCTAGGCTAGAAGCAGTGGGAGTTGTGAAGCGTTTCCGCAACGCCAGGGACACATAGACGAGGGCGACGAGAACCGGGACCTCGATCAGTGGCCCGATGACCCCGGCGAGAGCCTGGCCGGAGGTCGCACCATAGGTCGCGATCGCGACGGCGATGGCGAGTTCGAAGTTGTTGCCGGCGGCGGTGAACGCCAGCGTGGTGGTCCGTGCGTAACCCAGCCCCATCGCGGCGCCGAGGACGAATCCGCCACCCCACATCACCGCGAAGTAGATCAGCAGCGGCAGCGCGATCCGCACGACGTCCCACGGGTGAGAGGTGATCTGCTCCCCCTGCAAGGCGAACAGGATGACGATGGTGAACAGCAGACCGTAGAGGGCCCACGGCCCCAATCGCGGGAGGAACGAGGATTCGTACCATTCGCGGCCTCTGGCCCGTTCGCCGATGCGGCGGGTGAGATAGCCGGCGATCAACGGGATTCCGAGGAAGATCAGCACCGACTTCGCGATCTGCCACGGCGAGGTGTCGATGGTCGTCTGTTCCAGGCCGAGCCATCCGGGTAGCACCGAAAGGTAGAACCAGCCCAGCACGGCGAACATGATCACCTGGAACACCGAGTTCAGTGCGACGAGGACGGCAGCCGCCTCGCGGTCGCCGCACGCCAGGTCGTTCCAGATGATGACCATCGCGATACAGCGCGCCAGACCGACGATGATCAGTCCGGTCCGGTATTCCGGTAGGTCCGGGAGCAGAAGCCAGGCCAGCGCGAACATCAACGCGGGTCCGACGATCCAGTTCAGCAGGAGCGATCCCAGGAGCAGGCGACGATCGCCAGTGACCGAGTCGAGTCGGTCGTAGCGCACCTTGGCCAGCACCGGATACATCATGATCAGCAGTCCGAGAGCGATTGGCAGCGAGATGCCGTCGATCTCCACGGCCGCCAGGGCGTCACCCAGGCCGGGAACGGTGCGGCCCAGCATCAGGCCCGCGACCATTGCTGCGCCGATCCACACCGGCAGGAACCGGTCGAGCATCGACAACTTCGCCGCGACCGCGGTGTCGGTGGTGGTCACTGGTCGGCCTCGCACGAACGAGTTTCCCCCACAACCATGGCGAGATCGCCCAGCAGGACCGACAGTTGTTGCAGTGCTTCGGTGTTCACACGGTAGTACACCCAGGTCGCGCGGCGTTCGCTCGTCACCAGACCCGCCTGACGCAGCACCTTGAGATGATGCGAGATCGTCGGCTGCGACAGCTCGAACGGCCCGGAGATGTCGCACACGCACGCCTCACCTCCCGGATGCGCGGCGACCTCCGACAGCAACCGCAGCCGAACCGGATCCGCGAGCGCCTTCAGCAGCGGGGTAACCGCTCCGGTCTCGTCACCACTCAGGCCGCGGCCTGGCAAGAGAAGCAAGTTCTTATTCGACACCCGTCAATATTGACATACATCGATTCAACGGGACAAGGCCCTCCGATACCCGGGAGCGCACTTGCGTTCCCGCATTGAGATCCACGGCGCCGGGCAACGGTGAGCTCAGCGCCGTCATTGTGGAGGAGAAGGTCCGCGGAGACGAAGTCATCGGCATCACCCTCGAGATGGAGTGCCTTCTCGGGGGGACCGTTGCGGCAACCGTCACGATGACCATCCAGTGGATGCCCCGCGACGTCTGGGCCCGTGTGCGGGGCAAGGGGCGAGCCCGACTCGGCCTCGACGAGTACAGCGCCGGGATCACGCCACCACCCGGTCGCGGTCCACGGACCGTCCGCGGCGTGCATCCCGCGGAAACACTTGGCCGCAGGATCGACCGCAACTCGGTACTCGGCGACGTCACCGCAACGCCCAGCGGCCTCGATATCGACGTGCTCGTCGATCAACACCACCCGAGTCTGTTCGACCACCCGCTCGATCACATCCCTGGCGCAGTTCTCTTCGAGGCGATCCGGCAGGCGGGCATCCTCGCCGCGCATGAAACCCATGGACTCAGCGCCCGGCGGCTCGTGCTGGAATCGTTACGAGCCGAGTTCACGCGGTTCGGCGAGCTCGACCTGCACACCGTGATCCAGGTTCGCCCCGTCGACGAGCCCGATCCGGGATACGCCTTCGAGGTCGAGATCCTCCAGGAAGACGAGTCGATCACCTCGGGTCGCGTCCGATTCTCCAGGAATGTCAGCGTCGAGACCGGCTCCATCACAGAAGGTAAACGATGACCGTCCCCGCCATCGTTGATATCGCACCCCACACCCCGGAATCGAAATACTCGGCCGTGTTCCTCGATTTCGGCGGTGTCCTGTCGCCACCCATCGAGGATTTGTTCGCCGAATATGAACGGAAAACGGGGATCGCGCCGTCCGATCTCAAGGCTGCGATGGCCGGCGTAGCCGACCGCCTCGGCGTCGACGTGCTGGCCCCGGTCGAGCTGGGGATGCTCACCGAGCAGGAGTGGGTGCAAGGGTTGCACACCTGGCTGACCGCGCGGAATATCGACGTCTCCCGCTCGGAGTTGGAGTTCGGGCGTCAGTGGTTTGCCGGACACGAGGTCAACTCCGTCATTCGCGACCTGGCAGTCCAGTTGCGCGGGTCCGGATACCGAGTCGGCATCCTGACCAACAACGTCCGCGAGTGGGAACCGTACTGGCGTCCCATGGTGGGGTTGGACGACGAGGTGGACGTCATCGTCGACTCCTACGCGGTGCGGCTCCGCAAACCGGACCCCGAAATCTTCGCCCTCGCGGCCGAGCGTATTGGTGTGCCAGGGACCAAGGCAATCCTCGTCGACGACCTTCGAGTGAACTGCGACGCGGCCGAGAACGCCGGCTGGGGCGCGGTGCAGTTCGTCGAAACCTCCAGTGCCCTGGCCGATCTCGCACGCCTACTCACCACGACCTCTGAGGGCGGTTCCTGATGGCCCACGAATCGTCCTCTCGGAACGGGAATCCCGCTGTCCTGCTCGCGGCAATTCTGCTCGGTGTCGTTGTGGTCCCCACCGGCGTGTCTGGAACCGGCGTCGCGCTTCCGCACATCGCAGCAGACCTCGGATCGCAGCCTGCGCAGCTGCAATGGGTGGTCAACGGATTCAACCTCACGTTCGCTGTGTTCAGCCTCGTGGCCGGATCGATCGCAGACCACCTCGGCCGCCGCCGTGGATTGCTGCTGGGCGGCGGCGTTTTCACCGCAGCAGGTGTTCTGAGCGCCCTCGCCCCGAACCTCGTCGTGCTCGACCTGGCTCGTGCACTCGCGGGCATCGGTGCGGCGATCGTCTTCGCCTGCTCGGGAGCACTGCTCGCGATCACCTTCTCCGGCAAGGCTGCAGCCCGCGCCTTCGCACTGTTCGGCACCGCGGCCGGCGTCGGGCTCGGGCTCGGGCCCAGCATTTCGTCGGCCGCCATCGCACTCGGCGGCTGGACTGGGATCTTCTGGTTCAACGCCGTCGCGATGGTGGTTTCGGTAGCACTCGTGGTCGCCTCGGGCGTGCACGACAGCCCGGTCGAGCACGCCGGCCGAATCGACTATCGCGGTGCCGTCGTCTTCGCAGCATCGCTGAGTCTCGTGATCGCCGGTGTCGCACAGAGCAATTCCTGGGGGTGGGCGTCGCCGGGAACGATAGGTCTTGTCGTTGCCGGTGTCCTGCTGCTCGCCGTCTTCGTCCTCCTACAACATGTGACCGCCAACCCGCTTCTCGACCTCAGCCTTCTCCGGTCACCCCGGCTCGTCGGGTTGCTGCTGGTGCCCGTAGCCGGAGCGATCGGATTCGTCACACTACTGACCTACTACCCGACGTTCATCACCAGCGTGTGGCAGCTGGGTTCCGGTGCCATCGGCGGCGTCATGCTGATCATGACGGTGCCCGTGATTGTGGGGCCGCTCATCGCAGGGGCCTTACACGGCCGCGGCGTGCCCGCCTGGATCATCCTCGGCGGCAGTGTCGGGTTGTACGTCATCGGCGCCGCGTGGCTTACCCGGGAGGGCACGGCCGCCGACGTCCCCGGACTGATTGGGCCATTCATCCTGTTGGGGTTGGGATTCGGGCTCGGTGTGGGTTTGGTCGACGGGCAAGCAATCGGGTCTGTCCCCGAGGAGAAGTCCGGCATGGTGTCGGGCCTGGTGTCCACCGTGCGCCTTGGCAGCGAAGCCGTCGTCGTCGCGGTGTTCGCCGGTGCCCTCTCGGCCGTTGTTGGCGGCAAGGTGCGGCAGGTGCTACCGGAGAACCTGAGCCCGGATGCGCAACGCACGATCGTCGACCGGGTGATCACGGGCGAGATCCGTGACGTGACGGGGGTCGCAACAGGCTCGCTGCGGACGGCCTTCGCCGAGGGGCTGGTACCGCTGCTGTGGGCGATCGCCGCCGCGAGCGCCGTGCTCACCGTCGTGGTCGTGGTGCTGCTGCGCCGGACGCCCGAACCGCCCGATCCGTCCGAGGACGTGAACATCGTGACATCCTCTGTGGCCCAGCGTGATCCGATCGGCGTCGCCGAAGCAGCGAACGAGCACACAATCGATTCCCGAGCGATCTCCGAAAGGACCCCTCGATGACCACCACCGAGTTCAGATCCACGCCCGAGACAACGACATCTACGCCCGATATATCCGACGGGCCCCTGGTCACTGAGATTCCATTGCTCGACACGCCTGCCCCCTATGTCCGCGAATGGCCCGGACCGGACGGACTGACCCGCATCGAGCTCCCCAGCGGACACGAGGCGATCAGCCTGACAGCGTATGAGCACGTCAAGACGCTCATGCTGGACCGCACGGCGAGCCGCGTCCTGTGCAACGTCGACGGCGGACCGTCGTTCATGCCGACCAATTGGGCGCCCGAGGTGCTGATCAATCTCGACGCCCCGGTGCACGGGGTTGTGCGCGAGTTCGTTTCCCACGAGTTCAGCGCACGGGCGATCGCCGGTCTCGCACCGCTGATCGCCGATCTGACCGAAGCTGCACTCGACGACCTCGAGGCGACTTCCGGCCCCGATCTGGTGGCGCAGGTGTTTCGCGTAGTCCCCGCTCGGGTGGTGTGCCGGCTGCTCGGGGTCGAGGACACACTGGCCCCCTGGATGAACGAACTGGGGCGTCGCATCCAGCTCGCCCCGCCCGACGACATCCCGTCGATCGAGCGGTCCTGGATGGAGCTCTACGGCTGGGTCCAGCGCCTGGTGGCGGGGGAGGAGCCCTACTCGGACGACGGCCTGATCGCGACCTACCGGCACCGCGCCGGGCAACCCGAGTTCGCTGCTGTCGACGATGCTCTCATCGCCGGAACGGTCATGGGAATCGTTCTGGGCGGCGACAACAACGTCGCGACGATGTTGACGAAGACGATGTACGCAGCGCTCGCGATTCCGGAACTGTATCGGCGCGTGTCCTACGGAGACGTCACCGTTGAGGGGCTTGTCGAGGAGATCCTGCGGCTGATGCCCCTCGGAACGCCAGGCTCCTTCCCACGCGAGCTGACCAAGCCACTATCGGTCGGCGGCGTCACGCTTCCCGTGGGATCGATCGTCTACCCGCATATCAACGCCGCGAATCGCGACCCGGAGGTCTTCAGGGATCCGCTTCGTATCGACCCGACGCGTCCGGGACGACGGCACCTGCAGTACGGCTACGGCATGCACCGCTGCATGGGGTCGGCGCTCTCGCAGATCGAGCTGATCACTGTCCTCGAGACCCTGGTGGCGAGGTTCCCTGATCTGCGGCTCGCCGTGGCTCCCGAGGAGATCGAGTGGGATCTGGGAACCGGGCTCCGCCGGCCGATCCGTCTACCCGTGGCGCTGCGCCCGAGCGCTGCGGTGGGGCGATGACGAGGGTGGCGGACGGCAGCGACGTCATCGTCGTCGGGGGCGGCCCGGTCGGCATGCTCGTCGCGAACGAGCTGGCGCTGCACGGGAATTCGGTACTCGTCCTGGAGCAGCGGGGCGATGTCAGCGAATACCCCAAGGCTGGGACCTACCACGCTCGGGCTATCGCGACGCTGGCGCGGCGGGGCATCCTTACTGTGCCGCGACTCACGACCGATCCCCGGGAGGAGACGGTCGAGCAGTTTCAATTTGCGGGCTACCCGTGGCTCAGCATGCGGGGGCGCACCATTGACGGCCCTGTCATGCTCGGGATCGCCCAAGCCGACCTTGAACGCGCGATTGCGCGGCGGGCAGAGGCCTCTGGTGCGCGGGTCCTGCGCCGGCACAGGGTTGTCAGCGTCACGCAGGACCACAACGGTGTGCGCGCCATCGCCACGGGACCCGACGGTGCCGAGCGATCCTTCGAGGCCCGGTACGCGGTGGGCGCGGACGGCGGTCGCAGCGTGGTGCGGCAGTCGGGAGCCTTCGCGGTGCGCGAGCATCCACCCACGATGCGAGCGATCCTGGGCCTGGCCGGCGTGCCCCACCCCGAACAGCTGCCCGCCGGCTGGACACCGACCCCGCGCGGTTGGACGTTGCTGAATCTGAACCGGTACGGGGACAGCCGCTTGATCGTCTTCGAGTTCGACGGCCCCGCGAGCGATCGCGTGGCACCTGTCACCCCCGAAGAGTTCGGGGCGGCGGTAGACCGGGTCGTGGGCTCGCACGTGGATCTCGTTGCCCCGCACTATCTCAACCGGTTCAGTGACTACAGTCGCGTTGCAAAGAACTACCGCGATCGCCGGCTGTTCGTGGCCGGCGACGCAGCACATATTCACTACCCTCTGGGCGGCCAAGGACTCAACGCGGGAATCGGAGACGCTGTCAATCTGGGATGGAAGCTCTCAGCTGTACTCACGGGTGCCGCAGACGAAAGGCTTCTCGATACCTATGGGGCAGAGCGTGAACCGGTCGGTCAGTGGCTGATCGACAACACCCGACTGCAGTCGACACTCATGAATCCGGACTCGGCAAACGATCCGGTACGCAATGTGGTGGAGCAATGGTTGCACGAGCCTGGCGCCCATGACTGGCTGGCTGCCCGGATCAACGGCACCTCGCTGAAGCACCCAGTAGGGCAAGGAGGCGCGCATCAGCTCGATGGAGAGTTCTTCCCCGATGTGGAGCTCAGCGTCGATGGTGCGCCAACCACAGTCGCCGAACTACTCCACGGAGGGGACTTTCTGGTCCTTGTGCCGACCACGGCCGCTTCCGCGCTCGTGTCCACTGCCGACCTTCCGTTTGCCCAGATCGCACCAGTGTCCTCGGGACTGCCCGCGGAGTACCCGGAAATCGTCGTCATCCGGCCCGACGGTTATGTGGCATGGGCGGGTGGCTCTGACGAAGTCGCCCACATGATCGGATGGATGCGCGACAACTTCGGCCTTCGCAGTTGGGGTCGCACAACCGCACCGGCCCCCGCATAGGCGATACTCGTTCGGTGGCCGAAGGATGGTTTCTCGTGGACACCGTCGGAGAGATGCCCGCGGTGCTACTGATTGGTGAGCGATCCAAGAAGTGGCGACCGCTGTCCAACGAATTCCGCGGATCCGTGCACAAGACGGTTCTGCGGCTGGTCGAGACCGTTCTCAACAATCTCAAGCAATCACAGGTCCTCATCGACCTCGCCGGCCCGCGACTTGCGTTGGCTTCCCCGGTGCTGGGGCCGTCGAGACAGGTACACGGCGTGCTCATGTGGATCGGGGATCCGGATCAGACGCCGCCCGCCCAACCCGTGACGCAAGCATGGGAGTGGGATCTGGCAGATCGAGTAGCGCCGACCGCGGTGACTGGCCCGCGCATCCCGCAGGTGTTCGCCGACACTTTGACCGACCGACTGTCACGACTCGTCCGCCCTGCTGACGCGGTCCGGATAGCCATGGACATACGGGGGGCCTCGATCGGCTTCCGGGGTTCAGGGGAATGGATCGACCTACGCGGCGTAGTCCACCGATACACCCATCGTTGTATCGCCACGTTCGACGGCCCGCGGATGCTCGGCATCTCAGTAGAACTGCCCGAGCCTCTGCCCGAAAACGATCCTGACATGCTTGCACGCCGGACTCTGGACGCATCCGCTCGCGCAGGAAGGATTGCGCCCGCACTGATTGACGCCGAAAGCAGACGGGTGATCGCGTGGTTATCCGCGACCCGACCCGACTTGCCGGAGAAGGTGATCGACGGGACCGACAACGCACCCAGACCCCTCACCGCCGAACCATGGCCGATGACCCCCGAGCTGCTCCTCGCGATATATCCCACACTCGTAGCCCCCGGCTGACAAGGTTGGACCATCGGCGTCATCGTCGAAAACCACGTGTGGCGCATCGATTCGTGGACATGGCAAACACCGTGAACCGGGGCTCGCTCCGGGCCGTTTCGCCCGCATTGCCGGTATCGCAGAAAGGCGCTGAAATTGATTGACAGGGAGAAGCTTTCAGGAGAAGGAGACGGCCGATGAGCTACGACCTCTACGCCTTGCCGTGGCGTTTGGCCACCGACGCCGAGTCTGCGGCACGGGTCATGCAGCAGGACTTGGAAGCGAGTCCGCCAACCACTCAGCACCCCGATGATTCGCCCGTCCAAGCGTTGATCAGCCACATCGTCGACAGCCAGCGCCGACGCGGAATCGAACACGAGACACCCGAACCGCTGAGATCCGGGACCTACATCACCGCGTCGTGGTCAGACGCCGAGCAAAGTCGTGAGATCGTGATGCCGCTCGCTGCCACTTGGGGTTTCGATGTATATGACCCGCAGGAGAACATCTACATCGATACCGAGCACGCGGTTCCGATCGCTGTCTTGCACGGCAGCCTCGGCCGCCTGCCCATGCTCAGCCCGCAAATGCTCGATGCTCTGGTCGACCGGTTGGAAGAACCCGACCCGTTTCTCGTCATCGAACGCGACAGCGAGGTCTACGTGCAGACCCGCGTCAGAGACGAGGGGACGTTCGATCTGGAGTACCGCGACGGTTCTTCAGATCGACACTTCGCGACTGTCACTGATGCCGGCTCGCTTCCCGGGCAGTTGTGGGCCTGGGTTGTCGGAGGAGCCGCAGCGCTGTCCGGGATGACGTGGACCAAGGTCGACTTGTGAAAGCCGCACGGGGGGTGGACAACACGACGGCAGCCCACTGTCGCGGCCTCATGTCAGTGGTGGCCCCGGTTGGCCTCACACCAACGACGCCGTGAGCCCACCGTCGAGGACGTAGCTGCTGCCGGTCACCCACGACGCACGGTCGGAGGCCAGGAACGCCGCCACCTCGGCGATGTCCTCGGGTGTGCCCAGGCGCCCCTGTTTGGCGGCCACCAGGTCTCCGAACGGGACCTGGGTGGCGGCCTCGAAATCCGGGATCAGTCGTTCGACCATGCTGGTGTCGGCGAATCCGGGGCAGACGGCGTTGACGCGCACTCCTGCGGGACGCATCTCCACCGCGGCCACCCGGGTCATCTGGATGAGCGCAGCCTTTGTCGCACAATATGATCCGAGCAGGGGGCTGCCGCCGATGCCGGCGATCGAGGAAATGTTGACGATGTTGCCGCCGGACTCGACGAGGTGCCCGATGGCCGCCTTCATCGCGACGAACGGACCACGGACATTGACGGCGAAGATCTCGTCGAAGCTGCTGGTGGATTGCTGGAGCAGTGGGGTCGAGATCTCGATGCCGGCATTGTTGACCAGCACGTCAAGGCCGCCGAGGACGCCGACGGCTTCGGTGATCGCCGACTGGACCTGTGCTTCGTCGGTGACGTCGCAGTTGGCCACTCCCGCGGCTCCGAGTTCGGTTGCGGTGTCGTTGGCGGCGGTCTTGTCGCGGTCGCTGATGATGACCCTGGCGCCGCGCTCGATGAACAGCGCGGCGATGGCCTTGCCGATGCCGGCCGCAGAGCCGGTCACGAAGACCCGCTTGTCTTTCAGTTCGGTCATGAGGGGTTCCTTTTCGAGTGGATAATTTCGACGTATGGGCGATCAGTTCTGCATGGTGGCGCGGACCTCGTTCTTGAGGATCTTGCCGACCTTCGAGCGCGGCAGATCGTCCCAGATCTCGATCTGCTTGGGTGTCTTGACACTTCCGATGCGGTCCTTGACGAACTGGATGAGTTCGGCCGGCGCGGCATCGCGGCCGTCACGCAATTGCACTGCGGCGACGACCCGTTCACCCCATTTGTCGTCCGGCAGACCGATCACCGCGCTCTCCTTGACCGCGGGGTGGGCCAGCAGGGCCTGCTCGACCTCGGCGGAGTACACGTTGAAGCCGCCGGTGATGATCATGTCCTTGGCGCGGTCGACCACGTAGAGGAAGTTGTCGTCGTCGAGGTAGCCGATATCTCCGGTGTGGTGCCAGCCGAACGCGCTGACCTCGGCAGTGGCTTCGGGATTCTCGTGGTACCCGTCCATGACGAGCGGTCCGCGTACGACGATCTCGCCGCGTTGGCCGCGGGCCACCAGTTCCCCCGAGGAATCCATGATGGCGACAGTCGTGAGTGGTGTGGGACACCCCGCCGACGTCAATCGTTCGGTCGCCACCGAGCCGTCGGCGCGGAAATGCTCGGCGGGTGCGAGGGTCGCGATCATGTTGGGTGCCTCGGTCTGTCCGAACAGCTGACCCAGTACCGGCCCGATGCGCTCGAGTGCTTCGGTGAGTCGAGTGGGTGACATCGGTGCGGCGCCGTACCAGAGGCACCGCAACGAGGAGAGATCGGTGGCGTCGAGATCGGGATGATCGAGGACACCGTAGATCACCGTGGGCGGCAAGAATGCGTGGGTGATCCGGTGATGCGCAATGAGTCTCAGGAACTCGCCGATGTCGGGACGCGCCATGATGACGATGTGGCCGCCGAGACTGAGGATGGGAAAGGTCAGCACACCCGCCGAATGGGTGAGCGGGGCCAGCGCGAGGTAGCGAGGCCGGTCCCCGAACGGATAGCTCATCAACGCCAGCGCCGTCGAGGTCATCATGTTGTCCTCGGTCAGTCGCACGCCCTTGGGTTTACCGGTGGTGCCGCCGGTGCCTGCGAGCATGCACAGGCCTCCGTCCGGGCGGCGGTCGGTCTCCACCTCGGCATGGTGGTCGGCCAGCCAGTCGTCGAAGGTGAGTGCCCCGTCCACCGCATCGTCGAGGCAGACCAGCCATTCGAGGTCGGGGAGCCGATCCCGAATCCTTGCAACCAGGTCGGCGAATGCGCTCTGGAAGAACAGGAATCGACAACCGAACAGCGCGAACAGCTGCCGGTTCTCCTCGGCCTCGTTGCGTGGGTTCACCGGGCACCACACCGCTCCGGCCCGGGAGATCCCGAACACACAGGTGAGCGCGCGTGGATCGTTTCCGGAGAGGACAGCGACGCGATCTCCAGCATGAATCCCGCTGTGCTGCAACGCTCCGGCGATGTCGACAGTCCGGTCGTGGACCTCGCCGTAGGTAAGTGTGACGGGACCGGCGGTCATGCACGGTGCGTCCCGGCCCAATGACGCGCCTTTGTCGAGGTAGTCCGATAGCCGCATGTGTCCGGCCTCTTAGTTGTTCACCGTGACAACCGGATCGAGAACGAGGCCAAAGGCGTGTAGAACACCGAGCAGCTCGCGGTGTCCGAATGCCTGGCAACTCGAGGCGAACCCGACCGCATGCGGTGGGGCTTTGAGGAGGTGGGCTGCCGCATAGGCGTTGAGCAGGGCGGTCTGCTTGTAGTTGCAGTTGCCGTTGATCAGGCAGTGCACGCGGCCCAGCGGCCCGGACGCGTACACCGAGTCGAGAGAGGTGTTGATCCGGGGGTTCTCCCGCGGCGGTGTCTCGCTGCGCACCGACGCCGAGATGGCATCGATGATCTGGTACTTCTCGGCCTCGCTCTTGCCATCCATCTGCTCGAGCGCCGCGCCAACCATCTGCGGAACCCCCAGCATCAGAGGACGATTGAGCACTCCGCCGAGCGCACGTACATTGGCGACCCGCGGATCGTCCTTGAACCACACCGGATGCGACGTGCCACCCCAGGGCAGCGCCAGTCCCAACTCGTGCTGGCCGGGTACGACGATCTGATACACGCCGTCTTCGTCTGGCCACTCGACGTACTCGTTCTGCTCGAGGTAGTAGGCCTTGGCGAACGCCGCGTTGGTCAGGATCGTGTTTGTCGAGGCGACGGTCGGATGGCCTTTCCAGAACACCTCGATGTCGAGTGTGTCGACACCCGGGGTTTCCAGACAGATGTTCGCCGCGATCTCGCCGATCGAATACATCTGCGCCAGACCTGGTGTGAGGACCAGACTCTGCGCGGCGAAATCGACTGCGTAGCGCTCCTTCGCGTCGATCATCCAGTTCTGCTCGCCGTTGGTGTCGGTGTAGTGCGCGCCGACCTCCAGGCAGGCCTCGACCACCGGATGGCCCCACCTGGCGAACGGCCCGACCGTGTTGAGAACGACGTCCGCACCGCGGAACGCCTCGACGAGAGCGGGAAGCGAGTGTTCGACCTCGACGATGTCGTGATCGACCGTCTCGATCCCCGGCACCGCCTCCACGATCGCCTTGAGGCGGCTGTGATCGCGGCCTGCGGCGAGGAACGGGATGTTGTATTCGCGCAGGTACTCGCAGATCAATCGACCGGTGTAGCCGGAGGCTCCGTAGACGACGACGCGTTTGTCGGTGGGCATGAATCGTTCCTCTCGCCATGGACCGCCAAGGAGAACTGGCAGGTCAGGGACACGCATGAGGCACAAGGGGCGGAGTGATCCACGGACCGAACCTGTGCTGCGGATCACACTAAGGCGAAGTCTGGACGACTGTCAAGCAAAATTTGGACGACCGTCAAGGGGTGGGGATCGACAGCCGGGCTAGACTCCGGGGACACGCCCGTGACCAGTGGGAGGAGCGACCGCGATGGCCCAACTGTCGGAGCCGCGCGCCCGTGTCGAGGAGCGTGCCCGCGACAAGTTCCAGGCGAAGCGTCGAGAACTGGCGACCGCTACCCTGCACACTCTCGCCGAACTCGGATATGCGCGGACGAGCCTGCGCGAGATCGCGCAGAATTCCGAGTACTCCCATGGGGTCCTGCACTACTACTTCTCCGACAAGCTCGATCTGATCGCCGAGGCCGTCCGTCAGTACGAGGACGTCTGCGTGACCCGGTACGACGGAGTTGTCCAGCACTCTGCGGATGCCGACGATCTCCGAAAGTCATTCGGCGACACTTTCTTCGACACGCTGCTGCGCGACGCCCCGATCCACCGGCTGTGGTACGACATGCGCAACCAGAGTCTGTTCGATTCCTCCTTCCGTGCGCAGGTGCTCGAGATCGAAGCCAGTCGAGAACAAATGATCTGGCGTGTGGTGTCTCGCTACTGTGATCTCAAAGGCGTTGAGCCCCAGCTTGATCCGACAACCGCATATATCGTGCTCGATGGAATCTTTCAGCGGGCACTCCTGCACCACCTCGCCGACGACGCCGAGCAGGTCGACGCCGCGCGGGGTCATCTGGCAGCGGTGTTCGACGGACTCGACCGCGGGTAGACGACTCGGTCGATCCCCGACGTCAACCTCAACCGTTCACTACTCTCGAATCTTTTGTCGTTCAATGGGTATTGGGCGGGTGCGATAAGATCGCCATCGTTACGACGGGGTCGGGATGGGGTTCCCTGGGGGCGCGAAAGATGATGGATCGTCGATCGTTTATGCGGTTGACCGCTGCCGGAGTCGCAGCTGCCGGCGTCTCGGCGACCGTCGGTGCGGGGCGCAGCGCTGCGCTACCTGCGGCACACGGCAGATACGAATCGCTGGTGCCGGAGATCTTTCGTCCGGTCACCCCGCCCCGTCAACACTCCGAGGCGATCGTCATCGGCTCCGGGTTCGGCGGCTCGGTCAGCGCACTTCGCTTGGCGGAGGCCGGAATTCAGACAACCGTGCTCGAACGCGGATCGCGGTGGCCACACGACCCGTGGCGCAAGATCTTCGGGTGGGACGGCCGGATGCTGTGGCACGCCCAACGATCCCTTGCCGAGCGATCCGCGTCGTCGGCGCTCACGGTGCCCGCCTACGCCGAGACCCTCGGCGCGATGGCCGCCGTCGACGACTTCGGCGGGATCTTCGAGATCAGCTGGCACAACAACTCGGCGATCATGTGCGGTGCGGCGGTGGGCGGCGGATCGGTGGTCTACATCGGCATCACCGCCGAGTCCAAGCGGGACCCGTTCAACCAGGTGTTCAAGGGCGTCGTGGATTACGACGACATGGCCACGACCTGGTACCCGAAGGCTCTGGCGGGCCTCGGGGCGACGGTCGTACCGCCGGACGTGTATCGCGATCACAGCTTCAGCAATTGCCGAGACTTCTGGCGCATCGGCCAGAAAGCCGGATATGCACCATATTTCGTTCCCGGCAACTGGCGGTGGAACGTTGTGCGGGACGAGATCGCCGGTCGCGCCGCACCGATGGCCACCAGCAGCGCGCTCGCCAACTCCAATGGTTCCCTCAACTCGCTGACCTACAGCTATCTCCCCCGCGCCGAGGCCACCGGCAAAGCGACAATTCATCCGCGCCATCAGGTCAACGACATCCACGTCGAACCGACAGGGCGGTTCGTCCTCGACGTCGATTACGTCAGCCCGTACGGCGACGTCCTCACCAGGCGGACCCTGACGACCGACCGCCTCGTCCTCGCAGCCGGATGCCTTGGAACCAACAGACTGCTGGTGCGTGCCCGCGACACCGGAACCTTGCCGAACCTGAACGAACACATCGGAACCGGCTGGGGCAACAACGGCAACGGCAACATCGACATCGCAGTCGGGGGCAGTCGTAAGGATCAGCAGTCGGCCGTCGGTGCCGCCGGATTCTTCGACACCACCGAGCAGTTCGCCCGGGTGATGGTCAACAGCACCTTCTCTCTCGGACCACTGGATTCCGCTGCCGCAGCGATGAATACCTCGGCGATCAAGATGGGCATCACGTCGGTCGATCCGACGCGCGGAACCTTTCGCTACCACCGAGATTCGCAACAGGTCATCCTCGACTGGCCGGCCGGTGGCAACGGTGGCGTCGCGGAGAACTGCGAACGGATCGGTCACGTGATGGCGCGGCACGCCGACTTCCCGGTCGATGCGGTGGTCTACGAGCCCGACCTGACCTGGGCGCACTGCATGGGCGGAGCCACCCTGGGGACGGCGTGCGACGCCTACGGCCGCGTCCACGGATACCGGAACCTCTACGTCAATGACGGCGCCATGCTGCCCGGTTCGGCCGGTGCGTCCAACCCGTCGCTGACCATCACCGCCGTCGCCGAACGCAACATCGCCACGATCATCGCCGACGGCGGCTGAGCCCAGCCCGGATCACAACTCCTCGTAGACGAACCCGTCTGGATCGGTGAACGTGGCTGTGCCGGTGAACAACCGGATGCGATGTGCACCCTCGCCTTCCGGGCGGACGCCGGCGTCCTTGGCGGCGGCCTTGCGCCCGTAGAGGGCGAGCGTGATCGGTCCGCCGGCGAACTCGACATACTTGCGGCCGAACGACTTGGCGACCTCAAAGCCGTGGTCGGTGTAGAAGGCCTTGGACGTCGCAATGTCGCCGGCGCCGATCAACATCACGACGTCCTCGACCGTTCGCAGCGGTGCGCCGGTGTTCTTCTTCGACGACGAGGCGATCTTCCAGATCGCGCCATCCGGCGCGCGCAGGACACCGCCGTATCCCCAGAAGGAGCGCCGTGCTGGTTTGAGGAGCTCGGCTCCGGCATCGAGTGCCGGGTCGATGAACGAGTCGACGACCGCCGGATCGGCGACGACGAGGGAGAGCACGAACCCACGGAACCCGGTGGTCGGCTCGTCGCTGTGGTGCAGACGAAGCCGATCACCGAGTCCGAAGGCCTTGTCGTAGAACGCTTTGGCGTCTCCGGGATCGGTGGCGCCGAGGGACAGGGAATCGATGGTTGTGGTCATGTCCTCACGGTAGGACTGGTGACCGCACCCAGGCTTCTCGATTCCTGACCGGTTTTCCGACATCTCTCATCAGAGCGGCAAGAGGATGTTCTTCACCTGCGGATCGGTGCGCAGGTAATTCTGGACGGCGGGATCCTTGAAAGCGGCGACCAGCTTCTTGATGTTGTCGGCGTCCTTCCACTTCGACCCGATGGTCAGCTGCCCGGCGAATTCGTCGGGCGCAGGCGGCGAGAAGATCTGCTTGGCGATGTCGATGTCGGCGGCGAGGTAGTACTCGGTGTAGCCGACGGTGGCGTCGAGGTCGGGCAACGCACGCGACTGTGCGGCGAAGTCCAGCAACTTGAACTGCAGGTTCTTCGGATTCGTCGCGATGTCGTCCTGGGTGGCCTTCCACTTGTCCACCCCCGGCTTCAGGGTGATCAGACCGGCCCGCTCGAGCAGCCACAGGCCCTGCGCTTCGTTCGCGGGGTCGGAGTACAGCGACACCGTGCCGTTCTGCGGGATCTGTGCGGGCGAGGTGTACTTGTCCGACCAGATACCGAATCCCCAGCGGAACACCGGAGTTGCGGCCTCCTCCTGGAAGTCGGGGTTCGCGTCGAGCACCTGCGAGAGCCAGAGGCGATGCTGGTAGATGGTGCCCGCCACCTCGCCGTCGCTGACCGCCCGGTTCAGCGTCGTGGAGTCCGAGAGTCCCTTGAACGCCACGGTGATCCCATAGCGGGGTGCGACATTCTTCGACACGAAGTCGACGAGCGCTTCCTCGGCGGCGTTGCCCTCGGCGGTTACGACCGTCAGCGTCGCTCCGGGAGTGTCGTTGGCGGACTTGGTATCCGATCCGGCGAAGCGCCAACCGATGATCGCTGCGATGACGACGACAACCACCCCGATCGCGGCGTAGATCGGCCAACGACGCCGGGTGCGCAGTTCGATGTCACCGCCCGTTGGTGGTGGCGAGGAATCGGTGGAGTCGATCTGGGGTCCGGTGGTCTGCGACATGGGGTATCGCCCTTCGTGTGGGTGTGGGTGTGGACTGAGCAGGGGAGCGGGATGGGTCAGACTTTGCTGCGACTGGATCGATCGGCGCGAATGGTTCTGCTGCGCAGGGACTTCTCCGGGGTGAGGTGCCGGACGAGGCCGTCGCCGATCACCTGGATCAACGCGACGACGACGATGAGGGTGAGGATCGTCGCGATCATCACGCCGTGATCGAAACGCTGATAGCCGTAGGTGACCGCGACATATCCCAGGCCGCCCGCGCCGATGGTGCCGGCGATCGTGGAGTACTCGATCATCGCGATCGTGTTGATCGTGAGCCCGCCGACGATGTTGGGAAGGGCCTCGGGAATCTGTGCGGTCCAGATGATCTGGGCGTTCGACCCGCCCGATGCCTTGGCCACCTCCACCACAGAGGTGGGTACCGAGCGCAATGAATTCTCGACGATGCGGGTGAAGAAGGCGATCCCGGCGATCGACATCGGGACGACTGCGGCCGGGATCCCGATGTTGGTGCCGGTGAGCAGCCGGGTGAACGGGATGATCGCCGTCATCAGGACGAGGAACGGCAGGGAACGTCCGATGCTGATCACCCAGGACAGCGGCGTGTGCAGGGATCGGTTCTCGAACAACCCGCCCGGGGCGAGGTTGTGGATCAGCGCACCGAGCGGCACCCCGACGACCAACACGATCACCATCACGATGCTCACCATGAGGACCGTGTCGATGAAGGCCGGGATCAGCAGCGACGGAATCTCGTTGACCGGTACGGTGATCGCCGCCAGATGGGTGATGTCGCTCATACCGCGGCCTCCTGGGAACGTAGGCCTGCGCCGACGGTGATCCCGTAGGTGGCGGCCGCTGCGGTGAAGGCGTCGAGCGAGTGGTCCTCGACGGAAACGGTCAACGCGCCCGCAGTGACGCCGTCAACACTTTGGATGTTGGCGCCGAGCACCCCGACGGTGGTACCGATCGTGCTCGACACCCGTGCGATCCAGTCCGGTGGTACGGCCGCCGAGTTGTAGGTCACCTCGACGCTGCTGCGGCCGGGTGCGGCGGGTGCGGCGGTTCCGCGTGGGCGCAACGCTTTTCCCAGTACCGAGTCGGGGTCGAGGACGAGATCTGCCACCGCCCCCTGCTCGACGATGCGCCCGTGGTCGAGACGACCGGCGCGGTCGGCGATCCGGGTGATGACATCCATCTCGTGGGTGATGAACACCACGGCGAGCCCCAGCTCGTCGCGGACGTCGCCGAGGAGGTTCAAGAATGACGTTGTCGCCTGCGGGTCGAGACCAGAGGTCGCCTCGTCGGAGAGCAACACGGCGGGTTTGAGCGCGAGGGCGCGAGCGATTCCCACGCGTTGCCGCTGCCCGCCGGAGAGCTGATGGGGATAGAGATCGGCGCGGTCACCCATGCCGACGCGATCGAGCAACTCGCCCACCCGCGTCCGGATGGCCGCCTTGGTCGCGCCGAGATACTCGAGGGGGAGTGCGACGTTCTCGGCTGCGGTTCTGCGTGACAACAGATTCGCCGACTGGAAGACGGTTCCGATACGTCGCCGCGCGGCCCGCAAGGCGCCGGCGTCGAGATGGGCGAGGTTCTCGCCGTTGACGATCACCTCACCGGAGGTGGGCCGCTGCAACAGATTCAGGCATTGGGTCAGCGTGGACTTGCCCGCACCGGACGGGCCGACGACGGCGAAGACCTCGCCCCCGGACACGGAGAAGGTCACGTCGTCGAGGACGGTCACCGGTCCCGAGGGCGTGGTGAAGACCTTGTGGAGATGGGAGACCTCGATCATGGGCGATCGGGCTCACTGTATGGACGTTCTGGCACCAGGAGATCCTGACGACCCCGACACGCGAGGACCATCATTGCGCGCACTGCGCGCAAAACCGACGGTGCGGACGTTTCGGAAACGGCGTGTCGGCGTCGTCCACCTCGGGGGCGGGCGGTCTACCCTCGCCCGCATGCATGACTACACGGGGGAGAAGATCGCTGCGAACTACTGGCGCGGCGCAGAAGCGGTCGGCGGCAAGCTCCGCTTCGACGAGACCGGCATGACATTCGACTCGCACAGGTTCAACATCCAGACGGGGAGCACCCGCATCGAGTACCGGGACATCGCCGGACTCACGACGTACCGGACGCTCGGACTGGTGAACAACGGCCTCACCGTCCACACCAAGGACGGGACCGCACACAGGTTCGTGCTCAATCGCCGCGGTCGTGTCATCGAGTTCCTGACCAGCCGGATCACCCCCGGGTGAGTACATATGCGCAATCGGCCATGAGGGCGTAGTACGGAAGGGGGGACCGAGACCGTACGAAAGGTGATGCCAGATGAAGGCCGTCCAGATGATCAAGCCCGGTGCCGAGCCCGAACTCCGTGAGGTGAGCAAGCCGGCGCCCGGCCCCGGGCAGGTACTGCTCAAGGTCACCGCAGCGGGCGCCTGCCACTCCGACGACTTCGTTCTCAACATGCCGGCGGAGAACTTCCCGTATCCCCTGCCGATGACCCTCGGTCATGAAGGGGTCGGCGTCGTTGCCGAAGTGGGACAGGGGGTCTCGTCGGTGACCGAGGGCACCGCCGTCGCGGTCTACGGCCCGTGGGGATGTGGGGTGTGCCACTTCTGTGCTCGAGGGCTGGAGAACTACTGTTCGCGTGCAATCGAATTGGGGATCACCCCGCCCGGACTGGGCACCGATGGCGCGATGGCCGAGTACCTCATCGTCGACGACGCGCGGCATCTCGTTCCGATCGGTGACCTGGATCCGGTGACCACCGTCCCGCTCACCGACGCCGGCCTGACGCCGTATCACGCGATCAAGCCGTCGCTGAGCAAGCTCGTCGGCGGCACGACGGCGGTGGTGATCGGTTCCGGCGGGCTCGGCCACGTCGCGATCCAGATGCTGCGTCACCTCACCCCCTCCCGGATCATCGCGCTCGACGTGACCGAGGAGAAGCTCGCCTTCGCCAAGGAGGTCGGCGCGCATGAGGCAGTCCTCAGTGACGCCGATGCCATCGCCAATGTCCGCAAGATCACCGGAAGCGACGGTGCCACCGCTGTTTTCGACTTCGTCGGATACCAGCCGACCATCGACACCGCGATGGGTGTGGTCGGCGCGATGGGTGATGTGACCATCGTCGGACTCGGAGACGGGGTGGCCACGGCCAAGGTGGGCATCTTCGCCCAGCCCTACGAGGTGTCGGTGCGGGCCCCTTACTGGGGTGCCCGCGACGAACTCATGGAGGTGCTCGACCTGGCGCGCGACGGTGTGCTCGATGTTGCGGTGGAGCGCTTCACCCTCGACAACGCCCTCGATGCCTACCGCAAGCTCGCGGCGAACGATCTGCGCGGGCGTGCCGTGGTGGTCCCGGAGTAGCGGGGGAGCCCGGAGTAGCAGGGGAGTTCAGGGCACCCGCACCACACCGATGCCGGCTCGCTCGCAGGCGGCGGCGGTGAACGGTATCGGCGCCGGATCTGCGGGCCAGCGCGCCGGACCGCGGTGTCGAAGACGGCCAGGGCATTGGTGGCGGGGCTGGTGGTAAACCGCGACTGATAGCGCACCTCAACCAGCCCGGTCAACCGCAGGACGTCTGATCATCACGCTGACCGACGGGCCGCCGCAGCTGCTTCGAGAACCTCCTTGCGCCCGGGGAGCCAGACGCACAGCACGGTGGCCGCCAAGGCGAAACCCGTTGCCCACCAGAATGCGGCGTGAAATCCCTGGGAGGTCAGGAGCACGGCGAGCACCGAGGTCCCGAATGATCCGCCGAGTTGCTGGGTGGTCCGGGTGAGCACGCTGGAGTGCGCGATGGCATCGCGGCCGAGACCCACGTAGGACGCGGTCATCACGGGCATCGTGATGGCGCCGAGTCCGATGCCGCGCACCACCAGGAACGCCGCGAGCACCCAGGCGTTGCTGTGCGCGTCGGCGAAGCAGAACGGGATGGTTGCCGCCGCCGTGATCAGGAAACCGACGGTGGCGATCATCCGGGCGCCGATCGTATCGGTGAGCGGACCGGCGATCTGCCGGCTCAGCAAGGTGCCGATTCCTTGTGGTACCAGCATGATTCCCGCCATCAGCGCGGAGGCGCCGCGAGCCTCCTGATAGAACAGCGGAAGCACCAGCATTGCTCCGTACAGGGCGAATCCCGACAAGAACATCACCGTCGACGAAGAGCCGACCGATCGCGTGGCCAGCAGGCGAATATCGATGAGCGGTAAGGACGTTCGCAATGCGTGGAGGGCGAAGACGATCAGGGCGACGACGCCCACGGTCAGGGGCACGAGGACGTCGGCGTGTGCGAATCCGGCCTCGCCGCCCGCGTTCGACAACGCGAGGATCACGCACGCGATGCCCGGGGCGAAGGCGACCAGACCCCAGACGTCCAGACGCGGAAACTGCTGCGGCGTCGGCTCTTTCTCGAGGTACCGCCACGCGAGGAACAAGCCGATGAGACAGAATGGGACGTTGACCCAGAACATGTACCGCCAGCTCAGCTGACTAATGATGAGGCCACCGACCAGCGGTCCGAGGATGGGGCCGAGCAATGCGGGTAGTGCCACCCAGGTGACCGTGCGCCCGATGGCGCGTCCGGCGGCTGCTTGCATGATCATGGTCGTCATCACCGGCAACATCAGTCCGCCGCCGAGTCCCTGCAGCACCCGCCATCCGATGAGGGCGCCGGCACTCCACGCGAGACTTGAGCCGATGGAGCCGATCAGGAACACCGCGAGGGAGACCATCCACACGCGTTTCCCGCCGAACCGGGCCAGCGCCCATGTGCTCAGCGGCACTGCAATACCAAGTGCGAGAAGGTAACCCGTCATCACCCATTGGATGGTGGTGACCGATGCGTGTAGGTCGACGGCCAGTTGGTGTAGTGCGACGCTGACGATGGTGGTGTCGAAGACCACGGCAAGGGCGCCGACGACGAGGACCATCGCCGTTTTGAGCACCTGCGGGTCGATCTTGTCGTCAAGTGGTGTGTCGGTCGTGGTCATCACGACCTCCCGTCTTTAAGAGAAGAATCCATTCCTTATGGACGCTACGCGCCAAGATAAGGAATGTAAACCTTCCTTATTGATCGAAGGTGACTACGATGGCCGCATGACGGCCGAGCGCACCGAGACCCCACGGCGGCGTCGTCGTGGGCCCGAGTTGGAACAGGCCTTGCTGCAGGCCGCGTGGGACGAGCTGGTCGACGTCGGATTCGCCAGACTGACCATGGAATCGGTCGCCGCGCGCGCGAAGACCGGCGTCGGCGTGCTCTACCGCCGATGGCCCAACAAGGACGATATGGTGTTGGCCGCTCTCACCGACTACGCCGCCAACACTCCCGCCGAAACCCCCGACACCGGCAGCCTGCGCGAAGACATCCGGCAATTGCTCCACACCATGAACGACGCGCGCTCGGGCATGCTCGCCGTTGTCAGCGCGGCCTTCGCCGGACTCCATGACAGTTCCGGATACACCCCCGCCGCGATTCGCGAGCAGATGCTGCACGGTGCCGGAAACACCCGCGCCGCCGACATCTTCGCCCGGGCCGCCGAGCGTGGCGAGATCGACCTCGACCACGTGCCGCAGTCGGTGCTCGACCTGCCATTCGACCTGATGCGGCACGATCTGCTGATGCGCCTCGAGCGGGTCGGCGACGATCGCATCGACTCGATCGTCGACGACATCTTCTGGCCGTTGGTGACCTCAGAACGTGGCTGAGGCGTTTGCGCCGTCGCTGTCGGCGCGCACCCGATCGATCGCGACCACCAGCGAGATGATCGTCGCCTCAAGCGTCTCGTCGAGCACCTCGACCTCGTAGGTGTCCGCCCAGCTCAACAGCTTTCGGTGAATCGTGGCGACCGGCTGCCCGCCGCGCAGGACGCTGAAATTCATGTCCCACCAATCGCCGGAGACGTCGAGGCCGGCACCGTCGATGGTGTAGCGGGGCTTGAAAAAGCTGAACTCCTTGCGGATCGTCGCCACCAATTGACCGTTCATCTCGACTGTGAACCTCGGCTGAAAGCTGAACACCGCCTTGGTGATCTCGGCAACCGGCCGGTCGAAGGTGTCGGTGATGGTGAAGCTCTTGGGGATCTTCATGAAGCTGCCGCTGACAAGGTATCGCGGTTGCTGGGCCTGATCGAGCACGGTGAACTTGCCGCTCGGCGAGAGCATCTTCTGCTTGATGTAGAGCGTGGACATGGGCCTCCTCTCGGATGTGGCCCACCCTAGCGGCTCATCGCGTCGATTCCCGGGCGATGTGGTCTTCGCAAAGGCTCAAGGACCATTTTCTCGCCGCTACCAGGTGTATCGCTGTGTGGGATACCCGTCGGCGAACCCGACTGGCCCACCTGGACCCCGGCGTCGCTCCTCTGACCATTCTGCAGCCGGGCAACCACCCTCTCCGCGGCCGAGACAACCGCCATCACCACATCACTGCCCGGTTGAGGGGGCCGCACTCCTCGAGGAGGCGCTCGCGGTGACCCCCCGAGGGCGGTTCGTCGGCCGTCCTCGTCAGCGTGCCGCTGCCAACAACAACCGCCGTTCCGCCGCGGCGACCGCTCGTCTGGTCGCGTCAACGGCGTCGGGGTTCACCGACACCGACGTGATCCCGAGTTCGACGAGGCGTTGGGCGAATTCGGGTTTCGTCGACGGAGCCTGCCCGCACAGCGACGTGGTGATGCCCAGACGCCGCCCGGTGGAGATGATCTGGCCGATCGCGTCGAGTACCGCGGGATCGGACTCGTCGAACACCTCTGCGCAGATCTCCGAGTCACGGTCGACGCCGAGCATCAACTGGGTCAGGTCGTTGCTGCCGATGGACACCCCGTCGATCCCCATCCCGACGTACTCCGGTAGCCAGTGAACCACCGAGGGTACCTCGGCCATCACCCACCGCTTCAGCCCTCGCTGGTGTCCGAGACGACTGGCGTCGATCAGCGAAAGGCATTCCTCGAGCTCCCATTTCGTCCGCACGAACGGGATCATCAGCCCGAGATTCGGTGCGGTGTCGCGGATACGGGCCAGCGCTTCGAGCTCGAGACCGAACAACTCGGGTTCCTTGATATAGCGGAAGCAGCCGCGATAGCCGATCATCGGATTGTGCTCGACCGGCTCGTACTCCTCGCCGCCGCGCAGGGTACGGAACTCGTTACTGCGAAAATCGGTGGCGCGGTAGATGACTGGACGCGGCGCGAACGCCGTCGCGATGCGGCCCACCGAACTCACCAGTGCATCCACCAGGGTCTCACTCTCACCCTTGGCGATGAGATCGTGCGGATGTCGACCGCAGAGCGCCTCGGTGAGGATGAACTCCGCGCGCAGCAGTCCCACACCGTCGACGTCGAGAGCCGCCACCGACTCCGCGCTGTCGGGCATCGCGAGATTCACATAGATCCGGGTCCCGGTCACCTCGGCGCGCGCCACCGTCGGCGTGCCCGGCGACGTGACGGCCACCGTGGCGGTGGTCTCGGGTACACCGGCACGGACCTGGCCATGCGTACCGTCAACCGTGACCACCTCACCCGCGGGCAGATCCTTTGTGGCCGAACGTGCTCCGACGACGCAGGGCACGCCGAGCTCGCGGGCGACGATCGCCGCATGACAGGTCATCCCACCAGCGTCGGTGACGATCGCCGCCGCACGCCGCAGGGTCGGCAGCCAATCGGGGTTGGTCATCGGCGCGACCAGCACCTCACCATCGGCGAGCTGCCCGCCGTCGGCCGGCGAGTTCAGAACGCGGACCGCCCCGCTGGCGATGCCGGGAGCGGCCGAGAGTCCCTGGGCCAGAACCGTTCCGGGTGGCGACGAGGTGGCGCCGAGGGTGGTGATCGGGCGTGCCTGTACCAGCCACACCGCGCCGCCGGGATCGATCGCCCATTCCAGATCCTGCGGGCAGCCGTAATGGTCCTCGACGGCCAGCGCGAGCTCGGCGATCCGTCGCACGGTCTCGTCGTCGAGGACCCGGGCCTGCGCGAGATCCTCATCGAGGTCTTCGGTGTGGTCGACGCCGTCGGTACCGCGCACGATGCGGAAGTCCTGATGCCCGATGTGGGTCTCGAGGATGGAGCCGGTGGACTTGTCGATGATGTAGGTGTCGGGTTGCACCATCCCCGACACCACCACCTCGCCGAGACCCAGTGCTGCCTCGATGGCGACGCGGTCGCGCGCACCAGTACTCGGGTCGGCGGTGAACGCCACCCCGGACCGTTGCGAGGCGACCATCTGCTGCACGACCACCGCCATGGCGGGCTCGTCGGTGAATCCCCTTGTGGCGCGATAGGCGACGACCCGGGGGCCGAACAGCGACTGCCAGCACGCGCTCACCGCGTCGAGCAGCGCCATGTCGCCGACGACGTCGGTCAGCGTGCGGTTCATGCCGGCGAACGAGGCATCCTTGCCGTCCTCACCGGTGGCCGACGAGCGCACCGCGACCGGCACGTTGTCGCCGAGCCGGTGATAGGCGTCGAGGATGTCCTCGCGCACCTGGGGGTCGATACCCGCGAGCCCGACCTTCTCCTGCAACTCGTTGCACAGCGCGGTGAGTTTGTCGTTGTCGGCGACCGCGGCGAGGGCGTCGCGATGCTTCGACGCCAGCTCCTCGGCATATCCGGCGACCGACATCGACTCTCGATAGCAGTCGCGCAGCAGGACGAATCCCGGTGGCACCGGCAGTCCGGCGCTGCACAGTTCGCCGAGATTGGCGCCCTTGCCGCCGGCGTCCTCGGCATCGTCGAGTCGAAGGTTCGAGAATTCTCGGATCATTGCTGACCTCCTCGTTCACCTTCCATCGTCCGCGCCGACGACGGCGACGCCTAGGGACCGAGGACACCAGTTGGTGCTGGGTAGGATCGACAGAGCCATGCGAGAACCGGCCGGCACGACCGACCTGGTGATGATCACGGTCATCACCGTCGTCGGTGTGGCCGCCGCGTTCAGTGCGCTCGCCTCCGCCTACGTCTATCTGCGCGAACGTCCGGGACGCGACCGTGACATCCAGGGCAGGGACATCCAGGGCAGGGACATCCAGGGCAGGGACATCCAGGGCAGGGACACCCGGGAACGTCTCGCCCGGCGGTGGCTCCTCGCCGTGGCGGTCTTCGGCGTCACCGCTGTCGTCCTGCGATTCGGATGGCTGATCCTGGGCTGATCGTCAGCTCGCCGCGGGCCCGAGTTCCTGCTCTTCGGCGTGGGCCTCGGTCAAGACGGCGTCCATGTGTTCGGCCATTGTCGTGTTGTTCAATCGGAAGTGCACGGCGAGATAGAACACGACGACGCTGAATACCACGGTGATGATGTTGGCCCACCAGAAGCCGAGGACGGCGCTGCTGTCGAGATCGCCGGCCAGATAGGAGATCAGGGCGAGACCGGCCAGCCACAGGATCATCCATGAGCCCGAACGCATCTCGAGGACCGGCTGGTCGTACACCATCTCCAGGATGGCCAGCAGGACGAGGCCGATCAGGACGGCGATGAACAGTTTGAGGTTGATCGTCCATGTCGACCAGATAGCGATGAGGTTGGAGGCGACGAACGCCAACAGCGGGATCACATCACCGCCGGGCACGCGGAACGGCCGTTCGCGCTTGGGGTCCGAACGACGCAGTGCCGCAACGACTACAGGCCCCGCCGCAAAGGACAGCACGGTCGCCGAGGTGATGAACCCGACGAGCTGCTGCCAGCTCGGGAAGGGCAACAGGATGATCAGACCGAGGACGAAGGCGACGATCAGGCTGACCAGCGGGACACCGCGGTTGGTCGTCTTGGCCAGCATCTTCGGTGCATTACCGTTGCGCGCCATGGCATAGGACACGCGTGAGGTGACCGTGGTGTAGATCAATCCGGTGTCTCCGGGGGAGACGATCGCGTCGATGTAGAGCAGTGTGGCGAGCCAGCCCAGTCCGATGGCGGTGGCGATCGCGGCGAGCGGACCGAAGTCGTTGGTGAACCCCATCGTCGCCCATCCGTGGATGAAGTCACGCGGATTGAGAGAGCCGATGAACGCCACCTGCAGTGCCACATAGATGATCCCGGTGAGGATCACCGACCCGATGACGGCGATGGGCACGTACTTTCGGGGATTCGACGTTTCGCCGGCGAGTTCGATTCCTTGACGGAAACCCAGGAACGAGAACACGATTCCGGAGGTGGCGATCGCGGTGAACACACCCTCCCAACCGTTGGGCATGAAGCCCTTGGAGGTGAAGTTGCTGGGATGGAATTGGGTGACGAGGAAGGCGATCACGACGACGGTGATGATCGCGAGCTTCCACCACACCAGAACGTTGTTGACCCGGGCGAACCAGCGGACGCCGATGTAGTTGACCACCACGAAGAGTGCGAGGAGGACCACGGCCGTGAGGTAGCCGAGGCCGGTCAGGGTGTGCACCGTGTCGCCGTTGACCGTCGACTTGGAGGTGAACGCGGCGTACTTGGTGGCGTACTGCAGCGCGCCCTCCACCTCGATCGGCGCGACCGTGCCGCACGCGATCCACAGGATCCAACCGCTGGTGTAACTCGCGAACGAGCCAAAGGCGATGTGCGGGAAGCGAACAACACCACCGGAGACCGGGAACATGGTGCCGAGCTCGGCGAAGGTCAGTGCGATCAGCAAGATCATGACCGCACCGATCGACCACGAGATGATCGCCGCGGGACCGGCCTTCTGCGCGGCGTTCATCGCGCCGAAAAGCCATCCGCTACCGATGATCGACCCGACGCTGGCGAACAGCAGACCGATCAAACCGACATCTCTGCGCAGGTTCCGATTGTCACCCGCTTCAGGCTTCGCACTCGTCTGGGTCATCTGAACTCCTTAGCAGACAGAAGAACTTTTACCGTACTGAATTGCGCGTGAAAAGGGATCGGGCGCCGGACTTTTCCGATTTATAACCACCTTTTCTCCTCATATCCGGCACGATGAGGGGCGCGAGGAAAGGTGTGCCGTACGGTGGCGCCCATGCGTCGACACATGATTCGTACAGCCCTCGCCGCAGCGCTCTCGGCGGTGGCGGCATCGGTCGTGGCCGTCACCGGAGCACCAGCACACGCCGCACCTCTGGGTGATACCGCGCGTGCCGTCGAGCTACCGGGTCGGCTGACCGCAGCCGACGCCTACGCGGCCACCCGGCCGGGCCACACCGGGATCGTGGTGATCGACCGCGTCACCGGCGCGACGTACGCAGATCGCAACGCCGACACCCCGGTGTGGACGGCGTCGACGATCAAGCTGGCGATCGCCACCGACCTGCTGAATCGGGCGAGGTCGGGTGCGATCACGCTCTCGCCCGCCAATCGCGCCGACATGCACGCCATGCTCAACAGCTCCGACGACGAGGCGACCGATCGACTCTGGTTCGCCTTCGCCGGGCCTGATCACCAGACCTTCAACCGTGACTTCCGCGCGTTCGGGATGACGTCGCTGGCGCCGCAGCGAGGATTCACCGAGTTCTATCCCTATTGGGGATTCCAGAAGGACACACCGCGCGATCTCGCACGACTGGTCGACTACGTTCTCACCCGCACCGCGCCGACCGACCGCGCCTACCTCATCGGCGAGATGCGCGGCGTCGCACCGGATCAGCAATGGGGGATCAAGTCGTTGCCCGCGAATCTGGCGCCCGGCAACAAGAACGGCTGGTCCGACGAGCAGGGCGGGTCGGTGATGAACTCCATCAGATTCGCCGGCGACAACCAGCGATTCGTCGTCGCCATCATGAACAACCTTGCGGGCCAGGGTGGTCAGGCGCAGGGTAAGGTCACCGTGTCCCAGGTGGCACGAGATCTCCTGGGCTGACCTATCTCCCAGCTGAGACGGAGCAACCATGACCGACGCCCACCCGATCAGCAGGTTCGAGACGCCGACGCTCGAAGACCTTCCCGATGATGTGCGTGAGCGCATCCTCGCGGTACAGGAGAAGTCGGGTTTCATCCCCAACGTGTTCCTCCTGCTGGCCCGGCGCCCCGACGAATTCCGGGCATTCGTCGCCTACCACGACGCGTTGATGGACAAGCCCGGGAATCTGACCAAGGCCGACCGCGAGATGATCGTCGTCGCCACGTCGAGCCCCAACCAATGCCAGTACTGCGTCGTCGCCCACGGTGCGATCCTGCGCATCCGGGCCAAGAATCCGCTGATCGCCGATCAGGTCGCCGCCAACTATCGCAAGGCCGACATCACCGATCGTCAACGCGCCATGCTCGATTTCGCCCTCAAGGTCTCGACCGAGGCCTACGCGGTGTCCGAATCCGATTACGACGCACTGAAATCCCACGGCTTCACCGACGAGGACGCTTGGGACATCGCGTCGATCTCGGCGTTCTTCGGGATGTCCAACCGGATCGCCAACGCCACCAATCTGCGGCCCAACGAGGAGTTCTACGCGATGGGGCGCGGGGATCGCTCACGGTCCACGTAATGACAGTGCCTGCGTGCCGAGAACGATTGCCAGGTCCAGCTTCTCGGCATCGGCAGTGTCCGGCTCCGCAGTGTAGATCATGATGCGCAGGTCGTCGCCGGCGACGACGAGGGTGTCGCAGTCGAGGGTGATCGGCCCGACCGTCGGGTGATCGATCACCTTGTGACGTGCGGCGTCGGGGGCCGGCGCATCGTCGGCGGACTCCCAGAGTTCGGTGAATCTCGCACTCGACGAGGTCAATTCATCGATCAGATCGCGCAGCGTCGGATCGGTCGGATAGCGTACTGCCGTCATGCGGAGATCGGCGACGAGCCGCTTGATCTGTGCGTCGTGCTCCTGCGCGCTCTGACGGGCACGTGATGCCGGGCCGTGGATGTTGCGCCACAGAGCATTCCGCTCCCAACGCGTGAGGACCGACGTGTCGCCCATGAGTGCGTCATAGGCGGGGTTGGCGATCAGCAGATTCCACGCGGCGTCATACACCACGACCGGTGTGCCGGCGAGGCGGTCGAGCATCCGCGTGACACTCGGTGCGATCCGGGTGCGGATGAGCCCGATGCCGGGCGCGGTATAGCCGGCGAGCAGGAACAGCCGTTCGCGGTCCGCGTCGGGAAGACGCAGCGCTCGCGTCAACGATTCGACGACCTGCGGAGAAGGGGACGTCGCCCGGCCCTGCTCGAGCCGGGTCAGATAGTCCACCGAGATACCGGCGGTCATGGCGAGCTCTTCGCGACGCAGACCCGGAGCGCGCCGCCGCCCACCACCCGGGAGGCCGACCGCTTCTGGTGAGAGGCGCTCCCGATGACGCCGGACGGTCTTGCCGAACTCCTCGTTCTTCACCACGCGCACCACTTCAGTTTGCTCCCGCAGTCCGCGCGGTGTCCTGGTACTGCGAGTCCTACGACAATCAGACGGCTGCCTATCAACCCGCCGACGCGCGAGGATCGATGCATGACAACCACAGTGATCACCGGGGCCAACAAGGGCCTCGGCAAGGAAACCGCACGCCTCCTCGTCGGCCGAGGCCACCGGGTGTACCTCGGTGCACGAGATGAGGGTCGCGGGCGAGCCGCAGCGCAGGAGGTCGGGGCGCAGTTCGTCCAGCTCGACGTCACCGATGACGCGTCGGTGGCCTCCGCATTCGAGACGATCGCGGCCGAGGGCGGACTCGATGTGCTCGTCAACAACGCCGGCATCGCCAAACGAGCCGGTGGTGCCACCGAGGCGATGGACGGTCCGAGCGTTCTCGAGGTCTTCGACACCAACGCCGTGGGCATCGTCCGCGTCACCGAAGCCGCGCTGCCGCTGCTCCAGCAGTCCGAGAATCCTGTGGTGGTGAACGTGTCCAGCGCTCTCGGCTCGTTCTGGGCGACCCACGAACCGTCGCGACCCGCGTCGCACTTCGTGTCCATCGTGTACGGCTCCAGCAAAGCGGCGGTGTCGATGCTCACCGTCCAATACGCCAAGGCCTATCCCGACATCAAGATCAACGCGGTCGAACCCGGGATCACCGCAACCGAACTCGGTGGCGGCGAGCCCGGCAGCCATCCCGGGCGCGCACCCGAGATCAGCGCCCGGACCGTCGCCCGGCTCGCCTCACTCGGGCCCGACGGACCGACCGGCACGTTCTGGGAGGACGACGCTGCGCTGCAGTGGTGAGCGTCCCGCGCAACGCTCACCAATCAGACCGGTGTCTGATTCGCTCGCGCTGCGACCTCGGTGACCTGGGCGTACGCTCCCGATATGAGCAAGTTGAGTCCGGTGGTGTCGGCGTTGGGCGCCGCACAGTGGCAGCGTTGTCTCGAGCCGCACCTCCTCGAAGGGGAGACGATCACCGCGTTCGTCGCCGTGCACCGACTCAAACCGACCGTCGAGGGCGTGGCGATCACGAACGCCCGGATTCTCGGATTCAACTCGGCCGCGGCGTCCGGCCGCGGAGTCATCACCATGCAGGTGGCCGCCGACGACATCGTCGGCGCCGAATTCATCGGTGCGCGGCTGGTGCCCACGCTGACACTGCGCACCGTCGACGGGCCGCGGGTGTTCGGGCAATTCCATCGGGACGAGACGGAGTTCCTCACCTACTTCGTCGAGTCGCTGCACTCCGCCGGGGTGGGCGCCGATGTGGCGCCCGCGCTGACCCGGTGGCGACGGCAGCGCACCGAAGCCGCCGAGCGAACCCGACGGCGACGCGCGCAACGACGGCGGGTGACGGTGTACGGCGAACCGATGACCGAGGCGCAGTGGGAGGCCGTCGACGAGCACGCCGGCGACGGTGACTACCCGTGGATGGTCCTCAACGCGGGGCGGCACGGATTGCTGGCAGCCTTCGACGACCGCGTCGAAATCCGCAAGACCGGCTGGGAGTCCGGGTCGGCGGCCGGAGTGCATGTCGAGGTGCTCGCGCTGGCCGACATCACCGGCATCGAATATCGGTGTGGCGCTTTGACCGGCTGTCTCGAATTCTCGACAACCGACCATCCCGCGTCGGGCACCGACGATTTCTGGCCGTGCTCGGTGCAGGATTCCGAGCATCTCTCCGCGTTGCGCCCCAACGTCATTCGGGTGCCCAAACCGTACTATCTGGGTGCTCGGGCGGCGATCGAGGCGTTGCGTGAGCGGGTCGGCATGGGGCTCTCGGCCTGAGTGACGCCGTGACGGCACCGCCGCGGGGGGAGCGGCGCCGTCACGACTCGCCAGGGTCACTCACGACCCGAAGGCATCACCGGTCGAATCGTTGAAATTCGTCCGCATGTCGTTGAATGGATTGCGCGGTCCGTAGAGCCGCGCGGTGGCGCTCGTGACCCCGCCGGGGCAGGTGATCTTCAACGTCGCATTCTGAGTGACCTTGATGATCCCGCCACTACCGGTCGGAGGGATGTTCGGGACCGATTCCACCTGTGTGCCTTCGGTGACAGTGGCCGAGCATCCGGTGCGGCCGTGGGTGTTCCACGTGGCCTGAGCCGAGTCGGTACCGATCAGCAGGATATGCGCTTCGGGGGGATCGGCGGCTGCGGCGGTGGCGGCGGGCGTGATTGCGGCGGCGATGCCGGTCGCGACCGCGGCGACACCGATGAGGTGTTTCTTGTTCATGGCGGGGGCCTTTCGGGCTGGGTTCTCTGGCGGCCGGTCCGGAGTGGGCCGGTAGGAGGAACTGTGCGCCGGACAACCGTCGACGTAACGAGTAGTGCGGCACGCGGATCGGGCGAAGCGGACTACTCGCCCCGCGCCATCCGCGCAGGAAGAACTCAAATCGGGCAGAGACTTGCCCCAGGGGGATGGTCGGCGGCAGAGTGCTTCGGGTGACGAAGAATGTGGCCGTGCGCCTGTGGCTCTCGATCCTTTTGTCGGCGCTCGTCGGGTTCGGCGTGATGCCGGCGCCGACGGCATCTGCTGCGCCACCGGCCTCCAACGGCTACACGGTGACATTGGATCGCAATCCCGGTCTCGGTGGCGTGATTCTGCTGGCACCCGCCGACCTGCTGAACAACCCCGCCGTACCGCGAGCGATCGGGGCCATCGGTGCCCACGACCCGGTGACGCTGCAGGTCCGCGCCCGCAACGGGGCGCTGCTGCACCAACGGGTCATCCCACAAGGTCAGGAGGCCGGCAACTTCCAGATACAGACCTACCGCGGGCAGCGTGTGTACACGTGGTGGCAGGGTGCCAACGGTGCCGGTCATGGCGACGGGACCTACTTCATCGCCGACCGCAACTTCCAAGTGCTGCACCAACTCCGGACGCCGGTCGGCACCTCCGGTGACCTGCACGAGTTCCGCATCCTGCCCGACGGACGCCGCGCCGCGGTGACCAGCTACGCGCGCACCACCGCCGTGGTCAACGGAGCACGGGTCCCCGTCGTCGACTCGCACTTCTACATCATCGACATCGACAGCGGCAGAACCGAATTCTCTTGGGACGCACTGTCTCACGTTCCGGTGACCGCAACCACCACGCCGCTGCCGCTGCCGGGCCAGGGACTCGACTACTTCCACATCAACAGCATCTTCCCCGACGGCAAGGGCAACTACCTGGTGTCCTCACGCAACACCTCGGCGCTGTACCTCGTCGACGGAACCACCGGCGCCGTGCGTGCGGTGATCGGCGGCAATCGGTCCACCATGCGGGTCGCCGACAACGCGACGTTCCGCAATCAGCACGACGCGGAGCTGTTGCCCGACGGCACGATTCGGCTCTTCGACAACAACTCCAGCCTTCCCGGCACCGGCGGCCCGTCGTCGATCCTCACCATCCGGCCTGACTGGAAGAAGGGCACCGTCAGCCTGGTGTCGCGGTGGACCCATCCCGACCACCTCACCGCCTGGGCGATGGGCAACGTCGAAACACTGTCCGACGGTTCGGTGTTCGGCGGATGGGGCACCACCGGACACGTGGCGTCCTTCGACCGGACCGGGCACCTGATCTACGACGCGACCCTGTCGGGGATGATGACCACCTACCGCGCGTTCTGGTATCCGCAGGGGTTGTGAGTTCAGCTAGTGAGCGGCCTTGGGTGCTTGCTGGGCGGCGTCGTCGATGGCGCCGGGCCGGTCCATCGCGGTGAACATCTCGACCAGGCCGCGTGGTGCGTCGTCGGCGAAGATCATCTCGAGGCTTTCGGCGGAGTCGCCGGCCGAGGCTGCTGAACGTGTGAACAGCTCGGTCTCATAGGCTTTCAATGCGGCGTCGGTGTCGTCGGGGTGCGCGGCGAGCGCCAGAGCCAGCCGGGATCCGTCGTACATGGCGAGGTTGGCACCTTCGCCGGCGAACGGTGACATGACGTGGGCGGCATCGCCGAGCAGGGTCACTCCCGGGGTGTGTGGCCATGAGTATCCGACCGGCAGTGCGTTGATCCGGCGGGGTGTGAGTGCGGTGTCGGCGTTGGCGATCAGGCCGCGTAGATCGTCGTCCCAGCCGTCGAGGAGTTCGAGGATCGCGGCTTTGGCTGCGGTGGTGTCGCTGAAATCGATGGTGTCGACCCAGTTTTCGTCGGCTCGGTGTCCGAGGTAGAAGTGCAGGCTGCCGTCGGTTTCGCGGTGCCCGAGGATGCCTGTGGGCCCGCCGAGTGCGAACAGCATGCCGGTGCCCATCACCGCGGCCTCGGCCGGGTGGTCGGTGTCGGCGTTGTACAGGTCGGCTTCGATGAAGGAGATGCCGGTGTAGTCGGGCATGGTGTCGGACAACACGTGACGCACCTTCGACCAGGCGCCGTCGGCGCCGATGAGCAGATCGGTGGTGAAGCTGTCACCGTCGGCGAGCTCGACGCGGTACCGGCCGGTCTGCGAGTCGTCGGGCGCGATCGTGGTGACTTTGCTGCCCCAGTGCACGGTGCCCTCGGGTAGTGAGTCCAGCAGCAGATCGCGCAGGGTGCCGCGATCGATTTCGGGGCGGTCGAGTTCTCCGGTGTCGGTCTCTTCGTAGAGGACGGTGCCGGTCGTGTCGAGGATGCGCATCGATTCCCCGCCGGGATGGATCAGGGCGAGAAACTGTTCGTGCAGACCCGCTGCGCGCAGGGCCTCCTGGCCGCTGTCGTCGTGGATGTCGAGCATGCCGCCCTGGGTCCGTGCGTGGCGGTCGGGTTCGAGTTCGAAGATGGCTGCGTCGATGCCGTTGGCGTGCAGCACCCGGGCGGTGGTCAGACCGCCGAGACCGCCGCCGATGATGGCGATGGGGTAATGGGTGGAGGTCATGATTGTCCTTCTTTCACAACGTATTCCGGCGTGACGCCGGTCAGGGGATGGGGGGTCGTTCGCCGGCTGCGATACCGGCGATGAGGGTGTTCAGTGTCCATGCCCACCGCTGGGCCGGGGTGCCGGCCATGACGGCGTCGGCGTGCTCGGCCAGCGCGGGCGTGGATGTGGAGTCGGCGGTCTGCACGGCGACAGTCAGGGCGTGGTGGACGTCGTCGGGTAGATCACCGGCATCGGCGTCGCCGTCTTCGGGAGCGGCGTGTTCGGCGGCGGTTGCTGTCGCGTGAAGCAGCAGCATGTCCGCGCCCCACGCGGCACTGACCGGTTCGACACCGCCCTCGATGAGCAATGTCATCATCCGGTCGAACAATGCCAACAGGTGAGGCCCGTTGGGGCGGATCACCAGTGCCGAGCGTGCCAGCCCGTGATCCCGCATCAATACGTCTCGATAGTCGGTGACGAGTTCGACGAGCTGCTGTTGCCACGTTCCGGTGCCCGGGTCGTCGATGGTGCCGAGCAGCTCGTCGATGACGGCGGCGTGCAACTCGCCGGTGTTGCGGACGTAGACGTACAGCGACGCC
Organism: Gordonia polyisoprenivorans NBRC 16320 = JCM 10675; assembly: GCF_000241325.1. Classification (GTDB taxonomy): domain Bacteria; phylum Actinomycetota; class Actinomycetes; order Mycobacteriales; family Mycobacteriaceae; genus Gordonia; species Gordonia polyisoprenivorans. Next base: position 90,384 of record NZ_BAEI01000025.1, on the reverse strand, counting down.
GCCCCGGTGTCGAGTTCCTGGGCCACCCGCCGCATCGTCGCCTTGCGCAGGCCTTCGCGACGCATGATCTCGATGGTCGTGTCGACGATCCGTTGCCGCGAGAGCATTGTCTTCGCCGGACCGCGCCGGCGACTGTGTGGCTGTTTCGTGTCACTCATGATCGGCTCGATCAGTTCTGTTCGGCGGCAACCGTATTCGGGCGCAGTAACCGGGTCCAGTCCTCGACCGCGTCGAACACGCTAGCCAGCGCCGCGACATGCGGGCCCTCGGCGGCGACACCGGTGTCGTCGAACGCCGGCGACCACAACTGCAACTGGACGTCGGGCTGAACATCGGCCATGCCCAGAACCCCGGCCAGCACCCGCAACTGGTCGATCGCGCGGGCGCCGCCGACAACGCCGTAGCCGACGAAACCGATTGGCTTACCACCCCATTCGGCATACAGGTGGTCAAGAGCATTCTTCAGCACGCCGGGGATGCCGTGGTTGTACTCGGCGGTCACGATGATGAACGCGTCGTACCCGTCGATCAGGTGCGCCCACGCCTTGGTGCGTTCGTCAATGTACTTGCCCATCATCGGCGGCATCGGCTCGGCCAGATGTGGCAACTCGTGCTCGGCCAGATCGATCAACTCGTAGGTGGCCTCACGGGTGGATGCCGACTCCAGAACCCAGCGTGCCACGCCCTCACCTTTGCGGCCCTGCCGCACCGATCCCAAGATCACACCAATCCGCATGTCCTACTCCTCTCGTCGTCGTTAACGAACATGTTCGTTTGTCGCTTCCAGCTTAACGAACATGTTCGCTATTGTCGAGTGAGCTCGGTCTCATGAGGTGGCAGCTATGTATCAGCCGAAGCGGCTCAACAGTTTTGCCGTGTTGCCGTACTCGATGGCGTGTAGTTCGTCGGCGGTGAGGCCGGCGTGGACGAGTTGGTCGATGGTGCGGGCGACGGTGGGTTCGGGGGCGGCCGGCCAGTCGGTGCCGAAGAGGACGTGACTGATGTCGGTGATCTGCAGGGTGGGTAGTAATGAGACGGGAGCGCCGGCCATCGCGGTGTCGTAGTAGAGCCGGGCGAGCATGTCGGCGACGTGTTGTGGCGTGATCGGGGTGTCGTCGGGTCCGATGGCGACGGTGGTGTGTTCGCTGATGCGCCAGGAGAGGCTGGGCAGTGGTCCGCCGCAGTGCGGCAGGATGAGCACGAGGTTCGGATGGCGGTGGAAGACGCCGGTGTAGAGCGCGTTGACGATGTTGCGTGCGGTGTCGAAGGGGAACTCGATGACCGAGCGTGGTCGTCCGAGTGCGAGTTCGGCGGCGTGTGCGCAGTCGGTGGGATGGATGAACACCGGTGTGCGCCGCCGGTTCAGTTCGGCGAGAACGGGTTCCATGAACTCGGAGCCGAGGTAGTGGCCGCCGATGTTCGAGTTCAGGGCGATACCGTCGAGGTGCAGGGTGTCGAGTGCGTAGCCGATTTCGTCGAGCATGTCGTCGGCACCGGTTCCGGGTAGCACGGCGAACGCCCCGAACCGGCCCGGGTGGGTGGCGATCAGTTCCGCGTAGTCCTCGTTGACCTGCCGGGCGAAGCGGGTGGCGAAGCCGGGGTCGTCGGGTGTCGCCATCGGGGTGAACGGCAACGACAGGATCTGGGCGGTGATGTCGAACTCGGCCATCACATCCAGCGCGGTGTCGGCCGTCCACCGGTCCCGGTCGGGGCCGCCGGGACCTCGACCGGCGATCAGGTCGGCGACGGCGCCGCCGAAGTAGTGGGCGTGGACGTCGATTCTCCCGGCGGCCGCCACCCTCACGACCCCAGTCGGGTGCCGCGCCGCCAGACCGCACGGGTGTTGAGGGTCGCGGTGATGTCGGAGGTCGGGTCGCCGTCGACCACGAGCAGATCGGCGCGCAACCCGGGCGCGATCCGCCCTCGATCCTCGAGGCCGAATCGTCGGGCCGGGATACTGGTGGCGGTCCGCAGGGCCTCGACCGGGGTCAGGCCCGCGCGGACGAGGTACTGCAGTTCGTGGTGCACGCTGGCGCCGTGAGCCAATCCGCCCATGAACGGTAGGGGCACGGAAACATCTGTGCCGCACAGGATGTCGACGCCACGGTCGTGCAGTGCCTTCACCGAGGCGAGGACGTCGTCGAGGCTGCCCTGGGGATAGTGGTTGAAGCTGGAGCGCAGAGTGGTCATCCAGTCCTCGTCGAGGCGCGAGGCGACCCGTGGGTCGTCGGCGAGTTCGGCGCCGGTGATGCCCATCATCGAGGCGTTGAGGACGACGCAGGGGGTGACGAACACCCCGGATTCGACGATGCGGTCGATGATCTCGTCGGTGTGCGGTTGGTCCATGAACAGATGCGCGAGTCCGCCGATCCCGGCGTCGAGGGCCATCCGGGTGCTATCAATCGTCAATGCGTGTGCGACGGTGAGCATTCCGCATCGGGCGGCCTCGGCGACGCCCGCGTCGAGGGTGGCCTGATCGAGCATGGGGATACCGGGATGGCCTTCGACGCTGCCGTCGTCGACCATGAACTTGATGTAGTCCGAACCGGTGTCGATCAGCTGCGGGATGTAGGCGATCGCCTCCTGCGGGGTGCTCACGAAGGGGCGCACCGGCGCGGGACCGGGGGGTGGGCCGCCCTGCCCGGGCGGCGGACCGGGCTGGAAGCCCTCGGGGAACAGCTCGCTGGGGTGACCGCCGGGCGGAGTCAGCCCGAACCCGGCCGAGCGTACATCGGCCAGCCGGTCGTCGCGGCCGATACCGGCCTGCTTCTCGCCGATATTCGTGCCTTGCATCTCCAATTCGGTTGTCACACCGAAGGTCAGCGCCAATGCCAGCGCGGATTCGCTGGTGTGGACGTGGGCGTCGAACAGGCCGGGCAGCACGGTGGCACCGGTCGCGTCGTAGACCTGCGCGCCCTCGGGGATCTCACCTCCCACCGCGGTGATCTCGGTGCCGTCGACGACCAGTGTGGTGGCCTCGAGCACGTCGGTTCCGTCGAAGATTCGGGCGTTGATGATTGCTGTGGTGGTCATGCGTTCCGCCTTCCGCGGACAGGCCGGTGAGCGTATCCACTCACGGCGAGGTGACTGACCCTGCGGCAGATGCAAGCGATCGACAGATAGCTGCTATTTGCACATAATTGACGATAGCAGCGAAATGCTGATCGGCAACCGCATGCACTACAGTCATTTGTTGTGAGTGCCGCCGCGAGACCTGATCCCGACGCGGTACTCGACGAGGTCGGTGCCGCGTTCGCCCGATTGCGGAGGCGGACAGCGCTCTTCGACGTCGATCCGCCGGTCACCCGTCAGGATCTGGTGCGCAATCAGATCATCAACATCGTCGATGAAGCAGATGGTGAGGTAACCGTCGGGTATGTCGCCGACCAGATGAGTGTCGACTCGTCTCAGGCCAGCCGCATGGTCTCCGGGATGATCAAGGATGGCCTGTTGATTCGGCAGGCATCGCAACTCGACGGGCGGCGGACAATCATCGAACTGACCGACGCCGGGCGCGGACTGCGCGACCGATTCCGCAGCCAACACCGACAGGCATTCCTCGAGATCACCCACGAGTGGCCCGCCCAAAAACGCCGCGACTTCGCGGCCCTGCTCGTCGACTACGCCGACGCCTGCGTCGCCGCCACGAACCGGCGACGACCCGAACCGGAGTAGCCCCGCGAGCGCCGTCCAGACAAGGAGCCCTGACGTGGAAAACCCGATCATCGCAGCCCTCGGCGCACTGGGCGCATGGCTCTTGGTGGCCGGGCCGCTCTACCAAGCTGCTACCGAACTGCGTGACCAGGGATTGACCCAGCGCCGGGCATTGCCCGACACGATCGCCCCTTCTCAACCGATCTCCCCGTGGTGGTGGCTGATACCGCCGGTCGCCTACTGGCGGCACCACCGAGAACGCACCAGAATCAAACGCGAAGTGATCGGCGTGATGAGCACCGAGGAAGTCCAGCGCATGCTGGCATTCTCCAACACCGCCCTGGGGTGGTTGCTCGTCGCCGCGGGAGCCACCTGCATCGCGATCAAAGAAACGTGGGAATTCGTACATATCGCCGACTGGCCGCCAGTGATGACATGGGTGATCATCGTCCTTGCGGCGGCCGTCGCGGTGGGCAACGCTGCGATGCAGACGGCGCGTACGTCCCACATCCTTGCCGCCGCCGAGGACTCGCGAGACGACTAGGGCCGCGTATCGCGTAAACCCCCGAGCGCATACACGAGGTCCACGGCCGCATCGACCAGGCGGTCCGGTTCGACGTCGATGTGGCCATCGGTGTACTCCAGGTACAACGAGATCAGGGCGCCCGAGAGCGCCGTGGATCTGATCATCCAGTCCGCTTCGTCGCCGCCGGTAGCCTCGGCGACCTCCGGATGACCCTGTGCGAGAAGCTGAATGACGGCTCGGGTGAAGATGGGGATACGGGTGGCGCTGTGCGAGCGGAGCATGTCGTCGGCCAGGGGCTCGCGTAACAGGATGCGGGCGCGGCGCGGATCCTCCTCGAAGAAGTCGCGGATGATCTCGAACGATGAACGCACCGCATCGCGCAGGTCACCGGAACTGCTCACGTTTTGAAGGCGTTGCAGGAGTTGGTCTTCGACCCGGTCGTGAACGGCGAACAGTAGTTCTTCACGGGAGGCGAAGCTCTCGTAGAAGTAGCGAGGGCTCAGCTGCGCTGCGCGGACCACCGCGCGCATCGTCACGGCCACGGCGCCCCCATCGCCCAACAGGGCTTCGGCCGCCGAGAGGAGTGACTCCCGGCGGCTCGACGACCGGTCTTGTGGACTCTGGCCACCCCACACCTTGGACGTGTTCATGACCGCAATACTGCACCACACCTCGATGAGCCGGACCGAGTCGGCCCGCAATTGACATCACCCGATATCAGATGAATCATGTGATTCATGTTTGGTCGGGCTCAGGTGCTCGATCGATCCGACGGTGTCCAGGAGGTCGACATGTACGACGAACAAGAGTTCCAGAGATCCCTCGCCCAACCGCGTCTCTCGCGTCCGGTACCCGAGTACCTCGATTCGAACCGGGCAGTGCCGATCAGGGCCATTCCCGAAGCCGAGCTGATGGCGAGCACCCGGGAATGGTTCGACGCCTTCGCCACGAAGCTCGACTACCTGAGCAACGTCCACGACAAGGATCTGTCGTGGGTCATGACCTGGGCGAAGAAGTACTGGTGGAGTTTCCTGGTGCGGGACATGACCATCAACGACGAGCTGTACACCCAGGACATCCGGTACACCGACGTCACCACCTTCGGCCGGACCATCGTCGGCATCGACGAGTTCGTCAAGTACAACTTCGCATTCTTCGATGCCATCCCGGACTGGCGGTACGACCCCCTTCCCGACCAGGTGTACATCGACGTCACTCCCGAGGGCACCGTGCGGACGGTCATCCGCTACATGGGCAGCGGCCACTGGAGCGGTCCGCTCAGGCTGCACCCGTACGACGATTCCGCTCCGACCATCTACGGGAACGGCCGATTCATCCAGGCCCCCGCGGTCGACCGATACCACTTCAACGCCGACGGCCTCATGGAAGAGGGCGAGACCCTCTATGACTTTCTCGACGGCGTCCAGCGGGCGGGCATCCTTCCGCGTGACGACAGCTGGCAGTTTCGCGCCCTCATGGGCCTGTCCAAGGTGCCTGCGGTCACCCGAGGTCTCCGACAGAAACTCGCCCGACGATGACCGACCGCCGGCCCGAAGCGATCGACGGACCCGACCATCAGATCGTCGTCGTCGGAGCAGGTTTCGCCGGGATCGCGCTGGGGGCCTCGTTACGCAAAGCTGGGCTGCAGGATTTCGTGATACTCGAACGCGCCGAGGAACTCGGCGGAACATGGCGGGACAACGTGTATCCGGGGTGTGCGTGCGATGTGCCGTCGCACCTGTACAGCTATTCCTTTGCGCCCAACCCCGACTGGTCGAGGACCTACGGCACGCAACCGGAGATTCTCGAGTATCTGCAGACGGTTGCCGACCGCCATGGGGTGCTCGACCACATCGGCTACGACACGGAGCTTCTCCGGGCCGACTGGGACGACACGGGCTCCCTGTGGCGTCTCACCACCTCCCGGGGACCGATGACCGCCCGGTTCCTGATCACCTGCGCCGGCGTCTATGGAGAGGCGCGCTACCCCGCGATACCCGGACGGGAACGATTCGCCGGCAAGGCTTTTCATTCACTGCATTGGCCCACCGACTTCGACCCATCCGGGCAGCGGGTGGCGGTCATCGGTACCGGAGCCTCGGCCGTCCAATTCATCCCGGAGCTGCAACCGCACGTCGAGCACCTGGTGGTGTTCCAACGATCCGCCCCGTGGATCGTGCCACGGATGGACCGCACCACCAGCGCCGTCGAGAGATCACTCCTGCGCCGCGTCCCGGCCCTGCGCCGCCTGCTCCGCACGGTCTACTACCTGGCGATCGAGAGCTTCGGGCTCGTCGGCTTCGTCGACGCGCGGTTTCGATACCCCTTCGAGCTGCTCGGGCGGTTCCAGTTGCGCCGGCAGGTGCGCGATCGCACACTTCGGAGGATGCTGACCCCCGATTATGTCATCGGATGCAAACGGGCGATCTTCTCTGACAACTACCTCCCGGCGCTCACCCGAGACAACGTCGACGTCGTCACCGCCGGCATCGCCGAGATAACCGACAGCTCGGTGATCACACGCGACGGACACGAGCACCCCGTCGACGCCATCGTGTACGGGACGGGATTCCAGGTCCCGCCGGCGGTGTACGAGCGAATTCACGGCCTCGATGGACGCACCTACGCCGACGACTATCGGGAGTGTCCGCGCAGTTACTTGGGCGCCGCGACCGCCGGATACCCGAACTTCTTCACCACTCTCGGTGCATTCGGCGCGGTCGGCAACCAGTCGGCGATCTACATGATCGAGGCCCAATGCCGCTACATCGTCGACGCGCTCGGTCAGTTACGGGACCGCGGCGTCGTGCGGGTGGAGGTCCGCGCGGGTGCACAGGACGAGTTCGTCGACGAGATGAACCGGCGCAGTGAGCACACGGTGTGGCTGACCGGTGGGTGCGACACGAGCTATTACCACACCGCCGACGGTCGCAATGCCGGCCTGTATCCGGGATGGAGTTTCGAATATGCCCGTCGCACAGAGCACTTCGACGCTGCAGCCTTCGACGTCGGACCACGCAGTCCCATGGCGGAGCGTGCTTCATGAATCGCCTCGACCCGGCAGGCAAGGTCGTCGTCGTCACCGGCGCCGCACAGGGTATCGGCCGAGCAGTTGCCGCGCGGATGGTGCGTCTCGGGGCACGGGTTGCGCTCGTCGACCGCGACGCCGTCGGGGTGCATGCGGCCGCGAAAGATCTGGGCCCGAATGCGGTGGCCTATGCGGCAGACGTCCGGGACCGAGAATGCATGCGGCGGGTGATGCGTTCGGTGACAAAGCATTTCGGATCGATCGACGTGATCGTCGCGAATGCGGGGGTCAGTCCGACTCCGGCCACCGTCCGTGCGCTCGACGATGACGAGTTCGATCGGGTGATCGGTGTCAACATCACCGGCGTGTACAACACCGTCCGGCCGGCGCTCGATCAGATCGTCGCCGGCGGCGGCCACGTGGTCATCGTGTCGTCGGGGGCCTCGTTCGCGCCCGGAGCGGGTGGATCGCCGTACATGGTCAGCAAGGCCGCGGTCAGCCAGCTCGGCCGTGCTCTCCGCCTCGAGCTCGCTCCCCACGGAGCCTCCGCAGGTGTCGTCTACTTCGGGATAGTTGACACCGATATGACACACGACATGCTCGATTCCGACGAGTTGGGACGTCAGATCGGCGGACTGCTGCCGTGGCCGTTGAGTCGACGGATCTCAGCTGACGACGCGGCTCGGGTCATCGTCGGCAACGTCGTGCACCGGCACGGCGAATCGTTCGCGCCGGCCGGATGGCGAGCGCTCAAATGGGTTCACGGAGCAGCCAACCCGCTCCTGGATCGATATCTCGTGCGCTCGGCCACCATGCACCGGCTGCTGGCCGAAGTCGACCGCGGAGCCGATGCGGCCGGGCATCACACCTGGTGAGGTCAGTGGGTGATCTACGCGCGGAACAGTTCGACGCTCGGCACCTGCGGCCCACGTTCAGCAGCCGCCTGCGCCAACGCGTCTCGAAACGCACGTACGGCGGGATGGCCGGACCGGCCCGTGCGGACCGCGGTGAACAGACTCCGTTCCGGGTCGCCGGGTAGGGCGTAGAGCCGCAGTCGCGGGTCGTCGCCGGCGATCAACGCGGGAACGAAAGCGAGTGCGTGACCGTTGGCCACGAACCTCGAATGCAGCAGGGTGTCTGGGCCGTCGAACCGCACTCGCGGCTCGAAGCCGGCCGAACGACACACGGCGCGTGCCCATTCGCCGCTGTCGGTCCCCGCGGGTTCGAGTGCCCACGGGAGTTCGGCGAGTTCGGCAAGTCCGGACGGCTCCACCGCCAGCGGTCCCTGTGCCGGGACGGCGAGCAGGAGCCGATCGTGGATGAGGTCGGCGCGATCGGTGCCCGGCCGGACCGGTGAGGGCCGCCCGGGGAACTGTTCGCCGAGGATGAGATCGAAGGTGTGTGACAGCAATCCCCGATACGCGCCCTCGACCTCGCGCAGCGTCAGCTCCACCTGCAACGCGGGATGGCTGCGTTCGAGCAGCGTCAGCACCCGCGGGACGATCTCGGCCACCACCGACTGGAACGACGACACGCGCAGCACTCCGTGCACCGACGGCTGGGCCTGCGCGAGGTCGACCTCGGCGCGTTCGAGTTCGGCGAGGATCACCTCGGCGTGCGCGACGAGTGTCAGCGCCTGATCGGTGAGCCGGACACCTCGCCCGACTCGCTCGAGCAGGGCCACGCCCGCCTCGCGCTCGAGTAGCGACAGCTGTTGGGAGATGGCCGACGGTGTGTACGACAACGCCTCGGCGACCTGGGCCAGGGTGCCCCGTAGATGCAACTCCCGCAGGATGCGCAGGCGGCTGACGTTGAGCATCACCACCTCCAGAATTGTTCAGTTCTGCTAATGGTAGATGAGTAGAAACATTCGCTGGATTGATCAGCGCCGACGCGTGATCCTGGTAGTCATGCCGGTGCTGATGATCTTGGGTTCGTGCGTCTCGCTGCAGTTCGGCGCGGCGCTGGCCATCGGGATCGCGTTCCCCGCGCTCGGCGCCGCCGGGGTCACCACGCTGCGTCTGGGGCTTGCCGCAATCCTCCTGTTGATGATGGCGCGGCCGCGGGCATGGCGTTGGAGCGTCGGGCAGTGGCGATCGGTCGTGGCCTTCGGTGTCGCGCTGGCCGGGATGAACGGCACCTTCTACGAGGCCATCGCGCGGCTGCCCCTCGGCGTGGCGGTCTCCATCGAATTCCTGGGCCCACTGATCCTCGCCGCTGTGCTGTCACGACGACGCACCGACCTGGTGTGGGTCGGCCTGGCGCTGGCCGCGATGGTGCTCTTGGGAGTCGAGAGCATGACCGAGGCGGCGGGCCTCGATCCCCTCGGCGTCTTGTTCGCTGTGATCGCCGGCGCGTTCTGGGCTCTGTACATTCTCACCAGTGCGCGTGTGGGGCAACGAGTTCCGGGCTCCGGCGGATTGGCGATGGCACTGGTCGTCGCGACGGTGTGCGTCCTGCCGTTCGGCATGGGTGGCCTGACGGCCGGACACCTCGACACCACTGTCGCGCTCGCCGCTCTCGGCACGGCACTGCTGTCGTCGGTCATTCCGTACACCCTGGAGCTCGGGGCACTACGCCGTCTGCCGCGGCACGTGTTCGGAGTGCTGCTCAGCCTCGAACCGATCGTCGCCACCATCGCCGGCTGGGTGCTGCTCGGACAGGCGGCCGGTGCCCTGCGGCTGACGGCGATCGTCCTGGTGATCATCGCCAGCATCGGCACCACGGTGGGCGACAAGCGCGGCCGCGTTGCTCACGACGATGAGCCCGATCCCGATCCACTCGAGGCCCCCGAGTCGTTGACCGAGCACGATCACGCCGATCAGTGCGGCCCACACCGGGTTGATGCTCGTCAGAGTCCCGAACAGGTGCGCGGGAATCCAGCGCAGCGCAGTCAGGTCCGTCACGTACGGCACGATCGACGACAGCACGCCGCACAGTCCCGCGAGAACCAGCGCGGTGACGGTGGGCCGGTGGGTGAGCAGCCAACCGATGGCGATGGGCATCCACACACCCGCGGCGACGAGACCGGCCAGGGCGCTGCCCTGCACTCCGGGCACCAGACGGCCCACCGAGCGATTGAGCAGGATGTAACACGCCCATGAGAGCGCGGCGATCAGCGCGAACCCGATCCCGACGTAGTCGGTCGTCGGGCCGGGGCGGGTCAGTGTCACCACGCCGAGTGCCGCGGTCAGTGCACACCCGACCGACACCGTGCCGCGTGCTCCGCACACCGCGATGGTGAGCGGCCCGAGGAATTCCAGCGTCACCGCCAGACCGAGCCCGATACGGTCGACCGCCGAATACAGGCCGAGATTCATCACCCCGAACACTACGGCCAGACCGATGATCGGCAGCCATTGTCGGCGGGTCAGCCCGCGGACCCGCGGACGGATCGTTGCCATGAGGGCAACGGCGGTGACGATCTGCCGCACGGCGACCACCCCGACCGGGGTCAGCGTCGGAAAGGCCATGGCGCCCAGGGCGGCTCCGGTCTGATTGGATGCTGCGCTGCCCAGGACGAGTCCGATGCCGCGCGTCTGACGAGACATGTGCATACCTTGACGGTATGAGTGGCCGATACCGATGACCAGTGCATATATTGACGTAGGTATACGCTTTGGTCATGGAGTGGGACCTGCGTGAACTTCGTTTCTTCGTCACCGCTGCCGATGCCGGATCGTTCACCGAGGCGGCTGAGCGCCTGTACGTCTCACAGGCCGCGGTATCGCGAACCATCGCCTCCCTCGAACGTTCGGTGGGTGAGACGCTGTTGCGCAGGATTCCCCGCGGATGCGAACTCACCAGCACCGGCCGACAGGTGCTGCCGCACGCCCGTCGAGTACTCGCCGAGGCACAACGATTCACCCAGTTCCTCGACAGCCGCCACGCCATTCTCCGGCTCGGATATGCCTGGGCCGCATTGGGAAAGCACACCACGACGCTGCAACGCGAGTGGGCCCGACAGCACGAGAACACCGAACTCGAACTCGTGCGACACAATTCGGCAACCGGCGGACTCGCCGACGGGCTCTGCGACGTGGCCATCGTCCGGGTTCCCGTCGACGAGAAGCGGTTCGGATCGGCGATCGTCGGCCTCGAACGGCGGCTGGTGGCCTTCGCCACCGACGACCCGCAGTGGGCGCGCCGACGCAGTCTGACGATGGCCGAGGTAGCCACCCGCCCGGTACTCGTCGACACCCGGTCGGGCACCACCCACCGCGAACTGTGGGCCGGGACGGCACGCTCACCCGAGGTCGTCGAGATCCACGACGTCGAGGGCTGGCTCGACGCCATCGCCGCCGGCCGCGGCGTCGGCACCACGGCCGAATCCACGGCTCATCACCACGCGCGCGGTGACATCACTTACCGCCCCGTCAAGGACGGCCCACGGATCGCGGTCCGGCTGGCGTGGTGGCTCGATCACGAGCCGGCAGCGCTCGGTGACCTGATCACCACGACCACACGCCTCTATTCGACGTGATCAAGCCGCACTGTCACATCCGCGCGAAACGCACTGTCACCTCCGCGTGAAACGCACTGTCACATCCGCGCGAAACGCGCCATCACGAAGCAGTAGATGCCGTAGGCCGCCAACCCGAGACCGGCCAGGACGAGCAGAACCTGGCCGGCCGGCCATCCCGCGACCGTCTTGACCGCACCGTCGATACCGGTGGCCTTGGCCGGGTCGGCCGTCGCCGCCGCGATGATCACCAGCACGCCGGCGCCGGCGAGCACAAGTCCCTTGGCCGCATAACCGACGACGCCGGTCACCGTGAGCGCCGGGTTGTCGTCGATGGTGAGGTCGTCAAGGAACGACTTCGTGACGCCCTTGTAGATGTGATAGATACCGACGCCGATGATGACGAGTCCGACGATGATCAGAAGTCCTTTGCCGGCAACCGATTCCATCAGCCTGGCGCTCATCCCGGCGTTCTGGCTGCCACTGGACTGTCCATGGCCTGACGCGAATTGCGCTGCTGACCAAGCAAATCCGAGATAGACCACGGCCAGGGATGCGGCCTTGGCGCGATCGAGCCAGCCGTCGTCCTCACCGGGCTTCGGGTTGGCCGGATGCGGTCCGATGATCGTTTCGGCGATGCGCCACAACGCCATCGCGACGAAGGCGACGACCGCAGCCCACAACGCCATTCGCCCACCCGTCGACGACGCGAACAAACCCAACGCACCGGACTGATCGGCGTTTCCCGGATCGCCGAAGGCAAGTCGAACGACGATGTAGGCGATCAACAGATGCAACAACCCGCTCACCACGTGACCGGCGCGGGCCAGGGCCTCGAACTCGCCGCGCCCGGTCGCCTGCCGTACCGCGTCGGCCGGATTCTTGTCGATCATCTGCTGACTCCGTATACGTCGGGGTGCGGGAGGTCTAGGGTGGAAGGTGCTTGCAGCAGCGCCGAGCAGTCCTCATCCGCGTCATCTCGAGAGGCTTCTCATGATCATCCTCGGCGCCATCTGTCTGATCCTCGGACTCATCTTCGGTATCCCGATCCTATGGACCATCGGCATCATCCTGGTGGTGATCGGTCTGATCCTCGCGATCCTCGGTGCCACCGGCCGTGCGGTGGGCGGACGCGCCCACTACTTCTGACCGAGCCCGCGCCCCGAACTCCGAGACCCGAATCATGAAACCTTGCTGAAGGGATCGTGTTCGGCGATCAACTTGTCCACCCTCGCCTCGTCGAGTCGTGCCCGCACCGACGTCTGCTCCTGCCGGTCGCGCACCACCTTGGCGAGGGTGAACGTACTGGATGTGAGGAACAGCAAGGTGATTGCGAGAAAACCGCGCTGCCAGGCGTCGATCGGCAGATAGAAGACGCCGACGACGGCGGTCGCGAGGCTGACGCCGAAGGCGATCGCTGCCTGGAGGAAGAACGCTGCGGTGGTGGGGTTCTGGGGAATCTCTGAGGTTGCCATGCCGACAACGATCGCAACCGGTCCCGGTGGCGCCATGAGTAGATTCACGCGACCTTGCTGGGTGATTCGGCCAGGAGGTCACGTGCCCTTCTGCCACAACTCCTCGAGCGGCACCGGATGGCCGAGGATGTTGCCCACCGCCCGATGCCCCGACATCAGCGCTGCGGTCACCGTCGCCGGGTCGTCGGTCCACGTGGCCTCACCGGCGATGTGGAGCACGCCGTCGCCGACCGGGGTGGCGAGCACGTCGTGGTCGGCGGTCGTCGAGCCGACGGTCATATACGCATACGATCCCCGCGCGAACGGGTCGTCGCGCCACCGGGTGACGTCGACACGGATCGGTGTGCTCACGGCATCGCCGTAGATCTCGCGCAGTGCGTCGAGCACCGAATCGGCGATCCGACGGTCCGACCAGCCGCAGATCGCGCGGGCGCAGTCGGCGGCGGCAAAGGTCAGCAGCGTGGGCGTGCCGTGCAATGCGGACAGGTCGTAGAACGAATGCCACCAGCGACCGGCCGGCCCCTGCCGCCGGACCGCGTACACACCGTCATCCCAGAATCGGTGCTCGAAGCGTAGGAAGATCTTCTCGAAATCGTTCATCTCCAGCCGGTCGAGCGCACCGGCGAGTGGTTCGGGCAGCGGTGGATCGACGGTCAGATCACCCGACTTCAGCACCCCCACCGGCACGGTCAACACGACGTGATCGGCGGCGAACTCCCCGGCATCGGATGCCACGACGACACCCTCCGCCGACCACCGGACCCGCGTCACGATGTGGCCCAACCGCACGTCGAGCCCCTGCGCCAGCGCCGACGCCAGTCGGTCGTAGCCGTCGGGAAAGACCACCTCGTCGCCGAGGGTCTCGTCGTCGTCGAGACCGTGGGCATCGAGCTCGCCACTCTCCACGCCGTACTGCTCCTCGGTGCGGTGCGCCAAGAACTCCCGCACCCGCTCGGCGCGGCCGGGCGTCCAGTCGAGCCCGGCCAAGGTGTCCTCCACGGCGTCGCAGTAGGAGCGCCCCGGACCGGCCGAGCCGATGGCGTCCGACAGCAGCGCGTCGACGGTCTGTATGTCCTCGACGAACGCGGCGATCTGTGCGTCGCTCAGCCGGGAACCGTCGGGGCCGTAGTAGGCGGTCGGCCGACTCAGTGGCTGATAACTGCCCACGGTGAACTCGACGGTCCGCATACCGAACGCGCGGGCGGCGTCGAACAACGGGGCGTCGTCGATGCCGTGAATCCACGAGGCACCCCGATCGGTGACATATCCGTCGGAGCGGTCGGTGTGGGTGCGGCCACCGATCCGGTCGCGGGCCTCCAGCACGACGACGCTGTGGCCGTACCTGTGCAACAACCTGGCGGTGGTCAACCCGGCGACGCCGGCTCCGACGACGACGGTGTGTGGCGACGGTCGTGACATCTGACAGACGTTATCGTCCGGTGTGGGGCGTCGTGGCACAATCACACGTGCCGGGCCGTCGGGGGACGCGGAGGAGAGGTTGTGGACGACGAGAACGCGCTCACGGACGCGGCGCGAGAACTCGCAGCACGACTCCTGGCCTCTGATCCGAACCGGCTCCGCCACGTGACCCGCGTGGCCGCGCAGGCCACCCGGTATGCCCAAACCGTTGATCCGCGACGGCGCGATGCGTTGATCGCCGCCGCCTGGCTCCACGACATCGGCTACGTTCCCGCACTGCGCGACACCGGCTTTCATCCCGTCGACGGCGCACGGTATCTCCGCGCGCGGGGCTGGCCCGAAGAGGTGTGCGCTCTCGTCGCCCACCATTCCGGCGCGCGCTACATCGCGGCCGAACGCGGCATCGACGAAGCACTGAGCGACTTCACCTTCGTCGAGGACGAGGTGACCGACGCGCTGACGCTGGCCGACCAGACCTCCAGCCCGACCGGCCACGCCGTGATGGACGTCGAGGACCGGATGCGCGACATGCTGGACCGGCACGGCCCGGACTCGCCGCATCATCGCGCCCACCCGCACCGCGCACCGTACTTTCGCGCCGTACGCGAACGTGTGACGAGCCGGCTCGACGCCGGTGGTGCATAGCGCCGAATCCGCTCTAGCGCCGGGGCTTTGGGCGAGGGCGGACGTCGACGTCTGGTCGCTGATCGCCCCGGCCTACCGGCCCCACTCTCCGATCTGCTGCAGCGCACTGTCGATCTGGGCGATGCGGTCGGTGATGACCGGTAAGGTGCCGGCCTGTTCTCCGAAAGCCTCCTGCACTCTGTTGCGTGCGTGGTCGATTGTGATGGCCCACTGCTCATCAGCCTTCTGTTTGGTGAGCTGTGCATATTGCGAGAGCTGAGCCGCATACTGCGCTTTCGCGGCCGCCTTCGCACGCTCGTCATCGACGAAGCCGGCTACTTCCTGCAACAGCGGTAGTCCAGCCGCTGCGGCGGCAGCGTACTTGGGAGCGGACCACTCTGTGTCCGCGGGCAAAGCGGAACCGCGCGCCTTCAAGGTCTTCTGGCGGCTCAGCTTCGCGTAATCGGTCAGAGCACCGACAATCACCGGTCCCAGTCGTCCGGTGACCTTGGAGAAGATCGGGTCAGGACCCTGCGCCGCAGCGGTGGCGCCGACCGTTGCTTGTTGCAGAATGTCGGACAGATCTTGCCAATCGGGGCTGGCCTTCTCGGTTGTCTGGGCGAAGTCGACATCCTGCAGCAACAGATCGAGGCTCTGGGTCTGTTTCGCGTGCCACCGGTCCAGGACCTGAGTGAGAGCCGTGGTGACGGATGCCAGATCTGATTGGAGCTTCGTCAGGCGCGCAGACTCCTGATCGATCTCGCTGTCGAGCGCACTCGCCGCTGCTCTGCTGAGCGTGTTGAGTTGATCGTCCCAGAGTTCCAATTGCTTTGCGGCCCGGTCCGCTACGCCTTCCAGTGTCTTGAGATCTTGGCGCTCACCTGCGAGACCCTGGGCCACCTGCTTGGCAGCGATTGCCCAGAACCGTTTGACCGCAGCGTCTCTCAAGAAATCACGTCGGTCCTGTGTTATTGACGTCAGAGCGTCCTCCAGGGAAGCCATACCGTCCCACTCCCTGGACTCCTCCCAGGTGTCTGAATCGAGATCTCGATCAGGTCCACCGATCTGCTCAAAGTCCTGGGACACGACGAACACCGGAACACCAGGATCCAGTTTCAGGGAATCCCGAAGCTCGCGGGTCTTGCGTTCCGCGGCACCGCGGTACCCGTCGGGATCCGAGTCGAAAGGCACTCCAGCTTCGTCGAATCTGCCGATCACGAACCACAGCGTCCCCGGTGCCCATCCCACACTGATGAGATCGAGGAGGGCGTCGCGTTCGCCCGTCGCCAATTGAGGAGAGACCGTGATGACTGCGATATCCGTAGTGGTGACCGCATCGAACGCATCAGACGTGTTGGAGGTGGCGCGGGCATCATCTGCACCGATGGCCAGACCGGGTGTGTCCCGCACAATGTAGCCCCCGCAGTCAATCTGATTGACCGCAAACGTTTCGTGGCGCGCACTAATGGTCAACCACTCGGGAACGCTGACGCCACTATCGACGAGAATCCGTCGAATGAGACTACTCTTGCCCGTGTCGTATGACCCGAGGACAGTGACGATGGGCTTGGACTGTCTCGTGAACTCGGCAAGACCCTCGCGACACTTGGCCACGCTCTCGGCGTCTGATGACGAAAGAACCCATTGCTCAGCACTGTTGATGGTGGTCATTGTCGGCTTTCACTCGTGGCGGACGTAAGGTGCGGCTGCGATGCTTTCTGAAACAGAATCCAGTCGGTAGCGCATGGTGTCGATTTGCACGCCCGTGGCCTCGGTGAGGACATCGAGACGCTCGCGCAGTTCGCAGAGCAGCTCGGCAACTGGGGCGACCGAGTCGATGAGCCCGCTACTCCCGGTGATCATCGAGTCCTCGATTTCTTGTGCTTGCCGATCGATGAGCCGCCGCGCCTCAGACTTTTCCTTCGCCCAGGCTTTGTGCGCCGAATGATCTTGGTACATGGCCACACCGTCGGCAACCGCGCCTACCGCCATGAGGATGGGACCAGCTTTGGCGAAGCGTTTGCTCGCCTTGACCGCACCCCACGGCTTGAAATTAACACCCAGCTTTTTCGCGGCAGGATAGAGGTATTTGCGCTGACCGAGGAGCTTTGCCGCGTTCGCGGCGTACTTGCCGGCATCACCAACTACCTTTGGTGCGTTCGCAAACGCGGCGGACTGCGCGGAGGGTGCGGCGACAGCCGTCTGAACCCCGGCGGACCATTGTGCAAGTGCTGATCTTCTGCCGATAACAGAAGTCTGGGTGTCGGCCCAGACTGCCAGATCATCTGCCGCTCTTGATGTCACGTCGTCGATGCGCTGGTCAAAGCTTGGGTCTTCATGCCAACTGTTGACAGCCTTCGCCAGTGCGGCACGATCAATGGTGCCGAGATTCTCAATATCTTGCCGCGCGACGTCCGCACCTTCGTTTATGGCCCTGCGTAGATTCTCGCGAACCTCGTCCAGGAGCACCCGGAGGTCGCCCAACCCGTTGGCCACTGCCGACAGGTCGTCAGTTCGACGAGTGTTCTCGTCGCTCAACGCGTCGCTGTCTGCGGTCAGTAGGTCGCGATACGCAAGTAGTGACGACATGGTCGCATCTGCTTGTCCGAGAAGAGTCCCGGTCAACACCTCCGCGTCGGTCGCGTGAGTGAACATATCGATCAAGGCCTGCACGCCATCCCACTCACGATGCGCACTGAAGCTCTCGCGCGTCGCGGTGCGATCCCCACCCACGATTCCATACGGATCAGCCGCGACGATGTGAATCTGACCCCTGTCGATTTCCACGCCTTGTGAGGCAAGGGTGGAAATGAGTTCGGCTGCTTTCTGTTCCCGGAGGTTCACGAAGTCCGAGGGCGCAGCGACTGGATCGACTCCGAGCTCGTCTGCGCGATTGATCACGAAGAGCGTTCGACTTCGCCTGCTCGGCGAATTGTGTCCGCCGTCGATCAGAGTGCGGATCAGTTCCGCATCGCCGATGAGCAGGTTCACTTGCAGGACGACGACAACCAGAGAGGCTCCGCTGAGCGACTCTCGCGCAGTCAGATCATGTGCGCTCGACCCGGACTGCAGGCCCGGCGTGTCGATGAGCCGATATCGGCCCACCTGATATTCACGTGCGCCAGACGTTGTCGCAGACGCGCGGATCTCGATTTCTTGGTCGATGTGCTCACCGGCTTCGAAGAGAAGACGACGGATCAGCGTCGACTTTCCCGCACTGTAGTCACCGAGAATGACAACTCTCGGACTTGCGATAGCCGAATCGTCTCCACTGCCGTGTACGAACTGTGCGCAACGTTTGAGCCAAAGATCTACTGCGGTCTGATCTACAGGCGCCCAAGCTTCTTCGAGGAATCCGACAGATTTGCCAGTGCCGTAGTCGAACTGGCTGACTGCGAGAGAGGTCGACGGATCGATATGGTTGCGCGGCTGCCCCGTCAGTAGCCAGTCTTCGCCGAGCCATACCTCCGCGTCACGGCTGAATGTCCTCGCATTCTCGACCGCCGACGTGGCTCGCGCGAGCACATCGTCGGCGGTTGGACCACTGCTTCGAGCGGGCGCAATCCCCTTCACGAGGCTTTCTGCGGTGAGACTCTGCGAGTGAACC
Organism: Gordonia polyisoprenivorans NBRC 16320 = JCM 10675; assembly: GCF_000241325.1. GTDB lineage: Bacteria > Actinomycetota > Actinomycetes > Mycobacteriales > Mycobacteriaceae > Gordonia > Gordonia polyisoprenivorans. The sequence continues at coordinate 71,589 of NZ_BAEI01000025.1, read as the reverse complement.
CGCTGGTGGCGGAGTGTCTGTTCCACATGCTGGCGCAGGACTGGGCCAGCGGTTGCCCAGCTATGTCTGAGGACCGCTTCGCGAAGACGGGTGTCGAGCTCATCGAAATATCCATTGACGGTGTCGCGAGCGTCGCGGAAAGCGGCAGCGCGAGTCAGTGCCTGTTGGCCTTGCGCATGGAGCAGGAGTTTGCCTCCAGCGAAGTCTCCCGCAGCACCGACTGCCAGGATTCCCCAACCCGCCGGGGTGAATCCGAGCACCGCACCAGCCGCCCCCGCTCCCTTTGCCGCGGCCTGGACAACCCGGGTCGCCCGGTATGAAAAGCGGCCGACAGCTTGGGTGCTGACAGTCGGTTGCTGTTCGGCACCGGCCTTTGTGTGATCGCCGGGTACCAAATCCAGCTGTCTTTGCAGAAAGGTTTCATACGATTTCCACGCCAGTTCCTCTGCGGCGTCGATGCGAGCTGCGTCGAAGATCGCGTCCCGAACCTGCTGGGATGAGAGTTTTGCGCCGTTCAGGATCTTCTCGGTCACTTTCTCAGCCCGCCGATGCGAATCGGCGCGAACTGCTCCCAACGCAGCGGTGATGATGCCACGGCTGTGACGCGCCAGGCTCCCCTCGGAAGCTTCGGTGAATTCGCCGCGAATCTGTTCGAGTTGAGAGAACGCGGGCTCGCTGTCACCGAGTAGCGCGTTGCGGTCGGGGCCGTCGGGATATCCGAGCACCCTGAGTAACGTGGCGAGACCGCGCTCACCGAGTCCGATCGCCGTCGCACTCTCGTTGCGTTCGTTGATGATCTGGTTCGCAAGTCTCTCCCGGAGTGCGCGCATGCCTGCGTAGAGGGAAGTAAGTCGCAGTTCCGTGCCGCCGCTGGTGATCGAAGCGGCAAGAAGATCCTCGAGCACCTCGAAGTTCGATGCGTCATGCAGGTAGGCGATTCCGAATTCACTTCGGTTCGCGTCGAAATCCTTGGCGGACTGGCCCTGAAACGGCGTTGCGGCTCGCGCGAAGAGCGCCCGCTGAGTGTTGATGGCCACCACCGGGGCACCGCCGAGACCAATACGCGCAAGCTCGGTTCTGATGTTGTTGACATGCTCACGGACCGACCGTGAATGACGTTCGCGCTCCGAGATCCGGCTGACCTTGGCCGAGTGCCGCCAGCGTCGATTCCGTACGTTGAGGACGGCGATGGCAGGCTTCCCGAAGGCTTGCACCCACTGGGCAACTTTCGTGAACTCGGAGGCCTGCTGGCTTTGGGTGTCGAAGCAGAGCAGGACCACGTCGGCGGACTCGACTGCTTTCCGTGCTGCTTCCTCCAGATCTGCGCGTCGGCGGGTCCGGCCCCATCCGTTGATTCCCGGTGTGTCCCACAGTCGGCAACCATTCCAGTCGACGGGGATGACGTCGGTGGTGAAGTCACTGACACCGGGAGATACTCCGCTGCCGTCGAGCTGCCCGAACGCAGACAGGAGCGTGCTCTTGCCGGCGCCGGTCCTGCCGAAGAACGCGATGTTGAAGGTCGACAGCTGCTCTCGCTGTCGATCAAGGAGCAGGTGGGAGTCGCGCACATAGGCGTCGAAGTGAGCTGTCAACTCAGGCGCCGTCAACGACTCGCCGAGGTCGCGAATGAGTGCCTTCGACTCGAGTTCCAGCTCGTCGAGGGCCACAGCGCCGGCAGCTGTGGCTGCTGCCACTGCATCTATCAGCGACGACTTGGTGTCGTCGGAGCGCGCTTCTGTCACGCCGCGATCGTATCGGGCGTATCCGACAAGTTGAACCGTCGATGGAACATCGACACACTCAATGCCATGCGATCGGCTCCCTCTGAGTCAGCATTTCGCGAATGACACACGTCTCGTCAGAACCGATTCCGCGCCTTTGACGTCGACCACCCGTGCAGCGAGAGTCCGGCGCGCCAGGCCTTCCGGGAGCGCCGCCGAGAACTTCAGCCCGCTGATCGCGGCGCGATCGACATCCGGCAGAGGACGGTGCGAGCTGCCCCGCACCGAAGCCAATACGCGCGCGATGTCGTCGACTCGCAGGTCCGAGTGCAACCGGATCGACTCTCCGCTGATCCTCTGACGCCCGGGCACCAGCTCTCGAGTCCAGGCGGCGAGAGTGCGGTTGGCTTTGGTTCCGGCCCACGTCCACCACCGCCAGTCGCCGCGCACATCTCGCTCAATGACCAGGTTGGCCGGGTGAACGTGCGCCGAGCGCTGCGCACGGTAACCATCGAGCGCCTCGACGGCACGGCGTGACAACGTCACTCCCGAGGGTGTCTCTCCCAGCAGCACGCTGCGCACGCCGCGAGTGATCTCGAACGACAATCCGTCCGGTATCGATTGCCAGCGTGCAGTGCCGTGGATATCGGTGCCCTCCACGTACACCTGCCGTCGCTTCCAGTCGATATGGGTCACCTTCCACGATCGACCACCCAACAGCAGTACACGAGGGCCCTCCGTCCGCTGGGTCAGAACCCCGACCTCCACCATCCCGATCTCGTTGCGGCCCTCGAAGACCCGGAACTCGGGAGCCGCGGTGAACACCGCGAGGAGCTCCAGGAAATGACGCCGCCCGAAGTGTCTTTCGGCTTCCAGTCCGATGAAGGCGCTGCCGGCATCGTGGTCGAGGAACCCCGTGCTGAGCAGGTGGTCGAAGATCTCGTCGCCGTCCTCACCGAACAGCGGTAGATCGGCCCACTGATGCTGCCACCCGACGAGCGGAAGCCGTCGGGTCTGCAAGGCCGCCGCGAGGATCTGCTGAGCAGCGATGTGGCGAGGCTCGGGAGTGGCCACCACGGGCTCCACCCAGCCGGTCGCCCAGCAGTGCAGCATTCCCAGCGTCTGCGCGAGTGAAGCATCGTCGAGGGCCAAGAACAGACAGTTGCGGGTGGTGCCGGGTCGTCGACCGGTCCGGCCGAGTCGCTGTAGGAACGATGAGACCGTCCGCGGTGAGTTGATCTGGATGACCCGGTCGAGATCACCGACGTCGATCCCGAGTTCCAGCGTTGACGTCGCGACGATGACGCAATCGCGGGCCTCGGCAAAGGCCGCTTCGGATTCGCGGCGCTGCTGCGCCGATAATGACGAATGCGAGATGAACGTGGTGATGCCGCGGCTTCGCAGTGCCGTCCCGAGTTCCTCGGCCAACCGACGTGAATCGACAAACACGAGCCGTTTCTCGCCACGATGTAGTCCCGCGATGACCGTGGCAGCGTTCTCGGCGCTGCCGACGGCATCGACGGTGATCTCAGCACCCACCGCGGCCGACGCCTCCGGTGCCACCACTCGCCCACCGTCTGCCGCCCCTCCGCGGAGCCATCGCAGCAGTTCGTCAGGGTTACCGACGGTAGCCGACATCCCGATCCGCTGCAGCCGCCGGCGGGGGGCATTCGGCCCACTCGCATCGCTGATCAAAGACTCCAGCCGGGCAAGCACCGCGAGGAGGTGCCACCCTCGGTCGTCTCCGGCGAAGGCGTGCACCTCGTCGACGATCACGGTTCGGACGTCACCCAAGAACTGTTGTGCATCAACGCTTTCTGAAACCAGCATCGATTCGAGGGATTCAGGTGTGGTGAGCAGGATATCGGGTCGGTCCCGGGTGATCCCGCGACGGGCTGCCTGCGACACGTCACCGTGCCACACCGACGCACTACGTCCCACCCACGCGGCGTAATCGGCGAGACGTGGGCCCAGATTGTTCAGCAGCGCCTTCAACGGGCACACATACAGCACCGACGTCCCGGCCCACCGGTGCTCCTGCATCCGCGTAAGTACCGGGAACACCGCTGCCTCGGTCTTGCCGCCGGCCGTCGGAGCGAGCAACAGCGCGTCCCCACCTCCGACGATGGCGGGAATGGATTCCTCCTGCAGCGGCCGAAGACCAGGCCAGCCAAGGGTATTGACGATGTGATGCTGGATCGCCGGGTCGAGGGACTCAAATCCGCTCATCGGCTACAACTCGATGTCGTCGGGCGATGCCGCGGCGCGTTCGGTATCGGTGAGTTCGCTGCCCGAGACCGTCAGCGCGTAGTCGCGCCGAGGATCGAAGTCGGCGTGTAGGTCCACCCGGTCGAGGACGTCGACGACGAGCTTCTTGACGAAAAGTCGCGGCGCCACCCCCACCTGCCCGCCCAACTTTCCTGCCAGCGCTCGTGCGAGATCCCCGATGTAGGCATCATCGACCACGGCCCGGATGCGCGTCGGGTCTCCGGCGCCGTCGGCGTACACCTCACGGACCCGGGTACCGACCTCGACGAGCCGGTCAATATCGAAGTTGCGCAACCGGATCTGTGGTGCGCGCGGATTGTCGAAGCGCGGGTCGGTGGTGAAATCGGTCGCCAGACGCTGTGCGAGCGGCGGCAGGGACTGCACACCCATCCGGCCGTCGAAGAACGCCGGAGTGCCGGTGATCAGCAAGTACAGGCCGGGGTAGCGCCCGGAGTCGAGCTCGTCGATCCACTGTCGCAACGCATTCAGCGCCTTTGCCCGGCTGTCGGAGCGCATGCGCTGGATGGTCTCTACCTCATCGATCACCAGGACCAGCCCAGGATGCCTGGCGCCCTTGAGTACCGCGAGCAGACCCTGCAAGAAGCCCATCGCCAAGAAGTGGTCGACGTCTTGGCGGACTCCGGCGGCGCGTTTTGCTGTGGCGGCCACGTGGGGCTGGCCGCCGAGCCAGGCGATCAACGCATCGGCGGTGACCGCGTCACCCGACTCCACCGCGCTGCGGTATGCACGTAACACCATGGGGTATACCGGTGCTGCAGTGGCCACCGCCGCGAGTCGCTGTTCGAGCAGCGCGCCGACTTCGTCCGCGGTCGGTACATCGCCGGCTACCAAGGCAGCGGCGTCATTCTCGATCTCGAACAGCCACGCATCGATGACGGACCGGAATGCCGATGGCGCGAAGGCCGATGTCCGAAGCGATTCCGTGGTCCGCCGATACACCGTCTCCAGCTTGTGCAGCGGTGTCTCCAACTCGCTGACCTGTACCTCGGCGACAGCGAGGCCCTGTCGTATCGCCCGCTGCTCCACCCATCGGGCGAAAAAGGTCTTACCCGAGCCGTATTCGCCGCGCACTGCCTTGAAGACCGACCCGCCGGCCGCCACTGCCGCGATCTCGTCATCGATCGTCGGAGCAAAGGAATCGATACCGACGGCCAGTACGTCGAGGTTGCCCGATGGCACACTGCCCTGGCGCAACGCGGTCAAGATCTCACGGCGCCGCACGGGTGACAGACCGGTCGGAGCCGGCCCGTTCGGAGACGACCCACTCATGGGCTCACCCCGAACTGCTCGAACAGTAATGCCGAAGAAATCGTCACGTCGTCACCGTGTTGCGCGATCACCGACACACCGTCGATGTTGAACACCTGGCTCAGGTGCGCGACCGCCCCACGGGCCTGTGCCGGACGCAGTCCGAGGATCTCGGCCACCCTGCTCATCGGCAGCACGCCGTTGGCCGCCTGAGATTCCCGGAGCAGCGACCCCACCGACTGGTGCGTGAGCGTACGACCGAACTGCTTGAACTGACTGAGGAACAGTCCGCTGGTGAGAAGTCGACCGATCGGATCGAATGCCGCGTCGGCGACCGCATCATCCGCCGTTGAGCCCGCAGGGGTTTCACCGACGTCGAAGAGTGATTCCTGTCCCGAGGTCGGAGCAGGCTTCGCGTTCTTGGCCGGTCGCTTCGCCGGCGCAGGAGCTGGTGACGGCGTGACCGGCGCGGGCAGCGGAGTCGGCGCGGCATCATCGAGATCCCACCATGACGGGGGAGCGAAACCCGAGGGAACCAGCGGCAGTGACGAGCGAATGGCACCGTTGACCAGAATCGAGACCGGGATACTCACCTCCGAGAGGGCTGCCCCGCCGTGATATCCGGCCTTGAGCCCGGTGTAGCGAAGTTGCTCATCGACGGCGAGGACGGCGCGATGATCGTCGGTGAGTACGCGTTCTCCGTCGACGAGCATCTCGCCATCTGCTGCAGGTGTTCCCGACGCCCCGCGGTAACGTGCCGAGATCTGATCTCCGCGTTGCACACTGGGCTGCTCACGACGCTCCACCACATGGCCGTGGTCGCTGACGAGCACCACCGTCCGGCCGACGGCGGCCGCCTCGGTCAACAGCGCGTCGAGGTGTTTGAACGACGAAACCGTCCACGAGGACCCGATCGGATCGGACCGATCCAGCGCGTCGTCGATGTCGTTGAGAACACACGCAACCACTGTGCGGCTGGCGGTGTCCTGTACGGCTTGGCGAACGTCGAGCGCCAACGAGTGTCCCTTCGATACCGCGTCGAGGTCGGCCTTGTGGAACAGCACTTGCCCCTGGCCGCGTAATCCTCGCTGCTGCAACCAGTCCGCGAAGCCCGACCGTTCGCGATCTTGACTTCCGGCTGCAAGGGCGCCGGTCAACAACGAGCACCGCGAGAACCTGGTGACGCTCGGGAGCACCGACAGCGCAGTGAGCGGGCCGTCGTCGTCGGCGCGGATGCAGTCCTGCCATTGCGGACGCCGGTGCCGGGTGGCATCGGTCACGACGTCGTTGGCGGACGCGACGTCCATACCGTCGGCGACGATGAGGAGCACCGGCGAGCGGGACGGTTCGCTGCCGCCGAGTCCGGCGCCGGTGGCGCCATGATCGCGTGCCGTGAGTGGCAGAACCACGGCGTCGAGGATGTCCTCGGCGTAGAGCGGTGCACCCGAACCGGATTCGCGGTGCACGCCGGCGGCTGCCAGACGTGTCGCGAACTCGCGATCCATCTGCGCGCGTCGCGTGCGGACTGCTCCGAGGAGTTGGTGAACGGCGTGTGCGAGTCGCGGGTTGTCGGCACCGATGTGGGCACGATTGACCGCACTGTCGACCCACGACCAATCGGTGCGGTACCGAGTCAGCCATTCCGACAGTGTCGCGGGGTGTTGCCACGGTTCGACCAATCGGCGGATCAAGCGCAACGCCGCAGCCCCCACCGGAACGTCTCGGGGGGCGGTGGCTGCATCGTGATCGCGGTGTGCGCGCACGGCGGCCCACGCATTGTCGACCGGGGTGAGATCCACCGGGTTCACATCCGCAGCGGTGTCACCCCCTACGGCGTGCTGTGTCGCAATGGCCAACCGGCTTGCGAACGCTGCGATACGCACCACGAGCGCCGACGGCAGAACATCGGAGCGAGCCACCAGCGGCTCGGCGTGGAGTTCGGTGACCAACGCTTCGGCCGCGGTGAGCGCCGGTCCGGGATCGTGGGCGCCGGCCACCGCCAGGGTCGCCACCGCGCCCCACGCGGCGAGCTGCGATTCGGACAGGACGACGTCGTCCACCTTCATCTCCAGCCGAGTGCGAATACGCGGGATCGATTCGGCCGCATCCTCATCGGGCTGCGGTGTGCCGGCGACCACGCCGGCGATCAGACCGAGCGGCACGATCGATGCCGGTCCTTGGCGCCGCCATGCCGACATCAACATCGGCCCCAGCTCGCCGAGCTGCCGGGTGAGCCAAAGGAGGTACCGCTCGACGAGCGCCGGATGCGCATGCTCCGCCCACGCCGTGTAGCGCTGCGTCGCCACCGGATCCATCGACCACCGGGCCACGTGATGGGGGGTCATGTTGGCACGGGCGAGGTCGAACTTCCGCTGGCCGAGCTCGGTGAAGACGTGGTCGTCGGTCAGCACCCCGCCGGGCGCCGGGGTGGGCTTTTCGCCGATCTCCCGGAGCATCGCCCGAGCGATCTCTGTCTGGTCGCCCAAGAGACCGAACTCTTGCTTGGATGCAGCAAAAACGTTGCGCAACAAGGGGAACGGATCGAGGTTGCGGAGTCGGCCGGTCACCAGGTGCTCGGCGATTCCCGCGGGAATCTCCGTGGACGGCCGGTCGGTGAGAATCACCAGCCAATCGGTCTCGGTACGCCGTCGCAGCACGTCACGGATGGCGAGCACACTGGAAGCGGTGGTGATCAGTACTCGCGTCCCGGCATGGGCGAGTTCCGCGGGACCCGCCCAGTGCGGGACTGCCGCCACCGCAACCACGCCGGGGCGGTAGTTCTTGCCCGAAAGTTCACCGATCACGCCCTTGATCGACGCGAGATCAGCCTCCGGCAAACCCGTTGCAGTGGTCATCGCGCCGCAGTGGCTCCGGTCGACTCGGTGACGGTCACCGTGAAAGTGGTACCGGGATGAGCGGCCAAGAGCTCAGCGAGCTTGCGTTCCACGGTCGAGAAGCCTGACGGATCGGACACCTCCATCTGGAAGGCTCGCGGACCCGGCGGCGGTGGTGGTGGAGTGGGCTGCGGATCGTCGACGACCGCGGGTCGCTGGCTCAATCGCCGATCGACCCACGCGTCGCGACGCTGGCCGACTCTCGCCAGAGCGGCAACCAGCGGAATCGTGAGCTCGTGGCTGACGAGTGCGTCGTCGAGTTCTGCGACGATACTCGCTGCGTCTCGCCCGTCCTCCGTCTCGGACTCGGTGCCGGCGCATGTCAACAGCGGTTCGAGCCTACGGAAGGTGAAGGCCTCGACGGCATCGGCAACGGCACCTTCTGTTCCGAGCGCCCTACTGGCCTGTACATCGGTGGCACCGCCGAGATCGGCATCGGCAACACGGGCCACGATCTCGAGGTTGTTGAGCGTGGCCAACTCCGGCGCGAAGAGCCCGTCGAGTGCTGTTGCCGTGGACAACCGGGCACCACCGTCCAGATGCCGCGCGGAGTAGGCCTTCTCGAGTGCACGCGCGAGACGGGTACGACGCACTGCTCGCTCGGAGGCGTACGCTCGCACATCCCCGGCGAATGCCGCGACATTCGACGGAGTGAGGAAGTCGTTGACCCGTCGGCCGGTGAGTGTGGTCCAGCGAGCAATGGCCGAGACCCACACCTGCCGATCGGGCAGTTGCTCGATCCGCAGCGCCAGCCCACGCCGCCGGAAGTCACCGAGAGCAGGCTCGGCGACGGCTGATCCGTGCAGAAACCACGACCGCCGTGTCTGCGCTGCCCACGCGCCGGTGATCAGGTCGATGACGTCGTCGGTGAGGCCGCGCCGGGGACCGGAGGTGACGATCGCGGTCCGTACCGCCTCCACCGGTACCTCGGAGTCCGATGCCGCACCCGACTCGTCCGTCGACACACCGGCGCGACCCAGCTCCTGAGTGATGCGTGTGCGCCAGCCGGCGAACTGATCGGCTGAGAAGATCAGGTGGGTTTCGCTTGTCTTGGCCAGCCCCAGCGGGCTGACGATGCGCCGCACGGTCTGGATATCACTGCGATCCAACGCCAGTCGACCTTCGGGATCGGATTGGGCCTCCCGCAACCGGTCCAGCGTCATCGACAACTCTTTGCGGGTGATCAGCTTGTCGGCCGGGGTGAAATCCGGATGATCGGGATACAGGGCGGTGAATGCATCGGCGATCAGTCGGTCGACAGCCTCACCGAGGGTGGTGCCGATCGGCGGCTGCGCCACGAAGCCCTCGTGCAGCGACCGCAACGGCGGCTGATCGGCGAACAACGCCGCGTCGGCGCCCGCTGTCGACGCCACACCGTAATAGACCTGGATGGCCGAGCCGAGCTGGCTCCGCAGCTGCGACTGCTGTTGCTGCAGAATCGATCGCGCGGCCGGACGGTCGGCCTCGGCCAGCTCGTTGGCGAAGCTCGCCCACCTGTCGCCGGCGAGAACGTAGTTGAGGATCACCAGCCGACCGAGTTGACGGGTGATCTTCTCGGGGAAGAACGCCGGCGTCCAGCAGATGGTGAACCGGTCGGTGGCCGTGCGCATGAGTGCGTCGATGCGATCGTGATCTTCGGCGGTGGTGTGTCCGGCCTCGTCGAAGGGGAGGTCGACGATCATCCGCAGCACTCCCTCGCGGGACGGCCGGAATGCCTCATCGGAGAGGTAACCGTGGTCGCGGATGTTGCCGAACACCACTTCCACGTCACGGCTGGTGGCCCGCCAGGTGACGGTCCGTAGGTAGGCACCGTCGACGGTCTGTTGGGCGCCGGCCACGCCGAAGTACTCACTGAGCAACTCGCGCATCAGTTTTCGACGTTCACCATCGGTGTCGTTCTCGCGGCCGCGTTCGATGATCCGCTCGTAGTCCACCGATTCCAGGGTCACCGAGAAGATCGGGTTGGCGTCGCCGGAGACGGTGACCTCGGGGACGTCGGCTGCCCACCGCCGAACCTTGGTGACGATCTGGCCCACCTGATCGCCGGGTACCAGGCTGATGATGCTGCCGTGATTGAGTGACGCGAGCCGTGAGGCGTCGATCTGCTTGAGCGCGGGCACATTCGGCGCGAGCGCCGACATCAGCAGTGTCTTGGCGATCCGGATGTCGGCGCGCAAGCCGGCGGGAACGTCGGCGTCGGCGGTATCGGGGTCGACGCCGGCCTGCGTGAATAGTAACGGGCGAAGCTTCTCGAACCACAGGGTGCGCGCCGTCTTGAAGCTCTGGGCGACGGCGTCGTTGATCGGAGTGCTTCCGGCGCTGTCGATGATGTAGTCGAACGCCTCACCCACCGGGATCACGTTCTCCACGGTGAGCCGGTCGGCGTTGTCCTCCAGCATCTGCTTCATCACCTTGAGCGCAGTACGTTCGCGTTGCATCACCCCGGAGAGGCTGCGCAGCGTCGCGATGAGCGCCGGCGAGAACGGGTAGGTGAGGGTGAACGCGGCGGAATCCGAGCCGCGGTGCACATCATCGGTGTTGACCCCGTCGAGCAGCACGTCCCACACCTTGGGGTTGCGGTCGATGGCTGCGAAGGCGGCGTCGAGCCATTGCTGAGCCTGTGCGTCCCGCACCTTCAACAGTCGCTTGTGGGCGATGTACGGCAGGTTCTCGTCGCCGAGAACCACATTCGCGAAACGTCCGGCCTGGTGTCGGATGGCTTGTTCGGCTGCCTGCTGGGTGGCGCCCGAGTCGGTACCGGTGGCCACCCATCGGGTGAGATCAAACTGCCGGGCCACAAACGAGATCACCGGGAGCGCAAGGCGCCCCCGGCTGGTCTCGACGAGCTTTGTCAGCTTCTGGACCTCGCCGTTGAAGCGCTCCCGCTCGGAGATGATGAACGACAGCCAGAGCATCAGCTCGTCGAGCAGCAGCACCACGCCCTGGTAGCCGAGCCCCTGCGCGTGCGAGGCGATCACCGCAAGGCCGTCCTCGAGTGGTAGCCAATCGGTGTTGCGCGAGTAACTGGTGAAGTACGTGCCGATCAGGGCCTGCTGTAGCCGCGCGCGCGCGGCCGGGTCGGCGTCGGCCGCACTCGCCTGCGCGTATGTCTCGGCGTTCCACACTCCCACCGACACATTGGCCTTACCCCAGTCGACGGTTGCTCCGGTAGAGGCGGAGGAGCCGTTGAGCGTGGCAAAGAACTTCTCGTCGCCGTCGGCGGCCCGTCGATTGTCGGCGTCGGTGAACAGTCCGCCGGCCGAGTGCAGCACCGGCGGTGCGGTGTCGGGGTGTAGGGTGGCGATCTGCTGCAGGTACTGGCTGAACAGTGCGGACTCGACGGTCTCGGCTCCGAGGAAGTGAAAGGTCAAGCGCAGCAGCTTCTTCTGCTCGATAGCCGAGTGCTTGACGATGATCGGCTGGAGTTCGGGCACGGCGAGTGCCTGCGGGGCGTGTCCGAGGATGGCGTACAACACGGCCATGAAGTGCGATTTACCGGAACCGAAAGACCCGTCGAGAAATGCCGCCTTGTTCTCTCCGGTGCGCAGCCCCTCGTCGACCACCCCGAGGGCGACGTCGAACGCCTCGGCCAACGCCGGCGTGACCACATAGGAGTCGATGGTCTGCGTGAGTTGCGCGTCGCCCACCGAGTCCGACAGCTTGAGGACGTAATCGTTGCGTCCCGCGGATTCGGTGATGTCGAAGACCTCACGCAGGGTGTGCGCGGGCCCGGAAGCGGTTCCTGGGAACATCATTGACCTGCCTTCGTCTTTCGGCCACGAACCGGTGCGGGTGCGCGCCACTGCCCGAGTTCGCTGACCGGCACCCCGACCGTCTGTGACTTCTCCTGCAACTGGCTAGTGAGGTACTCGTGCAAGTCGATGCCCAGGTTCGGGTCGACTCCGCTGTGCCATTGCTTGACCCACGGCAGCAACTCGGCGATGCCGGCGACGATCGGCACGAGCTTCTCGCGCTCGATGCCCTCGGACTCACGCATGGCGTAGATCGCGGCGAGTGCCACACCCTGCTGCGCGTGATCCCATCCAGCCCAACCGAGCAGCGGAGTCGGGTCGGTTTCGCGTCCGGCGTCGGGGTAGAGAATGAATCGCTCCTTGGGCACGTCGAGCTTGCCTCGATGCGACCAGTACGCGGTCTTACGGAAGTCCGCGGTGGTGTACTTCGGTGGGACCGGGATGTCGGTCGCGGAGATCACACCAGCATCCTCGTCGCGCTGCATGTCCCAGACGCGTTCCCACTCAGCCCGTTTGCGCAGTCCGGAGTCTTTGTAGCGGTATGCCGCCAGATAGGGCACCGCCTGATCGTCGAGCAACTTCACCAGAGTTTCGGTGACCGGCGCATCTTTGTATCCGGCCCACAGGTCGAGTCCCTGCACGAACTCTGCGTCACGCCCGAGTGCCCCGGCCAGCTCACCCACCGACTGTGGTTGCGGCAGGCCCTGCGCATTGACCCACAGCTGCGGCTGCTCGATCTTGTCGAGCAACCAATCCCGCAGCGCACGCTGCAGTTTGGTGTCCCACGATTCGCCGGCCCATCGACGCTTGTACTCAGGCCGCTCCAGCAGCCGGATGTACGGGTTGTTCTCAATGGCGTCGAGACGACGCTGCACGAGGTTGCGGTAGTCCTGCGGCCAGTGGGAGGGGATCTCGGTGATCGGAGTCGAGCCGTGTCGTTCAAACCATGCGGTCTCGACCTCCCCTGCCGCCATCCGACGGGCCAGAGCGATCTCGAAGGCGCGCTCGCCGAGCGCGAGGCCGGGGCCCGGATTGCCTTCGGGGGGGTTCAGGTTTTGGTCGATCAGGCCGTAGAGCTGGTAGACCTCCCAGTCGAGGTTCTCCTGATCGCGAATCATGCTGGCGCGGATGGCCGCGCTCTGCTCCCGCGCGGCGTTCAGGGCTTCTCGGGAGGGGCCATTAGCCGCGAGCGTTGCCGCAGGTTCAACCCGAGCAGCGCCGAGCGCAAGATCATCGAGGTCCGACGCGGAGAACCCTGGCAAACCTTCCGGCAGGGGAAAGTCGAGCAGGGTAGTTACGTTGAACTGGTAAGTACGGGCCCACGCATGACTGGCGGCACCGCCCTTCGCTTTCGTCTTTTGTTTGAGCCAAAACAGCGCGGTCGAGCTGTTTAGCACTCCGAGCAATCCGAAGTGATCTTCCTCAGTTGAACTCTCCGGCAGTTTGATTACAGGTGCAGTACGATTGAACACCTTGCCACCGCGGTCGAGAACGAAATGATTGTGGCTCTCTATTTCGGCGAAGGTGATGGTCAACGGTGACCTAAATCTGTTCCTGAAGAACATTGAATACTCGAACCATTCCAAGCCCCGTTCAATCTGAGTGCTCCCATAAGCCACTCGCCCACTGAGAATAGTTCTTACCGGCCACAGAAATCGCTGAATGTTAGGGTCTTTTAACGCACTGAGCGTTTGCAGGTGGTATGGCCAAATGCTCTCGATAAGATCGTTGAGGTTCCAGTCCCGGACATCCTCTCCCAGGACCATAGGGCGTCGCTGATCCGCCGGAATCCCCGCACGACGAAGGGTTCCCAACCCCACCATATATGCTGAATCCTCGCGAGTGACCGCACCAAAGCCAACCTCTTCGACAATCTCAGACAATAACCGACCAGCATGCGCGTCGACGGCCGCCATCAATTCGACCGCACCACCACCCGCCAGACTCCACGGATGTTGCGAGAGGTTCACGCGCGGTAAATCAACAACCGAGATCCACTGATCTTCGAACCCCGGTTCGTCGACGTGTTCGACAATCGACTCCCAGTAGGGCCCGTAGCCACCTTCTCCTACATCCTCCGGAACTTCCCGGACACCCATGCTCTGAACTGTCCGCACCACCGTTGAAACCGGTGCTCGGTTTCGGCCAATGAGGATCACGGTCGGGGTTCCATCCATATTGTGCCCTGGTATCCAGGCACCTTCGGAATCGACTACGCTCGTCAAGTCGAGCTGTGGGAAAAAATCTTCGATCAGAGGTATCCCGTACCTCCTTTTCATGAAAGCGTTTGACGTTATCTGGCCGACCCAACCGGGTCGGTCGCTGCGCTTGGCCAGTGCAAAGAATCGCTCCATGAACGGCACCGTCAACGCGTACGCGCCCTTGCAGTGGCTGTAGATTTCCCGGTACCGCGCGTTGAGCGCCTTGTCGCCGACGGTGATGTACGGCGGGTTGCCGACCACCACGTCGTACTGCCCCAGTGTCAGCAACGACTGCAACCTTTCACGGTCTTCGGTGGAGTACGCGAATCCGCTTGCTACAGCATCTTTGTCGACGAAGCCGCCTGCTGGGTCGAAGGCATGTTGTCCATCGCGTTCAGGACCGAACAACAGCGAGTCCCCGGTCGCGAGATTCAACGTGTACTTCGGGACGTTCACCAGATCGCGATCGCCGGAGGCTTTCATGGCCGCCACGATCAGCCGGAACTTGGCGATGGCAACGGCGAACGGGTTGATGTCGACGCCGTGCACCGACGCCAAGGCTTTGTCGGCCCGAGCCCTCGGCTCCATTCCGGGCGCGGCTTCTTCCCATCTCTGCACCAGGCGTGTGAACGCACCGAGGAGGAAGTGGCCGGACCCGCAGGTCGGGTCGATGAGCGTGAACCCTTCCAGCGGTCGCTCTTTCAACGCGGGCTCCATCGTGCGGTCGAGGATGAACTCCTCGACGAACTCCGGTGTCTGGAGGAGCGCGTACTTCTTCTTCGCGTAGTCGGAGAGATCCTGATACAGGTCACCCAGGAAGCGGGTCGAGAGTTCCGGATCGGCGAAACTCCATCGAAGCGCGCCGTCGTCATCGGTGCGGCGCCAATAGGCGAGAAGCTGCTCGATCGCGTATGACGACGGTGCGATGAGACCGATCGCGGCGTGGTCGTCCACCAAGGACGCGGTACCCGGGTTGGCGCGAAGCGCCGCGAATCCCTGCTCAAGCCACTCGCGATACGAGCGGGTGCCCTGCTCGGCGCCGCGCTCTTCACGGTAGAACTGGTCTTCCGCGTCGAGTGCACGTTGCCGGAGTGCTGGTGTGGGTCCGGCGATCCACACCGCGGTCGGTCCGAGCAGCAGATTGTCTTCGCAGAAACGCACAAATACCGATGTGAGGAGCCAGCCGACGGCGGCCTGTACGAGGTGGTCCTCAACGAAGTCGGTCCACGAGGCGGCGGTGCGTTCCTGTGTACGTGCCTGTTGGTGTTCGGACTTCCACGCGGCGGTGAGATCGGCGTCGGCGTCGAGTTCTGCGCGCATGTCCTCGACCAGCAACGCCAACTGTGGCTTGAGGTCTGCCGTCAGCTGCGATCCTGCGATGGTGGCGAGGGACATGGCAGTGCGGCTCCTTGGTGGTGACTGTTGCTGTGCGGGTGCTGGTTACGGGGCGGCGTCGGCGGGTGCGATCAGCGCTCCGACGTCGTCGTCGGTGAGCGGAATGAACTGTTCGGGGCTATTGAGTGGAAGCGCCACGCCGTCGACAAGTGGCCCGGCACCGCCGGTCGTGTGCGGCTGCGGGATCATCGCCCACACCGAGTGCGGCGGAGGTGCAGCCAGATCGGTCCAGGCGCTGACGATGTTGAGCTGACCGTAGGCCGCCAGGGTTGACAGATCGGTGAGAACCACGGGGCCGTTGGCTGCGGCCACCACGTCGATGATCGCGGGAGCACATTGGGCGACAAACCCTTTCAAGCCCTCGCGATCGGCAGTCGCGCCGGCGTCGGCGGCGAGGATCATCGACCAGTCCAGCCCGACCTCGGCGGCGCGGGCGCGCATCGCGTCGAGGATGACGTCGGTGACGTTGATACGCGTGGCCGCAAAACGCTCGCTCAATGCTTCGGCGACCGCGTCGCTGTGGCCTATGGGAACCCCCAGCGCGCGGAACCGGCGCTCACCGCCCCCCCGCTCACCAGCACCCAGTGCACTGAGAACGTCCGAGCGTGGGCCGACCACTTTGTTGGGGTGGGGTGTGCGGGTCCGATAGGTCGGGATGGTCGAACCCTTCGGCTCGTCCGTTCTCGGGAATCGGTAACGGGCACTGGGCTCGTCCCACACCATTCCGGGAGCAACCGTGGCCACCACTGCGTCAAGTGCCGGGCGCCGCGGCAACGCACCCCGCAGCGCCGGGAACCGGGCGAGGAGACGAGTCTCGAGTTCAGCTCGGCCGAAAGTGTCGGTGTCGGAGAGTCCTTGCAGCACTGCGCGCAACGCTGACTCCACCGGCAGTGACGCCGAATGCAGCTCATTCCGCGAGGAGAGTCCCAGCTCCGGTGACGAGGTGACCGCAATCGCCAGCAGAACATGCGGGGGAATCTCCACCTCGCTCTGCTGCGCAATGCCCAGCGCTGCCGCCACCTCGTCTTTGAGCTCGGGTGCCGCATCGGTGGACGGCACCAGCGTGGTGCCCTGCTCCTGTGCTTCGGCGACAAGGCGCTCGGCCCGGCGCGCAAGCATCGCCGGCAACCGGCGATCGATTGCGGCGGTCGCCAGCATCGCCACCGTTCCCGCACCCTGGCGACGGACCATCTCGATGCCGGTCGGCTGGGCGTCGGCGGCGGTGGTGTCCTCGACAGTCGGCTTGGGCGCGCAGGCGAGGACGAACCGGAGTACGCCCAACGCGGTGCGCCCGACGTCGTGCAGATCACCGATCTGCATCTGTCCCACCAGTTCTCGGGCGATGAGCTCTGGCGTGGAGGCGCCGCCGGATGCGGTCAGCAACGTCTGCGCTCGCTGGTAGAGGTCGTCGACGGTGGCCTTGACGCGCCCGGTGACGAATGCGCGGACCGGATCGTCGGTCGACAGCAGTGCCGGGAACTCGCTGAAGATCTGCGAGATCCGGGCCGGAGTGAGGTGGACCCGGAGCGCGAGTTCGTTGAAGGTGACGAACGGATCGTCGGGTGCGTCCTCGTGAGTCCCGAGCAGCATCTCGAGTACCTGGCGCCGCATCACCGACGGGCGTCGGCCGGCGAGCTCGGTGAGGGCGCTCACGAACTCCGGCAGCGAGGTGAACGCCGGCTGCATGGAGACGTCGTCCGGCGCATCGATGACGATCACGGGTGCCGGATATGCCTTCGCGCCCTGAGGCTTTACGGGCGTGGGATCGGTGGTCGGTGCCGGGCTGCGCGCGTCGAACACCGCTCGCCACGCATCGCGCATCGCTGCTGCGGTGTCGTGACGGGTACGTGCCTCGCGAGCGAGTGCCGTCCGGAAGAACGCGGCCAGCGCGTCGGCGCGGGTCTGGCTGAGTCCGGCGTCGATGAACGACTCGACGTCGATGGTCACGTCATTGGTGATCGACGTCGGATCGGACTGGCCATCGCCGTAGACCGGAGTGGTGCCGGTGGCCATCTCGTACAGCACCACCGCGGCCGAATACCGCTCGGCCGCGGAATCGAACGCTGTTCTTGTACCCATGCCCAGAAACGGATCGCGGTAGGTCGGTGTGCCGGCCTCGGTCTCCGTCACGCCGGCCCGCGACAGCGAGAAGTCGAACAGTGCGAGGGACGTCCTGGGGCGCTTGGTCTTTCCGGCGGACGCGTGCTTGGCCAGCCCGAGATTCGACGGTTTGATGTCACGGTGGGCTATCCCGGCGGCGTCGAGGGCGACCACGGTGTCGAGGAGTTGGGTACCCCACAGTTTCAGCTGAGCGTCACTGACTGCGGTGTGCCGGACGATGTCGGAGAGGGTTTGTTCGCCGCAGTCGCTGAGCAGCAACGCGGTTCGGCCACCGATGTGCAGGGGCGGCTCGAGTAATTCCACCACGCCGGGGACTTTGGGAGTCAGTTCTCCCAGCGCGGTCAACACCTCGGCTTCCTCGTACAGCCGTGCCGTCTTGGAGTCGTCGAGGCCCACCTTGAGGACGCGGTGTTCGCCGTCGGCAGCGTTGTCGGCCACGAGGATGCCGCGAGCGGTGGAACCCGCTCCGAGGACCTTGAGCACGATGAACCTGCCGTCAGCGAGTTCGTCGTCGGGTTGGGGGTTCAGAGGGTCCGTGCGCACCTCGGGATCCGGGCCGCTATCGCTCTTGTATTCCTGCAGCGCCGAGCGGAACTCGGCCGCGCCGAATCGGGGCTGCTGGGTCTTGGCGTCGAGGTCGACGCGTTCGGAGACCGATGGTCGGGTGGCGTGCAGGACGAGTGAGCGCAATCGTTCGTCGACGAACCGGCCGTCCACGGCTGCGAGGTCGAGACCGTTCTGTGCGCGCAGGCGGGTCCGCAGGTCGGTGCGATCGCGCGCCGGTGGCTCGCCACTGAGCACGAAGTAGGCCAGTGCCCCCAACGAGAACAGGTCGACCGCCATCCGGTCCGCGGTCGGCGACCAGCGATCCTCAGGTGCCTGATAGACGTCGTCATCACTGGTGGTTCCAGCGATCTGCGAACCGGCCAGAGTGGGTGACGCGGACGTGGTCGCATGGATTCGGCCTGCCCACGACCAGTCCGCGAGCCGAATCTGGATCGCGCCCGAATCATCGAGGCAGCTGGTGTTGATCAGGACCGTGCTCGGCGACAGGCCACGGTTGGAGACCTGGTTGCGGTGCGCGTAGGCCAGTGCCTCGGCCACCTGTGTCAAGACCTCGAGCTGCTGCTCGGCGGTCAGCGTGCGCGTGAGCAGCGCCAGATCCAACGGCGCGAAGTCGTCGAGCTTCTCGTAGACGAGAACGGCGTTGCCGTCGTCGTCGGTGGCCAGATCCAGCGGCGGAACGATCGACTCCTGCCGCAACGACCGGATCAGTTCGTACTCCCGCTGGATGCGGCGCCGGGCCGCTGCGCGAGCCTGTGCCGGTGCACCGCGACGAGTGGTGACGATCCGCGCGCGACCGTGCACGCCGGTCACCTTGTGGACCACATCGAAGTCCTGCCAGTCGTCGCCGCTGTCGAGGGTCTCACCGGTCAGCGTCCACGATCCGGCGTCACGCTCGGTACGTCGCGTCGCACCGAGTTCGCGTAGAGCGAGGGCGATGATGACGCTCATGTCCTCGCCGTACACGTCCCGGCCCTCGTTCGGTGGCTCCAGCAGGCGTGCAGCGATCCCGGGTAAGCCGGTCTGGCTCTCGCGCCCGTCGATACCGAAGAGGTTGGACTTCGCGAGATCGGAGAGATTCACAGCGAAGCGATCGCCGTGGAAGTACACCTCTTCTTGGATGAACGGGAACTGGCGCATCACCTTGTCGACGTTCAGGTGATGCTCCTGTGCGACCTTGCGCACCTCGTCCTTGAGTCGTGAGGCCAGCTTCTGGGCCTTGTGACGAGTGGTCAGGAGCGCCGACCGCTGGGTGCGGCTCTGCCGATTACTGCCGGTGAGAATCCAGTTCTTCTCGTTGCCGCTCAGGACGCCGTTCCAGCTCTTGAGCTCGACCATGTGCAACCGCCGGCGGCCCAGGATCAGGGCGTCGATCTCATTCCAGCCGCCGTGATTGTCCATGAACTCGAAGTTGGTCCACGCACGGTACGGCGAAGCGCTCGGGACGATCTCACGCAGCAGGCGCAGACCCTCGGTTTCGTGGGCGAACGCCGACGTGGACACCTCGATCCACCGGTCGTCCGCCACTCGTCACCCACCTACTACGTTCCGTCACAGCTGCAGGTACCGAGGCTATCAATCAGGCGCCGATACCGGGCGGGGTCGGTCGGTCGGAGGAATCGCCGTTCGCCTAGGAACACCCGTGCCACCATGTCTGACATGACGGATTCGACGTGGACCGCCGGTAGGGGAATGGAGCGCATCGTCGCCTACGAGCCGTCGCTCTCCGACATGCTTCAGCTCCTCAGCGATCGCGACCGCTCGCCGTGGCAGCAGTTCGTCGGATTCGAACCGACCGAGGTCACGCGTGAGGAACCCACGGCCAACAACGCCGATCTGTTGCTGACGGCGGATGACGGCGGGCGCGCCGTCATTGAGGTGAAGCTGGGACACATCCTCGGGCAGTCACAGCAGAGCAAGTACGAAGCCCTGCCCGGGGCACCGACGCTGTATCTTGCCGCGTTGAGCTCCGACCGCGATCGCCTCAGCAACCTGGGCTCCGAGCGCTGGAAGTTTCTGAGCCTGAGGGAGCTCTTCGGTTCGTGGCAATACGTGGCCGACGAGACTGCGCGGGTGATCGCCGGCGAAGTCACCTCGGTCCTGCAGGGCTGGGACGACTTGGTCGTTGGGGTGTTCACTCCGCGAACCGATCCCGACGCACTCCCTCTGTCGTCGCTGACTCACAAGTTCTTGGCTCGCGTGGTCACTCGTCGGATGGAAGTGGATCTCGCCACACGGCATCCGTATGCACGAGCCCTGGTATCCAGTGGCAGCGGAGGGTTGGCTTTCGTCCAGGCATGGACGCGCATCCGCAGCCAACACGAGGGTCGCTACTTCATTGCCGAGGTTCGCTGGCGCGAGAACAGGCTCACCGGAGAACTGAGGTTCGGCGTCGATTTCGATCCGGAGGCAGGGAAGTCGGTCGATGAAAGTCTGCGACGCGCAGCCTACGATCTCGCCTGCACGATGGAAGACCAACTGGACTTTGAGCCTCTCCACAGGCATCTGCACTCAGCGCGGCCTGAACTGGCGACGATGGTCTCCACACGAGGCCGGAGTCGACCACCTCGACGCGGCGACTGGGAAGCGGTCATGCGCCACGGGTTTTCCGGCGCACCGCTGGCGAACGGCAAGGAGAACAGCCGTCGCGCTACGCGCCCCGGCTTCTACGGGGACCGCACACTTCGGTTCGAAGCACTCGTGGACGTCGACTTCCGCCTCGCATCCGCTGTCGACGTCATCGCCCTGATCGACAGCACTCTGGAGTACCTGTCCGACTCCGAGCCGAGTGAGACAGCGTGAGTGGTCGAGAACCCACGCGGAACGAGGAGGCGCGATGACTACGCGGTACGGATGGTGGCGGACGTACGAACACTTCTGTGTACCCGGGTCAGCACCCGAGGCGATCAGCCGTCAGCTCGATCTGCTAGAGCATCATGTGCGGGCGAACACGTCGGGATTCCGCAAGCAACCGGTTGTCGGCATCGATGAAGGCAACGGATGGCAGATCGCATACGTCGCGAAGAAGACTGTCCTGGAGGACCTTCGCGACGCGCGCCCCGACCAGGCCGACAAGTACGATCGTGCCCGCGCGGGCGGCTTCCGCGGCAACCTCGGTCCCATTCCGCCGGTCGATCAGACATCGATCGACTCCATCGACCTCGACGCCGCTCCTGCAGCACAGGGCCCGCGCATCTGGATGGAGATCCGCAGAGAGAGCAACACCGACGGCTTCGGCGAGAACCTCTACGCCTACCGATACAAGGAGGACGGCACAGCGCGACCAGCCTTCGCCCGTCTTGGAACGGTGCAGCCCGGGGACCTGGTCTTGCATTACTGGATGCACGCGATTCGAGGAGTGTCGGTCATCGAAGGCGCGCCGGAGGTACTCGATGACGGAATCACCACCACGTTGCGCGACATGGTCTGGTTTACCGAGCCGGTGACACTCGACGATCTGCGTGACCGCACGCTGGACATCGTCGATGTCTACCACGACACACGAGATGATCCGCAGTACAGGCAGTTTCCGTTCCAGATCGACCACGCATCGTCGGCTGATCCGAATTTGCACGGCGCGGCGGTCACGTACTTCGTGGCGTTCCCTTCCTCGCTCGTTGATGCCGTGCCGTTGTTGGCGACACAGTTCACCTCTGCGGTCGGAGCTCAAGACAAGCAAGATAGGTCGCCCGACGACACCGATGCTCGCGTGGTGCGCAGGGCTCGCGGACCGGTCGACCCTCTGCTCCGGCGCCGGATCGAGGTGTACGCCGAAGACCAGGCCATCGAGTTGCTCAAGTCCGAGGGCTACACCGAGATCGAGCGCATCGGCAAGCCGTACGACCTACTCGCGACCGGACCCGGCATCGAAGACTTGCACGTCGAAGTGAAGGGCTCGATGCTGACTGCCGACGCGGTGATCCTCACCCGCAATGAGGTATCGCATGCCGATGACCACGTGACGTCGCTGATCGTCGTCGATGAGATCGTCGTCGAGGTCACCGAAGACGGCTACCAATGTTCGGGTGGACGGCTACGTCGTTGGGGTCAGTGGCGACCCGAACCGGAAGCGTTGGAGCCGTTGGAATTTGCCTACCACCTACCTGTCGACGCCGTCACGGGAATCTAAGTCAGGCACAACCGCCGAGCCGATCCGCTGTCCTCCGATCGGTCTCATCTCCGGTTGTGAGTGACCGTTTTGTCGGACCTTCGTGAGAAGGTTGTCAAGACTGTGGTTCGGATTGCTGACAAAGGAGTACAGACGGTGACCATCGTCAAGCGTGGAATCGTGTGCATCGCCATTGCGTGAGGCGCAGCGCTCGGTGGAATCGGTGCAGCACAGGCAATCCCGCCCTCGCAGCTCAACGGTTCGGTGACCGACGCCAGCACCGATATCGAGGTGGCCACCGAGGCCTACCGGGATCAGACGATGAATCGCTTCACCTACAACGAGGCCGTCGCGTACGTGATCGGCGACAAGTCCGCGGCCGCGGCAACCTACAGCTTGAACCAGTACCTTCACCGCTACTGCGCAGCGGCCCGGATGATCAGCACGGCGATCGCGGACATGGGCTACAACAGCGCAACCATCCAGAACTTCTACTACCGGTCCGGATGTCTGAATGCACCGAGCGTGACGCACGACGGCCCCACGTCGTAACCGCGATGTATTTCCTCTAGTGCCGGGGCTTTCGGTCGAGCGCGGACGTCGGCGCCGTCATACCCGCCGCGGTGAGCTCGGCCTCCGAGACGAGGGGGCCGGAAAGGATCTCGCGGAGCAGGTGATCCATGTCGTCGTGGAGCGCGATGAGGGCGGCGATGGCGCACAGCACCTCGGTCAGCTCGTCCGACCACTGTTCGGGCCACGCGGGATCCTGCACCTCGTCCAGCGGTGAGGACACCTTGCCGACCGGTCGGGCCAGCCGGTACTTCAGCCACGACGACACCACGCCGATGCCGCCGACGCGGTAGTCGAGGATCGCCTGCGGCACGTGCTCCCACCGTCCCGACCCGACGGGCAGAGTCTGGGCGAGCGCGTCGTGGGAGAACGTCGTCGGGCGCAGAGTGCCCACGGGCACTGTCTGTTCCGGCGGTGGGGCGCCCGGGGCGGCCAGCTCGATGACTGCGTCGGGGGAGTAGGTCATCAGCCCGACCACTCGCCGGCCGAGCTCCACGGCGGTATCCCACAACGCGGAGTCCCCGGTGATCGGGATGCGGACGCCTGGGGTCGCCAACTCGTCGTCGAAGTGAGCGACGAACCCGGGATGCCCGGTGAGGGCCGCCAGGTAGAAGACGAGATCCTCGGCGCGGGCATCGGCTCCGACGAGGGTGCGCAGTGCGTCGTCGAGACCGGGCGTCACATTGGGCGTGCCGTCGGGATGCAGACGCGGCAACGTACGACCACCACGATTGTTGAAGGCGTTGATGTCGGGCAGCAGCGCGCTGAAGTACAGGGCGGGTCCGGCACCGGGGCGGATCGAGTGTTGCTCCACGACGAAGATCTGGCCGGGACGGCGTGCCGCCCACAGGTCCGGACGTGCGCGGTCAAGCAGCCGGTTGTCGGCGATCAGCCACTGACGGTCGAAGGCACGGAACGTGATTCGTTCCACCGGTACCGGATGTCCGCGGTGGTCGTTTGAGGCGGTCGCGTCGAGTGGCGGCGCGGTGTCGAGGGGAACGCCCGGCAACGGCCGCACCCCGCGCCTGTCCGGGCTGCGACTGTCGGTGGTCTTGAACAGCACCGAACGGCGGTCGGCGTCGTGCTCGTCGAGGAGGGTGTGCAGTCGTGTGTCGAGGGTCGTCGCCGACGGCGCGCTCACCCAATTGCGGTTGGGGGTGACGCCGGTGGACAGCCACGGCATGAGTGTGGCCACCTCGGGAAAGTTGTCCCACCCGCTCGCGGCGGCCGGTGTGAACGGCGAATGCCATTGTGTGCGTACCGGTCTCCACCGCGGATCGTCGAAGGCCAGGGTGTCGAGGTCGGAGAGTTTCTCCGCGCTGGTGCCGTGGAGGTCCAGGTAGTGGATGTCGGCCGGGATGTCGTCATCGGTTGCTGGTGTGCGTGCGAAGATCCCGATGCACACCGGTGTCTCGATGGCGAACACCGCGTTGCGGGTGGGTGGTTTCTTGCCCTCGGGGCTGAGGTTGATGATCCATCCGTGAGAGGCTCTGCGGCGCAGATACTCTCGCATCCCGCGGAAGCCGGGGCCGGTGAGGTAGCCGGTGGCGGTGACGAAACAGATGAGACCCGGGCTCGGTCGATCGGAGCACGCTTCTTCGGTGCACGGTTGTTGGACGCACGGGGTGTCGAACGCCCACCAGCTCGCCCAGCGCCAGAAGTGGATGTAGGAGTTGGACAGCGCGAACTCGGTACTGCCGTTGGCCTGCAACCGGAATGCGTCGAGCGGCGGACGCCCGGTGGCCGGATCGGTTCCGTTCTCGATCCACCCGCCCAGACCGCGTGCACGCTCCCGATAGGGCGGATTGCCGATCACGACCCGGACGGACGGTTGCTCGGCTCGCTCGCCGGCGAGGGCGAGCCAGCGGTCCGGGTCGTCGAGAGTGTTGGCGCGGAACAGGTTCGGGCCCTGTGCATGAGCTCGGATGCGGAACTCGGCGACGGTGAACGGGCCGGAGTGCAGCTCTGCGCCGTGAAGTCGCCCCGCCTTGGCGGCGCCGATCAGGCGCAGGATCGCAAGAGGGAACGTGCCGGTCCCCATTGCGGGGTCGACGATCCGCACCGCATCGTCACCGAGCCCGGCGGGGGCGTCGAAGTGGGTTCTCAGCAGCCGGTCTATGAGCCGGACCATGGTGTCCGCCAACGGGACCGGCGTGTAATAGGTGCCGGATGACCGTCGGAGCGTGGGCGCGTCGACGCGTAGGAACTGCTCGTAGAGATAGACGTGGAGGTCGGGGTCGGCGGCGGTGAGCGCGGCCCAATCGATCGCGCGTAACGCTCTCACGATCGGGGTGATCGTCGAGGCGAGCAACGGGTCGGCGGACCGACCATCGGTGAGGTGACGGTCGGAGCCCTCGGCGACCGCAAGAACCAGTCCGAACACCACGGTTCGGGCGTACTCGTCGGGATGCACCCCGTCGCGCTCTGCGCACTCGCGCAGAGCCGCCGACTCCCGCAGGGCGCGCGTGAGGTCGACAAGGGTCGCGACGAGCATCTGCGGCCGCTGCACCGGCGTCAGAAGTCTTGTCGCTCAGACACGTTCGAGAACGACCACCGGGATGACGCGAGAGGTCTTGGCCTGGTAGGCATCGTAGTCGGGCCACACCTCGACCATCCTCGCCCACATCTGCGGCTTCTCCTCATCGGTGGCGACCCGGGCGCGCACGGCGAAGCGCTCGTCCTTGATCTGCACCGCAGCGTCCGGGTTGGCCTCCAGATTCCGGAACCACGCCGGCGGCGCATCGGTGCCGCCCTTGGACGCGACGACGAGGTAAGCGTTCTCACCCCACGGACGGAAGATCAGCGCATGTCGGCGTTCCTCGCCCGACTTGTTACCCGTGGTGAACAGGATGAGAATCTCGGTGCCATTCCAGTGATAGCCGTGCTCACCTCCGGTCCTCAGGTACTCCTCGACGTGCGGGTCACCATGCAGATCATCGACGGAACTCATGGTTCCACCATGCCAGGAGATCACCCGGCCAGAAAGGGCCGCGACGGTGCGGCCCTTGTACTGCAGCCCTCGTACACTGGGGGAGTTCACCCGCACGATCTGTGCGGGACGCGAATCCACTCTCGACGAAAGAGCCTCATCATGGACGCAACCCTCACCCCCGAGGCAGAGGGCGCGGTCGCCGACATTGCCGCACGGTACGGCCTCTCGCGCGACGCGGTGCTCGCGATGTTGTACGCGGTCAACAGCGGCGGTGGCACCATGGCCCAGTTCTCCATTCCCGAACTCGGCGGGTCGGGACAGTGGATGCGCGGCGGCATGACGATGGTCGGCAACATGTTCGACAACGCACTCAAAGCCCGCGTCGACTCGCTGTGTAGCGAGCTCTCGCAGCTTCTCGCCACCACGATCGTGTTCCCGCCGGCGCCGAGTAGCAATTCGTTCGGCGGCTCGTTCGGGGCCGGCTTCGGTACCGCCAACAACTGGTGGCCCGCCGACCTCGGGGTGCCCAGCTCCAGCGGCGGACAGAACGACTCCCGCTATGCGGTGTTCCCCGCGACGCGGCGTTTGGCCATCCAGGTCAACGGTGTGACAAGGGTTTTCGACACCGGCGACCACCAGATCGGTGGTGTACAGCAGCAACAGGGTGGGTACCCCGGTTCGGTGAGCTTCTCCAGCCAATACGGCACCTTCGACGTCTCGAGCCTGCGGGAAATCGGTGGGCAGGAGATCGTCGACACACCGGTGGCGGCGCCCGAACCCCCAGCCCAGAACGGTTCGGCCCAGTATTCCTCCGCCCAGATTCCTTCAGATCAGAACGGTCCCGCCCAGAATGCTCCGGCCCAGAACCTTCCGGCCGGCTCCGAGGACATCTTCGCCGCGATCGAGTCGCTGGCCGGTCTGCATCAGCGCGGCATCCTGACCGACGAGGAGTTCGCAACCAAGAAGGCCGAACTGCTCGCCCGGCTGTAGGGGAAGCGCGTTGGTGGTGGAACTCGAACCGGGATTGGCGGCCTCGCTCCGCAAAATCGAGCGGCAGGTGCTTGCCGAGGTGCCGTTGCGGCCCCGGTCGGTGCGGGTGATCTGGCTGGCAATCGTCGTGCTGGCCGCCTCCAGTATCGGTGCCTGGGTGACCAGCGACGTCGGCGGCGACCGGACACTGCTCGGTCAGATCGCGATCGGGCTCGGCGTCGGCGGCACCGTGCTCTCCGCAGCGGCGGCCACAAGGCGTCGATTCGGGTGGTGCGTCCTGGCCGGCGCGGTCAGTGGGATCGCCGTTCCGCTGTCGGTGCTCGGCTACTGGTCGACGCAGACCGGATTGGGTGTGGCGTCGGGTTGGTTTCTCGTCGCGGTGCTGTGTCACGCGGTTCTCGTGGGCAACTGGGTGCAGTGCGGGCGGCCGCCGGTTCCGCCGCGAAGGTAGACGCCCCAATTCGGACTGTGTCCTGCGTCACACCCGACTACGCTGGATGGCACCATGGTCGAGTTCGATCCGCAGGACACGCAGCGAGACGTCGTTCCGGACGCCGCCTCGGAGCTCATTGCGGCCGGATTCAGCGATCCCCTGTTGATCGGCCGTGGCGGATTCGGCGCGGTGTATCGCGCCGAACAACCCAACCTCGAGCGCACCGTCGCGATCAAGATCCTCACCGACCACCTCGACGAAGCGAGTCTGGAACGATTCCTGCGCGAACAGCGGGCGATGGGCCGGTTGTCGGGGCACCCGCACATCGTGAACATCCTCGAGGTGGGGTCGACGCCGGGCGGCATGCCCTACATCGTCATGCCGTATCACCCGCACGACTCGCTCGACGCGCGCATCCGCAAGCACGGCCCACTCGACTGGCCCGACGTGCTGCGTCTCGGGATCAAGATGGCCGGCGCGCTGGAGACCGCGCACCGGACGGGCACGCTGCACCGCGACATCAAACCGGGCAACATCTTGCTCACCGAGTACGGCGAACCGCAGCTCACCGACTTCGGTATCGCCCGCATCGTCGGTGGCTTCGAGACCGGCGCCGACATGGTCACCGGATCGCCGGCATTCACCGCACCCGAGTTGCTCACCGGCGATCCGCCGACCGTGGCCTCGGATCTCTACGGCCTCGGCGCCACCTTGTTCTGCGCGTTGACCGGGCACGCCGCGTTCGAGCGACGCAGCGGCGAGCAGGTCGTGGCGCAATTCCTGCGGATCGCCAGTGAGCCCGTCCCGGATCTGAGTTCCACCGATGTCCCCGACGAACTGTCCCGCGCGATCGAGCACGCGATGGCCCGCGTACCCGAGGACCGTCCCGACAGCGCGGCCGCCTACGGCGAGGAACTGCGGGCGATCCAGGCGCAATTCGGGCAGGCAGTCGCCGACATGGCGATCCCCGCGCAGGCCACCCAGGATCCGCTGACCGGGGCGTCGGCTCGCAGGTCGCGCACCGATACCGCACCGCCGACACCGGCCACGAAGTTCCGGCCGCCATTGCGTCCGCGTGCACAGGTGGTCCGGGAGCGACTGCTGGACATCCTGCGGGCAGGCGAACGCCGACGGCTCATCCTCATCCACGGCCCGGCCGGCTACGGCAAGACCACCGTCGCCGCGCAGTGGGCCGAATACCTGCACCGTGAGGGTGTGGAGGTGGCCTGGCTGACCGTCGACGACGACGACAACAACGCCTCCTGGTTCGTGACGCATCTGATCGAGGCGATCCGACGCACCGACCCCGACGTCACCGCCGGACTCGACGATCTACTCGACGAACGACGCGAACACTCCGACCAGCATGCGCTGGCCACGCTGATCAATGCGATCCACGACCGCGGAAACCGGATGCTGGTCATCGTCGACGACTGGCATCGGGTCACCGATCCGGCGGCCGTCGCGTCGATGGACTTCCTGCTCGAGCACGGCTGCCATCACCTGCAGTTGCTGATCACCAGCCGGTCGCGGACACGTCTGCCGATCAGCCGCATGCGCGTGCTCGACGAACTCGTCGAGATCGACATCGCACAACTGTGTTTCGACGCCGACGAAGCCCGGTCGTTTCTCGTCGACGTCTCCGGGCTCGACCTCGAGAGCCGTGACATCACCGAACTGTGGAACTCTACCGACGGGTGGGTCGCCGCACTGCAACTCGCCTGTGTCTCGTTGCGCGGCAGCGACACCCCGGCCGAGCTGATCTCCAACATCTCCGGTCGGCATCGCGCGATAGGCGACTTCCTCGCCGAGAACGTACTCGGTGCCCTCCCGTCGGAGATCCTGCACTTCCTGATCACCACGTCGATCCCCGACAAGGTGTGCGCGGGTCTGGCGACAGCGCTCAGCGGTGAGATCCGTGGGCAGGCGTTGCTCGAGGACATCGAGGCGCGAGACCTGTTCTTGCGCAGGATCGATGCCGATGGCGACTGGTTCGGCTTCCATCCGCTGTTCCTGGAGTTCCTGCGCCGACGGCTCGAACGCGACCAGCCCGAGCAGGTCTCGGAGTTGCACCGCATCGCCTCGACGTGGTTCGGCGAGCACGGAATGCTCTCGGAAGCTGTCGATCACGCATTGGCGGCCGGCGACACCGACAGAGACAAAGCCTTGCGTGCGTCGTCGACGTATGTGTCGGCGGACGCACGAAAGTCGGTTCGAAGGATGTCAAAGTTCTGTGTCCTACCGTTGCCGGCCAGGTGACGGTCCAGGTGTGATCGCCCCTACTCGCCCTTGAACGGTGCGGTCCCGAGTACCAGCTGAAGCCCGTCGATCCCGGAATTGGCTCGTGCGTACTGTAATTCGTGGCTGATGTCGCCGATGTTGTTGAGCGGGGGTAGCGCCAGACCGATGGTGGAGAGCACACCGAGGGCACGCCCCTGTGCGTCGAGGTAGGCGCTGCCGCTGTCTCCGGGGATGCCTGGGAAACGCATCTCCACGATGTGCGACCAGCCGTTGTCGGCGGGTTGGTCGGCCTTGCTGACGCCGTGTTGCTTCGACAGCTTCTTGAATCCGAACTTCAGGCTCGAACTGCCGTAGCTGTAGATCTTCTCGTCGGGGGTTGTGCCGTCGGTGTCGATGCCGGTGGGTCCACCCCAGAACGGTATCGACGGATTGACCTTGCCGACGTCGTCCGGCTTCACCTTGATCAGTGCGAGATCATTGAAACTGCAGGTGTTCTGATCGGTTTCGCCCTTCTGATGCATGGTGAGCCAACTGTTGTAGACCAGGGTGCCGGCACCGAGCTGTGTGCCCACGCCGGTGATCGGGTTGCCGCCCTTGTTGAAGGTGACGGCGGTGCCGATCGGCAGGCTGTTGTTCTGGCACCCGTTGGTCTCGGTGTCCTTACCCGTTCCCGAGCAGTGTGCGGCCTGTCCGAGGTAGACGTTGCCGGATTTGTCGACGAAGACGTAGTTGGTGGTGCATTGCGCATCGCCGGTGTAGGTCTGGACGCCGGGGGTGATCGTCGCCGAATCAGCGGACGCGAAATCGACTTTCGCGGCATCCGCCGCCACCGTCATCTGCGGCGTCGCCGGGGTGGCGGGTCTCGGGGCGGTGGAGGTGCCGCACGCGCTCGCGGCGACCGCGACGAATGCGGCCGCCGCGACACAGGCCACGGCCATGCGGCGGCGTGGCTCGGCGATGTTCGTTCTCACCCGGGCAGAATATCCAGACCGGTTGCCCTGCGACGTCATTCAAAGGTGCGAAGTCGTTCGGCCGATGTAGGCGAAAACCGGCAAATCACTCGAAGTAGCGGTACACGACCTCGGCGACGACGGCGGGACGCTCACTGTTCTCGAGTTCGATGACGCCCTCGACGGTGACCTGGACGCCGCCCTTGGGCAGGTGCTCCACCTTGGCGAGAGTCGCCTTGAGACGCACGCGTCCGCCGGCGGGCACGGGGTTGGTGAACCGAACCTTGTTGAGCCCGTAGTTGACCGCCATCGTCACGCTGTCGACGGCGAGCACCTCACCCCACATCGGGATGATCAGTGACAGCGTGAGGTATCCGTGGGCGATCGGCCCGCCGAACGGGCTCTCGGCAACAGCGCGCTCGGGGTCGACGTGAATCCACTGGTGGTCGCCGGTGGCGTCGGCGAAGGTGTTGATGCGTTCCTGGGTGACCTCGAGCCACGAACTGACGCCGAGGACGGTGCCGACGAGATCGTCGAGCTCGGCGAGGGTGGCCAGGTGTGTGGTGGTGGGTGACGCGGTGGTCATCGGTACGAGTCCTTCTCTGGGTGGGTTTCAGTGTTTGACGCCGAGGACGGTGAGTGCGTTGTCCTTGAAGATCAACGGCAGCACCTCGGGCTTCATGTCGAGGGTGGCGAAGTCCTTGCGCCATCGGTCGACCTGAATGACCGGAAAGTCCGATCCGAACAAGACCTTGTGGCGCAGCATCGAATTGGCGGCCTTGACCAACTGGGGCGGGAAGTACTTGGGCGACCAGCCGGACAGATCCATGTAGACGTTGGCCTTGTGCGTGGCGATCGAGATCTGGGCGTCGACCCACGGCACCGCCGGGTGTGCCATCACGATGGTGAGGTCGGGGAAGTCGGCGGCGACATCGTCGAGCAGCATCGGATCGGAATAGCGCAACTTGATGCCGTGCCCGCCGGGGAGTCCGGCGCCGATTCCGGTCTGCCCGGTGTGGAACAGTGCGGGCACGCCGGCTTCGGTGATCGCCTCGTAGACCGGATAGTACCGGCGGTCGTTGGGTTCGAAACCCTGCATGCTCGGGTGGAACTTGAAGCCCCGCACGCCGAATTCGTCCACGAGCCGGTGCACGCGCTTGACCGCCGCCTTGCCCTGCAGCGGGTCGACGGAACCGAACGGGATCAGGACGTCGTTGAACTCCGCTGCGCGCTCGGCGATCTCCTCCACCGAGTTCGGCGAGTGGCCCGACGCCGAGTGCGCGTCGACGGTGAACACCACCGCCGCCATGTTGCGTTGCCGATAGTGCTCGGCGATGGATTCGATTCCCGGCGTGCGCTCTTCGCCGGAGCGGAAGTACTTCTCGGAGGCGGCCATCAACTCGTCGTCGAGCGAACGATGCCCGCAGCCGTCGATCTCGACGTGGGTGTGGATGTCGATGGCGTCGATGGCATCGAAGTCCACCGCGCACTCGTAGCGGGTGCTCATTTCGCGGCCGCCAGTACTTCGTCGGGGAACTTTTCGCCGACCGTCTCGAGCTGGTTGGCGAAGGCGCCCGGCCAGACCGCCGCAACGTCCTCGGCGCTGAAACCGCTGTTGTGATAGGCGGTTTCGGACAATTCCGGGTGCGTCCACAGAGCGAGACGGTCGCCGCCGATGGAGATGGCCTGACCGGTGATGTCGGCGGCGGCATCGGAGGCGAGGAACGCGATGAGTCCGGCAACGTCCTCGGGCGTGCCCATTCCGACCTCGCGACGGATGACGTCGGGGAGGGAGCCGGTCCGCTCGGCCTCGTCGATGAACGGCTTGAAGATCGGGATGGTGGCGGTCATCGCGGTCACGGCGACCGGGCAGACGGCGTTCGCGGTGATCCCGGCCTTCTTCAGTTCCATCGCCCAGGTGCGGACCATGCCGACGATGCCGGCCTTGGCGGCGGAGTAGTTGGTCTGCCCGAAGTTGCCGCGCTGCCCGGCGGGCGAGCCGATGCAGATGATGCGGCCGCCGTCGCCCTGCTCGCGGAATCGCAGCACGGCCTCGCGCACGCACGTGAACGTGCCCTTGAGATGCACGTTGATGACGGCGTCGAAATCCTCGTCGGTCATCTTCCAGAGCACCTTGTCGCGCAGGATGCCGGCGTTGGTGACCATGACGTCGAGGCGTCCGAAGGTGTCCACGGCGGCGGCGACCAGCGCCTGCGCGGTCTCCGTCGATCCAACGGGTGCGACCACTGCCACGGCGCGGCCGCCGTCGGCGGTGATCGCGGCGACGGCGGCCTGCGCGGTCTCCTCCGAGACGTCGTTGACGACGACTGCCGCTCCGCGGCGGGCTAGTTCGCGGGCGTAGGCCAGACCGAGCCCTTGCCCACTGCCGGTGACGACGGCGACTTTTCCGTTCAGATCCATGGTTGCCTCCTCAGGCTCGGGATACGTATTCGATTAGAACGCTAACCATTGAGAAAGTCAATGATTGTGGAAGTGGTAACGTGCTCGCGATGGGAGGGCCCATGACATCCCGGCGAATGCTCGACGACGATCTCGGCTTCTTGATGGCTCGCGCCAGCGTGGTGCTGAGCAAGGAGACCAATCGCGCCATCGCGCCCCTGGGGCTGAAGGTGCGTGGGTACAGTGCGCTCGCGGCCGTCTGCGACGAACCCGACGGCATCACCCAGCGTCGACTGGCCACCGTGGTGGGCCTCGACCCCAGTCAGATCGTCGCTCTCGTCGACGATCTCGAGGACCGGAAGCTGGTGCAGCGCACCACCGACATCAATGACCGGCGCAACAAGCTCATCGTCGCGACCGAGGCCGGGGCGGAGCTGTGCGACGAGGCGCGCAGGCGCAGTGCCGCGGTGACCGCCGAGTACGTGGCCGGCACCGATGCGGGGGATGTGGCGGCTGCACGGGAACTGTTGCGTCGCATCGCCTTCTCAGGCGTGGACGGGCGCGCCGGAAAACATCGACCGTAACCGGTCCTTGCGGATCTTGCCGGTGGCATTTCGCGGGATCTCCTCGAGCAACACCATCGACTTCGGGATCTTGTACCGCGCCAACCGTTCACCCAGGAACGCCGCGAGCTGCTCGTAGGTCAGCGTCGCGCCGTCGGCCAGGGTGATGGCCGCACAACCGACCTCACCCCACTTGTCGTCGGGGACCCCGAACACCCCGCACGCCACCACTCCGGGCATCGAGAGGATGACGGCCTCGACCTCGGCCGGGTAGATGTTCTCGCCGCCGGAGATGATCATGTCCTTGAGACGATCGACGATGGTGATGTAGCCCTCGTCGTCGCGGACGCCGACGTCGCCGGAACGGAACCAGCCGTCGTCGGTGAACGCCGCGGCGGTCGCGTCGGGGCGATTCCAGTAGCCGGCCATGACGTTGGAGCCCTGGATCTGGATCTCGCCGCGCTCCCCGGGCGCGGTTTCGTCCCCATCGGGACCGACGACCCGAACATCGGTGAAAAAGTGTGGCACACCGGCACTTCCGAGCTTGCGGGCGGTGTGCGACGGGGTGAGGACCAGCGCACCGGGCCCGGTCTCGGTCAGCCCGTAGCCCTGGCACAGTGCGATGCCGCGTTCGGTGTAGGTGTGCAGAGTGCGGGGCGGAACCGGTGCCGCAGCGACGATCCAGCGGCGGATGGAGCTCAGATCCGCTGACGCCCAGTCCGGGTGGGAGCTCATGGCGTCGAGCATGGTGGGCACCCCGAAGCCGTAGGTTACGTTGCGCTCGGCGATGACCCGCAGCACCCGGCCCGGTTCGAAGCCTTCCTCGATCACCACGGTGCCGCCCTTCAGCAGGATGGGCAGCGAGATGAAATTCAATGCGGCCGTGTGGAACAACGGTGCCACGACCAGTGCGACCTCGTCGCTGCGCAGGTCGAGGTCGAGGATCGGGTTGAGGACCGCGAAGGTCACCGTCCCGTGGTTCAGGACAACACCTTTCGGGTTTCCGGTGGTTCCCGAGGTGTACATGATGAAGCACGGGTCGTCGTGGGTGACGGGCAGATCGATGCGGTCGGTGGATGCGGCGGCGATGCTGGTCTCGTAGCCGACGGCGTCCGGGTCGGGATCGCCGTCGACGACCATGCGGGTGGTCGCGCCGGCTTCGGCCGCGGCCGCGATCGCCACGTCCGCCAACGCCGCGGAGTGGATCAGCACCGTGGCGCCGGAATCGGTCAGGGCGTAGGCGACCTCGGGAGTGGTCAGCCGGGCGTTGAGCGGCACCAGGATGGCGCCGAGCAAGCCGGCCGCGAAGAGCGCCTCGAGATACGCGGGATGGTTGGCGCTGAGCAGTGCGACGCGGTCGCCACGTCCGACGCCGAGATCGGCGAGGGCGTGTGCGAGCCGCGTGGTGCGCTCGTCGAGTTCGGGATAGGTGATCGCCTGGTCACGGAAGACGATGGCCTCGGTGTCCGGCGCCTGCCGGGAGGCCCGTAGCGGCCACGTGCCCACGCCCTGATTGCGCATCGTGTACTCCTCGATCGCCCGATGTAATCGAGATCACGATAGAACGCAATCGTTGAGAATGTCAATGGTTACGTGGTGTCGTCAGCGGGAGCGCCACTTCTCCACCCGCTCGGTGTGCTCGGGCGAGAGATGGGCCAGGGGTTGCATCGCCGCGGCCATGCCGAGGACCGATTCCAAAGGGCTGGTTCGTGATTCCTGCAGCAGGCGCTTGGCCATCCGCAGCGCCTCAGCGGGGTTCTTGGTGATGCGTTCGGCGAGCGTACGGGCCTCGTCGAGGAGAGCGTCGGGGCCGACCACGCGGCTCACCATGCCCCACTCGGCAGCCGTCGCGGCATCCACGCGGTCGCCGGTGAACGTCATCTCCGCGGCCCGCTCATATCCGACGGCACGCGGCAGGAACCACGTTCCGCCGTCGCCCGGGATCAGCCCGACCTGCACGAAACTCTCCGCGAAGGATGCGCGCTCGGAGGCGATCCGGATGTCGCACATCATCGCCAGGTCGCAGCCCGCGCCGACGGCCGCACCGTTGACCGCGGCGATGATCGGCACCTCGAGGCGAGCCAGGGCACGGGGCAGACGTTGGATACCCGCCACGTAGGCACGTCGCTGCGCTCGCTCGTCGACGCCGAACATGCCCGTCCGGTCTGCCATCTCCTTGACATTGCCGCCCGCGGAGAAGATCTTGCCCGCCCCGGTCAGGATGATCGCCCTGATCTCGAGGTCGGCGTTGGCGGCGTCGACCGCTGCCTCGAAGGCCTCGACAAACTCCACGTCGGTGATCGCGTTGCCGACCTCGGGCTTGTTGATCGTCCAGATCTGGGTCGCGCCGGTGGTGGCGATGTCCAGAGGTGAATGCATGTGGGAGACCTTTCGCGACGGTGAGAACGGCGCCGGGTCAGGCGTGACCCAGCGCGTTCCACCGTAATCGCAGGTCGGCGACGGAGGAATCGACGATGTGGCGCATCGGATGGGTGATCGTCGCCATGCGGTGCGCGGGGGCGGTGCGAACCGGTCTGCGCGCGGTCCGGTCGGTGGGTACCGGCACCCGGGTGACGGCGGTGGCGGCGAGCATCGCCGCGCCCCACGCGCCCAGGAACGACGGGTGGTCGGCGACGAGATCGGCGGTACCCATCTGCGCCGACCACCGCACACAACGGGAGATCGCGGCGCACTCGGAGACCACCGACACGCTCGTGGTCGCACCGACCGCGCGGCCCGCGGCACGTCGTAGCATCCCGATCTGCTCGGCCGACCAGTGCGGGGGATGGGCGATCGTCACCGACACCACGTGCCCGTGGTCGGAGCGCTCGGTGCCATCGATCGCCACATGCAGTGCTGCGGTGACCAATTGATGCGGAGCACGGCCGCGACCCGACGCGGTGCGCACCGCGGTCAGATCGGCGATGCGGGTGAGGAAGTGGCCATAGACGTCGTCGGGGTTGTCGGCGGGACGCGACCACCTCGGTGCCGCGGTCGGCGGCCAGTACAACCGCGCCGGATGCGACGAGAGGTGCGGTGGACCGGGATGCGAGCCGGCGACCGAGGCCGCCGTCCCGGTGACGACGACCACCTGGTCGTCGGTCAGGTGGATTCCCATGATCAGTCGCATGAACAGAGCATGTGACCTGGGTCTAACCGATTCCTGACATCCGGTTGTCGAGTTGCTGAGAGTCGGGCGGGGCCCGGCGGGTTTGCCGTGCGACATCGATGGCTATACGTGATCGTCGAGAGAACCCGACCGCCGTCAATCGGGAGGACCATGACCGACATCCTGTTCGCCGACATCTCCGAATGGCAGCCCGTGCTCGACGACTCCTACCCGTACCGGTGGCTGTCCATCCGGTCCAACGACGGGACCTATCGGGACCGACACTTCCAGGAGAACTGGACGATCGCCCGCTCCTGGTTGGACTCCGGTCGACTGCGCGGGCTGATCGTGTACTGCGTCTACCGATCCAATTGGCGAGACGTGATGACCACGCACATCGAGATGCAGGGCGAGAACCGACCCGACGTGGTGTCGATGGTCGACGTGGAATCGTGGGGCGGCCAGATCCGGACCGACAACAGCGATTCCATCAACCGTCTGGTGTGGGGACTCGGTGATTGGCGCGGGCCGCACATCGACGGCCGGCCCCGCCGCGTCATCGGCTACCTCAACCCGAATGACGCACGCATCTGGCGGGTGCGGCCACCGATCGGCTTCGTCATCCCGTCCTACGGGGCCCTTCCGAGGTTCCCGGCCGGCACCGACGATCTGCGCAGACAGATGATCGCACACCAGTACACCAACGGAGACGGCTACGGGCACGGCCTGCCGGAGGGCTACGGAACGGTGCGATGCGACATGAATGCCGCCAACGGGCGTGACCCCGAACAACTTCGGATCGCCACCGGTGTCGGGGTGCCCTAGTCGCCCAGCGCCTTGGCTTCGTACTCGGCTCGCGTCGTCGAATTGCGCACCGCATCAACCTGGTTGGGCACCATCCGGCGCATCAACAGATCTCGTATCGCCTGCGGGAGCAGCCCTGCCGCCCGCACCGCGGGACCCACGAAGGACGGCAGGGTCACCTCGAAGCGCGGCTTCTCGATCGCCGCGACGACGGCGGCGGCGACGTCGGCCGGCTGCAGCATGGCTGCCGAACCGGTCGCCGTGCCCGCAGCGAGTTGGGTGTCGACGACGGTCGGCATGACGGCGGTCAGGAGAACCCCGGAGCCGCGGAGTTCCTCACGGACTGCGGTCAGGTAGCCGAGCACGCCGTGCTTGCTCGCGGCATACGTCGCCTCGCCGGGAGGGGCGAGTTTGGAAGCGGCAGAAGCGATCGTGACGATGTGGCCGTGTCCGCGGTGGCGCATCCGCGGCGCGGTGAGTCGGACCCCGCGGATCACGCCGTGCAGGTTGACCGCCAGCATCGCGTCGGCTGCCGCATCGGTCTCGGCGTCGAAGGGGCCGACCCACATGACCCCGGCGTTGTTCACCAGGACGTCGATCGGTCCGACGGACGACTCGACCGCATTGAGAAAGGCCTCGAAGGACTCGGTGTTGGTGACATCGAGCGCGAAAGCATGTGCCTCGCCTGGTATCTCACTCGCCGTGACACGCGCACCGTCAAGGTCGCGATCGCCGATGGCCACCCGTGCCCCGGCGTCGGCGAGGTGCCGGGCGATCTCGCGTCCGATGCCCGCTGCGCCGCCGGTGATGGCGATGACCCTGCCCGCTATCGGTGTGCCCTTGCTCATGGCCACTCAGTCTGTCACATCGACGGTGTCGGTACGCCCGGGTTGCAGTCGGGCGGCAACCTCGTCGAGGACGTGGTCGGGAGCCAGGTAGGGCTCCGAGGATCTCGGCCAATGCACAATGACGTCGGTGAATCCCAAAGACGATGCGCGTCCGACCATTTCGTCGAAGAGGTCGATGCTCTCCAGAGCGTTGCGCGGCGAGGCGTCGAGACTCAGGTAGCGCGGGAACTCCTCGGTGATCCGGTCCTTGCCGAGCGTCTCGGTGAGCACATCGCAGCTCGCGCGGATCCCGTCGAACCAGTCGTCGACGGTCTCCGACGGCGTGCCGGTGGTGATCCAGCCGTCGCCGTGCCGTGCGGCGAAGCGCACCGATCGGGGACCGTTGCCCGCCAACAGAAATGGCACGCGCGGCCGTACCGGTTCGCCGACCAGGCGCATGTCACGGGCGCGGTAATACTGCCCGTCGGCATCGACGTGATCGTCACGAAGGGTGCGGTCGAGCAGCAGGGTGAACTCCTGCAAGCGGTCGACGCGTTGCTTGGGTGGGAGGCGGTCGCCGCCGAGGACGGTGTCGTCGGGGGTCCCGCCGGCACCGAGGCCGAGCAGGAAGCGGCCGTCGGAGATGTCGACCAGGGTGGCGACCTCGCGACTGAACGCGACCGGATGGCGGAAGTTGGGGGAGACGACGAACGCACCGAGGTCGATGTGTCGGGTGACGGTCGCGGCGGCGGTCAGGGTCGGGATGCAGGAGAACCAGCGGGAGTCGGGCAGGCCACCCCAGACCAGGTGGTCGTAGGTCCAGGCGTGATCGAAGCCCATCTCCTCGGCGCGTTGCCACCGGGGGCGCGACTCTCGCCAGGTCAGATCGGGCAGGATGCAGATGCCGAAACGCATGGCACCCAGCCTAGCCGGTCACGAAGGACAGAACGAGAGGCACTGTCTGCGAACGGTATTCGTCGAAGTAGGCGTGTCGTGCGCCATCGAGAACGTGGGCGCGGGCGTCGGGGATGCGCTCGGCGAGTATCTCGGCGTTGGCCACCGGCGCCATCTGGTCGTCGGTGCCGTGCAGGATCAGGGTGGGGCTCGCGATGTCGGGCAGGACCGCCCACGCATCGTGTCGATTGCTCGCCAGCAGATGCGCCCGCCGGTCGGCGTCGGACATGTCCGGATCGCCGAGTACGTGATACGGGCCGGGATTGGCGGCACGCCACTGCGGCGAATACATGTAATCCAGCAGCGCCGCGGTTGCGTCCGGACCGGCCAGGGCACGACGCACCGACTCGTCTCGTTCGACGGCATGAACCCCACCGGGCGTGGTGCATCCGAGGACCAGCCGGCGCACTCGACGTGGTGCCGATGCCGCCAGGAACTGCGCGGCACGACCGCCCATCGACGTGCCGTACACCGCGAACTTGTCGATGGCGAGCGAATCCATCACCGCCAGAGCATCTTCGGCGAACAATCGCGTGCTGTAGCGTTCGCCACCGGAACCGCTTGCGCCGGTCCCGCGATAGTCGAAGGTGACAGTGGTGTGGTGGGCGTCGAAGTCGCCGCGGGTGCGATCCCACCAGTGGTGATTGTTGGCCTGCCCGGGCAGGAGTAGCAGCGTCGGCCCGGACCCGCGCACCTGCACCGCCAGCCGCACCCGGTCTCGGGTGCGGGCGATCTCGTGATATTCGGCGGCGGGCACGTGGGTGAGCCTAATAGCGTTGCCCGCGGCACCCCACCATCGCCGACTACGAATACAGATTCCACGTGAGCGGTGCTTGACCCCGAAAAATCGGGGTTTTCGTCCGCTCATGTGGAATCTGTATTCGTACTGCGCCCTTACCGCATCGGCGTCGGCGGTCTCGAGGTTCGTCGCCGGGTCACCGCCCGCGACGGGAAGATTTCTCGGATGTCTCTACCCGCTACGCCTCGGAGCCACCCTGGCGAGGCGTCATCCCGAATGCCGTGATCGCACCCGCTGCCGCGACCACGGCCAGTGTCCACCATGCGTGCTGGAAGACCGCATGTACGGCGTCGTAGCCGACGGGACTGCCGATGATGGCGACCAGGACGCTCACACCCAACGCCATCCCGATCTGGCGACTCATGTTGACCACGGCGCTGCCCGTCGCCGACTGTGTGGCAGGCAGATCCGCGGTTGCCGAGGACAGGATCGCCGGCAGCGCCAGGCCCACACCGACGCCGCCGATCAGCCAGCCCGGCAGTAGTGCCGTCGCGTAGGCGGGTGTGGACGAGATCGACAGCGAGATCAGCAGACCACCGAGGCCGAACAGTGCACATCCGGCAGCGATGACCACGCCGACCGGAATCCGGGCGGTGAGCCGGTGCCCGACGGCGGCGAAGATCGGGACCATCAGTGGTCCGGGAGAGACCGCGAATCCGGTCTTGATGGCCGAGTACCCCCATACCTGCTGCATCCAGAGGATATTCGCGAGCAGCGCACCGGCGAACGGGATGGAGAAGAGCACGGCGGTGATGTTGGCGAAGGAGAATGCGCGCACGCGCAACAGGTTCGGGTCGATCACCGGTTCTCGGTGTCGTGCCGAACTGATCAGGAAACCGATCAGTCCGACGACGGTGACGGCCCACGCCAGCAGAATCCGGCCGTCGGTCCAGCCCCAGGTCGGCCCCTCGACGAGGCCGAGGGTCAACGCGCCGATGGTGATTGCGAGCAAACCGGCACCGAGAAGGTCCGGCAGGTGCTCGGCGGCCTCGTTGCGCGATCGCGGGAGCAACACCGCGCCCCCGACGAGCGCGAGCACGCCCACGGGCAGGTTGACGAGGAACACCCACCGCCAGGAGGCCTCCACCAGTACACCGCCGACGGCCGGCCCGAGGGCCGCGGCCACTGCACCGGTCGCGGCCCAGATCCGCACCGATCGCGCGCGGACCTCCGTC
This sequence comes from Gordonia polyisoprenivorans NBRC 16320 = JCM 10675, assembly GCF_000241325.1. Taxonomy (GTDB): domain Bacteria; phylum Actinomycetota; class Actinomycetes; order Mycobacteriales; family Mycobacteriaceae; genus Gordonia; species Gordonia polyisoprenivorans. Next base: position 30,549 of record NZ_BAEI01000025.1, on the reverse strand, counting down.
GGCATGGCGGCGACGACGAGCCCGAGGCTTGCCGGGGTCAGGATCGCGGCCCCGACCGCTTGGATGGCGCGAAAAGCGACCAACCACCAAATACCTTCAGCGGCAGCACATGCCGCGCTGGCGAGCGTGAAGATCGTGACGCCGATCAAGAAGCCTGCCTTGCGTCCGTAGCGGTCGGCGATCCGGCCGGCGGGGACGAGCAATGCGGCGTAGAGGATGGTGTACGCGTTGAGTACCCACGACAGTTCCGACAGTGAGACGCCGTGGAAGTCGCGTCCGATGTCGTCGAATGCCACGTTCACGATGAACACATCCAGGCTCGCCATGAAAGCTGCCAGCGACAGCAACGCCAGGATCAATGCCGGACGCCGAGGAGCCGACGCGACGCCGGATTCCTGGGCATGAGCCACGTCGGTCATCGGGGTCTCCTCAGTCGTGAGTTTCGTGACGAAACTGAGGAAAGCAGATTGAGTTGTCTGACGCAACCCACTAGACTCGACGCATGCGCCGCGCCAGCTTCTCCGGAATGAATTGTTCGGTCGCGCAGACCCTCGAGGTCGTCGGCGAGTGGTGGACGCTACTCATCATCCGCGACGCGCTGTTCGGGGTGACGCGCTTCGACGACTTCTCGACCCGGCTGGGTATCGCTCGCAACGTGCTCACCCAGCGGCTCGACACGCTCGTCGAGCATGGAATCCTGATCCGGGATCCGTACCAGGACAATCCGGTTCGCTACGACTACCGGCTGACCGACAAAGGCCGCGATCTGTGGACGGTGATCAACGCCCTGCGTCAATGGGGCGACAAGTGGTCGGCACCCGACGGCGCTCCGGTCGAGCTCGTGCACACCGGCTGCGGTCACACGACGACGCTCGAACCGGTGTGCTCCGAGTGTGGTGAGCACGTGGATCGGGGATCGGTGACAGTGCGCCGGGGTCCGGGCGCGGGACCGAATTCCCCGTTGCCCGAACGCTGATCCCCTCAGAGGTCCAACCCACCCCGCTTGATGAGCTGCTTGGCGATGACGTTCTGCTGGATCTCGTTGGTTCCCTCGCCGACGATCATCAGCGGCGCGTCGCGGAAATACCGTTCGACGTCGTACTCGGTGGAGTAGCCGTATCCGCCGTGGATGCGCACCGCGTCGAGGGCGATTTCCATCGCCGTTTCCGAGCAGAACAGTTTGGCCATACCTGCCTCCATGTCGGCGCGCTTGCCGGTGTCGACGCGTTCGGCCGCGTCGAGCAGCAGGCTGCGGGCGGCGGCGAGTTTGGTGCCCATCGTCGCGAGCATGTTGCCGACGGCCTGGTGTTTCCAGATCGGCTGGCCGAAGCTCTCGCGGTCCTGTGCATACTGCAGTGCGTCGTCGAAGGCGGCGCGGGCCACACCGGTCGCGCGGGCGGCCACCTGAATGCGGCCGGTCTCCAGCCCCTTCATCATCTGCGCGAAGCCCTTGCCCTCCACGCCACCGAGCACGGCGTCGACGGGAACGCGGGCGCCGTCGAAGTTGAGTTCGCAACTCTCCACGCCCTTGTATCCGAGCTTGGGTAGATCCTTGGAGACGGTGAAGCCGGGCACCTTCTCGACCAGCAGGATCGAGACGCCGGTGTGTGCGGGTTGCGCGGCGGGATCGGTCTTGCACAGCAGTGCGACGAGCCCGGACTTGCGTGCGTTGCTGATCCACGTCTTGGACCCGTTGATGACGTACTCGCCACCTTCCTTGGCCGCGACGGTCCGCATGTTCTGCAGGTCCGAGCCGCCGCCCGGCTCGGTGAGCGCCATCGTCGCGCGCAGCTCGCCGCTGGCCATCTGTGGCAGATACTTCTGCTTCTGCTCCTCGGTGCCGAACGTGAGCAGCAGCTTGGCGACGACGGTGTGCCCGCCCATCGCCCCGGCCAGACTCATCCAGCCGCGGGCCAACTCCTCGGTGACCTGCGCATAACAGGGCATCGACACCTGCGCGAAGCCGTAGGGCTCGGGGATCGCGAGGCCGTAGATCCCGAGCTCCTTCATCGTCTCGATGAGCTCTTCGGGGTAGGTGTTGGCGTGCTCGAGTTCACGCACCACCGGACGCACCTGCTTGTCCACGAAGTCGCGAACGGTCTTGACGATGGCTTCTTCTTCGACGGACAGCTTGATGGCCATGGCAGTGTTCCTCTCAACTCTGTAAAAAATAGTCTATGGAAAATTGAGGGATGCGCAAGCCTGGCGTCTGCTCAGGAGAGGATCACCAGCTGTTGGGTGGCGCGGGTCATCGCGACGTAACGGTCGACGGCGCCGGTGATGCCGGCACCGAAGCGATCCGGCGCGACGAGAACCACCAGGTCGAACTCGAGACCCTTGACGCGCTCGGGTGCGAGCGACCGCACGCGCGGGCGGTGGATCGGTGCCGGCAGGCTGCTCGGATCGCCGATGACGCAAGCGACACCCTCGGGATGAGTCCGCTCCCACTCGTCGAGGATCGCAGCGAGGTCGGCGACTGTGCCGTGGCCGACCTCTATGCCGCTGCTCCGGATGGAGGTCGGGACATTCGCGTCGGGTATCGCGGCCGTGATCACCGGCGCGGCCTGCGCCATGATCTCCTCGGGCGTGCGGTAGTTGATCGACAGACCGGCGACACGGACCTCGCCGAATCCGACCCGGCGCAATCGCTCCGGCCAGCTTTCGGTGAATCCGCGCCGCGACTGGGCGCGGTCGCCGACCACGGTGACGCTGCGAGACGGGCAGCGTGCCACCAGCATCGACCACTGCGCGTCGGTCAACTCCTGCGCCTCGTCGACGATGATGTGGGCGAACGGCCCGGCCAATGGATCATGTTCGGCGCCAGGCGCAGCGGAGTCGTCGACCAGTGAGTTCCGCAGATCCTCGCCGCGCAGCATCGGCGCGAGACCCTCGCCGTCGTCGAAGGTGTGTGCGGCAAGGAGGTCGTCGACAACGCGATCCATCGCGTCTCGACCGGCTGCCAACACCGCCTCACGCCGGCGTCGGCGTCGGGAGAAGCCGGGATCGCCGAGCCGACGCCGCGCCGCATCGAGGAACGGGATATCCGAGGTGGTCCACGCGGTCGGGTTCTCCCGCTGCAATGTTCGGAGTGCGGTGGTGTTCAGCTCCGGCGCGGCCAGACGCAAGTACGCCGGCACCGACCACAAATCGCCAACCAGGGTGGGGGCGTCGAGAATCGGCCATGCCGTGGTGAACGCGGAGACGAGGTCGTCGTTGCCGGCCAACGCTCGACGGAGCCGGGGCAGATCACGAGTATCGAGAGCGTCGGCGATGATGTCGGTGAGTGCGTCCCATACCTGTTCGCGCGCCTCGTGGTGGCTGGTGCCGGGCTCGGGGGTACTGAAGGCCTCGGCCCACTCGGGGGCCGTGAGTTCCGTTTCACCCCAGGGTGTCTCGACTTCCACGGTGTTGGTGGGCGGCTGTTCGTAGAAGGCGACGGCCCGCTCGATCATGGCGATCGGGTCGAGGCCGTCCTTGAGTGCGGCGACGACGGGATCGGATTCGTTTGTCGCACCGTCACCTTCGGGCACGAGGTCGTGCAAGGTGCAGGTGCGGACGCCGTCCTCGCCGAGGCTGGGCAGGACGTCGGAGATGTAACCGAGGTACTCCTCGTGAGGTCCCACGACGAGTAGTTCACCGCGATTGCCCGCCAGCCGCGGGTCGGCGTAGAGCAGATACGCCGCACGGTGTAGCGCGACCACGGTCTTGCCGGTGCCGGGGCCACCGTCGACGACGAGGGCACCGTGACTGTCGGCTCGGATGATGGCGTCCTGGTCGGCGGCGATGGTGCCCAACACATCTCGCATACGCGGCTCGCGGGAGGCGCCGAGGCCGGCGAGGAACGCCGAATCGTCGTCGAGGGCGAGATGTGCGATCTCACCGTCGAATGATTCGTCCCAGAAGTCGACGACCTGTCCCTGACTCCACCGGTACCGCCGCCGACTCGCCAACCCCTGGGGATCGGCGTGGGTGGCGGCGAAGAACGGTGCGGCCGCCGGGGTACGCCAGTCGACCAGTAATTGTTCGCCGCAACGATCGGTCATCCCGATGCGGCCGATGTAGCTGATGGTGCCGTCGGTGCGGACGATACGTCCGAGGCACAGATCCAGGCTGTACCGGCGCAACACACGGAGCCGGCGATTCGTCTCGTGGATCTCCAGGTCGCGGTCGAGTGCGCGACGGCCGCCACCGCCGTCGGCGAGACGTAGCGCGTCGAGGCGTTCGTTGAGGTCGGCGATGGTGTGGGTGAGGTGGTCAGTGATGACGGCGAAATGCCGGTCGTCGTCACCGATGACGGCAGGATCGCACGAGGCGCGAAAAACCATGGGCGCCATTGTGAACCCGAGGTGGGGCCTTGCGGCAAGCCCCCACCGGCGGGTTACAGTGAAAGGGGAAGGGGAAGAGGTCAGTCCATCTTCACATCACGCCCGGCGATCAGGGTCGAGGCAGCCTGCGCGAGCAGCGGGATCGCCAGCACCGACAGCGCGATCGTCCACGATCCGGTCGAATCATGCAGTGCTCCCACGGCGATGGGCCCGAACGCGGCCAGGATGTAGCCGACCGATTGCGCCATTCCCGACACCTGGCCGGTCTGCTCGGCCGAAGAACTGCGCAGCACCATGAACAACAACGCGAGGCTGATCGACGACCCGGGGCCGAACATCACCAGCATCGTCCACAGCAGTGTGGCGTGGTCGCTGAGCAGGAGTCCGGCCAATCCGATTCCGCAAAGGACGATCACGACGAGCGTGATCAGACGTTGGTCCCGGTAGCGCCCGGCGATGATCGGGATGAGTAACGACGCCAGCAGCGCGACGACCTGACCGATGGCCAGGATGGTGCCGGCCGACGCCCGCGAATGTCCCTCGCTGATGAGAAATGCGGGCAGCCAGGCGGTGAAGGTGTAGAACACCAGCGACTGTGCGCCCATGAACACGGTGATCGCCCACGCAATCGTGTTGCGGCGCAACGATCCGGTGCCGGCGACCGTTTCCGGACGGTGCCGGACGATCTGCGGTGCCCAGATGACGACGGTGATCACGGCGAGAATCGCCCACGAGGTGATCGTGAGCCGCCAGTTGTTGCCCAACGCATTGTCGAGGGGCACGGTGATTCCGGCGGCAACGGCGGCACCGCCGGACAGCGTCATCGAGTACAACCCCGTCATCAATCCCGACCGATGGGCGAAATCGCGCTTGATCAGCGCAGGCAACACCACGTTGCAGATACCGATCGCGGCACCGACCACCGCCGACCCGATGAACAGCATCGGCGCACCGGGGATCAGGCGCATGAGGGTGCCAACGGTCAGCAGGAGCAGCGCCCCGAAGATGGTGCGTTCGATCCCGAACCGGGCCGCCAACCGTGGCGCCACGGGCGCGCTGAGCCCGAAGAACAGAACCGGAAGGGTGGTCAGCAGGCCGGCGGTGGCGCTGGAAAAGCCTTCGTCGCGGGTGATCTCGTCGATCAGCGGTGCCACCGACACGACGACGGGCCGCAGATTCGCCGCCACCAGCATCACGCCGACGGCGGTGATCACCGTGCCGAGAGGTCGGCGTCCACGCGGTTCGGACGTCACGGGCGCGGTGTTGGCCACGCTCATCGGACGATCTCGTGGGCGAGGTCGAGGTAGGTGTGCACAGCCGCACGTGCCGCCGCCGGGTCGGCGGCAGCGATCGCCGCGACAACCTCGCGGTGACCGTCGGGATGTCCGTCGTCGACCGCTGCCGCGGCAATCGCCTCATGCGTGCGGCGCATCACCTCGCCGACACCCTCATAGAGTTCGATCAGGAGCCGATTGCCCGAGATCTCGACGATGGTGGCGTGGAACTCGATGTCGAGCCGGGCGTAGCGGCCCAGGTCTCCGGCGGCGATGGCGGCGAGCGCAGCGTCGAGCTTGTTCTGCAGTCGGGTGACGTCGGCGGCCGAGGCACGCAGGGCAGCGAGGTCGGCGGCCTCGGTCTCGAGAGCCCGCCGGGTGCTCAGCAGATCGGTGATCTCGGGGTCGGGAGCACAGCGTTGCAGCGCTGCGGCGAGAACGTTGCGGCTGCGCACATAGGTGCCGTCACCGCGGCGCGGCATCAGCAGCCCGGAGTGTTCGAGCGCGCGCACCGCCTCACGAATCGTGTTGCGGCCCACGCCGAATTGTTCGACGAGTTCGGGCTCTGCGGGGATTCGGGCTCCGACCGCCCACACCCCGTCCCGGATCAACTCGTGCATGCGATCGACGACGAGCGAACTGGTACGGGGCGGTGGGGTGATCAGAGGCGGCACCCAAAGAGCCTAACATCCCATGTTTGGATGTCTAGGCCGAGTCTCGCCGTTGCAGATGGAGTACGCGTAGTTCCGCGGCGATGCGGTCGGAGTCCGGTCCGCGTTTCCATGGACGATCGTCGCCGACCGCGAGACCGGCGAGATGTCCCAGCGGAATGGGTTGTGCGTCATCGACTTTGCGGTGTACACGGTAGATGATGACGACGGTCGGGACGACGACGAGTACGGCGAGGAGAACGATGAGTGCGGTCATGACAGAAACAATGCGCCCATAAATTACCTGCCACCAGTGGCCGAAGTGACATGCTTCGCAAATTATCTGCCAGACTGGTGGGGTGTTGAATTCTGTTGCCGTTCTGCTCTACGGGCGCGTCGCACTCTTCGAGTTCGGGGTGCTGCACGAGGTGTTCGGACTCGATCGCACCGATGACGGCGTCCCCGCCTTCGATTTCCGCGTCGCCTCACCGACTCCGCATGCTGCCCTGCGGGTTGATGGCGGCGTGACGATTGCCGCGCCGTACACGCTCGACGATTGCCTCGACGTCGACCTCGTCGCGATTCCCGGGGGCAGTACGTCCGGCGAGTATCCGCAGGAGATCCTCGACACCTTGCGTACGGTGGTCGACCGCGGTGGCCGGGTGCTGACGGTCTGCTCCGGAGCATTCGCTGCCGGCGCTGCCGGACTTCTCGACGGGCGACGCTGCACCACACATTGGCGCTACGGCGACAAGCTCGCGCGGATGTTCCCCGAAGCCGAGGTCGACACCGACGTCCTCTTCGTCGACGACGGCCCGATCACCACCAGTGCGGGTACCGCCGCGGGTATCGATGCCGCGCTGCACCTCGTCCGCGAGGACTGGGGACCGACCGTTGCCAATCGCATCGCCCGCCGAATGGTGGTCCCGCCGCACCGCGACGGCGGGCAACGGCAGTTCATCGATGCGCCCATGCCCACGTGCGCCGACGAGGGCTTCGGCGAGCTACTGGACTGGATGGTCACGCACCTCGACAGCGACATCTCCGTCGATGCCCTCGCTGCTCGAATGCACATGTCGGGACGGACCTTCGCGCGCCGATTCGTCGACGAGGTCGGCATTCCGCCACGTCGGTGGCTCACCGAACAGCGCGTCCTGCACGCCAAGAACCTGCTGGAATCGACCGATTTGTCGGTGGAGGAGGTGGCCCGGTTGTCGGGATTCGCATCGGCGACGTTGCTACGCCACCACTTCACGACGACTGTGGGGGTGGCGCCGGTCATTTACCGCAGACGATTCGCCGGCGGTATCACCGACCATGCGGTGGGACAGGAGTGAGCATGTTCGATCTTCGGGATCTCGAGGTGCCGATCATCGCGGCCCCGATGGCAGGCGGGCCGTCGACGCCGGGTCTGGTGATCGCGGCCGGGCACGGCGGCGGGATCGGCTTCCTGGCAGCGGGATACAAGTCCCCCGAGCTCCTGGAATCGGAGATCACCGCGGTCGCCGAGGCGGGAATACCGTTCGGCGTCAACATCTTCACGCCTGGACCGCCGATCCGTGATCGTGGTGCCGTGCAACGCTACCGGGATGCGCTGGCTCCGGTGGCCGAGCGCTACGGTGTGCACCTGCCGGACATCGTCGACGCCGACGACGATCACTTCGACGCGAAGATCGACCTCGTCATCGAGAGACGGGTTGGGTTGGTGTCGTTCACCTTTGGTCTGCCGTCGGTCGACGTCGTTGGGCGGCTGCACGACGCCGGCATCACGGTGATAGCGACCGTGGCGAGCGTTGCCGATGCCGATCGCGCGGTGGCCGTCGGTGTCGATGTGTTGTGCGTGCAGGGAACCGAGGCGGGTGGGCATCGGGGGACCCTGGATCTCGACGCGACGCCGAACGACACCCCCACGGTGGATCTGGTGCGAGAAGTGGTGTCCAGGAACGAAGTTCCGGTTATTGCCGCCGGCGGGGTGGGTGACGGCCGAGCTGTCGCAGCGGCCCTGGCCTCCGGGGCGACGGCCGTGCAGATCGGTACCGCGCTCCTGGACTCCGACGAGGCGGGCACCAACGGGGTTCACCGCGCCGCTCTGCGGAGCCCGTCGTCGGCGGAGACCGTTGTCACACGCGCATTCTCGGGCCGACCGGCGCGGGCCCTACGTAACAGCTTCGTCGATACCTACGACTCCCTCGCCCCGGCGGAGTACCCCGCCGTCCACCATCTGACGAGCCCGCTTCGCAGGGCCGCAGTCGCCGCGGGTGAGCGCCGCGACGTGAACCTCTGGGCCGGAACCTCATTCGCCTCCATCCGCGGCGGGTCGGCGTCCGACATCATCGCGGAGTTGTGGTCCGACGCCCAGCGCGGCCCGGAACCAGTGCCGTAGCAAGGGGTCTCGAGGCTTCGTCGCTGGCGCTCCTACGCACCTCGACCATCGGTGTGGGAAGCCGACGGCCGGGCGGGTCACCGGCGACGGGGTCTATTTGCCCGATGGTCGAGGTGTGAGGAGCGATAGCGACGAGCCTCGAGACCGCCGTCAGCCAAGGCTGTTTCCCTACCTGTGGATAGATTTCCGGCCACCGCTCGATCGCACGCGATACTGACCCCATGTCCGGCTACGTCTACATTCTCGAATGCTCCGATGGCAGCTATTACGTTGGCAGCACGGTGGATCTCGACCGACGAGTGAACGAACACAATGAGGGGAAGGGTGCTGCGTACACCAGTCGCCGTCGTCCGGTGCGGGTGGTGTTCAGTCGAGAGTTTCCGACTGTTGAAGAGGCGTACCGGCTCGAGAAGCGGATACAGGGGTGGTCACGCGGCAAGCGGCGAGCGTTGATCGATGGCGATTTCGACCTACTCCGGGATCTGGCGCGTCGTCCCGGTGCGCGGGCAAAGGACGCTCGTGGGGCGGAACCAGCACCGTAGCAAGGGGTCTCGAGGCTTCGTCGCTGGCGCTCCTACGCACCTCGACCATCGGAATGGGGGTCTTTTGCCCGATGGTCGAGGTGTGAGGAGCGATAGCGACGAGCCTCGAGACCGCCGTCAGCTGAGGCTGTCAGCTCGACCATCGGATCGCAGCGCGCGGTACAGCATATGCATCGCGATGGTCACCGACCGCTCGCGCACGGCGGCGCGGTCACCGGGCAGGTGCAGCGTCCGTGCGCGCGGTGCCGTACCGGCCAGCGCAACACCGAAACAGACGGTGCCGACCGGTTTGTCGGGGGTTCCGCCACCCGGGCCGGCGATCCCGCTGGTCGACACGGCGATGTCGACAGCGAAGCGACCGACCGCGCCCTGGGCCATCGCCGCGGCGACCGGCTCGCTCACGGCGCCGTGTTCGACGATCAATTCGGCTGGGACGTCGAGCATTCCGGCCTTGGCCTCGTTGGAGTACGAGACGACCCCGCCCATCACATAGTCCGAGGACCCGGCGCGGTCGGTGAGGCGCGCCGCGATCATGCCGCCGGTGCACGACTCGGCCGTGGCGACGCTGCGGCCCTGCAGCGCCGCGGCGACGAGATCGTCGATGGTGGAACCGTCGACCGAAAAGATCTGTGTCCGATGATGTTCGAGCAACCCTTCGGCCAGGGCGTCGTAGGCGGGTTGGGCGTCGATCGGATAGCGGGTCACGATCTCCACCTCACCTCGGCGCAGGCAGGTGGTGACCTCCAACTCGTCGGCGCCGTCGATCCCGGGCTCGATGGTGCGCAGGGTGGCGGCCAGGTCGGCCTCCGAGAGCCCGAAGGCGCGAATGGTCTGTTCGCGGAAGTCGCCGCGTCCGGCGATCGCCGCGGCGATCGGTTCGGTACCGATCGCCGTGTCCCACATGCCCTGCAGCTCACGCGGCGGGCCCGGAAGGATGAGGATCGCCGGTGCGCGGAGTGCGTCCTCGGCGACCGCGGGTATCGCGACTCCTGGCGCGGTGCCGACCGGAGGGATCGGTTGCGCCCCTTGAGGAATCATCGCCTGCTTGCGTGTGCCGGCCTGCGACGACTCCGTCGCGGGCTCGCCGCGCTGCTGCTGCCAGCGTGAGATGATTCGCGCGATAAGGGTTTCCATCTCCGTGTCGAGATGCAGCGGGCGTCCGCAGAACCGGGCGACCGTCTCCACGGTGAGGTCGTCGGCCGTCGGGCCCAGACCGCCGGTGGTGACGATGAGGTCCACCCCGGACGCGGCGAGGAAGTGTAGCTGCGCGGTCAGGTCGTCCGGCCGGTCGCCGCAGATGGTGATGTGGGCGACGTCGACGCCGAGGTCGAGGAGGCGCCGGGCCACCCACGGGCCGTTCGCGTCAGAGATCCGACCGGTGAGGACCTCGGTTCCGGTGACCACGATTCCCGCACGCACATTCACGCAATCGAGCATAGTGCGGCGGGATCGTGGGCCGCGGCGTCAGTTGTAGTTCGGGTTGTTGAAGTAGGGAATCTGGATGCTGATCGGCATCCGCAACTCGGCCATGTAGAACAGCACGAACTGCCGGAGGAACTCGTCGAAGAGCCAGTAGGTCTCCCGCGGCAGGCCGGCGTTGAGCAGGCCCTCGCGGACCGCGACGTAAGGGCCCCAAGCGGTTTCCAACAGCGGAGTCCAGACGGGCTCACGGGGGATGTGCAACCAGTCGGCGATCTTGTCGCCGAGCATGAACCGGGTCAGCGCACCGAGGATGGGGCGCGACAGCAGGGTGAGGTCGAGATCCATCCCCAGATCGAGGAGCATGTCGGCGAGTTTCTGGCCCTCCGGCGTCCATGCGAGGATCGGATCGAGAACCTGCTTGGCCTGCGAATCGGCGGTGGCCCACGAGTTGGGGATGTATTGGTCCTGCACGCCGAGCATCGCCGCGGTCACCTGCCAGGAATGCAGGAACCCTTCGGACTCGTCGGCCGGCAGGGGCACCTTCCACTTCTCGAGGTTGCGCATCACCGTCGTCGGCAGACTGTGCCAGGTGACCATGATGTCGGCCTGGCTGATCGGCTTCTCCTCGGGAGCCGAGCGCACCCAGTGTGCGGACTTGGGCAGCAGATGCCGCACACCCGCATGGGCCATCCGGGTCTTGACGCAGGTCACGACCATCTCACCGTCGGGCTGATAGGCATTGAGCGACCCGATGTCGTAACCGAGCTTGGCCGTCTTGGAGATCCGGTCCTTGAGGTCCCAGCCGCCTTTGGAGTAGTAGACCGCGCGCGCCTCCTTGGGGATGACGGTGCTCATCATGCCGCTGGCGAAGCCGTACAGCACTCCGAGGTAGGTGCCCCGTCGCTGATTGAATCGCACCGCGGCAGCGAGTTTGCCGCGATCGGTCCACGACGGCAGTTGGCGGGCGTGTTCGATGAAGTCCCGCAATTCCGGCGGCAACCCGGCCGGTAGTGGCTGGGAGTTGGTGCGCCATTGATTGAGCAGATTGTTGACCTCGACGACCTTGCCGCTGTCGATGACCCGAGCGATCACCTGGTCGGCCTCGTCGTCGAAGATCGTTCGCGGATCGGCTCCCGTTCCCACACCCGGGATCGAGTTGGCCGGTGCCCACGTCCAGGGCGTGGCCTGGGTGAGTGTCGCGAGGGCGCCTGCGGCGCCGATCGTGCCTGTGGCGCGCAGGACCGCGCGCCTGTTGAGCTGTTCCATGATGTTGTGCTCCCGTCTATCGCCACCCGACTCGATGACGCGATGTAACAACGTGAGTAACGTTGTAACATCAGGAGTAGCATACAGTGATTGGCATCACAACAGATTCACCCCGAATGCGTTGGAGGTTCATGGTGGTCTCGGCGTCGTCGGCACCGAAGTCGTTGTTGGAGAGGGCATATGACGACGTCGTTGCCGAAGGGGGAGAAAGCGCGAATGCGGACGCGACCCGAGAGAAATTGCTCGATGCCGCATATGCACAATTCTGTCGTTTCGGTATTCAACGCACCTCGCTGGAAGAGGTGGCCAAGCGCGCGGGCACCTCGCGCATCACCATCTACCGCAAATTCACCAACAAGGAGGTGCTCGTCGAGGAGGTGATGCTGCGGGAGTTCCGGCGTTACCTCGTTCAGTTTCTCGCCGACATCGCCCCGGCGCGCACCATCGCCGAGCGCCTGGTGCTGGCCTTCGTCAGTTCCTATCGCGCGGTGTCGACGAACCCGCTGATCAGCGGGTTGCAGCAGACCGAACCCACCTTGCTGGCCGGTGCGCTCGGCGCCGACGGGCGGCTGCTGGCCACCGTTGCACAGTTCATCGCCCAGCAGCTGCGCCAGGAGCAGCGCGCGGGAACCCTGCGCGCCGACCTCGACACCGACCTCACCGCCGAGATGATGGCGCGGATCTCGGCGTCGTTTCTGACCACGCCGAGTGCGCTCGTCGACACCGACGACGACGATCAGCTCGCCGACATCGCCCGGCGCTATCTGGTGCCGATGCTCGACGCCCCGAGCTGACCGTTCACCCCGGCAGCTGCCACGCGATCGCCGCGGCGATCGCGCCGAGGCCGTTGACCGACCAGTGCAAGGCGATCGGCGCGAGCAGGCTCCCGCTGCGAATCCGTAACCAGCCGAGCAAGGTTCCCGCGCCGCCGGTCACGACGACGGCGAGCGCGACACCGGCGAACGTGGCCAACGGGCCGCTGCCCACGATGTCACCGAGGCCCTGATTGTGTGCCGAGAGCCCCATCGACGAGCCGACGTGCCACAGTCCGAACAGCCCGGCCTGCACGATCAGCGCTGTCCGGGGACTGCAGATCCGCCGCAGCGCACCGAGCAGCACACCGCGGAAGATCACCTCCTCGGCCAGGATGGTGTGGATCGGGATGAGGACGAGTGCAGACACCAGCGCCGCGTGGACGTCCCGATAGGCGTCGTTGTGGAACAGATCGCGCGTCCACGGAAGGGCGACGCCGACCGCGGTGACCACGGCAACCGCACCGATGATGACCGCCGCGTAGCGCAGACCCGTACCGAGTGATCGTCGACCCAGACCGAGATCCGTCCACGAGAGACCAACGACCTTGGCAAGAACGAGGATGAGCACTGCGGCGATCGGCACCGCCCACTGCACACCGGGAACCGGGGTCACGAAGATCAGCACCTGCACCCCGACGAGAACCGCCACCACGCCGACGCACAGCCACGCGAACCGGCGCCCCGGGAGAGACATACATTCTGCCCTTCTGCCGCGATATGCCGTCTGACAAGATGTTTCCGACCGATTGTGCCCGACCGTCGGGGCGCGGACGACAGGAGCGTGGCCAGTGCCGGAATCTGATGTGGACGCCGTCGACGGCGCCGACGCCCCGCAGGACGTGAATCCGGAGCCGCACCGGTCACGGGCACGGGAACGCGCCGTGGCCTACCTCGGCCGGATCAGTTACTCCGGCCTGGCGGTGGCAACGGCATTCCTCTGGTTCTCGGCGACACCGTCACTGTTACCGCGCGGGCCGCTGTTCCAGGGCATCGTCAGCGGCGCCGCGGCCGCCGTCGGCTATTGTCTCGGCGCCTTCTTCGCCTGGCTGGTGCGGTTCATGTTGTCGAGGGATCGGCGATGGCCCTCACCACCGTGGTACCTATGGGCCGCGCTGGGTGTGATCTTCGCGGTGGGCACCTCGGTGATGTTCTATTGGTATTCGGTGTGGCAGACCGAGATCCGCTCGCTGATGAAGGTCGACCAGCTCTCGTGGACGGCCTACCCGTTGATCATCGTCGTCTCCGTCGTCGTGTTCGTGCTGCTGATGGTGATCGGACAACTCTGGGCCGCACTCGTCGTCTGGTCGGTGCGCAAGCTCAATCGCTTTGCGCCGCCCCGTATTTCTGCGGTCGCCGGTGCGACGGTGATCGTCCTGATCACCGTGTTCATCCTCAACGGCGTGGTCGCGAACTACTCGATGAAGTGGCTCAATGCCTCCTTTGCCGCGGCGAACGACGAGACCGATGCGACCACGTCGGCACCGACGACCACGGTTCGATCCGGTGGTCCGGGCTCGCTGGTCACGTGGGGCTCGCTCGGCCGGGAGGGCCGGCGATTCGTTGCGAACGGCCCCGACGTGCAACAGCTCTCGGCGTTCAACGGGGCGCCCGCGATGGAGCCGATCCGCGCGTTCGTCGGGCTCGGATCGGGAAATGATCTGCGCGCCAACGCCACCCTGGCCGCCGATGAGCTGGTCCGTGCCGGCGGTCTCGACCGGGCCGTGGTGGCCATCGGGTCGGCCACCGGATCGGGGTGGCTGAACAAGGCGACGGTCGACTCACTGGAGTACATGTACAACGGCAACGTCGCGACGGTGTCGATGCAGTACTCGTATCTGCCGAGCTGGCTGTCGTTCCTCGTCGACAGCGAACGCGCGCGTCAGGCCGGCAGTGCGTTGTTCGAGGCCGTCGACGCACGTATCCAGCAACTGCCCGAGGGCCGCCGACCCAAGGTCGTCGTGTTCGGGGAGAGCCTCGGTTCGTTCGGTGCCGAGGCCGCCTTCGGTACCGTGCCGACGGTCGTCGCCCGCACCAACGGTGCCCTGTTCGTCGGGCCGACGTTCAACAACCAGTTGTGGAGTGACGCCACCGCTGCCCGCGATCCCGGTTCGCCACAGGTCCTGCCGATCTACGACGACGGCCGGCACGTCCGGTTCATCGCCGACGCCTCGGACCTGAACCGTCCCGACACGCCGTGGCTCGACCCCCGCGTCGTCTACCTGCAGCACGCGTCGGACCCGATCGCCTGGTGGTCGCCGCGGCTCATCCTCAACGAGCCGGAGTGGCTGAAGGAAGAGCACGGCCGTGACGTGCTCGGGGCGATGACGTGGATGCCGTTCGTCACGTTCCTGCAGGTGTCGGCGGACATGGCCGTGTCGGTGAACGTGCCCGACGGGCACGGCCACAACTATCTGAGCGCCATCCCGTACTCGTGGGCCGACATCCTGCAACCGCCCGGCTGGACCCAGGACAAGACCGAGCGGTTGTTGCCGCTGCTGCATCGGGACTGAGCCACCCGTTCACGAGGGCTGCGGGCCGGGCCCATCCGAGTTTGCGTCGGCGTCGAAGTGCTGTTGTCTGGAGGCACGCCGGGCCGATCGGGGCCCGACCGACCAACGAGGAGCAGACCGCGCATGACCGAGGACCTGGCCGAGGACCTGGTGGTACTCGTCGAGCCCGACGGCACGCCGTGCGGTACCGCCGACCGCACATCGGTGCACACCACCTCCACCCCGCTGCACTTTGCCTTCTCCTGCCATCTCGTCGAAGCCGGCCGGTTGCTGATGACCCGCCGGGCGCTGAGGAAGAAGACCTGGCCGGGTGTGTGGACCAACTCCTACTGCGGACACCCCCGACCCGGGGAGAGTGCCGTCGACGCCGTGCATCGCTACGCGCAACGGGAATTGGGTCTCGACGTCACCGATGTGCGCTGTGTCCTACCCGATTTCCGCTACCGGGCCGTCGATGCCAGCGGTGTGGTGGAGAACGAGGTGTGCCCGGTGTTCGTCGCGCGCCCGGCCGGTCCACTGCGGCCCAACCCCGATGAGGTGATGGACGTCGCGTGGACCGACGTCGACGACGTGTGGTCGGCGGCGCGACGCACCCCGTGGCTGCTCAGCCCGTGGTTCGTCGATCAGGTGCATGCGCTCGGTGCTCACCCCTACCGTGTGCCGGAGCGAGAGACGTCATGAGCCTGCGCCAGATGGGGTCGCACCGATCGGCTGCGATGACCCGTCCGTATGTGCGCTACGACGACGTCGCCGACGCCAGCGCCGACCTGGTGATCCGCTCGTATTCGTCCTCCTTCGGCCTCGCCTCTCGATTACTGGCCGGCCCGATCCGCCGAGACGTCCGCAACATCTATGCGTTGGTGCGTGTGGCCGACGAGATCGTCGACGCCCCGCGGCCCGGCCAGGACGTCGAGAGCAGGCGGGTCGCGCTCGATCAGCTCGAGGCGGACACCCTCGCGGCGATGGACACCGGGGCGAGCACCAACCTGGTGGTCCACGCCTTCGCCCGCACCGCCCGCAGGGTCGGCGTCGACGCCGCGCTGACCGCGCCGTTCTTCGCGTCCATGCGCACCGACCTGACCTGCCGAGTGCACGACGAGGACAGTCTGTCCACCTACATCTACGGGTCGGCCGAGGTGGTCGGGCTGATGTGTCTGCGGGCGTTCCTTGCCGAGGAACCCGACCGCGACGTCCGCTACGCGGCGATGGCGCCGGGGGCGAAGCGTCTCGGGGCCGCTTTTCAGAAGGTCAACTTCTTGCGCGACCTCGGAGTCGATGATGGTGAACTCGGCCGACGCTATCTGACCGGCCTCGACCCGCAGGCCCCGAGCGATGAGGCGTGGCAGCGGTGGCTCGACGACGTCGACGACGATCTGGCCGCCGCGGCGCGCATCATTCCCGACCTGCCCGGTGAGGCACGGGTCGCGGTATGTACCGCCCATGATCTGTTCGCCGAGTTGTCGGCGCGTCTGCGCAAGGTGGCACCGGCGGACGCGGTGACCACGCGCGTACGGGTGCCCGGACCGGTGAAGGCCCGTATCGCTGCTGCGGCGGCGGTGCGTCGCGGGTATCCACGAGCGGGAGGGGTATCGAGCCGGTGACCACACCGAAGAAGGTCGTCGTCATCGGCGGCGGTGTGGCCGGGCTGGCCACTGCGGCGTTGTTGGCCGCCGACGGGCACGACGTCGATATCGTCGAGAAGAACGCGAATCCCGGTGGGCGGGCCGGGAGTTGGGAGAAAGACGGCTTCCGCTTCGACACCGGGCCGTCGTGGTGGCTGATGCCGCAGGTCTTCGACCACTTCTTCGCGCTGCTGGGGACGTCGACGGCGGAGCAACTGGAGCTCACCCGACTCGAACCCGGCTACCGGGTGTTCTTCGAAGGTGAGCAGGACCCGCTGGAGATCTCCGGTGACCGTGCTCGCAACCGAGAGTTGTTCGAGCGCAACGAACCCGGTGCAGGCGTGCGATTCGACGAGTACCTGGAGTCGGCACGCGACACCTACGACGTGGCCGTTCGACGATTCCTGTACACCAGCTTCGAGTCGGCCCGGGCCTTCACCGCCACCGAACTGCTGCGCCGTCTCCCGCGGCTGGCGCGACTGCTGACCGAGAGCCTGGAGTCGTTCACCGCCAGGCACTTTCGTGACCGGAGACTACGGCAGATCCTCGGCTACCCGGCAGTGTTCCTCGGGGCGTCGCCCGAGCGTGCGCCCGCGATGTATCACCTGATGAGCTGGTTGGATCTCGACGACGGAGTCCGATACCCGCAAGGGGGTTTCACCCGATTCGTCGACGCGCTCGTCGGTGTCGCCGTCGATCACGGCGCGCGGCTGCAAACGGGGGTGGCGGCAACCGAGATCTGTACCCGCGATTCGGGTCGCGGACCGGTCGGGAGGCGGGCGACGGTCACCGGGGTGCGGGTGACCGCTGCGGACGGTGCCGAGCACGTGTTGCCTGCCGACATCGTGATCGGCGCGACCGATCTGCATCACCTCGAAACTCGCTTGTTGCCACGAAGATTGCAGACATTCCCGCAACGGTGGTGGGACCGCCGGATGTCGGGGCCCGGGGCGGTGCTGGTCTTTCTCGGGGTGCGTGGGCGGCTGCCACAACTCGCGCACCACTCGCTGTTCTTCACGCAGGACTGGCACGCGAACTTCGACGCCATCTTCACCGAACCCACCCGCGTCCCCGAGCCCGCATCGCTGTATGTGTGTCGGCCGTCGGCGACCGACGATACGGTGGCGCCGAGCGAGCATGAGAATCTGTTCATCCTGGTACCCGTACCGCCCGATCCCTCGCTGGGGCGCGGTGGTGTCGACGGGGCAGGCGATCCCGTGATCGAGCAGGCCGCGGACCGCGCCATCGAACTCGTCGCCGACTGGGCGGGCATCGAGGACCTCGCCGATCGGATCGTCGTACGCCGCACGATGGGTCCGGGCGATTTCGCCGTCGACGTCAACTCGTGGTCCGGTGGTGCGCTCGGGCCCGCACATACGTTGCGCCAGAGCGCTTTCCTGCGCGCCACCAATCGATCACGCAAGGTGGACGGCCTCTACTATGCCGGCGGCTCGACCCGCCCCGGCATCGGACTGCCCATGTGCCTGATCAGCGCCGAACTGATCCGCAAGCGCCTACGCGGAGACCATTCCACCGGGCCGTCGGTGGCTCCCTAGTGGTGGTGTGAAACCGACTCTGTGGCAGGCAGTCTCGAGGCTCGGCGCATGCGCCTCGCACCTCGACCATCGAGGTATTACTACGCTGGTCGAGGTGCCGACGAGCGCTAGCGAGGAGCCTTGAGACCTCTTGTGCTGAAGGGTTTCCGGGCCACGGTGGGACGAAAACAGTACCGGCGACGGTGGTCTCGAGGCTCGGCGCATGCGCCTCGCACCTCGACCATCGAGAGGGGGACGGCTTCCATACGGTGGTCGAGGTGCCGGCGAGCGCTAGCGAGGAGCCTCGAGACCTCTTGTGCCGAAGGGTATCCGGTGTGGCGATGGAGCGCTCGCCTACGCCCGGCCGATGAGCCCTGCGGTGATCTTCGCGGACAGCAAAACCAACGGCAGGCCGCCGCCGGGGTGGGCCGAACCGCCGACGAGGTAGAGACCGGGGATGGGGGAGGCGTTGGCGGGGCGCAAGAACGCGGCGCGCGGACCGTTGGATGAGCTCCCGTAGATCGAACCGCCGGGTGTCAGGGTGCGGCGGGCGAGATCAGCGGGGCTGAGTACGAACCGGTGACGGATGCGATGGCGGACGTCGGTTCCGCGAGCGGCCATCACCTCCAGCACGTGGTCGGCGTAGGTCTGCACGAGACCGTCGCTGTCCCAATCCATCCCCGAATCCGGGTCGTGGCGCGGCGCATTCACCAGGATGAACCACGCGCCGGTTCCCGCGGCGGGGACGATGGCCGGGTCGTCCGGTGCGGTGATGTAAACGGTGGGATCGGCGACGGGACGTGGTGCTCCGTGGCGGCCGAAGACCGCGTCGAACTCGGCGTCATAGTCGGCGGGGAACAACACCCGATGATGTGGCTGTCCGGGTGGCTCGTCGTCGAGGGCGAGCAGAATGACGAACCCCGACAACGACGGTGTGCTCCGCTGCAATCGGCGAAGCTGTCGCCGCGCCGTCGATGTGTACACAAGTGAGGAATACACCTGAGCTGCATCAGCGTTGGCGACCACCAGATCCGCGACGCAGGTCGCCGGACGCGGTGACGACACCGTCGGCGCGGCCGTCGCGGACACGGATCTCGCGCACCGCGGTCCCGGTCTCGATGTGTCCGCCGAGAGCGTTGAGCCGATCGGTGAGACCGACCGCGATGCGGCCGAGGCCGCCGCGCACATACCAGGAGCCCCAGCGCTGTTCGGCCCAGGGAACACTCGCCAGCGCGGCCGGGGCGCGACGCGGGTCGGAGCCGGTATAGGTGGCATACCTGTCGGCCATCATGCGCAGCCGTGGGTCGCGCAGATACCGGGACGCAAGGCCCCGCAACGACGACCACGGGGCGACAGTCCGCATGTCGTCCACACTGCGCGCGAGCGAAGCCATGTCGCGCAGGCTGATCGGCGCTTCGAGGAATGGCCCGTGGGTGGCGTCCCAGATCCTGCGGGCGCGATCGAGGAACCCCGACCACTGCGCGCCGCATCCGGCTCCGAGAGCGGCGTCGAGTGCAGCAGGGATCTCGGCGAAATCGCCGGGAAGATCGAGACCGGTGCCGTCCGGAAACCGGTACCGGGCGGCGATCGGCAGCCGCTGCAGTTCGAGAACGTCGTCGACGGGTGCGCCGGTCGCCGCGAACAGTTCGGCGAGGATGTGTGGCATCGTCACCAACGACGGGCCGGTGTCGAAGACGAAGCCGTCGTGCTCCAGGGTTCCGAGTTTGCCGCCCACCGCAGTCGATTGCTCGAGGACGCTCACCCGATGCCCGGCGTGCTGCAGCCGGAGGGCTGCGGCCAGCCCGCCGACGCCCGCCCCGACCACGATGACCTCAGCCACGGCGAGTCACCCGCCCTCGCGGTGTCGTCCCGGGAAGCGAACGCCCTTTCCAGCGCAATCGGTCTCGGCGATGCGCCTGCAGCGAATCCGCGGTGAGCGCCGCGAAACCCGCGATGGACAACGGATGAGCCAACGCGTCCGGCCACGCGCGCCCGCCGGTGACAGACGCCGAGATCGCTCGCGACGCCACCCCGGCGGCGTACCCCAGCAGCCCGATCCGAGAACCCGTGAGCGCCGCCACCGCCGGGACGATGTAGGCCAGCACCAGCATCGCCACCACACCGACGGCCCCGGCGGGTGAGCCGAACGCCGACCACAACGACTTACGGTAGCCCTCCCGAATCTCGCGGTGGCCGTGATACATCCGGCATTGCGCCAGGTGCGCACCGGCACCCACCCCGCCCAGGCCGCCGACGGACTTGATCGCACGGAGCAGGGCGATGTCCTCGAGAACCTCACCCGCGACGGCCGCGTGGCCGCCCGCTCGGTGGTAGATCTCGGCATCGACGACGAGGAACTGGCCGTTTGCCGCGGACAGGCTCGGACGCGACGACCGCTCCGCGATCCCGAGCGGCAGCGTGCTCATCCACGACCATTGCAGCAGCGGCTGGATCAGCCGCTCGGCCGGGCTGTCGGCGAGTTGACGGGGATACGGGCACAACAGTGCCAGCCCGGCAACGCGCAGGGCCGCGACGGTCGCGGTGAAGGCGAACGGGCTGACCCGCACATCGGCGTCGACGAAGGCGAGAATCCCGCCACACGGAACATTTTGTGCTGCTTGATGACACGCCCACGACTTGCCGAGCCATCCGGCCGGCGGCGGTGTTCCCGCGACAACCGTGACGCGCGGGTCGTTGGCCGCGCAGATCGCGAGGATCTCCGCGGTGTCGTCGGTCGAATCATCATCGACGACCACGATCCGGGCCGGCCCTGGCCAACGATCGATCGCCGCGAGCACCGCACGCAGACACCCCGGCGCGTTCGCGGCCTCGTCGCGCATCGGGATGAGCACCGACAACGGCTCGGCGACGGGCAGCGCATCGACATCCGGGGTACGAATCCGTCGGGCATTGGAGATCGTCAGCACAAGGGAGGCCGACGCCAATGCGGTACCGGAGTTCACGACCCATCGGAGGACGTCCCGCGGCCGGATGATCATCGTCGAACCTCCCGAAACACGCTGACGGCCAGCGGGATTGCGACAACGCCCATCACCAGTCCGCCGACCAGTGCGACCGGCGGACGACCGAAGAACACCAGATGAGCGATCACCGACGACCCATACACCCACAGGTAGGCGACCAGCGGAAGCAACTCCGCGGCGCGACGATCGGTCGTCGATGCCGGTTCCCGACGCCCGATCGCCACGCTGAGCACCGCCATCATCAACGCCGACACCAGCAGCCAACCCAGGAAGTTGGTCAGCGGAATCCCCTCGACACCGGGCAACGCCGGATGCGGCGACGACCATCGCCAGTACCCGGCGTCCACCATCTGCGGATCGAGGAACACATCCCACGCGGTCAACGCATACGCGCCCAGAAGCGGTACCGCCCAGAGCTTTCGGCCCGAGATCCGTCGTGCCACGACGAACGCCGGCCAGCTCATCATGATCCAGGCAAGCGGCACCACCACCGGGACGCCGAGGATCTCCCCACCGAGTGCTCCGGTATAGGCATAGTCCCCGAACGGGATTCCGGTGTGAACCCCGACGGCCTCGGCGAGCAGACCGCCACCGCCGGCCACGACGAGCAGGCAGAGCAGTCCCCGCACACCGTGCGTCGCCGCACTATGACACAGCATTGCTGCCGACATCGCCACCACGACGATCGTGGTGAGCACGACGTTGCCGCCACCGGTGAGGGGGAACGCGATCTGCACACCGACACTGGTGGCCAACAGAATCCACGCCGCCACCCGTAGGGGCGGGGGTCGCCGTCGGGATGTGGCTTCGGTGCGATCGACCACGTCGTCGGCGGTCACGGCGTAATCCCCCGGTAGGTTCCGATCACCGACTCGACGCCGAACCGGGCGAACAATTCTTCGGCGTACCAGCGTTGTGGGCCCGTGTCACGGATCGCCGACACGTGACCTGCACTCCGGTAGGCGAAGTCGGTCAGTGCGCCGGAGTTCTCCCAGAGTGAGAAGGTGCCCTGCAGACCGATCGGTGCCTCGCCGACTCCGAGTGCCAGGCGCACTCCCGGTGCGGCAGTGAGGTCGCCGACCACCGGGGGCACCGCCCGCCAGAACGACGCCATGCGCGTGGGCCGCAGCCGGGCCCGGGTCAATGCCGCCACCGGGCCTGTCCAGTCGGTACGGCGAGCTCGAGGGGCGTTGGTGCCGAACGGTTCTCGCCGCGACCACCGCCCGCGCGAGGCCAGCGGCACCATGCGCACGGTCAGTGCCTCGCTCGCCGCTCGATCCCAGGACCGCAGATAACGTGACGCCGCACCGGTGGCCGCGGCATCGGCGTCGGCCCACACCGTCAGCAGCGCCCAATGATGGGTGTCGGCGTCGCGCGGGGTGAACGTGCGCGCCGATCCCGTCCCCATCACCTTCGCGAACCGCAGGCCGGGCAGATGGCGCAACGCCGTACGACCCGACGCGACGCGCAGGAGTGCAGGTCCCACCCGATCGACGCCCCAGATGCGCAGTTCGACGACCGGTTTCGCCGACGGTGCCACCGTCATGAGCGTCGCCTCACCGACTGCCGCACCAATTCCCGCAGTGCCTCGCGCGCGGATTCGTCGACCTCGATGCGATCGATCACCTCCTGCGCAGCCGCGGTCAGATCATCGATGCGGACCTCGGTCTCGGCGAGGGCGCCCGTTGCCGCCATCAGCTCCCGCACCGCGAGAAGGTCGTCGTCGGTGACCTCCGGGTTGCCCAGCGACGTGCTCAGCAGGCGCCTGCCGGCGGGGTCGGCGCGCTCCTGGGTCAGGGCGACCAGCAGGGTCCGTTTGCCCTCGCGGAGGTCGTCGATGACGGGTTTGCCGGTCTCGGCGGGGTCGCCGAACATGCCGAGGACGTCGTCGCGCAGTTGGAACGCCTCGCCGGCCAGGACGCCGATCTCGTCGTACCGCGCGAGCAGGTCGGCGGGCGCACCGGCCAGCGCGCCCCCGAGCCGCAGCGGATGGGAGATCGTGTACTTGGCGCTCTTGTAGTGCAGGATGGTCCGGGCGCGTTGGCGGGTGATGGTTTCTCGCGTCTGTGCGAGCATGTCGAGGGTCTGCCCGGCGAAGGCCTCATCGCGCATCGTCGACCACATCGACCGGACGACCGATCGGGTGGCGCGATCGAGGTCGGCGACGGCGTCGCCGAGCAACTCGTCCGACCACATCAGGCACAGGTCGCCGGCGAGGATCGCCATCGCCGACCCGTGCGCCCGCGCGTCCCCCGACAGGTGCTCGGCCACATGCCGATCGGTGAAGGCGCGGTGGACCGTCGGCATCCCGCGCCGTGCGTCGCTGCCGTCCATGATGTCGTCGTGGATGAGTGCGGCCAGGTGGAACATCTCGATCGCGGTGGCCGTCTCCCACACGCCGGGCGTGCTCAGGGCCCCGGCGGTGCCGCTCACCTCGGCGGCGACCCGCGCGCCCCAGACGCAGAACTGCCCACGCAGCCGCTTGCCGCCGATCGCGGCACCGCGGATGGCGTCGGTGAGACGCCCGACGTCCGGGTCGACGCCGGTGAGGATCGTCGCGTGGCCGTCGATGGTGGCCAGCAGCATCCGGTCGACACACGTGCGGATCACCTCCGCCGCGCGGCATGCGGGATGCTCGCGCAACGAATCCATTCGGCCTCCTCAGAACGGGACAGGTCGGGACAGGACAGGTCGGGTGGACAGGATGCTCATGGACCATTCGGAGCCGGTCCGACCCCGGATGGGCGCGCGTACGGTGGGACGAGTACCCACCAGGAAGGTAGGAACGCCATGACCTCAGTGGTGATCGTCGGCGGCGGCCTGGCTGGAGCCAAGACCGCCGAGGCGCTGCGCGAACAGGATTTCGACGGCGACGTCGTCCTGATCGGGGCGGAGGACCACCTGCCCTACGAGCGGCCGCCGCTGTCCAAGGAATTCCTCGCGGGCAAGAAGCAACCCGCCGAGTTCACCGTCCACGACGCGGACTGGTATCGCGACAACAACATCGACCTCCGTCCGGGCACCACCGTCGAGCGCGTCGACGCCGACGCCAAACGGGTTGTGCTGCCCGATGGTTCGACCGTCCCGTACGACAAGCTGGTGCTGGCCACGGGCTCGTCCTCCCGACACCTGAATCTTCCCGGCGAGGACGCTGCGCACGTGCATCATCTGCGCACGCTCGACGAGGCGACCGCGCTCGGCGACGACATCGGTCCCGGGCGTCGGCTGGCGATCATCGGTGGCGGATGGATCGGCCTGGAGGTCGCGGCGTCGGCGCGCCAGCGCGGGGCCGAGGTCACCGTGGCCGAGGTCGGTGAACTGCCGTTGCTCACGGTGATGGGCCGTGAGGTTGCGCAGGTCTTCGCCGACCTGCACCGCGAGCACGGCATCGATCTGCGTACCGGCGTGCAGGTGCAGGAGATCCTCGAGACGGAGGGCTTCGCCACCGGCCTCCGGCTCGGCGACGGCACCACCGTCGACGCCGATGCGGTGCTCGTCGCCGCCGGGGCCGTTCCGGCGCTCGGGCCTGCGGAGTCCGCCGGCCTCGACATCGACGGTGGTGGTGTCCTCGTCGACGCCGGGCTGCGTAGTGGCAATCCCGACGTCTTCGTCGTCGGTGACATCGCCAACGCCGAGCACCCGGTCCTTGGGCGGCGGGTCCGAACCGAACACTGGGCGAACGCGCTGAACCAGCCGGCGGTTGCGGTGCGAAATCTGCTGGGCGGGTCGGCTGAGTACGACAACCTCCCGTACTTCTTCACCGATCAGTACGACCTCGGGATGGAATACGCCGGACTCGCCGGCGCCGACGACACCGTCATCCTGCGCGGCGACGTCGCGGCCCGCGAGTTCGTGGCGCTGTGGGTGTCCGAGGATGCGCGGGTGCTCGCCGGCATGCAGGTCAACATCTGGGATCAGCTCGACGACATCAAGGCGCTCATCACCGCGGGCCGCCCCGTCGATCTCGATCGGGCAGCGGACGCCGATGTGCCGCTGGCGCAGCTACTCTGATCCGGTATCGGGGTCACTGCACCACTGGGTCACTGCACCGCTGGGTCACTGCACCGCCAAGGCATCGACCGGGGTCACCGCCACCGCGCGCCGACTCGGCGGCAGTGACGCCACCAGAGCCAGCGCGAACGTTCCCACGATGATCGATGCCAGTGCCGCCCAGGGCAATCCGAGCGGAATACCGGACGTGAGTGCTCCGACCAGCGACTGACTGCCGACCGTCCCGAACACGATGCCGAGTACCAGGCCGGCTGCGACCGCGGTCCCCGACATCGCCAGCGACTCCCGGAAGATCATCGAACGGATCTGTCCCGTCGTGAATCCCATCGCGCGGAGCATGCCGATCTCCCGGGTTCGCCCGATGACGGTGAGCGACATCGTCGAGACGAATCCGACCGCGGAGATGATCACCGAGATGGCGACCATGGCGATCAAGATCGCTGTGATCACCGACAACGTCTCACGGGTGGCCGCAGCGTTGGCGGCTGACAGGTCCCAGCTGTCGACCGAACGGGTCAGCGCAGCCATACCGGTGGCGATCGTGGTCACCAGGGTGACCCCGATCAACAGACCCAGGGTCGACCGGGTGGTGCGGTGCGGGTCGCTGACCGCGTTCTTGCGGGCCACCACCGACGGCGCGCCGGCGCCGAGAGTGCGTCCGCTCAGCCGCACGAGGCTCGGCACGATCAACGGTGCGCCGATCAGTACGCCGACGGAAAGTGTTGCGGCACCGAAGAATGCGACAACGAAACCCGCAAGGCTGCCGCGCTCGCCCAACAGTGCAGCCAGCGTGAGGAGACCGGCACCCGCCAGGAGCAGTGCCGCGGCGACGACGCGTCGAACCATGCCGATCTCCCTTCGTGCCGGGGCGGCTGCCATACCGGTCAGCACGCCGCGGGTGCCGACCCGAGCAGCCACCACGGCGGTGGCGACGACGGCGAGCCCGGCCACGATCACCCCGGGTGGAAACGACGGATAGTCGAGACCGGGAATGGTGCCGTTGTGTACCAATATGATTCGAGTGATGTCGGTGCCGACGGTGCCTAGGATCACCCCGATGACGGCGCCGATGGCCGCGTCGAGGGCGACGGCCCGGGTCAGGCTCGCACGCAACTGTGCCGAACTCGCGCCGATGAGACGCAGTAGCCGTAACTGGTTGCGGCGTCCGGCGATCACGGTGGTGACGCCGTTGGTGATGACGATTGCCGACACGAACAGGGCGATCATGATGAAGACCGAGGCGACGACGTCGAGGGCGGCCCCGGCGGAGCCGCCTTTGTGCGCCGAGATCGTCGACAGCATCTGCGACGTGGTGACCAGGGCGGCGCCGTAGGTGGCCGAGAGTGCCGACACCACACCGATCGTGGCGAACTCGCGCAGCGACCCGACGGTCAGGCGCGTTGAGGTGGCCTTCATGCCGGAACCTCCTGCAACCCGATCAACAGGTCGGAGATCTGGCGGGGATTCAGACCCCGGTACTCGCCGGCGATTGCGCCGTCGGTGAGTACCACGATCCGGTCGGCGTAGGACGCGGCCACCGGATCGTGGGTGACCATCGCGATGCCCTGACCGTATTCGCGGGCCGCGGTGGTCAACAGTGTCAACACCTCTCGGCCCGTGCGGGTGTCGAGGGCACCGGTCGGCTCGTCGGCGAGGATGATCGTCGGGCGGGATGCGAGAGCACGCACGATCGCAACCCGCTGTTGTTGTCCGCCGGATAGTTCCGACGGCAGGTGATCGAGCCGGTCGCGCAAGCCGAGCGTCGCGACGAGGTGTGCGATCCACGCCTGCTGTGTGGCATCGGGTCGTATCCCGGCGAGTACGAGTGGAAGTCGGATGTTCTCGTCGGCGGTGAGCGTCGGAATCAGGTTGAAGGCTTGGAAGACGAAGCCGATGGTGGTGCGGCGCAGCAGGGTTCGCGCGGTGTCGTCGAGTCCGGCGATCGGGGTGTCGCCGAGCCAGATCTGCCCGGAGCTGATGTCGTCGAGTCCGGCGATGACGTTCATCAGCGTCGACTTGCCGGACCCGGAGGGTCCCATGATCGCGGTGAACTCGCGGCGATGCAGATCGAGGGAGACGTGACGCAGTGCGTGGATGGGGTTGGCGGCGTCGCCGTAGGTGCGTGACACGTCGCGCAGGACGACGGCAGGTGTGTGGGGTGCGTTCATGGGCTCGACGCTACGTTCGTGTGTCCGTGAGATCGTCGGCCGCGGTGTGGAAATCGGATACATCGCAGGTCGGTCGGTCGTACATCTGGAGATGTACCTCGGGCCGCGCAGGACGGGTGTCCCGGGTCAGACGAGGCCGTGATCGTAGGCGTACACGACCAGCTGAACGCGGTCGCGCAGAGCGAGTTTGGTGAGGATGCGGGAGATGTGTGTCTTGACCGTGGCCTCGGACAGCACCTCGGCCGCGGCGATCTCGGCGTTGGACAGGCCGTGCGCGGCCCGCACCAGGATCTCGCGTTCCCGAGGGGTCAACTGCGAGTACTCCGGGCCGGGTTCTCCCGCACGTGTCCGATGTGTCTCGAACAACCGGCGGGTCGCCGATGCGGCGACCACCTGGCTGCCGTCGACGACGGCGCGGATGGCGGCGAGGAGGAAGTCGGGCTGGGCGTCCTTGAGCACGAACCCGCTGGCACCGGCGGCGATTGCCGACGCAGCTGCCTCATCGGTATCGAAGGTGGTCAGTACCAACACCTTCGGTGCATCGTCGCCGAGATCGGCGATGAGGTCGGCGGTGGCGGTGATGCCGTCGACGCCGGGCATCCGCACATCCATCAACACGATGTCGGGTCGGGTGGTGCGGACCACCGTGGCAAGGCCGATCGCGGTCGACTCCTCGGTGACCACCTCCATGTCGGGCTGGCTCCCGATGATCATGGCGATGCCTCCGCGGAACAGCGGTTGGTCATCGATCAGGGCGATGCGGATCATCGGGTCTGTGTCCCTCCGGATTCGTGGGTGTTCCGTGTCGTATCGGAGACCGGTGCGGGGATCTGCAGGGAGACAAGCCAGCCGTCGCGGTTGTCGCGGGCACTGCGAAGCGTTCCGCCGATCTGCGCTGCCCGCTCGGCCATACCCGCGATACCGTGTCCGGCGCCGCCGGGAGCCAAGGGATTGTCCGACAGGGCATTCCACACCGTCATCGAGCACCCGTGCGTCCACTCGATGCGCACGACGACGGGTACAGCGAGGTCGCCGTACTTGAGCGCGTTGGTGAGTGCCTCGCTGAGTACCCGCCCGGCGACCCGGGTGATGTTCGCATCAACCGACTCGTCGTTCCCGGTTTCCCGGGTGTCGATGGTCATGCCGGCCGCCCGCATCCGGTCGAACAGGGTGTCGCGATCCGAGCGCGACGCCGACGACACATCCTCGTTGCGGAGCTGCTCGAGGAGTCCACGGACGTCACCGAGGGCTCCGCGCGCGGTATCGGCGATGACGTGCAACGCCTTCCGCGTTGCTTCCGGGTCGGCGTCGAGCACCATCCGGGCACCTTCGGCCTGTGCCACCACCACGGCGAGGGAATGCGCCACCACATCGTGCATGTCGCGTGCGAGCCTGGTGCGCTCCGATTGTTCGTCGTAGAGGTCAAGCAACCGTTTGCGCTCGAGTTCGGCGATGGTCTCGGCGATCGACGCCTGCTGCACCATGCGGCGCTGGTAGCGGATGAAACCGAAGGCCCAGCCGCCGATGACGACGACGGCCGCACCGGCAAATCCGAACAGCCGCGCCGCCACGATATCGGCCGAGGCATAGACGTGTGGGAATTCCCAACCGGCGATCACACATCCGGCTATCGCCACCGACAGGGAACCGAACCGCACCCGACGATCGGGGTGTCCGCCGACGGTGGCGAACAGCGGGAAGTAGGCCAAGGAGGCCACGACTGCGATCTGGTCGGTGGCCACCTGCACCGTCGCCGAGGCCAGGGCCAGCACGATCATCACGCTGGGTGCCGGCCGCCGCAGCGCCAGGGCGATCGACACGACGGCCGCGGTGACCGCGGCCGACGTGGATTGTCCGAGGTGAATCGGGATGGCGACCAATGCGAACACGACGGCGATCGCCACATCGATGATCAACCCGCGACGGGTCAGACCACCGGTGGAGAGGGGATCGCGCATGGCACGATGATCGCATGAGCACCGAGGCCGCGATCGTCCTGTTCGTCGCCGGGCTGATCTTGTTGCTGGCACTGGTCCTCGGGGTGTGGAAGTACCAGCAGATGCTGACCGCTCCCGATCACCTCGCGCACCCCTACGTCGACATCGCCCACCGTGCGGCGCTGATGTACTCCTTTGCCACGGCTCTGCTCGCCGCGCTCGTGCAGTTCAGCGCGTGGCCCGCGTGGCTCGATCTCGTGGCCGCCGGCATCCCGATCGTGTTCTTCCTCGGCGCAATCCTCACCTACATCGGGCACGGCATGCGTCGCGACACCAGCAATCAGTTCGCTCACCCCGACCGCGCCCTTCGCCTGTCGATGGCCGCACTCATCCTCGGTGAGATCGGCGGCGTAACAGTACTTCTCATCGGCTTCGCGGTGGGGCAGTTCGGCTAGGTCCCGCGGCGGACGCCCTCGCTTCGCCCGATGGTCGAGCCTCGAGATCGCTTGTGCCGATCCTGGTTCCGGCTCGGCAGGTGGTGCGGATGCTCGTCGGCGAGCGGGGTCTCGAGGCTCGTCGCTGGCGCTCCTCGGCACCTCGACCATCGGAACGGATAAATGGCCGTTTCCTGACCGATGGTCGACCGTTCCTCCCCGATGGTCGAGGTGCGAGCCGCGTGCGGCGAGCCTCGAGACCCGGCGGGATGGCAAGTATCGCAACCACATCGACGCCCACTTGACGCGCGCGGAAAAAGTTGTCCACAGATTTCTCGAGCCGCACGACCGCTGCCGCGCCGGTTTTGTCGGTACCCCCTCGTACACTTGTGCCCATAGGTTCGATCACCGATCGCGGGAGGGGGTATCTGATGTCGAGTGTGTTGACGTTCACCGATCCGGATGCCGACGCTGCCGCAATCACGTCGATGTCACGGGATGAGCTCATCGAGACCGGCCCTGATCTGCTACGCGAGTCCCGCAAATACGAGGCCCGGACGGTGCTGGCTGCCGCGGCGCTGGCGGAGCGGGTGTATCGCGAGCATCTCGCCGGTCGGTCCGAGACCAGCGTGTGGGGTTCGGTCATCGAGCATGCCGAGAAACTCGGCCGC
>NZ_BAEI01000026.1 GCF_000241325.1 Gordonia polyisoprenivorans NBRC 16320 = JCM 10675 | reverse complement strand
GGGACTGCTGCACGATCGGGTGACAGTGTCGGTGTCATGCCGCTGAGGCGGCTGTGTTGATGATCGTCTCGTATTCGACGGGCGTCAACCGGCCGAGGCGGACCTGACGGCGTCGGCGGTGGTAGGTCCGTTCGATCCAGGTGACGATCGCGATCCGCAGCTGCTCGCGGGTGGCCCACCGCTGCCGGTCGAGGACGTTGCGTTGCAGCAGCGCGAAGAACGATTCCATCGCTGCATTGTCGCCGGCGGCGCCGACGCGGCCCATCGATCCGACCAGGCCGTGCCGATTGAGTGCGGACACGAACTTCCGCGACCGGAACTGAGAACCCCTGTCCGAGTGGACAATACAACCAGCAACATCGCCGTCTCGGCGGGCGACCGCATGGTTGAGCGCAGCAACGGCGAGACGGGATTGCATGCGGTCATCGATGCTGTAGCCGACGATCCGCCCCGAGCAGGCATCCTTGATCGCGCAGAGGTAGAGCTTGCCTTCGTCGGTCCAGTGCTCGGTGATATCGGTCAACCACAATTGGTTCGGGGAGTCGGCGGTGAAGTCGCGTTCAACCAGGTCATCGTGCACCGGCGGCCCCGGCTTCTTACCGTTCTTCCCACGTTTCTTACCGAAGCTCGACCACCAGCCGTTGGCGCAGCAGATCCGCCACGCCGTCCTCGCGCTCATCGCCTGACCAGCGTGTTCGGCTTCGTCGGCGAGGAACCGGTACCCGAACTCCGGGTCCTCGCAGTGCGCATCGAACAGGGCGTTCGCCCGCGCGGCCGCGACCCGATCGGCGGTGGTGACCGCCTCCTTGAGCCACCGGTAGTAGGGCTGTCTGGCGAGCTTGAGTACCCGGCACGTCACCGCGACGGGGATTCCGTCGGCGGCGAGCTCCTTCACGAGCGGGTAGAACCTTTTCCCGGCAGGTTCGCCTGCGACAGATACGCCGCGGCCCGGCGCAGGACCTCATTCTCCTGCTCCAACAACCGGATTCGCTTGTTGGCCTCCCGCAACTCCGCCGACTGCCCCGACGTCATCCCAGGCTTGTTGCCGTCATCGATGTCGGCGCGTCGCATCCACTTCTGCAACGTCATCTCATGGATCCCGAAGTCCTTCGCGATCTGCGCGAGCGTCACACCGCTCTCACGATCCCGGGCAACCCGGACCACATCATCACGGAACTCTTTCGGATAAGGCTTAGGCACAGTAGTCATCCTTCCAGGCCGCCCTCCCGGGGCAAGCCAGATCAGATGTCACCTAACCGTGCACCAGTCCCG
>NZ_BAEI01000027.1 GCF_000241325.1 Gordonia polyisoprenivorans NBRC 16320 = JCM 10675 | reverse complement strand
TGGCGTGTCCCCCGTGAACCGGTCCGGGTTGTTCTAGAGTCCTGATTGCCCTGATGAGGGCACGAAGGGACGATAGGGATCATGGCAGGACGGAAGCGGCACTCGGCGGAGGACATCGTGCGCAAGCTGCGCCGGGCTGATGAGTTGGCGGCGGAGGGAAAGACCGGCGAGGAAATCGCCGCCGACCTCGAGGTGTCGGCCGCGACGTTGTACAACTGGCGCCGCCAGTACGGCGGTATGGACGGCGATGCCGCCAAGGAACTCAAGGAACTGCGCGAGCAGAACAGTCGGCTCAAACGCCTGCTCGCCGATGCTGAACTGGAGAAGGACGCGCTGCGGGAGATCGCCAAGGGAAAATTCTGAGCCCAACCGCCAAACGCGCCGCCATCGACATGCTCAAAGATGTGAAGAACATGTCAGAGCGTATGGCGTGCAAGGTAGTTGGGCTTTCCCGATCGGCGTATCGGTGTCTGCCGCAGGCGCAGACTCCGGCCGACCCGGATGCCGCACTGCGGGAGCAGCTGCGCACCTACGCCCGCAAGAATCCGCGGCACGGGTTCCGGCGGGCGTGGGCGCATCTGCGCTTCGACGACGGTATCGAGATCAATAAGAAGAAGGTGCATCGGTTGTGGAAAGAGGAGGGCCTGCAGGTCCGCCGTGCCCCGCGCCGGAAGCGGGCCGGCCAGTCGTCGGTGCCGATCATCGATGCTGATGCGCCGAAAGTGGTGTGGGCGTTGGACTTTCAGTTCGATTCCACGATGGATGGGAAGAAGGTGAAGATTGCGTCGATGGTCGATGAGCACACCCGGATGTCGTTGCTGAATATCGTGGACCGCTCGATCGCTGCCGAGCGCCTGATCGAGGAGTTGGAGAAGGTGTTCGCGATCTGGGGTGGACCGCCGATGGTGCTGCGTATGGATAACGGCCCTGAGTTCATCTCTGAGGCGCTGCAGGCGTTTTGTGCAGGGTTGGTGGGCATCTCCTACATTCCGCCCGGCACACCGTGGAACAACGGGTTCATCGAGTCGTTCAACAACCGACTACGCGACGAGTGCCTGAACCGCAACTGCTGGCCGACCCTGCTAGAGGCCCGGGTGGTCATCGGCGACTTCAAAGACGACCACAACCACCGACACCGACACTCAGCGCTGGGCTACCAGACCCCCGCCGAGTACGCTGCCCAATGCACCCACCAGCATCACCCCGTGGGCTGCGAGATCGACTGATCGACTGCAAGTAGGAACTGGCTCTAGAACGGCCTGGACCGGCTATCGGGGACCTGCCAG
>NZ_BAEI01000028.1 GCF_000241325.1 Gordonia polyisoprenivorans NBRC 16320 = JCM 10675 | reverse complement strand
AATCGCGGGCAACTCGTCCAGTGTGCCAGATCCTCGCGGTGTTCGCAACTCGCTGGTCGCGGCCGTTCGGTTCTGGCGACCCCGGGGTCCTCGTCCTGGCACATGACTGTACCCGGAACGATTTCTCAGGGGCGGTCAACGTCTACCCGGTTTCCTCTCCCCTACCGAACTCCTCTCGGAGCCCTCCGGGGCGGCGCCGCGGCGCGCTGACTTCGAATAAGTTACGCATCACGCTGCGAAGTTCCAAATCGGCTGGTCAACGGCCTGGCGGCTCGGTGTTCACGACTCTGCTGCGGTCGGATTGGTTGTTGATCACGGGCGGTTCGGGCGCGGAGCGATTCGGTACGGACGTACCCGTCGTCGAGCGACGAGTACATCCGCACGGAACAGTTCAGTCCGAACCGGCCGGAGCGGGCGGCGTGTGCCCGACCGGCGGCGGTGTGGTCGCACTGCCACTTGGATACCCGGGCGTCGGCGGCGATTGCGGTCCTCCCAAGCCGATGGCGTCGGGATATCCGGTAGCAGGGCCGGTGGCCGGCATCGGCACGTTCTCGAAGTCGGTGTGTTCCCACTTCCATCGAGCGATGCGGGGTCCCACCCAGAACGAGTAGATGCCCAGGGTGACCATGCACAGAAGGAGCCACTTGACCCAGTTACCGAACAGACCCCATGCCGATCCGGTGAAGACGAGTCGGCGGCCGTCGATGTACGAGTGCTTGGCGCGCCAGCGTTCTCGGAGTACCAGCGCAAAAGGGTAGCCGAAGCCGAGCGTGCAGACCGTGATCAGAAACGCCAGGACTCCGGTACCGACGTACGTGGCGGCACCGCCGTCGAATGTGAATCGCCCGTTGTTGCTCTGCATGACTCGTTGCTCTGCATGACCCGATGTCCTCCGTGTCCCGCTGTCCGCGTACGGAGCGAGGTCCGAATCACCTCGCTGAGTACGTGAGAGCGGTTGCCGGTAGCCGTCGGAGGAATTCGCTCGATGTCCCTCCGAGCGGACGACACGCAGAGCGGACAAGGAATCCCGTTGCGATTGGGTCGCAGTGGAGCTCGGCCGGCGTCCCACGCGATAGCGTATGAAGGACCAGCGTCCGGTTCGCCCGGATGCACTGGTCAACCGGGAGCACAGTCGCCTCGAGACCGCGGGCCGCTCTTGGTCGTCATCCCGGTCGTGCGTACGCGCGACCGGACATCCACAGAGAGGTGGACACCATGCTCTGGACAATCATCAGCGCAATCGTCGTCGGTCTGATCGTCGGCGCACTCGCGCGACTGCTGATGCCGGGCAAGCAGGACATCGGCGTGATCATGACCATCGTGCTCGGCATCGTCGGGTCACTGGTCGGATCGTGGCTGACCTACCAGCTTGGCTACAACAACAGCAACGGGGGCTGGGAGGTCATCCCGTTCATCGTCGGCATCGTCGTGGCGATCGTGTTGATCGCCGGCTATCTGGCGATCCGCGGACGTGCCGTGCGGCAGTAGCTCCCACACATCAGTAGGCGTCCACAGCGCTGGACGTCCGACAACGCAGATGACCGCGTCCGGCCGAAGAGGCCGACGCGGTCATCTGTCCGTCACGGGCTTGGTGTCGCAGAACTGCTATTTGAAGACGTCGAGCTTGCCGAACTTGTCGGCGAGCAGGTAGTACACCGCCAGGCGCGGATTAGCTTTGCCGTCCTTCATGCCGGCCAGGACGTCGGCGATGGCCTTGTCCAACTCGGCGTCACTCTGGGTGAGTCCGAGCTTCTTCTTCAGGAAGTTCTCGCGGACCGTCTTGAGTTCCGCAGGGTCACTGGCCGAAACCAGCGCGGCGTCGCGATTGCGCAGCGCGAGGGCGTAGGTCGACGCCATCTTGTCGATCACCGCGGTGTCGGCGTCGGGTGCGTAAGCGAG
This sequence comes from Gordonia polyisoprenivorans NBRC 16320 = JCM 10675, assembly GCF_000241325.1. GTDB lineage: Bacteria > Actinomycetota > Actinomycetes > Mycobacteriales > Mycobacteriaceae > Gordonia > Gordonia polyisoprenivorans. The sequence continues at coordinate 75,884 of NZ_BAEI01000028.1, read as the reverse complement.
AACGGTGTCACGTGCATCGGACATCGGGAGCCTCCATTGGTTGATGTCGGATTTCTTCACGGCCGTGGGTCACGTTACGCGCGTGAGCCTCCCCGGGAGGCCGACTCGAAATGAATTCTCACCTGCGTGCGTAGCATCGACGGTGATGCTGTACATCGGTACCTCCGGCTGGCAATACCGGGATTGGCGCGGACATTTCTATCCGCGTCGAATCCCGCAGCGAGAGTGGTTGGCATACTTCGCTTCCCAGCTCTGCACCGTCGAGGTCAACAACACCTTCTATCGACTGCCCGACAGGGCGACTTTCGAGTCGTGGCGCGGCCAGCTACCGACAGACTTCCGCATGGCGGTCAAGATGAGTCGCTATCTGACCCATGTCAAGCGACTCAAGGAGCCCGAGGAACCGGTCGAGCGTTTTCTCGATCGCGCAGCGGGTCTGGGCTCTCGGCTCGGACCGGTGCTGTTGCAGCTGCCGCCGAACCTGCACGCCGAGCCGACGCAACTCGACGAGGTCCTGGGCCTGATCGGGAACAGAGCGCGCGTCGTTGTCGAACCTCGCCACAACGCATGGTGGTGCGACGAGGTTCGTGACGTGCTGGGCAAACACGACGCCGCGCTGTGCTGGGCGGATCGGCGCAGTCGCACTCTCACACCGCTCTGGGCGACAACCGATTTCGGGTATCTACGCCTGCACGAAGGTCGGTCGTCGCGGTCCGTCGCCTACGGGCAGGGTGCCATCGACTCCTGGCTGCGGCGAATCGCGGAGCACTTCGACGACTCCCACGACGTGTACGTGTACTTCAACAACGACACCGGCGGCGCGGCCGTCGACAACGCGCTGACCATGATCCGCCGCGCCCGGGCCGCCGGGATGTCGGTGGCGGGCCCGGCGCGGCGGTGAGTCCCTCGCTACTCCCTCAACTGTGCGCGTGGCTCACTTCGAGGAGGTGCGGCGCAAACGGGTGTTGACGAATTCGCCCATCCCCCACCGGCCGAGTTCACGACCGAAGCCGGAGCGCTTGACCCCACCGAAGGGCAGGCCCGGCAGCGTGGTGCCGTGCTCGTTGACATAGGCCATGCCGACGTCGAGCCGGTCGGCGACCTGCGCGGCCTTCTCGAGGTCGGTGCCCCAGACCGAACCGCTGAGCCCGAACTGCACGTCGTTGGCCAATGTCACCGCCTCGTCCACCGACCGGTAGCGATAAACCATCGCCACCGGGCCGAAGATCTCCTCGGAGTAGGCGTCCATCTCCGGGGTGATGTCGGTGAGCACGGCGGGCTGCAGGAATGCACCGTCCCGATCGAGCGGAGTGCCGCCGGTGCGAAGCGTCGCGCCCTGGCTGACCGCGGTCTGTACTTGTTCGGCGACGGTGTCGCGAGCCTCGACCGACGACAGCGGACCGACGCGGGTGTCGGTATCGGTCGGATCACCGACCACCGCGTCGTCGAACGCCGTGACCAGCCCGGCGACGAAGTCGTCGTAGAGGGCCTCGGGCACGATGAATCGCTTGGGCGAGTTGCAGGCCTGTCCGGTATTCGACAGGCGCGCGCGGGAGGCGACCTTGATGGTGCGATCCAGATCAGTGGTGTCGAGGAGGATGAACGGGTCTGATCCGCCGAGTTCGAGTACCGACTTCTTCAGGTTCTTCGCAGCGACCTCGGCCACGGCTGCGCCCGCCTTCTCGCTCCCGGTCAGCGACACGCCGCGAACCGCGTCGTGCTCCAAGAGCTTTGCCACCTGCTCGCTGTTCGCGTAGGCGTTGATGTAGGAATCCTCAAGAACCCCCGCCTCATGCAGGATCTCGGCCATGAGTGCCGAGGAGGCCGCGCAGATCGAGGCGTGCTTGAGGACGATGCTGTTGCCCAGCATCAGGTTCGGCGCGACGAAACGCGCCACCTGGTAGTAGGGATAGTTCCAGGGCATCACACCCACGAGCGGGCCGATCGGCTTGTGCTGCACCAGGGATTCGGCGGCACCCTGCGGATCCAGTGGTTCGTCGACGAGCAAGTCGGGGCCGTGCTCGGCGTACCAGCGGTAGATGTCGGCGGCGAGCTGCACCTCCCCGGCGGCTTCCTTGGTGACCTTGCCCATCTCGGTCGTGATGGCAGCGGCGAGCTCGTCGGACCGCTTCTCGTACAGATCCGCGGTGCGGGCCAACGCTTCTGCGCGTTCGGTGACGGGCACGTCGCGCCAGCGTTCGTATCCGCCGAGGCTGCGTCGGGCGAGTTCGTCGATCTGATCATCGGAGAGCATGGCGAACTCGCGTTCGGTGATTCCCGTGGTCGGGTTGGTCGTCACATATGCACTCATGACCTGACGCTACGCGCGCCGACCGCGACCCTGTGGGCGATATGTCCGCTTTGTGGTTGCCGTGGCCCGTGGGGACGGACGGGGCGTACGTCGACGATGCACAGATTTCTCCGTGTCCACAGGTCGGATGCCTCATCGGTTGCCGAGGCGCGCCGCGGTCGGCGCTTTGCCTACCGTGCGAAGCGAGCCGGCCGGAGTCGGCGCCGCCACCGATGAAGGGAAACCGCATGTACGACAGCATCTTCGGAGAGTTCGACCGGCAGGGCCACGTCGACATCCCTTCACCGCCGCCACCCGAGGCGGTCATCGACGGGGCGGAGCGAACAAGGAGCGCAGCGCACCTACGGGCGCTGGTGATCGGGTCGCTCGAGGTCCTCGGGTCGCTCGACGAGGAGACCGGCCCGACATTCGAATTCGATCCCGAGGGCGTGCTGACCATCCCCACCGAACCCTTGTCCCTCGGACTCGTGGTCAATCCGTCCGTGCCGGTGATCGAACTGTCAACGACGCTCGCCGACGGTATCCGCCTCTCGAGCGCCGTAGCCGAACTGATCTGCCGCCCGCTGTCGAATCCGTTCGTGAGCCTGACGCTGCACGAACAGACCGTCCGGGCGCGATTGTCGCTGGAGTCCACGGTCTTCCACATCGAGAACTTCGAGTCTGCGCTGGGCAATTGGGCGGTTTTCCTGCGAGAGGAGGCACCCGCGTTGGCAGAGGCGCTCGCGGCGTGCTCGACCCCGCACTCCGATCGGGTCGCGTCGGCCCCACCCATGCCCCGGGCCTCGTGACAAAATGGTCGGTATGGACCACCGGGCGTTGACGGCCTTGCCGAAGGCCGAGTTGCACGTGCACATCGAGGGCACGCTCGAACCCGAGATGGTGTTCGTGCTCGCCCAACGTAACTCGGTGTCGCTGCCGTACGCCGACGTCGCCGCACTGCGGGCGGCACACGCGTTCACCGATCTGCCGCATTTTCTCGATCTGTACTACGCGTGCATGGCCGTGTTGCGGACCGAGCAGGACTTCGCCGACCTCGCTCAGGCCTACATACGCACAGCGGCGTCGCAGGGTGTGCGCCACGCCGAGGTCTTCTTCGATCCGCAGGCGCACATCGTGCGCGGGGTGCCGGTGGACGTCGTGGTCACCGGGTTGCGACGCGGCCTGGACGCCGGGGAGGCCGAGACCGGCCTGCACGCGGACCTCATCGCATGCTTCCTGCGTGACCGCCCGGTCCGGGAGGCGCACGAGACGCTCGACGCGCTCACCCCTCATCTCGGCTCGATCATCGGGGTTGGCCTCGACTCGGCCGAAGTGGGGTTCCCGCCCGGCCAGTTCGCTCCGGTCTTCGACCGCGCCCGTGAGGCCGGACTGCATGTGGTCGCGCACGCCGGGGAGGAAGGACCCCCGGACTACATCTGGGAGGCTCTGGACACGCTCGGCATCGAACGGGTCGATCACGGCATCCGCGCCCTGGAGAGTCCCGAACTCGTTCGGCGCCTGTGCGCCGATCGCATGCCGTTGACCGCCTGTCCGCTGTCGAACGTGCGCTTGCGGTGCGTGCCGACACTTGCCGAGCATCCGCTGCCGCGAATGCTGGCCGAAGGTCTGACCGTCACCATCAATTCCGACGATCCGGCGTATTTCGGCGGGTATGCCGGAGATGCGTTCATCGCAATCGCCGATGCATTGGATCTCTCGGACGCCGATCTGATCACCCTGGCTCGCAACTCTTTTGCCGCCTCGTTCATCAGCGAGGAGGACCGGAATCGCTGGTCGGAGGAGCTGGCAAACCCGCCGGCCTGACGCGTCCTACCCTGGAGATCATGCATGTGGTGATCTATGGCGCGGGCGCGATCGGTGGGGTCATCGGCGCCCACCTGCATGCGAGCCGAACCCCGACGACGTTGGTCGCACGGGGTGCGCATCTGGCGGCGATGCGCGAGCACGGACTCGTCCTCGACACCGCCGACGGACGTCAGGTACATCGGATTCCGGTGGCCGCCAACGCCAGTGAGATCGAATGGACCGACGACACGGTGGTGTTGCTGTGTGTCAAGAGCCAGCAGACCGCCGACGCCCTCGACGACCTTCGGGCGCATGCGCCTGCGGACACACCGATCGCGTCGGCGCAGAACGGGGTCGCCAACGAGCCGGCGATTCTGCGTCGGTTCGCCCGGACGTACTCGGTGTGCGTGATGCTGCCGGCGTTGCACCTCGAACCGGGCGTGGTGGTGCAGGGGTCTGCGGCGCGTCCCGGCATCCTCGATGTGGGCCGCTTTCCGGCCGGCACCGATGAGGTGACCGAGCAGATGACGGAGCGTTTTCGTGCGGCCGGATTCCCCTCCGAACCCCGCGCGCAGATCATGGCGTGGAAATACCGCAAGCTGATCATGAACCTCGTGAACGGGATCGACGCCTGCTACCGCAATGACGGTGCAGCACATCGGGAATTGGTGACACGCGCACGCGCCGAGGGCGAGGCGGCACTCACTGCAGCGAGGATCGAAACGGTAAGCGTCGAGACCGATCGCGAGCGCCGCGCCGACCACATCGTGCGCCGCGACACCGGGGAGGACAGCTACGGAAGCTCGACCTGGCAGAGCATCGCGCGTGGTGCCGGCAACGTCGAAATCGATTACCTGGCAGGAGAAATCGTCCTGCTGGGACGTCTGCACGGTGTGGCAACCCCGGTCAACGAACTCGTACAGGCGGCCACGACGCGCCTGGCTCGTGAACGCCTTCCGGCCGGGAGCCTGGATCCGGTGGAGGCGTTGGCGGGGCTACCGTGGGGCCAAGCCCCGGACTAAGCCGTGCCCGTCGACACGTGCAGGTGATCGAACTCGTTGACCGACAGGATCTCCCGATATCCGTCGGGCTCGGCAAGCACCCGGGTGACCGAGGTGTAGTGCGGTTGGACGAACACCAGTCGCGCCAGTCCGAGCACATGGGAGAGGTAGGCGTTGATGACCCCGCCGTGGCACACGACGGCCACTCGGGATTGCGCTGCCGACCCAGCGATCACGCCCTCGATACCGCCGACCACTCGTGCACGAAACTCCTCCGGATCGAAGGTGTTGGCGCCCATACGTCCGGCGTTCAGGTCGAGAACGAGATCGCGCCGACGCGGATACGCGTCGAGGGTGATGCCGTATTCCTTCCACCCGCGATCGAGTTCGGCGAGTCGGTCGTCGATGACGACGCCATGCCCGAGCACCTCGCGCAGGGGTTCGGCGGTTTGCCGGGCGCGCCGCATGGGACTGCTGACGATCGTGTGGACCGGGCCGTACCGTCCACCGCCGACGGACTGCGCCAGACGTTTGGCCTGCACCCAGCCCTCGTCGGTGAGGTCCGGGTCGGCACCGGACTCGTCGACCAGATGAAACGGTCTCGCATGGCGAATCAGCAACAGCTCCACGCCAGGTCAGCTCACGCTCAGCACGGAGGTCACGTTGCGCAGCGCCGCAACCGAATGCCAGTCGATCGCCGCCGCGCAGTTGCGACGCAGCAACGCCAGGATCAGGGTGTTGACGACCTCGTTGTCGGGGAGCACGTCGATGGCCGCCAACGTGATGTAGAGCCCGCTGAGCAACTGGATCTGGTAGTCGGCCACCGCGGTGGTCTCGTCGTATCCGTCGGACTTGCGCGCGAACTCCTCGACGTACCGACGGATCAACCGCATCTCGTGTGTTCGCCGGACCTCGGGTTCCACACTGCCGGAGAGGAAGTAGCCGACGTCATACATCGGATTGCGGAGGCCGGTGACCTGCCAGTCGATGATCACCGCGCCGACACCCTCGGCGAGGGGCTCGAACAGGATGTTGTCGACCCGGGGATCGCCGTGGGTGAACGTGAGCCGCCGGTGCGGGAGGAGGTGCCAGTCGCGCACCAGGTCGCCGGCTTCGCCGATCACGTCGAGGGACTCCTCCGACAGATCCCGCGAGAACCGTTCCAGTGCTGCTGTTGCCCCGCGCGTTGCCTTGGACGACCAGTACTCGCACACCTCGGGGAGGCGGATCATCCAGGCCGGCGCGGTGGCGTCGGTGAGGGGGAAGAACTCCGAATGCAGCCGCGCCAGTTCGACGACGACGGCCTCCGCCTCGGCGGGCCCGCACCCGGTGATCTGGTTGCCGGGAGTCGTCGTGCCGGTGAGATCCTCCATCACCAGATTGATGGTGGTCTCGTCACCGTTCACCCAGTACTTCAACGGAATTCGGCAGGCAAGTCGGTCACTGATGTCGCGATATCCGCCGATCTCGCGGTGATAGGCCCCGCTGTTGAGCCCGTGTTCGTGCACGGCCGGATCGCTCGGCTTGAGTTTGACCACCACCGATTCCGGCGCGTCACCGCGCTCACCGACGTAGTCGATCGTCACTCGCACGGTGTCGCTGACGTTGCCCGCCCCGATGGGCGTGCTCGTCACCGACCGTACGGTCGCGCCGGGGATTCCGGATGCTCGCAGGACGCTCTGTATCCACGCGGCGTCGATCTCGGCGACGGTGTCGATGAGAGCGGGTGCACCGGGGTTGTGGGGCTCGGTCTCGATCATGACCATTCTCCTTCGAAGTAGCCGGAATTCCAGACGTCGGTGATGATTCCGGCTTCTGTCTTGAAGATCTCGATGCCGCACAGCCGTTCGCCGGTGGTGATCCGGTGGGCGTTCCAGGTGAGCGAGGCGAAGGTGTCGTCGCCGATGAGGGTGACGACGGAGAACTTCGGTTGATGGGCGGCGAGGTCGGCGCGGATTCGTTCGGTCTGCTGGGCGCGGGTGAGCGTCACGACGGTGCCGGCCGCGTGGCGGGCCATCGGGTCTGCGCAGATCTCGTCGACGACGGCGAGGTCCTGATTGTTGTAGAGGTCGAACAGATACCGTTCGACCACCTCGACGGGTGTGGGATGCACCGGGGTCTCCTATGTCGATGACGGTCGGTCGCGGTGGCCCGCGGTCAGGTCGGTGAAGGCGGCGACCGTGCTCGCGAGCTCGCTCGGGGTGGCGCCGTGCATGATCACCCCGTCGACGCCGAGGTCGAACTGCGCCCGCGTGGCGACGGCACAGGCGTGCGGTGAGCCGGTTGCCGCGCACGCCAGCCACTCGGCGGGGATCACCGCCTCGAGCGCCTCGAAGGTCGCGGCGTCTCCGACGGCGTCGGCCCATCCCGGAAGTTGCTGGACGACTTCGGATTCCCGGAATCTCCGGAGCAATGCCGGATCCCACCGATTGGTACGAACGAGCAGATCCCCGTAGACCTGCAGGTAGGTGGCCAAGCGGCCGACGGTCTTCTTCCGGAACGTCTGTTCGTCGAGTTCGTCGGAAACCGTCGCGAAGCACGACCACACCTTCACCGCGGACGGATCGCGGCCCGCCCGTTCGGCCGATCTGCGGACCTCGCGCACGACGCGGGCGGTGGTCTCGTCGGAGAAGAACGTGTGCAGGACCACCACGTCGTAGGCGCGCCCGGCCATCGCGAGGGTCTTCTCACCGAATGCCGTGGTGCCCAGAGGGATGTCCTCGTCGAAGGTGGGGTCGAGGCGCAACACCGGGAATCGGCCGAGAGGGCCGTCGTAGTCGCGGACGACCTCACCGCACCACAGTCGCCGCATGAGGTGCGCGAACTCCTCGAGCTGCACGGTGGTGGTCTGCTCGAGACCCATCCCGGCGATCTGCGGGCGCAGTCCGCGGCCCACACCCAGCGTGAACCGTCCGCCGGTGAGCCGGTGCATGGTGGTGGCGAACGCCGCGGTGACGGCCGGATGCCGGGTGCTGATGTTCGTTGCCGCGGTGGTGATCCCGATGCTGTCGGTCGCCGCACCCGCGGCACCCGAGAGGGCGCATGCCTCCTTGACGTTGAGTCGCTCGGAGATGAAGGCCTGCCCGAGCCCGAGCTGCTCGGCCTGCCGCAACTCGTCGAGCATGTCTCGTGGGCTGGTGACGTGTCCGCCGAGTGTGTAGAAGCCGAGTTGGTCGGTGCCGATCGATGCGTCCTCGAGGACCGCGACTCCGGTGGTCTCAGACATGTACGGCTCCGGAACTCGTTGCGGCCGACAGTATGCGGTCGAGGGCATGGTGATCACGGGCGTGGGTGAGGGCGTTGCGGGTCATCGAGACGAACAGCTCATCTCCGCGGTCGCTGCGCGTGACGAGCATCGCCGCGGCCACCCCGATGACGAGGTTTTGGAACGTGGCGATCCGATAGTCGGCGAGCAGCCTGTCGAAGGGGTAGTCGGCAACACCCTGCGCGAGCAGTTCTTTGTGATAGACGTCGAGTAGGTCGCGTTCGTGGGCACGCCGCGTCGCGGTGTCGAGTGCGCCGCCGATGAAGTAGGCGACATCGACGATGCCCGGTCCGTAGATGACGGTCTGCCAGTCCAATACGGCGAGCGGGACGTCTCCGCCGGCGGCGTCGAAGAGGACGTTGTCGGGCCGGAAGTCGCCGTGCTGCACGGTGAACGGGACCGTACGCAGCGCGGCGTAGTAGGCGTCGATGTGGTCGGTGAAGGCGCCGCCCAGCTCGATGTCGGCCTCGCTCAGCCGGTCTCGGTAGCGTTCGACGAAGCCGGCCCACCAGATCGGCATCATCTCGGTGAAACGTGACCAGTAGGTGTCCGAGATGTCGAGCCACGGCAGTCCGGCGAGCTCGTCGGAGCCCCAATACGGCGCATGGATGCGGGCCGCCTCACGCATCGCCAGACGTACCTCGTCCACGGTGCACCCGGTGAGCTGATCACCGGCCCGGGCCGGGCTGAGGTCTTCCAGCAGCAGTACGAATTCGGTGTTGTTGGAATCGATCTCGGCGTGGTGGCATTCCGGGACGCGCACCGCCAGGCGTGGCGCGATCTGCTCATAGAACCGCACCTCGCGCAGATAGTTCATCTCGGTGCGCCCAGCGGCGCGACTCTGCTCGTTCTCGGAGCTGATCTTGGCGACGAACGACGACGGTGCGGGGGTGTCGGCGGAGTAGGTCAGCCGGGCCTGAACGCTGTCGGCGACCTGTCCGGTCCCGATGGCAGAGGTCTCGAGCCCGCTGACCGTCACATCGGAGCTGAGTACGCCGTGGTCGTGCAGGATGCGGTCGATCCAGTCGGGGCAGATGTCGGAGGCATGCATGGTGCTCGGGTCCTAAGAATCGGTCGGCGGAGGGATCGGCCGGGGGTGGGTCAGCGGGCTGCGAAGGGGATCATGGGCAGGTGGAATCGTCCGGTCCCGCCGAGGCGACTGACGGGACCGGACGAGTCGGGGGCGGACGTTCCTCAGAGCAGGGTGACGGTGCCCGCGGTACCGTCGACCTCGACCATCGCGCCGTCGGTGATGCGTTTGGTGGCTTCGGTCGCCGAGACCACGCACGGGATTCCGAGCTCGCGGCTGACGATCGCGGCGTGGGAGAACGGTGCACCCACGTCGACCACAACGGCCGCAGCCGCGACGAACAGCGGCGTCCACGACGGGTCGGTGATGGGAGCGACGAGGATGTCACCGGGTTCGAGTGCCGAGGGGTCGTCGGGGCTGGTGATGACGCGCGCCCGACCGCGTGCGGTGCCCCCGCACGCCGGGACCCCGGCGATGCTCTCGCCCGCCGAGGCGACGGTCGCGGTGCGCTCCGAGCGCAACGGCCATTCGGTGACCGGCGGCGGGGTGCCGTCGACGACGAACGGTGGCGTGCGGTCGAAGAGGTCGAGGTAGATACGTTCGCGCTCGATGAGTGTGTCGCGGTAGGACGCCGGGTCGGCGATGAAGCCGTCGAGTTCGTCGGCGAAGACCATAAAGACCTGGCGTGCGTCGTCGATGGCGTTCTTCGCCGCGGCCCGCCGCCCCAATTCGAGTGCCGGCAAGCGTAATTCGTGGATCAGCATTGCTGCTGTGGTCCGGCCGCGTTCACGCCCGCGCATCCACAGTGCCGACGCGTTGAGCACGGCCTCGAACTGTGCGGAAGCCTCGGGGTCGGCGGCGACCATCTCACGGATCGCGGCCGCTGACGCGTCGCGCTGCGCGGCACGATCGGCCGACTTGGCTTCCGGGGCCTCGGATGCGTCGACCCCGCGCATGCGGTCGATGGTGGCCAATGCCAGGTCCGGATCGACTCCCCAGGTGATGGCCCGGATCTCCCACTCCGCGGGTCCGCGGAAATCCCAGTCGGCCAGGAAGCGGTCGAGTTGTTCGGTGAAGGCGACGACAGCCGGCGACTGCGATTCCTTGAGCTTGGCGTAGAGCCCCCGCGTCCCGGCATCGAAGAGTGCGGCGATCTCGGGATCGCCTGCGGCGCGACTCAATTCCCACATGCGCAGCGACGGCCCGGCGGAGTCGACGTTGCCGAGCCCGGCCACCAGGGTCAGGGCCTGCTCGGGTTTGCCCACCGCCTCGGCGAGTTGGGCGATGGCGCCGAGACCGACACCACTCTTCAGGCTGGCCTCGATGTGGTGCTTGAACAGTCGGCGCAGCAGAGTCTCGAAGGAGTTCATCCGCTCGACGAGCTCCGCATCGGTCATGGCGCTCAGGTCCGGTCGCGTGCGCCGGATCTCCTCCACCTCCACCCGATCGGCGTCATAGGCGGCGAGATCTGTTGCACCCAAAACCTGTTCGGCCAGCCAGGCGCCCGCCTTGGCCTCGAACTCCGGGTTCTCGTCGAAGTCACGCCGCTCGCTCTCGTACGAGGGGATGCCGGGCATGTCGCCGAAGTACTGCAGGTCGACGGCCTCGGCGCTCATACCCGGGACACGGACCCCGAACAGGCGCATCAGCGACATGTTGATGTAGAGGTAGCTGCCGAACGCCGGCAGGATGTTGAAATCGACCTGGGTGTCGTAGAGATCGTGATCCCAGACGCCGCACGCGACGAAGGCGTCGCGCCACCCCGGCTCGAGTGTGTGCTGGAACCCGAGCGACGCATTCAGCGGCGTGATCGGGTCGGGAAAGATCTCTCCGACATTGGCCCGCGAATACAGCGGGTAGAGCTTCGAGGTCTCGTCCATCAGGGGCCAGCTGTTCATTCGTGGCGTCCTTCCCTGTCGTGTTGTCGTCATGGCATCGGGGAGTCGAGGAATCGATCCGAAATCGGTTAGCGAATACTTCGTCACATTATTGTGTGATGACCCTCACGTTGTCAATGACGTTCCTGCTTGAGTTCTGGTCTGTGAGCGCGGCGGATGTCGATCTCCCGCCAAGCGCACTGGACACATATGTGATTTGTCAGTCACACTTCGGAGGTCGAGACGCGACGGACGAACGGAGATCGCGATGCGGATTCTGGTGACCAACGACGACGGCTACGACGCGCCCGGGCTCAGTGCCGCCGCGTCGGCCCTCATCGAGGCAGGTCACGACGTGATCGTCGCTGCGCCGCTCACCGAACGCAGTGGAAGTGGTAGTTCGCTCGGCAGCATCGAGGACGGCACCCACATCCCGGTGCTGTCCACGTCATTGCCGGGGCTGGGTACGACGCCGGTCTATGCCTTCGACTGCCCGCCTGCGCTGGCCGTGGTCGCCTGCTGCGCCGGAAGCTACGGTCGGGCACCCGATCTCGTGGTCAGTGGGATCAATCCAGGCCACAACACCGGCCGGTCGATCCTGTTCTCCTCGACGGTCGGTGCCGTCCTGGCGGCTCGTGTGGCGGGCATCAGCGGCCTCGCGGTAAGTTGCGGATTCCCGCCGGCACATCGCTTCGACACCGCTGCGGCGGTGATCACCCGCCTCGTCGAGTGGATGACGGCATCGGACTCTCAGCGAATGTCGTTGAATGTCAACGTGCCCGACGTCGATTACGCCGAGCTGGGTGGTATCCGGATCACCGGTCTGGCCGCCCGCAGCATGTTCAGCATCCGGATGTCCCCGGCCGAGGGTGGACTGATCCTGCATCGCGAGGAACGCTCACGGGGCTTCACCGAGGGCACCGACAGCGCCGCCGTCGCGGCGGGATATGTGTCGGTGACCGCGCTGAGCGGTGTCGGCGACGAGAACGAGATCCTCGAACTCGACTCCCGACACGACGAGATCCTGGGCGCCCTCGAAAGGTTGTGAGTCAACGCCTTTCGAGGACGCCGGCCCTGGTTGGGTCACTCCTCGTCGGCGGCCTCGCGTTCGCGGCCCGTCGTCAGCAGCAGATCCTGATGCAGTTCCATCCAGATGTCGTGGTAGCTGTCGTACATCGGCCGGGCGAAGGCCGCGGAATCACCCCCACGGACCTTCTCCAGGGCTGCCTCGAGTCGCCCGGCGTAGCGATACAGGCGGGGCAGGGCCGTGTCGGCGGGGGCGAGGGCGACGGCGACGCGCTCGTGAATCCCGCCCAGGTCGCCGATGACCCCGGCGTCATAGGTGGCATCGGAATGATCGTTCGGCGTCCCGTCGGCGGTCATCTGCCAAGCGGCACAGACCTTCTTGAAGTCGGAGTTGATCGGTAGGAACTTCTCGTAGATGTCGAGGACCTGGGCCAGGACGGCATCGTCGAGGGCGGCCTCCGCCGAGCGCCGGTCGTACTCGGCACGTCCGGCCGGGGTGATCATGGTGCCGCTCATCCGCGGGGTATCCCGGCGGATCGCCCACCCGTTCTCCACGACGCCGGCGACCGCCGTGGCGAGCGAGGCGTCGTCGAGTCCGGTCATGTCACCCAGGAAGGTGTCCGAGGCAAGGCCCTTGACCTTCAGAGCGTGCAGGATCTCGAAGACGACGGGGTCGGTGGCGTTGATGGCGCTCATACTCTTTCTCCTTGATGCGCAGTCGATTCCGACTGCTGTGCGGGCGGGGTGGCGAAGCGCGCAACCAGGGCACGCTTGTCGAGTTTTCCGGTGGCCAGCCGCGGCAGATCGGAGGTCACCTCGACGATCCGCGGAGCCTTGAAATGGGCGAGACGGTCGCGCGCGTGGGCGATGATGTCGGCCGGATCCGCGGTCCGGCCCGGCCGCAGCTCGACGACCGCCTTGACCGACTCGCCGAACTCGGCGTCCGGTACGCCGATGACCCCGACGTCGGCGATCGCCGGATGGGTCAGCAGCGCCGCCTCCACCTCGTCCGGGTAGATGTTCACGCCACCGGAGATGATCATGAATCCGGCGCGTCCGACGAGATAGAGGAATCCGTCGTCGTCGAGGTGCCCGATGTCGCCCATCTGCTTGAGTTCGCCGCCGGCAGCGCCCGGACTGCGGTAGGCCTGCTGCCCCAGCGCCTCGAAACACACCCGGCCGTCGACGCCTGCCGGCACGTCGGCCCCGGACTCGTCGACGATGTGGACGCGCGTCGCCCCCAGCGGGCGCCCGACCGAACCCGGGTGTGTGCGTGCCTCTTTCGGATCGATGTAGGTGTGGCCGTATCCCTCGGAGGCACCGTAGTACTCGTGCAGGATGTCGCCCCACCACTCCAGGATCTGCTCCTTGACGTGCACCGGGCAGGGCGCTCCCGAGGTGAACGCCACCCGGTGCGTCGGGGACAGCGGCAGCTGCTCCCGATCGGGTAGGCGCAACAATCGGATCAGCATGGTGGGTACCCACTGCGAATGGGTCACGCCGTAGGTGGTGATCGCGGCCATCGCGCCTGCGGCATCGAAGCGCTCCATGCACACCACGGTGCCGCCGGCGGCGAGGGTGATGAGCTGGAAGGTGAAGGGCGCAGCATGGTAGTTCGGCGCCGGCGACAACAGCACGGTGTGCCCATCGACGCCGAGCTTGGTGACCAGACCCGAGTGACGTTGCGGCGCATCGGCCGGATGGACACCGAGCAGCTGTTGTGCGAACCGCTTCGGCCGGCCGGTCGTACCGCCGCTGTAGAGGACGCGGGCACCGAGCAGTTCGTCGGCGACGGGGGTCTCCGGCAATCCCGCGATCGCGGCGTCGAGGTCGGCGCATCCGTCGGGAGCGCCGTCGGCGCACAACACCAGCGGGGTCACCGGCAGCGCGGCCACGGCCGCGACGACCGTCTCGGCGAGCGCCACACTCGTGACGATCACGTCGGGCGCCGCCTCGTCGAGCAGGACGGCGAGCTCGGTGCCGGTGAGATGCCAGTTGACCGGGGTCACGAAGAGTCCGGTGCGCATGCCGGCAGCGACCACCACCGGCCAGGCCAGGTTGTTCTCCATGACGATGACCATGGTCGACCCCGGTGTCACCTCGTGCCGGCGTAGGTAGTGGGCCACTCGGTTCGAGCGACGGTCGAGGTCGGCGTAGGTGAGCCGCTCCCCCGAACCGGCCATCACGTAAGCCATGGCGTCGGGGCGCTCACGCGCGGTGGTGGGTGGGTACACGTTCCTCCTGAGGCTGCGTACAAGGGCGGCCGAGGCCGACTCGTTTGCGAACTGTCAGTCGCATTGGAGCATGTCTCCCGCGACTTCACCATGGCGGCTTCGGGTCATAATAAGTTCTTGCTTGTGGTTCACACCACACCTTAGTCTATGATTTAGTGAAACCACAGTCGCAAACCACAGCCTTCTGGAGATGAGATGACCATCGCCGACCACATCGACCTGATGGATCTGACCCCGTTTGCCGCGGGAACCGACGGCGCACTCTTCGCGTGCCTGCGCAACGACGACCCACTGCACTGGAACGAGGAGCCGGACGGTCCGGGCTTCTGGTCGGTGACCCGCTATGACGACATCAAGACCGTCGCCGCCGACGCCGAGACGTTCTCGGTGACCGACGGAACCCAGATTCAGAGCCGGCGCGCCGAGGGTGAGGGCGCGCGCAGCATCCATCACGTCGACCCGCCGGAGCACACGAAACTCCGCGGAATCGTCACACCGCAGATCCGGCCGGTCAAGCTCAAGGCCCTCGAGGGCGACATCACCGCCGTCATCGATCAACTCCTCGACGACGCCGCGGGCCACGACGGCATCGACTTCGTCTCCGCGGTGGCCGCGCAACTGCCACTGGTGATGATCGGGCGCCTGCTCGGCGCACCCCTCGAGGATTGCCCGAACCTGCTGCGCTGGACCAATCAGATGGCCAGTGAGGACCCCACCTACTCCGAGGGGCCGCAAACCGCCGTCCGCGCCCGAGACGAAGTGTTCGACTACTTCCGTGGTCTCGAGCGGCTGCGGCGCGAGTGCCCGGCCGACGACCTGATCAGCGTCCTGACCGCCGCCGAACTCGACGGGGTGCCGCTGAGCCGCGGATACCTCGACGCCTACTACCTGATCCTGATGGTTGCCGGGAACGAGACCACCCGGAATCTGTTGTCGGGTGGTGTCAACGTGCTCGCCGAGAATCCGCAATGGTGGGATCACATGCGGGAGAACCCGAACAAGATCCGGGTCGTGGTGGAAGAGATGGTCCGCTGGGTGACGCCGGTGATCTCGATGCGCCGCACCGCAACCCGCGACGTCGAGATGTACGGCAAAACCATCGCCGCCGGGGACAAGGTGGTGATGTGGTTCTGCTCGGCCAATCGCGACGAGCGGGTCTTCGACGACCCGGACACCTTCATCGGCACCCGCTTCCCCAACGAGCACCTCGGTTTCGGTTGGGGTGCCCACGCGTGCCTCGGCTCCAATCTGGCCAAACTGGAAGCGAAGTTGTTCTTCACCCGGGTCATCGAGCGCGGCCTGGCGATCGACGTCCTCGACGGCCCGGACCGATTGCAGAGCAACTTCTTCCGCGGCATCAAGTCGTTGCCGGTGACGGTACGGGCGCACCGATGACCGCCACCGTGCGCACCCGGCACGCGCCCGCCGCCGTCATCGGACACGACGAGGTGGCGGGCTCGGCCACGGTCGATGTGGTGGACCCGTTCTCCGACAGCGTGATCGGGACCACCGGGATCGCCGAGCCGGGAATCGTGGCGCAGGCCGTGGACGCGGCGGCAGACGCCTTTCCCGGGTGGTCGGCGACCCCGGCCGCCGACCGGGCCGCGGTGCTGCGCCGCGCCGCCGACCTGATCGAGAACCATGCCTCGCTGGCCGCCACCGTGTCCGGCGAGATGGGCATGCCGATCAGCCTCGCGGGCGTCACGCAGCAATCGATGCCGGCATCGGTACTCCGTGAGTTCGCCTGCTCTCTCGAGACATTCGCGTTCACCGAGCAGATCGACGGCGCGCGGCTGCACCGCGTCGCGGCCGGTGTGGTCGGCGCGATCACCCCGTGGAACATGCCCGTCCACCAGATCATCGCCAAGGTCGGGGCGGCACTCGCGGCCGGCTGCACCGTGGTCCTCAAACCGTCGGAGGCCACACCGTTCGACGCGCTGTTGGTGCGCGAATGCCTGCTCGCCGCCGGGCTTCCCGCCGGCGCGCTGACCGTCGTCAACGGCACCGGTGAGAGCACCGGGGCCGCGCTCGCGAGCAACCCGGGGGTGGCGCACGTGTCGTTCACCGGCAGTGTCCGGGCGGGGCGGTCGGTGGCCGCCAATGCCGCGGCCTCGCTGCGCCGGGCGACACTCGAACTCGGCGGCAAATCGCCGGCCGTGGTCCTTCCCGACGCCGATCTCGACGCGGTGTTGCCCCGGGTGCTGGCCTCCGGGCTGGTCAATTCCGGGCAGGCCTGCAATGCGACCACACGCCTGGTGCTGCCGGCGAGTCGCGCCACCGAGGCGGAATCCATCATGGCCGAGGCGATCTCGGCATTCCGGCTGGGCGATCCGGCCGATCCGTCGACCACCCACGGACCACTCGCGTCCCGCACGCACACCAAGAAGGTGCTCGCGCACATCGAGGCGGCCCGTGCCGACGGCGGGCGCATCGTCGCCGGCTCCGGCGAGAACCCCACCCTCGGTCGGTCACGGTGCTTCGTCACGCCGGTGGTGTTCGCCGACCTCACCGCCGACGCCAGGGCCGTCCGCGAGGAGATCTTCGGCCCGGTGCTCGTCACACAGTACTACGACGACCTCGCCGACGCGATCGCCATCGCCAACGATTCCGACTACGGCCTGTCGGCCGAGGTCTGGTCGGCCCGAACCGAATCCGCCGTCGAGGTCGCCGACCATCTCGACGTCGGCCAGGTGAAGATCAACGGCGTGCGCACCCGCGAACGCCCGGCGGTGCCCTTCGGCGGCACCAAGAACTCCGGTTACGGCCGCGAACTCGGCGCCGTCGGCATGGCCGAGTTCACCGAGATCAAGGCGGTGATGTCATGAACGACCATCTCGATGTCTCCAACGACCACGTGGAGGGCACCCCGGACGGTCCCGGAGGACGCACGATCGTGGTGACCGGCGCGGCGTCGGGTATCGGTGCCGCCCTGGTGCGTCGCCTACTCGACGCCGATCCACAGACCACGGTGATCGCACTCGATCTGAACGAGAGCACGGACCCGCGAGCGCGATTCGTCCACTGCGACCTCTCGGAACCGAGGTCGATCGATGCGGTCGCACTCCCCGACCGCATCGACGCGCTGGCCAACGTCGCCGGGGTCCCCGGAACCGCGCCGGCGTCGGTCGTCTTGGCGGTCAACACGCTCGGCGTCCGGGCACTGACATTGCGCGTCCTGGAGCGGATGACCACCGGTGCGGCAGTGGTCAACGTCGCCTCACTCGCCGCGCATCGCAACACCCAACCGCCCGAACGCATCACCGAACTCCTCGCAGCCGAGAGCCGCGCGGACATCGACCGCTGGGTCGCGGAGACCGGAGTCGACGGCTCGGCGGCCTACGACACTTCCAAACGCGCACTGCTGGACTGGACCGTCGCGCTCTCCGCGGCGTTGCAGCCCCGCGGAATCCGCGCCGCCTCGGTGAGCCCCGGCCCCACCGACACACCCATCCTCGGCGACTTCGAACAGTCCATGGGAGTCGAGGCCATCAGCCGATCGGCCGGCGCGGTGGGCCGGCACGGCACCGCCGCGGAAACCGCCGCCGCCATCGACTTCCTGCTCTCCCCGGACGCCTCATGGGTCAACGGCATCGACATCCCGGTCGACGGTGGGCTCAGCGCCATCCGTGCGGCCTCCGTCGAGAACCCACTGCGCCCCGTCGCCACCGACTCCCGCTCCTCCTCGCCCGTCTGAACGCACCGGACCAAAGGATCCCCCCGATGACCACCACACACACCCGACACGTACTCGCACTCGATGGTTCGGCTCCCGCCGACCGTGAACTGCTGGGCGGCAAGGCCTTCAGCGTCAACCGGATGCAGGCGCTCGGCCTCCCGGTCCCACCGGCCTTCGCGCTGGCGACCCCGCTGTGCGGCACGTATCACGACGCCGGCGGTCACCTACCCGACGACGTCTGGCGCGACACCCTGGCCGCGCTCGAACAACTCGAACGGGAGACCGGAAAGCGCTTCGGGCAGGGCCCCTTCCCGCTGTTGGTGTCGGTGCGGTCCGGAGCCGCCCAGAGCATGCCGGGCATGATGGACACCGTGCTCAATCTCGGCCTGACCGAAGCGCTGGTGACCGACCTCGGGGCGGCGACCGGCGACCCGGCGTGGGCCCACGACACCTGGCAGCGCTTCTGCACCGGTTACGGCGAGATCGTGCTCGGCGACAAGGCCGCATTGCCACCGGCGGATCCCTACGACCAGCTGCGGGAGGCGATCGGCGCTGTCTTCGGGTCGTGGACCAACGACCGCGTGGCCGCCTACCGACGGCGCCATGGCCTCGGAGCGGGCGGAGGCACCGCGGTGACCGTCCAGGCGATGGTCTTCGGCAATCGCGACGAGCACTCGGGAACCGGCGTGGTGTTCAGCCGCGACCCGGCCACCGGTGAACGTAAGTTGTTCGGCGAGTGGCTGTCTCGCGCACAGGGCGAGGACGTGGTGTCCGGCGAGCGCACACCCGAGACGATCACGCAGTTCGCCGCGCACGACCCCGAGTTGTATCGGCAGCTGGCCGAGATCGCCGAGATCCTCGAGCAGGAACATCGCGACCTCGTCGACATCGAGTTCACCGTCGAATCCGGACGTCTCTACATGCTGCAATGCCGTTCGGGCAAACGGTCGGCACGTGCGGCGGTGCGGATCGCGGTGGAACTGGTGCGCGAGGGCGCGATCTCCGAGGCCGAGGCACTCGAACGGGTCAGCGCCGAGCAGGTGCGCACACTTCTCGAGGACTCCACCGTCAGCGGGGCGGGCGAACCGATCGCGCGGGGGGTCGGTGCGGGACCCGGAGCCGCAACGGGCACCGTCTACACCGACACCGATGCCGCGTGCGCGGCCGCCGCCGAGGGCGAGTCGGTGGTGCTGGTACGTCCGTCGACCTCACCGGTGGACGTTCCGGCGATGTTCGAGTCCGTGGCGGTGGTCACCGAGGTCGGGGGCACCACCTCGCACGCCGCCCTCGTCTGCCGCGAGATCGGAGTGCCCTGCGTGGTCGGCTGCGGCACCGGGCTCAGCGCGGAACTCGACGGTCGCACCGTCACCGTGGACGGCACCACCGGAACGATCTACGACGGCGACACCCTCGCGGCCGGCGACGGACAGGACGAGTACCTGACCGCGTTGGCCGGGTTCCTGCCCGATCCGCTGCCCGCCGACCATCCGCTCGCGCTGCTCGCGCAACCCGCCCTGGAGGACTCAGCCCGATGACATCCGAGTCAGGCAACCCCGGCACCGACGGAATCGATGCGGTCTACACCGCCGCCGGACTGATGGACGAGTCGCCGTCGATTGCCAAGCGCCCCAACCGACGTGGCGAACAGACCCGGGACAAGCTGGTCAAGGCCGCGGTCGAGTGCTTCACCGAGTACGGGTACACCCGCACCAGGATCTCCGACATCACCCACCACGCCGACACCGCGCAGGGAAACTTCTACCGACACTTCACCAGCCTCGACGACATCTTCCTCGCAGCTCTGCGGCCGTCGCTCACCGAGCTCGCCGCCGCGCGACTACGACCGGATCACGCGCACGGCGAACTCGAATCACTCATCGAGGTGAATACGACCTACCTGCAGTCCTATTCACGCAACCGGCACATGCTGCGCCTGCTCCGTGAGGCGGCCGCCGCGAGCGAGAACAAGGGATTCCAGCAGTTGTGGCTGAACCTGCGCGGCGACTTCGTCCGGCGCACCGAGCGGTGGCTGACGCGGCTTGAGGATCAGGGCGTCATCGCGCACTGTGACAAGAACCTGCTGGCCGAGACCCTCGGTTGCGCCACCGAGCAGATGGCCTACGTGCATGTCGGCCTGCCGGTGACCGCTCCGCGACGCGAACGGATCGAGGATCTCGGTCGCGCGCTGGGCGAATTGTGGTACCGCGCATTGCCACTCGTGGCGTCCGGCAGCGAGGTGCACCGATGACGGCGGCGACCACGGGGACCGGCGGAGCGCCGGTCGAATCGCGTTCGCGCACTCTGGGTATCGATGTGGAGGTGGTCGGGGTCGTCGACGAGACCGCCGATGCCCGCACCATTCGCTTTCGGCTGCCCGACGGGATCGAGCAACGCCCGGGACAGTTCGTCACCATCCGCATCCCCAGCGACCGGACCGGTTCGGTGGCGCGCAGCTACTCGTTGAGCACCGCACCCGGGGTCGACGACATCCCGGCCGTGACCATCAAACGCGTCACCGACGGTTACGGTTCGAACTGGTTGTGTGACAACATCTCCGCGGGCGATGTCCTGCACATCATCGCACCGTCGGGGGTGTTCACCCCGCACTCGTGGGACCACCGGCTGACGTTGTTCGCCGCGGGCAGTGGCATCACACCGGTCATGTCGATCCTGCGGTCGGCGCTGGAATTGCACACCTGTCCGGTCACCCTCTTCTACGCCAACCGCGACCGGCCGTCGACCATCTTCGCCGACGAGCTCGACCGGCTGGTCGCACGCCATCCGGGGCGGCTCCGCGTGCACCATTGGCGGGAGGACTCCGACGGGCTACCGACCGCCGACGCCGTCGCCCCGCTCTGCGCCGCGGCCCGCGGTGAGGTCGCCGGCGGTGAGGTCTTCGTGTGCGGACCGGCGCCGTTCATGGATCTGGTGGAGCGCGAAGCGCTTGCGGCGGGGGTGCCGCACACCGATCTGCACATCGAGCGATATGTGTCGTTGACCGGCGACCCCTTCACGTTGTCGGTGGCCGACGAGGGCTCCGCACCGTGCGCACTGACCGTCCACATCGACGGTAGCGTCACCGAAATCGGTTGCGCCACGACGACTCCCCTGCTCGACGCGATGCTGTCGGAGGGGATCGACGCACCCTACTCGTGTCGGGAGGGTGATTGCGGGTCCTGCGTCGCCCGGCTGGTCTCGGGCACCGTGGATCACGGGAACGGCATCGCGCTCGAACCCGAGGACATCGACGACGGCTACCTCCTGGCGTGTCAGGCGACGCCTCGCTCGGCCGAGGTGGAGATCGAGATCGAGTAGTCGGCGTCAGCCGTTGTAGGCCCAGACCGAGACCCAGTCGACCTGCAGGTGCCCGGAGCTGGTGCCGTTGCCGTTGGTCTCGGCCTGCAGTTGCCACCGCATCGGGCCCGAGGGCACCCAGGCGGTGGTGTCGAGGACGACGGTGTTGTCGAGCAGGTAGCGGATGCGGCCGGGACTCCATTCCATCGTGTAGGTGTGCCAGCTGGTGAACGTGGCCCCGATGTCGGTGGCGACGGCCTGACAGCTGACGCACGAACCGAGACCGGAGTAGTGGTGATAGCCCTTGGCGGTGCCCGCGAGGGATCCCTCGGGGAAGTCGAATTCACCGCCGGCGGGCCATTGTTCGGACTGCGGCCAGAGCAGGAAGGCCACATAGTATTCGGAGAGTCCCGGTCGGTCGACGCGCATTCGCACCGAATAGCGCCCGTAGGTCTGGTATTGGCTCGATCCGGTGATCAGCGGTGACGGATTCGCGCCTGCGGGTTTTCCGTCGACCTGGCGGAGAAAGAAATCGAGCATGCCACCGTCGACCGAGAGCACCGCGTCGGGGCGATAGGGGCGTTTCTGATACGTGTCGAGATAGCACTGGGGATAGGTGCGCCATTTCTGGCCCTGCGCGCCGGTGTAGACGATCTTGTCGGGCTCGCACGAATTGGCCCACGAGCCGAGTGCCGCGTTCTTGGTGAATTCGTCGGCGAAGATGTGGCGCCAGCCGGCGAGGTCCGCGGTGGGTGCCGTCTGGCCGGACGGGCTGGTCACCGCGGCGGGAGTGCTCGTCGTGGTCGTGGGTGTCGTGGTCGTCGGTGTCGTGGTCGTGGGTGTCGTTGTTGTGGTTGTGGTGGGTGTTGCCGCGGCCGAGGTCAGTGTCCATCGTTGTGCCGTCGTCCCTGCACAGGTCCGCAGCGAGACGGCGCCGTTTGCGGCGGTCAGGCAGTAGTTGCCGTAGTTGGGGCGTAGCGAGTCGTTGGCGCCTTGACCCCAGACCTGGGCCGGCGAGGTCGAGCAGGTCGCGATCTCGAGGTTGCGGCCGTTGGCGATGACCGCCCCGACCGGCTGCAAGCACAAGCCCTGCACGCGGGCCCGGCCGTCGGCACCGACCGTCCACTGCTGATTGATCCCGTCGTGGCATTCGTACAGCAGTACCCGGTTGCCGGAGCGGGCCGCGGCGTCGGAGTTGTCGAGGCATTGGCCGTTGAGGACGGACTTGACCATGAATGTCGAATCGGCGGCCGATGCCGGTCCGTTGGCGAGCACCATTCCGGCAATGCCGAGAATGCTGCAGACAACAACGCACACCGCTTTTCGCACCGGCCCGTTCCTGATTCCTCGCTTCATACCTGATGATTATTTGGCATTCCTGCCGTGGGAATGATTGCATTTGGGAAAACAGTACGAAACCGACAGAATGCGCGAGCCACCCTCGGCGACGCGTGTGTCGTGCTGCCGGTACGGCGAGAGCCCGTCGGACCCATGCCCTACCGTGGTGGCGTGACTGGGGCACGTCAGCCGCTCCGTGCGGGTCAGATCATCGTCGGCGACACCGGACTGCGCTACCGGGTCGACGGGCTCCTCGACGGCGGCGGCTTCGGCCATGTCTATCGCGCCTCACGGCTGGCGTCATCGAGCGATCGGGTGACCCGCAAGGTCTGCGTCAAGGTGTGTGCGAACGCTGCGGACTGGCACGGCGAGGCGCACATGGGGCACCTGCTCGCCGGGCGCCGGGAGGTGGTCGCGCTCCTCGATGCCTTCGCCTTCGGTTCCGGGCCCGGACGCACGACCCGCTACGTCATCGTCACCGAGTGGATGCGTGAGGGCACGGTCGGCGATCTCGTGGCCGATGGTGCGTGGGCGGGATGGCGTCCGGCACGGGTCCGCCGTGAGGTCCGCGGCCTGCTCGGTCTGCTCGCCGTGATGCACGCGGCCGGTGTCACCCACCGCGACATCAAGCCCGACAACGTCTTCCTGCGCGACGGCCGGCTGGCTCTCGGCGATTTCGGGATCGCCAAACACGCTCTGACACCCCGGCATTCACCGCTGGACGCCTACACGCCGGCGTACATGCCCGCCGACGTCGACGATTACCGCCACTGGGCGACGTGGTTCGACATCTACCAGCTCGGCCTGCTCACCTGCACCCTGTTGACCGGGGCGGACTGGACCAACGACGACATCTCCCGCATCCGCGACCTCGACGCGCCCGAGGATCTCAAGTGCTGGATCTGGCACGCGACCGCGGCCAAGGGCACCCGCTACGTCGACGGCACACAGGCTCTGCGCGCACTGACCGATCTCCACAAGGTCGACATGAGTCCGGCACGCGGGCCGGCACGACTGGCCGGACACCGCGTGGTGATCACCGGCCGGTTCAGCACCGGCACCCAACAGGAACTGACCACGCTCATCGAGGAATCCGGGGCGGCGGTGCAGTCGATGGTCGGCGACGACACCACCGTCCTCGTGCGCGCCCATCAGATCGACGGCGGCCTCGGGGCGCACGAGGGCCGCAAGCTGTTTGCCGCGCGGGAACGCAAACGGCGCGGCCAGGCACTGCACGTGATCGACGAGGACCGTCTGTGTCGGCTGATCGGGCTGACTCCCGTCTGAGTCCCCTGTGGGGTCCTGTAACGCGGGGCGGTGTCGCGCCGATCACACCGGCACCGGACTGTGTCGGGCCGTGCTGAAACAGTGGGTGTCGCGGTGGCGACGAGTCGTCGACATCGCGTTACAGCGACGGTGTGCGCCCGGGTCCTACGAATGGGGGGATCCTCGTGCGCGATGCGGCACTCGGTGGTGGGGATCCGTAACCTCGCAAGCAGATCATGATGCAAGCCCGGTCATGATGCAGCCGGTCAGAATTGGTCGGGCCGTAGAGGAGCCGGATCGCCGAACGTGGGCCAGCAGAGGTTTCACCCGGATGAGAGGTGTGCCATGGGCGCAGACGACATGCGTGCAGACGACATGCGTGGGGACGTCGACTTCGACACGGCCGTCAACGAGGCCTGGGCCCGGTACCGGCACCTGCTCGCCGCTCTTCTGTCCGACCTCGACGACGGGCAGGAACTCATCGTCGAACAGAACCTGGAGATCCCCGAGGGTTCCCACGGGGTGCTGAGCTTCTCTGCCTGCGAGGACCGCATCGTGTGCACGATCGTCGAGGGTGATCTGCATCCGCATCCCGACGTGCTGCGAGAGAACATCGCCGATCTCGAACTGCTCGGCTGGGATCGCGACGATGGTGACGGATCGTTCACCTCCGAGGCCGACCGCGCGCAGGTCGATGCTCTCGCCGCGCTGGCCACCACCACACTGATCGAGATCTGGGGAGTCGGGCATCCGGCCTTCCTCACCGGGGATGTGCCGGCCCGGCACGAGCCGGCGCTCGAGGTGATCGCCCTACCCGCACGGCACAGTGACCTGCGGGCGATGGTGCTCGAGGCGCTCGAAACGATGTCGGGGCATCCGGTGCTGGTCGACGACGACGGTGACATTCCGTTGCCGACCGGTGAGGTCAAGTCGTGGCTGCGAATCCTGCCCACACGCCCGACACTGGAGTTCTTCGGCACCGTCGTCGAGCACGTCACGGATCTGCCTGCGGCCTACCGCTTCGTGGCGACCGAGACGCTGCCCTACACCGGGATCAAGCTCGTCGTGCACGACACCTGCATCGTCGCCGTGCTGACGGTGGAGGCCACGGCGTTCTCACGACACAACGTCGCGGCCGGCATCGGCCAGTGGTTGCAGTTCGTCGAGGAGGTGCGCCCGGAGATCGTCGCGGCACTCACCCACGACGCCTGCGGGCCGGATCTCTGAGGCGCGTCCCGACCTACCGCGCCCACTGCAGCGTGTTGGCCCACTTGAGTGCCGCGGTCTCGGAGTATGCGCCGAGTCCGTGCTGGTCGTTGTAGGTCTGATAGTCGATGCGGGCGCCGTCGGCGCGAGCACGGTCGACCCACGCCGAGGTCAGCGGGGCCGGCGCGACCACGTCGAGCGTGCCCTGCTGGATGAGCATCGGAGCGCGGTAGCCGGTGTCGGGGACGGCGGAGAGCTCGTGCACCACGCCGATCAGCGGCCCCTCGGCGAGCGGCTTGGTCACCATCTGGCCGACGTTGTACTGGCGCGTCGACGGACTGAACTCCGGATAGCACTGTGTCGCAGCATCTTCGACGAGTTTCTCACCCAACGGCGTGAGGTAGGAATCGACGTCGACGTCGGGTCGCGCGGCCTTCACACCGGCGAGCACGTAGGAGACATAGGTGACGTAGTCGGGAATCGCGACGGGCGGGACGCCGGGAGCGACGACCTTGAGGAGCTGCGAGGTGTCGACGGGCACCGAGCTGGCGGCAACCCCCACGTTGTGGAGTTCGGGTGCGTAGGTGGGTGCGAGATGTCCGGCCCAGACCGCGCTCTGGCCGCCCTGGGAGCCGCCGGAGGTGAGATAGTCGGTGCCGGCTCGGGTATCGGAGTACTGGGCGACGACGGTCCGCGCGGCGCGTACCGAGTCGATCACGTTCTTGCCCTGCATCTCTCCGTCGGCGTAGGGATGCACGCCCGGTCCGCCGACACCCGCGTACTCGGTGGCGGTGATGACGTAGCCGTCGTCGAGCCAGGGGCCCATCCAGTCGTGCCAGCGTTCCTTGCCGTCGACGCGGACGCCCATCCGGTCGGTGACCGTGCAGCCGTCGCCGAGTCCGGCGGTGCCGTGCGCCCACGCGAAGATGCGGTAGTCACCGCCGTGCGGGTTCTTCTCGGGTATCGAGACGGTGGCGCGGACCGGGATCAGCGTGCCCTGCGCGTTTTCCGACAGATAGGTCATCGCGATCACCTGGCGGGCGCCGGTCATGCGGGCGTCCTTCTCGTCGGTGATGTCGGTGGAACCGAGCACCGTGCCCGCGCCGGCCTTGGACGTGACACTCGGCGCCGCCTGTGCAGTTGGTGACCCGGGCAGGGGCGACCACAACAGGGCGACCACTCCGATCAGTAGTGCACCCAGCACCAGTCCTCGTCGACGCACTGCAGCAGTCCCCTCTTCCTCTTCGCTCGCGGGCCGCGGCCCGCAGCACACCGGACTTCCCCAATGTCGGTTAGGTTAACCTAAGCGGCTGCGGGTCCGGTCGGGCGGGATGGACCAGAGCAGGTTGTTGCAGATGAGAGCGTCTCCTCGGCCGGTCGGGGTGACTGCGCCCCCTCGATCCGGCACCCTGGTCGTGTGCCGGACGACCTGCTGATCGCGCGCAATCCCGAGGAGGGCACGTCGCTGCCCTACCTCGTGCGTTTGCCCTTGGGCGCGGACGGGATCGTGTTGAAGACCCGGGAGACGTGGCCGCGCACCACCAAGGTGTATTGCCAGCGCGTCGCCGAGTGGCCGGACGACCCCGAGATCGTAGAATGCCTGGCGGTGCGTTCGATCAGCCGGCGCGGCGCGGCCATCGACCTGGTGCTCGAACGCGGACGGGAGAACCGCTCGCAGTTCGTGCTCACCCGCGCCCGCGGGCGCGAGATGGTGTTCTGGCAGTCGCGACGCACCGCCAAACAGGCTCGACCGAACGTGACGGTCCCCAAGGCGCGGGCGCACGGTCGCGTGGTCGACATCGTCGTCGACACCCGAGAACGCTACGGCTACAAGTTCTCTGCGCAGCAGGCGCAGACCAGCAAGCGGGGCCTGCCGGTCGGCGACTACGCGGTCTTCGACGGCGACGATCTGGTGGCCACCGCCGAACGCAAGAGCATCGAGGACCTCGCGTCGAGCCTGTTGTCGGGCAAGATGACCTACCTGCTGGCCGATCTCGCCGCACAGCCGCGCGGCGCGGTGATCGTCGACTCCGGGTACTCGAAGATCTTCAAACTCGAACACGCCCCGACCTCCTCGGTGGCCGACGCCGTCGCCGAGGCGCAGGCCCGGTTCCCGACGGTGCCGATCGTGTTCTGCGAAACGCGTGCACTCGCACAGGAGTGGTTGTACCGCTGGTTCGGTGCCTGCCTGGCCGAGTGGGATCTCGACCGGGCGGGAAAGAGTTCGCCGACGCAGCTCAGTGGTGGGGACGTGAGCGCGTCGACGTCGATCGAATGAATCTCGGTCGGACATTTGCCGCAAAGCGGTTCGATTGACCGCCGCACGCCGCACCCGCGACTAGATTCGCAACGGATCGCGTCCGCTTCTGCACCCGAAGTGGTCGCAAACCGTTGCTGCGCAACCGTCATCGCGTAGATTGACTGCCAGCCACGATGGCCCGACGCCGCGCGGCTCGCACGATCGAGGGGGAAATGGTGAACACTCCGAACCCGCCCTACGGGCAACCCGGCCCGTACGGGCAACAGCAGCCGGGCCAACCCCGGTACGGGCAACCCCACTACGGGCAGCCGCCTGGCCCGGGTCAACCGTCGTACGGCCAGCAGCCCCAGTATCGACAGCCGCCCGGCCCGGGGTACGGCGCGCCCCCGGCGGGCCCACCCCAGTACGGTGCTCACCCATCTGCTCCGCCCCCATCTGCTCCGCCCCCGTCGGCTCCATCCCAGTACGGCCGGCCGCCGGCGCAGCAACCCCCGAATCCGGCTCCACTGCAGAAGAATCCGGCTCCGGGCGCCTATCATCCGGGCGGTGGGCAGGGCGCGCCGCCGGTGATGGCGGGTCAGCAGCAGGGTGTCGCCATCGACGCGAAGTTCTTCCCGCTGATGTGGTTGCTGTTCTTCATCAAGCCGAAGATCGTCATCGACGGCCACGAGCTTCCCGGCACGTGGGGCCGCAACGAGATCCCGCTGCCGCCGGGACAGCATCACGTGCACGTCCACGTTCCGTACTTCCTGCCCCCGCGCATCGGGCCCGCCGATTTCCCGGTGCTCGTGCAGCCCGGACAGGGCGTCGAGCTGGAGTATCGCGCGCCGGTGTGGGCATACTCCCGCGGTTCGCTCGGCCCTGCACCACAGCAGTACAACGGGGTCGGTCTGGCAATCGCGATCTCGGTCATCCCGATCGTGCTGATTGTGCTCATCGTCATCCTGAACGTGGCGCTCGCCACGAGTTGATCGCGCCCGCACACGTGAACAACCCCGCCCGGCGTCGGTGGGCGGGGTTGTTCGTGTCGCGCACGGGTCAGCGCGTAGAGCGCTCGCTCACTGCCACACCCAGAGCCACTGACGCGAACGCGGGTCGTAGCGGCGGACGCGGCGGCGGCGCTGGACGGGGGCGGGGTTGTTGTTGCGACGGGGTGCGGCCATGATCGGCTCCTCTTCGTTGGTGCTTCCGAGATCCGCTGTGTGCGTTTCTCTCTGACGTGTTCCACGATGCACGGCCAGGCTTGACGCACGATGCCCGTCGCCTTGGGGGTTGCTGTTTCTAGTGAAATGTGGCGTGAGTCACCGTGATCGGGGTGTCGGCGAGCCGGCAGGCGGATCTTGACGACATCTTGGCGCCGGAGTCCCTGTTGCTACGCCGCAGACCCGGGTAGACCGAAGAGGTGAGTTTGTTCGAGCTGCTGCCCTCTCTGAAAGGCGTTCTGGTGTCCCGATCTTTCGATCCCACGCTCTGGCCGGTCCCGATTCACTCGTCGGGGACCGACCTCTTCATCGGTGAGACCGACCTGCGTGCCGAATCACTGCGTCACACAACGGGATTCTTCGTCGACGCCGCAGGCGAGCCGCGCTGCCCGTCGACCGATGAATGCGATGCGGCACACCCGGTTCTGGTCACCAGGATCATCGCGGCGCACGTCACAGGTGGCCGCGCGGTGGTGCGAGTCGATGCGGCGTTGCCGTTGACCACCGCGATCTCCGATGTGGCGTTCGTCGGCGTCGGCCTGGCCGGAGCCACCCTGGCCGACATCACCGTCATCGATACCGCCGGACATCGACGGACGGTGCATGCCGAGCTGCCGGCCGGCGTCATCGCCACCGGGACACTGGTGATCGCATTGCGTCCGGTCGCCGACCGGGCCAGCGTCGTCGCCCGATAGCCGATAGCCGGTCGCCGTCCGACGGGGACCGCCCTCAGACCGCCGAATCCGGGAAGGCGATGACCGACAGAAAGCGGATCGGCAGTTCGATGAGGGCGACCGGCCCGTGCGGGGCCTCACCGTCGAGCTGCATGGAATCGCCGGGCGCGAGGCGGTAGACGCTGCGGCCGTGCGCGTAGTCCATGACGCCGTCGAGCATGTAGAGGAACTCGGTGCCGGGGTGCTGGAACAGCGGCTGGGTGATCGAGTCCTCGTTGAGCGTCACGAGGAGGCATTCGAGACGTTTGTGCTCACCGCGCAACGACCCGAGTAGCTCGTACTCGTGGCCCTCCTTGGACCCCGATCGCACGATCCGCGAACCCTCCCCCGCCTTGACGTACACCGCCGATCGCTCGACGTCGGCGCCCCGGAACAGCGAGGTCACGGCGACGTCGAAGGCTGTCGCCAGCCGCGCGAGAGTGCTGAGACTGCACGAGGTCTGGGCGTTCTCGATCTTCGAGAGCATCGCCTTGGAGATGCCGACGCGTAACGCCATGTCGCCGACGGTGAGACCCTGCTGCTGACGCAGGCGCCGGACGTTGGCGGCAATCGCGGTCTCGAGCTCGAGTTCCTCGACGGACTGATCGGTGGGCCGGTCACGGGCGATGCCGGACTGGTTACGGATCAGCGGATCGTCACCGACTCCTGCCGGTTGCACCGCCACTGCCTGATCGATCCCCGTCGATTCGTCGGACTCCGCCACCGGGCCAGCATATCGGGAGACGTCGTCCACTGTGGGGAACCGTGGCAGCTCGGCGATGAGTCCCGACCGCCGGTCCTCGGGCAGCTCGGCGACGCGGACCCCGCCGTTCAGGGCGCACATGGTGTACCCCGCACGACAGGTCTCACCGCATCTCCCCCGCGCCCACGTAGGGGAAGCGGGTCTTGAGCAGGTCGCCCTCGGCGAACCGGGACAACCGGAAGTCCGACTCCGGGATGCGCGGGTCGTTGCTGTGACCATCGACGACGAGGTCGGCGACGAGCCGCCCGACGGCCGGCGAGATCTTGAAACCGTGCCCGCTGAAGCCCGCGGCGATCACCAGTCCCTCGAGCGGACCGGTGGAGATGATCGGATTCCAGTCCGGGGTCACGTCGTAACACCCGGCGTAACTACTGGTGATGGCCGCGTCGGTGAACTGCGGGAAGCGGGTACCGACCTTGTCGACGGTCAGATCCAGGAACGCCTCGTCGGCACGATTGAGGTAGTTGTCGGGGTCGGCGATCTCCAGCTCGGCGAGATCGCTGTTGCCGAACAGGATCTCACCGCGGACATCGGGCCGCACGTATTGCAGTGAGACGAGGTCGGAGAACACCGGCACCTTGCCGAGTTCCATTCCGGGGTGGATCATCACGATCTGCTCGCGGTGGACCTCGATGGGGACATCGATGCCGTGGGCGGCGAGGAACGGGCGCGTCCAGGCGCCGGTCGCGACGACGACGGTCTCGGCCGAGATCGTCGATCCGTCAACCAGTCTCACGCCGGTGACGGCGTCGCCGTCGACGATGAGACCGGCAACCGGCGTGCTCTGGCGGATGCGGATTCCACCGGAACGCGCCGATGCGGCGAAGGCCTGCGCGGTCTGATACGCATCGCCGTACCCGCCGCGTTCCTCCCAGCCGAACGCCGCGAACGGCTCGAGATCGGCGGCCGGCCACATCGCGGCGACCTCGTCGACCCCGATCTCCTCGGTCTGCACACCGACCTCGCGTTGCGCGGCAAGGCTTTTGCGGAGATTGCCCACATTGGCCTCACCGACTCCGACGACGTAGCCGGTCTGCCGGAACCCGATGTCGGTGCCGAAGATCTCCTCGGCCTTCTCGAACACCTCGAGCCCGACGGCTGCCATCGCCGCCAGCGAACTGACGCCGTAGTGGCAGCGGACGATGCCCGATGACTTGCCCGTCATACCCGCGCCCACGGTATCGCGTTCGCAGACAACCACATCGGTGACGCCACGCTGCGCGAGCGCCCAGGCGGTGGCCGCGCCCTCCAGGCCGCCACCGATGATGACGATGGATGCGGTCTCGGTACTCACAACACCGCCCCTGCTCCGGGAATCCAGCTGGTGCCGGCCAGCGGGACGCGCGCCATCGCTGCGGCCTCGATCGAGATCGCCACCAGGTCTTCGGGTTCGAGGTGCTGCAGGTGTGCCTTGCCGCAGGCGCGGGCGATGGTCTGGGCTTCCATCGTCGTCACCCGCAGGAAGTTGGCCAGGCGCTTGCCGCCGACGATCGGATCGAACCGGGCGGACAGTTCGGGATCCTGGGTGCTGATGCCGGCCGGGTCGCGGCCGTCCTGGAAGTCGTCGTAGAAGCCGGCCGCCGAGCCGATCTTCTCGTACTCCTCGGCATACCGGGGATCGTTGTCGCCCAGGGCGATCAGCGCGGCGGTGCCGATGGCGACGGCGTCGGCACCGAGCGCCATGGCCTTGGCCACGTCGGCACCGTTACGAATCCCACCGGAGACGATGAGTTGGACCTCGCGATGCACACCGAGCTCCTGAAGTGCCTGCACGGCTTGCGGAATCGCGGCGAGTGTCGGGATGCCGACGTGCTCGATGAACACTTCCTGCGTGGCTGCGGTACCGCCCTGCATGCCGTCGACGACCACCACGTCGGCACCGGAGTGCACGGCGAGCTTGACGTCGTAGTAGGTGCGGGTCGCACCGACCTTGACGTAGATCGGCTTCTCCCAGTCGGTGATCTCACGCAGCTCGTTGATCTTGATGGCGAGATCGTCGGGGCCGGTCCAGTCGGGGTGGCGACATGCGCTGCGCTGATCGATACCCTCCGGCAGGGTGCGCATGTGAGCGACCCGCTCGGAGATCTTCTGCCCCAGCAGCATTCCTCCGCCGCCGGGCTTGGCGCCCTGGCCGAGGACGATCTCGATGGCGTCGGCCTTGCGCAGGTCGTCGGGGTTCATGCCGTAACGCGACGGCAGGTACTGGTAGACCAGGTTCTTCGACTGCCCCCGCTCCTCCGGTGTCATTCCGCCGTCGCCGGTGGTGGTGGACGTGCCGACCTCCGACGCACCACGCCCGAGTGCCTCCTTGGCGCCGGCCGACAGCGCACCGAAGCTCATGCCCGCGATCGTGACCGGGGTGTCGAGGTGCAAGGGGTACTTGGCATTTCGGCTGCCGAGCACGACGTCGGTGTCGCAGCGCTCGCGATAGCCCTCCAGGGGGTACCGCGACATCGACGCGCCCAGGAAGAGCAGGTCGTCGAAGTGCGGCAGCTTGCGCTTGGCGCCCCACCCACGGATGTCGTAGACACCGGTGTCGGCGGCACGCTGGATGGCGGCGATGGTGGTGCGGTCGAAGGTCGCGGATTCGCGTAGACCGCGCTGTTCGTTGCTGAGGTTCATGATGTCTCCGGGTGCGGCGTTGGGTCGTCGGACGAGGGGCCGAGCGGTGGGTTCGCCGGGGGTCAGTACGCCGACGTGTTGTCGACGTGGAAGTGGTAGAGCTCGCGGGCCGATCCGTATCGCGAGTACTCGGTCGGGTCGTCGTCCTTGAAGCCCGCGGCCTTGAGCAGGCCGGCGAGCTCGTCGAGGTGCTCGGCGCGCATGGGTTTCGCGATGCAGTCGGCGCCGAGGGAGGCGACCTCACCGCGAACGTAGAGACGGGTCTCGTAGATCGAGTCACCCAGGCCTGCACCGGCGTTGCCGCGGATCACCATGCGGCCCGCCTGGGCCATGAAAGCGCTGTTGTGACCGACGTTTCCGCCGACGACGATGTCGATACCCTTCATCGAGATTCCGCAGCGCGCGGCGGCGTCGCCCTCGATGACGAGCAGGCCGCCGTGTGCGGTGGCACCGGCCGACTGGGAGGCGTTGCCCTTGACGACGACGGTGCCGCTCATCATGTTCTCGGCGACACCGGTGCCGGCGTTGCCGTTGATGGTGATCTCGGCCTGCTGGTTCATGCCGGCGGCGTAATAGCCGACGTGACCGTTGACGGTGATCTTCACCGGGGCGTTGACCCCGGCGGCGACGCTGTGCGCACCGGCCGGTGAGTTGATCTCGATCTCTCCGGTGATCTCCCCGTGCAGCGCCGAATTGACTTCGCGCAGCGAGGTTTCGGACAGATCGAAGACGGTGCGATCGGTGTTCAGCGGGTCCATGCGTAGACCACCTCCGGTTCTGGTTCCCAGATTCGTGCGTTCTCCACGCCCGGCAGGTGCGCCAGGGCTCGGTATTCACTGGCCATCGCCACCCAGTCGTCGGTCTCGGCGATCACGGCGGGTTTGCAGGCGATGGCGTCGCGGACCACCGCGAACGAGTCGCGGTTGGACACGACGAGGGTGTAGAAGCCGTCGAAGGTGGCACAGACCTCTTTGAGTGCGGTCTCGACGTCCTTGCCCTGCGCGAGCTGGTGGGCGACGAAGCGTGCGCCGACCTCGGTGTCGTTCTCGGAGTCGAATTCAACTCCCTCCGCGCGCAATTCGCGGCGGATGGTGGCGTGGTTGGAGAACGATCCGTTGTGCACCAGGCACTGTTCGGGTCCGACGGCGTACGGGTGTGCTCCGGCCGGGGTCACCGCGGACTCGGTCGCCATGCGGGTGTGCCCGACGCCCTGCCAGCCCTGTGCGGCGGCCAGGCCCCACTGGTCGGTCAGATCACGGGGTGCGCCAACACCTTTGAGGACGGTCAGGTCGCTACCGAAACCGGCGACAAGGGCGCCGGGGTAGGTGGTGCGGGCGGCGCCGAGCAGCTCCTCGGCGGGTACGGGCGCCGACAGCACGAGGGTGGTGTCGACATACTGGGCGACGACCGGACTGCCGAGCGCCTCGGTGACGGCAGCCTGGGCGTCGTCGGCGGCGACGTCGATCTCGAGAAGGGAGACGCAGGCGTGGCCGGCGGGCACCCAGCTGGGGTTGCCGTAGACGGCGATGCCCGCCGAATCGGCGCCGCGGTCCTGCATTTCACCGAGCATGCCGGTGAGCAGTTCCCCGAGGCGGGGATACAGATCGGGGTTGCGTAGATGCAACCCGACGATTCCGCACATGGTGTGGGCCTTTCGTGGTTCTGGGGTGGACGGATCAGGGATGTGAACCGGGTGTGTGGTCAGAAAGCGGTGAGATACTGATCGACCTCCCACGGGGAGACGGCCGAGTGCCAGGCGAAGAATTCTTCGCGCTTGAGCTTGCTGAAGTAGTCCGAGACCGATTGCTTGTCGGCGGGCCACTCCTCGGTCATCGCGGCGTCGAGGGTGCCGGCCACGACCGGGTCTGCCTCGAGCGCGTCGACCGCGTGCAGCAGTGTCAGCGGCAGGGTGCCGACGTGCTCGGGGCAGGTGCCCAGGGCGCCCGGATCGAGGCTGCGCTTGATGCCGTCGAGGCCGGCGCCCAGCGCGGCGGCGATCGCGAGGTACGGGTTGGCCGATCCGTCGCCGCCGCGCAGCTCGACGCGCTGGTCGTCGGGGATGCGGATGTAGTGGGTGCGGTCGTTGCCGCCGTAGGTGGGCACCCGAGGCGCCCAGGAGGCACCCGAGCGGGTGGCGGTGGCGCCGGTCCGCTTGTAGGAGTTGACCGTCGGAGCCATCACCGACTGCAGCGCGCAGGCGTGCTCGAGGACGCCTGCGACGAATCCGTAGGCGGTGGGCGAGATGCCGAGCCCGCGGTCGTCGCCGAACTCTGCGGGGAAGACCGGCCGGCCGTTGGAAGTCAACGAAAGGTGCAGGTGCAGGCCACTTCCGGTGCGCTCGGCGAACGGCTTGGGCATGAAGGTGGCCACCATGCCGCGTTCGGCGGCGATCGTGGAGAGCAGATAGCGCAGGGTGATGACGCGGTCGGCGGTGGTGAGCGCGTCGGAGTAGGCGAAGTTCTGCTCGAACTGGCCGTTGCCGTCCTCGTGGTCGTTGGCGTAGTTGCTCCAGCCCAGTTGATTCATCGCGGTGGACACCGCGGTGAGGTGCTCGTACATCCGGGTCAGACCGCGGACGTCGTAGCAGGGCTGATCGGAGTCGTCGGCGTCGTCGGCGGTCACGAGCGAACCGTCGGCGGCGCGCTTGAGCAGGAAGTACTCGACCTCTGCGCCCACCCACGGCTCGAAGCCGGCGTCCTCGGCCTGGGCGATGAGGGCCCGCAGGATGTTGCGTGGGGCGAACGGCCACGGCTTGCCCTCGACGTGCGGGTCGCAGTGCACGATTGCCAGCCCTTCCTTGATGAAGGGGATCGGCAGGAACGACGAGGTGTCGGGGATGGCCATGAGGTCGGGGTCGCGCGGCTCCTGCCCGATTGCACCGACCGCGTAGCCGGCGAAACCCACACCGTCGGTGGCGAGTTCGTCGACGGCCTCGACGGGAACGAGCTTGGCGCAGGGCTTGCCGCGCAAGTCGACGAACATGGCGAGGATGAACTTGGTCCCCGACTTCGCGCAGAGTTCGGCGAGATCGTTGGTGGTGTCAGTCATGGCAGGGCTCCGGTGGTTGTGTTGGCTCTAGTATGTCCACTCCGATGAACTTTTGTCTACCTGTAGTAGACCCCCGTTGTGTTGCGATTGCGTTTCGGGGCTGTGAGGTGCAGGTATCGGGTTGGGTGGGGTGGTCGTCGGTGGTCGAGGTGTGACCACCGATGCCCGCACCACCTACTCCTCCGCCACTCCCACCCGGTGGTCGAGGTGTGACCACCGATGCCCGCACCACCTACTCCTCCGCCACTCCCCCGGTGGTCGAGGTGTGACGAGCCCCCTGGGGCGAGGAGCCTCGAGACCCCCGCAGATGACGCTGGAACCCGAAACCAGCACCGGTGCAAGGGGTCTCGAGGCTCGGCGCCTGGGGCGCCGAGCACCTCGACCATCGATCAAAATGGCACCGGGGGCGCACCACGGTGTGATGCGCCCCCGGTGTCGTGCACAGCGATCAGGTGCCGACGGGCTGAGCGGTCTCGGAGAGCCCGTTCTCCACGCTCTGGGTGGCCAGTGCCGGCGACATACCCGAGAGGCCACCGTGACCGACGCCGGCCGCGGGGATCTCGTAGGCGGTCTCGGCGTGGATCGAGGAGTCGAGTCCCTGGGTCTCGGTCTCGGCGTCGACGCGCAGGCCGATCGTCTTGTCGAGGGCCTTGGCGATCAGCCAGGTCATCACGAAGGAGAAGGTGCAGGTGATGACGACGCCGGCGAGTTCGCGCCACAGGATGTCGATCGGTCCACCGAACAGGAGACCGGTGACACCGGCCGGGGCACTGCCCGCGGCGAACAGCACGATGCACAGGGTGCCGACGATGCCGCCGATACCGTGGACGATGAACGCGTCGAGACTGTCATCGACCTTGAAGTTGGGCTTGAAGCTCAGGAAGAACGCGACGACACCCGCGGCGAGGATGCCGACCATCAGTGCGCCGATCGGCGTCACGGTGTTGGCCGACGGGGTGATGCCGACGAGCCCGGCGATCGCGCCGGTGATCGAACCCAGAGCGGTGACATGACCTTCCCGCCACTTCTCGATCGCCCAGAAGCCGAGCATGCCGGCACCGCCGGCGAGCAAGGTGTTGAGGACGACGAACTGCGTGACGAAATTGGCTCCGCCGGCACAACTTCCGTTGAATCCGAACCAGCCGAACCAGAGGATGCCGCCACCGAGGAGCACGATGGGCACGTTGTGCGGCCGCTCGGCACGGCGACGCCGGGCACCGAGGACCAATGCCAGGGCGAGCGCGGCCACACCGGAGTTCATGTGCACCGCCGTACCACCGGCGAAGTCGTGGATGTGGATCTTGTTGAGCAGGAAGCCTCCTGCGCCCTCGTCGGAGTCGGCGGCGAACACCCAGTGCGCGACCGGGAAGTACACCAGGGTCAGCCAGATCGGAACGAACACCAGCCACGCGCTGAACTTCATCCGACCCGCCGCACCACTGGCCACGATCGCCACGGTGATGGCGGCGAACAGGATGAACCACGCCGCGATGTAGAGCACCTGGATACCGCCGGACTGATCGTCGGTGAGGTGCTCACCGAGCCCGAGGTAGTGCACGGGATTGCCGATGATCCCCCAACCGTGGATCGACGGCCCGGACACCAGGCCATAACCGTAGAGAACATAGATGACACAGGTGATTCCGAGGGTGGCGAACACCATTGACATCATGTTCAGGACGTTGCGTCCGCCGAG
The DNA here is from genome assembly GCF_000241325.1 of Gordonia polyisoprenivorans NBRC 16320 = JCM 10675. Classification (GTDB taxonomy): domain Bacteria; phylum Actinomycetota; class Actinomycetes; order Mycobacteriales; family Mycobacteriaceae; genus Gordonia; species Gordonia polyisoprenivorans. The sequence goes on along the minus strand of NZ_BAEI01000028.1, from coordinate 38,271 downwards.
CATGCCCCCGTAGTAGAGACCCAGGCCGGGGATCATGAGTACCAGAAAGGCGAATGCGGCCAGCATCCATGACAGATCCACGTGTGCGGCAACTACTTCCATGACAGTCCTTGGTAGAGAGGGATATGGAGGGTGATGGGGCGGTCAGTGCCCGCGGAGGTAGGCGACGACGTTGTCGCGGTAGTCGAGGAAGCCCTTGTACGCGGCGATGCGTTCGTCGAGGGTTTCGATGACGGTGGCCAACTGCTCGGCCCACGCCGGGATGCGCCGGACCTCGTCGAGCGAGGCCATGAACGTGCGGATATTGAACGTCACCGCACCGGAGGTCGGCAACCGGACGAAATGCTCGAGTTCGATCCGAAGCCGCGCGCGACCGTAGTCGCCGTCGGCGATCATCGTGGGTATGTCGCGACCCCACTCGGGCAGTTGTTCGAGGCTGACGTCGAGCTTGTGCGAATCCGATGCGGACAGCGTCCAGTTGACCCGCCGATAGACCGCGTCGGCGGGTAGCCGACGGAGGAACTGTTCGGCGCGCGCGACGATCCCGTCGCGGATCAAACCCGGTACCGGAGCGTGGATTTCATACATGTCCATGCCGACGTCGAAGGCCACCGACCAGGCGGCTGCGAAGGTGACGATCCCGGCGTCGAAGTAGAGCCGGCCGTCGCGTTCGACGACGAGGAGCAGGTCGTCGGGGACCTCGCGCGCGAGGAACTCCAGCGGATGGCACGGGAGGCTCTCGAGGTCACCGAGAACGAATTCGGCGTCGGTGCCGAGTAACTCGTTGCGCCAGTGGAACCGCCGGTCGGCGCCTTCGGTGAGATGCATCACGGTGGGGTAGGCCAGTGCCAGATCGCGGAGGTAGTACAGCAACAGATCCCAGCAGGCGACGTCCATTCCGGGCATGATCCGCACACGCGACGGATCCTCGTCGAGGATGCGACGTCGTTCGCGCATGTAGTCGAGATATTCGGCACCACCGAGGTCGACGAGGTGGCGTCCCCATTCCCCACCGCGCGTACGCCGCGGGACGCGGGCGGGCTCGACGTTGACGGTGTAGGAGAACTCGGAAGCGTCGTCGGGAAACGGCCACGGGATGTTGGCACAATGGTCAACGGGCTGCGAAAGATACTCGCGGGCAGCGGGAGTCAGTGAGTCGAGACTCGACAGATCAGGGGTCGGCGAATCAGGGCTCGGCGGAGTGGATGTCGATGCGGTCAGGGGCGGGGTGAGGGTCACAGGTCCACCTCGATCTCAGGGCTGTCGGGCAGGGCACGCGATACACAGCACATCATCGCGGTGTTCGCGGTCTTGTCCTCGTCGTCGAGGACGAAATCACGGTGCAGCACGGCACCTGCCCGCACCGGGATGCGGCATTCGCCGCACACTCCTTGCCGGCACAGGTTGGGCACCGCGACGCCGTGATCGAGAAGGCGCTCGAGCAGTGAGACCCCGGAGGGGACGTCGAGGCGCTCGCCGGTGGAGGCGAGCCGAACCGAGAACGGGTCCCCCGGGTCTTGTTCGGGTGCGGCGAAGCGCTCGAGATGGACGCGCGCCGCCGGCCACCCGGCGTCGGCGGCCAATTGGGTGTAGGTGTCGAGGAGCGCAGCAGGCCCGCACGCATACGCATGGGTACCGAACGGTTGCACCGCCATTCGCGATCGGATGGCGGAAATGGTTTCCTCCATCCCGCAGGCCTCCAGGACGGTGATGCCGTCGTGGGACGCCATCGCACGCAGGTCATCGAGGTGCGCGCCATGCCCGGGCCGATAGGAGTAGATGACCTCGGCGGTCACCCGAGAATCGCGCGCCAGCGCCCGGAGGTGGGAGAGGATGGGGGTGATCCCGATGCCGCCGGCGATCAACAGCGCGTGCCGCTGGTCGAGGATGGGCGCGAACATCGAACGGGGACCCTCGATCTCGACCGTCGACCCCTCGGTGACTGTGTCGTGCAACCAATCCGATCCGCCGCCTTCACCGCGTCGCAGGACCGAGATACCGTAACTGGTCGGCCACAGCCCGTCGTCGACGAGGGAATAGGCGTTGCGCACAGTGCTTCCGGGCGCACCGATCGTGACGATGAGGTGGCTGCCCGGCTGATACGGCACCAGCGACGGACCGTCATCGTCGGCCGGAACGAATCGGAAGTGGGTGACCGACTCGGTGAGTGCGCGTTTCTCGACGACGCGCATCAATCGGGGTCCGGTGTGATAACCCGGGTGCAGATGTGTGCCCGCCGCGGATACGTCGGCGTCGTCGACCCCGCTCGAAGCAGCTCGGGTCACCACAGCTCCGGTCATGACAGCTCCCCGGCGTCGGCGGCGGAGGCGAGGAAACTTCCACGCGTGGCCGAATGATGCTCGTGGATCTCGATTCTCATCGAGCATCCCGGGCAGTCCACGGTCTCGCCTGGGCGGGCGAGAATGCGGCTGGTGGTGTGGCAGTGGGCGCAGTAGACCGGCAGATCGTCGGTAGAGGTGACATGGGCGGACAGTTCGTCGGCGATTGCCCCGGCCGCTCGTGCGACGGCGAGTGCGGTCATCACATCGAACTGACCACCGGTGATCATCACCCTGGTTCCGGTGACGGACTCGTCGAGTGCGCGCCGCAGCGTCGCGACATCGTCCGCGTCGGTGAGTGTATCGAGGACCACCAGTCGGGTGGCCCCGGATTCGCTCGCCTTGGCGACCCAGGTGCGCGCGGTCTGTGCGGCCGACGGATCGCCGCCGATCGATACGATGAGGAAGGCGGCGGCCTCGACGTTCACCTCGGGTGGCGTGGCCGGCCACCGCGGCAGCCCGGGGTGCGGCTCGGGACTCGGTGGCGTCGGCGCGGCATCCCGCAACCATTGGGCGGCACGGTCTTTGTACTTGATGATGCCCTTGTAGTCGGCCATGTCCGCGGGCAGTTCGGCGAGCACGTCGGCGGCGCGCCGACGCCAGGGCTCGACGCCGGCGAGTTGTTCCAACGGAAGCATGTATGTGCGGATGAGGAACATCAGCGCACCCGAGTCGGGCAGCCGGATCAGGTGCTGGACCTCGACGCGAAGATGCACCAGGGCGCCGAATTCGGTGTCGTCGACATGCGCGATCGTCTCGCGGTCGGGACCCCATTCGGGGTAGATCTCGGTGGAGACGTCGAGTCGGCGGCCGATGGTCAGCGTCCAGTTGGTGCGGCGGTAGGGCTGATGTGGCTGAAGGCGTTTGAGGAATTCGTGGGCGCGGGTGATGACGCCCATCTTCTTCACGCGCGGGACCGGCCCGTGGATCTCCAGGAAGCTCATGCCGACGTCGAATCCGAAGCTCCAGTCGGCGGCGAAGGTGATGACTCCGGCGTCGACGAAGAGTTGCTCGTCACGCTGATCAAGCAGGGCCACATCCTCCTGGACCTGAGAGGTGATGTAGCGCAACGGTTCCTCACCCAGCGTGGCCTGGTCGCCGTAGCGGAAGTCGGCCTCGACACCGAGCAGGTCGTTACGCCACTGCCAGGTGTCGGGGCCGGTGGCGGTCAGGTGCATGTGGTCGGGGTAGGCGAGGGCGAGCTCGCGCATCAGTGTGAGCATCGCGTCCCAGGCGGCGGGCACCATGTGCGGCAGGACGGCGTGGCGGGTTGGATCGGACGCGAGAACCGCTGCGCGAGCGTCGAGTTCGTGATGGTACTCGGCGTCGATGTCGACCACGGCGGCACCCCACTGGCCGGCCGCGGTCACGCTGGGTGTGCCCGCAGGCTCGACGTTGGTGCTGTAGCGGTAGCGATCCTCGGGGAAGGGGAACGGGAAGCCGGTGACGAGGTCACCGGCGGCGTCGGGGGCCGGGGCAGGTGGCAGATCGATGGTCACAGTGGTATCTCCAGGGTGCATCCGTCGGCGGCGCGGGAAACGCAGGGCATCACTGCGTCTCCCGCGTTCTTCTCCTCGGCACTGAGGTAGAGGTCTCGGTGGATCGGGGTGCCTGCGGTGACGGGGATGCGGCATTCACCGCACACACCCTGACGGCACCGGTTGGGTACGGCCACGCCGGCCGCTTCGATGGCCTCGAGCATGCTGGTGCCCGACGGGACGTCGAGTGTGATCTCACTACCGGTCAGGTGCACCTGGAAGGGATCGCCGGCATCGAGGGCGTCGATCCCGAAGCGCTCGAAGTGGATTCGTGACTCCGGCCAGCCTGCGGCCTTCGCGGAGTCGACGACGTGGTCGATGAGCCCGCCGGGTCCGCAGACGTACAGGTGGGTTCCCAGCGGTTGCGTGGTCAGGACCTCGGCCAGCCTGGTCACGAAATCGGCACGGACGGTGTAGAGCTCGGCCCGGCCGTCGGTGAGGGTGGTGACCTCGTCGACGTGCGCGGCGTTCTCCGGCCGGAAGGTGTAGAGCACTTGGGTGTCACGGTGCCAGCGGCGGGCCGCCCGCAGGTGCGAGAGGATCGGCGTGACACCGATACCACCGGCGATCAGCAGGTGTTTGGTGGCGCGAGCGATCGGCGGAAAGGCGCTGCGCGGCAACCACACCCGGATCTCATCGCCCACCTGTAGTCGGCTGTGCATCCAGCGTGAGCCGCCCGCGCCGTCGGCGACGCGCAGAACCGAGATCGAATACTCGGTGGGCGCGGTGCCGTCGGACACAAGACTGTAGGCGTTGGTGTACGGGCCGGCCTGCACCACCAGGTGGCTGCCCGGGACGAAGCCGGGTAGCGGCACGCCGTCGGCGCAGCCGGATCCTCGTGCACCGTCGGCGAAGGTGAAGGTGCGGATGTCGCGGCCGCTCTTCACGATCGAGGTGACGCGCAACGTCATCGTGCCGTCCTCGGGGACAGAACGGGCGGGCCGACTGGTCGTGAGGGTCATGCGGTGTCCTCTCGATTCGGGGTCTCGGCGTCGGCCATGAACCCGAGGAACGCGCCGCGCCTGCGGGAGACGTGGTAGTACACGAGAAGTCCACGGCCGCAACCGGTGCAGTCGACGATGTCGTCGATATCGGCAAGCGCCGAGGTGACCGTCCGACAATGCGAACAGAACACGTCGATCGGGCCGGCACCGACGGGTTCGACCACGAGTTCGTCGTCCTCGAGCCCGGCGGTGACCGCCGCCGCTCGCACCGTCAGACAGGCACCGACCGGTCCGGCCACGTACACGCGCACGCCGACCGTCGCCGAGGCCAGCGCATCCCGCAGCGCGTCGGTGGCCTCGGCGGGCGTCTCGACGCAGATGAGTGTGCTCGGCCTGCCCGACGGCAGGGTGGCGACCCGCTCGGTGGCCCACGCGTGCGCGGCCTCACCGATTCCGATGACGAGGTACGACGCGCCGTCGGGCGTGCGGTCGGCGCTCGGCGGGGTGACCTCGCCGAGCCCGGCGGGGCGTGCCCACGCCGGGATGCTGCTGAACGGGATCTGGGCGGCGGTCTCCGCCGAGATCTCAGAGGTGGTCATGGCAGAACTGGTCCGTTCCGGAGGGTCGGGCGGTTCAGAGCAGGGTGGAGTCGCGATGCCCGGCGTAGAACGCGAGCGCGTAGCTCGGGGTGCTGAAGTAGATCTTGGAGCCCTTCGGGAAGAAGATCGCGTCCTTGGCCTTGGCCACCGTCTTCTGTCCGGTCTCCTTGTTCTCCAGCAGGAACTCGCCCTCGAGGACGACCTTCATCTCGTCATAGGCATATTCGTAGTACAGCGGCGCGTCGGTGTGACGGAGCTCGAAGTAGCCCGAGCACATCTCGCTGCCGTCAGGGTTTTCATAGACGTCACCGATGAAGCCTTCGGTTCCGGGATACTCGGACTCGGGCATCTTCGGCAGGTTCTCCCACGCTCCGCTGGTGACCCGGAACTCGAGTGCGCTGTTGGTTTCGACGGTCATATCTACTCCTTCTGGTCGGTCGGTTCTCCAGGGACCTGGATCACCGTAGGAAACTTGTTGCCTGTGATTAGACTCTGGGACTGTTTCGAGAGTGTGACGACTGTGTTGAATGACAGGCAACATGTCCAGCGGTGGGAAATTCGTGACGTCTTGAGGCACTGCGCCGGCGTCGGAGAACGCTCGGGGTGTCGCGACTCGCCCGATTCCCCGACCCAGCCTTTTCCCAGATTTGTCGCCTAGCCTCGGGCACATGAGTGTCCTGGCAACGACGCCGCCCGGCGACGTGACGCCGCGCCGCGAGGTTCGTCGGCCGACGGGCCTCGGCGCGGCGGTGGTCACCACGATCCTCGCGCTGCTGCTTGCGGCGGCGGTCTACGGCATTGCGGTCCGCACATCATGGGGCCAGCTCGTCGACCAGTACGTCCTCGATGCGGCGCGGCGCGCTTCGGCTGTCGCCCATGTGCCGCACATCCTCACCGTGCAGGCGGTCACCGATCCGCGAATCTGGGTGATCGCGGCGATGCTTGCCGTCGGCGGGTCGGTGATCCCGGCGGTGACCGGACGTACACCAGTGGGCATCGCGCTCGTCAAAACCGCCGCGCTGCTGGTTTTTCCGGTGATCATCGTGGTGCTCACCCGTTACCTGCGCGATGGTGTGCTGGTCCGGCCGCGGTTGCATTCCTGGATCGCCGAGACCTCCAACTCGGCGCCGTCGGGTCATGCCGCCGCGGTCACCTCGTGCGTGGTGGTGTTGATCGCGGCGTCACCGAAGTGGCTGCGGCCGTTCGTCGTCGCCGTCGGTGCGACGTGGGCGTCGGTCATCGAGTTCGGTCTGGTCGCCGACGGCTGGCATCGGCCCAGCGATGTGGTGATCTCTGTGCTCATCGTCATCGGTCTCGGCGCGCTGCTGCCCGATCCGTGGGCGGACTCACCGACCCCCCGGGGTTCGTTCTTGATGCGCAGCCTGGCATTTCTCATCACCGTCATCGCCACACCGCTGATCGTCGGCACGTCTTACGGCGACCCGCGACAGATCGCGACGGCGGTCGGTATCGCGACGGTCATGGGTATCGCGCTGGGTGGATATCGTCCGTGCGCGTATCGCTCACGGCTGGGCTGACCGCGGCTCGATTGTCTCCGTCCGGGCAGACCCTTCACCCCAAAGATGCCATTGACTAATGTCACGGTTGATGCTGTCATGGACTCATGACCGTGGCTCCCCTCACATCCACCGTCGATTCGGGTCCCGACGAGGTCTCGGCCCGTCTCCTCGAATCCGCGGCGCGCCTGTCCCGCAACGCCATGACCGAGATCGATTGGGACGCCCCGATGGATCCGACGAAGTACGGTTGCAGTCCCGAATGGTCAACGCTCTACGGAACTCCGTACTGGGAGGAGATGACCGAGGAGCAGCGGATCAAGCTCACTCGGCACGAGTTCGCGTCGATCATGTGCATCGGGATCTGGTTCGAGATGATGCTGCAGGGCGTGGTCATCCGTGATCAGTACCTCGCCGACTATCACCGACCAGAATTCCAGTTCGCGCTCACCGAGATCGCCGACGAGTGCCGCCACTCGATAATGTTCGCCAAGGCCAGCGAGAAGATGGTCGGCACGTCTTATAAACCGCATCCGCGGCTCGGACGCTTCGGCAAATTCTTCATGGCCACGGTCAAGGACGAGGTGGCGTACGCGGGCATCCTCGTCGCCGAGGAGATCCTCGACGTGTTCCAGCGCGGGTGCATGCGTGATGAGCGGGTGCTGCCGTTCATCCGGACGGTCAACGAGATCCACGTCCTCGAGGAATCGCGGCACATGAAGTTCGCCCGCGAGGAGGTGCGGAAGTCGGTGCGCGACATCGGCTTCATCAAGCGACAGTGGAGCGCCTTCTACCTCGCCACCGCCGCCTCGTACATCTTCACCAGCCTCGTGCGCCCGCAGGCCTACATCGACGCCGGCCTCGACCACCACCGGGCCATCGGCGAGATGCGGCGCAACCATCACTTCCAGTCGATGGTGCGCACCGGGTGCGCGCACCTCATGGAGTTCCTCGACGACGTGGGGCTGCTCACCCCCGCCGCCGCCCGCGTGTACCGCAAGGTGCATATGCTCTGAGTGGTGATGGGGTTGGGATCGTTTGTGGCTCAGGGGGTCTCGAGGCTCCTCGCCCCAGGGGGCTCGTCGCACCTCGACCATCGGTCGAAGAAGACCCAGCGGGGCAAACCAGACCAACGATCAAAGTACACCCGCGGGGGCGGGCGCGACCAACGGTTGAAGAAGGCACTCAGCGGGAGCGAACCCGACCACCGATCGGTGCGGATCCGGAACAGCGGGAGATACGAATACAACTTCCACCGATCCGGGGCGACACGCCGTGAAATCACGGGTGCCGGCTCGCTCACGTGGAAGCTGTATTCGTATTCCGCGGAAACGACGGCTACGCGGGCTGGACGGGCGCCTTCTTCAGTTCGCGTAATGCCGTGCGCAGACCTCGGCGCTTGCCGGTGTCGGGATCGACGCCGAAGTGGTTCGACATACCGCCACGAATGGCGAACCGCAGTTCCGACGCGGTCTCCGGCGCATCGTCGGAGGTCGCCTTCAAGAGCGCGTTCGGCAGGGCCAGCTTGAGGATCGTGCGGAACGACTGCGCGTACTGATTCAGGAGGCTGCCGGTGGTGTAGGGCAGGTCGTACTTGTCGCAGAGTTCGCGGACGCGGACGCCGATCTCCTCGTACCTGTTGCTGGGCAGGTCCGGGAACAGGTGGTGCTCGATCTGGTGACTGAGATTGCCGCTCATGAAACGCATGATCGGTCCGGCCCGGAAGTTGGCCGATCCCAGCATCTGTCGCAGATACCAGCGCGGCTGATCTTCTTCCTCGTACTCGGCGACGGTGAACTTCTCCGCGCCGTCGGGGAAGTGACCGCAGAAGATCACCATGTACGACCAATAGTTCCGGATGAAGTTGGCGGTCAGGTTCGCGGTGATCGTGGTGCGCCAGTTGGGACCAGAGAGCGCCGGGAAGATCAGGTAGTCCTTGGCGGCCTGCTTGCCGACCTTGCGGCCGATGATCTGCAGATCCTTGGCCGCCTGACGGTAGGTCTTCTCCTTCTTGCGGAGCTTCTCGGTCTCGAGATGGTGCAGCGCCACACCGTATTCGAAGAACGTGCCGAGTGTCAGGTTGTAGATCGGGTTACCGACGTTCCACCACTCCCACGGCTGGTCACGGGTGACGCGCAGGATTCCGTAGCCCACGTCGTCGTCCATTCCGACGATGTTGGTGTATTTGTGGTGCACGAAGTTGTGTGAGTGTTTCCACTGCACGCTCGGGCACGTGGTGTCCCACTCCCATGACGACGAATGGACCTCGGGATCGTTCATCCAATCCCATTGGCCGTGCATCACGTTGTGGCCGAGCTCCATGTTCTCGATGATCTTGGCCGCGCCGAGCAGTCCGGCGCCGAGTAGCCATGCGGGTTTGCGGTTGCTGAACAGCAACACGACCCGCCCACCGGCGGCCAGTGCGCGCTGAAAGGTGATGGTGCGCTTGATGTATCGTGCGTCGGCCGCTCCGCGCGATTCTTCGATGTCGCGCCGGATGGCGTCGAGTTCGGCGCCGAGCGCCTCGACGTCGGCCTCGGTCAGATGGGCATAGGTGTCGATGTCGGTGATCGCCATGAGCATCGTCCTCCCGATGATCGGACTGGTGTGCGGCGATGTGCCGCGTGGGGGGGATGCGGCCGCGGGCTGGACCGCGATCCCGATTTTTCTACAGGTCGAGCGTGCATTCCCCGGATACGGCGCTGATACACGTCTGGATACGTTCGCCCTCGCGACGTTCCTCTCCGGTGCGCAGGTCACGTGCATATCCCTGGGCCAGTGGGACCACACAGGTCTGGCAGATGCCCATCCGGCAGCCGAACGGCATCTGGATTCCCAGGTTCTCACCGGCCTCGAGAAGTGTGGTGGCACCATCGAGTTCGGCGGTCTTCTGGGATCTGGCGAAGGTGACGGTACCGCCCTCGCCACCGAAATCGGTCCGCGCGATGGCGAAACGTTCGATGTGCAGTTGATCGCGGAGGTCCGCCGCCGAGTACGCCGACTCGATGTCGTCGAGGAAGGCGACCGGCCCGCATGCCCAGCAGGACCGTTCCCGCCAATCGGGGACCTTCGCGTCGATCTCGTCGATGGAGAACTTACCGTCGGACCTGGTCAGTTGCAGCGCAAGCGAATACGTCGGCACCTGCTCGTCGAGGGACTCGAGTTCGTCCAGGAAGATGACCTCGTCGCGGGTGGGCGCAGAGTGAACGTGGACGGTGTCGGGGATCTCGCCGCGTGCACTCATCGAGCGCAACATGCCCATGACCGGGGTGATCCCGCTGCCCGCGGTGAGGAACAGGATCGACTCGGGCAGCGGCTCGGGTAGATGGAAGTCGCCCTTGGGCGCGGCAAGGCGGATCACCGTGCCCGGGGCGACACCGTCGACGAGGTGCGTCGACAGGAAGCCGTCGGGATTGGCCTTGACGGTGATGGAGATGGTGTCGCCGGTGTTCTCCCCGAACGACGTCAGCGAGTACGAGCGCCAGTGCCAGCGTCCGTCGACCTGCAGACCGATGCCGACGTACTGGCCGGCTTTGTAGTCCGAGGGGAATCCCCAGCCCGTCTTGATGACGACCGTCGCCGAGACGTCGGTCTCCTTACGGACCTCGACGATGCGTCCGCGCAACTCGCGCGCCGACCACAGCGGATTGATCAGGTGCAGGTAGTCGTCGGGCAGTAGCGGTGTGGTGGCCCGTGCGACGAGTCCGCGCACGACGTTGGCCTGCGGGTTCTTTGCGTTGACCCCCGCGGCTGGGCGTTTGCTCCAGCGAAGAAGATTCATCGGCCTCCCTCCGGCAATGTGTGTGCACGACTGTACACCCAATTGGTGGTGCGCATCACAGACTCCGTGCGGTCCGCATCACGGATGGATGTGGACGTCCAGCAGATGTGCACCCCAGCCGGGCAGCATGACGAAGACGTACTCGTCGGGGTCGGCAGGCCGGTGATGGTCGATGCCGGTGAGCAGGTCGGTGAGGGTGGCGGTGGACCCGGTCAGCGCAGGCCATGGAGTCTGTACACGACCGGCGGCCGCGGCGTCGTCGAGGTTGACCACGATCAGGTGGCGGCCCCCGCCGTCCGATGCGTCACACGCATCGGTCCACGCCCAGGCAACCAATCCCCCGGTGGGCCGATCCGGCCAGCCGTGAATGTGCAGCGGATCGAAATCCCCTGTGCGCATCGGGCTTTCATTGAGGGCGCGCAGAAGGGTGCGGTAGAAGTCGCGGAGGTCGGGGTCCACCGGTTCAACGGGCTCGCGCCGCAACTGCACCGGCAGCCGGGTGGTCCGGCCGTCGGCCTGGCCGTCGTGAACGAGGCGGGCGCCCGGCTGGGTGAGTGCCGTCAGCGCCGCCGTCCGATGGCGGTGGCCGAATACCGATTGCGCGCGCGGCTCGTCGTGATTCTCGAGGAAGCGCACCTTGCCGGCGGGGTCCGGGTCGTGGTGGATGAGGCGGGCGACCTCGTGCGGATGGTGCTCGAGGGCATCGGTGAATGCCTTGTCGTAGCAGTGGTCGAAGCCCTGGGATCGTAGCAACTGTTCTGTGCCCCAATAGGACTCGGCGACGAACAGGAAGCCGGGGTGCTGCTCGCGGACAGCGGGGATGACCCGCGTCCAGTAGTCCTGCGCCGGTGCCGGACCGACCCGGTCGCCCCAGGTCCGGGTGAAGATGTCGGTCGTCATGAGCATCGCCATGTCGCAGCGCACCCCGTCGCAGCGCTCGGCGATCCCGCGCAGTTCGTCGATCGCGGCGTCCACGGTCTCCGGGTGGAAGGCGTTGAGCTGCAGAACGTCTCGCCACGGCGGGAAGTGGGGGTCGCGGCCGTTGGCCAGAACCCGCCCGCCGACCCCGACGAACTCGGCCGGGCGTGCGTCGAGGTCCTCGGTGGTTCCGGCGACGAAGCGTTCGGGGTGCGTGGTGACCCACGGGTGGTCCGTCGCGAGATGGTTGGGGACGTAGTCGAGGATCAGTCCGATCCCGCGGGCGGCGAGGGCGGCGCGGGCGGTGGCCAGCCCGTCGCACCCGCCCAGGTGCTCGTCGACGACATAGTCGCGGATGCAGTAGGGCGAGCCGACGACGTCGTCGGAGGTGTAGTCGGGCAAGGCGGCGCGGAAGGTGTCGACGAGGGGACCGTCGGCCAACGCGATCTGCACTCCTGCCGGACTGCGCTGCCACACGCCCATGAGCCAGACGGCGTCGACGGGTCCGACGGCGATGCTGTCCCATACGTCCTCGGGCACCGTGGCGAGGGTGACCGGGTGGCCAAGACGCCGACCGATCCGCTCCAACCACGGCCAGGTGTTGATCTCGTAGATGACCGGGTGGGGCTGCACAGCGTTACTGTGCCAGATTTCTCGCCGTCAGCCACCTCGGCGGTCGGGTTCGGCGACCCCGGATATCGCGGTCCTTACCCTGAGGGGGTGGTCGACCTGAGGTGGCAGTACTGGCAGTTGCTCGATCCGGCGGACGAGAGTCTGTGTTGGCTCGCGATCACCCGGCCCAAGGCGCATGCGCGGATCGACCGGACCAAGATGTGGACCCTGCTCGCCGACAAGGCGGTGCTGGTGGCCAATTGGTTCGCTGCGGAGGATCATCAGCGCCCCGAGGCGCAGCGCCGGTGGATCCACGACAGCATCACCGGATGGGACTTCTGCGAGGCGGCCGTCGAGGTGGGCCTCCCGACGGCCGACGAGTTGACGCGGATCGCTCGGCCGGAGGCGATGCTGACCGTCGATCAGATCGATCGCATCCCGCTGGTCGGTGTCGTCGGCAAGCGGGAGGCGGAGCGGATCTGGGTGGCGCGCCGGGGCTAACCCCAATACCGTTCAGTTAAGGGCTGCCGCTGTGTAGGTCGGCGGTTGTGTCGGTTGTGGCCAGGAGGCGTGATGAGCCCGTTTGACGTGCCATTTCACGTATTTGCGTTTAACGACGCGCGGGTTGGCTCTGCGGCGGCGAGTGGGGTTGAGTCGATGGGTCAGCCTGCGCAGGAAGGTGTGCCAGCTGCGGTGGTAGACGTCAGGGTCGTGAGGGGGGAAAGTCGCCCTGGTGGGCGACGGATTGTCGGGTAATCCTGAGTGCGGCAACGAAACTGACTTGGTCGGGGTCGCGGCCGGCGTGGCTGGCGGCTTCGACCATCAACGATCGGATCGCGTAGTGACAACACAGGTGTCCCCAGATCTCCTGCAGCACCAGATCGGGGGATTTCGACCGCAGCACGGTGCGCGGTCCGCGCTGGTGGGTCTTGAGTTCATCGAACGCGATTTCGATCTCCCACCGCTCGGTATAGGCGGCGGCCAGTTCGACCGCACTGACCTCGTCCGGATCCAGGATCGTGGTCAGCAGCCGATACTGTTCGGCGTTCTCGCGTCCGTCATCGATGGTGTAGTCGATCACCCGCACCAGCATCGGCTCAGCACGCCGTGCCGCGGCCGAATGGATCTGCTGCAACTCGGCCAGCCATGACCCGTCCGGCAGGTCCTTGACGTGGCGGGGTTTCGGTCCACCCTTGTCGGTACGTACCCGCCACAGCAGATCCGCGCCAGTGGCTATAGCCTTGCGCCACAACGCATACGAGAACACTCCGCGATCAGCGGTGACCAGCATCCCCGACTGCAGACGCGGCAACAGCTCCTCGACCAACACCGCCTCGGACTGCGCGTAGGTGCCCACCGCGGCGCCAAAGATGGCATGCGTGCCGCACTCGGCGAGCGCCACCACCCGCGCCAACGGGAACGCCGCCCGCTCACCCTTGCTCACCCCCGCCCGCCCGAAATGCTCGTCGTTGGCCGCCGTGTCCGCGACATCAAGGCACGTGCCATCTACCGCGACCAACCGCCGCCCCGCCAACCACACCCCCGGGGTGGTCTCGGTCCCCAACGGCACGGCGACCCGCTCGAACAATGCCGCCACCGGCGCCGACCCCAGCCGTGCCCGCGCCTGAAAAATCGCCGACTTACTCGGCGGACGATACGATTCCTGCCACCCCGACGCCCACGACAAACCATCGGTGAGCTGGGACAACACGTCCTCATACGATCCCTCGGCATACAACGCCATCCCGATCGAGAAATACGCCATCATCCGCGCCGGCAACGAGCGATGACGCACCTCGGTCCGACCCACCTCGGCGATCACCTCGTCAACAAGATCCGGCGGAAAAGTCCGCGTCAACACACCCACCGACACCAAATCCGACAACCGGCGATCCGACTCAGGCTTCACCCACCCAGCACGAGGCATACCCTACAAACTACACGCATGTAACCTTAACTGAACGGTATTGGGGCTAACCCTGACCGCTCGTTCCCGGGTCGGTCAGCCTCCACCGTCCCGCTGCGCTCTGATGCTCCCAGAATCGGGTGAAACGTCCACCCGCGGCGAGCAATTCGTCGGGCGTGCCGTCCTCGACGATGCGGCCCCGGTCGAGCACGATGACCCGGTCGGCGCGGCGGATGCCGGCCTGTCGGTGGGCGACGATGACGCGGGTGCGTGGGCGGTCCTGCGCCGACAGGGCATCGACGATGGCGCGCTCGTTGCTGTTGTCGAGGGCACTCGTTGCTTCGTCGATGAGCAGCACGGGCGCGGGTTTGACCAGGGCGCGGGCGATGCTGACGCGTTGGCGCTCACCGCCGGAGAGAACCGAACCTCCCTCTCCCACCGCCGAATCGACGCCATCGGCCAGACGATCGGTGATCTCGTCGACCCGTGCGAGCGCGGTGGCGCTGCGCAGGCGCTCGGGTGTCGCCGATGGATCGCCGGCGGCGACGTTGTCGGCGATGCTGCCCTCGATGAGATAAGGCTGCTGGAACACCACGCTGGTCAGCGCGCGACGGGACTCGTGATCGAGGTCGGCGGCATCGACGCCGTCGAACAGGATGCGCCCCGCCGTCGGCTGATGCAGGCCGGCGATGAGTCCGAGGATCGTCGACTTCCCCGATCCGGACGGGCCGACGATGGCGGTGGTAGAGCCGGGTTCGATGATGAGGTCGAGGCCGTCGAGGACGGGGTGTTCCGGGTCGTCGTAGTCGAATCGGATGCCCTCGAACGTGATTCGCGGTGCCGTCGTCGGAGCCGGCCACGACGTCGGTCCGTCGATGAGCGTCGGGGCGTCGAGGACGGTGCGGATGCGCCGCAGGGTCAGACGCACACTCTCCAGTCCGCCGGCGAGTTCGCCGAGCGCGGTGAACGGTTCGAGGTAGCGGACGGCCACCACGATCAGCGCGACGGCCTGCGCTGTTGACAGATCACCGCGCACGGTGAGCCATGCGGCGGTGCCGGCGAGCGCGAACAGTGCGATCTGCGCTGCGAGACCGAACAGCAGTTGACCGGGGACCTGCAGCAACAGCAGCCGCAGCGTTGCGCCGTGCTGGCGGGCGAGTGCGTCGCCGGCGAGGCTGCGCTCCGGATCGGCGCGACGCGCGACGCGCAGCGCCGGTTGTGTGCGGGCGAACTCGACGACGCGCTCGGTCAGGGCGGCGTTCGCGGCGTCGGCCGCGTGGTCGGCGCGCCGACTGATGGCCCCACTGCCCCATAGTGCGCCGAGGAGCAGCGGGACACCGGCCAATGCCACCAGTGCGAGTTGCCACGAGATCGCCAGCAGCGCAACGCCGATGACCACCGGCAGCAGGATCGCACCGAGGAGCGGCACCACCAGATAGACGACGACGCCGACCAGATCCGGGCCGGTCGCGGCGATGGCCTGCCGGGCGGTGGCGGTGTTCTCCGCGCCGAACCAGGTCGGCCGGATGCGCGAAAGTCGCTCGGCAAGCACATGTTGGCCGCTGCCCAGCAAGGTGAATCCCAGGTCGTAGGCCACCCGCGAGCCGACCCAGTCGGTGAGCCAGCCGGCCACGGTGGCCGCCGTCAGTGCGGCGAGCCAGGCCAGTGCGTCGCCGTTGCGGCCATCGAGCAGCGCCGACACCAGCGGTACGAGCAGCACGACGCCGACCGCGCGCACCAGCACCGAGAGCACACTCAGCGCGACGAACTTCCGCAGCTCCGGGCGAGACCGATCCGGCAGCAACGAGATCAAGGTGGTGATCATCGACGGGCTCCCTCGGTCAGTGCGTCCTGCTGGACGGGTTCGGTCGCGGCCCACAGTGTCGCGTAGGTCCCACGCGCGGCGAGAAGCTCACGGTGCGTTCCCGTTTCGACGATCCGGCCGCCGTCGAGGACGACGATGGCATCGGCGTCGGCAATGGTGTGCAGCCGGTGCGCGATGACCAGCACGGTACGACCGGCGGCCAGGCGGCTCAGCGATTGCTGGACGAGGAACTCCGACTCCGGGTCGGCGAAGGCGGTGGCCTCGTCGAGGATCAGCACCGGGGCGTCGGCGAGGATGGCGCGGGCGATCGTCAACCTCTGACGTTCACCACCCGACAGTGCGGCGTCGGGTCCGAGTGGGGTGTCATAGCCGTCGGGCATCGCGAGAATCCGCTCGTGGATGTTGGCGTCACGAGCGGCCTGCTCGATGTGCGCGCGACTCGCGTCGGGGACCGCCAGAGCGATGTTCTCCGCGACGGTCCCGGTGACGAGTTGGGTGTCCTGCAACACGAATCCGAGTTGGCGGTAGAGCTCGTCGGCGTCCATGGTGGCGATGTCGCGACCGTTGATTCGGATGGTTCCGGCGTCGGGGTCGTGGAAGCGGGCCAACAACGCCGCGAGAGTGGACTTGCCCGAGCCGGACGGGCCGACCAGTGCGGTGACGGTTCCCGGCGCCAGGTGCAGTGAGATGTCGTGCAGGACAGGCACTGCGGGGCGGTAACCGAAGGTGACGCGATCGAAGACGACGCCGGCGTCCGCTGTTCGCGGCGTGGTCGCGTCGCGAGTGACGAGTTCGGGCTCGTCGAGGGTGATCTGGATGTCGCGGGCGGCGAGCATACCTGCCTTGAGCCCGCTCAGACCGTAGCCGATGCCGAGGAGTCGGGCGCCGAAGGTGGTGCCCAACAACAGGAACGGGATGAGGTCGATCGGCTCGATCCAGCCCCAGATGACGAATCCCGTGCCCACCAGCGCGATCAGCCACAAGAAGGTGGTGGGCCGGGTGACGAGGTCCATGACGGTCTTGGTTCGGACGAAGGGCCGTTGCCACTTTTCGAGGAAATCGATGTACTCCTCGAGTCGGGCCCGGAATCGCGAATCCATCGCGCCGCCGAACACCCGGATCACCGGTTGCGCATCGAGATACGATGCGGCCTCACCGTTCATCCGTTCTTCCCACGCGTGCGCGACCGGGATCTTGGAGCCGGACGCGATGATCATGCGGTACATGGTGAACACGTAACCGAGGACGGGTAGCAGTAGGAACAGTGCCACCCCCCAGTCGACGATGAACAGGTAGATCAGCACCGCGATCGGCGCGACGACGGCCGACACCGCGTCGAGTACCGCGTGTGTGACCAGATAGTGCAGCGAGAGGGTGTTGTCCTGGACGAGTGATTTGATGCCACCGGAGCTGCGGGAGTCGAACCAGCCCAAGGGAAGTCGTGCGAGCTTGCGCAGCAGCCGGCTGCGCAGATGGCGGGAGAAGCGGGCGTCGACGGTGTGCAGCCAGAACAGCAATGCCGACTCCAGCAGGATGCCCAGCCCGATCAGGGTGACCGCGAGTGTGCCCACGAACCACAGCTGTCCGGAGTCGGCGCCGGCCAGCAGGCGGCGGGACAGTTCGACGAGAAGCACGTACGGAGCGAGCTGGAGCAGGGTGACGATCGCCTGCAGGACACCGGCGGTGGTGAGGATCGGCTTCAGCGGGGCGAGCAGCTTGCCCGCCGCGTTGGCCCGCCACTGGCCCTGTGGGGCGGCTGCGGGAGCGGCCGCACCTGTGGCAGCGGTGACGGCCAGCGGCTCGATCGTCTCGACCACCGGGGTCTGCTCGCCGGCGGGTCCGTCGGGGGACTCCGCGTCGGGGTCGCGCTCTTTACCCATCGCCTTGCCCTGCGCCCAGTAGGCCTGGACGTGGGTTTCGGATTTGGGGAATCCGAACTCCTTGAGTCGTTTGCGGATCTCTTTGAGCGAGTTCGATTCCGGGCCGGCCCAGGCGTACCAGTCCGACCAGTCGCGGGACTCCAGGGCGGACGCGAGTGCGGTGGCGTCGGTGCGTGGGACCCAGTGCAGCCGCATCCGCGGGTGATTGTTGAGCGGGATCTCGCGGTCGGCGGGCTCGTGCTGCTCGAGGTAGGCCTCGATCGGGATGTCGTGCGGCACGGCGTCGATGATCGAGTTGATCGCCGGGATGGATGCCGAGTCGCCGATGACCAGGTAGCCGGCGGGCGGGTTCTCGTCGGGCACCTCGAACGGCACCGAACTCATGTACATCGCCGAGATGGACTGTCCCGGTTGTGCCTGTCGTGCCCATTGCGATGCCGGGCCCGACGGCTCGTGGAGCACGAAGTCGAGGGCGAAGGTTCCGGCATCGGCGTCGGCCTCGGCAAAGGTGTAGCCGCGCTGGTGTTCACGACCGTCGTCGTCGGGGAACCAACCCCGAATCCACGACGTGGGTCCGGTCAACGCCTCGGAGAACAGGGTGTCGGAGTGGAACCGCACACGAACGAGGTGTGGGGCGCGTTGCTCGACGCTCGTGACCGTCGCCAGGTGGTCACGAGCGCCGAACGCGCGCATGACCGCTCCCCCGAATCCACGGGACATCTGCCCACCCCCATCGTCGTTGCGTCTTCTTCGCGACCGGCGCGTATCGGGCGAGTGTCCGAAATGCCGCGCAGCTTAGGCAACGCTAACAAACGAGGAGTGGGGTGCACAGGGTTCTGGGTCGGTCGTTCAGGTTCGCTTGACGATTGCAGCAACTCCCGCGAGCGACATCACGATCCCGGCGAGAAGGGTCAGCCACAAACCGATGCCGACGGTGATGCCGAGTGCGGAGAGGTCCCCGACGCTTGAGATGTCGGCGGCGGCGATCAGCACCGTGACGGCGCCGAGAAGCAGCGCGCCGATGCCGGCGATCAGGTGCAGGGCCGACCTCCTGCCGAGAAGTGCGCTGACCGTGCCGGCGGCGAGCGCGATTCCGCCGAGCACGACGGTGATGACGCCGTCGGTGTCCCCGACCTCGGAGTTGCCGACGCCGGTGACCGTCACGAATCCGCTGACCCACGGAAGGAACGCGGCGAGCACGGTGAGTGCCCCGGTGGTTGCGATCAGCGCGGCGATGATGCGGACCGCCGGTGAGACCCCTATGGCGCCGGCCGCCTGCGCCATCGGCATCGGCATCGGCATCGGCATCGGCATCGCGGAACGCTGACCGTACCCGCCGGGTACGGGTGGCGCGGCCGGGGTGATCACCGTCGGGGCGTCGGGACCGTACGAGAATGATTGCGGCCCATGGGCATGCGCGGGATGGGGTGGATGGGCGGTGAAAGCGGAGCGCTGCGCGCGAGGATCGGGGTAGGACATGGGTGCTCTCTCGGGTCGGGGGCGGTCCCCTCAACCTTCGGACACCCCCGTCCGATTTGCACCACTCGGTCATCTCGAGGGACTACGGGTGCCGGCGAGCGCGAAACGCAGGTGGTGCACTACTCGTGCCGTGCCGGCGGCTCGGTGTGCTTCCCCTTTCACCATACGACTGCAGGTGGGGCTTGCGGCAAGGGCCGGTGGCGGGTGCACACTCGGTGCGCTGCGAATACGCCCACCGCCCACACACCTGAGGAAGGCCATTGATGACCGATGCTCCGACGCCCTTCGAAGTGCACGACTCCGGCGCCTACCTGCACGGCACCAAGGCCGCGCTGAACGTCGGCGACCTCCTGGTACCGGGATACGGCTCGAACTACGAGGAGGGCCGCATCGCCAACCACATCTACTTCACGCGGACTCTCGACGCCGCGGCGTGGGGTGCCGAGCTGGCTCTCGGCGACGGACCGGGCCGCATCTACCTCGTCGAGCCGACCGGACCCGTCGAGGACGACCCGAACGTGACCGACAAGAAGTTCCCCGGCAACCCGACCCGCTCGTTCCGCTCGCGAGAACCGGTGCGGGTGGTCGGCGAACTGACCGACTGGGTGGGGCACTCTCCGGAGCTGATCGACGCCAGGCGCGCCGGCCTGGCCGATCTGCGCCGACGCGGCGCGGCGGTGATCTACGACTGATCGTCTGCGGGCGGGGGCCGCTGCGACGGCTAGACTCGTGCCAGGCCGCCGTCAGCCCGAAACCGGTTGGGCTGCAAATGGTGTGCCCGGAGAAGAGAGCACCGTATGGTCCGGTTTGTCGCAGTAGCCGTCCTCGTTGTCGCGGCGGTGGCCGCGGTGATCGCGGCCGTCGAATGGTCGTGGGCGTGGATCGTCGCCGCGGTGATCCTGGTGCCCGTCGCCGTGGTGGCCGTCTACGACATCACGCAGCGCCGGCATTCGATCTTGCGGAACTATCCGGTGCTCGGCCACATGCGGTTCCTGCTCGAGGCGTTGCGCCCGGAGATGCAGCAGTACTTCGTCGAGCGGAACTTCGACGGCCGGCCCTATGACCGCGACACCCGCTCGCTGATCTACGAACGCGCCAAAGGCACGGCCGCCGAACTCGCCTTCGGCACCGAGCGTGACATCGACCGGCCCGGCTACGAGTACCTCGTCCACTCGACCGCCCCGATCGAGAATCCGCCCGAGCCGTTTCGCATCCGCATCGGCGGGCCCGACTGCACCCGCCCGTACGACATGGCGCTGCTGAACGTGTCGTCGATGAGCTTCGGTGCGCTCTCGGCGAATGCGCTGCGCGCCTTGAACAAAGGCGCGATGAAGGGCGGGTTCGTCCACGAGACCGGCGAAGGCGGGCTGACACCGTTTCACCTCCAGGGCGCCGACGTCTTCTGGGAGATCGGCTCCGGCTACTTCGGAACCCGCACCGCCGACGGGCATTTCGATCCCGACACGTTCGCGGAGAAAGCCGCCGACGAGCGCGTCAAGGCCATCAACATCAAACTGAGCCAAGGTGCCAAGCCAGGTATCGGCGGCGTCCTCCCGGCGGCGAAGGTGACCGCTGAGATCGCCCGCTATCGCGGTGTGCCGCAAGGACAGAAGTGCGTGAGTCCGGCCGCTCACTCGGCGTTCTCGACGCCGCGCGAGTTGATCCGCTTCGTCGCGAGGCTGCGAGAGTTGTCGGGCGGCAAACCCGTGGGTTTCAAACTCTGCGTGGGCTCGCGGATCGACGTACTCGCCATGTGCAAGGCGATGCTCGCCGAGGGCGCCACCCCGGACTTCATCGTCGTCGACGGTGCCGAAGGCGGAACCGCCGCTGCGCCTTTGGAATACGAGGATCACGTCGGCCTGCCCCTGACCGATGGGTTGATGACGGTGCACAACGCGCTGGTCGGCGTGGGGCTGCGCGACCGCATCCGGATCGGTGCGAGCGGAAAGGTGGCCTCCGGCAACGACATCGTCAAACGACTGATCCAGGGTGCGGACTACACGAATGCCGCCCGCGCGATGATGATGGCGGTCGGATGCATCCAGTCGCAGCGCTGCCACACCAATCACTGCCCCGTCGGCGTCGCCACCCAGGACCCGCGGCGTGCCCGCGCCCTCGACGTCGCCGACAAGAGCGAACGCGTCTTCAACTATCAGGAGGCCACCGTCGCCCAGGCCATGCGGATCATGGCATCGATGGGCGTCGACGACCCGGCGCAACTGAGCCCGCACATGCTGCGAAAGCGGTTGTCGGCGACCGATCAGCGCTCCTACGCCGAGATCTTCGAATGGCTCGACGAGGGGGTGTTGCTGGCCGATCCGCCGGCGTCGTGGCGGGCGGACTGGGAGCGCGCGGATGCGGACTCGTTTCGGCCGTATGTGGGCAGCCGGATGTGGACCTCGGCGTGCACCACGGGTGAAAAAAAATCGATCAGTATGACGAAGCACCCGGAATCCGGGTGAAACGTCATACTCACCGTTATGTGTCGATCCGTGGTGAGCGGTTCTCGAATGCACGTGAATCGCACATTCCGGGATGGATTTCCAACGATTAAGTGCCGAAATTCCAACGATTACTTCGCGGCCGGACTCCGACCTGGAGTACCTGTAGCGGGAGCTGTGGGGCATCTTGGGGGCCGCGAGTTCGACCCGCGGTCGCGGTGGTGCGGTTGGCCCTTCGCGCGGGAGCGGGCGAGCTGGCTCCTTGCCTTCTGGTGGGGGTCAGATTTCCCACGATTACTTTGTCTACGGTCATACGACGAGTGGCCGGCCCAACTTGGTTGGGCCGGCCACTCAGGTAACTATCTACGTGCGCGGTGGTGTTCTGGTCGGTGGGTATCCGAGGTCTGCCTGGAGTTGTCGCATCCGGCGGTTGATGGACTCGCCGCGCGGTCGTCTCTCAGCGTGGCTTCGCTGCGCCGAGAGGTTGGCCACTACGACTGCGAGTGCGAGTGTGATCGCGATCATCGGTTGTCGTCGCGGCCCCGACGTCAGGTCTGAGAGTCCGGTTACCGATCTCGACTTGAGGATGCTGAACCTTTGCTCGGTGAGCGCTCGAGCGGCTTCGAAGTAGACCATGTGCTCCCACGAACCTGGTGTTAGCCCGAACTGGGCCATCCTGAGCTGATCCGGAGACAGCCCGACGGTTATTGCTGGGCTGTCGCAGCACGAGTACTGGTCCGCTGTCCACGTTGGTTCGAGCGTGGGGACATCTCCGTGGATATCCATCGACTCCGGTCGGAGCGGACAACGAACGCGGCCGAACGCCGCCGGGCAAACGAGCTGCGTCTTGACGAGCTCGGGCGCTTTCGGGCGAATGTCGGACGGCTGGCCCCGCTGCATCACACCGTGAACTGGCCGCGAGTTCCTTCCCATGAGAAGCGGGAGAGTCCGTTGCAGGCGGCGGTCGTGGTCTGCGAATCCGGGCGGCTTCGACGCCAACATCTCTCGCCCTGGCGGCACCGTGACCTTCTCTGCAATGTCGGTTATCGCAGGGCAGTAAAAGTCCCCTGCGACCATGATTGGCCCGGGTTTCCGGCCGCCTTCAGTGGCGGGCAGGCTGTCATGAATCATGATCCAGTGCTTTGGGTACCGCCCCACGTATGCGTACTGTTCGCGCACCATCGAGTCGGCGAAGCCTCGCTTGGAGTTGTATCCCATGTCGACGGTGAGATAGGGCCAGCGCGTTCGGGTGCCGTCCTTGCGCGCAGTCAGTCCGTTCTCCTTCGCATGTGCCAGCGCCCGGAGGACCGCGCCAGCGTCCCCGGATGTCGGGGGGTGTACGTCGATGCCGATGATGACGGGAGCTACGCCGTGCATACGGTTGGGTTCACCGATCCGCGTGAGCGCTGTGAGGCCAATACCTACTCCGCTCTTCGTGAGAGCAGCCTTCTGACCGTCGGTGCGGACCTTGTTACTGCGGTCACGCCCATACGGCTTGGCGAAAGGAGTGGCACCACGCCGCTTATCGCTCGCGACGCCCAGGCCGGTCATGTTCGTGGCGAGGTCGAAGATCGACTCGTCCACGACGAGATCGCCTGCGCATCCCTCGGGTGCGCGGTCCAGGACTGAGCCAGCCACCAGGCTGTTGGCCACCTTCGAGAGCAGCTCGGCTGCGTGATGCGATGCCTGTTTCTGTTCGCGACTCCGCCTGCGGACGATCTGCTGATGCTCTTCGTTGGTGATGCGCCGTGCTGGCAAGTCCGGGTCGGGGTCGATCGGCGCCAGCCTCCTGGCGAGGAATGCATGGAGCCGGGCGTACTCGGTACGCGAACTGGTCCGAACAGGATCGAGATCCTGCCCGTCCATGCCGACTTCAGCCAGCTGCTTCGGGGTGAAGTCACTGATCAATTGGAGAATGCCAGCAACCGTGGGAGGACGTTTGAGCATCACGCATAGCAGTGCCGATACCAGCACTGCTCGAATCGTGTACCGGACTCCGGCAGCTCGTCGACCTCCGGGCCCAACCGACTGCTGATGGATCTCATCGATCAGACGGTCAGCGCCGGATCGATCGATCACTCCGACCGCCTCGGCGAACAGCGACTCCGACACCGTGAGCGTAGGACGGAAGGTGCTGATCACGCTGGCACCCCCCGTCCATCGAGAGCGACCAACGTGGCGCGGATACCGTAGATCGGAAACGACGGCCGGTGGTCCTTGATCGATGCGAACGTGCTCACGTCGGCGAGTTGGACCATGAGGCACGCTGGGACCGTCTTCGCGAGGTCGTGTATCCATCGCTCCCGTGCAGCGAGCAAGTCGATCGACGTGTGCCCGTGCCTGCGAAGGTACTCGTTGAGACGATTGCCGAAGTTGCGGTCCGTGGGACCGATGCCGGGAGTCATCATGCTCGCGTCACCCACCTCTTTGGCACGCTGCAAGATTCGTTCCGAACGCGCGACGTCAACCACAGGTACATGGCGCACTCCGCCCGCACGGTTGGGAAGGGTCACCACAGCATGCTCACGGCCGAAGTAGGTCGTCGACGAAATCGACGTGCCCCGAACTCGCGACAGCTCACCCTGACGAACCCCCGCACCAAGGGCCAGATCCAGGCTCACGTACGCGCGCCGCTGTTGTTCGCCCGACAGGGATGCGGCGGTGCGATACCAGTCCGCGATCAACGTGTCGCTCGCCGGTGCCGCAGTACGGCGTTTCGGCTTCTTGCTCGCCGCCCTTGACAACGGGTACTCACGGGGATGGACCAGCCGGCCGACTGCGTAGTAGAGATACTGGTTCTGCCGGGCGCCCCGCTCGCGTCCCGTTGCGATCAGGTGATTGATATATCCGTCCACCACTGACCGACGGAACACTGACTGGACGTCGATCGGCAGAGGCGGCTCGACATACCCAGCGATGAACCTGATGACGTGCTGGACATGCGACATATCGTTCGCCTCAGTACCCTCCTTGAGCCGACACACCAGGGCAGCGCCAATCCTCGCTGCCGACTCCCGGAGATCCGGGTTCCCCACCGTGCTCGTCGCCTTCGACAGCCGCTCGAACCTCTCCTCCTGTCCGGCGGGCACCCATCCCCGCGGGTCTCCGGTGAATCGACCGATGGTGCGCGGTCCGACTACCGAATCGGGCAGGTCGTCCGGCTCTGGTGCAATACCGGGCAGCGCCAGCTGCGCGCGGTGCGCCTTGTAGCGAACCATCAGGGCATCACCCACCCGACACACCGCGCGCAGCGCTTGACAGTCGTACCTGGGTACGTTGAAATAAACATGGTCCTCCTTATGAGGATCGAAAATGTGATCATCTGCGGATCCAGTCCGCTCCGGAGGCCCTGGGGTACCAGCCCGGGGCTTCCGGTATGTCAGCGCCTGTGGCGCATGTCGCTACCGCACTATCTCTTCCTGCTGATCACTCCTTCTCCCGCTCATCGGCATCGATGGCCGCCACTAGTAGCCGCTGCGCCACGACCGAGACATTCCGTTGCTCATCTGCAGCAATCGACCGAAGCCGCTCAGCGACATCGGGGTCCAGCTGCAGTTCCACCCGGACACGCTTGGCCTTCTCGCGCTGGATAGCCATACAAACCTTCTCCCGGGTGCTCCCGGATCTCCCCGGGCGCGCGGAACAAACAGTACTTCGAGCTCCGCGCCTAAACTGACCTGCCAATCACAGCACTTCTGACCGCGAAGATCGACTTTTCAGAAATCCTTGTCATGGGTGGTAACAACTGCAGTCACACAAGTTTCATGTCGGCAGGCCAGGCGGCATGAGTGCCGATGGGATGATTCGCAATTGGCCCCACAAAAGATCTTGTGACAGGCATCACATAAGTCCCGTGCGAGCCTAGGGCGTGTCGTCAAACTCGACGCAAACCATCGAGGCGACGACATCTGGGAGCAAGAAGCCCCGTAGCCCCACTTGACCTCCTCAAAGTTCGCCACGACTCGGTCGCGTCAACCTTAGAACCGCCCTCACGGTCCAGCGGACCGCCGCACGCAACGCAGTTCGTGACCTCTGACCTGCATTAATCCAGCTTCACTGTACTAACATTCGACACAGCTGGCCGTAGTCAACTTTGCCCAACTGAAGACACCACGGGAGGGGCTACCCATGTGGCCGGCGCACAGCTTCGAGGTTCGACCATGGGTCTCAGCGAACCGCGCAGGCAATCGTGAGGATCGCCTGTTCACGCAGGTCACCACCGCGATACCTCCGCTCATCGCCGCTGAGACTTTCGCGGCAGACTCCGCCGTACTGCTGGCCTGCGAAAACGCGACCATCGCGATTACGCGGCTCGATGTCGGCCGAGGAGAGGCGCTCGCTCCGCTCGGTGACTTCCTCCTGCGAAGCGAAGCGAATCCGTGGCCTCATCCAAGATCGAGCACGTCAACGCCGGCTGGCGACAGCTCGGGCTCGCCATCGCCGGCGTCAAAGCAGGTAGCGAGGCGAAGTCACAGCTCGCGGCCGTGCAGGCACTCGCGACGATGATCGCTGCAGCGGACACCGGAACGATCACCGCCGCCGACCTGCTCAGCGCTCACCGCCAGCTGATGGAAGGCAACGTCGCCGAGGCACGCACGGCCGGAACCTTCCGCACGGTCCAGAACTGGATCGGCGGGTCCGACTACACACCGCGCGGCGCACTGTTCGTGCCACCACCTCCGGAGCTGGTGCTCGGCCTCATCGATGACCTGATCGCCTTCGTCGCGCGAACCGACGTACCCGTCGTCGCGCAGGCGGCGATCGCTCACGCACAGTTCGAGAGCATCCACCCCCACACCGACGGCAACGGCCGCATCGGCCGCGCACTGATCAGCGCAATCCTCCGGCGGCGCGGCCTCACCCGGAAGATCACCGTCCCCCTCGCCTCCGTGATGCTCGCCGACACCGACACCTACTTCGCCACACTCGGCGCGTATCGCCGAGGCGATGCTGCAGCGTTCGTCACCTACGTAGCAGACGCTGCGATGCTGGCCTGCGCTACAGCCGACAAAGCCGCCGACCAACTCGAGCAGATGCCCGCATACTGGCGCACCCTCGCGAACCCGCGATCCGGCTCGTCGGAGGAGTCGCTCATCGACGCACTACTCGCACGCCCCGTACTCGCCGCCGACACGGCGCAAGAGATCACCGGCTCATCAGATACAGCCACCTACCGAGCCCTGAACAAGCTCACCAACGCCGGGATCCTCGAGGTCATCTCCGAATCCAAACGCGACCGCGTTTGGGCGGCAGTGGACGTGATGAACGAGCTCGAACTTCTCTCCGACGCAATAGGGCGCCGAACCGATCCGGACGCGTAGCCCGACTCGATCCCCGCAAGTCGACCAATCCCGCCCGGTCTGCCACGCTCAGGCGACCCCATGAGGATCCGAGGATTCTCGCCGATCGCACGTTTGTCTCCAACGAGAGGGGCTAAGCACATGAACGAACTCGTCCCTTCAGGCACAGGCCGCTGGAAGATCCACACCGAGGACGCAATCCACATCCTCGATCTGGACGCGGGAACACACGAACGGCGGCCACTACCGTGGCCGGACACTCAACGCGGTTTCGACGACCACCCGACCCACTATCTGATCAGCGAGGTTATTGAGTGGCCCCGCGTAGGTGATCAGTTCGTACTCCAGTGCTCTTTACGTTCAGACCCTTGGCAGCGCCGTCACGTGGTGCGGTCAGCACCCATCACGCAGATCTCAGCGGCTCAACCCGCCGCCGATGAACTCGCCGACACCCTCCCGGGGCGCCCGCGAGTTCGAATTCCCTCCGGTTGGTGCGCGCTCGTCATGCAACTCCACCAGGACCTTGTCGAACTCGAACCGCAGTACACAGTGACCGCGATCAAGGAGAAGCACCACGGGCTCCGCCTCTACATCAACCTGCCAGACCACACGCCCGACTCGGTCGCCGACGCGGCATACGCGCGTATCGACTGGGCGGAAGAGGAATCCGAGAACAGGTGCACGTTCTGCGGCGGCCCCACACCGACCCCCGGCGGCCGCTGCGGGCGACATCCAGCCGGGCCACTGTGACGCACCTGGTCCGGACCGCCCGCGTCCAGGGGCCGCCGATCACTGTGCGCACCAGGGCATGGGCCTCGCTCACTGGCCGCCGAATGGGTCTATCCCCCACGTCTGCCGGCCTCGCGCCCCAGTCCCGATCCGTCGAGCGTCGCACTGAGCTGCCCTGAGAGGGTCATTCGGGGGGAGGTTCGCGCTCGTCGGGAGATGCCGGGGATACCGGCACGACCGCAGGGATGCCTGCTCGGCGCTGTTGATTGGTCTCCGCTGCTTGGAGCGCCGAGCTGTATCCCTCGACCTCGTGCATGCGTGCGATGAATTCGTCGACCGCGAGGGTCACCGTGTCTTGTAGCGAGGTGGTCCCCGAGTACGCGCACCTCACGGAGGCCGACGTCGAAACGCTCGGCGCGGAGTTGGATGCGATCCGGCGCGACATCGAGGCCGTGCGCGGCGAGACCGACGTGCAGTACCTGCAGCGCACCATCGCCGCTCAGCGCGGGCTCGAGGTAGCGGGCCGGCTGATGCTGCTGGGGGCGCACAAGCGGGGCTTCTGGTGGGGTTCCGCGGCCACCCTCGGCGTTGCGAAGATCATCGAGAACATGGAGCTCGGGCACAACGTCATGCACGGGCAGTGGGATTGGATGAACGATCCCGAGGTGCATTCGACGACGTGGGAGTGGGACCACGCGGGCACGTCGCGCCTGTGGAAGCACACCCACAACTACGTGCACCACAAGTACACGAACGTCCTGGACATGGACGACGACGTGGGCTTCAAGACGATCCGGGTCACGCGGAATCAGTCGCCACCGGTTGATGATGCGGACCACCTGGACGACTCGCGCGGCGTGCGTCACCAGGTCGCGGGCTGTCTGACTATGTCCGCAATCCTGGTGACCGCTCACCGTTCCGATGTCATCACCACGAGTAGTCGCGGGCCGCGGGAGGTGTCCAGATTCCGGCGTCGCGGAGGCGGTCGACGACCGGGGCGAAGCCCTCGATCTCCTGCGCGCTCCACAGTGGGAAGTTGATCAGGATGTTCGACGCCGCTGTGTTCTTCTTGATGGAGACGAGTTTCTCGGCCACCTGATCGGGGGTGCCGATCAGCTTGAGCATGGAGCCAGCACCACCGAAGGCCATTGTGGCCTGCTCGTCGCCCATCTTCGCATACTGAGCGCGAGAGGACTCGATGGAACCGAGCACATCGGCGGCGATCTCCCTCGTGGCCTCCGGATTAATCGACGCACGCAGCCGTTCCCACTCTTCCTCTGCTCGCCCCTCCTCGTCGCGAACCAGTGCGATCGCGAACGGACAGGTGGCGACGGTCCGGCCCGTCGCGGCGGTCGCCTCCGAAAGCCGGGCGTCGACGGCGCGCAGCGCCTCCTCGTCGGACGCGAGCGTCACGAGCTGGTCACAGAACCTGGCGGCGAACGCCGTCCCAGCCGGAGACGCGCCCGCACTCACGAGGAGGGGCGTCGGCGCCTGCATTGTGCGCGGCTTCTTGATCCGGCCGCGCACCTGGTAGTAGTCCCCGTTGACGTCGATCGGCTCGATCTCGTTCCAGAGGCGGATCACGATGTCGGTGAACTCGCTGGCCATGTCGTAGCGTTTGTCGTGCTCGACGAATTCCTCGCCGAAGAGCGCTGCCTCGTCGGCGCTGAAACCGGTGACGACGTTCCAGCCCCAACGACCCTCGCTGAACGCGTCCAGTGTCGCCCCCATGCGGGCGACGTGGGCGGGCTTGTGGTGAGTCGTGTGGAACGTAGAGATCACGCCAATGTGCTCAGTAGCGGTGAGCAAGGCCATCGCGAGCAACGGTGCATGGTACGCGGGTGACTGATGCCCGGCTAGCTCCGCCGCTCGCTGGTGTCCTGACCAGTTGTCAGCGATGAACAGCGAGTCGAAGCCGGTGTGCTCGGCCGCCTGTGCGAGCGCGATCAGGTTGGCCTTTGTCATTTCCGGGGTGCGGCGGGCCGCTTCGTCCGAGTACAGGAAGTTGGTCTTTCCTGAAGGGAAGAAGTAGCCGAGGTGGAGCTCGTCAGCATTGGTGGGGCGGTGCTTCATGGGGATTCCTTCGTTGGGCTGGCCGGACTCAACCCGCGGGGCTGAGCATGCCTTCGGGGTCGAAGGCGGCGCGGAGGCGGCGCTGGAGCGCGAGGTCCGCCGGATCGAGTTCGCGAATCAGCCAGGGGCGTTTGAGTCGCCCCACGCCGTGTTCGCCTGATGCGGTACCACCGAGGGCGAGAGCCGCGTCGGTGATGTCGACGAACGCCGCGTGAGCGGCGCCGGCGGCCTCCGCGTCGCTGGCGTCGAAAATGATCGTTGGGTGCAGGTTTCCGTCCCCCGCGTGCCCGAACACACCGATGGTCAGGCCTCGTCGGTCCGCGATATGTTCGATCGCTGCGATCAGTTCGACGATCCGCGGTACGGGCACGCAGACGTCGTCGAGCAGCCAGTCGCCGAGCCCCTCGAGTGCGGGGAGTGCCATCCGGCGGGTCTGTAGGAGCATGTCTGATTCTTGGGGGTCCGAGCTGGTCACGACATCGGTGGCTCCACTGGCCGAGAGAATCGCGGCCAACTCGTCCTGCGCCGATTGAGGCATGTTGCCTTCGTACTGGATGAGCAGCAGTGCATTCACGCCCGCGAGATCCATGCCAGTGTGGTGCTCGACCGCGCGTACCGTGGTCCCGTCGAGGATCTCCACCATGGAGAAGGGCGTACCCGAGCGGTGGACTCCGACGATGGCGCGTCCCGCGGCGACGAGAGCATCGAAGGTCGCGAGGACGGTCGTCGGTGGTGCCGGCGCCGGCACCAATCGGACCGTAGCCTCGGCGACCATGCAGAGTGACCCCTCCGATCCGACGATGAGTCCGGTCGTGTCGTAGCCGACCACACCCTTTCGCGTCGTGTGACCGGTTCGCATGATCGTGCCGTCGGCGAGTACCACGGTGAGTGCGGCAACGTAGTCGCGCGTGACGCCATACTTCACGCAGCACATTCCGCCGGCATTCGTCGCAATGTTGCCGCCAATGGTGCACATCTCAACGCTGCCCGGATCCGGCGGGTAGTGGAGCCCGACGGCTCCCGCCGCGGCCCGGAGGTCGGCGGTCACCACGCCAGCCTGCACGGTGGCGAGCCGCGCTTCGGCGTCGATGTCGACGATCGTCTTTAGGCGATGAGTGCTCACCATTACCGCCCCCGACGCGCCGTTTGCGCCCCCGCTTAGGCCGGATCCAGCGCCGCGGATCACGACCGGCACAGAGTGTCGATGCGCCGCGGTGAGACAGAGGGATGCCTCCGCGGTACTGCGCGGTGCGAGGACTACCGCGGGAACACTCCAAGACGTGAATCTTGACTGGTCGCGCGCGTAGCTGGCGGTGATATCGGGGTCGGTGATGACGAGGTCGGACGGCAGCTCGTCGACGAGTGCTCCGATTCCGATGTCGATGACGCTAGTCACCGGACTGTCCCCCGAAGATCGATGTGACCGGCGGTGTGAGAGCGAGGATGTGTCCCATCGACGTCGCCATGAGGTAGTAGCCGATCTGCAGGAGGACGCCGGCTGCGACGCTCGGACCGGCAGCGGTACTCAGTTTGGCGAGTGCCGCCCGCGCGCCGGCCCAGTCCCCGCGCGCAGCCGCTGCGGATGCGGCGAGGACGTCCCTCGTTCCGGCGCGCAGGTCCGAGTGATCCGGGTCAAGAGTCTCGATCGCGGCGATCTCGTCGGAGGTGAACCCCAACCGTAGGGCGCGTCGTTCATGCTGGAACAGTTCGGGTTCTGCGTCGGTTGCGGCGGCGATGGCCAGTGCGACCACTTCGCGGACGTCCTGGTCAACTGGGGAAGCCGAGGCGTCAGCGAATCCGACAAATGCGCGCAGGACGGCGTCATCATTGCCGAGTACGCCGAAGATCTCGCCCAGGTAGCCCAACCGTTCGTAGCGGGGGCGGAGCAGATCCTGCGATGCGAGGCTCAAGTCCTCGAAGGCCAGAGGTGAGATCGGCTTCGCGGTGGTGGGGTCACCCATGGATCGTCCAATCTGAGGTGGCGGGGGCCGGGGACTCGACGCAGAGATTGCGGAGTTCGCCGAGGCCGGAGATTGCGGTGGTGAGAGTCTGGCCGGGGTGCAGCCACGGCGCGGGTTCCTGTCCCAGCGCGATGCCGGGCGGGGTTCCGAGGAAGATCATGTCCCCTGGCTGCAGGGTGATGACGGTGCTGAGATATGAGATGACGGTCGCGGGGTCGAAGATCATGTCGGCGCCGAGGCCGTCCTGCACCCGCTCGCCGTCGACGTCGGTGGTCAGCCGCATGGCGTCCACCGGGCCTGAATCCGTGGTCAGCCAGGGCCCGATCGGCGTCATCGCCTCCCACGCCTTCCCCATTAGGGGCGGCCGGTTGCGGAACTGCCAGTCGCGAACCCCCGTGTCGTTGCCTACGCAGTATCCGGCGATATGCCGCGGGGCGTCCGCGATGGGGATGTGCCGACCTGCAGTGCCGATCACCGTGACCAGTTCCACCTCCCAGTCATTTTGGACGCTGAGGCTGTGGTGCGGCAGGGCGATGGGGTCGTGTGCGCCAACGAGACTCTCGGGGTATTTCGCGAAGATTGACGGATACGCTGGTTGCTCGCGGCCGAGCTCAGTTGCGTGCGAGCCGAAGTTGAATCCAACGAGGAAGACCTTCGCCGAGCGGAGCGTGATCGGCGGAGCGAGGTCCTCTGGAGCGAAGTCCGCCCGGGGTCCGTCCGCACGGGCGAGATCTTCCCAATTGGGGTGCTGCAACAGGGTTCCGACGTCAGGCGCGTCCAGGAGGATCGCACCACCATCCGATTCGACGCGTGCGGCGCGGGTGCGGCCGGCGACACGCAGGGTTGCTAAGCGCATGAGTGAGGACCTCGATCGGCTAAGTAGGAATGAAGCGAGCCACAATTGCCCACGAATATGTGACACGTCACACTCTACGATCCGTGTGGCGGGAAGCGCAACCCGCTGGGCGGGATATGATGAAGCCAATTCTGGGGGCGGCTAACCTCCATGAAGAACCACGGGAGGCGGTGCGGGCACGATGTCGTTGGAAACGGGCAGGGATACGTCGATGGACGGTCAGGATTCCGTCGGGAAGTCCGGGGTCCAGTCGGTGCAGCGTGCGGTCAGGCTATTGGAGGTGCTCGCTGCGGCACGGGGTCCTCAGACGATGCAGTCGCTCGCTCACGAACTCGGCTGCAGCGCCAGCACGGCGCACCGGATCGCGGTGACGCTCGCGCACGGTGACCTTCTCGAGTTCAATCCGCTGACCAAGCGGTACAGCCTGGGAGTCGGGGTGACGAAGCTGGCACAGCGCCGAGCGGAGCAAGTGGACATCGCCTCCATTGCCCAGCCCTACATGGATGATCTACGTGAGCGAGTGATGGAAACGACGTCCCTGTGGACGCGTACCGGCGACTCCAAGGTGTGTGTCGCCTGCTCCGACGGGACGTACACGATCCGGCAGTACCTGCAGATCGGCACCCGGGTCGTGATGGCCGACCTCACGGCGGGTACGCGGGTGCTGCTCGCGGATGATGAACCGGACTCGGTGACAGCCATGGTCGAGGCTTGGTATCCCGACATTGAGCACGCGGAGTTGGAAGAGTTCCTCGCCGATGTCGAGCGAACGCGCGACACCGGGCTCTCGATGCTCCCCGAGGAGGGGGCGAATCGCGTGCACCCCGACGTCTCGACAATGGCTGCGCCGATTCTCGACGGGCGTGGCGCGATCGTGGCCGCACTGGTCGTCGCGGGCCCGGTCGGCCGCCTCACTGCCGAGGCGATGTCCGCCGATGCTGAGGCGCTGCGCACTTGCGCGCGCGAGATCTCGGTTGCTCTCGGCGCGCAGTAGGCGGAGACCCGCACCGGCTTCGGCGGAATCCGGTGCGGGCCTGTCCGGTGTGGGAGCCGGTGAGTTAGGCCGATGGAACGGGAAACCGCTCAAGCGCCAGTGCGGGCTGTGCCTGCTCGAGCAGCGTTTCGATCTTGTCGAGACCCTTGGGTGTCGGTGTGATCAACGGCGGGCGAACCGCCCCCGAGGCCAGGAGGCCCTTGCGCTCAAGGACCCACTTGGCCGGCGCAGGATTCGTCTCGACGAACAGTAGGTCTGTGAGTGGATGCAACGCGTAGTGGATGTCGCGTGCACCGTCGAAATCGCCTGCTTCCCATCGCTCGTACATCGTTGCGACAGCGCGCGGTGCGAGATTTGCGGTTGCGCTGATGAAGCCACGTCCGCCCAGTGCCATGAGCGGAAGGCAGAGCAGCTCGATGCCGGACCATACGAGGAAGTCGCGGCCCGTGGCGTGTAGGACACGGGAGAAGTGCTCAAAGTCGCGCGTGGTCTCCTTGATGCCGACGATATTCTCGTGCGCGCGGTTTAGTCGCGCCACGGTCTCGGGTGCGAGGTCGACCGCTGTGCGTGACGGGACGTTGTAGATCACGATCGGCATGTCGGGGAACTCGGCGGCGACCGTTGAGTACCACTGGAACAACGCCTCCTGGGTGGGCCGCGCGTAGTACGGGGTGATGACGAGGGCTGCGTCAGCACCCGCGTCGACTGCTGCCGCCGTTAGCTCGAGCGTCTCGTCGAGCTTGGCGGAGCCGGTGCCGGCAAGGAAGGGAACGGCGTCGTCAACGACATCGGCGACGGCGCGGATGGCGGCAATCCGCTCGGCGACCGTCTGAGAGCTGGGCTCGCCTGTCGACCCGCCGATGGACACGCCGTGCGTCCCGCTGTCGAGGTGCCACCGCGTCAGCGTGGCGAGGCTCCCGAGATCCAGCCCGAGGTCGTCGGCGAACGGGGTGATCAACGGCGAGATCGATCCGGTGATCGACTCGGGTGTGCTGCGAAACCTCATGCGGTCGGTACTCCTTCGTGGTTGGCCGCAGCGACGTTCGCGACGGCGAGATCGGCAAGGCCCATACCCATGCCTTTAAAGACGGTCAATGCGGGCGACAACGGCCGAGCAGCGGCACCGGTCATGAGATCGCCGAGGGTCTGCACCGGCGAGAAGTCGTCGCCGTAGAACTCGATGAGCTCTCGCGACGCGCGACGCGCGTTCTCGAGGTTGTCCACCACCGTGATCGAGGAATCTGCAAGTAGCGCACTGTCGAATTCCGCCGCGTGCGGAAGGATGGCGCCGATCGCGTTCAGGTGCGCGCCAGGCGCAAGGATTCCGCGCGGGAAGAACGGCTCTCGAGCCCGAGTGACCACCGTGACGATGGGCGCGTCGGCGACCGCCGCCTCGAGGCTGGGCAGGGCTTCGGCGACGATGCCGAGCTCGGCGGAGATCTGCTCCGCGAAGCCGGCGCGGCTTGCCGGGGTAGGGCTCCACACCCGGACACGGCGGAGCGGACGGACGGCCGCGACGGCGGCGACCTGGCGGAGCGCCTGACGGCCGCTGCCGATGATCGCGAGCTCGTCGGCGCCGGGGTCGGCGAGGAGGTCCGTGGCCACGCCAGACACCGCGGCAGTCCGGATGACACCGAGCGTGACGGACTGCATGAGAGCGAGAATGCGGCCGTTGGTGGCGTCGAACAGGCTGAGCAGCGACTCGGCGCCGACGGGGGTGTTGACCCAGGTCTTGAATGCGACCCTGGCGGTCGCATGGTCGAAGCCGCCCAGGGCGTGAGCGGCGCTGGCGGGATCCCACGTGGTCATCGTCTTCGCGATGTTCCCGGCTAGTCCTCGAGCTTCGTGTTCGATGGCCGCGGCGACGGCGGGGATCGCGTCTCGGACGTCGACGGCGCGGTCGACGTCGTTCTCGCTGAGCCAGGGAGGTTGGTGCACGGTCGGTTCCTCGATTCAATGCGTTCCAGGATGGTCGGACGTCATCCCGCATTACGGTATGGACATTCCTTACGACGGATTGTAGCGTGATGTGACGGCGATCACCAGTGGCGGTCCGAGTGACCCGACGGGGCTCTGTCCGTCCGGCCGTCAGCCCTCACCATTCGAGTTCTGGAGAGATTCATGACTTCCAACGAAACCCAGCCCCATGTCGAGATCGACATTGACCGCTTCCGTGATGCGATGACGCGCTTTCCGAGTGGCGTCACGATCGTGACGACGACGGACGCCAGCGGTGCCCCTCGTGGCTTCACGGCGACCTCCTTCTGCTCGCTGTCCGCGGACCCGGCGTTGGTTCTCGTATGCATTGCGAAGAAGGCCGAGTGTCATGAGGCCTTTCTGGAGGCCGACCGCTGGAACATTCACGTCGCTGCGCACGGCCAGGCCGAATTGGCGATGCTGTTCGCGACGCGAGGAGCGGACAAGTTCATAGGGGGTGTGACGCTTGACGAGGCGGGTCAGCCCCTTCTCGCGGGATCGAGTGTCACGCTTCAGTGTTCGGCATTCGACAAACTACCTGGAGGCGACCATACGATTTTGATCGGCCGGGTCGATGGTGTGGATCTCGAGGATGCGGACCCGACGGTGTATCACCGTCGTGAGTTCCGTTGTCTGTCACGGGTATCCTGACGGGCGGGCCACGCAAATGACTCATACCACTGTCACGGTCGAGACCGGCGCACTCCGTGGGCACATCCGCGCCGACGGCGTGCGATCCTTCTTGGGCGTGCCTTACGCAGCGCCGCCGGTGGGCGAACTTCGCTGGCGGGCACCGCGTCCTGCGCACTCGTGGTCCGGCGTGAGAGATGCGCTCCGGTTCGGTCCCGCAGCCCCACAGGCGGCGCCCCCGTCGAACTCCCTCTATTTCGGGGGCGAGGCCGAGTTCAGCGAGGACTGCCTAACGCTGAACGTCTGGACGCCGAGAGCGGGGACCGGTCCGCGCCCCGTCCTGGTGTGGTTTCACTTCGGCGCCTACCAGTTCGGATCCGCAGCCAATCCCATGTACGACGGAGAGCGGTTGGCTCGATCAGGTTGCGTTGTGGTCACGGTCAATCATCGGCTAGGTCGTCTGGGATTCCTTGCGCACCCGGCACTCTCGGCCGAGTCCGAGTACGGGGCTTCCGGCAACTACGGACTGTTGGATCAGATCGCCGCCTTGCAGTGGGTGCAGCGCAACATCGCGGCGTTCGACGGAGACCCGGGTGACGTCACGATCGGTGGCGTTTCCGCCGGCGCCAACTCAGTGCACGTGCTCCGCGCGTCGCCCCTAGCGGTCGGCCTGTTCCATAAGGCGATCGCGCACAGCGGTCCCGGTCTCGCGCGGGACCTGGAGGGGCCTGGCCATCCTGCGGGAGTGCAAACCCTGGCGGCAGGGGAGGCCGCTGGCACCGAGATCATGGAGACGCTGGGAGCTCGAGATCCGGCGGCAATGCGGGCGCTGTCACCCCACCAGATCGACGCAGTACTACTTCCCCGGGCGCACGGATCGTGGAACTTCGACCTGGCGCCCGGTGCAGAGGTCAGTCTGCACCTGTTCGACGGAGCGTACCCCCTGATCGATGGGCATGTTCTGCTCGAATCTCCGATGCGTGCGTACCAGAGCGGCCGGATCCACGACGTACCCTTCCTGCTGGGGGATGTGGGAAACGAGGCTTCGGGACTGCCGTATCTCCCCACGCTCAGCGCCTATCGGGAGCATCTGCGTGCGACCTTCGGTGACGCCGCTGATCGCGCATGGGAGCTCTACCCGGCGTCCGACAATGGGGGAGCGCGGAGCGCCAGTTGGGACCTCGAAGCCGACCGCATCTTCAACTGGTCAACTTGGGCAGCCGCGCGCAGCCACGAGGCTGGTTGTGTGTCGCCGCTCTGGCACTTCCGCTTCTTGCGTCGGCCGCCGATCGCTCCGGCCGACGACGTGATCGAGGCCAGCTACGCGGGCGCATTCCATGGTTCCGACGTCCTGTACGCGTTCGGCGCTCTCGAGCGGGCTCGCCCTTCATGGGCCTGGGAAGACGCTGATCGGGATCTGTCGGCGGCGATGATGTCGTCTCTGGTCAACTTCGTCGCTACGGGTGACCCCAATGGCGACGGCGTTCCGGCGTGGCCGACATTCGATCGGCGCACCCCGTCGACAATGCGGTGGAACGTCGGCATCGAGGTGGGGGAGACGGGCTATGACGCCGAAAAGATGGCGCTGCTCGACGACCTCAACGGCTGGACGGCCTGATCCGAGCCTTGGTCCAGTGGTCATCTTCGCAATCCCGAGTGTCAAATGTTCACGAGTTTGACTTTCACCGTGGAACCGAACAGACACGGTGTTTGCGAATGTGGACGTCACTAGTCTCGCCCACGCTGCGGGAGGCCCGATCGGCTAGCCCCAAGTAGTTGTGTGTGGGTGGGACTTGGCTCCGCTGTCGAGTGTTGATGCCGTATACGGGTTGATGGTCGATCGGCTACTCCATCGAGACAGATCGGTTTCGATAGGGGTAGTGATCGTGGAGGTGTTGACTGAGGTTGACGCTGTCGCTGTGGTCGAGGCGTTGGCGGCAGCGAAGAGTCGCCAGGATGTGGCTGCGGCGAT
>NZ_BAEI01000029.1 GCF_000241325.1 Gordonia polyisoprenivorans NBRC 16320 = JCM 10675 | reverse complement strand
TCTGGCATGTCTAAGGCCAGTTTGTACCGGTGGTTTCCTAGTAAGACCGATCTGACACTCGCAGTCCTCGACCGTCGAGACGAAAACTTCTGGAGCACTTGGGATCGCATCGCCCGGCGATCATACAGACCCGGTCGAGGAACTCCTCGCGCAAGTCGCTTGGATTCAAGATCTAGCAACCAGTGCCAGTTACCGTGGATGCGCGTTCGTCAACACCGCTGCCGAGTTCGACAGCGATTCCTATCAGGAAATCCGACAACGCTGCTCAAGCCACGAAGAGGAACTTCGAAAGCGGCTGCGGACCTTGACGAGCCTAGCCCAAGGGGGCGAACGCACTGGCCGATCAACTCCACGTGGTCATAGTTGGCGCCTTTGTACTTGGCGGGCTCTACGACGAAGGTTCTCCAGCCGCGGCGCTTGAGTCTGTCGCCAGGTTGGCTATCGACCGAGCCCTCATCAGACATTGAATGTTCCGAGCTCGTCCACGTCGGGCCAGAAGGTGGGATGCCGCCAGGTGTATGCGTACGGCCAAACAGACTCCGGTTGGTGGGGCGGCGACGCGGGTGTCGCCGCCGCTCACCACTACCGTGAGTCTGACTGGAGGTGAGTCAGATTAGTCCGATCAGACGTCGATGAGCTCGTCGGCGTGCTCGGTATCGATGCTTGTGTTGAAGCCGGCGTGCGATCCAATGAGGATTGGTTGCTGTCCCACGTACTCCTGCACGACCGAGGCGTTCATTGAAGCCATGAGGGCGGCATCCTGCATTGCGAATGTGTACGGCTGCTGCGAGCTGGAGCCGTTGGTGTGCAGCGCCCACGCCGGTGCGGTCAGAACGAGATCTCCTGCGCCCCATCGGATCGTTTGGCCCTCGACCACCGTCTGCCAGTCGCCGGCGAAAGCGTAGTTGATCGCCGCCATGCTGTGCCGGTGCGAGCGCGCCATGCGGTACTTGCCCTCGACCCAGGTGGGGTCATAGCCGCCGGAGATGAACGCGGTCAGAGTGTTCGTGCTTCCATTGACTCGACCGGTTGACTCGTCCCACAGCAGGGCGATGATCGCTGAGCGATAGTCGGGGCCGGACTTGTCAAGACCGTCGAGGTAGGCCTTGACCTCGTCCCATTTCCAGCACTTGGGATGATGCCGAATCACCTCGGGATCCATCAGGCCTGCATAGGTCTTGAGAGCGCCGCCTCCAGACGGCATCGGGTAGGCGTAGTCGGCGAGAGATTCCCGAACGTGCTCTACCCCGTCCGCGGCCGCTCGGTAGCCGTCGTTGACGTAGTGTGCTGCCAAATACTCCAGCAAGGGTTCGTCGCTAAACACCAGTCTCACGAAAGGCTCACTGCCGCTGGCCTCGTATTGACGGGCAGTGAGATTGGGTACGGTCCAGGTGTCGTGTTTCGACACGTCGAATCGAACTCCATCGACCTCTGCGATCCCCGCGCCGCCGATGCACAGCTCGACACACGAGCTGCTTCGCGTGACGTGCGGCGTGCGCTCGCCGGGGAGGACGACTTCGATCGCCGCGCGGATCGTTGGTGTGAGACCCCGGAACTTTGAGCTCGGGTGAACAACCAGCGAACGTCGGACACCGTCGCTAGGGGTAGGAAGCCCCGCGAGACGGGCGATCTCGGCTTCGATCTGCTCCCGTGGCACCTTCAGTGCTGGCCAGACGGCCGTCGTCGCCTCCGCAACGCCCGTCTGGTCGAGAAATTTCGCGTGCACCTCGGACATATCGCCTCGGTCCTTCCGTTCGTATGACAGTTGATCGCTACCGACACGAGTGTGTCGCAGATCTCACTCTAGAACCCGACAGGCGGGATTCGCAACCCGGTGCGCGGGATGAACTCCTGCAGAAATCTAAGCCAGCCCGTCTGGTGGATTGTGCATCCCGTTGAGCGGACTGTCTGTATTGTGATCGGCATCACGCCACCGAATGGAGGGAGCACATCATCAGTACTCAGAGCGTCGGCACGGCTGATCGCGTGGCCCAGCAACTCGCGGAGGGGCGAGTCGTCGTCGTCACGGATGCCCACGCAGCCGCCGACTGTCCCCAAGCAGTTCTCGTGTGTTCGGCGAGCTACGTCACCGCGGTCACTGCCGCCTTCCTTGTCCGCTATTCCTCGGGGTATCTCGAGGTGGCACTGCCGAACACGGAGTGCGTCCGTCTGGGTCTGAGTTCAATGTCTGGTGTTGCCGTCGCGGCGCAGAACGGGACTGGATACACCGTGACGGTTGATGCTGCTTCGGGCATCGGCACCGGCATCTCCGCCGGGGATCGCGCCACGACGATGAGGCGTTTGGCGGATCCAGCGTCGACCGCGGCGTCGTTCACGCGCCCGGGTCACGTCCAGCCGCGCGTCACGGGAGCTGGTGGATCTCGTTCGCGCCCCGACTATGCACACGCTGCGGTGGACCTTGCTGGAATCGCCCAGCTGTCGCCAGTATGTGGGATAGGGCACCTTGTCAGCGCCGACAACCCGCATGAGCTCGCCGATGCTGCGGAAGCTCAACGGTTCGCGAGCCACCACGGGCTCAGCGTCGTCGATGTCCGCGACGTCGCCGAATGCATGGCGGAACGCACGCAAATCAGTGTTGGGCCGGCGTTCTCCCTAACTACGCGACATGGCGACTTCAACGCCGTCACATACAGCTTGCTCGGGCAACCCGACGAGTACACGGTGCTGTCATTCGGAGCGGGGCCCTCTGCAGGGGGCTGCCCGTACATCCATCATGCATGCCTTGGGCAACTACTGCTGGCAGAGCGCTGCGACTGCGCGGACCGGCTCGATCGGGCCATGGCGGCCATCGTCGAGGTCGGGCACGGCACCGTCGTGCTGGTACGCCATCTGCTGGCGCCAAACAGCTGTGTTGCTCCGCGGACGGCTGGTGCCGACGACGCTGTGCGGGAAGCAATCTCGACGGCTCGCCGACTCCTCTCCCAGCTGCCCCTTATCGATCCTGACTATCCCACCCATGACCTCGAGCCCCGCACTGCGATGATCGCCTAACCGAAGGTACTGAATTGAAAGCCCTGAACACGAACCCGGACGAACTGAGTCTCACCTACTTCTTCCCCACGGGTCAGACGGACCACATCTGGTCGGACGAAGCTGCGCGTACGACACCGACGCTATCGAAGCAGGTGTTTCTCGACATGGCACGGAGCGCGGAAGAGACCGGCTTCGATGCGCTATTCATCGCTGATAGTTGGTCAGGACATCAGCGTGCCGCCGAACGCGCAGGGCATCAGTCGCCGAAGTTCCATGCGCCGCTGCTCGCTATGGGCTTGTTTGCGGTGACTGATCACATCGGAGTGATCACGACGCTGCACACCACACACCATAAGCCCGCGCACGCCGCGCGAATGGGCGCCACACTCGACGCCTTTAGTGGCGGCCGCTGGGGTTGGAACGTCGTGACAGGGTTCGGCGACCCTGAGGCGCGCTTGTTCGGTGATGAGAACCTGGTTGAGCATGACCGCCGCTACGCCATGGCGGGCGAGTTCGTCGAGGTTGTCAAGCGTCTCTGGGCGGACGAGGAAGCTGTGGACTTCGAGGGCGACTATTACCGCGTTGACGGCCGAATCAAGGCGCCCCGCCCGCTCCAGCGTCCACACCCACTCCTCGTGAGCGCTGGCGGGTCACCGGCTGGTATGGCCTTTGCCGCTCGACATTGCGACCAACTCGTCGTTGCCGGCAACAGCCTAGACAAGGTGCGAGAGACCGGACATCGCGTCGAATCCGTA
Organism: Gordonia polyisoprenivorans NBRC 16320 = JCM 10675; assembly: GCF_000241325.1. Lineage (GTDB taxonomy): Bacteria > Actinomycetota > Actinomycetes > Mycobacteriales > Mycobacteriaceae > Gordonia > Gordonia polyisoprenivorans. The sequence goes on along the minus strand of NZ_BAEI01000029.1, from coordinate 20,966 downwards.
CTTGAGAGCGTCGGGCGTGCAGCTCCGCTAGGTACGACTCCGTTCGCCATAGTCATTGTTCGCGAGGAAGAGGGCGAGGCTGAGGAGACCTACGAACGGCTCACGAGGTCGCTCAACGAGGACGCAACGATGGAGTTGGCCGCCGATATCCTGGGCGGAATCGACTCTGTTCGCGCGCTGTTCGAGGAACAAGGGTCTGAGGCAGCTGCGCGGGCGTGGGGCAGTGGTCAGGGGATACTCAAGATTTTCGGCACCAGCGAGCAGGTGGCAAGGCAACTGATCGCTCTCAAACAGCACACCGCCACATCGAACGTGCTCGTCAACTTCCCGTTGTGGAATCCAGCCGAGGTTCGGGCCTTCGCGCCCGTGCTCGATCACTTGCGAGAAGAAGGGATCTGGAGCCCGCCCAGCGAGCGGAACTACTCCTGGTGATCGAGCGGGTGGACGGCATCGTGCGCGGAAACTCGGGGGCGCGGTCGTTGACGGGTCCGGAATGATCGGCCTCTCGCGCACGGTTCTCACGCGGTAAGAGCAGTCGCGGACTCGTCCAAAAGGCTGCGCCGCCGCCGGTTATTCGCTTCGAAGGGCCGATGAGGCGGCAAGTACCCACGTGAGCTCAATGATCGTCTCAGTCTCGTCGAGTGAGCACTCGGTGAGTTCCTCGAACCGGCTCAGCCGGTATCGGAGGGTGTTCCTGTGGACGGGGATGCTGGCCGCTGCTCGCGCAGCGTTCCGGTCGTGATTGAGCCAGGCCTGAAGCGCCTCGATGATGAGCTCTCCGAACGCGCCATGCTCGCGCAAGGGAACTAGATATCGACGGTCGAGGAACGCGTTGAGGGCGTATTGCGCCGGCACCGCGACCCGCCAGCTGACCGATTCGAGGCTGTGTACGCCAGCCGTTGAGCCGACGGCGGCGAGGATGTCCCGCGCGATGACGTACGAGCTGTTGAGGGAACTGAGTGGTCGTGGCGGACCAACCGCGACAGGCATTCGTGACGATCCGGGTGGCGACGTGGTGAATCCGATGAGGCCGCCCGCGCCGGGAACTAGCATCGTTACCGATTCGCTGGCACCGGCGTTCGCCGTGCAGTCGTCAATCAGCCGAGTCGCGATGCCCTCTAACGCGTATTGCGGGACGGCAGCGACACAGATTACGTGCACGAGTGCGTCGTGATCGATGTGGAATTCGGCGCATCCAAGCCAAATATCGTGCACGGGAAGGCTGCCCGCGAGGAGGCCAGTCACCCACCGCCTACGACGTTGTTGTTCGAGCTTCGGCTGTCCGAGTGTTACATAGCGGCGGTACGTTTCGGTCGCCTGGTTGGAGAACGAGTCACTCAATCCCCACAGCAGTTGTGAGAGCTCGAGTACCGTGCCGACCGCAACGCCATGCGCGGGGGCACGATCGGCGATCCAGTGCTGGATCCCCGTGATGACGGAGCGGAATCCAGCCATGACATCGTGAAAGTCCGCACCTTGCAGTAGCTTCTCGAGAGTCGCGTGATCGGCCCCGACAATCTCGCCGCTTGGCGGTTCGCTGCCCCGGATCAAGACCGGGGCAGCGAACCGCAGGATCCGTTCGACACAGGCGGTGATCGACTCGTCGGACACCGACCGGTACGCAGGCACCTCGGCACGCAGGCGGTGGGCGCTCCCGCGGAGGAACGACTCACTTGAAACGAGGTCGTCGAGCAAAGCGACCACTCCACGGAATGACGTTTCCGCAGCCACCGCGGTAGCGCCTGGTTGCTCCTTACAGAGGATCCTTGTCATCATCGGACCGTTGGAGGACGGCCACGCGACGAGTCTGGCGTCGAGAAAATCGTCGGTCGAGGCTCGCTATCCGTTGTCTTCAAGACGCGATCGCTGAGGTCGTTCATGTCGCTGCGCTCGTACATCTCGCCAAGTCCCCGAAGTACTCCGAGCCGCAGGCCGAAGTGCCCGGCCGAACCCAAGATGCAGATCATGGCGGTTGCTCCCTTCGTGAGCCGGGAACAAGTAGTTGCGGCTCAGACATAGCGCTTCGGTCGACGAGACTTCGCGAAACTCACAAGGATGGTTCTCCATGCTGCGGCTCTTGCTGCTCGTCTAGAGCGACCTTCCGATGAGCTCCTTCATGATCTCGCTGGTTCCGCCATAGATCGTCTGGACCCGAGCGTCGGCGTACATCCTGGCGATCGGATACTCGAGGATGTAGCCGTAGCCGCCGAACAGTTGGAGGCACCGATCGATGACCTCCTTCTGCTTCTCGGTCGCCCACAGCTTCGCCATCGAGGCGGTTGCGGGATCCAGTCGGCCCGCGATCTGCTCGCCGATGCAATGGTCGATGAGTGTCTTGCCGGCCAGGACGTCGGCCTTGCATTCGGAGAGGACGAATCTGGTGTTCTGGAATTGCATCAGTGGCTTGCCGAAAGCCTTGCGCTCTTTGGCATACGCGATAGTCCGGGCGACCGCGGTCTCGGCTGCTGCGATCGCGCCGACTGCAATGATGAGTCGCTCCCGCTGCAACTGGTTCATTAGCTGATAGAAGCCCTGGCCCTCGACGCCTCCTAGGAGGTTGGCCGCGGGGACGCGCATATCGGTGAATGCCAGTTCTCTGGTGTCCTGTCCGTGCTGTCCTATCTTATCTAGGATTCGGCCGCGTTCAAAGCCGTCCAGGTCCTTGGTCTCGGCGACGAAAAGGGAAATTCCCTTTGCCCCCTGACTGGGATCGGTCTTGGCGACAATGATGAGAAGGTCGCAGTGGGTGGCGTTCGAGATGAAGGTCTTCGATCCGTTGATCAGGTAGTCGTCGCCCTGTCGGACGGCGGTCGTGCGAACAGCCTGCAGGTCAGACCCTGTCCCCGGTTCGGTCATCGCAATGGCGAGAACCGCCTCGCCCGTGGCGCATCTGGGCAGCCACCGCTTCCTCTGCTCTGCGGTGGCGTACGAATTGATGTAGTGCGCCACGATGGTCGAGTGCACGGCGAAGCCCATTGCACTGTCGCCGGCGCCGACCAGCTCCTGCTGGACGACGGACTCATGCCCGAAGTTGCCACCGGCACCGCCGAATTCCTCGGGCACATCGAGGCAGAGCAGACCCGCCGCGCCGGCCTTGTTCCAGACGTCACGGTCGACCTGGTGCTGCTGGGCCCAGCGCTCTTCGTGCGGAGTCACTTCTTTGGCGACGAACGCGGCGGCATGCACCCGAAGGGCTGCCTGGTCATCGGACTCCCAAGGGGCGCGATAGTTGGGGAACAGTTCGGACATCGTTTCTATACCTCCCAGATTCGATCGACAACGAGGTCATCCCCGACGCGAACCTTTGCGTGTGCTGTGAGCTTTCCGCCCACAAACTCAGAATGCACGCTTCCTTCGATGGTCCGGCCATTCGCCAACCGCACCGTCGCCGCGTGATCGAAGGTCAGTCGCGCCATACTCGGCGCGAGATTATTGACCTCGGCAAAATCACGCGTTGACGACTCATAGACATGGGCTTCGTCGAATGTTCTCACCGCGACGTCGGCGCCGGAGAGCATCTCAACCCCGTCGAGGATCAGGTCGCGCCCGATCTTCCACACCGGCGCGGCACTGATGATGCCGTCCGGCAGGGCGGTCGGGGGCGGCGGAAGTGTTGTCGGCACCCCGGCGCCGGGGTCGATTGTCAGCAAGTGCTGGCGGAGTCCCTGAACCTCCAGAACGGAGCTGGAGCCATCCGCTTGCACGGCCGGCAGGACGTGGGGAAAGTCGCTGCTGGAAACGACGATGCGAATCCGGTGCCCGGCGGGCACCTGGTACGCGGTCGGCGCCAACGTGACGCGCCACTGACCGGCGCCGCCGGTAATGGGGGCGATGCCCGTCGTGATCAGATGCGAACTACCGTCCGGGGCCACGTCGGCAACGCGCACGACGATACGATCGCTGGTCGTCCCCTCCCCTGTCACGACGTCGGCGGTCGGCGCTCCGATGATGACTGTGTCCTCGGTGAGCTCCTCGCCATCGATGGCCACGGCCCGCCGGTCGTCCTCCTGCTCATCCAAGGGCAGCCCGTAACCGAACGTGGGGATGTACCACGTCCCCGACTGTGTGCCCGCGACGGCGTCGCTCACCGACACCGCCGGCCAGTGTGGCGGCGCGGAGGCGCCATCGTCGGGAGCGGGGATCAATTCGCTCGAGGTGGCCGCGTCAAAGACGACACTTCGACTTTCTGCCGGGGGCCACGCCGTGTACTCGCGCCAGGATTGCGCGCTTCCCTGCACAAACACGGTCGCACCGTCGGCGTCGAACTCCGGTTCCGCTTTGTCGCGGAGCCAACGGTCCCACCAACGGAGCATCAGCTCGCGATGCTCCGCAGGCGCAATCGGAGAGGCGCTGGGCTCGACGTGCATCCACGGCCCCGCCACGAGATGCTTCCGTGTCGGGATCGCTTCGTAGGCGCGCACGCTGCCGGAGCAGAAGAGGTCGCGCCAGCCCGAGAAGCACAGCGCCGGGACGTCCACGAGAGTGGCGTCGATGGCGCGCTCCCCCCAGACCGGATCGTCGGGACCGTGCTGCCAGAAGTCGATGATGTTCGGCGTCTCGTCCAGTCGAGCTCGCCAACTCTCCATCTCGATACTGGTCGGGTTGGTGCGCACGGGTGGCAGAACCTGATCGAGCAGGGTTTTCGTTCCCCATAGACCGGTGGCCATCACACCGCCGCGTACCCCGCTCGGGTTGGCCAGGCCATCGGATCCGTCCGCGGTGAAGAAGATCGGCACTATCGCCTTCAACCCGCGCGGGCGCAGGGCGGCCGTGCGCAGCGTCATGATTCCGCCATAAGACATCCCCCACATGCCGATCGATCCATCGCACCACGGCTGGTCGGCGATCCATTCGATCGCCGCGGCGGCGTCGCGCCCCTCTTGGGGATCCAGCGGGGGCAGCATCGTTCCCGACGATCCGCCGAGGCCCCGAGGATCAATGAAGACCGAGGCGTAGCCGCGCTCGGCGAACCACGTCATCGCGTCCGCATGCGTGACGTGACCGGCCGTATCGCGCCGATAGGGCATCACGGTGACGAGCACCGGAGTCGGTGCGTCACCACTCGGTTTGATCAGGTCGGCCACGACAACACAATCATTGCCTACCGGAATCTGCACGTCGCGGATTAGCTGAGTCGTCATGTTAGATCACTTTCCGTGGAATTCGGGGGTCCGCTTTTCTTCGAAGGCCCGCTGGCCTTCGTGGCAGTCGTCCGAGCGCAGCGCGACGGCGAAGTTGCGCCGCTCGTACTCCAGGCCGTGGGCGAGCGGTGACTCCATCGACACGCGTGCCGCATCCTTCGCGAGTGCGACGGCGAGCGGAGAGTTCGCCGCGATGCGGCCGGCGAGCGCCAGCGCGGCAGTCAGCGCTTCGCCGGCGGGTGCTACCGCGGCCACCAGACCGGCGGCTTCGGCGGCCGCTGCATCCAGCGGATCGCCGCTGAGCAGCATGGCCATCGCTTTGGCCTTGCCAACGGCCCGGATTAGGCGTTGCGTGCCGCCCGCACCCGGGATCACTCCGAGCTTCACCTCCGGCACGGCGAACCGAGCGCCCGCTCCGGCGATGACCGTGTCGCAGGCCAGCGCTAGCTCGCAACCACCGCCGAAGGCTACGCCTTCGACTGCGGCGATCACCGGCTTGCGACACGCGTTAAGCACCTCCCAGGTCGGCCCGCCGCCAGCGTCGAACGACCCCAGGATCGATTCGGCGCGCAATGCGTCGAATGCGTTGATGTCAGCGCCCGCGCAGAACGCCTTCGACGATCCGGTGATGATCACTGCACGCACGGCATCGTCGTCCTTGCACGTTGCCAGGTGCGCGCCGAGCGCATCGAAAACTTCTCGGTTGAGCGCGTTGTAGGCCTTCGGGCGATTCAGGCTCAGCACGGCGACCGCGCCGACGTGCTCGCGGATCACCACTGGCTCTCCGGTAGACGCTGACGTCATTCGGTGACCCCTGTGTACACGTCGGCGTGGTCGACCCGCATGACCTTCTTGTCGAGTTTGCCGACGCTGGTGCGCGGCAGAGCGTCGACGCGAATCACGACGTCGGGCAGCTGCCACTTCGCGAACCGCCCGGCGAGCAGCTCGTGGATCTCCGCGAGGGGCACATCTTCGCCGTCGATCGTGGCGAGCAGCACGACGGGGCGTTCCTGCCACTTCGGGTGCGCGACGCCGATGACGGCCGCCTCCCGCACCCGCGGGTGTGCCACGATCGCGTTCTCCATGTCGATCGACGAGATCCATTCGCCGCCGCTCTTGACCACGTCCTTGAGCCGGTCGACGACCTTAACGTAGCCGTTCGGATGGATGGTCGCGACGTCGCCGCTCCGCCAGAAGCCGTCGATGAACCGCTCGCCGGGAACCTCGTCGAGGTCGTGGTAGCGCTCGGTGATCCACGGGCCGCGGATGAGCAGCTCGCCCTCGGCGACGCCGTCGTGCGGCAGTTCCTCGCCCGAGGGGCCGATGACCTTCAGGTCCACGCCGACGCAGGGGAGTCCCTGGCAGCGCTTGAGGTCCCAGCGCTCATCATCGGTGAGATCCGTGAGGGTCGGCTTGATGCCGCGGTTGACGGCCACGAACGGCGTCGTCTCCGTTGCTCCGTAGGCGTGGATGATGTCGGCGCCGGTGAGCTCGAAGAATCCGCGCATCATGGTCAATGGCGGCTCCGTCGCCCCACAGAGGAGCCGAGCACGGCTGAGGTCGGGCATCGCGTCGAGGGTCTTGATGTAGTCGAGCATGGGACCAAAGATCGCGGGTGCGCCGTTCGCCACGGTCACCTGCTCGGCGATCATCGCGTCGACGAGAACTGCCGTGTCCTCGGCGGTGTACCGGCCGGGGAGGACGACCTTCGCCTGCGCGTACACCGCCGACTGGGGCAGTCCCCAGCTCTGGCCGTGGAACATCGGCGTGATCAGCATGACCGAGTCCGCGGCGTTCATCCCCATGGCGGCCACCTGCGCCATGGTGTGCAGGTAGATGCCCCGGTGCGAGTAGTACACACCCTTCGGCCGGCCGGTGGTTCCCGTGGTGTAACAAGCGCTGTACGTGGACGTCTCGTCGATCACTGGCCAGTCGATCTCGTCGGAGGCCTCAGCCATGAGATCCTCGAAGAAGACCGCGTTCGGCAGGCCGGGATCCACCTCGGACGAGGGCCGGTCGGTCATCACGACCCAGGTCGTGATGCCGGGTGCGTGTGGAGCGAGTTCGCGGGCGACCGGGAGCAGGGACTCGTCGACCAGCACGACGGAGGCGCCGCTGTGGGTGGCGACGTAGCCGAGGTCCGCCGGCGAGAGGCGCAGGTTCATCTGCAGCATCGCCGCCGCCGTGCCGGGGATGGCCCAGTACAATTCGAAGTGGCGCTTGCTGTTCCAGTCCAGGATGCCGACCACGTCGGCCGGGCCCACGCCGAGTCCGCCGAGCACGTTCGCGGCCCGGCGGATACGACGGTACGCGTCGGCGTAGGTGTAGCGGTCCCAGCCGCCGTCGGGCGTGCGGTAGACGATCTCCTGTTCCGGGTAGGTCCTGGCGGCGTGCCGGATGAGGGTGGTCGTGTTGAGCTGGGTGCTGTCGCCGTGCGTGGACGGCAGCCCCTTGACAATGTCGGTCATGGTGGATGCCCTTCTAGCCGATGCGTTCGATGATGGTGGCGTTCGCGGTTCCGGTGGCCTCGCACACCGTCTGAAGTCCGAAGCGGTCTCCGCGGCGCTCGAGCTCGCAGAGGAGATCGGTCAGCATCCGCGCGCCGGTGGACCCGAGCGGGTGTCCGATGGCGACGGATCCGCCGTTGACGTTGAGCTTGTCGTCGGGGACGTCGAACTCGCGCTGGAACATCAGTGGTACCCCGGCGAAGGCCTCGTTGACCTCGAACAGGTCGATGTCGCTCGCCTCCAGTCCGGATCGGCGCAGCGCTGTGTGGCTGGCCCGCAGGATCGCGGTGAACTGGACGATCGGATCGTCCGCCGCGACGGCGAGCGCGCGGAATCGGGCGCGGGGCCGCAGGCCGTGTTCCTCGGCGAACTCGCGGCTCGCGATCAGGAGAGCGGCGGCGCCGTCGCTGAGCTGCGATGAATTCCCCGCAGTCGTCATCCCGTCCTCGGCGAAGACGGTGCGCAGCGCGGCCACCTTGGCGGGGTCCTGCTCCGCGCGGATCCCTTCGTCGCGGTCGACGAGCGGCGACGTGTCGTCGGCCGGATCTGCGTGGATCGGGACCAGCTGCTCTCGGAATCGGCCTGCGGCGGTGGCTGTGGCCGCCCGCTCGTGGCTGCGGATCCCGAACTCGTCGAGTTCGGCGCGGGTGAATCCGAACTGCTTGTTCATCAGTTCGGACGAGAGGCCCTGTGCCATGAGACCGCCGTCGTACCGCGCCAGCTCACGCGGACTGTACTGCGGTCCGAGGGGCGCGCCCGGGGTCATCGACGGTGGCATGGGGACCTGGGACATCGACTCGACGCCGCACGCGATGACCAGATCGTGCGTGCCGGCCATCACGGCCTGCGCCGCGAAGCTGACGGCCTGCTGGCCCGAGCCGCACTGCCGGTCGACTGTCACCGCCGGAACCGTCTCGGGGAGGCCTGCGGCGAGGACCGCGTGCCGTCCGAGGTTCCCCGTCTGCTGTTCGAATTGGAGCACGCATCCCGCGATGACGTCCTCGATTAAGGCCGGGTCGATCGCCGCTCGCTGGACCAGTTCGGCGATGGTGGCTCCGAGCAGGTCGACGGGGTGCCAACCGCTGAGGATGCCGTTGCGTCGACCGACGGGCGTGCGTACCGCGCCGACGATCACTGCTTCGTTGTTCGCTGCCATGGAAGTTACCTGCTCCTTTGTGCGGTGCGCGCGCCGCGCACCTCCGTGATGGGTACATCGATCCGAGCTGCCAGCTCGAGCCACTCGTCGACGCTGCGCCGCTCGAACGCCGCCGCGATACCGGCGTGGTCCTCGGCGCCGAGCGCGGTCACGAGCCTGGCGCGGAAGTGCGGCTCGATCGCAGCGACGGCCACGTGACCGTCGGCCGCGCGGTACACGCCGTACGCGGGGTCCGCACCGCCCAGGGGTGCCCCGTCGCCGAGCAGCCCGTGCCGTACGGCCGCGCCCGCATCGGCGGCCGCGTCATCGAGGACGACGCGACGGACAGCGCCCGCCCCGGTCCGGTCGCGCTCGCGAAGCGCGAGCAGCACCTCTGCGACAGCGCGTTCGGCGCCCAGCAGATCCACGACCGGCACCGTCGGCATGACGCCGGGAACCACCATGCCGTACGCCGCCTGATAGGTCAGGTCGTGCCCGGCTTCGTCGGCGCGCTCTCCGTCGTACCCGACGATCTCGACGTGGGAGAGCGCGGGACGCGCGGCGACCGCCGCATCGATCCCGAGCTTGTGAAGCGCAGACGGTCGCATCGCGGTGATCAGTACGTCAGCCGCGTCCAGTTCCGTTTCGAACACCGCACGGCCAGCATCGGTCTTGAGGTCGACTGTAAGGACCGTCTGTCCCTGTGCCAGGGCGTCGTACCAGGAGGGCGTGACAGTCCGCAGCGTATCGCCCGCCGGCCCCTCGATCTTATGAACTTGAGCACCAAGCGCGCACAGCCGCGCTGCTGCAACCGGACCGGGGACATTGACCGCGAGGGTCACTACACGAATACCGGACAGTTCTTGTGTCATGAATCACTCCTCTTGCTATACGCTCGTATAGTAGCTAGTACATATGTATGGGTCAAGCACGGTTTGTATACTCGCGGTCCAAGGAGGCTTGTGATGGGTGAACCCTTCGTTACAGGCGGCGACCTCACGGCTCGGGCGAGGATCCGGAACGCTGCGCTTGACCTCTACGCGGCATCTGGTGAGGACAAAGTGTCGATGCGCGCCGTCGCCGCAGAAGCGGGTGTCGCCGTCGGCCTCGTTCAGCATCACTTCAAGACGAAGGAGGGGCTGCGCCAGGCGGTTGACCAGCTCATCGTTGACTACCACGCGTTGGCGATCGCTGATGCTGCCCCCGACGGTGGATCGGCTGCACAGGTCGCTGCCGCCCGTGATCTCGCCGTCAGCCGGATGTTGCAGTCACATCCATCTGTGGTCAACTACATGCGGCGCGTATTACTCGATCCGTCGGCACCACCGGATGGGCTGTTAGCGCGGCTGACCGACCTGAGTAGACAGCAGGTGATCGCCCTGCGTGACGCGGGAGTGGCCTCCACAGGCCAGCCCGTCGCGGAACAGACCGTCAAACTCATGGTCCGCCAACTGGGGCGAATCTTCCTGCAGCCCATGGTCGACGCGATGTGGACACAACTTGCGGATGCAGAACACCTATCCGCGGACCAACCGGCATTGACAGTTGAGGCTGCTGTCCATCTAGGTTCGTGACCTGGGCGAGCCTGGCCTCGCCCGACTGCTCGTCGAACCTGCTTCCCCGGAATCGCTCGATGGTCCCGGGGCATTGAACTCGTACCTCACTGGTGAGGTGCGCCGCACTCGCATTTTCGGCGAGTGCTCCACTACAGAAGGGAATCAGCCATGGACGTCTCCGGCTCCTCCGTCATCGTCACCGGTGGCGCATCCGGCCTCGGCGCCGCCACCGCGAAGCGCTTCGCCGATGCCGGCGCCACCGTCTTCGGCCTCGACCTGCAGCCGTCGATCGACAAGGCCGCCCCGGTCGAGAACGTGCACCTCGTCGCGACCGACGTGACCAAGGAGGACGAGGTCCTCGCCGCGATCGCCGAGGCCGTCAAGGCGGGCCCGCTGCGCGTGGCCGTCAACTGCGCCGGCGTCGGCTGGGCGGGCCGCATCCTGTCGAAGAACGGCCCGCACGCGCTGGACCTGTTCCAGACGGTCATCAACATCAACCTGGTCGGCACGTTCAACGTGATGCGCCTGGCGGCCGACCAGATGAGCAAGCAGGAGGCCGTCGACGAGCAGGGCTCCCGCGGCCTCATCGTCAACACCGCGTCGGTCGCGGCGTTCGAGGGTCAGATCGGCCAGATCGCCTACACCGCGTCCAAGGGCGGCGTGCACGCCATGACCATCACCGCCGCGCGCGACCTGGCGCAGTTCGGCATCCGCGTGAACACCATCGCCCCCGGCACCATCAACACCCCGATGCTGGCCGGCGTGACCCCGGAGTTCAAGAAGACCCTCGAGGCGGGCATCCCGTTCCCGTCGCGCCTGGGCGAGCCGAGCGAGTACGCGCAGCTGGCCTACTTCCTCGCCGAGCACGACTACATCAACGGCGAGACGATCCGCATGGATGGCGCGCTGCGGATGGCGCCGCGCTAGATCTGCAGTTCCTCCGCCGGCGTCGCCCCGACCGCGTCCGACAGGACGAGGAGCGGGGCGACGTCACCGTCATGTCCATCAGTACCGCTTGTACCTAGATTCCGATCTTGAGCGCTCGCATACGGGCGTAAAGCGTCGTGCGGCTGATCCCGAGATCCTTCGCTGCGCGTGCCTTGTTGCCGTCGTGGACCTTAAGCGCTTCGATGATCGCGATCCGCTCCGCTCGTTCGCGTCCTGCCAGGTTCCGAGTTCGAGTAGTTGTCCGGTAGGCCTGGGGGAGATCTCGCACGGTTACGTCGCCGCTGTTTCGTCGTTTCAGTACGTCAACCATCACTGCGCGCAGTTCGTGCAAATTTCCGGGCCAAGCTCTCGTTGCGAGTGCTTCGATCACGCTCGGGAGCAGGCGGATGTCGGCCTGCGGCTCGATGTCCTTTACCAAATGCATTGCCAGCGATTCGATTTCGCCCGTGCGATCCTGCAGGTCGATGAGCTCTCGTTGCTCGACGACCATCGATGCGAGTGCCAGGTGTGGCCCCTGCAGGTCTCGCACAGGACATGAGGTCAGGACGATCGCGTGGCCCGCAGAGACCACGTCGACGACTAGCGGAATCAGTGAGCAGGGGAGAAGGTCGATGTTCTCCAGACCCACAGTCGCGTCGCTTGCGAGGATCTCCTGCAGGCGGCTGGCCCAGGCGCGTTCACCGAACGTCACCGCGTCCGCTGAATCGAGGAAGAGCGCACCCGGCCGCAGTCTGCGAGCTTCCGTGGTGCGGCCTGTTCCTGCGGTGCCATGGATCAGTACAGGCCCCATCTGAATGGCCGCGCTATCCGTGGCGTGGGCTTGTGAGGTCACCGACTGGGGTGGCGTCTCGGTGCGATTGAACCGGAAGAGTGTGCCGTCTGTAGTGCCGTCGATTCGGGTGAGGTGAACATCCACCTCGAGGCCGGAGCTCAGGCGCACTCTGGTGTGCCGGTCCGAGCTACAGTCGAGCTCTGCGGCAAGCAATCTCATCGATGCGTAGTCGCCGGGCGAAAGCAGATCGACCGCAGCCTTGTTCGTCAGAACGACATCGTCACCGAATGCGGCCAGGGCCCGATTGCGAAGAGTGGACTCGGCTTGAAAAGCTCGCATCAACAGTCGCTCTGAGGTGCCGGCCAGATCGACGAGGCGTAGTTGGATGTCCTCGACGGCTCGCACGAGAAAAGGGGCCAGGAGCGGGTTGGCATCGCCTGTCGTGCAGCTGATATCGAGGACGCCCTCTATGCGGCGGGATACCGGGCTGATGATCGGGTGTCCGTAGCACGAGTAGGGCTTGAATGGTTCGATGTAGTGTTCCTCGCCGTTGATCGCGATTCCGCGGCGGATCTCGAGCGTTGTGCCTATAGCGTTCGTGCCGATCACCTCCTCGGCGCCAGTCGCGCCCGGGCGGATACCCAGATCGTCGAGGACGGCCTCAAGTCTGCGATCGGCAAACCAGCGATACACGATGCGTCCCTGACGGTCGGCCAAAATTAGGTTGTATCGGGTGTCAATCAGTCTTTCTGCAAGCTGGTCGAGCACAGGAACCGCGGCCCGGAGCAGCCGGCTGGTGGGGTCAATGTCGATGTCCGGGTTGGCGAGTCGAGGGCCCGCGGTTGCGACGCCACTGAGTATCGAACGGTGCCAGGACATAGCGATCTCCGGGCGTTCCGGTGAGGAGACGCTCATCACACAAGCATAGGCGTGTCTTCGAGTTCGGAAGGTCAATTCGCGAATCGGGCCGCGAAACTGGATGATGCGGGGGCGCCGCTCTGGCCCACGACCGGCGGCAGCGCAGGACGTGGGCCAGAGGAATCGATCGAACAGCAGGTGCGCTCAGCCCAGGAGTGCTGGCGGCGGCAAAACGAGGCCGAAGCCTCGCTTCGTCCAGTCGTTGTCCTTGGCCTGGTGGACTGTCTTCACCTGTGTGTACTCAGCGAGGGCGTTCGGGCCGACCTCGCGTCCGATGCCACTCTGCTTGTATCCGCCAAACGGGTTTAGCGGGAAGCCCGCGTGCCAGTCGTTGACCCACACGGTGCCGGCCTCAAGCTGGTTCGCCACGTCCAACGCGCGTTCGGGCGAACCCCAGACGCCGGCGGCGAGGCCGTAGTCCGAATCGTTGGCGATTTCGATGGCTTCCTCGACGGTGTTGTAGGGAATTACCACGAGGACGGGACCGAAGACCTCTTCGCGGGCGATCCGCATTCGATTGTTGACGCCAGTGAGGATGGTGGGAGCGACCCAGGCGCCGTTGGCGAAATCGGGGCCGCCCGGCACGGTGCCTTGATACGCGAGGTTTGCGCCTTCCCGCAGTCCGATTTCGATGTAGTCGGTGACCCGCTTCAATTGGTCCAGTGAGGCGACGGGCCCCATATCGCTGGCCGGATCGTTCGGATCGCCGATCCGGATGTCTTTTGCGCGGGACACGAGTCGCTCAACGATCTCGTCGTGACGTTCGGCCGGCACGAGAAGCCTGGTGCCAGATTCGCAGACCTGGCCTGCGAACATCAGGAAGGCGTAGAGCGAACCGTCGATCGCCATGTCCAGGTTTGCGTCGTCGAGAATCACGTTCGGCCCCTTACCGCCAAGCTCAAGCGTGACTCGTTTCAGGTTGTCCGAGGCGGCCTTGTGGACCAACTTCCCGACGGCTGTCGAGCCCGTGAACGCGATCTTCCGTACATCAGGATGGCTACTCAGATGGGCTCCGACTGTCTCGCCCGGCCCTGTGATGACGTTGAGGACCCCGGGCGGAAGGCCGGCGTCTTCAGCGGATTTCGCCAGTTCGAGCAGAGTGAGGGGGGTGTTCTCATCGCACTTCAGGACAAACGTATTGCCTGCCGCGAGTGCGGGGCCAACCTTCCACCCCGCGAGAACCAGCGGAAAGTTGAACGGCACAATTCCTGCGCAGACCCCGATCGGTTCTCGCCGAAGGACGGCACGCACGTCTTCGGTCTCGGGAACGAGTGGATTGGGCTCTTCAGGCTGGAATGCTCGGGCCAGGTTTGCGAAGAACCGGAGGTTGGCTGTGCCGAGTCCAATGTGGAATGCGTTCGCGATACGGACGGTCACCCCGTTCTCTCCGGTGGCGAGCCTCGCCAGTTCAGACGCCTTCGCCTCCATGCTGTCCGCCATACGGTCGAGAACATCGCCACGTTGCTCAGGAGTCATCCGGCGCCACGTGCCCTCCTCATGGGCCGCCTTGGCGGCAGCGACCGCGGCGTCGGCGTGTCGGACCTCGCCAAACGCCACCGTCGCGGTGACATTTCCCGTTGCAGGGGAGCGGACTTCGTACTGTTCGGACGCTTCGATCCATTGCCCGTTGATGAACATGTCGTAGTGCGGCGTGTTGCTCACAAAAACCTCCAAGCGGTCGGAAGACGATCAGGAGTCACGGTAAGAGCGCATCGACCGTGCGATGTGTTCAGTTTCTGAACACTTTCAGAGCTTCGGCTGCTCCTAACGTCAGGCCGACCGAACTCAGGACCGGCAAGGCCGGTTCCGTGTCGAGCCAAAGGAGTAACTATGGAAACCTATGAATACATCGTCGCTGGAGCAGGTTCAGGCGGTTGCGCCGTGGCGGCGCGGCTGGTCGAAGGCGGTGCCAGTGTCCTGCTACTTGAGGCTGGCCCGGCCAATGACACCCCCGAGGTTCAGATCCCGGCAGCGTTCGCCCAGCTGTTCCACAGCGATCGTGACTGGGACTACCGCACCGAGCCGGAACCTACGCTCGACGGACGAACCATCTACCAGCCGCGAGCGAAGACCATGGGCGGCTGCAGCTCGATGAACTGCATGGTGCACCTTCGTGGTTGCAGCGAGGACTACGACAATTGGGCGCAGTACGGCGTCGAGGGGTGGGCGTGGTCCGATGTCGAGCCCTTCTTCGACAAGTCACCTCTCGGATGGCGCGAGTTGCCCTCTCCCGATCCTCTGAGCGAGGCGTTCGTCGAATCGGCAGTCGCGGCGGGCATCCAAGAGAACCCGACGCATTTCGGGCCCAATCTCGACGGCGTGAGCCTCTCCAAGACCACGACGCGTGACGGGCACCGCTACGACGCCGCAACCGCATATCTCGGCCCCCTGAGCAACAACTCGCTGCTCCAGATCGTCACGGGGGCGCTCATTGACAAGGTCATCGTCGAGGACGGAGTCGCCACAGGCGTGCGCTACCTGATCGATGGACAGCCCGTCGAGAGTCGCGCATCGCGCGAAGTCATCGTGAGCGCAGGTGTGTTCGGCACACCCGAGATCCTGCAACGATCCGGTATCGGTCCCGCAGACCACCTGAGCGCTCTCGGGATCACTCCTGTCGCGGACCTTCCGGCGGTAGGTGCAAATCTCATGGATCACCCTATGACGCTGATGAATTGGGAGATCGAAGGCGATCAAGTCGGCCTGTTCGATGCAGACGATCCGTCCTACGTGGCGATGTGGGCCGAGGAGGGGAAGGGGAAACTCACAAGTAACGTGGCCGAGGCCACGGCACACGTACGAACAGAACCAGGCCTTCCGGCACCTGACTTCCAGATCGTGTTCGTGCCGTCCTACTTCCGTGAGCATGGCGCCCAAGTCCACGACAAGCCGGCATTCACTCTGGGGCAGTCCTATTGGACTCCGACCAGCGTCGGAACCGTACTGATCGCGTCGGCTGACCCCCAACGGCGCGCACAAGTGCACCTCAACCTTCTGTCGGATCGGGCTGAGATTGCCGCAATGATCAGGGCAATCCGGCTCAGTAGAGAAATCGTCAGTAGCGGACCCCTTGCCAGCCATGCCGGCGTCGAGCTTTCCCCTGGTCTGCAGATCGACTCCGATGACGACCTCGAGGCGTGGATCCGTGCCAACGTCGAGCACACGTACCATCCTTCGTGCACGGTACGGATGGGTACCGACGGTGCGCTCGACTCACAGCTGCGGGTACGCGGCGTGGCCGGTCTGCGAGTTGCCGATGCGTCGGTGTTTCCGGTCATTCCGCGTGCGAACACCAACATGCCCGCAGTGGTGGTTGGCGAGCGCTGCGCCGACTTCATCATCCGGTCGAAGAAGGCCGCGGAGTCGGTTGCTGCAGCCCGATAGTCACGCTCCGGCGGTAGGTCGGAAGTCCTGGATTCGGCCGTTGCGAACGAAGCAGTGATCCGTCGCACGTAAGAACCTCGTGGTGCAGTCGTCAGAAACGCGACGAGCACCACGAGGTTCTTGCTTTGTGGCAGTCCTCGCGTGACCGTCGTGCCCACCAGCGATTGTCTGGAGCTCGCGCGTGGGCGACTGTCATGCCCGTAACATTCTCTTGAGCGGACCTTCAGGATTGGAGCGCCACGGAGATCGCGCGCCGCGAGTGACCACCGCCGGCGAATGCGCTCATCCCGGTGTTCGCCCTGGTCTATCGTTGGGGGATGGGCCTCGATGAATTCGACTGGCTTCTCGATCGGCCGTCCGACGAACAGAACCAAACCGTCTCGCCATACCGACGCGTCTTCTGACCGTGGCGGATGATGAGTTCTTCGACGGCGTAACCCGCTACCGGCGTGGGTCGAAGCGTGGATGGCGCAATGCCGCGCAACGCATCGTGCCCAGCGAGGCGAAGTACAGCCGAGTGGCGAGAGGTGGACCTTATGGGCCGCGCATTTCGGGGACAATCAGAATCACGACGACTAGCACCGGCCTACGCACCGAAGTCACGCTCTTGTCGGTGTCCCGAATTCGAGCGGAAACCTTCGTCGATCGGTCCGCTACGGAGGTGTTTGAGCGCCTATCCTGACGGCACACGCCACACGGAACCAGGAAGGATGCAGCGCGTGCATCGACGCAACAGCCTGTCTGCCTCATCCGAAGCGTGTTACACCGTGGGCACAGAGGCGCTCGCGGTCACCGTCGCAGAGCTTGAAAGCTCCTGGACAACCGAGCTCATCGCGACGACAGCCTTTCGATGCACGGAATGCGGGACCAAGGTGCACCCGACGGCACTCGGCTCGACCAAGCTTTCGCCGTCGTTTCGTGCGGGCAAGGATCCCGGACACAGCGGCGACTGCTCGAGACGGCCACGTGAGGTCGACGCAGTTGACGATCACGGCGGACCCGGGACGGCCGTCGTACCGACCGAGCTCGTCCTACTTGGTCATGTCGACGATGAACACAGCCAAGGCCAACGGCCCGCGGGCACCGTCGTTTCGCAGCGGCCGGGTCCCGGTGGCCGGCGGCGCCAGGCAGGCAGCGGAGGGACGGACCCCGACGGGCGCCGGCGGGCTCACACGCTCGAACGTATCGTTAACCACTGGCTGGCGTTAGGCAGCAAGGAGGTCCGTGCAAGGCACCCGCTCTCCATTCCCGGCGTTGACCAAAGCAACTACCTGTACTGCTTCAAACAGATTGCGCCATGGGAAGCCAAGATCGCGCGGTCAGCCCCACGGGTGTTCTACGCGCCGCTGCGTTGGCGTGTTGATCCCGTCGAGGACGGCGACGTCCTGACCTTGACCCTGCACGCAGCCAGGCGAGGAAATGCGGCCATCGAGTGCACGATGAAGGTCGACCGGCGGGGCTGGTCTGCTGCTCAGCGTGTCCGCCTCGATCGCGAGGTCAGCTTCGCTGTCCGACGAGCTCGCGAGCTATGGTTCGACTCGAAGGCGAAACACACCGAACAGCAATCGGGTGGCGTGACGATGTTCGCAGTCGCTGAGCAGGACTCCGCCGACACGACGATGTTCACCATTCGAGACCCACGCGTTGTCCACTTCACGGACCGCCCGATCACGCAGTAGCCCACGACACCCGAGATTTGACCCGCTCAACGGGGCAGATACGCGCCCATACACTCGCAGGCCTCGTCACTACCTACCGCGAGGCCTTCCCTGCGGATGCGTCGCTACGAGAGCGGCATCACGAGGAACGTCGGCGCATCGATCACATTTCAGGCGTTTCTACCCAACGCCACCTCCGGAATAGACCAGGATTAGAAGCATCCTAGGCGTGCGTGCAACTCTCGTGCGCCAAATTGCAGGCAGTGAGGTATCTGGATCGATGGCGTCAATCGAAGAGCAGGTCAAGAACTGCGACAGCGTCATATGCGAGAATATTCAGCATGCTAACGGGGACCGCGGTCTACTCGCCCAAAACCTACTCTCCCAGTTGAGGAACCTGGTCGAAGGTCTGATCCTCTGGGCGCACGCCGGCGACGCCAGCACAGAATTCAATTACAACAAGCTCTCAGCGGCGGTCCTCGATGCTAAAGCAAAAGCCAGGTTCCGCCTATTGGCGAGGTTTCATGATCTTCTTCAGTCGAGTGCATCGCACTACACACTCGACAAAGATTCCTCCGAACGCCTGATGCTCAAGTACTACGAGTACCTCATCCGCACAAGGAAACTCGTACACGATGAACTTGGCATCGCGATCCTGAACAATCTAGAACAGTTTCCCATCGATCTTGATCCGTCACTTCGGGAGTATCATGAAAAGATTGCGGAGCGGATCGCAGTCGCGCGCGCTACACCGTCCGAACCTCGTCGGGATCGCTACTACATTCACAGCTCGCGTCCCTTCTTCGCCAAGGGAAACATCTATTACGAAGTAACCTTCTCCGTGGCGCACAATACTTCGAGCAAGTTCGACCGCACGATTGCCTTCACCGACGTCGATATCACCGATCGGTACGCTGCGTATCTCGATCTCGCGACCGATTCGATTGAGGTCCTTGGTCGAAACATGCCGATCCTGATCATTCGCGATTGGGAAGTCTCGATCCGGCCCTGCGAATTCGAAAATTTCGCCAGAATTTTCGGTGCTGCACCACGAATCGAGTCGAGGAACCTCGAGTACCGCAATTTGATGGGATACCTGACTCGAACCCGCTTGAGCCTCCTTGACCTAATGGACATGGGTGATGCGGACTACGCACGTCTCCGCGCCGACATGACTGGCGACTCTGGTCGGAAACCTGTGCTCTTTCCAATTCTCGACGAGGCCCGACAGCACGTCCGGGCAGGCCGTGCCGGGTCCCGAGTGCTGCGGTACCTGATGCTTCGCATGCGCAATCAGATTATCAAGGGGCAGCTTGACTCGGAGCCCAACCCATGGCTGTCGGGGCTTCGCCTCACCTCCCGATCTGCGCCGTTCGACAGGATGCCGTTCTGTACATCTCCCGCCGGTCACGTCCCTGGGTTCGCAGACCTCGCCGCGAGCATCGATCCAACAGGTCGAAAGCATGAGCTTCTCGCACGGCGTGTTAAGAACCTGGTCGAGCAGCACGGCACAATTTACACGCCAGCAGCAGAGTTCGAAGATCTCGGGGACGTCGATGAGTTGATCGCAGCGCACAACGGCCGCCTCCCCTCCATTCCAAGGCACGCACCACGAAAGCTCAAGCACGAGAACGGCCACGTGTTCATCGTTGGATACGAAGACGCCGCAGTGGCAATTATCGAAAAGCTTCAAGAGGCAACCGGTGAAGGCGTCGAGAGACACTCCGATGATGTGAACAAATGGCTCCATACCAATCCAGAAATTATCAATGACCCTGCGAAAGCAGAGGCTCTCACCGCCCTATTCGACGAGTCTAACGTGGCCATAATCACGGGTGCTGCCGGTACAGGCAAATCAACGATGGTCAATCACATAGCCAACTACTTCTCCGCCGAGAGCAAGCTATTTCTAGCGCATACCAACACCGCTGTCGAAAACCTCAAGCGTCGGGTCGACGCTCCGAACACCCAGTTCAGCACGATTGCGAGCCACATCTATAATAGTGGTGTACAGGAGTCCTCGGTTGATGTGTTGGTGATCGACGAATGCAGTGCTATCGACAACGAGAGCATTCTCAAGGTCCTTCAGCAGACATCTTTCGATCTGCTTGTCCTCGTTGGCGACGTCTACCAGATTGAGGCAATCCAGTTTGGAAATTGGTTCAGTCTCGCACGGTCGTATATTCCGAAGAATTCCACTTTCGAGCTCACCAAACCATATCGGACTGACGACGACGCACTTCTTACGTTGTGGAGCCGAGTCCGTGGCCTCGACGACCGCATTGAGGAGTCTCTGTCTAAGAATGGCTACTCGATGGCTCTCGGCGAGGATTTGTTCACTCGTCATAGCGATGATGAGATCGTGCTGTGCTTGAATTATGACGGCCTGTATGGCATTAACAATGTCAACCGCTTCCTTCAGGCCAGCAATCCCGAGAAGGCGGTCACGTGGGGTGAGTCCACGTACAAGGTCGGCGATCCCGTATTGTTCAACGAAACGAACCGTTTCAAGAGAGTCATCTCGAACACCACGAAAGGCACGATAGCGTCCATAGAACGCGTGCCGGGACGAATTACCTTCGACGTAGACCTCAAACGTGACGTCAGCGAGGCTGAAGTATACGGGATAGATCTTCGGAAGGTCGATGACACGATCGTTCAGTTCGATGTGTTCGAGCGAGGCAACAGTGACGAGGACGACGACGTAGTTGAAACCCTCGTCCCTTTCCAGGTTGCGTATGCGGTGTCTATCCACAAGGCTCAGGGGCTTGAGTACGACTCGGTCAAGGTTGTTATCACGGATGCAAATGAGGAGCGTATCTCGCACAGTATCTTCTACACGGCAATCACACGGGCCCGCCGGCAGCTTCGCGTGTTCTGGACGCCAGAGACTCAGCAGAGGATACTGAGCCGCCTGACTGTCAGCGAAAACACGAAAGACGAGAAT
>NZ_BAEI01000030.1 GCF_000241325.1 Gordonia polyisoprenivorans NBRC 16320 = JCM 10675 | reverse complement strand
CGTCGTCATCGCGCGTCACCACCAGCTGCGCCGACGACTCCTTGACCAACTGGACCTCGGAGGTGCGGGTGGTCTTGGTGTGCGGCACCAACGCGACCCCGGCGTCGACCGCCGCTGCGAGCAGGTCCCAGATGTCGGCAGGTGCGTCCTCGAGCCGAAAGACCTGGTCACGGGCGTAGCGGTCACCGATCCGCATCGCACGGCCGATGGCCCGCACCCGGCGGAGGTGCTCGGGCACGAAATCCTCGATCGCGCGGTCCTGTCCGGACGATCCCCACACCGACCGAACCTCCGGCTCGATCGAATTCCACGACACCCCGGTGCGAACCCACGAGCCGGTCTTTCCCGGCGTCACCAGACGCAGGGTGGGCCCGGTCATCTTCTTCGGTCCGCCGCCGGGCATCTCGATCAGAATGCCCAGGGGTGCGGTCCCGACAGTGGTTGTCGCCTCGTCGCGGACGAGTCCGTCGAGGAGCAGTCGCCAGGGGGCGATCGAGGTGGTGGCGCGCCGCGGCTGTGCGGCCGCACTCGCGGTCAGCAGCAGCGCGACGAGGTGTTTGCAGTCGACACCAACCGGGCACGTGCACCACGCGTCGGTGAGGTCGAACTCGCCGCCGACTCTCGAGAAGCTGGCCTCGACGCGATAGACCATGCCGCGCGAGCCATTACACTGCCCCACCAGATGCCGACCGTCCGCCGTCCAGGTGAGACCAGAGATCCGCCCCTCGTTGGCATAGGCCACCCCGCGGGAGACGGTCGGTCCGTCGAACTCCGCGCGGAGGTAGCTCTCGTCCATATCCAGTGGCTGCAGTGGTGCCATGCGCCCGAGAGTATCGAGGGGCTCCGACATTCTCGGGGCACGACGCGGAGGCCTGTGGCAGGTGTGCATGCTGGTCACGGATGTGATCGGCGTAATCTCGCCCATGGTCGCAGGGTGCAATGTCATCCTCGTAAATCAGGCACCACCGATCAGGAGAACTGATGCGCAGCACCATGCAAGACGTCCCATTGTCGATCGCGCAGATCCTGCGCCACGGCAGCACCGTCCACGGCACCGCCGAGGTCATCACGTGGATGGGAACCGAATCGCGCCGCCGCAGCTACGCCGAGGTGGGGCGCCGTAGCGCCGCACTCGCCAACGCGCTGCGCGGACTCGGCGTCACCGGCGATCAGCGGGTGGGCACCTTCATGTGGAACAACGCCGAACACCTCGAGGCCTACCTGGCGGTGCCGGCGATGGGCGCGGTGCTGCACACCCTCAACATCCGGCTGTTCCCCGAGCAACTGGTGTTCGTCGCCAACCACGGCGAGGATCACGTCATCATCGTCGACCCGACGCTGTTGCCACTGCTCAACCCGCAGCTGCCCGAGCTGACGACGGTCAAGCACATCATCGTCACCGGCGAGGACACCTCCGGCGTCGAGGCACCCGAGGGCATGACGGTCCACTCGTACGAGGCGTTGATCGCCGATCAGCCGGGCACCTTCGACTGGCCCGAGGTCGACGAGCGCGACGCCGCCGCGATGTGTTACACCTCCGGCACCACCGGCGACCCGAAAGGTGTTGCCTACTCCCATCGTTCGATCTATCTGCATTCGATGCAGGTGTGCATGACCGAGGGCCCGGCGCTCAAGCAGGGCGATCGTGCGCTGGCCGTGGTCCCGCAGTTCCACGCCATGTCGTGGGGACTTCCCTACGCGGCGTTCATGATCGGTGCGTCACTGATCATGCCCGACCGGTTCTTGCAGCCCGAGCCGCTGGCCGCCCTGATCGCCGCCGAGCAGCCGACGTTCGCCGCGGCCGTCCCGACCATCTGGCAGGGCCTGCACCAGTATCTCGAGCAGCATCCGCAGGACATCTCGTGCATGCACGACGTCCTCATCGGCGGGTCGGCGGTGCCGCCGTCGCTGATGCACATCTTCCAGGAGCAACACGACATCCAGGTGTTGCACGCCTGGGGCATGACCGAGACCTCACCGCTGGGATCGGTCGCGCGTCCGCCGGCCGGCACCGAGGGTGAGGAGCGCTGGCGCTACCGCTACACGCAGGGCCGGTTCCCGGCGTCGGTGCAGGCGCGCATCGTCGACGACGGCAAGGTATTGCCGAATGATGGTGAGAGCGTTGGCGAACTCGAGGTCCGCGGACCGTGGATCACCGGCGCCTACTACGGCGTCGACGCCCCCGAGAAGTTCGACGATGGCTGGCTGCGCACCGGCGACGTCGGCACCATCACCCCCGACGGCTACCTCACGCTGACCGACCGCACCAAGGACATCATCAAGTCCGGCGGCGAGTGGATCTCGTCGGTGGATCTGGAGAACGCCGTCATGGGGCATCCCGACGTCATCGAAGCCGCCGTCATCGGTGTCCCCGACCCCAAGTGGGACGAGCGGCCGCTGGTGGCCGTGGTGCTGCGCGAGGGCTCGGACGCGACGCCGGATTCGTTGCGAGAGTTCTTGTCCGACAAGGTCGCCAAGTGGCAACTGCCGGAGAACTGGACGGTCATCAACGAGGTCCCGAAGACCAGTGTCGGCAAGTTCGACAAGAAGCGCCTGCGCTCGCAGTACCACGACGGCGGGCTGTCGGTGACGCAGCTCTGAGGGTCATAATCCTCACCTAACTACTAACAACACCGCTCTCAGTTGAGATCTGACTACTCACGAAACCACCGTGCTCAACGCCCACTACACCAAATGGGGCCCAGTCGTAGTATGAGAAGGCAGTTTCTGTGGATGTTCCGGGATCTATAACGTCGATGCCGAACCTCGCTGCGAGACCGCTGACATCCCTGATGGTTGCGTTCTTCATCCAGAGAACAGCTTCGCGATGGCTAGAAATGAAGTCTGCTGGCGTCCAATGACTCTTGGGGGGCGGACCCAGCTTCTTACGGAGCGCGTCAAAGAATGCGTAGGAAAAAGCAAATCCTGCAGGATCCGATATAGGCCATGCTGTACCCATCACTAGAGCGGCCCCGCTGTAATAGATCGATGTCTGGATGCTCAACATCTCATCCTGAAGGGTTGCGTTTCTTGCGAGCCCGGACTCGCAAGAGCCGAGCATCACAAGGTCCGCACTCAAATTACACTTGAGAACATCTTGGACTGTTAGGCTATTTCCGTAGGTTATCGCCCGCGAATTCAGTGGATCCCAGTCGGCAACTGAATGTCCAGTAAAGAAGACCATACCGGTTTCAGTCATCGCATTCATCAAACTGGTGGCCGTAGCAGATTCTGAACTCACACGAACTGAATCTCCGAGCGTCACACTAGCCATGGCACTTTCACGTCGAGCCCACCTCAGAGCACCCTGCCCCTGAACATCGGTTGCTTCTTGCACTCTGAGTGTTAAAGGCAATGAGAAATTGCTTCGGGGTAGGCCCTCCTCAATATTCTTCCAGGCGACCGCTCGAGAGGGCACAGAAGTCACCACCTTCTTTCCCGATAAGAAGTCCTCACCGAGGGCCCCGCACGACCATAACGGAAAAGCTTGATAGAATCCGCCCAGCATAAGAACAACTTTGGAGCCAGAGTGGCCACTGATCCACTCGGCCAACGGGTTGAGGATTCGACATATTCGCTCCGCTGAGGCGCTAGCTCTTGCGCGATCAGACGGAATTGCACTCAACAGCCCTCCACGGTGCATATCCTGAAACTCCGCCGTCAAGACGCGGCCTGAAAGCTGTCTCAGTTCGATGCCTGAATATTCATCGCCGCTACGCATTACGACGTAGGTCGCAACAGGGCTGTGCGTGACGTGCACCCAGGAAACGTCGTCACGACGCGACTCATACTCTCTTGAATCGTCTTTCAACGTGTGCGAGGAAATCAGACCTCTAGATGCCTCTAGGAGCCGGAACGCGTACGGCCAATCCTCAAGCGCTGCGAGATGACAGGCGGCGAGGCGAAAGGTTAGTGGATTCCTTCGCATCAGTCTTTCAAGATCTTCCTCTGACCACGAAATACGGAAGTTAATCAAGCAGGTAACAATATTCCTTAGTATAGACTTGAACTGCCGTGTGGGTATCTGCGATGTCGCTTCAAGCCACGATACCAGTGGCGCAACTACAATGAAATAGTGTTCGTAGTCCCGAGACTTCCAGATCTCCTCAATCGCATCGAGGGGCGGTTTGGGAATTCCGACTACCGGAGCAATCATCGAGCGCAATTGAAATACTTTCACTCTTAATTCGTGACTCGGCCGTGTGGTCTTTGAAATGAAAGCCTCCGCCGCCTCCAGCCGCCGGGTTAAAGGTGTAACCCGAGGGAAGGCGTCAGCAACTATTTCGTCGTATCTTGATACCCAGGCTGGGGTTTCTTGATAGCCGAAGACTGCAGGATTCGATCTCAACATCGAAACAAAGAGGTCCGCTGGCATCTCATCCGGACAGCTGTCGAGACCATTCGGAATGCACTGCCTATCCATCCTCTCCCTTGAGCGATCGATCTCAATCTCGATCCATGCCATTAAGGTCTCCAGGATATTCATGTGATAAATTGATTTGAATTCTGAACTGAACTCGTTGTGTTTCTTCAATACTTTCGCGGCCCTGTCGAAGTCACGAATAACGCGAGCGTAGAACGCGGCCTTATCGGGCTCTCTCGAGAACTTTATGGTCAATCTCTCGGCAAGCGCGAGGTTCATCTGGCTGTACCCATAGTCCACACTATTGCGTGCGCGCATGCGGATAGTCTCCGCACATACGGACGCGGCTTTGATGAGCTGCGTTTCCGTAGCATTATGCATTTCTAGTATGCACAGGGCCCCGTTAGTGAGAGAGATCGCCGCTGACCGCTTGTCGCGCCGCCCCTTGCAGTCTTCAGCCAGACCATAGAACAGCTCCGCTGCTCGAATTCTGCTCTCATCGCGATTTGGGACCACGGTCCATGCGAGTACCTGGATAAATCGACTACGGGATTCATATTCCAGCTTCCAAAAGTTGCAGGCGCGCGCGATCGCGAAACAGGTACCGTAGAGCCCTGCGGCTTCTACGGATTGAGCGAATCCCATATTTCGCAACACAAGTGTATTTGCGTATTCAATTTTCGGACGAGCCACCAACTCGATCTGATCCGCCCCCCAACCGATGCAGTCGGGGGCCACCGCACAGTCAAAAGTGTGCTCAAGCGAGCTCAAAATGGTCTGCGTATCCGTCATTCAGACACTGTAGCCCTCTCGCAGTTGGCCAGGAGATGACGTGGACAGATTGCGATTCCCGTCGAAACAGCAAAGCATCTGGAATACCAGGTTGCGCATGCTGCGAGGCACGGGAATCTGCATGCCGCCCGTCTCCTGTAACAGAGCTTGGGCATACACGGGTATTCGACGGTGTCTGTATACGTATTCGGGCAAGACCAATCAGCGGCGAGCGCGCTTCTACAGTTCTGATGTCTGCGCACTACATTGACGCGACGATTCCTCGCCGAGAGCGGTCGTGACAAGCGGCCGTCCGTCTACCCTGAACCCCATGGCGCGAGTGCACAAGCAGGGCCGTCGCGAGCTGATCGACGATCTTCGCGCGGCCCTGTCCACGGCACTCGCGCCGACCGGCACCTCTCGTGGTGCCGCGAAGGCCCCGGCGCCGACGACGCTGATCCTCACCGCCGGCCCGGGTGCCGGTAAGTCGCACACGCTGGCGCAGTTGCGGTCCGAGGTCGATGTGCGGACGACGTGGACCTCGGCCCACGAGTTGTCGTGGCGGCAGCCGTTCGCGGTGGCCGCCGCACTCGTCGGTGCCGACCTGCCCGCGGTGATCCCCGACGGTTACGGCGACAGCCTGTACGACCGGGTCGACGCGATGTGTGCCGACGGTCCGCTCGCGCTGTTCCTCGACGACGCGCATCATGCCGATGCGGAGTCACTGACCCTGCTCACGCGGTTGTCGGCGGCGGCGCGTGATCTGCCGCTGGTGGTGGTGGTCGGACGCCGACCGCTGCCCGAGCGAGAACTGTTGCCCCGCTTGGCCGTTCGCCCGACGGCGCGCGAATGGTCGCTACCGCCGATGTCGGGCAACGAGATCGCCGCAGTGTGCCGCGAGGTCGTCGGCGCCGAGCCGGACCGCGCCCTGCTCGGCGCGCTCGCCGCCGCCCATGGCAATCCGATGCACGCGATCTCGCTGCTGCGCACCCTCGATCAGTCGGGCGATCTGATCATCACCGACGGCCGCGCCACCCTGGGCGCCGGGGCGAGTGCCCGCGTGTCGACGGGCGATCGCGATGCCGTCGCCGAGCATCTGGCCCTGCTGGATTCGCGGGCTCGCGATCTGACGCAGAAGCTCGCGGTGTGGGGTGGACCGGCGACACTCGTCGATCTCGCCGCCATCGACCACGCGGCGCCGGCCTCTCTGATCGGTGCCGCCCAGTCGGCCACCGATGCCGGCATCATCACCGCCGACGAGGACGGAACGCTGTCGTTCACCCACGATCTGTACGCCGATGTCACCTACCAGCAGCTCGCGCCGGCATTCCGCACGATCCTGCACGACGCCATCGCCGACCTGCCGCAGACCCGCGGCGATCACCAGCGCGAAACCCATCACCGACTCGCCTCCGGGACCGACCCGAACGCCATCGCCGACGCGGTCCGCCGGGCCCGAGACGACCTCACCCACTCGCCCGCAGTGGTCGTCGACCTCCTCGATCCCCTCGCCCGGCAGGGCGACACCGCAACGGGCGTGCACCTGCCGCTCTCGGTCGCGCTGGCGCGCACCGGTCAGCTCACTCGCGCGGCCACCACCGCCACCGAGGGGCTCGCGCACAGCACCGACCCCGAGGAATTCGCCGGCCTGCGCGGTGTCCAGCTGTTCGCGCTCGTCGCGCGCGGCGAGACCCACCAAGCACGGGCGCTCGTCGACGAGACCCTCGCGTTGCCCATCGACGACGCCGTCGCCGAACGCCTCGGTGACCTCCGGCGACACGTCGGGCTCCTCGAGGGGCTCTCGCCGGTCCCGACGACACCGTTCATCGACGTCTCCACCGACCTGAGCCGACGCTCGGCACCCGGATTGACCACCGAGGGGCTGCGTCTGTTCCTCCTGGGACATCTCGACGCCGGGCTGCAGCTGACCTTGCAGGCCTCGGCCCGCGAGACCACCGACCCGGCCGGCCGTGGACCGCACCCCACCTCCGCCGACATCTGGCCGCCGCTGATCGAGCTGTACGCACGCGGCCCGGCCGCGGCCGCCGACCTCCTCACCGGTATGACCCGATTACGGACCAGCCGGGGCACCGACTGGATGACCGCGTATCACGAATTCACTAGGGCTGGAATTGAACTCGGCTTCGGCCACCTCGACGACGCGGCCGCCACCTGGGATGCCGGGCTCGAGCTGGCCGCCGGCGCCGACATGGGGTGGACGTCGCTGGCCGACGGCGGGCGCACGATGATCGACGTCCTGCGCGGTGACCTCGCCGCAGCAGCCACACGACTCGACGCCTGGACATCCGGCGACGCGCCCGACCAGTTCGGCATCAAGGTGCACGAGCGCGTGCAGACCCTGCTGCTGGAATCCCGACGCAAACTGCGCCCCGCCGCCGCGGCGGCCACCGCCAACTGGGCCTCGCTGATGCAGCGACGGCTGTTCACCCACGCCACGATGTTCTCCCTCGACTTCGCCCGGATCGGCACCCGAGCCCAGGACCTGAACCTTGTCGAGGCGGTGGCCGACGGCCTCGCCGCATCCGGAGCCACCGAGCTGCCCTACCTCCGAGCCGTCGCGGCGTTGGCCGGCGCCCGCTGCGATGCGTCGGTCGGGCGACGTGAACTGCGCGCGGTGGTCGAGGTGGGCCGCGAATCGGCGGCGGTCCTGCACACCGCGGGTGATCAGTTGGTCGAGGCCTCCGCCTGGGAAGAAACCGCTTGTGCCGCAGCGGCTCTGGGTGACACCGAAGCCGCTCGGGAGTACGCGCGGGCCGCGCTGATGCTCACCCAGGGCATGGGAGCGGTCACCGCGTCATCCCGGATCGTCTCGCGCTTGCGGCCGATGGGGGTGCGTATGGACCCGAACACGGTCCGCGATCGGCCCACCCACGGCTGGGACAGTCTGACGCCCACCGAACGCACTGTCGCCGACCTGGTGGCGACGGGAGCCTCCGGCGCCGACGTCGCCGACCAACTGTTCATCTCGCCGCGCACCGTCCAGACCCATGTGTCGCACGCACTGGCGAAACTGGGGCTGAAAACCCGCGTCGAGCTGGCCGCTTACGTCGCCGGACGGCATCGGGACTGACCCCGACCCAGGGCCCGTTGGCAGAGAAATCTCCGTGGTTGGCAGAGAAATCTCCGTGATGACACAGATGTCTGCGTCATCGGCACGGACGAGAATGGACAACAGAACGGCACACCACCGGCCGACCACTCCGACAAGGACACACACCATGAACGCACTCCTCATGATCCTGGGGCTCGCCCCCTGGTTCGTCTTCTCGCTCGTCGCCCAGAACACCGGCGACAACGTCGCCCTCGCGGCAGGGGTCGCGTGCGCGATTGCCTTCGCGATGGCCGCGTGGGGCGCCTTCCGCGGCCGCAGCTGGAAGATCCTCGACGTCACCGCCATCGCCGTCTTCGGCATCCTCGCAGTGGTCGGGCTCTTCGCCGGCGATCAACTCAACGTCACACTCACCAACTTCGCGCGCGGCGGACTGACATTCGTGCTGGCCGCGATCATGCTGATCTCGGCATTCACCATTCCCTTCACCGAGCAGTACGCCCGCGAGAGCGTCGATCCGGCACTGTGGCATTCACCGATCTTCCGTGAGAAGAACCGTCGGATCAGCCTGGTGTGGGCGGGCGCGGTGTTCCTCATGGGCTGCTCCCACGTCGTCGCCGGAGTTCTCGCCGACCACGCCGCACCCGGCACCGCTCCGGGCAACGTCATCCTCAACTGGGTGATCCCGATCGTGCTGATCGTCCTGGCCGTCAAGCAGACCCAGCGCATCGCCGGAGCCCAGGTCCCCGCAACGGCCACCACCACCTCGCATCAGGCCTGAAAGGCACCCACCATGAGTCTCACCTCGCCCTCCACCCGGCCGGCCCCGGTCGACCTCGCTCACCACAGCCACCTCACCGGGGTGTTTGCCCCGCAACGCGAGGAGGTCGACGTCGCCGACCTCACCGTCCACGGTGACCTGCCAAACAACCTGCGCGGCAGCTATCTTCGCAACGGCCCCAACCCGCGCTTCGACCCGATCGGGTCCTACGTCTATCCGCTCGACGGCGACGCGATGGTGCACCGCATCAGCATCGCCGACGGCGCGGTGCGTTACACCAATAGATTTGTCCGCACCCCGATGGTTGTCGCCGAAGAGGCTGCTGGACAAGCACTCTGGTCGGGAATCACCGACGGCTACGCGCCGGGCGCCGACGAAGTCGGACCAGAGCTCGCGGGCACCTTCCGCCAATTGCCCGACATCAACATCGTCTCGCACTCGGGACGTCTGATGGCGATGGCCGAATCCGATCGCCCCTTCCTGCTCGATCCGGCAGATCTCTCGACGCTGGGCCCCACCGACTGCGCGGGCGCGATGACCGTGGGCAGTACTGCCCACCCGAAGCTCGATCCGAGGACCGGCGAGCTGGTCCTGTTCAACTATGCCCTCGACGCGCCGTACCTCACGTGGTCGGTGATCGCCGCCGACGGAACGGTCACCCGCACACCCACTCCTGTCGACGGACTGACCGAGCCGGTGATGATTCACGACATGGCGCTCACCGCACAATATGTGGTGCTGTTCGTGTGCCCGCTCGTCTTCGACATCGAGGCGATGCTCACCGGCGGGTCGCTGCTGTCGTGGCGTCCCGACGACGGCACCCGGATCGCGCTGATCCCCCGCGACGGCGGCCCGATCCGGTGGGTACAGACCGATCCGTTCTGGGTGTGGCACTTCGCGAATGCCTTCGACAATGCCGACGGCACCGTCACCGTCGACTACGTCGAGTGGACCTACCCCGGCGGCTTCGCCGACGTGAAGCGCCCGGCGTCGTCGACCCTGACCCGGGCGGTGATCGACCCGAACCGCGGGATCGTGCGCACCGTCCTGAGCGACCACGCACACAACATGGAGTTCCCGCGCGTCGACGACAGGCTGCTCACCGAGAACCATCGCCGGATCGCCACCGTCGGACACGGACCCCACGACAGCGACGTCCGCGACAGCCTCTGGTTCCACGATCTGGCCGCCGACACCGAAACCTGTTGGACCCCTGGTGTTGCCATCGGTGAGCCGATCTTCATCCCGGGCGAGGGCCACGACTACTGGGGTGCGATCGGCACCGATACCGAGTCGAAGCGCTCGAGGTTCTATCTCCTCGACGCCGACCGGCCGGCCGACGGACCGATCGCAACGGTCGACCTGCCGATCCGCGTGCCCGCGGGACTACACGGGGCGTGGCTGGCCGGGGAGTGAGGGAACGGCAGCCCGAAGCGCTCGCGGAGTGTGCGTGCGGGATACGTACGGTGAAACAGACCGCGTTCCTGCAGGATCGGGACGACGAGCGTCGCGAAGTTCTCGAAGTCGACAGAGGTGTCGGCGGGCATGATCGTGAATCCGTCGGCGGTGCCGGCCTCGAACCAGGACTGCAGGTCGTCGGCGACCTGCTCGGGTGAACCGACCACCAGCCGGTGGCCGGAACCCCCGGCGCCGGACTGCACCAATTGCCGTGGCGTGCGCGGTGACTGCGCGATGAGAGCGCGGGTCGAGACACTGAAGCCGGTCGAGAACGCGGTACCCGGGATGGCATCGGGCAGATCATGGATCGAGATCGGGTCATCGGGGCCGAACGATCCCGGTGGCAGACCGAGGTTCGCGATCAGTTCGTTGGTGAGCCGGTCGATCGGCAGGGTCGCGTAGAGTTCGTCCGCGCGTCGCGCCGCCTCGTCGGCCGTCGCACCGACCAGCACGACGACACCGAGCGACACCTTGACGTCGTCGGGATGACGTCTGCCCGAGGTGGCGCGGCGTCGGATCTCGTCACGGAATGCTGTTGCCTTGTCTTGTGTTTGGGCGACGGTGAACACGACGTCGGCGTACTGACCGGCAAGTCGGAGTCCGCCCTCGGAACCACCGGCCTGCACGATCACCGGGCGCCCCTGCGGGCCGGGCGCGACGGGCAGCGGCCCGGCCACCGAAAAGAACTCCCCCACATGGTCGATCGACGCGATCTTCGCCGTGTCGGCATAGCGACCGGACTGTTTGTCGGCGATGAGCCAGTCGGGTTGCCAGCTGTCCCAGAGTCGTGTGGCGACCTCCAGGAACTCCGATGCCCGCCGATACCGGGATTCCTTGTCAGGGTGGGCGGGCAGGCCGAAGTTGGCTGCGGCCGCCGGTGTTCCGGTGGTGACGATGTTGACCGCTGCGCGCCCCTTGGTCACATGATCGAGTGCCTGGAAGCGCCGCGCCAGGTTGTAGGGCGAGTTGTAGGTGGTCGACGCGGTGGCCACGATACCCAGGTTCTCGGTGACCGCGGCCAGAGCGCCGAGCAACACAGCCGGATCCAGACCGGTACCAGGGGCTTCGGCGATCTCACCGCGCAACGCGGGGCCGTCGCCGAGGAACACCGCGTCGATGGTGGCGTCCTCGGCGATCCGCGCGAGCCGCTGGAAGTGGTCGATGTCGAGGTAGGCGAGCGGGTCGACGTGCGGCAGCCGCCACGCCTGCCGGAAGTGACCCGGCGTCATCAACGAGATGGTGAGGTGAAATCCGGTCATACCTGGCTTCTTTCGGACGGTGCCCACCCCAGCAGCGGCGCCAGGTCCCGGGCGGTGGACTCCAGCAGTCGGAGATGTTCGTCGAGGTCGGGCACCCCGGGGACGAAGCTGATGAGCAGATCGGTCGCCTCACCGACCGCGGGGTCGGCGGCCAGCGCCTCGGCGATGGAGTCGGCCGGGCCCAGCAGCGCGCGGTCGGCGGCCAGGTACTCCTCCACACTCTGCGCATGCTTGGGAGCACCCGAGGTACTCCAACTCCGCCACCGATGGACTCCCGGCGTCACGAGCCGGACCGCTTCGGCGCGGTCGGGATGTGGATAGACGGCCCGCGACACCTGGATTCGTGGCGGGTGCCGGGTGTCGGTCCACGCGGCTCGATACGACGAGATCCACGATGCCTGCGCGGCTTGCGCGTCCTCGACCGTCCCGCCGCTCCACGCGTTGGCCCGCGAGAGCTGCAGACCGTCACCGGCGAGCGCGGCCGCCGCGGCGGAGGCGTGCGCATAGTCCGGGTTGCTGGTGGTGGCCTGCCACAGTCGGCGGCGCACACCGTCGCCCGGCGGGTACAGGGATTCGCCCGCCGCATTGACCGGTGCACCCTCCAACACCTCGTGCAGGCGCGACACCGACTCCCCGAAGATCCGTTGACGATCGGCCAGGTCCTTCCCGAACGCCTCCCACGCGCCCGGGA
Source organism: Gordonia polyisoprenivorans NBRC 16320 = JCM 10675 (assembly GCF_000241325.1). Lineage (GTDB taxonomy): Bacteria > Actinomycetota > Actinomycetes > Mycobacteriales > Mycobacteriaceae > Gordonia > Gordonia polyisoprenivorans. The sequence continues at coordinate 49,448 of NZ_BAEI01000030.1, read as the reverse complement.
AGGGCCCCGACCCGACACCGAGTTGCAGCCGCCCACCTGAGAGGGCATCGACGGTGGCGGCGTCCTCGGCGACCCGCAGCGGGTCCTCGAGCGGCAGGACGAGCACACCGGTTCCGAGCCCGATTCGCTTGGTGTGCTGCGCGATTGCTCCGAGTGCCACCAGCGGTGCGGAGATCTGTTCCTTGCCCTGCCGGAAGTGGCGCTGGATCACCCAGCCCGAGTCGAAGCCCCATTCCTCTGCGGCAACGAAGATGTCGATGGCTTCGCGGTAGGCCTGGGCCACCGGTAGATCGTTGTCGAGGTGCAGGAGGAAGTTGAGCCGCAGCGGCCGCTTTCGCTCGCTCATGTCACAGGTTCAGTCCGGTGCCGTGCACCCCGTGTTCGTCGATGAGGGCCAGCTCGTCGGCGGTGAACTCCGGGAAGTCGAGGGCCTTGAGGTTGTGATCGAGCTGCCAGGTGGAGCTCGCGCCCACCAGCGCCGAGGTGACCGCCGGCTGCCGCAGCACCCATTGCAACGCCAACTGCGCCAACGACTGTCCGCGCGCCTCGGCCAGTTTGTTGAGTTCATTGGCGCGCTGCCGGTAGGTGTCGTCGATGACGTCCGGGCTCAGGAAGGTGCTGTTGACCGCGCGGGCGCCGTCGGGGATCGATTCCAGGTACTTGTTGGTCAGCAACCCCTGGGCCAGCGGCGAGTACACGATGAGCCCGAACCCGTCCTGCTCGGCGAGATCGAGGAGCCCGTTCTGTTCGACGCGACGATCGAAGATCGAATACCGCGGCTGGTGGATCAGCAGGGGGATACCGGCCTCCCGCAACAACTCCGCGATCTGGTGAGCGCGGTCGGGCTGGTAATTGGAGATCCCGACGTAGAGCGCCTTTCCCTGCGACACGGCCGATGCCAGGGCGCCGACGGTCTCCTCGAGCGGTGTCGACTCGTCGGGGCTGTGGTGGTAGAAGATGTCGACGTAGTCCGTGCCGAGATCACGCAGACTGTGTTCGAGGGAGGACAGCAGTGACTTGCGCGAGCCGCCCCGCTGATACGGACTCGGCCCGATCGCGTTGCCCGCCTTGGTCGACAGGATGATCTCGTCGCGGTACGGCGCGAGATCCTTGGCGAGGACGCGGCCGAAGTTCTTCTGCGCCGCGCGGTGCGGAGGGCCGTAGCGGTCGGCGTTGTCGAAGTGGGTCACGCCCAGATCGAAGGCGTGCAGGATGATCTCGCGTTGGGTTTCGAACGGGTAGTCGGTGCCGAACTTCTGCCACAGCCCGAACGAGAACGACGGGAGATCGAGACCGGACCGGCCGGTCCGGCGGTACGGAATGTTCTCGTACCGGGTGGGTTCGGCGGTGTAGGTCAGTTCGGTGGGTCCGAAGGTAGCCATCGGTCAATGCCTTTCGTGGTGTGCGGGTCGGTGTGTCAGCGGCGGAGAGCGGCGGGTTGCAGGGACGGTGTGTCGCGACCGGTGTCGCGATCGTGGAATTGGGTTCCGGGCTCGACGATCTCGTCGATGCGGTCCAGGACGTCGTCGGTGAGTCGGATGTCCACGGCCTTGAGGTAGGCCTCGAGGTGTTCCTGGGTGCGCGGGCCGATGATCACACTGCTCACCGCAGGGTGGTTGAGCGCGAACGCGATCGCGAGTTCCACCAGCGACAGACCGTTCTCCTCGGCGAGATTCGCCAGCGCATCGGCCGCATGGAGCTTACGCTGATTGGCCGACGCCGCGATGTCGAAGCGTCCCGGGATGAGTTCGGCGCGAGCCGATTCCGGTTGCCCGGCACCCACCCGGTACTTCCCGGACAGCCAGCCGGCCGCGAGCGGCCCGTACGACAGCGCGCCCACCCCGTACTTCTGGACGGTCGGGAACACCTCACGCTCGACCCCGCGCACCAGCAGCGAGTACGGCAGTTGCTCGGTGTGGGGCGCGATCAGCCCGTACCGCTCGGCCAGCCAGTGCGCCTCCACCTGCAGATGCGCGGGAAACACCGAGGTCCCGTAGTACAGGATCTTGCCCTGGTGGATGAGGTCGTTGAGTGTCTGGAGCGTCTCCAACAGCGACGTCGCAGGGTCGGGCCGGTGGGCCTGGTACAGATCGATCCAGTCGGTCCCGAGACGGCGCAGACTGTCCTCCACGGCGCGGGTGATCCAGCGCCGGGAGTTACCCGCCTGCAACGGATTGTTCCCGATCGTGCCGTGGAACTTGGTGGCCAGGAACAGGCCGTCACGGCGTCCGGCGATCGCCTTGCCGACGACTTCCTCGGTCACACCCTGCGCGTACACATCGGCGGTGTCGACCGAGGTGATCCCGGCGTCGAGGGCGGAATGGATGATCCGGATGCTCTCGTCCTCCTCCTGCCATCGTCCGAAGTTCATGGTGCCGAGGGTGAACGGGGTGATGGGGACCCCGGTACGGCCCAGGGTGCGGGTGACCTCGATGGTCATGAGTGCCTTTCGCTGCGTGATCGGTGTGAGTGGGATGTGGCGGTCATCAGAAGAGCCCGGTGGTCGGCGGCTCCTCGCCGGTCAGGTGCCAGGCGCCGGCGACGGCCGCTTTCCACTGCCGCGGATTGTGATTGGCGGCGGTGCGCGCGTTGCGCCAGTGCCGATCGAAGCCGAGGTCTCGGTCGGTGATGGAGGCGCCTCCGACGTCGAACAGCAGTTCTGCTGCGCGCAAGGATGATTCGATGGCCACCACGCCGGCCTGCGCGACCGACACCGCGGCCACGGCGCCGGCCCGGCGTGCGTCGTCTCCCGTTCGGCCCCGCACGTCGGCGACGGCGTCGGCTCCGAGCAGCACGACGCCGCGCGCGGCCTGGGCGCGGGCGGCGATCTCGCCGACGGTCACACGCACGTACGGATCGTCGACGCTCTTCTCGGCGGTGCTGTGCTTGATCGGCCGTGCCTTCTCCCGGACGAACCAGGTGGCATCGTCGAGAGCGCGCGCGGCGATTCCTGCTTGTACCGCAGCGAGATACAGCTGGGCGAAAGCACCCTGCCATGGGTTGTCGGGGCCCGGGTTGTCGAGACTCGGATTGTCGGGGCCAGCTCCGGCGAGTGCCACTTCGTCATCGGACACGTGCACGCCGTCGAGGATCGTGGTGCCGCTCTGGGTGAGGCGTTGGCCGATGGCGTCGAAGTCGTCGAGACGCTCGACCCCGGGTCGGTCGGTGGGCACGGTGAAGCGCAGCACGGCGCCGTCGTCGGTGCGGGCCTGCGCGGAGAAGTACGACGCGTACAGACCGCCGGTCGAGTAGTACTTGCGTCCGTTGATCACGTAGCCGTCGTCGGTGCGGGTCGCGGTGGTCGCGACGCTGCCGCCGGCTCCCCCGTTGCGTTCGTTGGCCGTTCCGGCGAACAGCGCACCGCTGCGCAACCTGGCCAGGCTGACGTCGCGGAACGGGAGATCGGGGCGTCCGGCGACTTGATTCGCGAGCAAGAAGGTGCCGCGAAGTGCTTGGGCCACATTGGAGTCCGCGCGTGCGATGTCGATGATCACCTCCACGACATCGCGGACCGATCCGCCGGCACCTCCCTCTTCTCGTGAGATCCCGGTCAGCGCCACCCCGTGGTCGGCGAGGGCGCGGACGTCGTCGAACGCGAAGTCACGGGTTTCTTCGCGGACGCGGGCCGACTCGGCGATCCGAGCCAGGATCGGTGCGATGGCGGTGCGAATCCCCTGCGGTGTCAGGATTCCCGATGGCGGCGCGACGCTGTGCGCTCCGATGTCGAGTGCGGTCATCGGACGGACTCCTCGAAGGCGGGGTGACCGAGGGTCTCCCGAAGATGTTGCGGTGCAGTGCGGTCGGGTCGCCGGACCAGGTTTCCGATGGTGGTGATCGTGTCGTCGACGCTGCCGTGCGGAACGAGCACGACGCCGCTGATCGTGTTCCACGCCAGGGCCTGCCGCACGGTGTCGGGATCGTCGATGCCGATACGGCTCAGCACGGCGACTTCGCGAGGTGGGTGTCCGAGTCGCGCGGCCTGGTCGATGATCACCGCATCGGCGACGCCCGCGATACGCTCCCACCCCACCGCGTCGGCGTCGTCGGCGAGCAGTACCGGACGGCCCTGCGGCGACGACGGGCCGTCCAGCGGTCCGGCGACACGATAGTAGGTTCCGTCGTGGCCGATGGGTCGGATGAGCGTGTCGTCGGCGACGATGCCCGCCGCCTGATCGCCCCGGAGCGCTTCGGCGGGAAACGAATTCCACAGAGCGAGGAGAATCTGCGCGTACTCCACCCAGCGGGACGCCGAGTCGGGCTCGGCGCCATCCGGATCAGGTGCGGCCGGGTCGCTGACCTCGTCGCCGACACCCGTCCGCAGCGTCAGGCCCACCCGTCCGCCGGTGGCGCGATCGATGGACAGCACCCGCCGAGCCAGGTTGTAGGGCGCATTGTGGGTGGTCGCGACGTCGATCAGATAACTGATCTGCCGGTACTCACCCGCCAGGTAGGCGCCGACGACCGACGGGTCCAGCGTCGGTGTACCGGCGCTGCGATCGACCAGCCGGATCGCGTCGATACCGGACGACTGCGCCGCCGCCACCAACCGCTCGGCGTCGGGCAGCGAGACCTGGTCCGGCCCTTCGCCGACTGCGAGTTCGAGAATGGTACTCACGTTCTTCTCCTCACCGGAGCTCATCGCGCGCTGACAAGGGTTTTCGGTGCCTCACGCCGGATCGGTGGCACCGGCAGACCCAGGTGCCCTCGCAAGGTGTCCGACTCGTAGTCCGTGCGGAACAGTCCCCGCCGCTGCAGCTCCGGAACGAGGTGATCGGCGAAGTCGTCGAATCCGGAGGGCAGGACGTCGGGCATGACGTTGAAGCCGTCGGCGGCACCTGCCCGGAACCAGCGTTCGATGTCGTCGGCGATCTGCTCGGGTGTGCCGACCACGATCCGATGCCCGCCGCCACCGGAGAGCTTCTTGAGAAGCTGACCCAGGGTGGGGTTCTCCCGGTCGATGATCTCGCGGACCACCCGATAGAAGGTCTGTGAGCCGCCCGCCTCGTCCGGATCGACCAGGAGTTCGCGCGGAATCGGCTCGGCGTCGTCGAGGCCCTCCACGGAGAAACCCAACTGGCCGGAGAGTCGTTGGCGGGCATAGGCATCGGGAAGCAGGTTGTCGAGGGTCTCGCGGCGCTCGAGTGCCTCGGCCTCGGTGCTGCCGAGCACGGTCGACAGTCCGGGCAGGACGACGATCTCGTCCGGATTGCGACCGAACAAGGCTGCGCCGTCGCGCAATTCGGTGCGGAAGGCCCGCGCCGAGTCGATGTCTTGATCGGCGGAGAAGATCACCTCGCCGACACGGGCGGCCAGACGTTTGCCGTCGCTGGACCCGCCGGCCTGCACCACCACCGGCCGTCCTTGCGGCGACACCAGACGGATACGTTCCGACCACGCGGCCACCACCCGGTCGACGAAGTCCGCCGCCCGCTGATATCGCAAGGCGTGGTCGGGCTCGGCGTCGCGACCGAAGTTGCGGGCCGCGACCGGCCCGGCCGTGGTGACCACGTTCCACCCGAATCGGCCGCCGCTGAGATAGTCGAGATCGCCGAGACGCCTGGCCAATTCGTCGGGATCGTTGTACGACGACGACAGGGTGCCGATCAGTCCGATGTTCTCCGTCTGCGCGGCGATGCGCGCCAGCACCGACGTCGGCTCGAAGTTGTTGCCGGTGCGGTGCCGGATACTCGGATCGAGGAGGGGCCCGTCGGCCAGGAAGACGGCGTCCAGGCGTGCCTGTTCGGCCTTGTGGGCGATCGAGGTGTAGTGCTCGATGCGATAGGCCGAGAGGCCGTCGGTGTTCGGAAACCGCCAGGAACCGCCGAAGACACCGGCATTGAGGATGTTGACATTGAGATGCAGTTGCCGGGTCATGAGTTGTCCTTGAGGTGGTGGAGGTAGTAGCCCGATACCGGGGCGGTGCCGTTGACCCGGAAGTCGCCGACCACGCGTGGCTTGTAGATGACCGGGTTGTGAGAGGCGAGGGTGCGGGCGTTGCGCCAATGCCGGTCGAGGTGAACGGCATTGCGCACGGTCGACGATCCGCCGGCGTCGAAGGCGTGGCCGGCGGCGTCCAGGACGGCGTCGATCACGCCGATCTGCGCGGTGGAGGTGGTGAGGTAGGCCGCCGCAAATGCCTCCTCGGACGCGGCGTCGTGCGCCGATTCCAGGGCGGCTGCGGCGGTCTGCGTGAGCGACGACGCCGTCAACGCTGCGACCTCGAGCCGACCGACGACGGCCAGGACGTCGGGATCGGCCGTCGCATCCTGGGTCAGGGCGTGGCGACTGGTCCGCGTCCGGGCGCGCACCACCTCCACGGTATCGGCGACGAGACTGCGGGCGATACCGGTGAGGTTGGCCAGGTGGACGATCTGCACGAAGGAGTCCAGCCCGCGCAACGAGTCCCGGTAGCGGCCGATGTCGCCGTAGGGCTCGACCGGCACGTCGGTGAGAATGGTGGTGCCACTACCGGTTTGCCGCTGGCCGATGCCATCCCAGTCGTCGACGTGTTCGACACCGGGATGCCGGGCGTCGATCACCACGAAGCTGCGGCTGCCGTCGTCGGCGAGGACAGCGGTGCGGATGTAGTCGGCGAAACGCGCACCGGTGGAATAGAACTTGGTACCCGAGACCACCCGCTCGCCGGAGCCGGTGCGATGCACCCGGGTGGTGATCACGCCCCAGCCCTCGCCGTCACTGAGACCGGCGACCTGCGCCGACGGCTCGGATTGTGCGTTGCCGAAGACCGCGCCCCGCGCGACCTTGGTCAGCCAATATCGCCGGACATCGGGATCTGCCTCTGAGCGCAGGATCTCGGTGGTGGTGAAGTGCCCGCGCCAGATCTGCGGCACGTTGGAGTCGGCTGCACCCGCCTCGGCGAGAATCGAGAACAGCGTAGGCAGGTCCACGTCGAATCCGCCGAATTCCCGAGGCACCCGCAAACGACCGAATCCGGCGTCGGCGAGCTGGCGGATCAGGGTGTACGGATGCTCATGGTGTAGGTCACGGTCGCCGGCGCCGACGGCGAGTTCGGCGAGGACCGAACGGATTCGGGCCAACGCCTCGGCCAACGAGCCCGGCGCGGTGGCGGATTCGCTGTCTGCGGTGGTGCGAGTCATGAGTGGGCCCTTCTCGACGTGGCGGTCAATTGCGCTGCTGAGCTGGGTATTTCACCGTCGAAGAACTCGTCGCCGGGGAGGTCGCCGCCGGCGATGGCACTCAGCAGTCGCACGGTGTACTCGTCGGTGGGGTTGCCGAACACCTGCTCGACAGGCCCCTGCTCGACGATCTCGCCGTGGCGCATCACCACCACCCGGTCGGACAGTGCGGCGACCGCCGCGAGGTCGTGCGAGATGAACACGTAGGTCAGCCCACGTTCGCGCTGCAGACGCTCGAGCAGGGCGAGGATCTGCGCGGCGACAGACACGTCGAGAGCCGAGATCGGCTCGTCGAGAACAAGAATCTTCGGCTCGAGTACGAGTGCTCGCGCGATCGCAACGCGTTGGCGTTGTCCGCCGGAGAGTTCACGCGGATGCCGGTCGATGAAATCGGCGGGGAGCGCCGCGGACTCGAGGGCGGCGGCGACACGGTCACCGAATACCCGGCGTCGGCCGCGTCTGCTGTGGCGCGCCCAGCGCACGCTGTCGTCGGCGAAGGACAGCAGCGGCTCGGCCACCACATCGAAGACGTCGAATCGCGGATCGAAAGAGGAATACGGGTTCTGGTAGACGATCTGGATGTCACGGCGTAGCGGACGGAATCCGCTGCGCCGTAGCCCGGTGATCTCGGTACCCAATACCGAGACACTGCCGTCGGACGCGGCGGTGAGACCGGTCAGAATCCGTGCCGTGGTGGTCTTTCCGCTTCCGGATTCGCCCACGATCGATACCGTTTCACCGGCCCGGACCGAGAACGAGATGCCGTTGACCGCCGGGAAGTCGCCGAACTCCTTGCGCAGGTCACGGACGTCGATGAGGGTGTCGGCGTCGGGCGGCACGGGCCGACGATCCGCGCGCAGCGACAACCGTGACGGCACGCTGGCGAGCAGCCGGCGCGTGTAGTCGTGGCGCGGGTCGGCGATCACCTCGGCGGTGGGCCCGAACTCGACGAGGCGGCCCTGCTGCATCACCCCGATGACATCCGATCGGTCGGCGGCCACCCCGAGGTCGTGGGTGATGAGCACGATGCTCGTCGAGGACCGCTCCCGCAACGTGTCGATGAGATCGAGCACCTGCTTCTGGACCGTGACGTCGAGTCCCGAGGTCGGCTCGTCGGCGATGATCAGGTCGGGATCACCGGCCACCGCTGCCGCGATGAGCACACGTTGGCGCATGCCGCCGGACAGTTCGTGCGGGTACTGCTCGTAGCGGCGTGCCACCTCGGTGAAACCGACGAGCTCGAACAGTTCGTGTACCCGCTCACGTCGTGCGGCGGCGTCGAGGTCGGTGTGCAGGCGCAGCACGTCCTCGACCTGATGCCCCACGCGCCGAACCGGATCCAGCGAGACGGTCGGGTCCTGGGGGATCAGCGAGACGGTACGCCCACGCAGATCGCGCCACTGCTTGCCGGTGAAGGTGGTGAGTTCCTCTCCGCGAAAGGTGATCGAGCCCGCGGTGAGCTCACCGTTGCCGGGGAGCAGACCGAGAATGGCGTGGCCGGTCGTGGTCTTGCCCGAGCCCGACTCGCCGACGAGGGCGAGGACCTGGCCGGGCGCGACGTCGAAGCTGATGTCGTGCAGCACCTCTCGCAGTTCACGCGACACCCGGTAGCCGACCGAGAGGCCCCGCACCGACAGCACCGGTGTGGTCGTCATGAGCTGCTCCGTTTCGAGAGGTGACGGGAGATGTGGTTGGTGGACAACACGACCGCCACGATGGTCAGTGCCGGGTAGAGGGTGAGCCAGCCGCGGGTGGCGATGTACTTGCGGCCGTCGGCGACCAGCAGACCCCACTCGGGTGCCGGTGGTTGCTGGCCGAGTCCGAGGAAGCTCAGGGAGGCGATCCAGATGATCGCGATACCCAGCTGCACGGTGATCAGCGAGATGGTGGGCGTCAGGGAGTTCGGGAGGACGTGGCGGAACAGGATCGTCGACGACCGGGCGCCGCTGGTGACCGCGGCCTCCACGTAGTTGCTGGTGCGAACCTTGAGTACCTCCGCGCGGATGAGCCGGGCGAAGGTGGCCGCCGAGGTGAGACCCACTGCGAGAGCGGCGGGTACGAGCCCGGTGCGGCCGGTCTGCGCGCTGTACACCACGACGATGGTGATGGCGAGCAGGAAACCGGGGATGGACAGGACCACGTCGATCAGGCGCATCGCCGCGGAGTCGGCGATCCCACCGAACCAGCCGGCCACCGCGCCGAGGACCGACCCCACGAGCACCGCGACGGCCACCGCGAGACTGGCACCGAGCAGCGAGGCCCGCGACCCGTACACGGTGCGCGCGTACAGGTCTCGGCCCAGCAGATCGGTGCCGAACCAGTGGTCGGCGGACGGGGGCTGCAACCGCGCGGTGTTGTCGATGGCGATCGGGTCGTAGCCGGTGAAGATCCCGGGCACGATCGCCCAGGCGATCGCGAGGGTGAACACGGTGACCGCCAGGACGAGTCCCCAGTGGCCGCGAATCCAGCGCACTGCGCGGCGAGTGCGTGACTCCGTCTGCCCAGCAGATCCTTTCGGCGCCGGTTCGGCTGATGCCGAGCCCGTCTCCGACGGCGTCGTCACGGGTACGTTCGGTTCGAGGAGCGTCATGGCATTGCCACCTCGGCGGGCAGGGCGTGGCGCCGGGCCGACGGCACGTCGGCCGTGGCGGAGGTCCGCGGGGTCGGCGCCGATGCGGGCCGGGTGCGCCGTGCGCGCGGTGCGTTGGCCGTGACGAGGATGCGTGGATCGAGGAACGGGTAGGCGAGGTCGACGAGGAGGTTGGCCACGACGTAGATGGCGGCGGCGATGATGACGACGCCGGAGACCACCGGCAGATCCTGGGTGTTGACGGCGACCATGACGAGCTGCCCGAGACCGGCACGGGCGTAGACGGCCTCGGTGACCACCGATCCTGCGATCAGTTCACCGCACGCCAGACCCAACAGGGTGAGGACCGGCAGCGACGAATTGCGCAGGACACCACGCCCGAAGATGTAGCGCTCCCCCGCTCCGCGCGCGGCCAGCACGTGAACGAACGGTTGGCCGCGCGTCGCCGCGATGGACGAGGCGAAGACCTGGGACAGGGGTGCGGCGACCAGGATGCCCAGGGTGAAGGCGGGGGCGATCAACGCCGTCAGGCTGCCGTCGTCGGAGGCCGGGATCAGGTGCCAGCGGAACGAGAACACCTGCAGGACAAGGATGCCGATGACAAACGTCGGCACCGAGGCGAAGAACGGCGGCAGTCCCTGCAGCGCTCCCCGCAACCACGGCCAGGGCGCGTAGTTGATCGCGACGGCAACCACCGCGGCGATCAACAGGCCGAAAACCAGTGCCAGCGCCGTCAATTGGAGTGTGGCGGGCAGAGCTGCGGCGAGCATCTGGCTGACCGGCGTCCCGGTGGTCAGCGAGAAGCCGAGGTCTCCGTGCAGGACCCCACCGAGTCCGCTCAGGTACTGCTGCCACAACGGCCGGTCGATCCCGTAGTACTCCAGGAGTGTCTTGGCGGCCTCCGGGGTCAACTGGGCCTCCGGGTCGGCGATCTTGTTGTGCACGGCATCGCCGGGCAACGCGCTGAGCAGGAGGAAGGCGAGCGTGTAGGCGGCGAGGAGAACCAGAGCGGCTTGACCCACTCGCCTCAGGATGTAGTGACGCATGATGACCTCATCGGTTACTGGCGCAGCCAGGTGTCGTAGAGCCAGGACCGTCCGGTGGATTCGGTACCGAATCCGTGGACGTTGGACGCCAGGCCGAAGACCTGGGTCTCGTCGTAGAGCGGGATCGAGTAGCCCTCGCTGAAGATGCGATCCTCGATCGCCTGGATCGCGGCCTTGCGTTTGGCCGGATCGAAATCGGCGGACTGGGCATCGAGGAGTTGGTTGAGCGTCGTATCGGGCCGGTAGTTGCCGGTCACGTTCTGCCGATCCGTCTCGTAGGCGGTGCGCAGCACTCCCGGGTCGGCGGTCGAGGTCTGGCCCTGGCTGAAGTACCAGTCCTTCCCCGACGCCAGCTGCGCCTCGTAGTCGGTCACCGAGGGACTGGTGAGAGTGATCTCGACACCGGCCTTCTTCCACTGTGCCTGAACGATTTCCAGCACCGACTGGGACACCTGGTAGTAGGGCGCGATCCGGATCGGGAAGCTCAGCCGTTTTCCGTCCTTGACGCGAATGCCGTCGGCACCCGGCTTCCAGCCGGCGGCGTCGAGCAGCGATTTGGCCTTCGCGAGATCGTAGGTGAGGTACTTCGACGCGTCGCCGCGCAACGGGGTGCCCTTGACCAGTGCACTGGTGGGGATCGGGTAGCTCGGCGAGAGTGCGGTCTTGTTGATCTCGTTGCGGTCGGTGGCTGCCTGTAGGGCCAGGCGCACGTTCTTGTCCTGGGTCGGCGCGGCCGGATCGGCCAGATAGACGGTCAGGTCATTGGTCTCGCCCTGCACCGGCACCGCAAGGAGCCGGCCACCACCGGCGCTGACGGTCTGCTCGTCGTACGGTGCGATGTTGCGGGCGATCTGTGCCTCGCCGGACTGCAGGGCTCCCACCCGCGTACCGGCTTCGGGAACGGTCTTGAACACGATCCGTTCCAGGTAGGCCTTGCCGGAGTGGCCCGATCCCTGTGGCGCCCAGTTGTAGTCGTCGCGACGCTTGAGGGTGATCCCGGTGGTTCCGTTCACCGAGTCGACGACGAACGGCCCGGTGCCGACGATGTTGCGAGCTTCGCTCTGTCCGTTGAGGTCTCGGTCGAGATAGGACTTTCCGAGGATCGAGCTGGCCCGATAGTTCGACAAGATCTGCAGGAAGCCGGCATTGGGTTTGGACAGCTTGACCACGACGGTGTGCGGGTCGACCACATCGGTACCGGCGTAGTCCGACCAGAACGGGTCCTTGGTGATGCCGAGGCGCTCGTCACCGTTGCCGTGCTGATCGAAGTTGGCCTTGACGATCGCCGCGTCGAACGGTGTTCCGTCGCTGAATGTCACACCGTCACGGAGGTGGAAGGTGTAGGTCAGGTGGTCGTCGCTGATCTCCCAGGACTTGGCCAGCCACGGCGCGAAGTCGCCGGTTTTGGGGTCCTGCCAGACGAGGCGTTCGGTGAGGTTGTCGGTGACCTGGCTGTTCGACCAGATCGAGTTGGTCGACGTCCACGCGGTGTACTGGACCGGGTCGTAGAAGGTGAGTGTGCCACCGAACACCGGTGGGCCGGCGGCATCCGAGGACGTCGACGCCCCGCTGCCGCAGGCGGCCAGCACGGTCATGGCCGCGACGCTCAGTGCCGACGCCGCGAGCAGGTGCCGAAAACGTTTGGTGGTCAAGGAGATCTGTCCTCTCGAGACATGCCTGAAGACATGCAGGGATGGGGAAGTGGTTGTGCAGAAGCCAACCACCCGAGCCGGGGACCGTCATCCGTTCGGGTCAGGCTGAATGCAAGGGACTCATCGACGCTGCGGCGCAGTAGTTTTCGGGATGACTCCGTGAAAGGACTTCGATGCCTGCAATCACCGCCGCGCAATCGACAATCCGCCGGCCGGATCGGGTGGCGGCCGACGAGGTCGACGATGCCGATCAGATCCCGTTCGTCGCAAGGGTTGCCGACTATGCCGGCACTGTGCTGCGCCCGTACGGCCTGCGGGCCGATCGCGACGGCGTGCCACCACAACGGGTCGCCGAGTTTGCCGACGTCAAGCTCTTGAATCATCTTGCGCCCAAGGAGTTCGGTGGGGCGGCGCTGTCACGCGCCGCCGACCGTCGGGTACACGAGATCCTCTCCGGCGCCTGCCTCAACACCTGGCTGGTCTGGGCGCAGCATGCCCCGATCGTCGGTCGGCTGGCCAAGGAGTACGCACGCGGGGGCGATCTTTCGCAGCGCGCCCACGATGCGTTGTCGGGTCGCCTGCTGGTGGGAGCCGCCATCAGCGATGTCCGCCGCTTTCCCGACCACTTCGTCGAGGCCACCCGCGTCGAGCGCGGCTGGCGTCTGAACGGAACGGTCTCCTGGTTCAGCGGTTGGGGTCTGAACTCCGCGGTGTTCGTCGCGGCGGTCGAACCCTCGAGCCGCACCGTCATCACGTCGCTGATCCCGATCGATCAGCACATCACCGCAGGAGTTCTCGGACTGAGCGCGCTCGGCGGTAGCCGCACGCAGCGGATTCACCTGAGTGACGCGCCGGTCGCCGACGCCGACGTCATCTCGGTACAGCCGCTCGACGAGTGGCGTCGTGAGGACGTCGACACCGTCAGCGACGCACGGCCCCAGCATTTCGGGCTCGCCGCACGGGTCATCGATGAGCTCCGTGCCGAACGCGAGCCGATCGCCCGCGAGATCGCCGAGAGATGGGCGCCGCGGATCGCGCAGATCCGTGCCGACGCCTACGGGCTGTCGGACGAGGCGATCGCGGCCGGCGCCGGGCCCCATCGCACGCAGGAGCGGCTCGCGGTGAAAGCCGCGAGCGGCGAAGCACTCTCGACGTTGACCCGCGCTCTGCTCATCGCCCGATCCGGGCACGGCATCGGGTTCGACGACACCGCGCAACTACATGCCCGCTCGGCATTGTTCGTTCTCGTACAGGGCCAGAACGCCGACGTCCGCCGGGCGCAGCTGACGCACTTTCTCGACACACCCCACGATCCGGACACACCCACAGATCCGAAAGACTCATGAGCGAATTCCTCTGGTACATACCGAATCAGATCGATCCCGGCCACCGGGGTGACGACACCGTCGCCGATCACAACACCCTCAACACGCTGACCCGGCACGCCACCGCACTCGAGCGCAGCGGATGGCAGGGTGCGCTCATCGGGACCGGATGGGGCCGCCCGGACACCTTCACCGTCGCCACCGCGCTGGCGGCACGCACCACGACCTTCGAGCCGCTCGTCGCGGTCCGGCCGGGCTACTGGCGTCCGGCGAACTTCGCCACGGCCGCAGCCACTCTCGACCATCTCAGCGGCGGACGCCTGCGCGTCAACATCGTCTCCGGCAAGGACGACCTGGCCGCATACGGGGATTCCGACGGCGATCAGGCCGCCCGCTACGCCCGCACGCGGGAGTTCATCGAGCTCGTCCGTACATTGTGGACGCAGGAGAACGTGACCTATCGGGGCGAGTACTTCGGCGTGGAGAACTCGACGGTGGTGCCACGTATCGCACCGCGGCCCGGCCGTCCCCATCCTCGCATCTACTTCGGTGGGGCGTCGGCGGCAGCCGAACGTGTGGCGGCCGAACAGGCCGACGTCCAATTGTTCTGGGGTGAACCTCTCGACGGCGTCGCCGAGCGGATCGCCCGCCTCAAGCGCCTGAGCGGGGAGGTCGGGCGTCAGCATCCGCCGTTGGAGTTCGGTCTGCGGATCACCACCTTCGTGCGTGACACCACCGAGCAGGCGTGGGACGAGGCACAGGAGAAGGTCCGGAGTTTCGCCGACCGCGGCGCCTACGGCCAGAACCCGCACCGCAAGGTCGCCGTCGGCCAGCAGCGCCTGTTCGAACTCGCCTCACGCGGTGAGGTTCTCGACGACAACCTCTATACGACGCCGGGCAAGTTCGGCGGCGGCGGTGCGGCCACCACGTGGCTGGTGGGCTCGGCCGAGGACGTGGCCAAATCGCTGCGCAAGTACCAGGATCTCGGCATCACCCACTTCGTGCTGTCGGACACCCCGTATCTGCGCGAGATCGAACGACAGGGCAGCCAACTCCTGCCGCTGCTGCGAGGATGACGGCGGAGGCCGTCTGCCCCAGCGCCGAATCACCCGCCACCACCCTCGATCGCCGCCTGCTGATCGCCGTGTTCGCCGTGTCGAACACGGTGGCCTATGTGGTGCTGATCCAGATCCTGCCGGTCATCATCGACAACATGGCCGACGATCTCGGCGTGTCCCGCACCGCGGTGGCCGGGGCGTCGACGATCTCCACGTTGATGGGTGCGTTGGCGGCGTTTCCGATCGGTCGCCTCATGGATCGTCACGGCGGTCGGATGATGATGACCGCGGGCTCGCTGATCGGTGTGGGTGCCGCGGTGATGTGGTCGCAGGCAACGTCGTTGGCTGTGCTGTATGCGGCGTTCGTCTTCGTCGGGCTGGCGATCGCGATGTCGACGTACGAGGCGGCGTTCGCGGTGATCGTGGTGGCCACCGACGCACCTCACCGGGACCGGACGATCCTGGCGGTGACGATGATCGCCGGACTGTCGACCTACCTCGTCTATCCGGCGCTCGGGTGGATGAATGCCGAATGGGGCTGGCGGACCACACTTCTCGTGCTCAGTGCGCTCTTGTTGGTGACCGCGGTCCCGGGTCATCTGATGGTGATCCCGTCGCGGGAACGGCACCGGAGTCGGGTACAGCGCCGAACGGGGGTGCCCGTCGGTGCAGCGTTTCGGCAGCGCCGGTTCTGGTTGTTGTTGATCGCCTTCGTCGGGCAGGCCGGATCGGTGGCCGCGTTCCTGTTGCTGGTGATCTCCTATCTGCTGTCGGTGGGGCACTCGATGTGGATCGCCACCTCGATACCGGTGTCCATCGGTGCGATGCAGATCCTGTCACGACTGGCGTTGGTCACCGTGCTGCGCGGCGTCGCGCTGACACCGGTGGCCTGTGGGGCGTTCGCGATCCAGGGCCTGGGTTTGATGCTGCTGCCGCTGGCCGGTCTCTCGGTTCCGGTGACCCTGCTGTGTGTCTCCGCCGTCGGCATCGGGCAGGGCGTCGGGGTGATCGCGCGGCCGTCGATCATCGCCGACAACTTCGGTGTCGCCCACTTCGCCAGTGTGCTGGCCGCCATCACCGTGCCGATGGCGTTGGCCCGTGCGGCGTCGCCGCTGATGGGCGCATGGCTGGGCGACTGGCGGTTTCTGGTGATCTGCGGCGCGTCGGCCCTTGTGGCGTCGGCGGCTCTGCTCCCCCTGCTGCGCGGCGGCCGGGTCAGTGCAGACTCGCCGTGACGACCTCGGCCAGGTACGCCGGTCCCGTCACATTCGCAGCATGTCCCTGTCCCGAGAGTATTTGGTGTGCAACGACATCGGGTAGCGCATCGCCGAGTTCTGCGAGTCGTCGGTGCAGGTGTGGTGGGCTGTCCTCGCCCTCGATGAGGGTCACCGGCAGCGTGACCGTGCGATAGCGGTCGACGCCGACGCCGAGACCGTCCATGGCTTCGGTGTCGGCGAGTTGCCCGGCTGCGTGGCGGGTCATGTACTCGGCCGTGGTGGGGTTGCCCAACAGATGCGTCACCAGGTGGTCGGGCATGCCGACGATGTCGCGCAGATGGATCCGCATGGCCTGTGCGGCGTCACCGGCATCGAAAGCTGCCCGCGCAGCACTTTCCGCGACGCCACCGATCAGACTAGTGGTGGGGACCGGCGGCTCGTAGAGCACCAACTCGGAGAACAGATTCGGATGCTCGACGGCCGCACACAGCAGTGCCGTCGCTCCTGACGAGTGCCCCACCCCGACGACCGGTGCACCACTGGCCCGCGCGACCGCCGCGATGTCGCTCACCTCTCGGCTCACGGTGTGCGGCAGCGTGATCACTGCGTCTGGCTCGTAGATCCGCCGGTTCATGACCACCACCCGATGCGCGTCGGCGAGGTGCTCGGCAACGGCGCTCCACGAGGTCGCGTCCCCACCGCCGGGTGGAACGACGAGGATCGTGGGACCGACTCCGTGGACGTGCGCCGACAGGAGGTGTCCGTCGTCGGCGATCACGGTCAGCATTGTCATACCGACAGGGTGGCGCAGGTGGCTGTCGTGGCGCTGTCGTCGGCTTACGCGTCGAGGCAAGCGTTGCAGGGGGTTGCCCGCACTTGGAGGTCGTGCAACGCTCCGCAACCCTGTCACCACCTTGTGATGCAGCTCATAGTGTTGCGGACTGCCCAACGCAGACCTCGAGGAGCGCAATGCCATGACGATGACCACCGGTGTCGAACCGCCCGCCGACCAGCAGAATCCGGCGCCACCGCCTGGCTCCCGACGATGGCTGCTGTTCGGGGTGTCGAACCTCGTTGTCGTCGTCGTGGTCTCGGTGCTCAGCTGGTATCTGCTGGCCGATCCGACGTCGAGCCCGTGGCATTTCTATCCGTTGCCGTTCAACGCCGCACTGTTCTGGGCGATTCTGTTCATCGTGTTCATCGGCTTCAACTCCGAGTTCGTGGGATTCGACCGGCTCGGCCAGCCCCTGCGCGGCATCGCCGTCCTGGTCTCGACGGCGGTGTTCGCCGTCGCCGTGACCTGGCTGCTCGGTAGCGGACTGGGTGCGCTGTTCCCCGACTTCGCCGGTTCCCGCGCCGGCGGCATGGGCTACTTCTCGGGCGCCCTGTTCGTGTTGTTCGGGTTCGGGACGTGGGTGATGGTGGTGCTCAACTGGCAGCATTGGCCATGGACCGCGCTGGGGATGAAGCAACCGTTGATCGGACTGTGCGAGATCGCATTCGTGGCCATCCCCACGCTGGCGCTCTACATCGTCATCGGACTGCCCGCGGTGTCGTCGTCGGTGACCAATCCGATGATGTCGCTCGACACCGTGCTCGGATGGTTCTATTCGATTGTGGTGTCGGTGATCCTGACCGGTCAGACACTCGACAACTGGCCGTGGAAGCTGTTCGGCGGAGGCGGAAAGACGGCACTTGCCGCGACGATCGGCAACGCCCTGCTGGGGACGACGATCTACTTCGTGATGGTCCCGTTGGCCAAACTACTCGTCGGTTCCCAGGCCTCGGCCGAACTGGGCAACACCATCCATCAGTTCCCCGCACAGATCGGCGTGTGTTGGGCATTCTGGATGATCTTCTGGGCGAACGGCTTCGGCAACCGATTCGCACCCGCGGTCCGCGCGGTGCTGACCTTTGTCCTGGCCGTCGGAACCTTCCTGCTCTACTACCGGTTTGCCGCCGGCAACGTTCTCCACGAACCCGCCGTCGCCTCCGGGTTGGCCGGTAACGCATTGGGATTCGTCGATTGGCTGGTGCTGTGGACACTGATCTACGTCGTCGCATTCCAGTCGATGGGGTTGCGCCGGCTGGTCGACGATCCGGAGCCTGCGGACGTGCGTTAGCAGGGAGTTCGGCTGCAGCCGAGCCCGGCCTCGCCTGTTTTCAGTCATTCTGCGAGTAGCTCCGCGGCAAAAGCCCCGGTCGCGAGGGCTGGGCTACTTTGCGAATGACTGAAAACAGGCGAGTGGTCGTGGCTGCGCCTCTGGACTGGCCATGAAGTATCGATAACGCACCAGAGATTCTCTATGCTGAATCGATGTGGCTGGGGATGCTCATCGGGGCCGGCTCGCTCGTGCTCCCGCCGCCCTGCTCGCGCTGTTTGCCAGCCATCTTCGGCGCCGACAACGGCAGCGCACCCTCGGGGGTTACAACAGTGCCGTACTGGGCTACACCTACGGCGGGGTTCCCGCCTACGATCCACCAGCACGCACCGACAGTGCTGCGTGGACAACGACAATCGAGCAACACCCTCCCGACGAGGAAGTCACCGCTTGACGACAGGCTGGCCGAATCAGGCTCGCCGCCGGGATGGGCGTGGTACGAAACCAGCTACGGCACAAGGGGCCTCGAGGCTCGTCGCTTGCGCTCCTCGGCACCTCGACCATCATGGGGAGACAGCAGGCGAGTCGGGACCATCATAAGAACGAGCAGGCGACTCGGGACCACCGGCGGTGAGGACGGCGAGTGGGTTGTAGCCATCGATCCCCACAGCGGCGGAGCGCAGCCGGACATATCGATCAATTCGCCCATAACGCTTGCGGATTCGCGGAAAGCGGGAGCGATTACCTAGGCTAAGAAAATGCCTGATCCTGCACCTGCCGGCCACAGGCCGTCGCCTCTGCACTGGGCGCACGCCCACGTCGTCGAGCGCCACCTGCATTCATTGGCCGCGCTCATCCGCCGCAAGCCTCCGCTGACACAGGAGTCGATCACCGTCGTCGACCAGCCGATGCTCAAGCGAGCGATCGGGGCGGCGGCGCTGGGAAACATGATGGAGTGGTTCGACTTCGGTGTGTACGGCTACCTCGCCGCCACGCTGGGCAAGGTCTTCTATCCGGATGCGTCGTCGAGCGCGCAGCTGTTGGCCACCTTTGCGACCTTCGCCGCGGCGTTCCTCGTGCGTCCGCTCGGCGGGTTCTTCTTCGGCCCGCTCGGTGATCGGATCGGCAGGCAGAAGGTGCTCGCCGTCACGATGATCATGATGGCCGCCGGCACCTTCGCGGTCGGCTGCATCCCGTCCTACGGCGTCATCGGGATCTGGGCGCCGATCCTTTTGCTTGTGGCGCGCATGATCCAGGGGTTCTCCACCGGCGGTGAATACGGTGGGGCCACCACCTTCATCGCGGAGTACTCCCCCGATCGCCGACGCGGATTCCTGGGCAGCTGGCTCGATTTCGGCACATTCATCGGCTACTCGCTCGGCTCCCTGATGGTGACCGTACTCAATGCCGCGCTCGGCGACGACACGATGACGTCGTGGGGGTGGCGCATTCCGTTCTTCATCGCGGGTCCGATGGGACTGATCGGCCTCTACCTGCGGATGCGGTTGGAAGATACGCCGGCATTCCAGAAGCAGCTCGACGAACACGACGCCAAGGTCAAACAGACCGAGAGCGCCGGCCGCGAGATCGGCACCATCTTCGTTCGCTTCTGGCGACCGCTGCTGGTGTGTATCGGCCTGGTCATTCTCTACAACGTCACCAACTACATGATCACCGCTTATCTACCAACCTATTTCACCGACGTCATCGGTCGCGGCCAGCTCAGCTCCGACCTCCTGGTGTTGCTGTCGATGCTGGTGGTGGTCGCCCTGATCGTCTTCCTCGGTCGGCTCAGTGACCACATCGGCCGTCGACCCATCTTCGCGATCGGCGCGATCTTGCAAATCGTGGTCGCCGTACCGTGTTTCATCCTGTTCGGGATGGACACCATCTGGGCGCCGATCGTTGCATGCGTGGTGTTCGGCGTCATCCTGGCATGCTTCGCCGCGCCGACCGCCTCGACGCTGCCCGCCCTGTTCCCGACCTCGGTACGCTACGGAGCGCTGTCGATCGGTTTCAACATCGCGGTCTCGGCGTTCGGCGGCACCACCCCTCTGGTCACCTCGGCGCTGGTGAGCGCCACCGGCAATCACCTGATGCCCGGCTTCTATCTGATCGGCAGCGGGATCGTCGGCCTGGTTGCCGTCCTGTTCCTCCGCGAATCAGCCCGGCAGCCGCTGAACGGCTCACCACCACAGGTGGATACACCGGCCGAGGCCGAGCGCACCTATGCCGTGGCCCGCGAATCTGCGGCGGCGCCGAGCGCTTGATCCGGGCACTGCTCTCAGACCGAGCAGTTCGGCGAGGTGACGTCCGCTCCGCCGGCGATCCGGCTGACGACGCCGTTGCTGATGGTGAACGAGAGTTGTCCACCGGGGACTGTGGCGAAGTATCCGGGCCGGGCGAAGGGACCGTTCTGCGGAATCGGTTGGGCGTCAGGGTATGCGGCGGTCACGGCGCTTTGCGGGTCGCCGAGTCCGACACCCTTCTCGGTGGTGACCGCAGGACCGGTGGCGCTGGTACCGGAGGCCACCACGCACCGGACGGGATCGCCGTCGACGTAGAGTTCGTTCTGCCTGTTCATGGCGGGACCGCGGGCTCCGTCGCCCTTGACCTGGAACGTCAATCCCGTTGCTGCAGCGGCTGCTTGCACCGACATGCCAACCTTGACCACCCCCAGTGACGTGGGCGTGATCGTCAGCTGATCCCCGGACCAGGCACCGGAACCCGATGCGGCAGTGCTGGTGGCGGCTGTCGATGAGCCGGTGTCGGGCGAACCCGGGTCGACGTAGTCGCCTGAGCAGATGTTGATGTAGCGGCTCGGGTCGAAGTGTTCGCCGTGCTGTGGGAAGAACCATTCGATGGCCTGATACCGCTGTGCTCCGTCGCAGGTACCGAGATTGAAGGCGACGACGGTGGCTTGTTCGGCATGTTGTTCGGCAACGATCTCACCGGAGCCTCCGTACAGGGCCGAGCCGGTTCCGGTGGCCTGCGGGCCGCCCCACGACGACCACACCACGTTGCTCACCAGGCCCGTGGGATCGCCGCCGTTGAAGATCTCCGACGGTCGGACCTCGCCGTATCCCTTTTGATAGGGGCTCCACACCTTGCCGAGCGTCGCGTTGACCACCAGTGGCGCCGCACTCGACGACGCAGTCGAGTCAGCGCCAGAACCATGCTCCCCGGAGGCCGAACCATTCACCGACGAGCACGCCGCCGTCGCGGTGAGCAGTGCCGCACAACCAAGAGTGAGCATCACCCGGGCAAGTCGCATCGTGTCTCCTTGAAAGATCCTGCGGCGCAGGCTCGGAGCGTAACAGCGCGGCGCCCCTGTAGACGGCTGATCTACCCGGGCACAAGCGCGAGTTCGTATGTTCGGACGATTGGACCCACCAGCACTCCCCCTGATATCCGACAAACCCGACACGGCAGCAACAGGCCGCTCATTTCGTTGTAGTGCCCATGCATCACACAGCTTCTGTTTAGGGTGACTAAAAGGTGCCGCGATTGCCGCTAGCACAGTTTGTTGCGTGATGCGCAACGCCTGGGTGCCTGCTGGAAGGAGGAGAGGTGACCATCTCGCCCGAGACCGACAGCGCGACCACCGCGTCCGCAGCCGGGCCCGCGCTACGCGCCGAACATGTCTACAAGGTGTTCGGACGCCGACCCGACGAGGCCGTCAAGCGTCTCCGCGAGGGCGCCGACGCCGACGACGTGAAGGACCTCGGTACCGCCGCGGTCATCGACGCCACCTTCGATGTCGCACCCGGCGAGATCTTCGTCGTGATGGGGTTGTCCGGATCGGGCAAGTCGACGTTGATCCGCACCCTCAACGGACTGTGGAAGCCGTCGGCCGGTTCGGTGTTCGTCGGCGATATCGATCTCGCCGCGGTGAACGACAAGCACCTGCGGCAGATCCGCCGCGACTCGATTTCCATGGTGTTCCAGCACTTTGCGCTCCTGCCGCACCGCAGCGTCCGCGATAACGCCGCCTATGCATTGCGGGAAAAGGGAATTGCCAAGGCCGAGCGGCTCGAGCGCGCCGACCACTGGCTCGAGACGGTCGGTCTGCACGGGTGGGGCGACCGTTATCCCCGCCAGTTGTCCGGCGGTATGCAACAGCGCGTCGGATTGGCGCGTGCGCTGGCCGCCGAGACCCCGATCCTGTTGATGGACGAGGCCTTTTCAGCACTCGATCCGCTGATCCGCCGGGAGATGCAGGATCAACTCGTCGAATTGCAGGCGTCCCTGGGCAAGACGATCGTGTTCATCACCCATGATCTCAACGAGGCGATGTACGTCGGCGACCGGATCGCCGTCATGCGGTCCGGTCGGATCGTCCAGATCGGTTCGGCCGAACAGATTCTCACCGAGCCCGCCAACGACTACGTCGCCAAGTTCACCGCCGAGGTCGACCGCACCCGCGTGCTCACCGCCGCGTCGGTGCTGCAACCCGCGCAGGTGACACTGCCCGTCACCGCCGGGCCGCAGGAGGCGATCATCGCGATGCGTCACCACCAGACCGATCGCGCCCTGGTCACCGACGACGGCCGACTGTTGGGCTATCTCACCGACGACGACATCGCCACCATGCCCGACGACCCGCCGGATCTGCGGCCACTCGTGCGCACCGACTCGCTGGTCCGGGTCAACGCTTCGACCCCGATCGCGGAATTGTTCGCTCCGTCAGCACAATCCGTGGTCCCGCTGGTGGTGACCGACGACGACGGCCGGTTGCGCGGGGTGATCCCGCGGACCAGCCTGCTGGCTGCGCTCGCCCTGCGTGAGGAGGACAACGCATGAGCTTCGTCAACCCGCGCATCCACGTCGGCGACGCCATCGAGTCCGCCTTCAATTGGCTGACCGACCATGCCGGTTGGCTGTTCGACGCCATCAAGACGGTGATCACCGGTCTCTACGATGCGTTCAACACGGTGTTGTCGAGTCCGCCGTACTACGTGATGATCGCGATCTTCGCTGCGCTGGCGTTGCTGGCCGCCGGGTGGCGGCAGGGGTGGAAGCTCGCGATCTTCGCGGTGATCGGCTTCTACTTCATCCGCGCCTTCGACCAGTGGGTCAACGCGATGAACACCATTGCGCTGGTGCTGGTCTCGGTGATCATCGCGCTGATCATCGCGTTGCCCATCGGTATCCTCGCCGCCCGCAGCCGGGTGGTCTCGTCGATCGTGCGCCCCGTTCTCGACCTGATGCAGACGCTGCCCGGGCTGGTCTATCTGGTCCCGGTGATCATCGTGTTCGGCATCGGCCCCACTCCGGGTGTGGTGTCGACACTGATCTTCGCCATGCCCCCGGGTATCCGCTTGACCGAGTTGGCGATCCGTCAGGTCGATCCCGAAGTGGTCGAGGCCGGACAGGCTTTCGGCTCCAGCCCGGCTCGCATCCTCGGCCAGATCCAGATCCCGTTGGCCATGCCGACGATCATGGCAGGTATCAATCAGGTCATCATGCTGGCGCTGTCGATGGTCGTCATCGCCGGGTTCGCCGGTGCCGGCGGGCTCGGCGGCCAGGTCAACGAGGCGTTGCAGACGCTCAACCTCTCACTCGGTTCCGAAGCCGGTCTGGCCGTGGTGATCATCGCCGTCTACCTCGACCGGCTGAGTTCGGCGATCGGTAACCGCGGCCGCGTCGCACAGCTCTGAACACCGGAGACCGTGAAGTAGTGAAGTGAAGTAGGGAAAGAGGGTAGGTAGAGATGAGAAAGATGACGAGAAAGCTCGGGGTGCTCGCCGCCGCGGTGACGGTCGGCGCGCTGGCGCTGAGTGGCTGTGGTGCGTCGAACTCGAACTCCGACAGCGGCTCCGGCGGCACCACCAGCGCCACCAACGATCTCGCGTCGAAGTACGCGAATTGCTCGCTGACGCAGGGCAAGGCACCCGCGGGCAGCCTCGGCGCCGGCAACGACACCAACGTCGCCATCGGTGCGTTCAGCGGATGGGACGAGTCGACGGCCACCGCCTACCTGATGAAGAACATCCTGCAACGCAACGGCTACACCGCCGACGTCAAAACCCTCGACGCGGCAGCCGCTTTCACCGCGGCGTCCAAGGGTGACGTCGACGTGCTCACCGATGTGTGGTTGCCGAGCACGCACAAAACCTACATCGACCGCTACGGCGACCAGCTCGAACCGCTCGGCTGCTGGTACGACAACGCGAAACTGACCATCGCCGTCAACGATTCGTCGCCCGCGCAGTCGATCGGCGACCTGAAATCGATGGCGTCGCAGTACAACAACACCCTCGTCGGCATCGAGCCCGGCGCCGGTGAGACCGCGATCGTCAAGGACAAGGTGATCCCGGCGTACGGTCTGCAGGATCTCACCTTCACCACCTCGTCCACCGCGGCGATGCTCGCCTCGATCCGCAAGGCCGAAGCCGACAACACCAACGTCGCGGTCACCCTGTGGAAGCCCCATTGGGCGTACTCCGCGTTCAAGATCCGTGACCTGCAGGACCCGAAGGGCGCGCTCGGCGGCAAGGAAGGCCTGTGGAACTTCGCCACCAAGGGCTTCGGTGAGAAGGCACCCAAGGCCGCGCAGCTGTTCAAGAATCTCGTCGTCCCCGACGCCGACCTGTCGGAGCTGGAAAATCTGATGACCCAGAAGTACGGCGGCAACAATCCCG
The DNA here is from genome assembly GCF_000241325.1 of Gordonia polyisoprenivorans NBRC 16320 = JCM 10675. GTDB lineage: Bacteria > Actinomycetota > Actinomycetes > Mycobacteriales > Mycobacteriaceae > Gordonia > Gordonia polyisoprenivorans. The sequence goes on along the minus strand of NZ_BAEI01000030.1, from coordinate 24,657 downwards.
ACGGCGCGGTGACCGAATGGTTGTCCACGCATCCGCAATTCGAGAGCCAGATCGTGGCCGCCCAGCTCGGCTGAGCACACCGACCGATCGACGAGCGCGCCCCCGGCCGATGGTTGGGGGCGCGCTCGTGCCCAATCCGCAACCTGTCTGCCAGGCAATCCTCACGATGTCGTCAGCGGCTCACCAGGCCGCAAGCGCATCGTGGATTCTGGTGAGCCACTTCCGTGCCCACCGACGTTCCACCGGCGTCTGCGGAGGTTGATCATGAGTGTGGTTGTCGGGCTTCATCTCCAATCCGACCACGTGCGCGTTGCGGTCATTCGCGACGCGTCTTCCGGCGGCCGAACGGCCACCGCCGACCGATCTGTCGGTTCCGTCCGAATCGACTCGCAGTACGCCTTCCCGGCCGCTCTGCGCTGGCCCGCGCACACCGCCGCAGCCCTGCCCGATCGGCGTCACGCCGATGCCACCTACCGCCACTTCGTCGACCATCTCGGTGATCCACGTCCGCTGAGCGCACCCGGCGGTCCGGACCGTCTCGCCGACGACCTCGCCGCCCGGCTGCTCGTCGTCCTGGTCGCGCACCTCGAGGCCACCGTCGGCGAACATGTCGCACGGCTGCTCATCGCGCACCCGACCTATTGGACCGTCCCGCAGGTATCGCTGTTCCACCGCAGTCTCGTTGATGCCGGACTCGCCGACCATCGGGCGCTGCTGCTCGTTCCCGACACCGACGCCGCGCTCGAATGGGTGGACCACTGCGACGGTCTCGACCGGGCACATGGCGTGACCGTCTGCGACCTGCGCGACGACAGCGCCGTGGTCGCCCATGCGCGTCGGCCACGCTCGGGACATCTGACGACCATCACCGCGCACCGCTTTCCCGGGTTGGGGGTGTGCCACTTCGACGACCGTCTCGAGCATCGGGTCCTGGCGAAGGCGGCGCAGGCCGGGCACCCGGTGCCGCCGCATCCGGCGCTAGTCGCCCAGGTGCGAGCGCACTGCGCGGAAGTCCGAACCACGTTGCGCACCATGTCGACCCGGATGGAGGTCGTCACACCAGGTGTCCGCGGACTCGAGCAGCACGGTGTGACGCTCACCCTCGACGACCTCTACGGCCTCGCCCGCCCGCAGGCGGCGGAGATCGTGCGCGCCCTGCAGCGCTGCGGCGACACCGATCCCGGCCCCGACCACGTCGTGCTCATCGGCACCGCCCCGACGTTCCCGCTGCTCGCCGACAGCGTGGCCGCCCGGTTCGACTGTCCCGTCGTCATCCCCGCCGACGCCGAGTTCGTCTGTGCGCGAGGCGCAGCGCTGCTTGCCGCCACCTCGACGGTGGTGACCCCGATGACGCAGGCGTGAGGAGTACCACCCTCGCCTGAGCCCGGTTCCCGCCGCAAATGCACGTCACCCAGTAGCGTTGGCGTCGTGCAGAACACGGTGCATCTGATTGCGTACGCGGATCGGTTCGGTGGCAGCCTCGCCGGGCTCACCGCACTCCTGCGAGGCCCCTTCGACGGTGTGTTCGGCGGGGTGCATGTGCTGCCGTTCTTCACCCCGTTCGACGGTGCCGACGCCGGATTCGACCCCGTCGACCACACCCGCGTCGACCCCCGGCTGGGGAGCTGGGCCGACATCACCGACCTCGCGACCACGCACGAGGTGATGGCCGATCAGATCATCAACCACGTGTCGGCGGACTCGGCACAGTTTCGTGACGTCGTCGCCCACGGCGACGAGTCGTGCTATGCGCCAATGTTTCTCACCTTGTCGTCGGTGTTCCCGAACGGCGCCACCGAGGACCAGCTGACGGCCATCTACCGGCCGCGGCCCGGGTTGCCGTTCACGGCCATCGCGCTCGGCGGGCGTGTGCGGTACGTGTGGACCACCTTCACCGCCGCCCAGATCGACATCGACGTGCGGTCGGCGCCCGGCCGGGCTTACCTCGACTCGATCCTCGACGCGGCCACCGATGCCGGGGTGAGCGCGCTACGTCTCGACGCCGTCGGGTATGCGATCAAGACACCGGGAACCTCGTGTTTCATGACACCCGAGACCATCGCCTTCATCGACGAGTTCGCGGCGAAGGCGCACACGCGCGGCGTCGAGGTCCTCGTCGAGGTGCACTCGCATTTCGCGCGGCAGATCGCCATCGCGCGCTCGGTCGACCGCGTCTACGACTTCGCTCTGCCCGCATTGGTGTTGCACACCCTCTACACCGCCGATGCGCAGGCGCTGGTGCGTTGGCTGCAGATCCGTCCCGACAACGCCGTCACCGTGCTCGACACCCATGACGGCATCGGGGTCGTCGACGTCGGGCCCGACCCGGTCGAGGGGCCTGGGCTACTCACCCCCGTGCAGGTTCACGAGCTCGTCGAGGAGATTCACCGGCGCACCGGCGGGACGAGTCGCCTCGCCACGGGCACATCGGCAGCGAACGTCGATATCTATCAGGTGAATTCGACGTTCTACGATGCGCTCGGCCGTGACGACGAGCGCTATCTGAGCGCCCGCACGCTGCAGTTGTTCGTGCCGGGCATCCCGCAGGTCTACTACGTCGGGCTGCTGGCCGGCGGCAACGACATGGAGTTGCTCGATCGGACCGGCGTTGGCCGCGACATCAATCGTCACCACTACACGCATGCCGAGATCGCCGAGGACCTCCGCCGCCCGGTGGTCGGGGCGCTGCTGGCGTTGTGCCGGTTCCGCAACACCCATCCGGCGTTCGACGGGCCGTGTGAGACCACACTCGCCGACGGGCATCTGCGGTTGCTGCGGCGCGGACGTGCGGTGGCGGGGGCATGGGCGCGCGCCGACATCGATCTCGCGACCGGTGTCACCCAGCTGGCCTGGGGCGACGGCGATCGCGAGTGGTCGGCGCCCGTCGCCGAGCTAGCGAACAGGTGGGGCGTGTCGTCCGAGGTGAGCTGACGGCGGCCGTTCCGAAAGTGTCGTACCCCTGCCCTATCGTCATCGGTGAAGGGAACGTCCCCTTCGCGACCGGAGGGAGAAACGATGCGCACCAACGATTTCGATGCATCCATCGACGACGCCTGGCAGGAGTTCCGCACCGAACTCGCCGCATTCCTCCGTGAGCTGACCGCGGCCGATCTCACCTGGATCGAACAGGACCCCAGCATCCCGGAGGGCCCGCACGGCCGGATCGACATCCGGTACACGCGGGCACATCGGGTGCGGTTGACGCTGGACCCGCTCACCTTGCACACCTCCGTCGACTGCTACCGAATCCAGATCGGGCAGCTGCGCGCACTCGGCTGGCGCCGGCTGGCCGGCGGTACCTACATCCTCGAGGGCGGACATGCCCGCGCCGACGAGATGGCCGCTGCCATCGTCAACACCTTCCGACAGGTGTGGGAGACGGTGCATCCGACTTTCCTGCGCGCACCGTTTCTCGCCGACGAGCCGCCCCGCGTCGAGCCCACGCTGCGCGCCGGGGTCGTCCCGCACGGTCCGGAGCATCTGCGCGCCCTTGTCGTCTCGATGCTCGAGGAGGTCACCGGCCAGCGCATCGAGGTCGACGACGACGGAGACGTGGTGTTGCCGACCGAGCCACCGTCGTGGTTGCGGGTGCACGAGGATCTGCCGCGGCTGGTGGCATTCGCGATGCTCACCGATTCCGTCTCGGACCCCCTGGTCGCGGCGCCCTACATCGCCGCGCAACCGACCTCGCGCGACGGTATCCGGGTGATGCTGCGTCAACGGCAGGTGTTCGCGCACCGCGTCATCGACGTCACCGTGTTCTCCGGCGACAACCTGCGGGCCGGACTGGCCGACTGGTTCGGCTTCATCGACGACGACGTGCCGCGCATCGTCGCGCGTGTGCGTGCAGGCGCCAGTGTCTCTGGTGCACAAGATGATTCGCCGGCGGAAGCCGAGGATTCGGATCCATTGCCGGACACCCTGCTGGCGGTGCTGCAACTCGACACCGACAACGCGGTGCTCAGTCCCCGCGAGATCGCCCAGATCTGCGGGTACGACCGTGCGGAGATGCTGCAGTTGATCCGCACGTGTGAGGAGCAGTATCTGTCGTGGGCGCAGTCCGCCGAGGAGGCCGATGATCCGGAGGAGGCGCAGGCCTGCCGCCACGAGGAGCAGGGCTGGCGGGTGACCACCGACAAGTTCCGTGCCGCCCTGCGGGTGGTGGTCCTGCCCGACGACGAGCCGCGGCCCCGGATGCGTCCGGCTGGGTGAAGGCAGGCCTCTCCTTATTCTCACTTAGCGGATAAGTGAGGGTATGGTGGGCGCATGCTCTCAGTTATTTCGTTCAGATAGGTGAACGTCGCGAATGTGGCCGGCCATCGACTACGAGTACCTTGACTGGACACCGACAATTCCGGCCGAGTTGCTCGCGCGTGCGCAGCGGGACCGTCATCGCGGACCCTACCGCGCCGCCGTCGTGCCGCTCATCGCCGACAAGACTCCGGCTGTCCCGGCGCCGCTGGCGACACTGGTATCCGAGGCAAGTGCGATGATCGCCCGTTTCGACGCCGAGTTCGGCAGCGAGATAGCGTCGTTCGCCACCATCCTGCTCCGCTCCGAGTCTGCCTCGTCATCCCAGATCGAAAACCTCTCGTCCGGCGCAAAACAGATAGCCCTCGCACAGCTCGGGAGCACCGAGAAGCGCAACGCGACCGCCATCGTCGGCAACGTCGCTGCGATGAGCGCGGCGATAGCGCTGGCCGACCGATTGGACGCCGACACCATTCTTGCCATGCATCGCGCACTGCTCGAGAACCACGATCCGGCGATCGCCGGCGCCTGGCGCACCGATCAGGTATGGATCGGTGGCTCGGGAGTGGGTCCACACGGCGCCGACTTCGTAGCACCCGCCGCGCGATACGTGCCCCAACTCATCGATGATCTGCTGATTTTCGCGCGCCGCACAGATCTGCCGCCACTGCTCGCCACCGCAATCGCACATGCCCAGTTCGAGACGATCCACCCCTTTCCGGACGGGAACGGACGCACCGGTCGGGCGCTGGTGCAGTCCATGTTTCGCCACCACGGAATGACCCACACCGTCACGATTCCGGTCTCGGCAGGACTACTCGCCGACACCGGACACTATTTCGCCACCCTCGATGCTTATCGCGAAGGCGATGTCGTCCCCATCATCGAGACGATGGCCAACGCAGCGATGTCTGCGATCGCGCAAGCAACCGACCTGGTGTCGGAGCTTCGGCGAATCCGCAGTCACTGGAGCGATATCGTCCGGGTTCGTGGTGGGTCATCGGCTCAACGGCTTCTCGATGTTGTTCTGCGCCAACCGGTCGTGGACACCAAGACGGTGGCCGGCGAGCTCGGCATCTCGCCGACAAATGCCGGCCGGGCCATCGCCCCGCTCGTGGAGGCCGGTGTCCTGGTGGAATTCACCGGCTTCCGGCGTAACCGGATGTGGCAAGCCGTCGAGGTGACAGCAGCACTCGATGACTTCGCGGCGCGGGCGATGCGGCGCCTGCAGTAATGCTGCGAGTACGTCGTGGCGATCGCTACTTCTTCTTCGTCAGCGACGACTCCTTGTGTGCGGCTTTCGCTCCGGTCTTGTCGGATTCGACGATCCAGTAGGGCTCGTCATCGGACGCGTTGAACTTCTGGCCCTCGAACGTGAACGGGAAGGTGCGTTTCTCGCGAGCCGCGCCATGGGTGGTGCCCTGCGAGGTGTTCCATTCGACGGTGTCGTTGGTGGTGATGGACATGAGCCGAGGATGGTCCGCTCATCGGGCGCCGTCACCGGAGAGGCTGAGGTTGATGCGCAGTCGACACCCCGGCGAGCACGTGGTCACGCGCCGGTCACGTCAGGCGGAAGTCCGCGGCCACCTCGGCGGCTCGGTGCAGTTGCTCGGGGTCGGCGCTGGTGGGAATCAGCTGGACCTCGTCGGTTCCGATGTCGGCGAACGCCGACAGCACTGTCCGCAACTCGTCCTCGGTCCCAGCCCAGCCGGTGGTCGGGGCCATCGCGTCGACGAACTCCGACGGTATCCAGTTCATGTAGCGACGCAGGTGCCGGTGGATCTGCGCGCGCGACGCGTCACCGTCGCCGAAGGCGAACCAGAACGAGGTGGCCAGGTGCGGAGGCGGCCGCCCCGCGTCGGCCCACGCGGTACGTGCGATGTCGAAGAGTTCGCGTTGCCGCGTGAGGTCGAGGTCAAGGGTCACCCCGGCGACACCGGACGCCCAGGCGGCGGCGCTGCGGATGGTGGCCGGACCCGTTGTCCCGACGTGTAATTCGGGACCGCCGGCCTGGACGGGCGACGGCCCGACCGGTCGGGTGGCGCCGGTGAGGTTCTCCCCCGCCCACACCAAGCGCATTATCTGGGCACGTTCACCGAGGACGCGCATACGTTGGGTGGCGAGGTCGGCGCCCACGGCGCGATAGTCCTCGTGGCGGCCGCCGATACCCAGGCCCACGGTGAGCCGGCCGCCGCTGAGCATGTCGCCGGTGGCCAGTGCCTTGGCCAGCATGACCGGGTCGTGCAGTTGCGGGACGACGACCGTGGTCACCAGCCGTACGCGGCTCGTCCAGGCGGCGAGTGCGCCGAGCAGCGTCAGGGTGTCGGGGTTGTCGAAGGCGATTCGTTCACCCCAACACAGTGACGAGAACGGTCCGTCGTCGATGGCCGTGGCCCATGACCGCAAGACGTCGGCGTCCAGGTCGGGCTCCATCACGGGCAGCGTCATTCCGATGCGCACGAGAGGGATCGTGACACGGCCGGCGACTCTCCTCGCCTGTTTTCAGTCATTGGCGTGGGTAGCGAGCGACCGCGACCTGGGGTTTTGCCAAATCTCTACTTTCGAAATGACTGAAAACAGGCGAGAACGACCGACAGTGGGGTGCGGCGGCGTCCGTTGCAGCCGAAGTGACTCCATGTGCGACAGTCCTCGATATGGATTCGTGGACCGCTGCCGCCCTGAACACCGCCGACACGTGCTGGACCGGCATGGTCGCTGTGCTCGAGGAACTCACCGACTCCGAGGTCCACGGACGGCTCCCTGTCGACGGATCGAACTCGCCCTATGCGGTCGCCCACCACTGCGTGGAGATGACGCGATGGTGGCTCGGAAGCTTCGGGTGCGGTCTCGATCTGCCGCGCGATCGGGCCTCGGAGTTCGACGCGACCGGTTCACTCCCCGACCTCCTCGCACGTATCCGAAGCACGCGCACCGACATGATCACGTGGACCGAGCAGATCCTTCGCGACGGCATCGCCGCTCGGGATGCGACGGGCACCACCTCCGACGTCGACCTCGCGACCGTCTCACCGCAGTGGGTGATCCTGCACGTGGTGCATGAACTCGCCCAGCATCTCGGTCAGATGCAGGTCACCCGGGATGTGTTGCGGGCCTGAGGCCGTCGGCCTGAGGCTCCTCGCCTTACTCGGCGTCCTCGTCCAACTTCCCGGACAGACGCAGGACCCCCCGCAACAGCGCACTGTGGTCCAGGCCGCCGTCGCCGTTGGCGCGAGCCGAGGCCATCAGCGTCGCCACGAGTGACCCGACCGGGGTGACCACACCGGCATCGCGGGCTGCGGCCGTGACGATCCCAAGGTCCTTGTGGTGCAGTTCGATCCGACCGCCCGGCGCGAAGTCGCGCTCGATCATGCGGTGCGCCTTGTGGTTGAGGACGGTGGAGCCGGCAAGGCCGCCGGCGAGAACGCCGACGGCGGCGGAGGTGTCGACTTGGTGGGTTTCGAGGAAGACCACCGCCTCGGCGAGTGCCTGGATGTTCGCGGCGACGATGAGCTGGTTGGCCGCCTTCACGATCTGGCCGCTGCCACTCGGCCCGACGTGGGCGATGGTGTCACCGACCGCGTCGAGGACCGGCAGTGCGCGCTCGTAGGCGTCGTCGTTGCCGCCGACCATGATCGACAGGCTACCGGCGACCGCGCCCTCCTGCCCGCCCGACACCGGGGCGTCGAGGAACGAACACCCTTGTGCTGCCGCTGTTTCGGCCATGCGGATCGCGGTCGCGGGATCGATGGTGGAGAAGTCGATGACCACGGTGCCCGGCGCAGCGTGGGCGAGGACCCCGTCGGGGCCGGTGAGGACCTCCTCTACGTCGGCAGACGCCGGGAGGTTGAGTGCGACGAACTCGGCGCCGGTGACGGCCGCGGCGATCGACTCGGCGGCGTCACCGCCGGCTGCGATGAGGTCGGCGGCCTTGGCCGGGGTCCGGTTGTAGCCGACGACGGTGTGACCGGCACGGACCAGATTGATGGCCATCGGGCTGCCCATCACGCCGAGTCCGATGAATCCTATTGTCGCCACGGGGTTTCCTCCATCGTTCGCTCAGTCACCACACCGTCTCTGCGTCACCGAAATGCGGGAAAGTCCGGTACCCAGTCGAAGGTATCGGAACGGGTGGGTATGTACTCCAGGCTGATCCATCCCGGATAGTCGCGGGCGGCGAGCGCGGCCAGTGGTCGGGACAGGTCCAGGCTGCCGGTGCCGGGTTCACCGCGGCCCGGGACGTCGGCGATCTGAACATGGCCGATCCGGTCGGCGACGGTGTCGATCACGTCGTCGAGGTTCTCGCCGTTGACCGCGAGGTGGTAGAGGTCTGCCAGCAGTGCCGCGTTGTCAACGCCGTGGTCGCGGGCGAGTCTGTCGCAGACGTCGATCGCGTGCGCCGCCCGGGTCAGCGGATAGGTGGGTATGCCGCTGAGTGGTTCGAGGAGGATGCCGGCGTCGATGGTTGCGGCCGCGCGGGCGGCGAACGCGAGGTTCTCGGCGGCGAGATCGTCCTGGACCTCCATGGCCAGATCGCCGATGCGGTTGCCGTACAGCGCATTGAAGCCGACGACACCGAGCCGAGATCCGATACCGATCGCGACGTCGACGCTGTCACGGAATTCGGCGCCGGTGGCCGGGTGCGACAACAGTCCACGCTCGCCTGCCGACAGATCCCCGGCGGCGAAGTTCAAGTGTGTGAGGCGAACCCCGGCGTCCTCGACCGCGGTGACGAAGGCGTCGACGTCACGGTCGGCAGGGACGGCGGCGGCGAACGGCCACCAGAACTCGACGGCGCCGAATCCGGCGTCACGCGCGGCCTGCGGCCGGTGCAGCAACGGCAGGTCGGTGAGCAGGATCGAACAGTTCACCGTGATCCGTGAGGTGTCCACCACCCCATCTTCCCCATGTCCGGCGCCAGGGCGTGGTCGGGGCTCGGCGAGACTGTGCGCGCCGCCGATCAGCAGATGCGTGGCAGTTGTTCGCCGAGGTCGCGTTCGATGACCCGCGTGGTACCGAAGGCGGTGCGGCCCACGACCATTCCCGGGTGCGCGGCGACCACCCGGCCGATGACGGTCGCACTCTGCCCCTCCGGCCGGGCGTGCATGGCGGCCACCACCGCGTCGGCGTCGTCTGCGGCGACCACGGCGATCATCTTTCCCTCGTTGGCGATCTGCAGCGGATCGAGTCCGAGGAAACCGCACGCCGATGCGACCGCTTCGGGGACCGGGATCCGGGATTCGTCGAGTTCGATGCCGACGCCGGCGGCTGCGGCGAGTTCGGTGGTCGCGGCGACCACCCCGCCGCGTGTCGGATCACGCAGCGCGTGCACGTCACCGGCGGCCAGCGCGTCACGGACGAGATAACACAGGGCGGCACTGTCGGATACGACGGGAGACCCGAAGTCGATGCCCTCCCGCACGCTGAGGATCGCGACACCGTGCTCTCCGATCGGCCCCGACACGATGACCACATCGTCGGGCCGGATGCGTTCCGGCGACACGTCGACGCCGGCGGGGACGACCCCGACACCCGCGGTGTTCACGAACAACTGATCGGCCGATCCGCGGCCGACGACCTTGGTGTCGCCGGTCTCGACGCGTACGCCCGCGAGACGTGCGGCGGCGCCCATCGCTTCCACCACCGGCCCGAGTACCGAGAGTTCGAGTCCTTCCTCGAGGATGAACCCGGCGCTGAGCGCCAGCGGCATGGCTCCGCTGCAGGCGAGGTCGTTGACGGTGCCGTTGACCGCGAGGTCGCCGATGCAGCCGCCGGGAAAGAACAGTGGTTGCACCACATAGGAATCCGTCGTGAAGGCGATCCGGCCGCCGTCGACGGGCAGCACCGCCGAGTCGCGGGCGGGACCGTGACGTCCGCCGAAGGCGGGCACGAAGAGGTTCTCGATGAGTTCTTCGGAGAGGATGCCGCCGCCACCGTGGCCGAGTACGATCCGCTCGGTGTCGCGCAACGGCAGTGGGCACGACCAGGATTCGGGGTCGATGGTCGCCGGCGACTCAGACATGCGCCGCACCCGTCGTGTCGAGGGACAGCCGCCGGAAATGGTAGTAGGCGGCGCACGCTCCCTCGCTGGACACCATCGTCGCCCCCAGCGGTGTGCGCGGTGTGCACAGCGTGCCGAACGCCGGGCACTCGTTCGGTTTGAGCAACCCCTGCAACACTTCTCCGGCGTGGCAGTCCGCCGACTCCTCGACCGTCACCTCGCCGACACCGAAGCGCACCTCGGCGTCGAACTGTGCGTATCGGCGCGACAGCTTCCAGCCGGACTGCGGGATCATCCCGATGCCACGCCATTGCCGGTCGGTCACCTCGAACACGTCGGCCAGGATCTCCTGGGCCACACCGTTACCGGCCGGACTGACCGCACGCGGGTAGGCGTTGCGCAACGCGGGCGTGCCGGATTCGAGGAGGTCGACGGCCTGCCGCACACCTTCGAGGAGATCAAGGGGTTCGAAGCCGGTGACGACGATCGGCACCCGGTAGCGCTCCACGAGCGGGCCGTACTCGCTCATGCCCATCACGGTGCAGACGTGTCCGGCGGCGAGAAAGGCCTGCACGCGATTGGTCGGCGACGACAGGATCGCGGTCATCGCCGGGGGCACCAGCACGTGCGAGACCAGCATCGAGAAGTTCACCAGCCCGAGTCGCTGGGCGTGCAGCACCGACATCGCGTTGGCCGGGGCGGTCGTCTCGAAGCCGACTCCGAAGAACACCACCTCCTTGTCGGGGTTGTCGGCGGCGATACGGACGGCGTCGAGCGGTGAATACACCACGCGCACATCACCTCCGCGTGCCCGCACCGAGAACAGGTCCTCGTGGCTGCCGGGGACGCGCAGCATATCGCCGAACGAACAGAAGATGACCTCCTCGCGGCCGGCGATCTGCAGAGCGCGGTCGATCATCTCCAACGGGGTGACACACACCGGGCAGCCGGGACCGTGGATGAACTCGACGACGTCGTCGAGTAGTTGGTCGATGCCGTTGCGGATGATCGAATGGGTCTGTCCGCCACACACTTCCATGAGCGTCCAGCGGGTGGTGGCGCGGTCACGGATCTGGCGGACCAGGGCGCGCGCGGCCGCCGGATCACGGAACTCGTCGAGATACTTCATGCGCTCGTCCCTTCGTCGACGGGCTCGGACCCGAGTTCTTCGTCGAGGATGCCGAGTTCGTCGAACATCCGCAGTGTCTCGTTGGCGGACTCCTCATCGAGCCGGGTGATGGCGAAACCGGCGTGGACGATCGTGTATTCGCCGATCTGCATGTCGGGCAGATACGCCAGGCAGACGGTTTTGCTCGTCCCGGAGAAGTCGACGGTCGACATGCGGGTGCCCGCCTCCTCCCAGATGTGGGTCACCCGGCCGGGAATTCCCAAACACATGGCTACTCCGCTCTTTTCGTCGCTGTGCCGGATGCGCCGACGACGCCCGGGATGTCGGTCTGTACGGGCCGTTCGTTCGCCGGCCCGGATCGCAGCGTCGCCGCCGCGATACACGCCTGCCCCAGTGCCAGGCCCCCGTCGCCCCCGGGGACCACGCGATGGGCGAGCACACGCAGGCCGGCCTGCTCGACTCCGTCGGACACCCCTTGGCGTAGAGCGTTGTTGACGAACACCCCGCCGCTGAGGCCGACGATCCCGATGTCGAGTGCGCGCGCCGACCGTACGCATCGGGTGACGAGCGCGTCGATCACCCAGTGCTGGAACGACGCCGCGAGATCGGCGGTCGGGCGCCCGGTGCGCAGGCCGTCGACCAGCCCGGCGATCAGGTGCCGGTAGTCGATGATCGCGTCATCCGCCTCCGACCTGGCGGGGGCGAACGAGGCGGGGGCGAACGAGTCGGGAGTTCCTGTACGCGCGCAGGTTTCGAGCTCGACGGCCGCCTGACCCTCATAGGTGGGATGGATACAGATCCCCAAGAGTGCGGCCACCGCGTCGAACAGCCGGCCCAGACTGGTCGTGACCGGGCAGCCGATGCCCGAACGTCGTTGCTGCGCGAGGATGCGACAGGCCGCATCACCGAGCGCGCGGGCCGGTGCGAGATCGTCGATGTCGGTGATTCCGCTGCGCCACAGCAGGTCCAGGGCGATGCGCGAGGGGTCGCGGACCGCATTGTCGCCGCCGGGGAGGGCGAACTCGGCCAGGTGCGCCACCCGGGTGAAGGTGCTGACGTCATGTCCGAGCGCAAGGAGTTCGCCACCCCAGATGACGCCATCGGTCCCGTATCCGGTTCCGTCACAACACCAGACGAGCGCCGAGGTGCCGAGCAGCTCGTGCTCGGCCAGCAGCGACACCGCATGCGCGTGATGGTGCTGCACCTCGACGATCGGACGGCCGGCGGCGTGGCGGCGCGCCCAGGAGGTGGTGGCGTATCCCGGATGTATGTCGCAGGCGATCGCGCCCGCACTGATACCGGTCATGGTCTGGAGGTGGTCGAGTGCGTCGGTGAACGAACGCTGGGTGCGCGGGTCGGCGAAGTCCCCGAGATGCGACGACATGTGGCCACCGTCGTGCGTGGCGAGCAGACAGAAGGTGGTCTTGAGGTCGCCGCCGGTGGCGACGATCGGCACCGGGGCGTCGGCGGCGGGCACCGGCATCGGCGCGTACCCGCGGGACCGACGTACCGGTACCGGCCCGTCGCCGGCGATCCGGATGACCGAGTCCTCGCACGGCACGTGGATCGGGCGGTCATGGGTGAGAACGGCGGCGGCGATCCCGGCCAGCCGGTCGTCGATGTCGTCGCGGTACAGGATGGGTGAGCCGCTGGTGTTGGCGGAGGTCATCACCAGCGGGATCGCGCCCATCGCGTCGAACAGCAGGTGATGCACCGGGGTATAGGCCAGCAGCACACCGAGTTCGGCGAGTCGGGGCGCAACGCCCGGTGCCACCGCACCCACCCGCGGTGCCACGACGATCGGTGCCTGCGGTGACGCGAGCGCAGAACGTGTCGCATTGGTCAGCTCGATCAGTGTTGCCGCGTGGTCGAGGTCGGCGGCCATCACCGCGAGCGGCTTGTCGGGACGGTGTTTGCGGTCGCGCAGCGTGGCTACGGGCTCGTGCCGATCGGCGCGACAGGCCAGGTGGAATCCGCCGATCCCCTTGATCGCCACGATCTGCCCGTCGTGCAGCGCCTGCGCGGCCGCGTCGATCGGGTCGGCTACGGCGGCGCCGACGAACCGTGCGCCGTCGGCGCGCCGGAACTCGAGGTGCGGCCCGCAGTCCGGACACGCGATGGTCTCGGCGTGGAATCGGCGGTCGAGCGGATTCTCGTATTCAGCCCGACAGGCCTCGCACATCGCGAAGTGCGCCATCGTCGTCGCCGCGCGATCGTAGGGCAGGTCGGTGATCACCGTGTAGCGCGGCCCGCAGTCGGTGCAGGTGATGAACGGGTGCCGATGGCGGCGGTTGCCCGGGTCGCGCATCTCGGCCAGACAGGCTGCGCAGCAGGCGACATCGGCGGGAACCAGTGTGCGGCCCGTCCCGCCGGTGCGGCTGGTGGCGATACGGAAGCCGTGGTCATGGCGACACGGCAACGTCCGTGTGCGGACGGAGTCGATACGGGACAGCGGTGTGGGACCGGCACTGACCTCGTCCACGGCGCCCGACACCGCGTCGGCACTGCCCTCGAATTCGCAGCGCACCAAACCGGATTCGTTGCTGACCGTGCCGGACAGCCCGCGTCTCAGCGCGATCCGGGCAACAGCCGGCCGAAAGCCGACGCCCTGCACGACGCCACGCACCTCCACCTCGAGCCGCACCGTCATGACGTCATCTCCGGTGATGCCCTGTCCCACAGAATGATCCGGTTGTTCCCGGAGTCGGCGACGGCGATGGTGTTGCCGTCCCGGTGCAGTCCGTACGGCCAGCACAGGGTATCGGGAGCCACCGCGTCCCAACGGTTCTCACCGTTGGCGGCCATGGTGGGCTGGGCCAGGACCCCGTCGGCGCCGCCGATCACCCCGTCGAGGGCGCGGGCGAGCCAGTCGGGACGCTCCCAGAGCAGGAGGCGATTGTTGGCGGTGTCGGCGACGGCGAGTTGCCCGTCGGCCGCGGTCACACCGTAGGGGAACCGCAGTCCCGCAGCGGTTTGCGGGGCGTAGGGGAATTCGCCGGCACCGGTGAAGTCGGATTGCCCGAGTACCAGGTCGGCCGGGCGGTCGGCGACGACCGGGGTACGCCAGCCGAGGACGCGGTGGTTGCCGGCGTCGGCGACGAGAAGATACCCGTCGACGCCGGTGATGGCGTGGGGCCACCGGAACGAGCAGGCGTCGGCCGGACCACCACGATTCTCCTCACGCCCCTGCGGATCGGACTGCCCGAGGACGACGTCGGCGGGCCGGTCCGGCGAGGTGGGTACACCGTCGAGCCAGCCGAGTACCCGCCGATTCCCGGTGTCGGCGACCCAGAATCCGCCGTCGACGATCCCCGCACCGAACGGCCAGTAGAAGCTCGCGCCGTTCGGTGCGCCCCCACGGTTCGGTTCGACATCCGAGAGCTCGCGTTGTCCGAGAACGAGATCCGCGGGACGCGTCGCCGTGGGGACCTCCGAGTACACCAGCACGCGATGGTTCCACGCGTCGCACACGATCAGGGCGCCGTCATGCACGAGCACCCCGGTCGGCAGATGCAGGCCGCGCTCGCTGCCGCGGCCGTCGTCGTTGGCGCCGTCGGAGGCCCATTCACTTTGTCCCAGCAGCACATCGGCGGGCTGGTGATCGGTGTCGGGAATGCCGTGCCAGAGGAGCAGTCGATGGTTTCCGGTGTCGGCGGCGATGAGGTGGTGCTCGTCGAGCCACACCCCACGCGGTGCGTAGAGGGTGTCGGCGGCCGGGGTCGCCGACGGCAGCGCCAGGCCGCCCGGGGCGGGTGCGCCGAGCCATCGCGCCGCGCGCCAGCCGTGCGAGTCGGCGATGTCGGCAGCGGGAGGCGCACCACCCGGGCGGGTGGTGCGCATCGACACCGTACGGGTCACCCGCGTGGTCGTACCCATACCCGGTTTCCGTCCTGCCGCAACGGCCGCTGCTCGAGTGCCGCACCCGGCAGGCTCATGCACTCGCCGTCGGTGGCGTCGTAACACAGGGCGTGCCACGGGCAGGTCAAGGTGCCCTCGGTCTCGTCGATCAGTGCTTCGTCGAGCGGAAGGCCTTGGTGTGCGCACACATTGAGGTAGCTGTGTAAGGTGCCACCGATGTTGACGATGATCACCTCTGCGGACTCGCCGTGCTCGTCGGTGAGCGAACGGACGACGAGTTCACCCCGCGGTATCTCCGCCACCGCACCCGCGTCGACCCAGCCGGATTCGGCGGTGCGGACCGAGATCTCCCCCAGGGGGATGAATGCCGCCGACGATGTGGGCGCCGGTGCGGTGTCGAGTTCGACGGCGTCGATCGCCGGGACCGCCGACACGATCGCCTCGCTGACCGTGGTGCGCAGCGTCTGATCGGTCATCGAGCAACCGTTGCAGGAGCCGCCGAGCCGGATGTAGGCGATGCGGTCGTCGACGCGGACCACCTCGGCCGAGCCGCCGTGTGCGGCGATCATCGGCTCGACAGCGGTGAGCGCCTGACGGGCCGCGGTCAGCGGGTCGGGCCGCAGCAGTCCGTGCACCATCATCGCCAGGTGCACCACCGGGTCGTCGACGAGCTCGAACAGTGCCTCCCGGGTGGTGTCGTCGTCGCGCAGGCGCCGGACGATGGCCGTAAGCGCGGCCTTGTTCAGCGCGTCGAGCGCTTCGCGCAATCCCTCGGCGACGGTACGGGATTCGGCGGGTAGCGCCGCGACCGCCGTGGCGGCGTCGTCGACGGCCTTGGCCAACTCCTCCATGGTGGGCGACGCGGCGGGCGCCTGCGTCGGTCTCTCCTGCTGTGTGGTCATACGCCATACCCCTGTGCTCGATGGACAACCTCGGTCACCTTGGTGCGCAACAGATCCGCGAAGGCCATGCGGGCGGCGACGGCGAGAACCTCGGCGACAGTACCGTCGACGGCGATCGAGATCGGTCGCCGCGAGGTGGCCTCCAGGACGAAGCAGTGGCCCGCCGGGGTGTCGAGGCAGTGGTCGGCGAACACCGCATCGACGAACTGCGACAACCAGATTCCCTCCCCGTCCGGATCGGTGGCCAGTCGCTGCAGGGCGTTGTCGGTGCCGCCGCAGCGCTGCACGATCCGCTCGACGAAGGCCTCGGCCGCGGTGGCCGTCAGCAGGTCGAACTGCAGGCGCTCATGGTTGTCCATCGTCGGCCTCCCCGGAATCAAGGTCACCGACATCAAGGTCACCGGGATCTGGGGCATTACGGGTTCGGGCGCGGGCGATCTCGTCGAGCACCCCGCGCACCGACCGCACCATCTCGTCGGCCCCGAGGTCTTCGAACAGAAACCGCGCCTCGTGCAGGGCGGCGGTGGCCTCGGGGAACATCCCGAGGTGCGCCAACGCATTTCCCTGATTCGCGAGCACCCGCGCGTAGCCGGCAGGGTCGCGTGCCGGATCCCGCTCGGCGAGGACGTCGGCATACAGTTGCACGGCCTCCATCAGATTCTGCTCCTGATGGGCGCTGGGCGCGTACACCAAAGCGTTGGCGAGGTTCACGCTGGTGGCCGCCCATTGCTCGGGGTGCTCGTCGCGGGTGTACACCGCCAGCGCCTTGCGCAGCGACTGGGTGGCCACCGCCACCCGCAGCTGATCCGACGCCGAGGTCAGCGGCATCGTCAGATACACCGCAGCGAGATCGCGGTGGGCCGCGGCCCAGACCAGAGGTGCGTCGTCGGGATCGACGACCTGCAGACAACTCTGGAACTCCGCGGCCGCATCGTTCATCGCGGTTCCGGTGTCGACGGCGTGCTCGTGCAGCACCTGCCCGAGGGCCAGGTGGAGTTCGGCGCGCGCGGTGGGCAGGTCGGCGTCGGCGAGGAGCCGCAGCGCCTCCCGGAGGTCGGTGATAGCCTCGGGGGCACGGCCGAGTTCGCGTAGCGCCTCGGCGCGCGCGGCCAGGCACAATGCCCGCAGCGCCGGAGCGTCGAAGGCCTCGATGATCGCGGCATCGAGTAGTTCTCGACGGCGTTCGGGCGCCTCGGCGTACCCGGCCTGCGCGGCGAGGATCAGGGCCCGGACCTCCGGCGGCGCTGCGGGATCCGGGTCGGGGACCTCGCCGCGGCCGAGATGGGCCAGCACCAGTTGCGCGTGACTGTGCCACCGTGGGTCGATGCGCGCGAGTAGTGCGTCGAGGTTCACCCGTTCGGGTGCGATGGTCGCCAGATTGCACCAGTCGAGTGGGTGGTCGGTCATCCGGGCGCGGGCGGTGAGCAGTTCGGTGGCCTCGTCGAGGCGGCCGTCGTAAGCGGCGCCGATGCCCGCGAGTTCGGGTGGCCAGCTCGCCGGCCGACACCCGGCGGCGAGAGTGGCACGTAGGGAAGCGAATTCGTCGCCGGTGATCACCATCAGTCCGGCCGGGTAGGCGAACACCCCGAGCGGCTGCACATCGACGGTCGCCGACGGTGCCGCCGGGGCGAACTGCGCCCCGCCCGGAAGATGAGGTGCCCGGGCCGCATCGCCGGTGAGGACCTGCACACGAACCATTCAGCGCTCTCCTATCCGCACACGTGCGACGTGATGGTCGGCGTCCCATCGCAGGACGAACCGGCCCACCGGCGCCGTCCGACCCGCGTCGTCGAACACCTGTCGCACCACTGTGGCACGGTCCCCGCCGGCGGATCGCTGCTTCAGTAACAATCCGCCGGCGGAGGTGGACCGTAGCGGGTAGATCAGCAGGTCGTCGCCGTCGCAGCGTGCGGCGATCGAGTCGGTGGGAAAGAACCGGGCGGCGACGTCGGCGTCGACGAGAAGGCTTCCGGCATTGGTGAATTCGACCTCGGGCTCAGCCGGCTGAGGAGGTGAGGGGTACTCGGCGGTGATCAACTCGATGATCTGCTCGGCGGCCGCGGCAACCGGTGGGCGCAGGGGCTCCTCGGCGTCGAGGGCCACCGGCTCGAGGCTCTGCGCCTCGACGAGCAGCACCGTGATGTCGTCGGGGCACGTCTCGCCGAGCATCCAGCGCGCGAATCCGAGGGCGTGATCCCACCGGAACGAGTGCGTGTGGACCCCGGGGTCCGGCCCGATGTCGCCGAGTTCGGCTGCCGGAAGCCGGAACACGGTCCCCGGCGGCTGTCCGGTGCGGGCGGCATCGACGATGATCACCCGCCGGGCCCCGCGCAGCGCGAACGCCACATCCATCCCGGCCGTGCCGCCGTCGACCAGCCGCACCCCGTCGACCACACCGTGGCGATCCCACAATCGCCGGATCACCAACGGCCCCACCGCGTCGTCGCCGCGAATCAGGTTTCCGCATCCGACGACGACGAGGTCGGCCGGCTCGGGTGGATGCGGGTCGTCGGCGAGCAAATCGCTCGGGGCGGGCGGCACCGACCCGGGCTGGGTGGACGAGGCGGGAGTCGAGGCCATCAGAGCATCGAGTTCACGACGAACTTCGACATCTCCTTGCCGGACTTGGCATCGTAGGCGTGGACGGTGCACACCAGACAGGAGTCGAAGGATCGGGCGACGTGACCGAGTTCGACGGGATCGTTGATGTCGTGGATCGGCGTGCCGATGAGCGCCTGCTCGATCGGTCCGAGGACGCCATCCTTGTCGCGGGGTCCGATGTTCCACGCCGTCGGCGTGACCACCTGATAATTGGCGATCTTGCCCTTGTCGAGGACGATCCAGTCCGACAACGAGCCCCGAGCGGCCTCGGTGGAGCCGAATCCCTTGCCGGACTCCGGTTCCACGGGCTTCTGGTAGAAGCTCTCCTGCAGGTCGAGATCGTCGAGCCACTGCCTGGCCCACCGGAAGTATTTGGGCGCCTCGTGCATTCGCGCGAGCTGCCGGACGAACACGCTCGGCCCGATCTTGTCGATCATGTCCTTGAACAGCGGGTCGAAGTCCTGATGGGGCCCACCGCCGGGTGCCGACGCCGCGATGCGCCTCGCCAGTGGCCCCGCCTCCAGCGGGATACCGGTGCCGCTGCCGTTGAGGTCGTACCGGGGCGATTTCGCAAACGAGTACTTGCCCTTGGCCTTTCCGCGTTCGGGGTCGATCGGGTCGGTTTCACCCTCCCACGGATGCAGCGCCCGGTCGCCGTTGTAGAACGAGTGGGTGACGTCCTCGGCGACCTTGAGGTGGTCGAAGTCGTAGTAGTGACCGTCGGCGTAGATCCCGGACCGGTTGATCAACGCGTCGTTGCGGCCCTCGACCGTCGGATGGTCATACAGGGACGGTTCGAAGTACGTGCCGGTGGCGATGTAGTTGCCGACACCGGCTCCATAGGAATGCAATCCGATGTCGAGGCAGTAGCGGATGAAGAATCCGCAGTCGGAGTCGTGCTGGGATTCGTTCTCGTCGACCCAGGCCAGTACATCGGCCCAGGTACGGTTCTCCAACCAGCGATCGACACTGCAACCGAGCCAGTGTTTCTCGAGCCAGTTGTCCTTCCAGTGCTCGAGGATGGCGATGGAGCGGGTGACGTCGGCCAGCGTCGGGGCGCACATCACGCCACCGGGCACCATGAACGACGAATGCGGCCACTGCCCGCCGAAGATGGCGTACACCTCGACGGGTTTGCCGGAAAGCACCACTCCCGGTTGGTAGCTCGTGCCCGTGTAGATGCTGAACCGGCGACACGCCTCCTCGTACATCGGCGACGACGAGTACTTCGGGTGGGTGAGGTCGATCGCGAACAGCGCGTAGAAGTAGCGGGGGATGCTCTGCAGCGTCTCGCAGGCCTGCGCGATGTTGCGGATCAGCGTCGCATTGCGTGGCATGGTGGTCTGCCATGCGGTGTCGAGTGCGTAGGACGCCTTGTAGAGATGCGATCCGCCGCAGATCCCGCAGATGCGCGGGGTGACGATGAGGCCGGCCTGGGGGTCCTTGCCACGCAGGATCATCTCGAAGCCGCGGAACATCGCCGCCTGGGTCCACGCCGAGGTGACGACTCCGTCGTCGATGTGCACCCGGACGTCGAGGTCACCCTCGACGCGGCCGAGTGGGCTGACAAACAGGTCGATGGACGTCTTTTGTTCGGAAGTCGTTGTCATGATGCTCTTTTCGCCATGATTGGTTGGTTCGCCGGGGTGGACGGGTTGCGACGGCGCGGCATCGGTGGCGAGTTACCGCACCGGTGCGACCGGCCGATCACACGACGAACATGTCCTCCTTGCTCCATCGCGGGGCGGCCACACGCGCGGCCGCGGCCTGCGCCATGTACGTGAGATGGTCTGTGCCTTCGGGCACCTCTTTGGGGATGGTGCCGGAGACCTTCTGCGTCTTGAACACCGTGCCGGGGGCGAGATCGAAGAATGGGAACTCCGGCTCGGTGCAGCCGGTGCACGGCATGCCGGCTCGGGTCTTGGAGGACTGCCGATTCCACAGGATGCGGTTGCACGGCGAGTGCGTCATCGGTCCGCGGCAACCGAATTCGTAGAACAGGCACCCTGTCCGGGTGCCCTCTCCGAACGTCATCGTCGACTGCTTGTAGTCGAAGAACTGGACGCGGGTGCAGCCGGTCTGGGTGAACGACTTGAAGAATGTCTGCGGGCGATGCAGTTCGTCGAGTTCGATGTCGCCGGCCCGGCCGGTCGCCAGCGCGACGAGGATCTGGGTGATCCAGTCCGGGTGAGCCGGGCAGCCGGGGATGTTGATGATCGGCAGCCCCGACTTGGATTTCCAGTCGGCGCCGAGGAATCCGCCCCGATTGCGCTTGTGGAACTGCAGTCCGGTGGAGTCACTGGGATTGGGTTCGGTGGCGGGGATGCCACCCCAGGCGGCACAGTCACCGATGGCCACGACCACCGACGCCGCGTTGGCCAGCTCGACCACCCAGTCCTTCATCGGGCGCTCGGCGAACATGTCGTAGCGGCCGCTGCCGTCGGGGCCCTCGATGACGGTGCCCTCATAGACGAAGATGTCGAGTTGCCGTTCACCGCTTGCGCAGTCGCGGAAGATCTTCTGGGCCTGATCACCGAGTTCGAGACCCAGTGAGGGATGCCAGAGGACTTCCAGCCCGAAGTCGACGATCAGGTCGACGACGCTGGGTTCCTCGGCATTGAGGAACGACATGGTGTTGCCCGAACAGGCACCACCTTGAAACCAGAGCACCGAAGCCATCAGCGCACTCCTCGTTGTGTTGTGGTGGACGAATCGGTCCGGGATACAGCGTGATTCGGAGGTGCCTGACCGTTGCTGGCGCCCAGCGACCGGGCGACCTCGAGCAGGTAGGCCAGGCCCGAGCGGACGTTGCGGTCGCGCAGTGCGCGGGCGATCCCCCAGGCCGAGGGGACCGACATGCCTGCGCTGTAGGTGGCGTCGGCGTCGCCGAGCGCGCCGGCGAGCCGTCCGGCCGCTCCGACGGTGCCCGCATTGACGGCCCCGGAGTCGGCGAGCGCGGCGAGCAGCGGTCCAGCTTGTTTGGCCAATGCAACCGCCGAACGGGCGGCGTCCTTGACCTCGTCGGCGTTGATCCCGGCGAACGGGCTGTCGTCGGCGGTGAGGGTGGCGCGGGCCTCGCTCATGGCGTCGATCAGGGTATTGGACAGGTCGTCGCCGCGGCGCAGGATGCCGTCGACACCCTCGACAAGGATCGCCACCAGGTCGGCGTGGTCGAGCAGCGACATCAGAGAGTCTGCGACCTCGGGATCGGCGAGACGATCCGCGAGCAGCTTGCGGCGCTGCTCACCGTCGTCGGGTCCGTTCGGGGCCACCATGGAAACCACAGTGCTCATGGATCCTCCAAGGAAGGTCGGCTCACGGCCACGGGCTGTGCGGCGTGATTCCCAAACCACCCTCGACGGTAAGCCGCAGTAACGGTCGTCACAACCGCGTAGCCGCAACATTCATCCGATTTCCGCAACCTTCTTGTCCTCGGGCCGAAGCGCCGGACAATGGTGGTCATCGTCAGAGACTCACCGAGTCGGACGCTCACCGGAGGAGGTGTGATGTCGGTTCTGCACAATCCGCGGCGGGTGAATGCGGCGCGCACCAATGCCCCGGTGCGACGTCGGGTACGGCCGCGCGGTGTGCCACCAGCGCTGGAGAGCCGGCCCATCTTCGACACCGACGAGCTCGCGCGGGCCCAGCTCATGCTTCCCCGCGCGCTCGACGTCGACCAGTTGACCCTGACGCCGACCGGGGATCGGGCCTTTCACGCGGTCGTCCACGGGGTGCGCAGCCGCGGGTTGTCGCTGCTGTATCTCGACATCGCGGCCGCCCATCTCGAGATCCCGCGGCATGGGGATCACTACGGCGTGTACATGCAGATGAGTGGCTCGACCGACTGGTCGGTGAATCAGGAGTCGCTGGTGGGGTCGGCAACGCATGCCGTGGTGGCCAACCCCGGTGATCATCTGCTCGCCGTCCCGGGCGTCGACTCGACGATCCTGGTGCTCTCGTTCGGGGCGTTCCGGTTCAACTCCTATCTCTCGCGGTTACGCGGCCGCGAGATCCACGAGAACGTGCGCTTCGTTCCCGACTTCGACCTGACCGCGGAGGTCGCCTCGAGGTGGCACAGTGCGGTGCAGTTGCTCACCACCGAACTGTTCTATGCCGAGTCCCTACTGCATCAGGGCATCGGGATCGGCGCCGTCGAAGATCTCCTGATGTCGACGTTGCTCTACGTCCAGGATTCGACCTACCACGACGATCTCGTCGCACGTCCCCAGGCGATCTCTCGTCGCACGGTCCGGGCGGCACTGGAGTACATCGAGGCCCATCTCGCCGAGCGGATCAGCCTGCCCGATGTCGTCGAGGCGGCCGGGGTGAGCGAACGCACCCTGCAGCAGGGGTTCCGCGACGAGTTGCACACCACGCCGTCGGCCTACATCCGCAATCGACGGCTCGACCGCATCCACGACGTTCTGGCCGACTCGTTGCCCACGGACCGGGTCACCGTGTCGAACGTCGCGGTGAGCTGGGGATTCTCGCATCTGGGGAACTTCGCCGCCGCCTATCGCGCTCGTTTCGGCGAGGCCCCGTCGGAAACCCTGCGGAGGTGAACCGTGCATGAGTTGTCGCTGTGTCACGCCATCGTCGAGGTGGTGCGGCCGCACGCCGGCGTCCGCCGCATCGACACGGTGCATCTACGGGTCGGCGCTCTGCGGCAGGTCGTACCGGAGACCCTGACGTTCTGTTGGGACATCGTCGCCGCGCAGGAAGATCTCGGCGGAGCCGCGCTCGACATCGACTGGGTCGAGGCCACCGTGGCGTGTGCCGACTGTACGACGACGTCGCCGATCACCTCGCGGTTCTCGATTGCCTGCCCGGGATGCGGCAGCGCGCGCGTCGAGGTTCTCACGGGCGAAGAGTTTCTCGTGACCTCCATCGACGTCACAGCCCACGACGTCACAGCCCACGACGTCACAGCCCTCGACGTCACAGCACCCGTCGACGACATGCCCACCCGTACTCACGAAAGAGGTTGACCATGGGTCGTTTTCATCGACACGACACCGACCACACGCATGCTGACGGGACGGTGCACTCGCACGGGGACGGCGCGGTGCATACACATGAACCGCACACACATGAACACAGCTACGACCTCGCTGCGATCGAGGCGACGCAGCGTCCGTCCGGCGACGTGAGCGACAGTGAATTCGGGGACATGAGCGCCTACGACACCGGATCGGAACGGATCGACGTCCTCGAGGCCATCTTCACCGAGAACGACCGTCGGGCCGACATCAATCGCAGCCTGTTCACCGAGAACGGCGTGGTGGCGGTGAATCTGATGAGCTCACCCGGATCAGGAAAGACCTCAATCCTCAAGGCGACACTCGACGCACTAGACGGGGAGGTGCCGGTCGGGATCATCGAGGGCGATATCGCCACCGATCTCGACGCGGCCCAACTCGCCGGCCGCGGAGCGCAGGTGTCGTTACTCAACACCAATAACGGTTTCGGAGGAGAGTGCCATCTCGATGCACCGATGGTGAACCGTGCGCTGCAAGGCCTCGATCTCTCGCAGATAGATCTGGTGGTCATCGAGAATGTCGGGAACCTGGTGTGTCCTGCAGAATTCGATGTCGGTGAGCACGCGAAGGCCATGGTGTATGCGGTCACCGAGGGCGAGGACAAACCCTTCAAGTATCCGGTCATGTTCCGGTCGGTCGATGTGGTGCTCCTCAACAAGATCGACCTGCTCCCACATCTTGATGTCTCACTCGATGCGTACCGTGATGCGTTACGCCAGGTCAATCCGGCCGCACGCGTGATACCGGTGAGCGCGAAAACCGGCGAGGGCATGGACGCATGGATCGAGTGGCTTCGAACGATATCGAGCCGAACGTGAGATGGGGGTTGAATGGGGGATGCCCCGCAACACGGTGTGTTGCGGGGCATCCCGGAAAATT
>NZ_BAEI01000031.1 GCF_000241325.1 Gordonia polyisoprenivorans NBRC 16320 = JCM 10675 | reverse complement strand
ACCGGACCAACTCACGCGGCGGGCGTCACCCCGCGAAACATCGAGGCTAGCTCACAGAGGACTCGGCGAAGGACTGCACGATCGCCTGCGCGCGACGAGGGCTCAGTCAACCAGCGAGGAGTCCTCGGCGGGATCGAGGATCGGCCGTCCCAGGCCTCCGCGTCGGCGGCGTGGAGTCGGCGACGACGGTCATCTGTCGTCGATACTCTGCCGGGGTCAGATCGAGTTCGGACCGGAATCTGCTGCGCAGGGTGGCGGCCGAGCCGAATCCGCTGGCGGCGGCGATTTCGGCGAACGTGTGTCGTTGCGGCACCACCAACAGACCCTGCGCACGGGCGATTCTCCTCTCGGAGATCAAGTCCGACAACGACTTCGACGAGTCGGTGAAATGCCGGTACAGATGACGCCGGCTGATGTTGAGTTCCCGGGCGATGTCGGCGACACCGAAGGTGGGGTCGGTGTGGCGGCGTGCGATGAGGTCGTCGACCGCCGCCCGCATCACCAGCGAATTGTCGCGGACCCGAAACAGATCTGTGCGCTCGTTGTCGAGAACGGCGCGCACGAGATCGATCGCCGCCAGTTCGCCGTCGGGATCAAACGACGGCGCCCGTGTCAGCGACGAGAGGGCCAGTTCGCGCACGAACTGCGCGGTGGCCCGGCTCAGCAGGGTCTGGACGCGGACGGTTCGCCGCCCGAACTCCTCGCCCAGACTCTCGACGGGGACCACCACCCCGGCCGGGTCCGCCGGACCCGTGACCTCGATCACCGCCGGCTCCACAAGGGGGTACACGACGAGTTGTCCGGGACCGTACGTGGTCTGTTCCTCGCCGCGACGGATGGTGATCGACCCGGAGAAACGGGTGACCAGAACGGCAACACCGGGTTCGGAGTCGACCGTGCGTCGGTGATCTCGGTGTCGTCCATCCTGTTCGAACACACCCGGCGCGACGAGCGCACAGTACGCATGCAGGTGACGCAAGGGCCGCGCCGCGAGAACGAGATCGAAGGCCAGCGCGTCGCCGACGACTCGCGCGCACACGAGATTCGACGCGCCGGCCTGCCCACGCAGGCGCACCGCATCGCCCGCGTCGTCGACCCCGAGACCGACCTCGGGTCACCACGCCCCGCACCATCAGTGCTCGCACGTCGGCTGTCGGCGAGCGAGCGACGGTATTCGTTCGGAGCGACGGCGAATGCCGCACGGAATCGATTGCGCAAGGTCGCCGCTGATGGAAGCCAGATGCGGCGGCGATCGAATCCAGGCCCGCACCCTCGCGGTAGGCCAGCAGTTCGCGCGCGCGTTCCAGGCGGCGCGTCGCGATCATCGTGGCCGGCGAGTCATCGGTGTCGCCGAAGTAGCGATACGGATGTCGCCGACTCATGTGCAGGGTCTTCGCGATCGTCTCCGCGCTGAACTCCGGATCTCGGAAATGATGATCGATCAATGCCCGCGTGGCCTCGCGCACGTACACCGGGTCGGTGCAGACGCGGTCGGGCGACTGATCGGCCTGCCTGCGGGCGAGTATCGCCCGGACGAGGTCGATCACGGCCAGTTCCCGTGTCGAGGTCCACATCGGCACCGCGTGCGGCGACGTCGACCGCGAAGTTGCGAATGAACGCCGCAGCCGCACAGGCCAACGGCGTCCCGGTGACCACGGGGGCGATCGGGACGCCGACGAGTCTCTGCCCAGTGATTCGACGGGAATCCAGACACCTGCGAGATCGGCGACCTCCTCGGAGGTCTGCTGGTACGGCTCGTTGTTGTCGAAGATCACGATGTGCGCGGGCGCCCGATAGGGGTGGCTGCTGCCGGCCTGGGTGAAGGTGCCCCCGCCGGGCATCGACTGTGTGCCGACCACGACATAGGGCGATGGGTACTCGGCGATGATCTCCGGGGTGCGCGCCATGGTGGACGGGGTCCGGATCAGCGCGTAGACCAACATCCCGGGCAGGGGTCGCCAGAAGACGATCTCGTCGAACGCGCCCGGATCGTCGGTGGTGATATGCAGTGCCGGGATGTAGTTGGCGATTCCCTCGGCGCCGCTGCGCCGGATGTAGCGCGTCGGGCTGGCACCGAGGAGGTCGTCGGCGCCGATCCGCGCCAGCCACGTCTGAACCGCGACCGGTGTCAGCCCCGCGGACTCGGGCTCAGCCGACCCTTCGCGCGTCGTCACCGTTCCCGCCTTTCTCCCGTCGCTGCATCCCACAGCGCAGCCCAGGGGTGCGCGGGCGGTCCTTGCCGTGGCTCTTGGCCGGCCTCGGCACACGGAGCGTCATGGCGATATCCAACCGCACCACCAATCCAACCGCACCACCACGAGCTTTCTCCACCAGCGTGGAACCGTGGAAAGGGAACTCTCACATACCCCTCACAGCCCGTCTCGGACCGGGGCGCAGCACAGGCGCGAAGCGCCGAAAGCGCAGGTGAGAAGTACGGAATCCGGCAGGCTTCCCCCGAACGGATGACGGTGCGCGCCATCTTGTCAACCGACCACGACATCGGACCGACGGCGCAGCGAAAGTGCCACAACATGGCACGAATTGTCCGATTATTGTCCCGGACTGATGCACGAATTCACGGAATTCGACAAGTCATGAGGGTGGGGGAGGCCTTTTAGGTGGTCGTCTTTTCGGCGGTCGCCTTTTCGGTAGCCGGCGCGTCGGCGTCCGCCGGTGTGTCAGCGTCCGAGACGACGGTATCAGGGCCTGCTGCACCGGAATCTGCGGCGTCGGAACCAGCAGCACTGTCGCTCGCATAGGACTCGGCGAAGGACACGCGCGGGGTGGTGGCCGCGTGGAATGCGGCCAGACCCGCGAAGAACAGGGTCGCGAGGACGAAGACGACCGCGAGGAACAACGCTGCCCAGTGCACGATCGTCAGCGCCAGACCGTCACCGCGTGTCGCCAGGGCACCGGCGGCCGAGAGGACCGCCGCGAGCAGACACCACACGGCGCTGCGCACCCGCGGCGACACCGTCGAGACGTAGAACAGTCGCTGATAGAGCGAGGTCTCGTATTCCTCGACCGCGGCCAGTCGCACCGCATCACCGGCGGCCAGGGCGCGCAGCTCACCGGCCAATGACGCGCCGCGCCGAAGCTGTTCTGTTTCCCGATCGCGGTAGCGGACGAAGGCAACGCCCGCGACGACCACGGCCAGCAGTCCGATCCCCGCCATGACTCCCCAGTACTCCACGCCCACACGCTACCGCCGCCGCACTCGGCGACGTGCGTCAGGTCACAGCGGTCGGGTGCTGTCCGCGGAGATGCCCCTACCCGGATGCGACGACGGACCCCGCCACATGGGCGGGGTCCGTCGTCGTGATCGGTGGAGCCGAGGACCAGGCTGTCGCCCTCGCCTCCACCGGGTATCGGGGCCCTCAGGCCACCTGCGCCTGCCACATCCAGTGCAATTGCTCGAGCTTCGAGGCGAAGCCGATGAGCAGGTCCTGGGTGACCGGGTCGGCATCCTCGGTGACGTCGATGCGCTCGCGCAGACCGGCGATGACGGCCTTGAGGTTCTCGACGATCGAGACCACGACGTCGGCGTCCTTGGTCCAGCCCTCGCCGAAGCCCTTGGTAGCGGCGGTCTTGGCGACGGTCTCGGCGCGCCCGTCCGGGCTGACGCCGATGGCCGTGGCACGCTCGGCGGCCGCGTCGGTGAATTCGCGAGCGACGCTGACGAGTTCGTCGAGTTCGAGGTGCACCGACCGGAACTGGGCGCCGACGACGTTCCAGTGGGCCTGTTTGGCGATCAGTGACAGATCGATCAGGTCGACGAGGGTCTCCTGGAGGGCCTTGCCGGTGATCTCCTTCTGCTCATCACTCAGGGTGCTGGTGATGGGGGTGGATGGTGCAGTCATGGTGTGACTCCTTCCTGTGGTGCGGTTGCCCGGCTGTGGCCGGGGGCACGCGGTGGTGCGGTGGTCGCGGCGTCCTCAGACGCGGACCGTCAGATTGTGATCGATGTTGCCCTTGGTGGCCTTGGAGTACGGGCAGAAGGCGTGGGCCTTCTCCGCAAGTTCCTTGGCCTGCGCCTCCTCGAGGCCCGGCAGGTAGGTCTCGATGCCGACGACGAGCCCGAAGCCGCCGTCGGACTCGTCCTTGCCGATGCCGACGGTCACGGTGACGGTGGCGTCGTCGGGGGCCGGCGTGCCGGCCTGCTTGGAGGTGGCGCGCAGGGCACCGAGGAAGCAGGCGGCGTAGCCGGCGGAGAACAGCTCCTCCGGGTTGCTGCCGTCGCCGCTGCCACCGAGTTCCTTCGGCGGACGCAGTTCGAGGTCGATCTGACCACTCGCGGAGACCACTTCTCCGTCGCGGCCGCCGCCACTGGCCTTGGACGAGATGCTGTATGCGGGTTCGATAGCCATGATGTCTCCTCGGTTGTCGGCCGCCCATGGACGGCTGTTGGACGTACTGGATCGAGCGGATTGCCGGTTGTTGTCGAACTACCTTGCTCTGCAACCATTCTCGACGACTCTTCGTTCCCGAAGGGGTGAATTCGCCGAGAATTCCCGGCGTCGGGTCACGGCCCCTCGGGTTCGGCGGACGCCGGCGCTGCGCCCCGGCATCGCGGACACAGTCCCCAGAAGGTGATCTCGGCTTCCTCGACGAGATAGCCGTGATCGTGGTCGGGGTTCAGGCATGGGGCCGCACCGACGACGCAGTCGACGTCGGTGATGTCCCCGCAGACCCGGCACACCAGGTGGTGATGGTTGTCGCCGGTCCGGGTCTCGTAGCGGACGGCCGAACCCGCGGGCTCGATCCGTCTCAGCAGCCCCTTGTCGGCGCACGTGCGCAGCACGTCGTACACCGTCTGGGTCGATACGCCGCCGAGGTGCTCCCGCACATGGGAAGCCACGGCGTCGGCGGTCGAATGCGGATGCCCGTGGACGAACTGCAGCACCGCGACCCGCGGTGCGGTGACGCGCATCCCCGCTCCGCGTAACTGCTGGTGCAGCTGCGCGGGGGTGACGTCGTCGATTTCGGGCATGACGCCAGTGTAGCCCTTTTCTGGAGTAGATCCAACTATTGGATCAACTCTAAAATAATGCAGGCATGGCTAACCTTCCCGATCACGAACCGCCCGGATGGCGGGGCCGCCGAAGGTGTCGTATCGTCTTCTGCACGAGATCGTGTGTAGCAACCGGCAAGGAGCCGATTGTTCGCGTCCGTCGGCCACTCCTCTCTCACGCGGCCGGCGTCGAAAAGCGCACACCGTCTCATCACCACCGAGAGAGTCACACCATGAGCGACACGACGACCACCGTCGACATCCACTCAACTGCCACCCACACCGATCCCACCCACATGCCGGCCACCCCGATGGCCGAACTCACCCGGGAGTCACGGATGGGTGGTGCCGGCACCGAGACCGCCGACCGCGAGGTCCGCCAGATCTCCCTCGCCGACTTCGCCGCCCGCCGCGCCGAGATCACCGAGCAACTCTGGTCGGCCGCAACCGATATCGGCTTCTTTCAGATCGTCGACCACGGCATCGACATGTCCGTGGTGAATCATGCGTTCGCCATGTCCGAACGGTTCTTCGCACTGCCGCGAGAGGTCAAGGAGCGCTATCCGCTCAAGAAGGGGCAGAACGCGGGCTGGGAGTTCATGACCCAGGTCCGGCCGTCGGTCGGCACCCCGGATCAGAAGGAGTCCTATCAGTTCACCCGCCCGCGCATGGACAGGTTGTGGCCCAACGAGGACGAGCTCGCCGGATTCCGCAGTACCCTCGACGATTTCGAGTCGCGGTGCCGGCAGATCGCAATGGATCTGCTCGGCTGCTTCGCCGACAAGCTCGGCTTCGATCGCGAGTTCTTCACCCGCGCACACGATCCGGCCGTCGACACCTATCAGAGCACCCTGCGGCTGTTGCACTACTACCCCTTCCCCGACGAGCTGCTCGACGAGCCCAATATCTGGCGGGCCGGCGCGCACACCGACTTCGACGTGCTGACCCTGCTGTTCCAGCGATCGGGGCAGGGCGGTCTGCAGGTGCTACCGGGAGCCGAAACCGACAGCCAGGCATGGACTCCCGTCGAACCCTCGGACGAGGCCATCACCTGCAACATCGGTGACATGCTGATGCGATGGTCCGACGACGCCCTGCCGTCGAACTTCCATCGGGTGCGCGCACCGCGACGCGGGGAGTACCAGGGCCCGCGCTACACCATCGCCTACTTCGCGCAGGCCAACACCGACGTCTTGATCGAGAGCGCCGCGGGCAAGTATCCGCCGATCACCGCCGCCGACTATATCGCCCAACGTCTTTCGGCCAACTTCGACGCCACGAAGGGTCGTCGATGATCACCCCGAACGGATCGCCTGACGGCGACCGGGCGTTCACCGACGTCACCGTCCGCGTGGGCGGCACGTGGGTCGCCCACCAGGACGTGTACGTGGCCGCCGGGGTCGTCAGTGCGATCACCGACACCACCGCCTCCCCCGACACCGGACCGCCCGCGGTACTCATCCCCGGCTTCGTCAACACCCACACCCACCTGCAGCAGTCGCTGATGCGCGGAATCGCCGAATGCACACCACTTCTGGAGTGGCTGCTGGCCATCGGCGAGCAGTCGGTGGCCATCACACCGCAGCGGGCGTATCTCGCGGCGGTGGCCGCCTGCTTGGAGAGTCTCCGGTCGGGCACGACGACCGTCGTCGAGCACATGTGGCCCCATCCGTCCGATGAGGTCCACGGCGCGGTCATCGCGGCGTTGCGCGACACCGGGATTCGCGCACTGCTCGGACGTGGGGTGGCCGATCGGGCTGACGCCACCCGCAAGTGGGGCTTCGAGCCGCGGCTCATGCAACCCCTCGACGAGATCCTCGACCACATCGATCACCTACGGGCACAGGTCGACGGATCGTCGATCTCGATCGCCCTCGCGGTCCCGAATCCGCGATCGCTCACCGAGCCGGGCATGACGACGCTGCGTGAGTTCGCCCAGGAGCGTGACCTGTCGGTCTCCATCCATCTGCTGGAGACACCCACCGACGATGTGATGTGCCGTGAGCACGCCGGTGTCGGCGCCGTCGACTACCTCGATCGCGGGGGTTTCCTCTGGGACCGGGTGCTCGCGGTGCACTGTGTGGAACTCGACGAGTACGGGCAGGCGCTGCTCGCCGACCGCGGTGTGGCGATCTCGCACAACCCGTTGTCCAACATGCGGCTCGGCAGTGGCGTCGCGCCGGTGCCTGCGATGCTCGATCGCGGCCTCGCCGTGGGGCTCGGTGTCGACGGCGCGGCCAGCAACGACACCCAGGACATGCTCGAGACGCTGCGCATCGGCGCCTATGTGCAGCGGGCGGTGCATCGGCGTGCGGATCTGATGGACAACGCCACGATGCTCGACATCGCCTGCGGCGGTGCCAATGTCGCGCTCGGACTCCCCGAATCGATCGGCGGCGTCGCCGTCGGCGCCCCCGCCGATCTGACGCTCCTGCGGTTCGACCGGGATTACGCCACACTCCCCGTCCGCGATCCGGGCGCCTCGCTTCTGACCACCGGCTCCCCGCGTCTGGTGGACACGGTGATGGTCGACGGCGAGATCGTCGTCGCCGACGGCCGCAGCACGCGCGTCGACGAGGCCGAGTTCACCAAGGAGCTGATCGCCGCGACCGCCGGTTGACCGGTGGCTGCGGGCGCGGTGAGTTCCCTACCGGGCCCGCAGCATTCGCGTCGGGCGCATCCGGGTCGACTCGGGCAACCAGCGGTCGACGACACGGCGCAGGGTCATGACCGCCGACACCAACAGCAACGCGAACTGAATCCATCCGAGAACCACGGTCCCCGACCACAGGCTCGGATAGCGGAAGAACAGATCGAGTCCCACCGGGATGCACATCAGGTTCAGGACGACGATCGTGAGGAAGAAGTTGCGGCAGTTGCGGCTGTGATGGGTGACCGCGGCCCGGAGGAACAGATATGCGCCGAGAAGGAACAGCACAGTGATGATCAACCCGGCGACCGGCAGCACCGACGCGAAGGTGTCGATCTGACCGGCGTTGGGTTGCCCCTTCGGCGTGGCCACGGCGTCGGCGAGC
This sequence comes from Gordonia polyisoprenivorans NBRC 16320 = JCM 10675, assembly GCF_000241325.1. GTDB lineage: Bacteria > Actinomycetota > Actinomycetes > Mycobacteriales > Mycobacteriaceae > Gordonia > Gordonia polyisoprenivorans. The sequence continues at coordinate 599,290 of NZ_BAEI01000031.1, read as the reverse complement.
ATCCGATCACGGAGAAGATCTCTGATCGCTCCGAGGTTGATCGCCCCGTACACGACGCACACCAGCCCGGCCGCGGCCGCTCCCCAGAAGGCCACCCGGGCGTGGAGTGCCAACGCGGCGGGGGCGGGTCCGGGCGCGGTGGGCGGCTTCGGGTATAGGTTGGCCCGGTCCCGGTCGGCCGAGGTCCGCTGCAGTTCCGCGAGGTCCTGCGCGTCGAGCTCGGCCTGCGACGGCCTGCGGTCGGGGTCCTCGGAGGTGGGATCGATCATGGTCGCATTGTGACACTCGTCGCGTCGACGCGACGGCGCACCTGGTCAGGAGACACGGGGAGGGTGGTACCGCGAGGCCGGCCGACGAGCACCGGACCTCAGCGGCCGATCTTGAGCATGTGACCGACCGTCGCCTGCCACAACGTGCCGTCGGCGGCGATGGTGCCCGTCAGTTCCAGCGGCTCGTCGATCGGCGCGATGCCGACCTGCCGGGTGACCACCCGCCGGCCGGTGGCGAAGTCGCTGGCGATGTAGTCGACCGGCCCGCTCTGTTGGATCGCCCCCGGCACATACGGCCCGTATCCGAGGCCGTGGATGAGGCCGTCGGCGCGGGAGAGCTTCGGCAACGACGCGAGGCGGTCGTTGTTCTCCCAGACCCGATGACATCCGTGCGCCGTCACGTCGATGCGCGTCGACCCGCCGATGAAGCCCGCACTCGAAGGGATCGACGGGCCCGACACCGCCATCGGCGGGTACTGGTAGCCGTAGGTGCTGGGGATGACCAGTGAGTCGCCCCAGGCCATCGGCGAGTTCTCGGTGCCCTGACCGGATGTGCCGAAGGCCGGCATCGTGCACACGAGCCGACCGGTGTCGCTGTCTCGCACGATCAGCGACGGGCGGTGCGCGGCATTGTCCACGATGGCCACCCAGCCGTGTCCGCCAGGACCGAAATACGTTGGCGTCGTGCCCGATCCCCACGTGAGCTGGCCGGGTTTGCGTGCCGGGCCGCGGTCGTAGGCCTGTCGCCAGATCGTGTGCGGCGCAGCACCCGGGGTCGCCCACATCTCGTACAGCGCGTGCGTGGTGAGCACCGAGACGCCACCGGGGCGGACGCTGAGTCCGTTGCCGAGGTCCTCGCCGGACGGCAGGTGCACCGAGTGCACCCGACGGTCGATGTCGACGGTCCCGATCACACCGTGGGTGGTCGCAAACCAGATGCGGCCCAACCCATCCGGCGCCAGGCCGGTGATCGAGTCACCGGCGGGGATATGCCCGGACACGTCGATCCGGTCGTCGACGTACACCTGCCACCCGCGGGCGGTGTGCCGGTGGGCGACGAAGAGGATCGCGTTCGAGCCGTCGGCGACGACCACCCGGTCACGGCCGTCGAGGTAGCCGTACACCCCGCCGAGCAATCCGCCCTTGGCCAGTTGAACCGACGCCAGCGGTGTGGCGGATGCCGGATCGAACAACGTCACCGACGGAACGGCGAACCCGCCGGCAGACCCGTCTCCAGGCACACCGATGTATCTGGTGCACAACGAGACCGGCATGCCATCGCTGCCGATGAAGGTCGCCGCGCACGCGGCACCCGGTACCGACGACGCGAGCAGTCGGGCGTCGCGGCCGGGTCCGGGGTGAGGCGTGGAGTCGGTGGACTCGAGGTCCCCGTGCATCAACGATGTGCCGACGGGACCGAGGATCGGCAGCCCCGGATCGGGCGGCGGGTCCGCCGCCGCGCGACCCGCGCCGGCGAACACCATGCCGGCGACCAGCGCAACGACCGCCGCCGCCGCAATCCGTCGGCCCGTCATGTCACCTGATGAGTTCGGTGAGGAGGAAATTCGTCGCCGGCAACAGTGTGGTGAGCATCGGCAGTGCGTGGTTCACCACCAGTCCCGGGAAGATCGGCGGGATGGTGTTGGTGACCATGGACACGGTGGCGCCCTGGGCTTTCCAGTCCCGATACAGCTGGGCGACCTGGTCGTACGGGATGACGTCGTCGTTGATCCCGCCCTCGAGCAACACCGGGGCGTTGGGCTTGAGCTTGCCGATCAGCTGGTCACCGACGATCTTGCGGACCTGCGGATCGGCGTTGACGATCGCCGACAAGGGTTGCCCGCTGCGGGTCCAGGAGTTGGTTCGCTGGAATCCGTAGGACAGGATCGTGTCACCGATGCATTGCGTCGACAACCGTTGCAGCGCAGTGTGTCCGGCCGCGTTGGTCTGCCGGTCGACGACGGTCTTGAGCGCCGGGTACCGGGCTTCGAGGCCGTTGATCGCGTAGCCGATGGCACCGGAGATCGCGGTGCCGTCGATGCGGTCGATCACCTTCGACAGGTCTGCGGGCGGGGCGCCGGCATAGGTGGCCTTGACGTTGAGGTCGGGTGCGTAGGTCGAGGCGAGTTCGGCCGCCGATGCCGCCGCACCACCGCCCTGCGAGTAGCCGGAGAACGCGACCGGTGAATTCGCCGGTGCCCCGGCGATCTTCAGCGCAGCGCGCGCGGCGTCGAGCATGGCGTGGCCGGATTCGAGGCGATTGACGTAGGTGTGGATGCCGGGTGTGCCCATCCCGATGTAGTCGGTGATCGCCACGCGCACACCGTTGATGAGCAGGAGGTTCATCTCCAGACCCGAGTAGTTCACCGCGATCGACGGCTTGCTCGGATCGATCGCCAACGGGAACGACATGAGCTTCGACCCGGCGCACTGATCACCCTGCCCGACGGTGCCGGGGCCGAGCACGACGGTCGGTCGTGGCCCCTTGCCGCGCCACGGTGCGGTCGGTTCGACGACGGTTCCGGTCACCGCGGCCGGCGAGCCGTCCTGGTATTCCGAGGTGTACATGACGCGCTTGGCGGTACCCGGCCACTGGTTCGGGATGCCGGGGATCTGCAGCAGCAGCGGTGACAGTTCGCTGCGGATGATCGATCCCGGTGCGCTCGCGAAGTGCGCGGGCGGTGTGTAGAAGTCGGCGGCCTGGGCCGACGGTGCTGCCAAGCTCGCTCCGGTGGCGGCCAGCGCGCCGGCGGTGAGCACCGCCGCACCCCGAATCCCCCAGGTTCGTCGTGATGAGTTCAATCCCCGAATTCGTCTCATGGCTAGGTAAGCTACCGCACAGTAACCTCGCGGGGTAGAGCCCGGTCACCCTCAGACCACGAGGCCGAGCACCGACACCACGATCAGTCCGGTCACCGACAGGATCGTCTCCATTGCCGACCAGGTCTTGAAGGTCTGCCCGACGCTCATCCCGAAATACTCCTTGACCAGCCAGAATCCCGCGTCGTTGACGTGTGAGAGAAAGACCGAGCCGGCGCCGATCGCCAGAACCACCAGCGACACCTGACCCGAACTCAGCCCGTCGACGAGTCCGAGCATCAACGACGACGCGGTGATGGTGGCGACGGTGGCCGATCCGGTGGCGACGCGGATGAGCGCGGCGAGCACCCAGCCGAGCAGGATGACCGAGATGTTCGCGGCCGACGCCCAGTCGGCGAGCAGGGTGCCGATGCCGGTGTCGACAAGGACCTGTTTGAATCCGCCACCGGCCGAGACGATCAACAGGATGCCCGCGATCGGCGGCAGCGACGATCCCACACAGGACGACAGGGTGTCGCGGGTCATGCCCGAGCGCCGCCCGAGGGTGAACATCGCGACGACGACGGCGATCAGCAGTGCGACCAATGGCGTACCGAGCACGTCGAGAATCTTGCGGAGCCATTGACCGTCGTCGTCGACGATGATCTCGGCGATGGCCTTGCCGAGCATCAGCACCACCGGCAACAGGACCGTCGCCAGGGTGATGCCGAATCCCGGGCCCTTCGGCGACCGCACCGAAGGTGTTGCGGTGGAATCTGATTCAGCTACTGCCGGAGAACCCTCGGGGTGGGCGCCGACGGTTCCCGGGTCGGCATCGAAGGTACGGGGTGCGTCGATGACGACCCACCGCCCGGCCAGCGTGCCGAACAGCGGACCGGCGACGATGATGGTCGGGATCGCCACGGCCACACCGAGAGCCAAGGTCAGACCGAGGTCGGCGTGCAGCGCGTCGATGGCGACGAGCGGCCCGGGATGCGGCGGGACGAAGCCGTGCATGGCCGAGAGTCCGGCGAGCGCCGGGATACCGATCGGGATCAGGCCGAGGCCCGAGCGCCGGGCGACGAGGTAGATGACCGGCATCAACAACACCAGGCCGATCTCGAAGAACATCGGCAGACCGATGACCGCACCCACGAGGGCCATCGCCCATGGCAGCATCCGCGGCCCGGCGTGGCCGACGATGGTGTCGACGATCTCGTCGGCACCACCGGAGTCGGCGAGCAGTTTGGCGAACATCGCTCCGAGCACGATGAGGATGCCCACCCCGGCCGCGGTGGATCCGAAGCCCGAGGTGAACGAGTCGATGACCTTCGGAACCGATTCGCCGGCAACGATTCCCACGGTGGCAGCACCGGCGATCAGCGCGAGGAAGGGATGAACCTTGGCCCACGTGATGAGGGCGACGATGACGGCGATGCCCGCGAGTGCGGCGACGACGAGATGCCAGCCGGAGCCGACCGGGTCGGGCAGTTTTGTGTCGGCGGCGAGGACGGTGAGCGTGTTCATCGGGTGCCTCCGGTGGCATCGGTGATCAGTGGCGCGGCGACGATGCGGTCGATGATGACGTCGATGGGCTGGTCGACATCGACGATCACTCCACGCTCGTCGGACCCGAGCGGCTCCAGGATGTCGAACTGGGAGTGCAGCAGCGATGCCGGCATGAAGTGCCCGGGTCGAGACGCCTGCCGCCGCGCGATCACCTCGAGCGGCCCGTCGAGGTGGACGAAGACGGTGTCCGGGCGGTGGCTGCGCAAGCGGTCGCGGTAGGCACGCTTGAGCGCCGAACAGCTCATCACCCCGCCGTCGCCGTGCTCACCGAGCCAGTCCCCGATGAGGTCGAGCCACGGCTGCCGGTCGACGTCGGTCAGGGCGTGACCGGCCGTCATCTTGTCGATGTTCGACTGCGGATGAAAGTCGTCGGCGTCCGCGAACGGCACCCGCAGGCGCTGCGCCAACGCGGCGCCGACCGTCGACTTCCCCGATCCGGAAACTCCCATGACCACCACCGGTGACCCCATGCCCGCTCCTCTGCTGCTGTGCTACTGGTCACATAGACTGCCTCAAAGGTATGACTATTGCAAGTGAACGCCGTGAATCATCGGCCTTTACTGGTCGCGGAGCGATAAACAGCGGAGCTGCGCAGCTCCTCTACGTAAATGAGAAGATGATTGGGTGACCGAGACCACTGCCCCCACCGATCGGCACGAACAGGTGCTCACCGAACTCGGGGTGCGCATCGCCTCCGGCGTTCTGTCCGAGGGTGCCGTGGTGACCCTCGACGGGATCGGAACCGAGTTCGCGGTCTCCCGCACCCTGGCTCGCGAGGTGATCCGCGTGCTCGAGTCGATGGGACTCGTCGCGTCCCGGCGACGCGTGGGGATCACCGTGCAGCCCCGAACCCGCTGGAGCGTGTTCGACCCGCGACTGATCCGGTGGCGCCTCGACGGCGCCGATCGCGCCGCCTTCCTGCTGACGCTGTCCGAACTACGCCGGGGTATCGAGCCCGCCGCGGCCGCGCTGGCCGCCCAGCGCGCCGACGAACACCAGTGCCGCGTACTCGCCGCCGCGGCCTCCGACATGGCCGTGCACGGGCGGACCGGAGACCTCGACGCCTACCTGTTGGCCGACAAGATCTTTCACCGCGGCCTCCTCGAGGCCAGCGGCAACGAGATGTTCCGGGCACTGACCGGGGTGGTCGGCGAGGTCCTCGCCGGCCGTACCCATCACGGCATGATGCCGGCGCGGCCCAATCCCGCGGCCATCGCGCTGCACGACGACGTCGCCCGCGCAATCCGGCTCGGCGAACCCGACACCGCCGAGAACGCCATGCGCGCGATCATCGACGAGGCGGCACAAGCGGTCGCCGACGAGCGCAGCTGATCAGCCCGCCACATATGTTGGGCGCGTCGCCCTTTCGGGCGTCAGGAATTCCGGCCGTCAGGAATTCCAGGCGTCAGGCGAAGCGCACGTTCATCGTCGCCAGCCCGAAGATCTTGCGGCCGCCGGACTTCGCGACGATGATGACCACGCCGCTGCGGGTCTCGGCGTCGAGAGACTTGATCCGCCCACTGAATTCGATGTCGCCACCCTCGGCGGCCGAGACCACCGCCACCTGCGACAGGCGCACCGAATAGCGGGTCACCGCACCGGGATCGCCCGACCAGGCGGAGACAAAACCCGCGCCGAGACCCATGGTCAGCATGCCGTGCGCGATGACGTCGGGCAGCCCGGCCAGCTTCGCGATCGACTCGTCCCAGTGAATCGGGTTGCCGTCACCGGACACCCCCGCGTAATTCACCAGATCGCCGCGTGACAGCCGGGCGTGACGCGTCGGCAGTTCGTCGCCGACGGAGAGGTCCTCGAACCGTAACGATCCCGGATCGCGATCGGCACCGCCGGTGGAAATGCGTTGTTCCCCTTCGGGTCGCACCGTCTTGCGATACTCCGCATCCGACTGTTCGGCGGAGAGCATGTTGACGTCGTGCACCATGATGCTGCGCACCGCGTCGGAGATCCCCGGGTCGACCTCGTCGGCGGTCACCCCGACCACGGTGGTGTGCATGGTGTGCACCACCTCGCCGTGGGCGTCGGTGAAGGTGTTGGTGACGGTGATGAGGTCACGGCCGGCCACCCGCCGGACCGAGGACAACTCGACGTCGGTGGTCAGTTCGTCACCGGCGACGATCGGCCGGTGCTGCTCGAAGACCTGCTCGGTCTGCACATAGGTCTCGTAGCCGACGACGACCGACTCGAACAGGTCGCGGTTGGCGGCCATCGCCGGGATCGAGGTGAAGGTCAGCGGCGTCACCACACCCGAATATCCCAGTTGCGCAGCGGCTTTCTCGTCACGGTGCGCGGGGTGATAATCCTGCACCGCACGCGCGTACTCGCGCACCTTCTCGCGACCGACCAGGTACGGCTCGTCGATCACGTAGTAATGCCCCAGCCGCGAGTCGAGGGACGGGGAGTCGGGTGCGGACATGGCGCAACGCCTTACGGTCGAAGGGGTGAGGGAATGATCGTGCGCCCGCTACGGGACGAGAAGTTCGGCGATCTGGATCGTGTTGAGCGCCGCGCCCTTACGGAGGTTGTCGCCCGAGACGAACAATGCCAGACCCCGCCCGTCCGGGACACCCGGATCCGCACGGATGCGACCGACCAACGAGTTGTCGCGGCCGGCGGCGGCCAGCGGCGTCGGAACGTCGACGACCTCGACTCCCGCTGCACCGGCGAGGATCTCACTCGCGCGCTGCGGCGAGAGCGGCTCGGCGAACTCGGCATTGATCGACAGCGAGTGCCCGGTGAACACCGGCACTCGCACGCACGTACCACTCACCAGCAATTCGGGCAGTCCGAGGATCTTGCGGGATTCGTTGCGCAGCTTCTGATCCTCGTCGGTCTCCCCCGACCCGTCGTCCACCAACGCCCCGGCCAACGCAATCACGTCGAAGGCGATCGGCGCGACGTACTTGTCGGGTGCCGGGAAGTCGACGGACGATCCGTCGTAGACCAGCTTTTCGACGTCGTCGATCACCGCGCGCGACTGCGACGCCAGTTCCTCGACGCCGGCCAGGCCGCTACCCGACACCGCCTGATACGACGAGACGATCAGCCGTTGCAGACCCGCAGCATCGTGCAGCGGTTTGAGCACCGGCATCGCAGCCATGGTGGTGCAGTTGGGGTTGGCGATGATGCCCTTGGGCGGGTTCTTGGCGAGTTCGCCGTTGACCTCCGAAACCACCAGCGGCACATCGGGATCCTTGCGCCAGGCGGAGCTGTTGTCGATGACGGTCACCCCCGCGGCGGCAAAGCGCGGCGCCTGCTCGCGCGACATCGTCGCCCCCGCGGAGAAGAGCGCGATGTCGAGCCCCGACGGATCCGCGGTCGCGGCATCCTCCACGACGATCGCGCCGTCACCCCACGGCAGCTTCTTGCCCGCCGAGCGCGACGACGCGAAGAACCGCACCGAATCGGCGGGGAACTTGCGCTCCGCCAACAGGGTTCGCATGACGCCGCCGACCTGACCGGTGGCCCCGACGACTCCGATGGAAAGCCCCATCACAATCTCCCGTCGCTTCGCTCGCCCATGATTCTCTTACCGCCCCGTTCCCGCGTAGACGACGGCTTCCTCGTCGCCACCGAGATCGAACGCGGCGTGCAGCGCGCGCACCGCGTCGTCGAGTTCGGTGTCGCGGCACAGCACCGAGATCCGGATCTCGGAGGTGGAGATGAGTTCGATGTTGATGCCGGCCTCGCTCAACGCCTCACAGAAGGTGGCGGTGACGCCGGGATGGCTCTTCATGCCCGCGCCGACCAGCGACACCTTGCCGATGTGATCGTCGTAGAGGACCTCGGTGAACCCGATCTCCTGCTGCAGCTTGGTCAACTTCTCCACGCCGAGCGGCCCGAGCTCACGCGGCAGGGTGAAGGTAATGTCGGTCTTGCCGGTGTCGACCTTGGAGATGTTCTGCAGCACCATGTCGATGTTGATCTCGGCGTCGGCGACCGCGCGGAACACCTTGGCGGCGTAGCCCGGCCGGTCCTCGAGTCCGACGACGGTGATCTTGGCCTCGCTGCGATCGTGCGCGACGCCGGTGAGAATCGCTTCTTCCACGGGGATGTCCTCCATCGATCCGGCCACCATCGTGCCGGGTTTGGTCGAGTACGACGAGCGCACGTGAACGGGAACGTTGTATCGGCGGGCGTATTCCACGCACCGCAGCATCAGGACCTTGGCGCCGCACGCGGCCATCTCCAGCATCTCCTCGAAGGAGACGGTCTCGAGCCGCCGGGCATCGGGCACGATGCGCGGATCGGCGGTGTAGACGCCGTCGACGTCGGTGTAGATCTCACAGACGTCGGCCTCCAACGCCGCGGCGAGCGCGACGGCGGTGGTGTCCGAGCCGCCGCGGCCCAGCGTGGTGATGTCCTTGGTGTCCTGCGAGACGCCCTGGAAGCCGGCGACCAGCACGATCTTGCCCTCGTCGAGCGCCGCGCGGACGCGCCCCGGCGTGACGTCGATGATCTTGGCCGATCCGTGGCTGCTGGTGGTGATCACCCCGGCCTGCGAGCCGGTGAACGACTGCGCCTGCGCGCCGAGCGAACTGATCGCCATCGCCACCAGCGCGTTGGAGATGCGCTCACCGGAGGTCAGCAACATGTCCATCTCGCGGGCCGGAGGCGCCGGATTGACCTGCTGGGCCAGATCGAGCAGCTCATCGGTCGTGTCACCCATCGCCGAGACGACCACGACGACGTCGTTGCCCTGCTTCTTGGTTTCGACGATGCGCTCGGCGACACGACGAATCCGCTCGGCCGAGGCGACCGAGGATCCGCCATATTTCTGCACCACGAGTGCCACGTCGGCTGCCCTCCTGCAAGGTGTGTCGATGCGTTGTTTGCCGGGACAACCTTACCGGCGGCCCTCGTGCACCTCGCAGCCGCCGCTCGGCGCCCCGCCCAGATCACACTTTCCACAGGTCGCGCTTTCCACAGGTCGCTGACCTACCATCTCTGCGTGTCCACCACGAGTGCCGTCGGCCGCGACGCGCGCACACCCGACCCCGGCGAACCGACGCACGCGTCGGCGGCGAGCGCGCTGCCCACCCCCGAGTGGCGGTCATGGCTCGCGCCGATCGGCATCTTCCTGCTGATTCGTGCCGTCGGGATTCTCGTGCTGGCCCGATTCGACGCGCTGCGCGGCTCGTCGCTGCGGGAGTCGTTGTCGGCGTGGGACGGCAAATGGATGCTCGCGATCGCCGAACACGGATACGACGGTGTGCCCGTCGAGCTCACCGACGCCCGCGGCTACCACACCGCCGACACCGCCTTCGCCTTCTTTCCCGGCTATCCGTACGCCGTGGGAACGCTGGCCCACCTTCCGTTCCTGAGTCCGTTCGGCGCCGCCGTACTGCTGAATCTGGTGCTCGGCTGTGTGGCCGCGGTGGGGACGGCGCGGTTGGGCGTGCTGTGCGTGGAGCGCATGGCCGGGCGGACACCGATGCTCGCTGCTCTCGACCACACCGACGCGGGTAACTCGTATGCCCGGCGGGTCGGGCTGTATCTCGTCGCGATCTTCGCGGCGACCCCGATGTCGGTGGTCCTCAACATGGCCTACACCGAGACGCTGTTCTGTGCGCTGAGCATCTGGGCGCTGGTGGGTGTGTTGCAGCGGCGGTGGGTGCTTGCCGGGCTCTGCGCGTGTCTGGTCGGGACGGTCCGTCCGACCGCGGTGGTCGTCATCGGGGTGGTGATGCTGGCCGCGCTGATGGACCTGTTCGGCCAGTCGGGGCGGTCAGGGTCGGGGTGGGCGCCCGCCCGCGCCTGGTTCGCGGTGGTCCTCAGCCCGCTCGGCTACCTCGGTTACCTGGCCGTGGTGTGGGCCCAGACCGGCTCGCCGACAGGGTGGTTCACGATCCAGACCCAGGGCTGGGACACCCGCTTCGATTGGGGCGTGGCGGCATTCACCTTCGTCAACGATCAACTGGTGAACTCCGGCGAGGTGGCACCGGTCGCGACGTCGTGGATCATCGTCGCGACGCTGGTGATGGTGGTGGTGGCGCTGTGGGCTCGGCTGCCGTGGCCGGTCCTGACCTACGGCGTTCTGGTCACCGCGTCGATCGTGGCGTCGAGTGGTCTCATGATGAGTCGGCCCCGGCTGCTGTTGCCCGCGTTCGTGCTGCTCCTGCCGCTGGCCATCGTCCTCGCCCGGGCCCGCCCGGCGATCGGGGTGGCCGTGATGGTGCCGATCGTGTTGGCCAGTTCATGGTTCGGGGCCCACATGCTGACGGTGTACCCGCACGCCATGTAGGTCCGAGACTCTCAGCCACCCGACACTTCGGCGGCGAAACCCGCACACAGCACGCGAAGCCCGGCGTCGAGCACCGCTCGTGGGTCCGAGAGTCGGGTCGCGTCCGGGTTGCCGGCGAGGGCGGCCAGCTGCGGCAGGGTCGTCGGGTCGACGGCGAGCCGCCCGGCGATCAGGTCGGCCAGACCGCCGGCCGGCGACGGCGACGCCTCGGCACCCGGGCGCCGGAGTTGCTCACTGAGAAGCTGTTCGCCGACGGCGGCCAGCGCGACGCCGTTCACGAACGACCAGAACGCCAGGGCCATCTCCGCGGCCCGCACGTGCCCGACACCGACGTCGACGAATCCGGCGATCAGCCAATCGAGTCCGGCCAGCGACTCGGTCCCGAAGGCGTAGCGCGGCGTCGCATACGCGAGCACCACCCATGGATGGCGTTGGTAGAGCGCCCAGTCGACGTCGACGGCGATCTCGATGCGCTCGCGCCACGTGGGTGAGCAATCTTGCACCGGATAGGGAAACCGGGTGCCGATCTCCTCGGCCATGGCGTGGAGCAACGCGTCCTTGTCGGCGATGTGCCGGTACAGCGACATCGCGCCGACGCCGAGTTCGTCGGCGATCCGGCGCATCGACAGCGCGTCGAGCCCGTCACGGTCGGCGACGACGATGGCTGCCTCGACGATCGCCGACGACGTCAGCTTCTGGACCGACTGGGCCACCACCACGCTCCCCTCACCCCGCACCGGGAATTTTCCACTTGCGTACAGCGTACCCATATCCGTACCGTCTATGAGCGTACGTCGTACGCGGGCGCCGACCCGCGACGACGCGAACCCCCGGATGCAGAATCCGGACACCAGATACCCAGACACCAACACCCAGACATCAGATACGGAGCCCTCCTCATGACCACCGAATGCCGCACGACCGATCAGCGCCACCGGGACACCTCGGTCGCCGATCGCCGTACCTGGCTCGGGCTGGCCGTGTTGACGCTGCCCGTGCTGCTGGTGTCGATGGACTTCTCGGTGCTCTATCTGGCGATCCCGTCGATCACCGATGCGCTCGACCCCAGCGCCGCCCAGCAACTCTGGATTCTCGACATCTACGGCTTCCTCATCGCCGGTCTGCTGATCACGATGGGAAATGTCGGCGACCGGCTCGGTCGGCGACGGATCCTGCTCGCCGGTGCCGCGATGTTCGGCATCGCCTCGGTCATCGCCGCCTTCGCGCCGAGCGCCGGCGTCCTCATCGCCGCCCGCGCACTGATGGGCATCGGCGGTGCGACCCTGATGCCGTCGAGTCTCTCGTTGATCGCCAACATGTTCCCGAATGCCCGCGATCGCGCTCGCGCGATCGGCGTCTGGACGGCCGCCTTCGCGGGCGGTTCGGCCATCGGTCCGGTGGTGGGCGGCGTTCTGCTGCACCACTTCTGGTGGGGCGTCGTATTCCTCATCAACGTGCCGGTACTGGCCGTGCTGTTCGTGCTCGCCCCGCGCCTGGTTCCCGAGTACCGCGCGCCGTCGACCGACCCCTTCGACTTCCTCGGCGTGGCGTTGTCACTGCTGGCGATCCTGCCGATCGTGTACTCGATCAAGACCATGGCCGCCGACGGTGTCACCCCGGTCGTCGCGGTGATCGGTGTCTTTGGCGTGATCATGTTCGCGGCGTTCCTCCTGCAGCAACGTCGTACCCGTGCCCCGTTGCTCGACCTCAAGCTGTTCGGCAACGTCGCCTTCAGTGCCGCGGTCGCCTGCGCGCTCGTGGGCATGATGGCGTTGGGCGGCATGTCGTATCTGACGGGCGTGTACCTGCAATCGGTGATGGGTCATGACGTCCTGGCCGCGGCATTGGCCGGTCTGCCGATGGCGATCGCCGTCGCCGTCTTCTCGATCGGTGCCAGCCGGGTCTCGGCGTGGGTGGGTACCCGCACCGCGTTCATCGGGTCGGTGGTGCTCGCCGCGCTGGGCAACCTCGGGTTGCTGTGGCTGTCCACCGACAGCCCGCTGTGGATCTATCTGGTGTCGACGTCGATCGCCGGTATCGGTTACGGCGTGCAATTCAGCCTGGTCTCCGACGTCGTCGTCGGTTCGGTTCCGCCCGAACGGTCGGGTGCGGCGTCCGGCATCTCCGAGACGAGCTTCGAGCTGGGCACCGCGCTCGGTCTTGCGCTGCTCGGCTCGCTGGCGACGCTGGTGTTCCGCGAGCACAGCTCGGGAGCCGGGTTCGGCGACACCCTCGGCGAGACCCTGCATCGGGCGACCGGCATGGGTGCCGACGGCACCGACCTCGCCGACGCCGCCCGCGCGGCCTTCGTCGACGGGGTCCACGCCGCCTCGCTTGCCGCAGTGATCACACTCACCGTGCTCGCGGTCGTCCTCGCTGTCGTGATGCGGAACCCGAAGGACGCGATCAGCGGGAGCTGATCTTCGGTGTGGCCCGCTCGATGATCGACCGGGTGTCGACGCCTGCGGCGAGTGTGCCGAAGACGTCTCCCCGCTCACCGCCGAGTCGGCTCGCGGTGAAGGCGTCGGCAACGGCCGGGTGACCGAAGCGCACCAGCAGCGAACCCTGCAGCACCATCGCCATGTCCCCGACGATGCGACGGGCACGGTACTGCAGGGCATCGGTGTCGGCGGGATCGAGGGCGCCGAAGGTCGATTCGAGATCGGCGACGGCCCGGTCCAGATGCCGGTCGGCCCCACCCGCCCGCTTCACCTCGTCGAGGAACACCCCGAGCGTCTCCGGCTGTCTGGCGATGGCCCGCAACACGTCCAGTGCGGCGACGTTGCCCGAGCCCTCCCAGATCGACAGGAGTGGCGACTCCCGGAACAACCTGGGCATGCGCGAGTCCTCCACATACCCGTTGCCACCCAGGCATTCCAACGACTCCGCGGCGTGGACGGGCCCGCGCTTGCAGACGTGATACTTGCTGACCGCCAACGCGATTCGCCGGAGCAGGCCGGCGCGCTCATCACCACGGGTCGCGACATCGGTCAGATCGGCCAGCCACAACGCCACCGTCGTCGCCGCCTCGGCCTCGACGGCGAGGTCGCTCAGCACGTTGCGCATCAGGGGCGCATCGGCCAATGTCGTGCCGAATGCGCGGCGGTGTGCGGCATGGTGGGCCGCCTGTGTGACGCCCGTGCGCATTGCCGTCGCGGTCCCCAGCACACAATCGAGGCGGGTGAGGTTGACCATCTCGACGATGACCTTGACCCCGGCACCCTCATCCCCGACCCGCCAGCCCACGGTGTCGTCGTATTCCACCTCGCTGCTGGCATTGGAGTGATTGCCGAGCTTGTCCTTGAGCCGTTGCAGCAGAAAGGGATTGCGGGTGCCGTCGGGCAGTACCCGCGGGACGAGAAAACAGGTCAGTCCGTCCGGGGCCTGCGCGAGCACGAGGAACAGATCCGACATCGGCGCGGAGGTGAACCACTTGTGTCCGGTGATCCGATAGGTACCGTCGCGGTGGCGCACCGCGGTCGTGGTGTTCGCCCGAACGTCGGAGCCGCCCTGCTTCTCGGTCATCGACATCCCCGCGATCAGTCCACGCTTGCCGCGCGGAGGTCGCAGGCCTGGGTCGTAGACGCGCGAACTCAGCAGTGGTTCATAGGTTGCGGCCAGTTCGGGTGCGGCCCGCAACGCCGGGACGACGGCATAGGTCATCGAGACCGGACACAGGTGCCCGGCGTCGACCTGTCCCCAGGCGCTGAGTTGCGCGGCTCGACGCAGATGGGCGTGCGGGGACGGATCGGCCCACGGCGCCGCGTGCAGCCCATGACCTATCGCGTGGTCCATGAGTTGGTGATAGGCGGGGTCGTAGGAGACCTCGTCGATCCGGTGGCCGTAGCGGTCGAACACCTGCAACACGGGCGGATGCTGTTCGGCCAGATCCCCGAGCGCGAGGGTCTCCGCGCGGCCCGCCAGTGCGCCGAGCGCTTCGACTGCACCGATGTCGTCGGCGCTCAGGCCGAGATACCGCATGGCGTCGGCGACGACCGGGGACCGGGCCGGATTCGCATCGCGCAGCGGAGGAACCTGATTCGTCACTTCGTGGGTGGCCATCCACCGAGCATTACACACATGGATCAACTGAAGCAATGATGTAATGGCGCCGATTCATCGGCGCAGGCGATGCGCGGTGTAACGTCCGGATGCGATGACCGATCCGCTCGCGCCTCCCGTTCCGGCGCGCTCGGCGATCCTGAGCCTGCTCCTCGGTGCTCACCCACCGACGCTGACGGTGCGCGAGATCGTCGGCGCCATGCGGCTTTTCGGCATCGCGGAGTCCACGACACGGGTGGCGCTGACGCGCATGGTGGCCGGCGGTGACCTCATCCGCGACGATGCCGGCCACACCTTGTCCGAGCGCCTCGTACAGCGCCAGCGTGACGTCGAACCCCCCGAACGCCGGCCGTGGACCGGATTGTGGGAGATGGCAGTCGTCACCACCACCGGACGCGACGCCGCCGACCGGGTCGCCCTGCGCTCGGAAATGGCACGCCAACGGGTTGCGCAACTGCGCGAGGGCGTCTGGACCCGGCCCGCCAATCTGGACCGACCGTTCTCGGCCCGT
The DNA here is from genome assembly GCF_000241325.1 of Gordonia polyisoprenivorans NBRC 16320 = JCM 10675. Classification (GTDB taxonomy): domain Bacteria; phylum Actinomycetota; class Actinomycetes; order Mycobacteriales; family Mycobacteriaceae; genus Gordonia; species Gordonia polyisoprenivorans. The sequence goes on along the minus strand of NZ_BAEI01000031.1, from coordinate 583,818 downwards.
CTCCTCGAGGTGTCGACCTGCTTCGAGGCCCGCCCACTGTCGGGCTCCGCCGAACTCACCCACCGGTTGTGGGATCTCGACGCCTGGTCGCGCCGGGGCCACGCGTTCCTCGACGCTCTCGACGATGTCGCCGACCGGGGTGCGGCCGACGAGCCGAGGCGGTTCCGGATCATGGTCGCCGCCGTACATCACCTGCAGACCGACCCACTGCTGCCCGACGAGCTGCTCCCGGAAGGCTGGCCCGCCGAGGCGCTGACCACGGTGTACGCCGAATACCGCGCATGGCTCGCGACCATGCGCGAGAACCTCCGCGAGGACCAGGTCGCCGATACCGAACCGCGCTGAGCGGTGTCGCGGAGCAAAGCCCCGGCGGGTCGGGTCACAGCGCTCGCCCGAGATGGCCTCGGCCACAGTGCCCAGTTCGTGCGCCGCGCAGGACAGCCACGCTGCGCTCGCCGGCCGGCCGGCCACGAGACGACGACGTAGTCTCGACGGCGTGCACGAACTCATCGAAGAACGCTGGAGCGCGCGGGGATACGACCCCGACGCCACGATCAGCACCGAAGAGATCACCGACATCCTCGAGGCCGGGCGGTGGGCGCCGACGTGGGGGCGAATCCAGCCGGTGCGCTTCGTCGTCGGTCTCCGCGGCGACGAAACGTTCGGGCAGCTGGCCGCCGCCCTCAATCGCGGCAACAAGGGGTGGGCGCCATCGGCCGGCGCCCTGATCCTGCTGTGCACCAGCGACGCCGCCGACGACGCCAAGCTGCACGACTACGGCGCCGTCGACCTGGGTCTCGCGGTGGCCCAGATGAGCATCCAGGCGGTCTCGATGGGGATCAACCCCCATCCCATGGCCGGCTTCGACGCGAGCGCCGCACGCGCGGCATTCGACGTCCCGGCCGACAAGCGGCCGATGGTGATACTCGCGCTCGGCCGCCTCGCCGACGACCCCACGCTACTCGACCCCGACGTCGCCGACCGCGACAGCCAACCCCGAGAACGGTTGCCGCTGAGCGAGATCGCGTTCGCCGGCAGGTGGGGCGAGCCGTTCACCGCCGCCAAGTGACCCCGGCCTGACATCGTGACCGAGGCACCCCGGACCCACCCGCGGATCGGTGTCCTGGGGCCGGTCTGCGTGTTCACCACCGCGGGCGAGCCGACGCCGGTCACCTCGGGGCGGGCGCGCAGCCTGCTGGTGTCACTCGTCCTGTCTCACCCGCGACCCGTCGGCATCGACGCGCTCGTCGCCGACGCCTGGCCGGACCGGCCTCCCCAGAACCCGAACGGGGCGGTCCAGACCCAGATTTCGCGTCTCCGTGGGATTCTCGGCGCCGGGACGATTGCCGGGTCGGCGGCGGGATATCGCCTCGTCGTCGACGGACCGGTGTCCGATCTCACCCTCGCCGAGGCTCTCTCACGGTCAACACAGTCATCCGACACCGGCTACGCTGCCGAGCTGCAGAATTGGCGTGGCGAGCCGGGCACCGACCTCCCGGACGGCGAACTGCGCGAACGGCTCGCCGCGCGCACCGAACGCGCATATCGTGCACTGCAGGAGGCCGACTGGCGCCACCGGTTGCGCACCGAACCGCAGATCGTGGCCACCGAGTTGGCGACTGCGCGCGAGCGCCGACCACTCGACGAGCATCTCGCCGCGGTACACATGCGGGCCCTCCTTGCCGCCGGAGACCCCAACGCCGCCTTGCAGATCCACGCCCGGATCGTCGCCGGGCTCGCCGAATCGCTCGGCGCCGACCCCGGACCCGAACTGGCGGCGGCCCACAGCGCCGCGCTCACCTACGCACCGCTGCCACGGACTCCCCCACCCCCCTCCGACGAGTACCTCGCCGATGCCGAGATGATGACGCAGTTGGCTGTGGCGCTGCGTGAGTCGTCGGTGGTGACGGTGCTGGGTCCCGGCGGGATCGGCAAGACGCGTTTGATCACTGAGTACATCGCCGTCCATGCCCCGATGAATGTCTTCGTGGATCTGTCCGCCGCGCGTGCCCCCGATGACGTGCGTGCGGCGGTGGCGGCGGCGCTCGGCCGCGGTGCGCTGCCCGAGCAGGCCACCGCTGCTGCACCAACCGCTACTTCGGTGTCCGCGGCCGGCATTGCCGGCGCCGCCCTGGCACACCTGGCCGCCGCCGGCGCGGTGATCGTGCTCGACGGCTGCGAGCATCTGGTTGACTTCGTTGTCGATCTGATCACCGACATCCGTTCCCGACGTAACGATCTCACCATCGTGGCCACCAGCCGCATCGGACTCGGCCTGGTCGATGAGAGGGTCCTCACGGTATCGCCGTTGACACCCGAGCGTGGCGCCACACTGTTCGAGCGGCGGATTCGCGCACTACGACCGGGGATACCGACCGACGTCGCGGTGTTCGGCGAGCTGTGCACACGCCTGGACGGTTCACCGCTGGCCATCGAACTCGCGGCCGCACAGTTGCGGCACCTGTCGCCGCGCGACCTCCTCGATCGTGTCGATTCCCGTTTCGAACTCCTCACCCCGACCGGCGGCGGACACCGACGCTCCTTGTCCGAGATCGTCTCGACGAGTTGGGAATTGTTGCCCGACAGTGCACAGCGCACGCTGGAGGTACTCGCCTCGCTTCCCGGTGATGTCCGCCGCGACGACGCCCTGATGTTCACCGAGGTGACCGAGCGATCACTGGCCGAGGTCTGCAATCATTCGCTCGCCGTCGTGGTCGACCATCCCGACGGGGCGACCCGGTATCGACTCACCGAGACGGTCCGGGAATTCGCGCGAGCCCGCACCGCTGCCGATCCGGCGCGCGAGGCCGCACTGCGTCGCGAGAAGGTCGACTGGGCGAGCAGACTCGTGACCGACGTCGCGGGAGCACTGTTGGGCACCGACATCATCAAGGCCTTCGCGCGGCTCGACGAGACCACCGACGCGGTGCTCGCGATCCTCGACTCCGCCGTCGGCGACCCCGACCCGGCGGACCCCGGGGCGCCCGCCCGGCTGCTGCCGATCACCCTGTGGCGGGTGGTGCGCACCGGCGGACACCCGAACCTCGGCGACCTCGCCGAGGCAGCCGTCGCGGGCTGCGGCGACCCCGACTGCGGCGACCCCGGCTGCGGCAACCCCGACTGCGGCAACCCCGACTGCGGCAACCCCGACTGCGGCAACTCGGCCGAGATTCCCGGACTCCTCTGCGCCACCGGCTATCTCATTGCCCTCGGCAGGTATCGGGCAGCCGGCCGGGCCCGTGCCGCATTGCGCCGGACGGCTCGGCGGCACGCGCCCCCCGAGCATCTCGCCCCGCTGGTCGAGGCCGTCAGCGGCTCGCCCCGACGGCTCGCGCACGTCCTCGCGCGGGCATCGCGGTCTCCGAACCCGGTGGTGGCCGCCGTCGCGGAGATCGCGCGTTCCGACGTCGCCGAGTTCGCTGCTGCGCCGTCGATGTCCCGGCGGTCGGCGCTGCGGGCGGTCGTCGCCGCCGAACGCGCCGGGCATCCGTGGTTGACCGCCGCGGCACGGCACCGTCTCGGCCGCGGCCACCTGCTCCTCGGCGACCGTGCGGGTGCCGCAACGCTGTTCGCTCGCGCCGCGGATGACCATGCCGCCCTGGGCTTTCAGGAGGAGAGTTCCCGCACCCGGGTTCATCAGGCGATCGCCTTGTCGGTCTCCGCACCGGATGTCGCGGTCGAGTTGCTCGAGACCTGTCTGCGCGATTCCGGTGACTCGCCGAAAGCGTTCGTCGCGACCGCCCACGCCGCGCTCGCCGATCTGCTGGTCGCCGACGACCCGTCGGGAGCCCGCCGATCCGCCGAACGCGCCATCGAGATCGTCGGGCCGCCCACCGATGCCCACTGTGCCTATCTGCACGGTGTGCGCGCGGTGATCCTGCAGCGGACCGGCGAGGTCGTCGCCGCACGCCTGGCCGCCGAGTCGCTGCGGGTCTCGTTGTCGCACTTGGCCGCAGCGCCGGCCACCAATCTGCCGGCCTTGGGCGCCGCGGCGGCCGCGGTGGCCCTCGTCACCGACCGGGTGTCCTCCGATGCCCTCGCCGCTGCCGCTCGGGGCGCCCGCTACCGGCGCGACTTCTCCGTCATCGATCTCGGCGACGGCCCACGCTCACGGCGCACCGCGCTGCTCACCGTCCTGCGCTGAGGGGTGCGTGAAAGCGAAATGAAAGCGGCGTCGGGCAGGGTCGACACCATGCTCGCCGACAGCACCCACCACGCCGACACGCTTCCCGACACCGCGATCCACGCCGACCACCTGCGCAAGACCTTCGGTGGCGTTGTCGCGGTCGACGACGTGTCGTTCACCGTGCCCCGCGGAACCATCCTGGGCGTCCTGGGCCCCAACGGCGCAGGCAAGACGACCACCGTGCGCATGCTCGCGACCCTGATCCACCCCGACGCCGGACGCGCGACGATCTTCGGCCGGGATGTGGCCGCCGACGCCACCGCGGTGCGGTCGCTCATCTCACTCACCGGCCAATACGCCTCGGTCGACGAGGATCTCACCGCCGCGGAGAACCTCGAGTTGTTCGCGCGGTTGCTGGGATACAGCGGCCGGGCCGCACGCACGCGCGCCACCGATCTCATCGACCGGTTCGGGCTCAGTGCCGCCGCGCGGCGTCCCGTCAGCGGATTCTCCGGCGGTATGCGGCGCCGGATCGATCTCGCGGCATCGATGATCCGTACCCCGGCACTGCTGTTCCTCGACGAGCCGACCACCGGACTCGACCCGACCACCCGCACCCAGGTCTGGTCCAGTGTCCGCGACCTGGTCGCGCAGGGTAGTACCGTCCTGCTCACCACGCAGTATCTCGATGAGGCCGACCAGCTCTCGGATTCCCTGGTCGTCATCGACAAGGGCCGCGTCATCGCCTCCGGAGACGCCGACACCCTCAAGGATCGGGTCGGCGACCGCTCCTTGGAGATCACCGTCGACCCGGTACACCTCTCTGAGGCGCGCGAGGTGCTGCGCACCGCTCTCGACACGGCGGTGACCACCACCCCCGAGAACGGACAGCTCATCGCCGCGATCACCGATCCGTCTGCCGCGGCTCGTGCGGTCGTTGCGCTCGACGGCGCGGGCATCGGTGTCGGGGAGGTCTCGGTGCGACGACCCAGCCTCGACGACGTGTTCTTCTCCCTCACCGCCGGACCGTCCAGGGAGGTGGCCGCATGAGCGCCGCCACCGGAGGTGGCCAATTGAGCGCCGCCACCGAAATCCCCACCCCAGGACTGCACCTGGGCACCCCCGTCGACCACATCGGTATCGGCAAGGCCATTCGGGACACCATCACCATGGCGCGCCGAGGCCTGTTGCGGCTCAAGCACACTCCGCAACAACTGTTCGACGTGATCGTCATCCCGATCGTCTTCACCGTGATGTTCGCCAACATCTTCGGGGGCGCCATCGCCGGCAGCGTGGATGCCTATCTGCCCCAGCTGGTGCCGGGCGTGCTGGTCTCGGTGGCGATCACCGCGTCGGTGGTCACCGGCGTGCAACTGCGTGAGGACATGGACCGCGGGGTCTTCGACCGCTTCATCTCCCTGCCCATCGCGCGTATCGCCCCGCTCGCCGGCTCATTGATCGCCGACGTCGTGCGCTACCTCATCGCCGCGGTCATGTCGATCGGCGTCGGCATGATCCTCGGGTACCGGCCGTCGAGTGTGCTCGGCACCATCGCCGGCATCATCCTGACCCTCTTCGCGGCCTTCGCGATCAGCTGGATCTTCGCGCTGATGGGAGTGCTCATGTCGAAAGCCTCTGCAGTACAGGGGGTGTCGATGCTGGTACTCATGCCGCTCACGTTCACCTCCAACATCTTCGTGCCGGTGACCACGATGCCCAGCTGGATGCGCACGCTCGCCGACGTCAATCCGATCTCACATCTCGTGTCCTCGCTCCGCTCGCTGATCAACGACGGGCAGGTCACCGCGCACGTGGGCTGGACACTCATCGGTGCGGTCGCCATCATCGTCGTCGTCGCACCGATCACCGTGCGCGCCTATCTCCGTCAGGCGTGATGTGTCACCGGACCGACCCGAACGCCTCACCGTCGACGACGACCTGTTCCTCCGCATGGAACATGCCCTCGGCGTACCCGTTGTCAACCAGGCCATCTGGCGCCTGCCGGGCCGCATCGACCCCGGTGAGTTCGCGGCGCTCGGCCGGACGCTGAGCTGCGGGCGCCTGGCCCGACTGGTGGATCGGACACCGTTTCCGCAGCGCGACAGGTGGATTCACACCCGAGCCGCCGGTGCCCACAGGTTCTGCGAGAAGGCGATCGCGGCGCACGAGATACCGGCGTGGGCCCGGCGGCAGGCCGAGGTCGGTGTGGATGCCGTGGTGGGCCCGGCATGGCGGCTGACCGCCGTGTACGTCGACGACACCGGCGAAACCGCGGTGTCGTGGGTGAATTCACACGTCATCGCCGACGGCGGTGCGGTGATCACCGGCGTCGAGGAGGCCGTGGCCGGTGAGACCTTCGACGTGACCGACGCCCGGGCCGGCGTCGGTGACACGGTTCGGGAGGGCGCCCGGACCCTGCTGTGTGCCGCCGACGCCGCCCGAAGGCTTTTGATGTCGCGGCCCGCGACCCTCACCCGTCCGCCGGCACCGCCGGTCGAGCCGGTGCCCGCGATCGGACAGCCGGGTGTTCCGTCGCCGAGCCCTTCGGTGGTGGTCACCGTCGACGAGTCCGAGTTCGACTCTGCTGCAACCGCTGTCGGCGGGACCGCCAACACGCTGTTCACCGCGCTGGTGATCGGCGTCCTCGAAGCCACCGGCCGAGTTGCCGACGGCGACGAGATCCCGATCGGGCTACCGGTCTCGACGCGAACGCCCGGTGATCGTCGGGCGAACGCCACCACCGGCGCCACCGCACTCTATCGGGTGAGCGCCGCACGACGCCGCGATCTGCGCCCACTCCGTGCGGCGAGCAAGGCCGCGTTCGCCGCGGTCTCCGACGCGCCGGGTGCGCTCGAACTCCTCGGGCGGATCGCGCAACCGCTCGGCGACACCATAGTTCGGCGTCTGGCCACCGATGCCCGGGCGCCGCTGTGCCTCGCGTCGAATCTCGGAACACTGGGCGGCGCCTTCGCCGGCCTCGGCTTCGGCCGACCCGGTCCCGTCGCCATGCGATCGATGACGCTGGGCGCCACCACGGAAGCGTTGCGCCGCATGGACGGTGGTATCAGTGGTTGGTCGTCGCGCAGTGCCGGTGTGGTCACCCTGTGTCTGACCGCTCTCGATCCCGTACGGGTACCCGACGAGCCGACACTGAGCGGTCTCGTCGCCGAGGAACTCGAGCGGTGGCGGTTGCCTGCCACCCTCTGGGGTGCCTGACCGCCCGCAGACCGCGGTTATCCGGCAACTCCCTGCAGCAGGCGCGCGTCGACGATGTCGGCAGCGGTGCGCACCGCACGATCCGAAATGATCATCGTCGCCGCGAATGCGGCTGCGGCGGTGCGGACGGACTCGCTGCGCGCAACCGTCAGGTCGTCGAACATCGTCTCGGCGGTGAGCCGGGTGAAGCGCCGCCCGGTGCCCAGCCCGAGGTCGGCGATCCGGCCGGCCCAGAACGGCTGTTCGGCGGTGAACGAGTACACGATCGCCGGGATGCCGGCACGCAGACCGGCTGCGGTGGTTCCGGCGCCCCCGTGATGCACCACTGCAGAACACCGCGGCAGCAGCCATGAATGATTCACCGCGGCCACGTCGTAGCTATCGGACGATTCGTCGGCGCCGGATGACACCCCGGAATCCGAGGAAACACCCTGCGCCCCCGACCGACCACCAACGGCGAATACGCATCTCATGCCGTGGCGCCGGGCGGCCGCGGCGATCATCGCGCGCGTCGCCGCCGGATCGGCGATCGGCATCGACCCGAAGCCCACGAACAACGGCGGCTCCCCGGCGTCGAGCCACCGCACCAGATCGGCATCGGCTCCGGAGGTTTCGTCGAGCGTCGCACGCGCATGGGAGGGCAGATCGAGGAACCCGACCACCGGTTTGATCGACGGTCCCGTCCGCCATTGTTCGGCGAGGCCGGGCACGATGCCCGGATCGTAGGCCTGGATCTGGGGGATCTGCGCGAGATTCAGGCGCTGCGCACACGACGTGCGAACGGGGCGTAGTCCTGCTCGTTGTCGAAAGCGGTTCTCGCCGTGCCTCATCACCGACCACACCGCGCCATCGTGAATTCGCCACGCCCGGCGCGTCCACTGCGGAGTCCACCCGTCGGTGACCCCGGGAATCGGCCCGATCAGGGCGTTCTCCGACATCGGCGCATACCGCAGCACCGTCAGCGGCACACCGAGTCGCTCGGCCACGGCCAGCCCTCGGGCCTGACACAGCGGTGCGGCGATGAGGGCGTCGACGCCGGTGATCGTGGGATCGTCGCCCAGAAATGTCGTCATCATCGCGTCGTCGAACGCCGCGATGCCCGCGCGTGCGGTGTCGATCGCGAACTTCGCCTGACGCAACGGATGTGCCGATCGCTGGGCGTCGAGTGCCTCGTCCGAGGTCCATTGCCGATCGGTGTCGGCGCCGATCGGCACCACCTCCCCGACCCCGGCCGCGGTGGCCAACGGCACCAGATTGGGCGGAACCGCCACGGTGACACGGTGTCCGCGGCGTGCCGATTCCAGAGCGAGACACAGGCCCGGTTGGACGTCGCCTCGGCTGCCGTAGAGCAGGAAGACCAGGTGCGCGGCGTCGGGCGCGCCGGTACGCATCGTTGTGTGGATCACCGCTGATGTCACCAGAACCTGTGCGGGAGACCCCAGGCGGACAACTCGTCACCGACCACTGCCGCGAGTTGTGCACTGTCGCCGTGGTATTCGGGCACGAAACCGGCGACCGTCATGGTGATGCGGTCGCCGTACTCGACGATCCACGTCGACAGACCCGGGCCCGGTACCACCAGATCACGGCCCGCGCGGTCGCGCACGAGCATCCGCAGCAGGAACGACGATGCCGGCACACCGCCGATCGCGCGGACCTTCTCGTCGAGCACCCCGAGGTTGGACACACTGACGTCAGGTGCCGGAACACTGCGCAGCGCGGCACCCAGAACACGGCGTGGCATCACCCGGACCAGCGCCTGCAGGTCGTCGGGAACGTCGGTACCCGACGTCGCATAGGCGGCGAACGCTTCTCGACTCAGTGCCCGAAGGTATCCCAGGTCGCCGGGCCAACGGTGCCGAGGGTCGATCCGGAGCCACACCCCGCCCGAGGCATTCGCGCGCTGGTCCTCGGGCCCGCCACGCTTGCTCACCGCGACGCTCACGCGGAGCTGTTCTCCGACAGGGACTCCCGACCTGTGCACCACGCCGCAGGTGACCGCGGTGTACAAGGTGTTGCCGGTCCCGCCGTGAGCCTTCGCGCACCTATGCCATCGGTCACGATCGATGTCGACGGTGACCAGGCTCGCGCGGTAGGGATCGTAGGTCGGTGCAGCCGAGTTGTTTCCCGCTGTCGGCGCGGGGACCGCCGACCGACGTTTCTGCCGCGCCGAACGCACCGCCGCCCGGGCCGACCGCCCTGCTGCCCGCACCTGGCGTGCGCTGTCGCGCAGGTCGGCGCGCATGGCCCGGGCCCCTCGGGCGCTGCGCGGTGCCGGCAACTCGGCGACCTCGCCGTCCGCGGCTGCCACGATCGCGCGCATGATGGCCTCGCCGTCGGCGACGAGGTGCGAGACCAGGAGCACCACGACGCGGCGCTCTCGCGTCGTGGTGGTGGTGTGCAGGCGCCACGCCGGTCCGCGAGACGGCCGGAGATCGGCGGCCCGCAGGACCTCGTCGGCCCACGCCCCGATGGCCGCATCATCGATACGGGCGCCGGAAATCACCTGTGGCGCAGATGGTGACCGCAACCACCGACGTTGCGCTCCCGGCACCCGGCGAGGCCCCACACTGCGATGGAGCAGTCCATGACTGAGCTGCTCGGCGAACCGTTCGACGGCACCGATTCCGGGGTCGTCGTCGAGGACCCAGCAGTATTGGATGGATGTGCCATAGCCGAGTTTCTCCTCGGCGAGCAGGAACGCCTCGTCCGGCCCGCTCACCCGCGGAACCGGTGTCACCGCAGGACCCGACATGGTGGGCGCGGTCGCAATGGGAGTTGTCGCGGCCGGCGCCGTCATGGCAGGCCGCGCTCGGTCGTCGTGCGCAGGAGGTTGCGTACCGAGAACGTGCCGGCGTCGGCGTCATAGGCACGGATCAGAACCAGACGCGCGGCATGGACGACGATGACCGGCGGCAGATAGCCGAACGCCGCACCGGCAGCCAGCCCGTAGCGGCGATGCAGGAGCAGCGTCCGCGGCAGGAAACTCATGTACTCGGCGAAGGCCGACACACCGGTTTCCATCCGCCGCGGTGACACCCCCACCGTCAGCGATGCCAGAAATGCGTTGCGCCCATTGATGTCCTGCACACACAGACCCATGTCGACGTCTTCGAAGATGTCGCGGCGCATGCTCACGCGGGTACGGATCACCTGCCACACCTCGCGCCGGACCACCATGTTCGATCCGTAGAGGACGGGTATCTCCCGGGGTTCGGATGATTCCGGCACGGTCGTCCGGTCGCGACGCAGGCGCCGTACCGCGGGCCCGAGCAGCCGGACGATCCGGCTCATCGAACCCTCGAACGGCAACCCGTAGGCGGCGCCCCGGCCGCACAACGCCGACCAGTGGCCCTGCGAATCCGCTTCGAAGAATTCCACGATGGTCTGAGCCCACCCCGACGGAATCCGGGTGTCGGCGTCGATGCGGGCGATGACGTCACCGGTCGCGCTGTCCATGCCGGCATTTCGTGCGTGCACAAGACCTTGTGTGGATTCCTCGACAATCCGGATCCGACGGCTCCGCAGCATTCGCTCCTCGACGATCCCACGCGTGGCGTCCGTCGAATTATTGTCGACCACAACGATTTCGGCGATGTCGTCGATCTGCTCGATGAGCAGGTCCAGACACGTCCCGATGGTGTCCGCCTCGTTGAACACCGGGATCACCACCGACAAGAGAATCCGCCCGTCACCGCGCGGCGTCGGCAGGGCATGGTCGGCGTGCGCGCCGTCGTGAACCGCGCGGGTGGTCGTCTCTGAGATCACCGTAATCCCTTGTGTTGTAGCCGATCGGCGTCATGGCCGGCCGGCGAGGCAGAACCACCGGCATCGGTGCCGGATCGCATGAACGTCGGGAGAACACACCGGAAAGCGTTGATCGGCGAGCACAAGCATCGCCACCGTCGTCGAACATGACCCCCGTGATGTCCTTCCCAGCGGAGCTTAGGTCAGGTTCGGAAGCATGGCAATACAGAGGGTTCTGGGTCACATCAGCGAATTCGCATGGAAACGACCACGGTTGACCGTCGCGTCGATATCGGGGAGCAACGACACACCGGATTCCGTACGCCGTGAGGAATCACGAGAAAGCCCGCTATTTTGCATCACTAACCACGGATTCGGCAAGCCCGGCGAAACGTCACCTATGTCTCACTCTCCCCACTGGTCACCCCGCGGCGGCGGCCCTACTGTCATACCTGTGTCACCGTCAGCGGTTGGGGATGGCGGTCGGCACATGCCACCGACGGCCCGAGGACGGGTGCTGTCGACGCGTGTTCACCGCTGCAGAAGATGTGAAGCCTTTCTCCCCAACGGCGTTGACGCACGGAACGGGGACCGCGCGCACGCCGTTTCCGTCCGTCCGTCTAGTCACCCCGGGGGATGTCATGGAGTACACAGAGCTCGCCGACTATCCGGTCCCTGCGGGCCGGATTACCGAGTGGATCCCGACGGTCGAACCCGACCGCTGGCAATCCGACGATCGACCGCTGTCGCCCAATCACACTGCGCACCTCTATAATTCGGAGTCGGCGCCGGACTCCGGCGACCTCGGTCTGGGATCGTGGATCGGCACCGCATTCCGGTTACCCGGCGACTTCGACCACTCGGTGTTCGCCGCGGTGCTGCGCGCATGGATCGTTCGGCACGACGCGTTCCGAACCACCGTCACCCGGCGCGGCGACACCCACGCCCGGGTGGTTGCGGTGGCCGAATCGGTGACGATCTCCGCGCGGGTACAGCAGGCCCCGCCGCCCGGTGTCGGTGTCGACCGGCATCTCGAGCGCTTCTTCGCCCGTGAGGTGAGCGCCGTGCGGTGGCCGCACGTCGTGGCTGTCACCATCGAGCCCGACAGCCCGATCGAGGCGGCGAAAGGAGTCACCGTCATCGTCGCCGCCGATCACTCGGTGATGGACGCCTACACCCAGCTGCTGCTCATCGCGGAGTTCCGTGAAATCCATCGGGCGCTCGTCGAGGGTCGGGCACCGGCGCTGCCGTCGTGCGGTTCGTACGTCGACCACTGCGCGCGCGAATTCCAAGCCGCGGAAACCATGACCGCCGATCACCCTGCCGTGCAGGCGTGGCGATGCTTCCTCACCACTGACGATGGCCGGCTGCAGATGCCCCGCCTGCCGTTGCCGACGCAACCCACCGGGGCGGTGGCCGACGGCGCGGGATGGCAGTCGAGCATTTCCCGGTGGCTTCTGACCGCGCAGGAGACCAGGGGCTTCGCCGCGGCCTGTAAGAATCACGGTGCGTCGATGTCCGGCGGTGCGTTCACCGCACTCGCGGTCGCGATTCAACGGCTCACCGGCGACTCGTCGTTCCGGTTCGTGATGCCGATGCACACGCGCACCGAACCGCAGTCGTTGGCCGCCGCCGGCTGGTACGTCGGTCTGGTCCCGGTCGATTTGTCACTCGAAGGCGCCGAAACCTTCAGTGCTGCCCTGACTTCGGTGAGCAGCGGGGTGCGTAGGCATGCAGCGCTCGCACACACGCCGCATCCGCGTATCGCGTCACTGCTCGGCATCACCGAGGCGCCACGCTTCGCGGTCTCCTACGTCGACGGCCGACATGTGCCCGGTGCCGACTCCTGGGGTGATCGGGATCGAGCGCTACGCAGCCGGATTCACAACCTCGACGAGGTCTACCTCTGGATCAATCGCACACATGAAGGGATCAACATCTCCCTTCGCTTCCCCAACAACGAGATCGCCACGACATCGATCCACGCTTTGCTCGCCGAGTTCCGGGCGGTTCTGCTCGAGGTCGCCGATCGCGGAGAACTGGCGCTGGACACCGGCGCGCCGACGGAGCGCACCATGTCGACGACGCGCTCAGCGGAGCGGCGATGAGACTGGGCGCGGCTCGGGAGTGGACACCCGCCGCCGGTCACGTCGTGTGCTGGGCGCCGTCGGAGAGGTCGCTCGCTGCAGCGGCCGCCGCTCCGCCACATCCGGTGGGTCCGTCTTTCCTTCAGCAGGACCACATCTCCGCGACGCTCCGGCACCGCGAGGCCGGTCGCGAGCACCGCGGTTTCACCTGCAGCGTCGTCACCGTGCACGACGATCTCGACACCGAACGAATGACCACGGCGCTGACGGAGTTCGTCCGTGCCCACGAGGGTCTGCGATCATCGTTCCGTCTCGACGGCTCAGCGGTCACGCGTTACGTCGTCGACGTCGCGGACGTGGAGTTCACGGCGTCAGTACTCGGCGAGATCGATCCGCATCAGCTTCTGGCACAACATCTTCCGTACGCGGCTGTGTTCGATTCGTGGCCGGGCTGCGCGTTCGGTGCGGTGGCGCGTCCGGGATCGTTCGATCTGTACTACGGCATCGATCACGCCTACGGTGATGGTGCGTCGCAGATTCTCGGTATCGCCGAAATCCTCGCCCGTTACCGTGGTTCGCTCGACAATCCGCTGGTCACCGATGCCCATGACAGCTTTCTCGACTACGTCGCCGCCGAAGCGGCTCGCGCAGCACAGATCTCGCCGCTATCACCGGGTGTGACCGAATGGCGGCGGGTTCTTGGACGGTCGGGCGGAACGATCCCCGCCTTCCCACTACCTCTGGGCCTCGACTCCGACGCCTGTGGTGTGATTCCGCAACCCGTGTACATCCACGGCGATGACCTCGCCGACGGTGAGACGACGGCCCGGCTCGCCGCGCTGGCGACCGCGCACCACACCTCGATGACAGCGGTGATCTACGCGGCACTCGGACTCGCGCAGCGCGCAGTGACCGGCGCCGAATGGTATGCAACCGCAACCGTTGTCAGCACCAGGCGGGCCGACGAGTACGCCGGCTCCCAGGGATGGTTCTGCAATTTCACACCGTTCGGCTTCGAGGTGACCGGCGACACGCTTGCGGACGTTCTCGACGACGCGGCCGCTGCACTTGCCCGATCTCGTACGGCCGCCGACGATCCGGTCCATGCCGCGTTGGGTGTTCTCCTCGCCGAAGGTGCCATCGACCCTGCCGTCGTGGCGAGCCCGCAGATGGTGACCTATCTGGATCTCCGGTGGTTTCCGGCACCGCCGGCCACCTCCGATCTCCTCGTCTTCACCGGCGAGGGCCGGACCGGCAATGCGTCGTTGTGGATCACCCGCGATGACGACGGGCTCCGGATCACCACCCAGCGCCCCGACAACCCGGTGGCCGCCGACTCGGTGAGCCGCTGGTTTCGCACGCTCCGAGACATTCTCGCCGCCGCCGTGGCGGCCGATACCGTGGAGGTCGGCTGATGCGGGTCACCGCCATCGATCAGGTCGAGTTGACCGGCACCCTCACCGAGTTGTCGGTGACCTGGGTCGGCGCGCCCGCTCGCCGCGGGCTTCCCGTCGGCTTCAATCAAGGCAATCATCTGCGGGCGCAGCGCAGTGGTCGCGGGGCATGGCTGGCCGGGACGGTCACCCTCCCCGACGCGCATCCCGATCCGTCGAGGGTCGCGGGTGCGGTGGCCCGCCTACTCGGCGAACATGATGCCCTCCGAGCGTCTTTCACCGTATCGGTGGTCCCGACGCAAGACGTTTTCGACGCAACGCAATTGCAGGTCCGCCCCAGGGTGGTCGGGCGGGTGTGGCACGGTTTCGTGGAGTCCTTGCTCACGCAGCGTTGCCGTGCCGGCGATGTTCCCGGCGTCTTCTTCGGAATCCTCGACGACACGGTGATCTGCGCGTTCGACCATGCGCACGCCGACGCGATCACCATCGACCTGGTCCTCCGCCGCTTGTGCGAGTACTACATCGACCCGACGACGCCGCGGCGTCCGACACTCAGCTATGCCGATCGCTGTCTGACCGACGCTGCCGCAGCGTCGTCACCGAACCGCTGCGACGACGCGGACTCAACGCGGCTCATGCAGGTGTGGCACGACTTCTTCGCTCTCACCGAGGGTGCCGTTCCGGCGTTTCCTCTGTGCCTCGGTGCCGGCCGCGCACCACAACGAACTGTCGTCGTTCCGTTGCTCGATGACTCCGAATGCACTGATTTGCTGCCGGATTCGTCGTTTGCGACGATCCTGTCGGCACTGGCCGCCGCGGTCGCCGACGTGGGTGGTCCGGAGCGCCTGGCGACGCTGATACCGATACACACCCGGGGACCTCGGACATCCGGGTGGCATTCCACGGCCGGGTGGCTGGTGTCCAACGCCCCGGTCGTCGTGAATGCCGGCGACCCGAACAGTGCCACCACGTGGTTACGTCACGCCTCGGAGTTGGCCGGCCTACCTCTCGATCACGTTCTGACGCAGTGTCGTCCGCATCTGCCCACCGAGGACATCTTCATGGTGTCGTACCTGGACTATCGCAAGTTCGGGCCTGCGCTTCCCGGCGCACAACACATCTCGGCAGTGACGTCGACCGACACGGCACAGTTCTGGTTCACCCGTTCCGACAGCGGTCTCGAATTGCGCGTGCGCCACCCAGCTCGCCCAGTCGCCGACGACGTCATCGCCCGTCTGCTGACCGCTCTTCACGGCCGACTGCGGGAGCCGCGACCGGTCGCCCTGCCCGCACCCTGATCGAACGCAGGTGGTCTCGAGGCTCGCCGCACGCGGCTCGCACCTCGACCATCGGGGGGAAGACAACTCGCCGTCGAAGGATGCTGACGCTTTCCCGCCCGATGATCGGGTACTCAGACCCTCCCCACCCGATGGCCCTCCCCACCCGCTGATCGAGGTTGGTCGAGGTGCCGAGGAGCGCCAGCGACGGGCCTCACGCCTCGACCGTCGATCAATGATGCTCGGGCCGTTCCCATCCGATGGTCGAGGTGCACGGCGCCCCTGGCGCCGGGCCTCGAGACCTCTTGTGCCGACGGGATTCCGGGCCACGGGCACGACACCTCGACCATCGGGGGTGGGGAATTCTCTATGGAGTTCTCAAACAACAGATGCGGTCCCGGCCGGGCCGGGTGCGGGGAATCAGGCTGTAGTAGAGGCGCTTCGGGTCAGGCTGCTGCGTCGTCGAGTCGCATGGTTCTGCGGTGGTAGGACGGCACCGGTCGTCGTTTCGGGTCGATGCTGGCGGGTGGGATCAGCCAGGGGTGTCGGTCGAATCCCATGATGATGTCCCATCCGTGGTGGTGGACGTCGTCGTGGCAGCTGGTGCAGAGTAGGCAGCCGTTGTCGAGGTCGGTGGGACCGCCTTTGCTCCAGTGGGTGAGGTGGTGTCCTTGGCAGCGTCCGGCGTGGGCTCCGCATTTGATGCACCCGCGATCCCGCACGAGTAGGGCTTTCCGTTGTCCGGGGGTGAAGAAGCGTTTTGCTTCCCCGACGCTGAGGGGTACCCCGTTGGGGTCGAGCATGATTTTGGTGATGGTGGTGTCACACGACAACTACTTGGCGGTGGCTTCGGTGATGGCACCCATGTTCTGTAAATCGCCGCCGAGCGCGGGGTTGTCCGCCGACCACGTCCATAACAGTCCGTTGGTGGGTTTCGCCGAGAAGGTGGTGTCGGCCAAACCTTGTGCCGCCAACTCCACGATCGTTTCGAACGCGGCCGCACAGATCTGTTCGGGTGTTCGCGGATCCGGGGATCCGTCGGGCTGGGGCTTGGGCGCCGACAAGGTTTCCATCAGAGTTCTGGTTTTCTCGCCGGCGACGATGTCGAGGTTCGCCGAGATTTCCAACCGGCCGTCGTCGGTGATGCGGTCGGTGTAGGAGTTGATCGTCTTGTCCTCCGCAGCTGGCAACCCGCCAGGCGTTTCGGCCGCCAGTTCGTTGCCCAACTGCCGCGTGTAGGTATTGATCTCGGCGGGGGTGAAACCGGCGAAGTAGTGCGACAGCAGTTTCCGCAGGAACTCACACCGTTGCACGGTGTCGAGGGGTTCTGGGGAGCGGGTGTCGATGTGCGCCAATCCGCGGACGATGGCATCGACGTGTTCGGACGAGATGGACCCATCCGCCGCGTGCGCCAACAACAGATCCACATCGGTGGTGGCCGAGATCCGCACATACCGACCTGCGACGGCCGGTGCGAAACCCATGCTGATCAACAACTCCCGCAGTCGGGTGGTCTTGTGATCGGCCACGCCCAGCCGGTCCATCTCACCGGTGAGGGTGGTGGCGTGGTGATCAACCAGATTGCGGAGCAGCAGGACTTGCTTCATCGCACCGAAAGCCTGTGGCCCGGTCATGTCCGGATTCCATTGCAGGTCGCTGAGTTGGCTGACGATGTCGGCGAAGATCGCCTCGGCGTCAAGAGCTTCGGCGGATTCGATCATGAGCCCCTCCCCAGTGGCTGATCGGTGTGATGGCTCCAGTCTACACGAAAGCATGTTCGATGCAAGGGGTATTCTTGATCAATTCTGCTTGTGGACAACGTGTTTCGGCTCGACTTTTCTGTCGGTGGGATGTGGTAAGGGGTGCGGTTTCGTCTGTCGTGCTCTCGATGTGGTTGGGACGCTTGTTGTCTCACCGGGTCTCGAGGCCCGGCGCCTGGGGGCGCCGTGCACCTCGACCATCGGAAGGGTCACGACCATCGGGTAGGGCGGGTAGCTCGACCACCGGAAGAGGCCTCGCGACCCGCGCTCTACTTCTGAACGACAGGCGCAGTGATCGGCGCGGTGACAGGAGCAGGGGCCGGTGGCGCGGCCGTGGCCACGCCACCGGATGCGGCGGCGGTGACGATGCCGACACCGACCACACCTATGGACAGTCGACGGAACACCGGGCGGCGGATGTGTTTACGCATGGGGACTCTCGACTCCTTCGGGATTGATGTCATCGGCGATCGACTCGAAGCGGCGATCGACTGGAGCCAACCGTATGAGCCGATGTTGGGAGGCGGCTGTCCTCGTGCTGCTGATCGCCGGTGACCGCAGCGATCGTGCGCTCTAGAGTGAGTCGGCGATGCCCCACGCCGACCCCCGCCCCGCGCCACCCCCGCGTCCGTCGATCAGACGCGCGTTCTTCGCCGTCCCCGACATCCGCGGGCGATGGGCTGCGGCGCTGCGGGCCGGGTTGGCATTCGCGATACCCGCCGCGGCGCTGTATCTCGTGGGTTTCGAGCGGGATGCACTTCTCGCGGCCCTCGGCGGGTTCGCGGCTCTGTACGGCGAAAAGCGCCCCTACCGGGTTCGGTGGCGGGCGGTGCTCACCGCGGCAGTCCTGCTGGTGGCGGCGTCCGCGGGATACGGCGCGCTCGGTGCGTGGGCCGGACCCGATGCATCAACATCCGAGGATCTGGTGATCGTCGCACTACTGGTCTGCGGTGCAGCGCTGGTCACCTTCGGGGTCAATGCGCTGCGCCTCGGACCACCCGGTCCGTTCTTCTTCATACTCACCGCGGCGGTCGCGTCCGTGGTGACGCGCCACGGCGTCGATCTCGGTCCGCTCGTCGTCGCCACCACCGCCGGTGGCGTCGGCTCCCTGATCGTGGCGATGGCGCCCGGCCTGTGGCGTCCCCACGGCCCGGAGACCTCGGCGACCCTTGCCGCGATGGCGGCGGTGGAGGACTACCTGGACGGCAATCGTGGCGCCGATCGCGCCCGACGGCACGGCGTCGCCCTGTCGACGCTGCATGCGTGGACCGTGCTGCACGACGCAGCGGCGACGAATACCGCTTTGGCACAACAGCTCTGGCAGTCGATGCATCGACTGCACGGCGCTCGCGACCCGCTGGCGATCTCCCCGCCGCTGGGTCGGCCGACGGTCGCTCACCGCCTGCGCATGGCGACGGCCCCGTTCAGCCACGCCCAGATCACCACCGGCCGGGTGATCGTCTCGGCGTTCTGTGCAGGCGCGATCTCGGTCGTCGTCGGCCTCACCCGGCCGGACTGGGCGATCCTCGGCGCGGTACTCGTCCTGCAGTTGGGACCCGATCGGATTCGCGGGGTCATCCGCGGCGCTCACCGGCTGGCCGGCACCGTCGTCGGACTTGCGGTCTTCGCAGCCCTCCATCTGCTCGATCTCGGCGTTCCCGCGCTCATCGTCGTCATCGCCGTGCTCAATGTGCTGATCGAGCTGACGATCGTCGGCAACTACGCGGTGGCGGTCACCTTCATCACGCCGCTGGCGATGCTCATGGGCACCCCGTCGGCCGACATCACCGTCCCGGTCCGCGATCGTTTCCTGGAGACCCTGGTGGGCGTGGTTCTGGCGATCGCCTCGATGTGGCTGGTCGGTGCCCACCTGCATCGGCGCAGCGCCATCCGCGCCGATGACGCCGTACTCGTCGACGTCGACCACGTGTTGGAGACGGTCACGATGGTGCCCGTCGGAGCACCGGAATCGCTGATCGCCCGCCGAGACCTGCAGTGGACCCTGCTCGAGTCGGAGATGGCCGCGACCGATGCGGCCGGCGACGAACCACCATGGGCGCGCGAGCACTGGGCCCACCACGTGGCGGTGTGTCAGGTCGGATACGAGACACTGTCATGGTGCTGGCGTGCAGATCAGAGCCGATCGCTCGACCCGACGCTCGTCGGGATGCTGACCGAGCGCCGGTTGCTCCTGGGTCCCCCGGCACCGTAAGCCCCGGCCGGGTGGCGACCGAGGGGCGAGCCACCCCGTGGTTGATCCGTCGCGACCACCAGGAGTACTGTCGAGCGCATGCAGCGCGCGCTCCTTCTCGGTTGCCGCGGCGGGGTCTGAATCGACCGGCCCTCCGTCGCGGGCCTTCTTATGCGCCGGTCATCTTCCCTCTTTGACTTTCGGAGATTGACCAATGATGGCAGCAGCAGACACCTTCACCTCGGGCGCGAGTCGTATCGTCGAGCCCACGGGACCCATTCCCGCCGATCAGCCGGTCTGGAACAAGCAGCGCAGTTCGGCGATGCCCGTGCACCGTTACCGCTCCTTCGCCGACGAGGTCGAGGCGGTATCGGTTCCCGACCGCACCTGGCCCGACAAGGTCATCGACCGCGCACCCCTGTGGTGTGCGGTGGACCTGCGCGACGGCAACCAGGCGCTGATCGACCCGATGAGTCCCGCCCGCAAACGTCGCATGTTCGACCTGCTGGTCCGGATGGGATACAAGGAGATCGAGGTCGGATTCCCCTCGGCGAGCCAGACCGACTTCGACTTCGTCCGCGAGATCATCGAGGACGGCGCCATCCCCGACGACGTCACCATCCAGGTCCTCACCCAGTGCCGTGACGAACTGATCGAGCGGACCTTCGAAGCGTGTCGCGGCGCGGCGAACGTGATCGTCCACTTCTACAACTCCACCTCGGTCCTGCAGCGTCGCGTGGTGTTCCGCGCCGACAAGGGCAAGATCACCGAGATCGCCACCAACGCCGCACGCCGGGTCCTCGAGGAGGAGAAGAAGTACCCCGACACCAACTGGCGCTACGAGTACTCCCCCGAGTCCTACACCGGCACCGAGCTGAGTTACGCCAAAGAGGTGTGCGACGCGGTCACCGAGATCATCGCCCCCACCCCGGACAAGCCGATGATCATCAACCTGCCGGCGACCGTGGAGATGGCCACCCCCAACGTGTATGCGGACTCGATCGAGTGGATGAGCCGCAACCTGGCTCGTCGCGACTCGATCATCCTGAGTCTGCACCCGCACAATGACCGCGGAACCGCGGTCGCCGCAGCGGAATTGGGCTATCAGGCGGGCGCCGACCGTATCGAGGGCTGCTTGTTCGGCAACGGTGAGCGCACCGGCAACGTCTGCCTGGTGACGCTGGGCATGAATATGTTCAGCCGTGGCGTCGATCCGCAGATCAGCTTCTCCGACATCGACGAGATCCGGCGCACCGTCGAATACTGCAACCAGCTCAATGTCCCCGAACGTCACCCGTACGGCGGCGACCTGGTCTACACCGCGTTCTCCGGCAGCCACCAGGACGCGATCAACAAGGGCCTCGACCAGATGAAGGTCGACGCCGATGCCGACGACTCCGACGTCGACGACATCACCTGGGCGGTACCGTATCTGCCGATCGATCCCAAGGATGTCGGACGCAGCTACGAGGCCGTCATCCGCGTGAACAGCCAGTCCGGCAAGGGCGGCGTGGCCTACATCATGAAGACCGATCACGGCATGAGCCTGCCGCGGCGCCTGCAGATCGAGTTCAGCCGGGAGATCCAGAAACTCACCGACGGTGAGGGCGGAGAAGTGTCGCCGAAGGAGATGTGGGACGTCTTCGCCGACGAATACCTGCACCCGGTGCGTCCGCTCGAGCGGATGCGCCAGCGTGTGGACGCCTCCGAGGTCGACGGCGGCGACGACACCATCACCGCAGTCGTGAAGGTCGACGGCGTCGAGAAGGAGATCAGCGGAACCGGTAACGGTCCGCTCGCGGCCTTCGTCGACGCCCTGGCGACGGTCGGATTCGACGTCCGGGTTCTCGACTACAGCGAGCACGCGATGACCGCCGGCGGCGACGCCAACGCCGCGTCGTACGTGGAGGCGCAGGTCAACGGTGAGACCGTGTGGGGTGTGGGCGTCGCCTCGTCCATCACCACCGCCTCGTTGCGCGCCGTGGTGTCCGCGGTGAACCGGGCCCATCGGGTCACCGCTCCTGCCGACGACACCGCCGACGCCGCACCGCGGACCTGGGCTCCGTAACACCGGCGCACACCCGAGCCGGAGTATTGCAGCCGGAGCATCACAGTCAGCCCGATGCGCGGGTGAACCCTGCCGCATCGTGTGAACGCACGGGCCGGACACACCTCGAGTGACCCTCGAATCGTGTCCGGCCCGTGCGGTGTCTCAGCGGAGATACTTCACGAGAGCCGCTGTGCGAGTTCAGTACTCGGCAATCGCCGAGACCGTCCCGCGCTCGATCGCGGCGACGAACTCGGCATGATCGGCCGCATTCAGCTTGGAATACCGAGAAGCGAAACGGGCCGATCCGCGCCAGATCACACCCGCGGCGGACAGGTGAGTGTGGACACCTTATGCGCTGGTGAGTGGACGTGACGGCCTCGCCACGGACAATGGGAACACATGACCAACATGGAATTTCTCGCACTCGCCGCAGTGCTCGTACTCGTGGCCTGCGCCGCGGGGATCGGTGCACTCGTCGGCATCATCGCCCAGTCCGGGGTTACCGCCCCATCTGCAGGGCACTCCGACGACGCCGTCCCCGCGGACACCCTTCCCGCCCGCTGATTCACGACCGGCCGGGGGTCCCTTATCCGGGCTCACCCCTCGTCCGGGCTCACCCGCTGGCCGCGGACGTAGACCTCGGCGATCGCCGGTTCACGCAGCGCCATCAACAACGCGAACAACTCCTGTTCGCGGGCCAGATCGGCGTCGTCGGCCCGAATCCCGTTCGCAAGGACCACTTCCAGCGGCGGCCATCGCCACGGCTCGATGACCAGGAAGTCGGCCTCCTTGCCGACGTCGAGGTTGCCGAACCGATCCTCGGCGTCGAGAGCTCGCGCGCCGGCCAGCGTTCCGGTGAACAACAACTGCGCCGGATGGATCGACACACCCGCGTCTCCCGGCTCGGAGATGTGCACCTTGAACGCATCGGAGAGCACGCGGGAGATCAGCCACTCATCGCCTGCACCGCAATCACTTCCGGCCGCCACGGTCACCCCGGAACCGACAGTTCTGCGCCACGGCATCGTGCCCGATCCGAGGAACAGCTGCGAGGTCGGGCAGTGCGCGATCGACGTCCCGGTCTGCGCCATCCGATCCAGTTCGGCGTCGGTGCAGTGCACGGCGTGCGCCAGGATCGTGCGACGCCCCAGCAGACTCTCTCCCCCGTGCGCCGAGCCCGGCAGGAACTTCCCGTCGTAGGTGTCGAGGTAGGTGTCGACCTCGAAAAGCTGTTTCACCGAATCGATCTCACCGGTGCCCGGCCGATTGTTCTCGTTGAGGTGGGTGTGGACATACACCCCGGTATCGGCCACCTCCGCATACAACTCGCCCAGTGCCCGCAACGTCTGGGTGGTCACCGACAACGTGAACCGTGGCACGATCGCGGTGTGCAACAACGACGTTGACGGGTCGCCGGTATCGGCACCATGCCAGCGTTCGATCTCCGCGCGGGTCAGGGCGATGGCGTCGGCCTCGGAGGTGAGCAGCGGCTCGGCGGAATCCGGTCCGACCGTTTGGATTCCACGTCCACTGACCAGTCGCAGCCCCACCCGGGCGGTCTCGGTGAACAACGCGTCCTGGGCGTGGCCGAACGCCGACCCGAACACCATGGCCGCGGTTGTGCCGGTGGCGATCCGTCGTGCGGTGAAGTCACGGGCGATCCGCTGTGCGAACTTCGGGTCGGCGAGCCGGGCCTCGGCGGGAAAGATGCAGGTGCTCAACCACTCCAGTAATTGCCCACCCCCGTAGGCGTCGAGCGAATAGGTCTGCGGGAAGTGGATGTGGGCGTCGACGAATCCCGGGATCAGGTAGGCGTCACCATGGTCGACGGTGACGCCGTCGGCGTCCTCGGACAGGCCGGCGCGCGGACCGCTGTAGACGATGATGCCGGTCGCGTCGTCGATCACCAGTGCGCCGTCGGCGATGTCGACCAACGCCGCGGGGGCCTCCTGCAGCGTCGGGGCACCGGTGATGTGGATCAGATGGCCGAGATGGATGGTCACCGGAACACAAAAACACAGCGCCGCCGATTCGGCGCGCCGAGCACCGCCGGGTGTCGGATACCGCCGGACCTCAGATGACGTGCCCGTCCCACTCGTGGTCGTGCATGAAGCCCTCCGCGAGGCCGACCCGGTACTTCAGGCAGCTGCGCACGATTCCGAGGTAGGCGACGGGAAGCGCGTAACCCGGCAGCCGGTCTCCGCGCACACCGATGACGTCGTCGAATCCGCGCAGGTCCCGGAAGTACTGCCGCATGGTTCGTCCCTGCCGCGCATCCTCACGCCACCCGAAGATCGTCATGCCGACCTTGATCATGGTGTGCACGTCGTCATCGGGGACGATCAATTCGTCGTTCTCACCGAAGAACGCCTCATCGACGCGATTGTGCGGCCGGAACATCATGATCCCGCTGGTGGCACGCGGATTGCATTCGATGCAGTACAGCCCCTTTTCCGGGTGGTCGATGAAGTCGAAGCCGACCTGCCCGGTGAAATCGGTGTCGGCGAGGAACTTCTCGACCCAGTCGAAGATCGTCTGGTGCTGCGCCGAGACGAAGGACAGGCACGAGCTGCCACCGATCGCGTACTCGACGGGGTAGGTCGCGTGCGCGAAGATCTTGCCCTCCCGCACCACCGAGTACGTGCAGTAGCGATCGCCGGTCAGCCACTCCTGCGCGAGCCACGGATTGCTCGGATCGTGATCGAGCCACTCCATCCGATCGCCCGGATACACCTTGTGCACCTTCTGCGAGCCGCGCGAGTAGCACTTCTTGACCGCGAAGGGGCCGGTGAAATCGAGCTTGTCGATGTCCTCCGGACCGTCGAGCCGCGCGAACTTCAGGGTGTCGATGCCGTGCTCGACGAGCATCTCCTGGAAGTCGTACTTGTTGTGCAACCGATTCTCGAGTTCGAAATCGGACAGGAAGAGCTCGCAGTCAGGTGGGAACAGTCCCCGCATCATCGACAGGATGTCGGTCTCTTCGTGGATCGGGATCACCATGTCGATGTGTTCGTCGACGACGATCCTGGCCAGTTCACGGCAGTATTCCTGCGGCTTGAACTTGGGCGGCGGGACAAGGTGGAACGAGTCGACGGCCTTCGAGACCCGGGTCAGCGCCACCGGGATCGAGTCGACGGTGGTGACCCGATGCCCGGCCGCCGCGAGCAGGCGCGCCAGGTTCAGGCTGAGAAAGGACCGGCCGAAGGTCATCAGGATGTGCTTACCGGAGAAGGCCACGGGGCGAGTGTAGGCGTGCTCGCCCCGGCGTCTGCGACGGCTGCCGGGCCGCCGTGGTTTGTCGGACCCCTGCCGCATACTCACCTCACACCGCTACGCCGCCGATCCAGGGGACGACAGTCGGGCAAAGGGTACAAATCGATTGCATTGAGCGGGCGGAGGCGGATTACATGGAATAGCGGACCCGCGGTCATCGTTGGGATTCTCTGGATTGTTAGGTTGGCTACGTTCGGTCGGGCGGAAGGGGTGCGGCGATGCTGTTCGTGATCGGCGTCATCTCGGCATCGCTGGCCGCCGTTGCCTACGGCATGTCGACGGTGCTCCGAGCGCTCGGAGCGCGCCGGGTCGCGCAGACCGAACGCGAGGACGGCGTCGTCGGCACCAATGCCGCGGGCGGCCCGTCACTGCAGTCGACCATGTCGACCCTCGTCGACCCCTCCTTCATCCTCGGCACCGTCATGGTTATCGTCGGATTCGCCGGCGGTGCGGTCGCCGCGCGGTTCCTCCCGCTGTTCCTGTCGCAGACCATCGTCTCGGCGAATCTCGTCGTGACGGCGTTGCTCGGCACGATCATGCTCAACATCGCGTTGCACACCCGCGACTGGATCGCCATCTGGCTGGTCGTGTTCTCGCTGTGCCTGCTCGGCTTCTCCTCCTCACACACCACCGGCGAGGGCCAGGCCGACACCATCCACTGGGGTCTGTTCGGGGCGACGATCCTGTTGTCGGCTCTGGCACTGCTCGGTGTGTACCGGCTCGGACGCCACGGCGCGATCGTCGGTGGCGCGATGGCCGGTCTGCTCTTCGGTGTGATCGCGATCGCCGTCCGCATCCTCGACGGCGTGCACCCGTTCGACCTGAAGGTTCTGCTGCTCGACCCGGCCGCGTGGACCATCGCTGTCGCCGGCGCCTGCGGGTTCTTCGTGCAAACCGTCGCCCTGCAGCTCGGGGCGGTCAACGGGGTGACCGCGGTGCTCGTGGTCGGCGAGACCGCGGGACCGAGTCTCGTCGGAGTGCTGTTCCTCGGCGACACCGCCAAGCCCGGCCTGGGGTGGCTGGCCGTCGTCGGCTTCATCGGCGCCGTCGTCGGTGCCGTTCTCGTCGCCTGGTACGGATCCGGTGATCCCGACCACTTCGGCGAGGCACCACCGATGAAGGGCGGATGGCGCCGCGGCCGTGAGGATTTCGACGAGGAGGACTACGGCGCAGAAGAGTTCGACGACGAGGCGCGTCTGGAGATGTCCCCGAACGAGAACGAATTCTGCGACGCCGACTTCACCCTCGTCGAAGAAGACCTCGAGGCCGACCTCGGCATACCGCGCGACGACGAACATCGCCCGGCGACCCGCAACGGGCGCGATCGGGCGCAGTGAACTCGCGGCCTCGTCTTGACACCCGGACCGGTCAGCGGCAAACGTGTGAGGCATGTCGTCTGACCAGATCTCGCACGCGCGCCGCGCGTACGAGACGCTCGAGCCCTTTCACATCCTCGCCTACTTCAACCCCGGTCTCGGTGCCGCACAGGAGGCCACGGGCCTGAATCCGCACGCGTTCTATGTCGGTGCTCGCGGGG
This sequence comes from Gordonia polyisoprenivorans NBRC 16320 = JCM 10675, assembly GCF_000241325.1. Classification (GTDB taxonomy): domain Bacteria; phylum Actinomycetota; class Actinomycetes; order Mycobacteriales; family Mycobacteriaceae; genus Gordonia; species Gordonia polyisoprenivorans. The sequence continues at coordinate 557,160 of NZ_BAEI01000031.1, read as the reverse complement.
CACCACTCGGCGAGTGCGCGCCGACGGTGGTCACCTCGGCCTTCTTCAACTTTGCTCCCACCTCGATCGCGAAGAGCTGGCCCAAGGCGGTGGCGTGCGGCCTCGAGCGGGTGTCGCAGGCGCGATGGACGATGCTCGACGAGCAATTGCGGACCATCCTCGGCGAACGCGCCGACGACCCGGAGATCGCTCGTCTGGCCGATGTCTTCGCCGACGCCGGGCGTACGCTGCCCTACACAGGTCGTCCGTTGGCCGCGGCGTGGGCGGAGTCGCCGGCTCCCAACGCTGCGCACCTCCGACTCTGGCACGCGGTCGCGATACTGCGAGAATGGCGCGGCGACAACCACATTGCCGCACTGGTCGTGAGTGGTCTCAACGGCATCGACGCCGCGGTCTTCCATGAGGCCACACTTCCTGATCCGACGGTGCGCCGGCGGTCGATGGGCCGGGAGATGACGCTGCTCACCCGCGGGTGGTCGGGGCAGGACTGGGAGGCGTCGGTGGATCGGCTCGTCGAACGTGGTCTGGCCGAACGCACCGATGACGGCCATCGACTGACCGCCGCAGGTGCCGCGCTCTACGACGACGTCGAGGCCACCACCGATGCTCTCGGTGAGCAGTTCTGGGCCCGACCCGAACTCGACGACGCGCTGCAGGCGATCCGGCCGTACGTCAAGGCGGTCATCGACGCCGGCGTGCTGCCGGGGACGGCCCGGAAAAGCTGATCAACTCGGCGATTCCGGGGTCGTCGGCCATGACGGTGCGGTAGTCCTCGAAGGGTGAACGACGTCGCCGCCATCGAAGCGCTCAAGTACCGATACCTCCGTGCCCTCGACACCAAGGACTGGGACACCTTCGCCGACACGCTGACCGACGACGTCACCGGCGAGTACGGCGACTCCCTGAGCTTCACCGCTCGGGATGAACTGGTCGGTTTCATGCGGACGTCGGTGGGGCCCGGGGTGATCACCGAGCATCGCGTCTCGCATCCGGAGATCGAGGTGTCCGGCGATATCGCGCATGGGCGCTGGTACCTGTCGGATCGGGTGATCGTGCCCGACTTCGAGTTCATGCTCATCGGCGCCGCGTTCTACGACGACACCTACCGCCGCACGGCAGACGGTTGGCGGATCTGCGCGACCGGATACGACCGCACCTATGAGGCCCACGTCCCACTCGCCGCGATCCCCGGCTTCACCCTGAAGGTGGGGCCGGCAATCCGGACCGGCGAGTGAGCTCAGCGTCTTTCCGACGTAACAGTGGGCAGCGTTGTTGCCGCTGCCGATTTCGGATCACTGTGGCCCGGATACTCACCGGCGAGAGGGGTCCCGAGGCCTCGACCATCGGAACGGGCGACGGCCGCTTCCTGACCGATGGTCGACCCTTCCCCCGATGGTCGAGGTGCTCGGCGCGCTAGCGCCGAGCCTCGAGACCCGGCGAGATGACAAGTATCGCAACCACATTGATCCCCAGTCGACGCGCGCGAAAATTCTTGTCCACAGATTTCTCCGGTGTGGCGATCGTCGGACCGGTTTTGTCGGTACCCCTTCGTACACTTGTTCTCATCAAGTCCGATCGTGGGAGGGGAGGTTTCGGGTGTCGACGACGTTGACGTTCACCGACCCGGATGCCGACGCTGCCGCGATCACAGCCATGTCGCGCGATGAGCTCACCGAGACCGGCCCGGACCTGCTACGCGAGTCCCGCAAATACGAAGCCCGGACGGTGCTTGCTGCCGCCGCGCTGGCGGAGCGGGTGTATCGCGAGCGTTTGGCGGGCCAGTCCGAGGTCGAGGTGTGGGGCTCGGTGATCGAGCACGCCGACAAACTCGCACGCGCCGAAGTGTCTCTGCAGTTCAAGATCTCTCGCAGTAAGGCCGGCAACTGGATTGCTCTGGCGGATCTGTTGGAGAAGGTCCCGCTCATCCGCGCCGCCTATCTGAACGGGGAACTCTCCACCAACCGGGCCTCGATCATGGCGCGCGCCGCCCAACGTGGCGCGGACACCGACACCGGTGATGAGTCCGGTAACGAATCGGAGATGTCGTTCGAAGAGATCGTCCTGGACTACGGATCCCGCGCCACCACCGACCCAGTGCTGTCGCAACAACTCGACGCCGCACTGATTTCGATGAACCCCGACAGTGTCATCGAGGACCGTGACACCCTCACCGATCTGGTGGGGAACGTGACCATCACCCCAGACGTTGCCGGGCACTCCGCTCTGGGTGCGGTTGTTCCCGCGCATTATGGGGTGTTTCTCACAACGCAGATCAACGCGCTCATCGATGAACGGACCTGCCGCATGGACCCGCGTCGAGTGGGGTCGCTGCGGGTGATCGCACTTGGTGAGATCACCGGCGTCCCGGGGGCGCACCTCGACTGTGAATGCGGACAAGATGATTGCCCGAAACGAGGTGGCGGCACCGACAGCAACGGGTCTGCCGAAACACCCTCTGACGCCGAGGACGCGGCAGAGTGGGACGACCTGATGCCCGAACCCGCTGACGCGGATGCGCCTGAAGTCGAGGATGTCGAACCTTCCAGTGCGCCGGCCCCTTCCAATGCGCGGGCGCAGGAACCTGTCGATGTGGTGGAGCTGGTCGTCGAACCCGAGATCCCCGACCCCATGGATGAGCCGAGGCCGGATGAGGTTCCGGTGGCGTTCGGGCGGGCTTTGGTGGTGCCCGGCGCACCTGTGTTGACGGTGTTGAAGGACCCTGACGGGATTCTCGTGCCCCGGTTGCAGGGGTACGGGCCGATCGACCCCGACTACGCGGCCACCCTGTCCGAGGTCGCGAAGACCATCCATTATCCCGAATCCGTGCGCACGGCTGGACCGTTGATCCCGCAGATCTCCGACCGCGCACAGGCACCGCCGGCGGATCCGACTGGACACGGCGGTCACACCGTGCCACCACCTGGGGCATTGACCTATGCACCCAGCGCCACCTTGCGCGCTGAGGTGCTGGCCAACGACTCCTGGTGCCGATACCCCTACTGCGGTATGCCCTCACACCTGTGCGACCTCGATCATTGGCGGCCGTTCAACCACACCGACCCCGAGGCCGGAGGGTGGACGGTGCTCGGTGATCTGATCCCGCTGTGTCGGGCCGATCATCAACGCAAACATCTCGCCGAGTGGGTGCCGACGCTCTTTCTGGATCGGCGGGTGGAGTGGCGGAGCCGACGGAGTGGGCAGGTGATTGTCACCTACCCGCGGTGACGACTTCTTTGTCTGTGGGATGGAACCAGCTGTGACTCACCGGGTCTCGAGGCTCGGCGCACGCGCCTCGCACCTCGACCACCGAGCAACGTCCGGTACACCCCCGATGGTCAGCGTTCGCGCAGGATGAGATCGGCGATGCCGTCGCGATCGGTGACGTCGAGTTTGGTGCAGGCTCGGTAGATGTGACCCTCGACGGTGCGTACCGAGACGGTCAGCCGTGCGGCGATCTGCTTGTTGGAGAGGCCGGAGGCGACGAGGTTGGCGATCTCACGTTCGCGGGTGGTCAGCGGCAACGGCTGGGCGGCCTCGACGAGCGCCGGGGTGCGCAGTCCGCCGCAGGCGGCGGCCAGCCGGTTGGCCATGGACGAGGATGCCACCGTCGCCGACCGTCGACCCGAACGATCGTGGACGGCGCTGGCCTGTGCGGCCACATCGGCCGCCGACAGCCGACGGCCGAGTTTCTCGAGATCGGCTGCGCAGACATCGAGTTCGATGCCGTCGCCGGCAGCATACGCCGCAGCGTGGCGGGCGTAGAGGCCCGCGAGCGGGCCGTCGATCTGCTCGGCCAGTTCGGCCAGGCGGGGGCCGGCGCTGGCATCCCCGAAACGCACCGCGGTGTGCAGCGCCTCCGCCTCCACGGCGAGCTGCCCGGTCTTGGCCGCCAATTCTGCTGCCGCCCAGGCACGTTCGATGCCGATGGACACGGTGCCGGCGGCCGCGGCCTGCCACGCCTCGGCGATCCACAGCATCGGCCGGAACACCGCGACGTGCAACCCGTCCCGAGCGCGTGCCCGACCCAGCACCTCCTCGGCGCGGGTCGCCTCGCCCAACGCACTGAGCGCCTGGGCGAGAAAGACATACGCGGGGAAGTTCCACGACGCCGAATACTCGTCGCCGTCGAGGGTCGCCAGGGTCTGCTCGATACGCCGCACCACCGACGCACAGTCACCGCGCGCCAACTCGACCGCCGACACCAGGATTCCCGACATCGCCCAGCTCAAATACTGTGCGGTGTTGGCGAATGCGACGTAGCGCTGCACCGCGTCGCCGGCCGCGTCGAGTCGCCCGGACAGGATCAGCCCGAGGATCTCACCGATGCCTGCGGGATACCGGAGCAGCCCGTCGGTGTAGCGTTCGGCCTCACGTGCGCGACGGGCCAGCGGATCGAGTTCATCACCGCGACCGGACAATGCCCGCGACAACATCCCGCCGAAGACTCCCCACTCGACCGCCCACGGCAGGGCGTCCGGGGACTCCAGCGCAACGTCGGACAGTGCGATCGCGTCGGCGATCCGGTTCTCGAACAGCGCGCACGCCGACGCGATGCCGTCGACGATGCGCAGCAGATTCTCGTCGTCGACCTCGGCACGCACCTTCTCGAGGATCTCCTCGGCACGCTCGGCCTGATTCATCACCCAGAACATGTTGCCGACGCGCTGCAGCCCGATCCGCAGTCGCAGCGGCGCGTCGAGTCCGGTGGTGTCGATGTGGGCGAGAATGTCCTCGGCCTCGTGCGGATGGCCCTGCCACATGAGTGCCCGGGAGAGCAATTCGGCCTCGGCCGGGCCGCCGCCCTCCTCGATCGCCGCGCGCGCGAAACGTTCTCCCATCGGTGTCTGCGCGAGGTTGAGCGCGTCGTCGGCGGCCGCCGACAACAGGCCCAGATCAACCGCCGAGGTGTCGCTCTCCAGTGCCAGTTCGGCCAGCCGGATGCGGTCCAACGGGGTCGCGAGCGGACGTTCACGCAACGCCCGCACCAGATTCCCGCGCAACCGCCGCGACGACGCGAAACCGAGCCTGCGCCGGATCACCTCGCCGAACAGTGGGTGGTGGAAGCCGACATTGAGTTCGCGGCCCTCCCGCTCGATGCGCACGAGCCCGTCGATCTCGGCCTGCTCGACCGCCTCCTCGCCGGCGACCTCGGCCAGCACGTCGAGGTTCAACGGTTCGCACAGGCTGAGATACTTCAGCGCGGTCAGCACCGCCTCGTCGAGCTGTTCGATGCGCCCGTCGAGCAGTGAGGCGAGTTCGGAGGTGATCGCGGCGCGCCCGCGCAACTGCCACACGCCGTTGACCTGACGCAGGGTGTTCGCCTGGCGCGCGCCGTCGACGAGATGCCGCAGGAACAGCGCGTTGCCTCCCGACGCCGCCCACATACGATCGGCCGAGTGCTCCTCGAGCTGGCCACCGAGAACCGACTCCACCAACTCCACGCTCTGCTCTTTGGTGAACGGCGACAAGGTGATCCGCAGGAGGTGGTTGTCCTTCCACAGCGACGTCACCGCGTCCGGGACGGACTCGCCGCTGCGAACGGTCGCCACGATGTGCACGGCGCGGTCGATGGCGAGCTGATGGAGCAGCGTGGCCGAGAGCTCGTCGAGCAGATGCGCGTCGTCGACGCCGATGACCGCATTACCGCCGGCGAGCAACGACTCACGGGCCGCCGCGAGATAGGTGACCGGATCGCTCGACGTCGCCGGGCCGACGAGGTGGGCGAAGACACCGAGCGGGATCGAGCGGGCCGATTCGGTCCCGGCAACCCATCGCACACCCGCACCGATCCCGGCCGTGACGTGCCGCGCGAGCGTTGTCTTGCCGACGCCGGAATCACCGGTCAACACCACACCGCAGACCGCGGTCTCGTCCCGCAGGGCGGCGGAGATGGCTCGGTATTCTTTCTCGCGTTGGACCAGAGGCCAGTTCGCCATGTGGGTATTTTAGTCCTTTTATCAGCTAAAACGCAGCTCTGGTTCAGCTGTTCGACGGGGGCGGCTCACGCGTCGCGCTGGTTCGCCAACCACACCCCGGCAACGAAGACCACAACCGCCCACACCGCGAAGTACACCAGCGAGACCCCGGAATTCCAGTGATAGTCATCGCCTGCGGTGGCCCCGGAGAGGAAGCGGGACCCGTTGGCGAACGGCAGGAACGGCCCGATCCAGTCCTTCACCTTGGGCACCGCGCCGAGGATGGTCTCCACGACGAGCATCCACACCAGCACGATCGAGATCGCGCCGGCCGTCTGCCGCACCAGCGCGCCGACCCCCATCGACAGCAGCACACACAGCGCCGCGTAGACGGGGACGCCCCAGATCTGCCGGACGACGGTGGCGTCGCCGAAGCCGAAGCCACCGATGCCCGCGACCAGGATGCCCACACAGATGACGGTGAGGACCAGCATCGTGACGAAGGTCAACGACACGTACACCGTGGCCTTCGCCAGCAACGCCGAGGTCCGCTTGGGCACCGCGAGAAATGTCGCGCGGATTGTCGAGAACCGATATTCGCTGGTGATCCCGAGGACGGCCATGATCATCAGGACGATGACGGCGAACTGGTTGAGCCCGAGAAGGGCGACGGTCAGCGCGGAGCCGTCGACACCGGCCGAGGTCGATGTGGCGGCGCCGGGCCCGGCGGTCTCGTTGACATTGCTGGCCAGACCCGCGAACAGTCCGGTGACGCCGAGGCTGAGGATCACCACAAGGCCCATGCACCAGTAGGGCGAGCGGATGGAGGTGAGCTTGATCTGCTCGGCGCGCAACAACTCGATCATCGGTGTCCCCCGTTCTGAGGACCGTGCTGCTGGTGACCACCAGGCGGTAGGTACTGCCCGGGTGGGTACTGGTCGGGTGGGTACTGGTCGGGTGGGTACTGGCCGGGCGGGAATTGTGCGGGTGGCCCCCACTGGCCCGGCTGACCCGGCGCCTGGCCGGGGCCCGGACCGAAACCCGGCGCAGGTGCAGGCGGCGGCACGGCGGCGCCCGGATGCTCGTTACCGCCGTGGTACTCCACGGCGTGGGCGGTCATCGCCATGAACGCCTCCTCCAGCGAGGCGGTCTGCGCGACGAGTTCGTGCACGGTGACGCCCGCGGCCGCGGCGACGTCGCCGACCTGGTCGGTGGTGATGTCGTCGAGGGCGAGCACCGGCCGCCCCTGCGGGTCCTGCTCGGGGCGCGGCGACAGTCCGGCCGAGACCAATGCGGAGTGAAGCTGTTCGGGTTGCGGGGTACGGACGCGCACGACCGTGCGCGCCGACGCGGTGAAATCCGACACCGAGCTGTCGGCGATCAATCTCCCCTGACCGATCACCACCAACCGCTCGGCGGTCAGTGCCATCTCGGTGAGCAGGTGACTCGACACGAGGACCGTACGACCCTCGGCGGCCAGGGATTTCATGAAGTTGCGAATCCAGACGATGCCCTCCGGGTCGAGCCCGTTGACCGGCTCGTCGAACAGCAGGGTGTGCGGATCACCGAGCAGCGCGCCGGCCAGCCCGAGCCGCTGCGACATACCCAACGAGAAGCCACCGGCGCGTTTGCGGGCCACCTGTGTCAGGCCGACGGTCTCGAGCACCTCGTCGGCCCGCGTTGCGGGGATCCCGTTGCTCGCGGCCAGCCACCGCAGGTGCGAGCGCGCACTTCGGTTGGGGTGCACCCATTTCGCGTCCAACAGCGCGCCGACCTGACGCAGCGGATGGTCGAGCTCGCGGTAGGGCTTGCCGTTGATGGTGGCGCGGCCCGACGTCGGCCGGTCCAGTCCCAGCATCATCCGCATCGTGGTGGACTTCCCGGCGCCGTTCGGGCCGAGGAAGCCGGTGACGACCCCGGGGCGGACCTCGAACGACAGGTTGTCGACGGCACGGACGTTGCCGAAGTCCTTGGTGAGGTTCTCGACACTCAGCATGCCGACGACACTACACACCGTGCGTTACCACAGGCCTGCCATCGAATGACCCCGCACCGTCGGACGAGTGGCCCGTCCGACGAACGGCGCAAGTCAGAGCTCCGGTGAGGAGGCCAGCGCCCATCGCCGACGGGGAATCCGGCCCGCGGTGGCGGCCAATCGCCCGGCCGTGACCGCGTGCCGCATCGCCGCCGCCATCCGCTCGGGATCGTCGGCTCGCGTCACCGCGGACGCCAGAAGAACTGCGTCGCAACCGAGTTCCATTGCCAACGCGGCGTCACTGGCCGTACCGATGCCCGCGTCGAGGACCACCGGTACCCCGGCGGCCGACACGATCATCTCGATGTTGTGCGGATTGCGGATTCCCAGCCCGGTGCCGATGGGCGAACCCAGCGGCATCACCGCGGCGACCCCGAGATCCTCGAGTCGCGCCGCGAGCACCGGATCGTCGTTGGTGTAGGCGAGCGCCGTGAAGCCGTCGTCGACCAACTGCGCTGCGCCGTCGAGCAGTTCGACGGGGTCGGGGAGCAGCGTGCGGTCGTCGGCGACCACCTCGAGCTTCACCCATGACGTCTCCAACGCCTCTCGGGCCAGTTGCGCGGTCAGGACCGCCTCGGCCGCGGTGCGGCTGCCCGCGGTGTTCGGCAGGGGCGCGATCCCCAGGCGCCGCAACACATCCAGGACGCCGGTCGTGCTACCGGCGTCGACCCGCCGCATCGCGACGGTCGTCAGCTCGGTACCGGAGGCCACCAGTGCACGTGACAACACGTCGAGGGTGCTCGCCCCGCCCGTACCCATGATCAGTCGGGACGTGAACTCGCGGTCGGCGATCCGCAGGACATCGGTGTCCGGTGAACCGTCGGTCGGCGCCACCTTCGTGGTACTAACCACCTTGCACCGCCGTCACGACCTCCACCGTGGCACCGTCATCGAGGACCGTGTCCCATCGGCTGCGCGGGACCACCGTGCCGTCGACGGCCACCGCGATCCCCTTGTCCGGCAAACCCATCGATGTCAACAGGTCGCGCACCGAACCACCCGGACGAAGCGGGCTGTCGGCACCGTTGACCGTGATCGTCATGTCGTACTCCTCTCCTCGCGCACGCCGACGAGCGCCCCGTCGTCGGCGAGTAACTCCAGGAACACCTCGGAGGTGTACGGCGCCAACACGATTCCGTTGCGCCCATGGCCGCCGGCGACGACGGTCCGCTCGTCGAGCCGCTCGATGATCGGCAATCCGTCGGGTGAACACGGCCGAAATCCCGCTGTCGCCTCGACGAGCGCATAATCGCGGGCACCGGGGAAGACCTCGATCGCGTCGGCGAGCAACTCGGCGACGCCGACGGCCTGCGGCAGCGGCTCGCCCGAGCGCCACTCCTCGATGTCACCCTCGTATTGGGTTGCGCCAACCACGATTCCGTCGTGACGGGGCACCAGATACACCATGCGCCCGTCGACCCGCGCCCGGATCACATGACGTGGAGGTGGCACCGTCATGCGGTCGGCGCGCAGCCGCAGCACCTCACCCTTGGCGAGATGGATCGGCGCTGCGGGCCACAGATCGGCCAGCCCGGCGCCCGCCGCGAGCAGGATCTGATCGGCGTCGTCGAGGTCGGCGAGATCGGTCACCCGGCCCGTGCCGATGCGGCCACCGGCGGCGACCAACGCGGACTCGAGGGCGGCGAGGAGTCGCCGATTGTCCACGGCCCCTTCGCCTGTCGCGAGATAGCCGCCGCGCACCCGCGCGCCGATCGCCCGTTCCCGTGCCCGGACCCCGGCGGCGTCGATGCGGCTGAGCCGATCCACGGCGTGCGGGCGGGTCGACCACACGAAGTTGGCGAGTTGGGTCAGGTAGGCCGCGTCGGCGGTGGTCGTCGCGACGAACAGCGAGTCGGCGGCGGTGGCGATCCGCGGGTCGCCGAGTCGCTCGATGAACGCCGGCCATCGGCGGACCGACCGCTCGGAGATCGCGAGCAACGCATCCTCACCGGGGTGGCCCTCGCCGAGGGAGCCCAGCATCCCGCCGGCCACCCACGCCGCGCGCCGGTTTCGGCCGGCGTCGACGACGGTGACCTGCCAGCCCGCATCGGCGGCGGCAAGTGCGCAGGTCAACCCGATGATTCCGCCGCCGACAACGGCGAGGGTGCGGCGTGCGCCGCCCGCGGTGTCCGTGCGGTCGGCGGGGGTCATGCTCGGGTGCTCATGCTCTGCAGTCCTTCCTTCGCCGGCATGATCCGGATCAGGTGTGACGGTCAGCGGGGGCGTCCCGCACTCTCAGCCCGGCGTACCCCGGACTCCCGTGTCGTGTCCTCCACCCTAACAGCGCGGCGATGGGTGCGGGTACGCCCGTGCCCTAGCCTGTGAGACATGCCCCGAGAGAACCGGATTGCGCGCGACGGCGACCCCACCGACGATCCACGGCGGGCACGTCTGCGTGCCGCGCGGCTCTACCTGTGCACCGACGCCCGACGCGAACGCGGAGATCTACTGGAGTTCGTCGACGCCGCCCTGGCCGGTGGTGTCGACCTCATCCAGTTGCGCGACAAGGGATCTCCCGGTGAGCGGGAGTTCGGGGCTCTCGAGGCCGGTGAGGAGTTGGCGATCCTGGCGGAGATGCGCGGCGTCGTCGACGCACACGGGGCGTTGCTGTCGGTCAACGATCGCGCCGACATCGCGCTGCTCGCCGGCGCCGACGTCCTGCATCTCGGTCAGGGTGATCTGCGGCCTGAGCAGGCGCGGCGGATCGTCGGCGACGACGTGATCGTCGGGGTCTCCACCCACGATCCCGACCAGGCCCACGCGGCGATCGCCGACGACGCCGTCGACTATTTCTGCGTCGGTCCGTGCTGGCCGACCCCGACCAAACCCGGGCGCGCAGCCCCCGGGCTCGGTCTGGTGCGCGAGGTCGCAGGTGTATCCAAGCCGTGGTTCGCCATCGGCGGCATCGACTCCGCGCGGCTGCCCGAGGTCCGCGACGCCGGTGCCCGTCGCGCGGTGGTGGTGCGCGCGATCACCGCCGCCGACGACCCCGCGGCCGCGGCCGCGCAGTTGCGCGCCGGTCTGGCGTAGATCACTTCGGCAGCGTCGGGCCCGCGGACACCCGGATCTCCCTTGCCCGCGGGTGTGCTGCGGCGTTAGAGTGGCCCGATCATGTGCACACGAATCGCGCTCGTAACCCGCCGCAGCGGGGTCTGATCTGACCGACCCCCCGCTGCGGGGTCGTTGCGCGTTCTCGTCGGTCATCTTCTCTTCGACCGAAACGATGATCCACGATGCACAGCCGTCACCTTTCTCCCGCACCCTGTTCCTGTACCGAGTCGCCCGGCAGCGCGAATCCGCGTTCCCGCGGCCCGCTCACGACGCGACTCCCCCGAGGTATCCGTGAGGAGGCAGACGGCATGACCTGGCAGGAATTCACCGAGATGTACGCCGATACCGGCACGATCCGGCTCGGCTCGCTCTCGATCACCCCCGCACCGGCCGACATGATCGAATGCCGCGCGACGATGGCCTACGCCGACCGCATCATGTCGATGTCGGCCACCGCGACCGGACCGGTCGGCGCGATGACCTCGATCCTGCACGACCTCGGCGCCCCGGTGTCGATCGTCTCGCTGCACCAGCGCCCGACCGATCGCGGGTTCGCGGCATTCCTGTTGTGCGAGCGCGACGACCGGCAGTGCTGGGCCTACGGCGACGGCGCGACCGGCGACGAAGCCAACGTCAACGCCCTCATCGCCGGCGCCAACCGGCTGCTACCCCGGTAGACGACCGGGCGCCGTTCAGTTCTGCGGATCGAGCGCGGCGATCCGGTCCCGCAGTCCGGGCCAGGCCTCACCGAACGCGGGATGCAGCGGCAACTCGTCGACGTCGGCCTCGTCGACCCAGCGCAGTTCCGCCGATTCGCCGTTCGCGATGGTCCGCACGGGTTCGTCGATGTCGGCGATGACGGTCGTATAAGTCCAGCCGCCCTTGGCGCGGTGGGTGACCAGCGCGGCGACCACCTCGACGTCGGCGGGGTCGAGACCTGCTTCTTCCTGCGCTTCGCGCAGCGCGGTGTCGATGGCACTCTCGTGCGAGTCGCGCGCACCACCGGGCAGTCCCCACGTGCCGCCCTGGTGCGACCACACCGCGCGATGTTGCAGCAATATCAGTGTGCGGCCGTCGGGTTGCAGGGTGCGCAGCAGTAATCCGGCCGCCCCGTTGACACCCCAATACCGTGACCCATCGGTGTCGATGACCCAGCCGTCCCCGTCTCCACGCACCGCGACTCCTGACGCCGACCGACGATCCGGGCTCTCCGGGATTCGCCGCCGACCTCCACCGTATGTGAGTGGGGCCACCAGGGCCAGGTTCGCCGAAACACCACCGCGTGGTGAGGCCGAGGTCACGTGCGCGCGGTTAGGGTGGAAACAGACCGGCACCGAAGAGGCGATAGACCCGAGGGGGCCACGTCGTCGCTTCGGACGGGGATGCCGGGGCGAGGACAACGACACGAACGACCGACGAGCCAGAAGGGATCGTGTGGTGACCGGCCAGGCATCTCCCGTGCGGACGGTGCTCACCCGTGCGGGCAAGACCATCCGGCCCAACGCGTCGTCGCCACCCATCCGTCAGGTTCTCGCCGACCGCCGCGAGCTGATGTCGCTGGGCCGCAACCGAACCCAATCACCGTTGGCCACGATGCGCCACTACGCGGGCACCACCCCCGGGAAGCTGGTGATGATCGGGGTGGTGCTCGTACTCGCCATCCTGGGCGTGGGCTGGTACGGATCGACCGTGCTGCAGGATCGCACCAACGCGCTGAAGAACATGATCGACCAGGGCGAGCCGCTCGCCGAGGCCTCACAGGTGCTCTACAGTTCGCTGTCGATCGCCGACGCCTCGGCCAACTCGGCGTTCATCTCCGGTGGCCTGGAGTCCCCCGATCTGCGTAGCCGTTATTCGAATGCGCTGGCCACCGCGTCGGCGTCATTGATGAAGGCCGCAGGCACCTCGGGGGCGCCCGGCGAGGACACCGACGACGACGATCGCGCGGTCAACGCCGACCTGCAGACCCTGGCGACGACGATCCCCGTCTACAGCGGACTCATCGAGACCGCGCGCACCAACAACCGGCTCGGCAACCCGGTGGGCAGCGCCTATCTCGGGCAGGCGTCGGCGGTGATGCACGATCAGATCCTGCCCGCGGCGCAGCGCCTCTACGAGCGCCGATCCGACGCCATCGCCGATCCCCAACGCACCCTGACCATCCCGCCCTACGGGGTGTATTTCGGGTTGCTGGTCCTCGCGCTCGCGCTGATCGGTACCTCGCGGTTCCTCACCAAACGCACCCGCCGTCGCTTCAACATCGGGGTGGTCGCCGCGTTGACCGCGATTCTCGGCGGACTGGTCTGGCTGTTGGTGTCGGGGCTGGCGTCGGTGGCCGCCACCAATTCGGCGAAGACCGACGGCGCCGACCCGCTGCGGCAACTGACCGAGGCCCGCATCCTCACCCAGCAGGCGCGTTCGGCCGAGACCTTGTCGCTGGTGCAGCGCACCGATCAGTCCGATCTCGATCAGACCTTCTCCGGCGCCACCGCCGGTATCAGCACGATCCTCGCCGACCTCGGTGGTCAGACGAGTTCTGACGCCGGCGCGTTGACCACCACCCAGGTTCGGTCCATCACGACCGCCCTCGATCAGTGGCGCGAGTCCGATCAGCAGACGCGCGCGGCCATCGAGCGCGGCGACTTCGCGCAGGCCCGAACGCTCACCATCGGCGCGGACCCGCAGAGCACCGCGAGCAGTTACGCCGCGGTCGATTCATCGCTCACCGACGCCATCACCACCACCCGGACGTCGTTCCGCGACGACATCAACACCGCTCAGCGGGTCATCGGATACACCGGGTCGGGGATTCTGGTGTTGACCGTGTTCGCCGCCGTGGCATTGGCTCTCGGCCTGGTGCCGCGGGTTCGGGAGTACCGATGAGGCGCCGGGTAGTCCACGGCCGCGGTGGCGTCGTCGCGGCCGCGCTGCTCGCGTGCGGCCTGCTCACCACCGCTTGCGTCACCTTCACCGCACCCGACTCGCCACCGCCCGCGGCGCAGGCCATCACCCCGACCCCGCCGGGCGCGGAAACCGATACGACCACCGAACCGGTCCCCGACGCCGACGCGTGCAACGCGACGGCCAGCCTGCGACCGCCCGATCCGATGCCGGAGCCCAAGCAGATGCCGCCGGGCAGCACCATGGCGGCGATCGCGGCGCGCGGGCGACTCATCGTCGGCACCGACATCGGCTCCAACCCGTTCAGCTTCCGTGACCCGATCAGCGGCGACCTGCAGGGTTTCGACGTCGACCTCGCGCGCGAGGTGTCGCAGGCGATCTTCGGCGACCCCAACCGCATCGAGTTCCGGGTGCTCAGCTCCAACGATCGCATCGACGCGCTGCGCAGCGGGTCGGTGGACATGGTGGTCAAGACCATGTCGATCACCTGTGACCGGTTGGCGTCGGTCAGCTTCTCGACCCCGTATTACATTGCCTCGCAACGCATACTGGTGCTGCGCAACTCCGGCATCACCGATGTCGACGGGCTGGCCGACAAGCGGGTGTGTTCGGCCCGCGGGGCCACCTCGATCGGACGGATGCAGGCCGAGCAGCCACGTGCCAAGATGATCACGACCGTCACCTGGGCCGACTGTCTGGTGATGTTGCAGCAAGGTCAGGTCGACGCCGTCACCACCGACGACGCGATCCTCGCCGGCCTCGCCGCACAGGATCCATGGGTGCAGATGGTGGGCCCGGGGTTCGGTTCGGAGTACTACGGCATCGGGCTCCCCCAGGGGCACGACGACATGGTGCGTTTCGTCAACGGCGTGCTCGCGCAGGCCGTGGCCGACGGTCGCTGGTACGCCATCTACAACCGGTGGCTGAGCAACATCGGCCCCGGTTACGGTCCACCACAAGCGATTTATCGGGACTGAGCGACGATGACCGAACACGACGACCGCACCGACGCCGAGGTCGGCACGCAACGGGTGGACCCGGCCGACCTCGATATCGGTACGCAGCGAGCTGATCTCGGTGACCTCGACGTGGGTACGCAGCGAGCCGATCCGACCGATCTCGATCCCGGCACCCAGCGGGCAGATCTCGCCGCGCTCGTCGACACGGGCATGACCTCGTCGGGTGGCCGCACCACCACCTCCCCGGTGACGGGCTCCACCGATCCCGTCGTGCGGTCGGGGCCGGTCATCCCCACCGAGGCGCTGGCCTCGGTGGGCCACACCCGGCGCCTGGTACCCAAACGCCGTCCGCAGGTCCATGATCGGCGGCTCGGTACCGGGCTGGTCGAACTGCCGAAGGTCGTCGACATCGAGCCCGCCGACGCCGTTCTGGACTTTCCGGTCATCCCCGAGGGCAAGCGCACCTGCTGGCGATGTGGGCGTCCGGTGGGTCGCAACGACGGCGAGGGCGCCGGAGATCTCGCCGGCACCTGCCCCCACTGTGGTGCCCGCTATTCGTTCGTACCCGGACTGGCGCCGGGGACCGTGGTCGCCGGCCAGTACGAGATCGCCGGCGCCATCGCACACGGCGGACTGGGATGGATCTATCTGGCAATCGACCGCAACGTGTCCGACCGACCCGTCGTCCTCAAAGGTCTTCTCAATTCCTCGGATTCGGAGGCGCAACAGGTCGCCTTGGCCGAGCGGCAGTTCCTGGCATCGGTGAATCATCCCGGCATCGTCAAGATCTACAACTTCGTCGAGCACGTCACCGCCGACGACGAGCGTTTCGGTTACATCGTGATGGAGTACATCGGTGGCCAGACCCTCAAGCAGATCACTTCCGCCGGAGCCGATTCCGGCGGTACGCATGGGGTGATGCCGATCGAGCAGGCGATGGCCTACATCCTCGAGGTGCTACCGGCGATCGGGTATCTGCATTCGGTGGGACTGGTGTACAACGACGTCAAACCGGAGAACGTGATGGTCTCCAGCGACGAGGTCAAGCTCATCGATCTGGGTGCGGTGTCGGCGATCAACGGATACGGGCACCTCTACGGCACACCGGGTTTCCAGGCTCCGGAGATCGTGCAGACCGGGCCGCAGGTGGTCACCGACATCTACAGCATCGGCCGCACGCTGGCGGTGCTCACCCTCGACATGCCGATGGAGAAGGGGCGATATCTCGACGGGCTGCCCGACCCGGAGACCACCCCGGTCCTCGCCGAGAATCCGTCGTATTATCTTCTGCTGCAACGTGCCACGGCCACCGATCCGGCAGAGCGATTCTCCTCGGCCGAGGAGATGACCACCCAGATGCTCAACGTGCTCCGCGAGACCGTCGCGGTACACACCGGGGTGCCGCGGCCCTCACTGTCGACTGTGTTCACCCCGCAGCGCTCCACCTTCGGCACCGATCTCATGCTGGCGCCGGTGGACGGCTTCTTCGATCCCGATCTCGCGGCGTTCTACGACCCCGTCGACATCGCCCATGCCCTGCCCGTGCCGTTGGTCAATCCCACCGACCCGGCTGCGGGACTTCTCAACTCGGCAGCGTTGTCCGATCCCCGACAGACCCTTGATTCCATCAATGCGGCACGGGCCGAGGGATTCTCGTCGCTACTGGGTCGACGATCGAACAACGCGCACCCGTCGCTGGAGATCGATCTGGCCGAGGCCCGCGCACACCTCGAACTCGACGACGTCGACACCGCACTGTCGGTGCTGCAGAACGTGACCGCGCAGCACGGTGAGTCCTGGCGAGTGGACTGGTACATGGGGATCTGCGCCCTCATGAACGACGAACCCGAGCTCGCCCACGAACGATTCACCGAGGTGCTACAGGCGATGCCAGGTGAGGTGGCCCCGAAACTCGCCGCCGCGGGAACCGCCGAGATCATCGGTCGCTGGCTGACCGACGAGAAGCATCCGAGCGAAGAGGAGCCCGAGGAGTCCCCGGATGCGCGCATCGCCGAGATGTACGACGTGGCCGACCGGCTCTATCACGACCTGTGGTTGACCGACCACAGCATCGTCACCGCCGCTTTCGGTCTCGCACGCCTGGCTGTCGCCCGAGGCGATTTCGACGCCGCCATCGAACCGCTCGACGAGGTCCCGCCGACCAGTCGGCACTACAACACCGCTCGCGCCACCGCCGTCCTCGCCCTCGTCCACGGACGCGCCCCCGAACTCGTACAGAAGCGTCAACTCGTGGAGGCGGCACGACGACTGGAGGCGATGCCGGACTCCGAGCCACGGAAATCGCGCCTGCAATTGATCGTTCTCGGTACCGCGATGGGGTGGATCATGGAGCACGAGGACGAAGCCGGTGATCCCGCCACCCTGCTCGGCGTTCCCTTCACCGAGCGCGGACTCCGTGCCGGTACCGAGCGCTCACTGCGCACCCTCGCCCGGCAGATGCGCAACAACCGCGACAACCGTTTCCTCCTCGTCGATCTCGCCAATTACGTTCGGCCCGATAGCCTTTTCTGATCTCGTCGCCCGAGAAGGTCGACTCCTTCCCTCTCGATGGTCAAGGTGCACGGCGCCCCCAAGCGCCGGGCCTCGAGACCTTCATCCCCGATGGTCGAGGTGCACGGCGCCCCAGGCGCCGGGCCTCGAGACCCTCCTCCCCGATGGTCGAGTAACCCGCCCCACCCGACCGTCGCGAATCCCTCTTCCCCGATGGTCGAGGTGCGAGCCGCGTGCGGCGAGCCTCGAGACCCGGCGAGACAACCAGCCTCCCAACCACATCGAAAGCGTGGCAAACGAAAACCGCACCCTTATCACACCCTACCGACAGAAAATTGACGGCGAAACACGTTGTCCACAAGCAGAATTGATCAAACCGCCCCTTGCGTCGAACACCCTGGCGATGTACACTGGAGCCATCACACCGATCAGCCACTGGGGAGGGGCCCATGATCGACACCACTACAGTCCTCGACGCGGAAACCGTTGACGCCGAAGCGATCTTCGCCAACATCGTCACCCAACTCAGCGACCTGCAATGGAATCCGGACATGACCGGGCCCCAGGCTTTCGGTGCGATGAAACAAGTCCTGCTGCTCCGCAATCTGGTCGATCATCACGCCACCACCCTCACCGGAGAGATGGACCGGCTGGGTGTCGCCGACCACAAGACCACCCGTTTGCGGGAGTTGTTGATCAGCATGGGTTTCGCACCGGCCGTCGCAGGTCGGTATGTGCGGATCTCGGCCACCACCGATGTGGATCTGTTGTTGGCGCACGCGGCGGACGGGTCCATCTCGTCCGAACATGTGGATGCGATCGTGCGCGGGTTGGCGCACATCGACACGCGTTGCCCCGAACCTATGGACACCGTGCAACGCTGTGAATACCTGCGGAAACTGTTGTCGCACTACTTCGCCGGATTCACTCCCGCCGAGATCATCACCTACGCGCGACAGTTGGGGAACGAGTTGGCGGCCGAAACACCCGGTGGGTTACCGGCCGCGGAGGACAAGTCGATCAACTCCTACACCGACCGCATCACCGACGACGGCCGGTTGGAGATCTCGGCGAACCTCGACATCATCGCGGGCGAGAAAACCAGGACTTTGATGGAAACCTTGGCGGCGCCTAAGCCTCAGCCGGATGGCTCCCCGGATCCGCGGACGCCCGAACAGATCTGTGCTGCCGCGTTCGAGACGATCGTGGAGTTGGCGGCACAAGGCTTGGCCGACACCACGTTCTCGGCGAAACCCACCAACGGCCTGTTGTGGACCTGGTCAGCCGACAACCCCGCGCTCGGCGGCGACTTGCAGAACATGGGTGCCATCACCGAAGCCACCGCCAAACTGCTGTCGTGTGACACCACCATCACGAAAATCATGCTCGATTCCAACGGGGTACCGCTCAGTGTGGGCGAGGCGAAACGCTTCTTCACCCCCGGCCAACGCAAAGCGTTGCTGGTGCGGGATCGCGGGTGCATCAAATGCGGTGCACACGCCGGACGCTGCCAAGGACACCACCTCGAGCATTGGGCCGATGGTGGGCCCACCGACCTCGACAACGGTTGTCTACTCTGCAGCAGTTGTCATGATGATGTGCACCACCACGGATGGGACATCATCATGGGATTCGACCGACACCCCTGGTTGATCCCACCCGCCAGCATCGATCCGAAACGACGACCCGTGCCGTCGTATCACCGACGGACCATGCGGCTCGACGACACCGCAGCCTGACCTACGCTGCCCCACAACCTGATTCCCCGCACCCGGCCCGGCCGGGACCGCATCTGTTGTTTGAGAACTCCATAGAGAAGTCCCTTCCCGATGGTCGAGGTGTTGTGCCGACTGTGGCCCGGAGTCCTTTCGGCACAAGGGGTCTCGAGGCTCGTCGCTGGCGCTCCTCGGCACCTCGACCATCGGGGCAGGACGGCCATCGGCAGGAAGGGCGGAGCATCACAGATCGATGGTCGAGGTGTGAGCCGCGTGCGGCGAGCCTCGAGACCGACTGCTACGGTGCTGGAATCGGACCACGACGGCCCGGATGCCCTTCGGCGCAACGGGTCTCGAGGCTCGTCGCTGGCGCTCCTCGGCACCTCGACCACCGGATGGGAAGGGCTGGAGCATTCCCGCGCGGGGAGGAACGGCCACCAGGGTGAACGGTTCTCCCCGATGGTCGAGGTGCGAGCCGCGTGCGGCGAGCCTCGAGACCGGCTGCTACGGTGCTGGAATCGGGCCACAGGACGTCAGGAGCGAACCACAGGTTCGCGGACCGGGGCAGGCACCCCGATGATGTGATCGGCCGGATCGAAGTGCGACATCATGCGGCGGTAGGTGCCGGTATAGGTCGGCCACATCACCGAGTTGCGGCCGGTCGAGTCGATATACCAGCTGCCACAACCACCGGAATTCCAGACGGTGCCACTCAGCTGGGCGTCGATATCGGCGACGTAGGTGTCACATGCCGATTCGGTGACCTCGACGGTCGGGGCGTCGACGGCTTTCAGGTGCGCCAGGGCTTGCCCGATGTAGTAGGCCTGGGCCTCGAGCATCAGGATGATCGACGAGTGACCGAGGTTGGTGTTGGGTCCGTACAGCAGAAAGAGATTCGGGAAATCGGGGACCTCGACGCCGCGGTAGGCACTCGGCGAACCGTGCCACACCTCGTCGAGTCGTCGACCATCGCGCCCGACGATGACCTTGGCCAACGGCGGACTCGTCGGGGTGAAACCCGTTGCGAAGATCACCGTGTCGACGTCGAATTCGGTACCGTCGGCGCTCACCGCACCGGTCGGCGTCAGCGAGGAGAGAGCACCGGTCACCCTGGTGCGCGGATGTGCCAGCGCCGGATACCACTTGTTGCTGATCAGGATTCGCTTGCAACCGATGCTGAAGTCCGGCGTGAGTCGCCGGCGCAACCCCGGATCGGTGACCTGCCGACGCAGGTGCGCGAGCGAGATCGCGCGAAACGCGCGGAGGACTCGTTGGTGGTGCGCCATCGCGAACACATGGAACTCGTGGGTGAGCCACGTGAACTTCCGGGCGGCCCGGTGCGCGTTCGGGAATCGTTGATAGACAGCTCGTTCCATCGGTCCGATGGTGCGGTCCAGACGCGGGATGACCCACGAGGGCGTGCGCTGGAACACCACGAGTTCGGCTACCTTGTCGACGATCTCGGGGACCACCTGGATCGCCGACGCCCCGCTACCGATCACCGCAACCCGCCTACCCGTCAGGTCGTGTGCGTGATTCCATGCAGCCGTGTGGAAGACGGTGCCTTCGTAGGCGTCGAGCCCCTGGACCGCAGGTATCGTCGGCGCCGACAACGCACCGGGTGCCGCGATGACAAAGCGGGAACGTATCGGACCCTCGGAGGTCTCGACGCACCAACGCTGCTCGTCGGAGTCCCATGTGGCAGAGAGCACTTCGCATCCGTACCGGATCTGATCAACGAACTCGGCGGCGACGGACTCGGCGTAGTTCTTGATCTCCCATCCACGTCCGTAGGTGTGAGACCAGTCCGGGTTGTCGGCGAACGACAACGAGTACAACGAGGTGGGCACGTCGCAGGCGGCACCCGGATAGCTGTTGTCGCGCCACACGCCACCGGGGCTCTCGGCGCGTTCGACCGCCAGCACCGCCAGATCCGGATGGTCGGTCCGCAGACGATGCAGCGCGGCAAGTCCACCGAATCCGACGCCGACGATCAGAACATCGGGTTCCGTCACAGGGTTCGTGCTCATCGGTTCAATGCCTCCATCAGCATGGTGATCATCCGACGCGCGAACTCGCGGTCGGCGTCGGGCTCGCGCAACAGACGTGAGATCGCCAGGCCGCGTGCCAGTTCGGCGGCCAGCTCGATCTGTTCGGTCGAATACCGGCCGCCGAATACCGCGACGCCGGTGGTGACGAGTTCGCCGGCGATCCGCTCCTCCACCGGGATCAGCGCTTCCCGCAGGACCGGGTCGGTGCGGGCGGCCACCCACAATTCCAATGCGGCATAGAAGAGCGGCCCGTCGAACACCTCGAGGAGCAGCGTCAGATCCGCCGCACCCCCGCCGGCGCGTTCGATGATCTCGGCCTTGCGTCGATCGACGAGATGGCCGATCGCAGCGACCACAAGGGCCTCCCGCGTGGGGAACTGATGCAGCAGCGCCCCACGCGACACCCCGGCTCGGCGGTTGACCTCCTGGGTGGTCGTCGCCCCGTATCCCCGCTCGATCAGCGAGGCGACGGTCGCGTCGAGCACCTTCTCCCGCGTCGCCGCCGACCGTTGCGCCTGCGTACGCGGCATGGTTGCGGGCGCATCGACACCTGTGAAGGCGGCTTCGGTATCAGCCATAGCGGCGATCGTAGCCGCAAAATCAAAAACAGTCCAGAGTGCTTGTAAGTTTACTCAGGCGCGTTCCCCGACCACCTCGGCCGCCTGCCGGGCGATCGCGAGTTCCTCATTCGTCGGTACCACCAGCACCGCGACCGCACTGTCGTCGGTGGAGATCCGTCGCGCTGTCCTGCTCCGCTCCGCATTGCGGTCGGGATCGACGACGATGCCGTAGTTCTCCAATCCGGCAAGCGCATCGGCGCGGACACCCGCAGCGTTCTCCCCGACACCCGCGGTGAAGGTGATCGCGTCGACCCGACCCAGATCGAGCATGTACGCACCGATGTAGCGGCGGAGCCGGTGGATGTAGACGTCGTAGGCGAGTTTCGCGGCCTCGTCGCCGCGTTCGATGCGCTCGGTGACCGACCGGAAGTCGTTCTCGCCGCAGAGCCCCTTGAGACCGGAGTTCTTGTTGAGGAGGGCATCGATCTGGTCGGCGTCGAGTTTGACGACCCGATGCAGATGGAGCACCACGCCGGGATCGATGTCGCCGCTGCGGGTACCCATCACGAGCCCTTCGAGCGGCGTCATCCCCATGCTGGTGTCGATGGGGTCACCTCCTCGTATCGCCGACGCCGACGCACCGTTGCCGAGATGTAGCACGATCTGATGCACCTCGGACGGTTCCTTGCCGAGAAGCGGCGGCACCTGCTCGGACACGTACTGATGGCTGGTCCCGTGAAATCCGTAGCGGCGGATGGCATGCAGCTTGGCCACCCCGCGGTCGATGGCGTAGGTCGCCGCCGCCTCGGGGAGTCCGTGGAAGAAGGCGGTGTCGAAGACCGCGACCGACGGCACGTCGGGCAGCATTTCGCGTGCCGCCTCGATCCCGGTCAGATTCGCCGGATTGTGCAGGGGTGCCAGCGAGGAGATGCGGCGGATCTCGCCGATGACGTGGTCGTCGATGAGGGTCGGGTGGTAGAAGGTTCGTCCGCCGTGTACCACCCGGTGTCCCACCGCCGAGAGCCCCGCACTCGCGAGATCGATACCGCCCGAGGCGAACAGCTCTCGCACCCGCCGGATGGCGGTGAGGTGATCCGGGAGTTCGAGGGTCTCGGTGGTCTTCTCGCCGTCCTGCTCGTGGGTGATCGAACCGTCGTGGTCGCCGATCCGTTCGGCGATCCCCTCGGCCACCACGACCTCGGTATCGGGATGTACCAGTTGGTATTTCAGCGATGACGAGCCCGCATTGAGGACCAGGACCGCCCCGGCGACATGGTCGCTCATGCCTCGCGCCGCCTCGTTGCCGCCATGTTCTGCGCCTGGATCGCGGTGATCGCCACGGTGTTGACGATGTCGTCGACCAGCGCACCCCGGGACAGATCGTTGATCGGCCGCCGAATACCTTGCAGCACGGGCCCGATGGCGACCGCCCCGGCGCTACGCTGAACGGCCTTGTAGGTGTTGTTACCGGTGTTCAGATCGGGGAAGATGAGCACCGTCGCGCGTCCGGCCACCGAAGAGTCCGGCATCTTCGTCGCCGCCACGGACGGCTCGACGGCGGCGTCGTACTGAATCGGGCCTTCCACCAACAACTGTGGGGCGCGTTCGCGGACCAGATCGGTGGCCACGCGCACCTTGTCGACATCGGCACCGGTTCCCGAACTACCCGTCGAATACGAGAGCATGGCCACCCGCGGCTCGATGCCGAACCCGGAAGCCGTTGCCGCCGAGGAGATCGCGATATCGGCGAGCTGCTCGGCGGTGGGGTCGGGTACGATCGCGCAGTCACCATAGGCGAGCACCTTGTCGGCCAGACACATGAAGAACACGCTCGAGACCGTCGAGACCCCCGGCGTCGTCTTGATCACCTCGAATGCAGGCCGGATGGTGTGCGCGGTGGTGTGGGCGGCGCCGGAGACCATACCGTCGGCACGCCCGGTGTAGACCAGCATCGTGCCGAAGTACGACACGTCGCGCATTCGTTCCTGCGCCTGCTCGAAGTCGACACCCTTGTTCTTGCGCAGCTCGGCGTAGATGTGCGCGAACTCGTCGGTGAGCGGTGAGGTCGCGGGGTCGATGACCTGCACACCGTCGAGATCCACCCCGAGTTCGTGGGCGCGGCGCGGTACGGCCGCCTCGTCGCCGAGGATGATCAGCGACACCACCCCACGACGAAGCAATCGCCCTGCCGCGCGCAGGATTCGGTCGTCGTCACCCTCGGGCAGCACGATGCACCGACGGTCGGCGCGGGCCCGCACGATCAGCCCGTACTCGAACATCTGCGGCGTCATGATCTCCGGGGTCGGCACCTTGAGTACCTTCATCATCGCCTCGGGATCGATGTGGGTCTCCATCAATCCCAGTGCCGCCTCGATCTTGCGCGCCGACCCGACCGCGACGCGGCCGCGGGTATTGGCCGCGGTGCGGGCGGTCTCGTAGGTCCCCTGCTCGCACATGATGATCGGCAGCGTCGACTGCAGACCGTCGACGAGCGCGTCGATCATCGGGTGCGGTCGCATCCCGCCGTTGAGGATGATGCCCGACAGCCGCGGAAATCCTTGTGCCGCATTCGCATTGACAAGAGCGAGCAGGACGTCCGAGCGGTCGGCGGGGGCAATGACCACGGTGCCCTCGGACAGCCGTTCCAGGATGTGCTCGACGGTCATCCCGCCGACCATGACCTTGAGCGCCTCCCGATCGAGGAGCTCCGGGTCGCCGCTGTACAGACTCGCCCGCAGCGAGTCCTTGAGTTCGGCCATCGTCGGGGCGAACAGCACCGGCTCCTCCGGCAGACACCACGTGGGCACCGAGATCCTCGACAGCTCGGCCGCCACCGCCGACATCTGTTCGGGGTCACACCGATTCGCGATCACGGCGGCCGTGGTGGCGTGGATGGCGGCGATATCGGCGAGCAGGTGCTCGGCGGTCTCCCGCACTTCCACCGGGGTGCGCCCGGAAGCATTGAGCGCCAAGATGATCGGCGCCGCAAGATTGGCGGCGACGCGCGCATTGTAGGCGAGTTCGGACGGGTTGCCGACGTCGGTGTAGTCCGAGCCGATGATCACCACCGCATCGCAGCGCGCCTCCACCGCGTGGAACCGGGCCACGATCTCGGCGATCGCGCCGTCGGGTGCGGCGTGTACCTGGTCGTAGGTGACGCCGATGCAGTCGTCATAGTCGATGTCGGCCGAGGCGTGCTCGATGAGCATCTCGACGAGGTAGTCGCGTTCACCCGCGCCGGCCCGCGAGATCGGCCGAAACACCCCCACCCGGCCGCCGGTCGCACTCAGCAGCGACAGCACACCGAGCGCGACGGTCGACTTCCCGGTGTCGCCCTCGGCCGAGGCGATGTAGACCTTGGTGGACACCGCCGGGGTGGACACCTCCGGGCTCGACACCACCGGCCGGTCGTTCGATCCATCCTCGTCGGTGGCGGTGGTCGTCTCTGCACCCATGGCCGTAACCCTAATGGTTCTGCTCGGCCTCAGTCGGCCGGCCGATCGGTGGGCCGCGCATCGTCGGGCGCATCACTGACGATCGCGCGCACCACCAGGTCGGCGATCTGCTCGTCGGACAACGAACTGTCGGGCACGAGCATCACCGAATAGATCATGCGCACCAGGAATTCGGCTGCCCCACGGGCGTCGGGCACCAGGTGCTGACCGATCTCCGGCGCCATGTCGGGTAGGGCCTCGTCGACGATCCGTGCGACCAGGGAAGGCCCCTCGGAGTCGGTGGTGCTGATCAACGCCCGCACGATCTCCTCGGGTTCGTGGCGCAGCACGTACTGCAAGGCCTCGTGCTCGCGGATGTAGGGCAGCACGTGTCGGATCTGGGCGCGCACCTTGCCGGCGGCATCGGGTTCGGTCGCCGCCCACTCGCGCAACTGCACGCGCAGCTGGGCGACCTCTCGGTCGACGATCGCGGCGACCAGCGCGTCACGGCCACCGAACATGCGGTAGGCGGTCGCCCGCGCCACCCCGGCGTGCCGGGCCACCGAGGTCAGACTCAGTGTCTTCGCGCCGAAACGCGACACGAGCCCGACTCCCACCTCCACCATCCGATCGCGGTCCACCTGAAGAACTTATCGAAGACCCCGCGTCGATGTGGAGCGCCCGCGTCGGTGAGAATCGGCTCGTCCACACCTACCGACCATCGGGGGCTGCCATGCACATCCGCGACGCCGAATCCGGCGACGTCGACGGCATCACCGTCATCTACAACCACGCCGTCGAGCACACCACCGCGATCTGGAACGATCAGCTCGTCGACGCCGACAACCGCCGCGAGTGGCTCGCCGGGCGGCAGGCCGCCGGTTTCCCCGTGCTGGTCGCAGTGGAGGATGATGTCGCGGACTCCGCCGATGATCCGGCAGCACATGTCCTGGGCTACGCGACCTACGGTCCGTACCGCCCGCACGACGGCTACCGCCACACCGTGGAGCACTCGGTCTACGTCCGCGAGGGACAGCAGGGGCGCGGAATCGGCAGCCTGCTGATGGATGCACTGATCACCCGGGCCCGCGAGAATCGGGTGCATGTGATCGTCGCGGGTATCGACGCCGCCAACACCGGATCGATCCGGCTGCACGAGCGGCTCGGTTTCTCCCGGGTGGGGTTGCTCACCGAGGTCGGGACGAAGTTCGGGTCATGGCTTGACCTCGCATTCCTCCAGCTCACGCTCGACGATCGGGCGCCCACCGACGACTGATCGCCGACCGCCGGGGATCTTGATGAGGCCGCGGGTCAGCGCCACCCCGAGCAGGCACAGCACCCCGCCGACGATGCGCAGTGGTGTCGGGATCTCCGAGAGCAGCAGCCACGACAGGACGATGACCAGGGCCGGAACGACGAGGGTGGTCGCGGCCATCGCGCCGGCGTCGGTGCGCGAGAGGGCGTACGCCCAGGTGGTGAAGGCGATCGCGGTGGGCCCGACGCCGAGGAACACCATCCAGGCGAGGTCGGCGGCCGAGGCCGAGGCGACCTCACCGATCGCGGCGGGCACGAACGGCAGGGTGACGACAAGGCCGGCGACCGCGCCCCAGAAGGTTGCGGTCAGGGCGTCGACGGTGGCCAGCGCGACCTTCTGCAACAGCACGCCGGTGGCGTAGAGGACCGCGGCGAGCAGACCCAGCCCGACGCCGAGCCAGTCGGCGTGCGCTCCCCCGCCGCCGAACGTGATGAGCACGACGCCGGCGAAGGCGATCGCGATCCCGACGCTCAGTTGGGTCGAGAACCCTTCGCCGAGAAAGAGTCCCGCGAAGACCGCGACGAGGATCGGGGCGAAGTTGACCAGCAACGAGGCGGTTCCGGCGTCGATGTGGCGTTCGGCCCAGTTGAGCACCACACTGTAGACGCCGAACCAGGCCACCCCGTAGGCCAGCACGAGCACGAGCGCCCGACCGCGCGGCGGTCGGAACGCCGAGCGGCGAACCCCTCGTCGCGCCTTCATGCCGGCGATGGCAACGATCACCGCGAGGGCGACCACCGCGACGGCCAGGCGTCCCACCGCGAGCACGCCGGGCGAGAAGGCGTGCCCGGCCGAACGGATCGCGATGAACGACAGCGCCCACAGCGTGACCGTGGTCAGCGCGGCCAGTGCCGGGAGATTCAGAGTGCGCGATCCGAAGGTCATGTTCTCCATGGTCGACCATCGGAGACTTCAGCACAATTTCATATTTCTACACTGACCCATCAGTGTGACTGTATGGTCGTGATCATGATCGATCCCCACCGCCTCCGCATCTTCCGCGCCGTGGTCGCCGAGGGGTCGATCGGCGGCGCCGCCGCGGCGCTCGGTTACACCCCGTCCGCGGTCAGTCAGCACATCGCCGGGCTGCAGCGCGAGACCGGACTCGCGCTGATCGAGCGGGTGGGGCGCGGAATCGTCCCGACCGATGCCGGCACGACGCTGGCCGCCGAGTCCTCGGTGGTCTTCGACGGCCTCTCGCGCCTCGACGGCCTGGTCGCCGATCTGCGACACGGCAACGCCGGCACCCTGCGCGTGGCCTACTTCGCCTCCGCGGGCGCGGCATGGATGCCGGAGATCATCGCCACCATCGGCCGCGAGTTCCCGGACACCCGACTCGATCTGCGGCTGATCGAGCTGGCCGATCCCGAGGCGAGCGCACCCGACATCGAGATCTATGTGGAGAGCCCGGAGAGCGCCCTGAGCCGAGCACCGATCGTCACCCCGGTTCCCGGCTTCGACTCCGTACCTCTGGTGACCGAGGACTATTTGGTGGTCGTCGGCGAAGGCTCGGCGTACGCCGGTCGCGACCAGGTGACGCTGCGCGAACTCGCCGACGACGCCTGGATCGACAACGACGTGGCACGCGGACCGTGTCGCGAGGGCTTGCTGAGAGCTTGTACCGCAGCAGGTTTCACCCCGAACTTCCGTGTCGAGACCCACGACTACGGCACCGCCATGCGCTTCGTCGCCGCCGGTGTCGGGCTGACCGTGGTGCCGGCACTGGCGGTGATCGACCTTCCTGCGGGCGTGCGCACCGTCGCGATCGCCGAACCCACCCCGCGGCGAGCACTGGCGTTGCGCCGCCATCACCGGGCTCGGCAGAATCCGGTGGCCCAGCGCGTCATCAACCTGCTCTACGAGCAGGTGCGGCGCACGCACGGGATGGTGGAGCCGTCGTCATTGGCGCCCACCGAAGTCTGACGCGGACGACGAAACCTAGTCCACGACAGTCAGTTTGCGCAATCGCGGCGCGAGATCCTTCTCGAAGTTCGCCAGGAACCGCCGCTGATCGTGGCCGGGCGCGTGGAACACCAGGTGGTTGAGGCCGGCGTCGGTGTAGAACTTGACCTTCTCGACGGCCTCGTCGGGGTCGGAGGCGACGATCCAGCGCTTGGCTACCTGCTCGATCGGCAGTTCGTCGGCCAACCGCTCCATCTCCGTCGACGAGTTGACGCTGTGCTTCTGTTCCGCGGTCAGCGACAGCGGGGCCCAGAATCGGCAGTTCTCCAGCGCCAGTTGCGGATCGGGATCGTAGGAGATCTTGATCTCGATCATCCGGTCGATCGTGGTGAAGTCGCGGTCGGCCTTCTCCGCGCCCTCCTTGACCGCCGGGATCAGTTTCTCGGTATAGAGTTCGGCACCCTTGCCGGAGGTGCAGATGAACCCGTCGCCGGCCCGACCGGCATACCGCGCGACGACTGGGCCGCCGGCCGCCACGTACACCGGAATCGGTTGTTCGGGAACGTCATACATGTACGCGCCCTGGGTGTGGTAATAGTCGCCGTCGAAGTCGACCTGGTCACCGGTCCACAGTTGACGCATCAGGGCGATGGCCTCGCGCAGTCGAGCGAAGCGTTCCTTGAACTCCGGCCACTCCCCCTGGAAACCCGTCGCGTACTCGTTGAGCGCCTCACCGGTGCCCACGCCGAGCATGATGCGGCCCGGGTACATACACCCCATCGACGCGAACGCCTGGGCGATCACCGCCGGGTTGTAACGGAACGTCGGCGTCATCACCGAGGTACCGATCTGCACCCGCTTGGTGCGTTCGCCGACCGCGGCCATCCACGCCAGCGAGAACGGCGCGTGCCCGCCGTTGTGGCGCCACGGCTGGAAGTGGTCGCTCACCGCGACCGAATCCATCCCGTGTTCCTCGGCGGCGACCGCGATCTCCACCAACTCGCGGGGATCGAACTGCTCCGCCGACGCCTTCAGACCGAGCTTGAGTTCCTGTGCCATGCCTCCACCTCACTGCCGGCCACATCGGCGGCTACCGAACCGAACGATCACTCCGGGCTCCAACCTACTCATGGAATCGATCGTCTGTCAGTGCAGCCTCCGCCACCGGCGGCCAGGGACTTAGGTAAGGCTCCATATAGACTCGCTGCGGATCGGACGAACGCGGCACCTGGTGCATCCGGGGAGAGGTGGTGACGATGACGGCAACGGCGACAGTATCCCCGTCGATGACGACCGCAACCCGACGCCGCGTGCTCACCGTGTCGGTCGCGGTCGTGCTGATGCTGGTGGGTGCGGTGCTGTCGTTGTGGATCGGCACGCGCTGGACCGATCCGGCCCAGGTGATCGACGCCCTGACCGCGGGTCGGGGCCATGGCGGCGACATCGGGATCATCGTGTGGGATCAGCGAATTCCCCGCACCCTGATGGCCATCGCGGTCGGTGCGGCGATAGCCCTGTCCGGGGCGCTCGTGCAGGGCCTGACCGGCAATCCGCTCGGCGACCCGGGTGTCCTCGGCATCTCCGGCGGCGCCGCATTCTTCTCCGTGCTCGCGGTCTTCCTCTTCGGCCTGCAGAGCGTGTCGGCCTACGTGTGGTTCGCCGTCGCCGGCGCGATCATCGCCGCTGCACTGGTCTTCGGGGTGGCCTCGCTCGGCGGCGGGGGCGCCAACCCGCTGTCACTGATCCTCGCCGGTGCGGCGTGCTCGGCGTTCTTCATCGCCGGGACGACAGCGGTGATCCTGCACGATCAGGCCAGCCTCAACCAGTACCGCTTCTGGAGTGCCGGCTCGCTGGTGGAACGCGACCTCGGCATCCTCGCCGGTGTCGCGCCACTGATGATCGTCGGCGTGGTGGTGGCCCTGGCATGCGGCCCGTCGCTCAACGTGCTCGCCGCAGGTCCGGAACTGGCCACCGCGCTCGGCGTCCGGGTCGGGATGATCCGCGGCGCATGCTTTCTCGCCCTGACCCTGCTGGCCGCCGCGGGCACCGCGGCAGCCGGACCGATCGCCTTCCTCGGGCTGGTGGTCCCGCATATCGTGCGGCATTTCACCGGCCCCGACCATCGCTGGCTACTCGTGGCGTGTATGCCCGCGGGCGCCGCGTTGATGCTCGTCGCCGACGTCATCGGCCGGGTGGTCATGCGTCCCGCCGAGGTCCAGGTCGGGGTGATCCTCGCGTTCATCGGCGTGCCGGTCTACATCTATCTGGTGCGTCGCCGCCGGATGGTGCAGACATGACGGCCACCCTCCCCCGCCCCGACGAACTCGTCTGGCCGGTACCGCGCATGCGTATCAAGCGTCGAGGCGTGCTGCTGACGCTGCTGCTGGCGGCGATCGTGGTCATCGCCGCCCTCGTCGAGTTGGCGTCGGGCCCCTATTTCATCCCGCTGGCCGACGTGGCGCAGGTCGTGGTCGGCGGCGGCGACCGCATCGACCGGGTGACCGTGCTCGACTGGCGCATGCCGCGGGTGCTGGTCGGCCTCGGCGTGGGTGTGGCGCTCGGTGCGGCTGGTGCGATCACCCAGTCACTGGCCCGGAATCCGTTGGCCAGCCCCGATTTGCTGGGCGTCTCGATGGGCGCCTCGGCGGCCGCCGTCACCATGCTCGTGCTACTGCCCGCGGGCCTGGTGATCGGCGGGGTCACCATCGGAACACTCGGGGCCGCGTTCCTCGGCGGCATCCTGGTGTCCGTCGTCATCACCGCGCTGGCCTACCGGGGCGGCCTGGAATCGATGCGGTTGGTGCTCATCGGGGTGGGGGTCAATGCCCTGGCCACCGCCGTCATCTCGCTGATGCTGGTGCAGTCGCGTCTGGCGCAGGCCGCCGACGTCGTGTCGTGGCTGACCGGCTCACTGGAGGCCCGTACCTGGGGACAGGTCGTCCCGCTGTGGATCACCATCGGTGTCGGGATGTCGTTGATCGCGTTGGCGGCGTTCGATTTTCGGGTCACCCATCTCGGCGACGCCGTCTCCCGCGCGCTCGGTGTACCGATCCGCACCACCCTGTTGTTGCTGTGGATCCCGGCTGTGGTGATGACCGCGGCGACGGTCGCCGCGGCCGGCCCCATCACCTTCGTCGCGCTGGCCGCACCGCAACTGGCCCGGCTCCTCTACCGCAGCCCCACCCCGCCGGTGATCGGCAGCGCACTGGTCGCGGCCGCGCTCGTTCTCTACGCCGATCTCCTCGCGCGTTACGCCCTGGGATCGGCTCCGGTCGGCATCGTGACCTCCGCTCTCGGTGCGCCGTTCCTGCTCGTCCTCCTCATCCGCGTGAATCGAAAGGTGACCGTATGAGTGCGCCCCCCACCGAGGCACTGGCCGCCCGCGGCATCAGCGTCGGCTACCGCGGCACGCCGGTGATCACCGACCTGGACCTGACCATCCCCCGTGGACGGCTGACCTGCATCATCGGCCCCAACGGCTGCGGCAAATCGACACTGCTCAAAGCACTTTCGAGGCTGATCCCCATCTCGTCGGGACGGGTGGAGATCAACGGGCGGGCGCTCGGCGATCTGTCCACGCGGGAACTCGCCACCGCGATGGCGGTGCTGCCGCAGAGTCCGATCGCGCCGGAGGGAATCCTGGTGGCCGACCTCGTCGCCCTCGGCCGCCATCCCCACCAGAGTTGGCTGCGCCAGTGGTCGGCGGGCGACGGCGATGTGGTGCATGCGGCTCTCGCCCAGACCGGCGTGGCCGATCTCGCCGACCGCACCGTCGATTCGCTCTCCGGCGGACAGCGGCAGCGGGTGTGGATCGCAATGGTGCTCGCGCAACAGACCGACACACTGCTCCTCGACGAGCCGACCACCTTCCTGGATCTGTCCCGCAGCCTCGAGGTCCTCGACCTCATCGACGTCCTGCACACCGAACAGCGGCGGACGGTGGTGATGGTGCTGCACGATCTGGCGCTGGCCTGCCGCTACAGCGACGAGTTGGTGGTGATGCGCGACGGCGCGGTGATCACCCAGGGCGCACCGCAGGACGTGATCACCGAAGAAATGCTCTGGGAGGTGTTCGGTCTGCGTAGCCGCGTCATCGCCGATCCGGTGTCGTCGCGGCCGCTGGTGGTGCCCGTCGGCGAGCGGTGTACCGACGTCGTGCCGGGAGGCCGCACAGAATCACGGGGCCGCGCCGTATGACGCAGCCGTCGCCGGAGCACCACGAGCCCGACGCATCCACGCTGCTGCCGATCGCGACGCCGCGTGAGGTGCTCGCCTACCTCGGCGCCGAGCTGCGTCGGCATCTGCCGCTGAGTATCGGGGTGGTGCTCACCTCGGTCATCGGAGCAGGTGCCTCGCTGGTCGCGGTGCTCGCGCTCGGCTCGATCGTCGACGCGGTCCGGGCGGGCAACGACCGCGGAATCCTCGTCGGCGTCGCGATCGCGGTGGTGATCGCCGCGGTGGTGACCGCCGTGTTCACCGCACTGTCGGAAACGTTGCTCGCCACCCTGATCGCACGCCTGCTGGCCACCATGCGCGAGCGGGTGGTGGCCGCGGTGCTGTGCCTGCCGGTCACCCGGATCGAACGGGCCGGACACGGGGATGCGCTGTCGCGGGTCGGCGCCGACATCGCGGTTCTCGTCGCGGGCTCGCGCACCGCGATCCCCGCGATCTTCAGCTCGTCGGTGCTCATCGTCGTCTCGGTGGCGGGCTTGTTCTCCCTCGACTGGCGGTTGGCGCTGGCCGGTCTGGGCGCCGCACCGGCCTATGTCGCGGCCATGCGCTGGTATCTGCCCCGGTCCTCACCGAAGTATCGCCAGCTCCGCACCGCCGAGGCCGATCACATCGACCGCCTCGTCGGAGGTATCGACGGGCTGACGACGGTCCGTGCCTATGGTCTCGAGACCGCCACCCGCGACCGGATCGACTCCTCGGCCCGCTCGGTACGCGACATCTCCGTCTCGGTGTTCGGGGTACTCGAACGGTTCGTCTCGCGCGAGAACCGTGCCGAATTCGTCGGTCTCTCACTGATCATCGTCGTCGGATGGCTGCTGCTGCGCGCCGGTGACGTCAGCCTCGGCCAGGTGGCCGCGGCCACCCTGCTCTTTCATCGGCTCTTCAATCCGATCGGCGCCATCCTGACCTTCTTCGACGAGGCTCAACGGTCGGGGGCGGCGATGACCCGGGTCGTCGGGGTGATCGACACCCTCGCTCCGGGAACCCGGCCGCATCTGCCGCCCGCCGAGCCGGGGCCGGTGGAGATCGTGGTGCGCGGGCTGCGCCACCACTATCACGCAAGCGGCGCCCCGGCGGTCGACGACGTCGATCTGACGATCCCGGCCGGCACGAGTCTCGCGCTGGTCGGCGCCTCCGGTGCCGGCAAGACGACCATCGCCTCGCTGACCGCCGGGGTGCTCACCCCGATCGGCGCGCCACCGGATGCGATCCGCTACAACGATGTACCGATCTCCGGTCTCGGCGAGGACCGGATCCGCGCGTTCACGAGCGTGGCGACGCAGGAGACCCATGTGTTCGCCGGGACCCTCGCCGACGATCTGCGTCTGGCACGCCCGGACGCCGACGACGAGCAGTTGTGGTCGGCGCTGGCCGAGGTGGGCGCCGATCACTGGGTCCGCGAACTCGACGAGGCCCTCGACACCCGTATCGGCTCCGGCGGCCTCGCGCTCGACCCGATGCGCGCCCAGCAGATCGCGCTGGCACGGCTGCTGTTGCGGGACACGCCGGTGGTGGTTCTCGACGAGTCGACCGCAGAGGCCGGTTCGCGCGGCGCGGCGCGGCTCGAGGCCGCGGCGGCGGCCGTCACCCGCGGACGTACCGCGTTGATCGTCGCCCACCGCCTCAGCCAGTCGGCGGCGGCCGATGCCGTCGCCGTCATCGACGGCGGCCGGGTGGTGGAATACGGCACCCACCGAGAACTCCTCGACGCCGACGGCCGGTACGCCGCGCTGTGGCGCGTGTGGTCGAGCGCCACCGAGCACGACGGGACTCGAGAGGACGGCGCCCGATGAGCCGGACACCCGACCGTGCCGCGGCGGCCCTGCTGCGCGACGCCGTCCGACGCAATCGCGGCGCGGTGGCGGTGGGCTCGGTACTGCTGTGCGTGTACCAGGCCGCCGAGGCGGCGGTGCCGGTGCTCCTCGGCGTCATCATCGATCGAGCGATGACCTCGGGTAGCTGGTGGGCACCGGTGATCTCGATCGCGGCTCTCGGCGCGGTCATCACGTGTGTGTCGGTGTCGTGGCGCACCGCCTATCGCGGGCTGCAGCGGGCCAATGCCGGACACGTGCGCCACCTGCGGGCGATGTTGTCCGCCAAGGTGATCACCGCGCGCGACAACGATTCGCCATTGTCGCGAGACGAGTACGTCACGGTGATCGCCGAGGACACCGCGCAGGCCTCCGACATCATCGAGGTGATCCCGGTGACCATCTCCTCGGCGGTCGGCGTGCTGGCCGGTGCCGTGGTGCTGACGGTGATCGATCCGCTGCTGGGCAGCGTCGCCCTGGTCAGTACGGTGTTGTTGCTGGCCGCACTGAACCTGTTGTCGCGCAAGGTCACCCACCGTACCGAGGAGCAACAGGAGCTCATCGCCCGGGCGACCGGCGCGGTGGCCGATCTGTTGCGCGGACTGCGGCCGCTGAGCGGCTTCGCCGGACGCGGCCCGGCATACGACCGCTACCGCACACTGTCGGCCACCACGCGCAGCCATGCCGAACGCCTGGCCCGGATCTCCGGCGTGTACGAGGGCATCTCCGCCGGCGCCGCAGCCCTTCTCGTCGGCGTGGTCGGCACGCTGGCCGGCGTCCGCGCATTCTCCGGTGACATCTCCATCGGCGATCTGGTCGCGGTGGTCGGACTCAGCCAATTCATCGCCGAACCCCTCGGCCAGCTCAGCCGGATGCCTCGATTCGCCGCGCTGGCACGGGGTTCGGCCCGCCGGGTGGTACTGCTGGGATCCGGGCGCACCGGCGAAGGCGGTGCCCCGGTGACCACCCCGGCGCCGTCGGGCACGGTCCACCGGAGTACGCATCCCGACCTCCTCGTGCAGGTGGACACCACCGAGATCGCCGTGACCGCAGGCGCCCTGGTGGCGGTCGACTGCACCACCGACCAAGCAGCACGGGTGGCCACCGCTCTTGCCGCGGGTCCCGACGCGCCCCCCGAGGCACCGTCGATCTCGGTGCGCGGCACCGAGATCGGTGATCTCGACGCGGCCGGCCTCCGGCGGGTGGTGCTCGCCGATGCGCGGCACCCGGCGATCTTCGGCGGGCGCCTGGGCGCGGTCGTCCACCCCGACGGGACGCACTACGAGCCCGGTTCGGAGCCGGCGGACATCCTCACCGAGTTGGGTCTCGACGAGTTGGTCGACGACGCCGCCGCGCTCCTCGATCATCCGGTCGCCGACCGCGGGGGCAACCTCTCCGGCGGACAACGCCAGCGGGTGGCACTGGCCCGTGCGCTGCATGCGAATCCGGACATCCTGGTGCTGGTGGACCCGACCTCCGCGGTCGACGCGGTGACCTCGGCAATCACCGCCGACACGGTCCGCCGACGCCGGCGGGGAAAGACCACTCTCGTCCTCGCCGCGAGTCCCGCGTTTCTCCGGTTGGCCGACAATGTCGTATCTTTGGGGGACAAACAAAGGCTAGGCTAACCAAATCAGAGGTGTGTGATAGTGAAGCCGATGACCACAACTCGCGACGTGGTGGGCGTGGGGTTCGGCCCGGGAAACCTCGGGCTCGCGATCGCCATGAGCGAATACGACGACGCAGACCAGAACTCTCCACCGCTCGACACGGTGTTCCTCGAACGTCGCCACACGTTCGGCTGGCACCCCGGCATGCTCCTACCCGGGACCAACATGCAGATCTCCTTCCTCAAGGACCTTGTCACCCAACGCAATCCACGCAGCCGATTCACCTTCGTCAACTATCTGGTGGAGAAGGACAGGCTGACCGGCTTCATCAACCGGCAGACCTTCACCCCCGAGAGGATCGAATTCGCCGACTACCTGTCCTGGGCCGCCGACAACGTCGCCGCCGATGTCCGCTACGGCCGCAACGTGATCGGGATCGAGCAGATCGATCCGCATGACGACGACGCCTCGGCGGGAGCACGCTTTCGCGTGGTGACGACGCTGGACGACGGATCGGTCGAGACGTACTTCACGCGTACCGTCGTCGTCGCACTCGGTCTACGAGAACGGTTGCCGGAGTGGGCTGATCGCCCCGAGCTGACCGAGAGCGGCCGGGTGTTCCACAACCACCGCTTCCTCGACCATCTCGACGCGCTGCCGAGCGACATCGCCGGATCGGAGTTCCTGGTCGTCGGCGGTGGGCAATCGGCCGCCGAGGCCATCGACTTTCTCTACACCCGAGGCGCAGGCGTCACCTCCACATTCCACGGTTACGGCTTCGCCCCCGCCGACGACAGCCCCTTCGCCAACCAGGTGTTCGATCCCTCCGCGGTGGACGATTTCTACGCCGCGTCCGAGGATGTCCGCGCCGACCTGCTCAACCGGCACCGCTACACCAATTACTCGTGTGTCGAGCCGCAATTGCTCACCACCCTGCATGATCACCACTACCGCGAATCGGTGACCGGCCAGAGCCGTCTGCGCCTGCGACGATCGACCGCGGTGACCGGGGCCGCGCTCACCGATCAGGGACGCGTGCAGGTGGAGTTGTTCGACCGCATTCATCGCACCCGCGACACCGTCACCGTCGACGCCGTCGTCTGCGCCACCGGATTCACCTCACCCGGGGTCGACGGCATCAGTGCCATCGGTGACACGTGCGTCGTCGGCCGCGACCATCAGGCGGTGGTCGACGGCACCCGCATCGCCGGACTCTTCGTCCAGGGGGCCACCCAGGGCACCCACGGCCTCGGGGCCACCCTGCTCTCCAACATCGCCATCCGGGCCGGCGAACTGCGCTCGGCCATCATTTCCGAACTGGCCCAGCCGGAACCGGCCGAAGCGGAGTTGGCGGCGTCGGGACGGAGTGGGCCGCATCGCTCCCACTCGGGCATGTGACCTCACCCCACCACCCCGACTCGCTATCACCCCCGACATCACAGGGTCCGATTCCACAGGGTCCGATACCACTGTGTCCGTCACCACCACGGGCCGATCAGCCGGCAGCGCATGAACGTGTCACTCGCATGCCGCCGGCTCCACAGAGAGGTTGACGATGAGTTCGCTCGGTTCGAATGTCCTCACCACCATCGCCCCGACAGCTCTACAGGAAATGCGCTCGCGCCTCGGTGACGTGGGAGTGGGGTCCACCGCGGCCACCATCGCACTGGCCACCGCCTGGTGGGCCGCGCGCAGCAGCGCCGTCGACGGTTCACCGGCCCCGGCCGTATCGCTGCGCGTCGTCGACGGTGGCCGCACGACCACCGAGATCAGCACGACACCACTATTCGGATCGAGCTCCCCCGGCGAGGTCGGCCTGGTCGACGTGGCCGGCGGGCTGGATACTGTTGCTGCGCTGCGAAACCGCACGGAGAAGTCCGAGGACACCGCCGTCGTCGCCGAGGTGGGGTCGGTGCGGGTCAGCACCCGCCTCGACGGCGACGGGCTCGGCGTGAGCACCGACGCGCCGGTCTCACCCGACGACCTCACCGACCTCGTCGGCGATCTCGTCACCCACCCCGATCGTCGCCTGGACTCCGTCCGGCCCGACACCGCCGAGCAGCGTCTGCGGCGCCAGCGTCGATGGAATGACACCGATGCCCCGCGGCGGCGACCGGATGTGGTGGAACTGATCGCCGACCACGTGCGGGCCACACCGGATGCGCTTGCCGTGATCGACGACCGGCATCGATTGTCGTATCGCGAACTATGGCTCCGCGCAGCCTCTCTGGCCGATGAACTCGAGGACCGCGGTATCGGTGACGAGGCGCTCGTCGGGATCGCGATGGATCGTGGGGCCGACATGGTGGTGGCCATCGTGGCCGCGCTGATGACCGGTGGTGCGTTCGTGCCGGTCGACCCCGAGTGGCCCGATGCCCGCCGGCGCGACGTCATCGGGCGCGCGCAGGTACGGGTGCTCGTCACCCGTCGCGGCGCGGACTCGCCCCACGACGGCGCGGATGACCCGGCGATCATCGAATTCGACTGCGACGCAGAACTACCCGATCAGGAGGTCGATCCCGCCACGCGACCGATGCGCGGAGCCGGGCTCGCCTATGTCGTGTTCACCTCGGGATCGACCGGAAAACCCAAGGGCGCCATGATCCGGCGTGAGGCCATCGTCGAACGACTGCTCTGGCAACGCGATGAGATCCTCGGGTTCGGCCCGACCGATGCCGCATTGTTCAAGGCGCCGTTGGCTTTCGACATCTCCATCAACGAGATCCTGCTGCCGTTGATCAGCGGTGGCCGGGTGGTGGTCGCCCACGCCGGTGGTGAACGCGATCCACAGTATCTGCTCGATCTGATCGCCCGCGAGCACGTCACCTTCGCCTACCTGGTCTCGTCGATGCTCGACGTGCTGCTCGCGCTGGCCGACGGCGGGTCGCGGCTGGACTCCTTGCGGCACGTCTGGTGCGGCGGGGAACTGTTGACGCAGGCTCTGTTCCGGCGTTTCCGGGAACAACTGCAGATCCCGATGTACCACGGATACGGTCCGGCCGAGGCGACGATCGGTGTCTCCCA
The DNA here is from genome assembly GCF_000241325.1 of Gordonia polyisoprenivorans NBRC 16320 = JCM 10675. Lineage (GTDB taxonomy): Bacteria > Actinomycetota > Actinomycetes > Mycobacteriales > Mycobacteriaceae > Gordonia > Gordonia polyisoprenivorans. The sequence continues at coordinate 518,133 of NZ_BAEI01000031.1, read as the reverse complement.
CGTGATCTATGCCGGCGACGACGACCGCATGGGGCCGTCGATCGGGTCGGCGAACCCCAACACCGCGCTGTATGTCCTTGACGCCGAGCTGCGGCCCAGCGTGGCCGGCGAGCCCGGCGAGCTGTATGCGGCCGGGTTCCTGCTCGGCCGTGGGTATGTGGGCCAGGGCGATCTCACCGCGGCTCGCTACGTGGCCGACCCGTTCGGACGGCCGGGCGAGCGCATGTACCGCACCGGCGATCTGGCGCGGCGCCTCGACGACGGATCACTGGAATTTCTCGGCCGCGCCGACAACCAGGTCAAGGTCCGCGGGATGCGCCTCGAACTCGAGGACGTCGAGGCCGGGTTGGCCGAGCATCCCGATGTGCGAATGCCCTGTGTGACACTGCAGGACGGCCGGCTGATCGGCTACGTCGTCTGCCACCGAGGCCGCCACCCGAGCGGGGCGGACATCCGGGAATGGTCGCGGTCGGTGCTGCCCGACTACATGGTGCCCGCGACGGTGATGGTGCTCGACGCGTTCCCGATGACGGTCAACGGCAAGCTCGATCGGCGCGCGCTACCCGATCCGGACTTCTCCGAAGCGCTCGGCCCGCAGCCAGATCTCGCGGTCGGCGAGCCCCGCGCGGAGGCCTCCCCGGCGCTGGCCGCGGTGACCGCGGCACTCGCCGGAGCTCTCGGTATCGACCGGATCGGTCCCGACACCGACTTCTTCGACGTCGGCGGGGATTCACTGCGCGCCATCGGGGTCCTCGGCGCGCTGCGCCGAGAGGGCTGGAGCGCAACGGTGTCCGATGTCTTCGACGCCCGCACACCACGTGCGCTGGCCGCGCGTGTCACCCGCGCCGGCCACCAGCCCGACCCCGACGACCGGCCGGACGGTGTCGTCGATGCGATGCCGATCATCCGATGGGCGGGCGAGATCGCCGAGCACATCGACGGATTCGTGCAGGCCGTCGAGCTTCGCGCCCCGGACGATCTCGATCAGGCTGCCGCGCAGTCGATCCTGACCGCAACCGTCCGCGCGCACCCGGCACTCGCAGCGACCGTGGTCACCGGACCACGGCTGCACCTGCGGATACCGCGCGCCGAGGAGATCGACGTCGTACCCGTGACCGAATTGGCTTCGGGCACAGCGGACGAGAGCATCGAGCTGCTGACCGGGCAGCTCGATCCGGCGCACGGCGTGGTGCTGGCCGCCGGTCTGCGCGTGGCGGCCGACGGCACCCGCGGACTTCTCGTCGTCATCCACCACCTGGTGATCGACGGTGTGTCCTGGGACATCCTCACCGACGACCTCACACGCGCAATGGCGGCGTGGCGCGAGGGGTTACTCGACGATTCCGGTTCTCCGACAACCAATGTGGACCCTCCGGTGCAGGCCGAGGGCACCTCACTGCGGCGATGGAGCGAACTACTCATTGCGGCCGCGCCCGACATCGAGGCCGACCGCGCCTACTTCGACGACGTGCTCGCCCACCCCGACACCCCGCTGGCCGACGACCCCACGGAGCTGACCGCCCGCGTCGCAGACGAGGTGACGCGGGTGCACGAGTTCGGCGGGCCGGGGGCCGAGGCACTGCTCGGTGAGGTCGTCGCCGGATACGCCACCAGCGCCGAAGCGGTGTTGATGACGGCACTGTCGCTGACCTTGGCCCGGTTCCGATCAGAACAGCGGGGAGCGGACCACCAGGGGGCGCACGCCCACACCCACAGCGTCGTCGAACTCGAGGGCCACGGCCGCGAGACCCGGCACATCCCGACCCCGGGCGGCGGCGAGGCCGATCTGAGTCGTACCGTCGGCTGGTTCACCACGCTGTATCCGGTGCTCGTCGACCCCGGCGCCGTCGACCTCGACGACCCCGCCGAGGTGAGCCGCGCACTCAAGGCCGTCAAGGACCAACTGTCGGCGGTGCCCCACCGCGGTATCGGTTACGGCATCGGACGTTATCTCGGCCCCGAAGCCGATACCGCGCCGGACCGGTCGCCGCAGGTGCTGTTCAACTATCTGGGCCGGGTCGGGGCCGCCGAGGCCAAAGACTTCGCGCCGCTGGGTCCGACGGGCCAACTCGGTGAGCGTCGCGACCCGCGGCAACGCCTCCCCCGTGAACTCGAGTTCAACGCCATCACCGAACCCGGCCCCGACGGGGCCGTGCTCCGCACCACGATCTCCTGGGCTGCCGGCCGGTTCGGTGACGACCGGATCGACAGGCTCCTGGACTTGTGGGAGCGCTCTCTGCGGGCGGTATCCGGGATCGCCGCGCTGGCATCGCATTCGGCCGGTGACTTCGCCCTGACCCCGGGCGGCGAGGTGATCCTCGATCAGGACGAACTCGACGCCATCGACGGACCCGGCCTCGTCGACGTGCTGCCGCCGACCCCGCTGCAGCAGGGCATGCATTTCCACAGCATCTTCGACGGCGCACAGTCGAGTATGTATGTGGAGCAACAGATCCTGACGCTGCGCGGAACCCTCGACGTCGAGCGGCTGCAGACGGCGGCCGCGATGTTGTTGCGGCGCCACCCCACCCTGGCCGCGGCGTTCCGGACGACACGGTCGGGTCGGGTGTATCAGCTCCTCGACACCGACTGCGCCGACCGGCTCGAGTTCACCGTGCTCGACCGGACCGCCGAACAGGTGAGCATCGACGAGATCGCCCGCGCCGATCGCGACCGCGGCTTCGATCCCGAGACGGCACCCCTGATGCGCTACACGGTGATCCCCGACGGCGACGACCACGTCGTGGTGCAGACGGTGCACCACCTGATCGCAGACGGGTGGTCGGTGCCGATCGCGTTGCGCGAGTTGTTCGCCGCGTACCGGGATACCGGCTACGGGGATATCGGCTACGGGGATACCACCGGACGCGACCGCACCGAGGTGCCCGCACACCGCCTCGACCGAGGTTTCGCCGGTTACCTGCGCTGGATCGCCGCCCGCCCCCACGACACCGACGTGGCGCGCTGGCGCGACGAACTCGCCGGTCGGCTCCATCCGGTGGTGGTGGCGCCGGGCGCCACGGCGTCGACCACCCTGGCCGAGATGGCGCTCGACGCACCGGAACTCGCAACGCTGGCGGCACGGACCCGTGCGGCCGGGCTGCGCCTCCCCGATGTCGTGGAGGCCGCATGGGGATTGGCGCTGCGCCGAATGACCGGTGTCGACGATGGCACCGACGTGGTGTTCGGTTCGACCGTCTCCGGACGGGACGCACCGGTGGACGGGATCGACGACGCCGTCGGCATGTTCATCAACACCGTGCCCGTCCGCGCGCCGGGCGCGGCGCCCACCCGGCGCGCCCGCGACCTCGTCGATGGTCTCGCCGCACACCACGATCGGGTTCGCGACTGCCTGCACATCGGCCTGACCGACATCGCCCGCACTGCCGGACGGTCGGCGGGAGAGCTGTTCGACACCCTCGTGGTGGTGGAGATCGGCACCGGAGCCGATCAGATCGACACCAGCGGAACGGGTCTGGAGATCGTCGACATCGTCAACGACGGCGCCCCACATTATCCGCTCACGCTGGTGATCACCCCGGACTCCCCTGCACCGCTGCGACTGATCCACGACGAGTCGGTGATCCCTCGCGCTCGCGCCGAACGCATCGCCGCGCACCTCGTCACCGCGACCACGATGCTGCTGACCGACTGCACCGTCGCGGAGGTGAGTTCAGCCCTCGATGCCCCCGTTGATCACGACGAGCACGACGACCGGGATGATGCGACGCTCGCGCACGTGTGGAACTCGGCGGTCCGCGCGCACCATGACCGTCCAGCACTCGGCGACCTGCGGGCCCAGTCGGCCCCGGCCACCCGCACCTACGGCGAGATCGATTCCTCTGCAACAGCACTCGCCGAGCAGATCCGCCGCGCCCTACCCGCCCTGACGGCCGGTGACCCACCACCGCGCGTCGCATTGCTGATCGAGCGCTCGAGCCGCTTCGCCGAGGCCGTCATCGCCGCGGTACTGGCCGGGGTCACCTATGTCCCGCTCGATCCGTACTCGCCGCAGCAGCGCCTCGACCTCATCGTCGACGACTGCCGGCCCGCCCTGATCGTCGCCTCTCCCGACCATGCGGGGCTCGCGAAACGCATCGCCGACGACCACATCCCGGTCCTGTGCCCCGATCCCGACCGGCGCGACTCGCCCGCCGAGCCGGGCGGTGCACTCCCGCAACCACATCGCGTCCGCCCCGACGACCCCGCATACATCCTCTACACCTCCGGCTCCACCGGGGTCCCCAAGGGCGTCGTGGTGACGCACCGCAACGTCGTGTCGCTGCTACGCAACGCCGAGAGCCACGTGGTGACCGGCCCCGACGACATCTGGTGCGTCGCACACTCCTTCGCTTTCGACTTCTCGGTCTGGGAGCTGTGGGCACCACTGCGCGCCGGCGCGCTGGCCGTCGTGGTCGATCACGCGCTGACCCGCATCCCGGCCGATCTCGCCTGCGCACTGCGCGATGCGCGGATCACCGTGCTCAATCAGACTCCGACGGCCTTCGCCGCCCTCGACGCGACCGGCGTGACGCTTCCGGATCTGCGGTACCTGATCTTCGGCGGCGAACGTCTCGAGCCGGCGCTGACCGGCCGGTGGCTGGACCGCCACCCCGATGCGGTGGCGATCAACATGTACGGGATCACCGAGACCACGGTGCACGTCACGGCGCTGGCGATCACCGAAGGGATTCGCGAGGACTCGGGCAGCCCCATCGGCCGTCCGCTCGACGGTCTGGTGACGCATGTGCTCGACGAGCAACTCCGTCCGGTGGCGGTGGGCGACACCGGCATCCTGTACGTCTCCGGACCGCAGGTGTCGGCGGGGTACCACCGGCGTCCGGACCTGACCGCCACCCGATTCGTCGCAAACCCGTTCCGTACCAATCCTTTGCGAGACGGTGGCGACCGCCTGTACTGCTCCGGTGATGTGGTGCGGGTACGGCCCGACGGCGGGATGGACTACATCGGCCGGGCCGATCGGCAGGTACAGGTACGCGGCTTCCGGATCGAGACGGGCGAGGTGGAGGCCGCGTTACGCCGTTCCGGGGTCGCCACCGAGGCCGCCGTGCTGGCCGTCGACACCGCCGACGGTCCGCGCCTGCGTGCAGCGATCGTCGCCGACGGCGCACAAGGCTCCGGTGAGGATCACGCGGCCCGCGCGCGGCGCGCGGCTCGGGAGTCTCTTCCGGCGCACATGGTGCCCGACGAGGTGCTCGTGGTGGATGCCCTGCCGCGCACCGTCAACGGCAAACGCGATGACGAGCGGCTGCGGGAACTACTCGTCACGATCCCCGTCGCCGCGATCCCCGAGATGGCAGCACCGGACAGCGGAGACCCCCACGTCCCGGACACGCGGGTCACCGCCGTGGCGTCGGTGATCGCCGAAGCCCTCGACCTCGACGCGGTCGGCGGCAATGACGATTTCTTCATGCTCGGCGGCGACTCGATCGTGGCGATCAGGGTGGCCAACCGGCTCACCGCGAGCGGCGTCAAGGTGACCCCGCGCGATGTGTTCCTCGGCCGTACCCCGGCGCGGATCGCCGAACGCCTCGGTACCGATGCGGTGCCCGTCTTGAGCAGTGCGGCAGCGGATTCCGGAACCGGCGTGGCACCCGTGCCGACGCCCATCCTGCTCCGCCAGCACGAGTGGGGATTCCCAGATGACCTGGTGCAGGCACGGCTGGTCCGGACGCCGCAGGGCGTCACCGCCGATCAGCTCCGCACCGCTCTCACCGCCGCCGTCGACGCACACCCGATGCTCGGCGCCGTGATCACCGGCACCGAGGCCGATGCGGCGCTGTCGATCTCGATGCCGGACTCCGGTCCGGCGACGCCGCCGGTGCGGGAGTCGGCGTCGGCCGACCCGGCCGATGCGGTGCGTGAACTGATCGACGACATCAGCCTCGCCGACGGCCGACCGATCGCCGCTGCCCTCCTCGACGCCGGACAGTGCGTGGTGCTGCTGGCCCACCATGCGGTGGTCGACAGCGTGTCGTGGATGGTCATCGTCGACGACCTCGAGCAGGCCCTGCGTGGCGGGCGTCCGGCTGCGGAGCCGAGTTCGTATGCCACGTATGCGCAGCAGGTGATGCGCGCGGCCTACAGCCCCGTCATCGCATCGGATCTCGAGCATTGGCGAGACCTGCACACCACCGAGCCACTGGTCGCGGCAACGGTATTCGACGCACACCGGATCACCACCCACACCGTCGAGGTCGACGGACCGGAGGTGGCTGTCGTCATCGACGAGGCCGCGTCCGCGCTCGGTGCGGCGGTCACCGAGGTGATCGTCGCCCTCATGCTCGCGTCGGTCGCACGTCTGCTCGGCACCGAACCCACCCTGCTCGTCGACATCGAAGGGCACGGTCGCCCCGATCCGGGTGAGCCGGTGCGCGGCGGCGACGTGGCGCTGGACTGCGGTCGCACCGTCGGATGGTTCACCCAGATCGCACCGGTGCGGGTGACGGCCCGTACCGACGCCGCGGTGACCTCCCGCGAACTGGCCGCGGCTCTCGCCGATCAGCCGGACCCGCTGGGCTACATGGCCTTACGCCACATCCACGCGCGGACGTCCCGACTGCTCGCCGAGGGCGGAGCACAGATCCTGGTGAATTATCTGGGTCGCGGCGAGAGCCGTGAGGTGTTGCCCACCCCACCACCGTCCGCCCCGCCGCGCACCCCGTACGCCGTCGAGGCCGACGTCTGGGTCAGTGGGTCATCACCGCGCCTGGTGGTGCAATTCGCCGTGGCCGAGTCGATCTCGGACATCGTCGGCCAGGAGATCACCGCCGAAACGATCACCGACGCGGTGCGGAGCAGCGTCGGCGCGCTGGCCGCCGAGATCGACCGGACGGCCGATCGTGGCCCGGTGCCGGTGCCGCCGACGGTGTTGCAGCGGGGCCTGCTGTTCCAGTCACAGGTCGCGCCATCGGGGTCGTATCACGCGCAGACCGCGTTGACCTTCGATCGGGAGATCGACCCGGATCAGCTCGCCGAGGCCTTCGCCGACGCCGTCGTCGTGCACCCGGCGATGGGCGCGCGATTCGACCTGGCCGCGGCAACACCCACCCAGTACCTGCCCGGGCGTGACGAGCGCGTGCTGTTGCCGGTCGAGATCGTCCACACCGACGACACCTCGTCCGACGAGCACATCCTGCGGGAACGTGATCGCGCACAGCCGATTCCGCTCGATCGCTCGCCCGCCGCCCGTGCGACCATCGTCCGGCGCGCAGGCCACGGTGACACGGTGTTGTTCACCTATCACCTCGCACTGCTCGACGGGTGGTCGAGGGCGCGTTTCCTCACCGAGTTCCTCGACCGGTTGCGCGATCGCGAACAGTCCGCGGTGCGTACCCCACGACCGGCGCGGCCCGGCTTCGCCGAGGTGGCCACGCTGCTCGAGGATCGAGATCACCGGCAGGACCTCGCGTTCTGGCGTTCGGTTCTCGGCGGGATGGCCGGGCCGACACTGCTCGGCCGGCCCGCGGCGCTCGACGCGCTGGTACCCGCTGCCGCCGAGGGGTTGCCGCGCAAGATCATCCGCTGCCTCGACACCACCGAGACAGCCGATCTGCTCGCGGCGGGTCGTGCACACGGGGTGACGTTGACGGCGTTGGCCACTGTTGCCATGGCGTTGACCCTGCACCGGGCGACCGGTGAGTCCGATGTGCTGTTCGGGCTGTCGGTGTCGGGGCGCGATCTGCTGGAGGTGCCCGGCATCGACGAGGTCGTGGGAGTGCTCCTCAACACCGTGCCGGTCCGTGTCGAGGTCGACGCATGGCGTCCGGTCCGGGAGATGCTGCGCAGCGTCTCCGACGATCGCGCCGCGGCGATGCCGCATGACGGGGCCGATCTCGGTGAGATCCATCGCGAGCTGGGCGTCACCGCCCTCTTCGATTCGCTGGTGGTGATCCAGAACTTCCTCGATCCGGAGGCGGCCCGCGAGACCCGGGATCGGCACGGGATTCTCACCGAGGAGGCCGAGGACTCCACCCACTTCGCGCTGACGTGGGTGTTCACCCCCGGCGACGAGATGACGCTGAAGGTCGAGTATCGCGCCGAGTTGGTCGACGAGACCACCGCAACGGGGCTGGCCGACCACGCCATGGCCGTGCTGCGGGCACTCTCGCGCACCGCGCAGGCGCCGGATACGCCGCTGGCCGCCCTACCGGTGGCATCCGATCCTGCTGTGTCAGGCCCGAATCCGGCTGCGGTGGCGGCCGCGAACGGGCCGTGGTCGTCGACCGTGATGGACGAGTTCGCCGCGGCGGTGCGCCGCGAACCGGAGTCGGTGGCACTGGTGTGCGGCGCGGTGCGGTGGAGTCTCGGGGAGCTTGCCGATCGGGTGATGCGGCTGGCCGGCCGGCTCGCGGAGGCGTCGGTCGCGCCCGGCTCGACCGTCGCGATCGCGGTTCCCCGCTCCGCCGAGGTGGTCGTCGCCATCCTCGGGGTGCTGTGGTCCGGCGCGCGATATACGCCACTGGATCTCGAACATCCCGACGATCGGCTGCGTGCGATCTGCGACGACTGCGATCCCGACATCGTCCTGGTCTCCGACGAGTCGAGCCAGCGCATGTCGACGGTGGTCCCCGCCGACCGGCTGATGCCGGTCACCGACGATCCGGCGGCACCGGCACTGGCCGCCTCGCGCGCCCGCGCGGACGGCGACGCGTACGTGATCTACACCTCCGGGAGCACCGGAACCCCCAAGGGCGTCGTCATCGGACATGCGGGCCTGGCCAACATGCTGGCCAATCACCGGCGGCGGATCTTTGCCCCGGCGGTGCAGTCGGCGGGCCGGAGATTCCGTGTGGCCCATGCCATCTCGTTCGCCTTCGACATGTCGTGGGAGGAGCTCCTGTGGCTCGCGGAGGGTCACGAGGTGCACATCTGCGACGAGGAGTTGCGGCGCGACGCCACCGGGCTCGTCGCCTACGTCGCCGAGCACCGGATCGACGTCCTCAACGTCACGCCCGGACAGGCCGATCAACTCGTGGCCGAGGGACTTCTCGCGGCGCAGGCACACATTCCGCCGCTCATCCTGCTCGGCGGTGAGGCGGTGTCGGCCACCCTGTGGGCGCGGCTGCGAGCCACCGCGGGTACCCGCGGCTACAACCTGTACGGGCCCACCGAATACACGATCAACACCCTTGGCGTGGGTACCGACGAGTCGGCCACGCCGTCCATCGGACGGCCGGTGGACAACACCGAGGTGATGATCCTCGACAAGTGGCTGCGTCCGGTGCCCGACGGGGTGGCCGGCGAGTTGTACGTCACCGGTGTCGGATTGGCTCGCGGCTACCTCCATCTCGCGGCCCGGACCGCCGCGACGATGGTGGCGTGCCCGGCCGGCGCCGCGGGTGAGCGCATGTATCGGACCGGAGACCTGGTGCGGCGTAACAGCGACGGCCTGATCGACTATCTCGGCCGCACCGACGACCAGGTGAAGATCCGCGGCCATCGGGTCGATCCCGGCGAGGTGTCGGCGGTGGTGCTCGAGCGGTTCGCCGACCGCGTCCGCGATGCGGTGACCATCGCCCGTGACGGGGTGTTGTGCTGTCATCTGGTGGCCGACACCGACGATCCGGCTCACCTGACGACCCTGGTGCGCGACGGCTTGCGTGACGCGGTGCCCGACTACCTGGTGCCCACCCGATTCTCGGTGCAGGAACGGATTCCGTTGACACTCAACGGCAAGATCGACCATGCCAAGCTCGGCGCGGGAGACTTCGTCGAGTCCGGCGGCCGCCCGCTGGCCGGGCCGCAGGAGGCACTCGTCGCCGACCTGATGGCCGAAGCCCTCGACTGCGACGATGTCGACTCCGATGTCGACTTCTTCGCGGTCGGCGGCCATTCGATGTCGGCGGTTCGGCTGGCCGCGCTGCTGCGTGGCGAGTTCGGCCGGCCGGTCTCGGTACGGGAGGTCTACGAGCTTCGGACCGTCTCGGCGATCGCCGCCGAATTCGGCTGAGACACAATGACCGTGACCAGGTTGTTCACAGCAGGTTCAGTGCCGTGTGGTGAGTTCGTCGCAGAGGTCACGGACCAGCGCGAGCCGCCACACGGCATGATCGTGGCCGCCGTCGATGACGCGCATGGTCGCCCGGGCGCCGCGGTCGGCGAGCGCGGCGCGCACCGCGTCGATGTGCCGGTGCATGGCGGGCTCGCCACTGCCGACGGTGAACCGGAACGAGCGGGCCGGCGCCGAGAGGTCGAGCGTGTCGTCGTCGAGTTCTCCGAGGACCGCACCACCGTCGGGTCCGTCGAGTGGCCCGCCCGCCGCCGGAGCCGGCCACCAGAACGAGGGTGATTGTGCGACAACGGCATCGATACCCTGTGTCGCCGAGCCCGCGCGCGCGGCGGCCACCGCGGCACGCACCGCGGCGATTCCGCCGAGGCTCTGCGCGGCCAGGACGGTGTACCCGCGACGCAGCCCCCGCCCGACGAGATCGGCGTCCACGGCGGCCAGCACCGACGTCGCCACCGCGGATGCCGTTGCCGCTGAGGTCAGTTCGTCCTCCCGCGCCGACCGGTCGAGCGGTGCGGGCAGGTAGGCCAGTGCCACCGAGTCGAGCACCGACACCCACTCGGACGATCCGGCGGCCGCGGCGGCCAGCGCGGACGACAGCGGATACAGGTGCAGCCAGTCATCGCCGTCGAGCAGCAGCACCACCGGGACGACGCCGTCGGCGGCGGGCCGTCGCGGAGCGCTCAGGTGCATCGTCGCGCGACGGCCGAGGACACCGCGGTCGAGCCGGATACGCTGCGGGCGAGCACCTTCGGCCGCCTCGGCGGCCCCGTCGGGCGAATCCGGTCGCCACAGGTCCACCCCGTCGAGCCCCGACCGCGGCGCGTGCGGATGGGTGAGCAGCGACACCAGCCCACCCGGGCTGTCGGCGTTGAACGGGTCGGCGCCGGGTGCATCGTCACCGGGCGCGATGCGATAACTGGTTGCCGGAAAGGCGATCTCGAGGCGGGCGACGCCGGGCGCCTCGGGCAGCGGCAACGACGCGCCACCCACCAGCGCCGCGAGATCGTCGGCCGCGATCGGCACGAACCCGACCGTCGGACCGCCGTCCTCGCGGACGACGGTGGCGCCACGCGCGTCGAGGTCGGTGACCAGCAAGGCCTCGGCGCTGCCGTCGGGCAGGACGCGATACCGCGGCCAGCACGGCGATCTGCGCTCGTCCACGAGATCGAAGACAACGTCGGCGTGCGGTGCGAGCAGGTCAGCGGAGACGGGCATTTTGACCCTTTCGTGGAATTGACTCATAAGCTAAGGCTCCACTAACCTACCGTGGTGCGCGTAGTGACCTTCGGTTATCAGACCTGGGGACACCGGACTCTCACCGCGGCCCTGAAATCGGGGCACGACGTCGTCCTGGCCGTCACCCATCCCACCAGCTCCCACCCCTACGAGCAGATGTTCAGCGACTCCGTCGAGGATCTCGCACAGGCTCACGGTGTACCGGTCCACGTGGCCCAGCGGGCCGACGACGCCCTGATCGACGCGGTACACCAGGCGAAGCCCGACGTGATCCTGGCCAACAACTGGCGGACGTGGTTGCCCAAGAGTGTCTTCGACCTGCCCACCCACGGCACCCTCAACGTCCACGACTCCCTGCTGCCCGAGTACGCGGGATTCTCGCCAGTCCTCTGGGCCCTGCTCAATCGGGAGAGCCGCGTCGGGGTGACGGTCCACCGCATGGACGAGACGCTCGACGGCGGCCCGATCGTGGCGCAGCAGGCGATTCCGGTGGGACCGAGCGCCACCACCACCGAACTGGTGGCGGCGACCACCGAGTTGATCGAGCCCCTGGTGCTCTCGACGCTGTCGGCCCTCGCCGAGGGCACCCTCACCGATCACCAGCAGGACCCGGCTCGCGCCACATATTTCCACAAGCGCTCCGACCGCGAGTCCCGGATCGACTTCACCGCGAGTGCCGCCGACATCGAGTTGTTGGTGCGCGCCCAGTCCGACCCGTACCCGAACGCGCACTTCCGATTCCGCGGTGAGCGGCTGCGGGTGATCCGCGCGCACGTCTCGCGGGGCCGCTTCGGCGGCACCCCCGGACGCGTCACCGTCGAATGCGAAGGCGGTATCGCGGTGGTGTGCGGCTCCGACGCCCCCAATCGTCCGGCCCCGGCGATCGTCCTCGATCGTCTACGCCTCGACGACGGCCGGGAGGTACCGGCTACCGAGTACTTCGGCACGCGTGCCGGTTATGTGGACGAAATCTGATCGGCTTCGCCGAGAGAACACAGGAGATATGGTGACGTTCAACAAAATTCGTGGTGGTGCGATCCTGATGGCGCTCGTCGCCCTGGTGGCGGCGCTCCTCACGGCCTGCGGCTCGGATTCCGACGACTCGTCGTCGAGTGCGGCGCCGGCGGCCGAGCAGGGTGCACTGCCGGCGACCATCACCCACAAGTTCGGTTCCACCGAGGTCACCGCAGTACCCAAGCGCGTGGTGTCGCTGGGCTACACCGACCAGGACGCATTGCTCGCACTCGGCGTGGTGCCGGTGACGGTGCGCAACTGGGACGGCATGACCACCACCAAGGGCGCTGCGGTCGGCGCATGGGCCACCGATCTGCTCAAGGGCCAGAAGCCGGAGATCTACAACGCCGAGGAGATCGATCCGGAAGCCATCGCCTCGATGAAGCCGGATCTGATCGTCGCCGTCTACTCCGGCATCGACAAGGACACCTACGACGCGCTGTCCAAGATCGCCCCGGTGATCGCGCAGAAGGCCGACTACGCCGACTACGAGCAGCCGTGGGACGTGACCACCGAGGAGATCGGTGCCGCGGTCGGACAGCCCAAGAAGGCTGCCGAGCTCGTTGCAGGCGTGAAGAAGAAGATCACCGACCTCGGTGCCGCCCACCCGAATTGGAAGGGCAAGACGATCAGCGTCGCCACCTACGACGGCAGCGCACTGTCGGCGTTCTCCGCGGCCGATCCCCGCACGCAGTTCTTCACCTCGCTCGGCTTCGCGCCGAACACCCAGGTCGATCAGGCCGCCGGGGACAAGTTCTATGCGACGCTGTCGCTGGAGGAAGCCCGCAAGCTCGACACCGACGTGATCGTGTGGGATCAGCTGTCCTACGCCCCCAAGGGCAAGCAGACGGTCCTGGACCAGAGTGCGCTGGCCAACCTGCCCGCGGTCAAGGACAACCACAGCGTCTACCTCGAGGGCGAACTCGAGAAGGCGTTCGGCTGGCAGACCGTGCTCAGCCTCGGTTACGTCGTCGACAACATCGGGACGCCGCTGGCGCAGGCCGCCGGCTGACACTCACGGCCCCCTCGACGAGGGCCCGTACCGTCACCTCTCCCCGAGGTCTCGGTGCGGGCCCTTCTCGTATTCCGGACCAGTCGTTCTGCTTCCGTTCTGCTTCGGGTTCTGGACATCAAGTTCACTTGAAGTTCTAACCTGGCTGCCATGAGTATGGAATCGGTCGCGTGGGACGTCATGTACAAATCGATGACCTCCCCCGACGGCACGCCCCGCAGCCCCGACCGTCGCGGCACACTGCGCCGGATCGGCGGCTTCGCCCGCCCGCATGCCCGCCGGATCGTCGCCTTCCTGGTGTTGTCGATCTTCACCGCCGTACTGACGGTGGTGACACCACTGCTGGCCGGGCACGTGGTCAACCTGATCACCGCGCAGGACTCCGGTGCCGCCGCGGCCATCGCGGGCTTCGCCGGTCTGATCGCCGTGATCGCGGTGGCCGAGGCGGCCGCGTCGGTGGTGACGCGATGGCTCTCGGCCAACATCGGCGAGGGTCTCATCCTGGATCTGCGCCGCGCGGTCTTCGACCACGTCCAGCGCATGCCCATCGCGTTCTTCACCCGTACCCGCACCGGCGCCCTGGTGAGTCGGCTGAACAACGACGTCATCGGCGCCCAACGTGCATTCAGCGACACGCTCTCGGGCGTCGTGTCGAATCTGGTGACACTGGTGCTGACGCTCGGCGTGATGATCGCGATCAGCTGGCAGATCACGGTCCTGGCGTTGATCCTGTTGCCTGTCTTCGTCATTCCGGCCCGCCGCCTCGGCAGGCGGATGGCCGCATTGTCACGGGAGGCCGCCGAGCACAACGCCCGCATGTCGACGCAGATGACCGAACGGTTCTCCGCTCCGGGAGCGACGCTGGTCAAACTGTTCGGACGCCCGGAGCAGGAGTCGGCGGAGTTCGCCGACCGCGCGGATCGTGTGCGCGACATCGGGGTTCGGCGGGCCATGCTGCAGACGGTGTTCATGACGGCGCTGACGTTGGTCTCCGCGCTGGCACTGGCGTTGGTGTACGGACTCGGGGGCTGGCTGGCCGTGCACCAGCACCTGTCGGCCGGGGCCGTCGTCTCCCTGGCCCTGCTGCTCACTCGCATGTACGCGCCGCTGACCGCACTGGCCAACGCCCGCGTCGAGATCATGAGTGCGCTGGTCAGTTTCGAGCGGGTCTTCGAGGTGCTCGACCTGCGACCATTGATCGTCGACAAGCCCGACGCCGTCGACCTACCCCGCTCCGACGCCGGGGTGTCGGTGCGCTTCCGGGACGTGTCGTTCGCCTACCCGTCGGCCGACAAGGTGTCGCTGGCCTCCCTGGAAGAGGTTGCGCAACTGGATAATCGGGGCGGTCAGACGGTGTTGCACCACATCGACCTCGACGTCCCCGCAGGCGGCATGCTCGCCCTCGTCGGCAGCTCCGGCGCGGGCAAGTCGACCATCGCATCGCTGGCCACCCGGCTTTATGACGTCGATGACGGCGGTATCGAGCTCAACGGCGTGGATCTGCGTGACCTCACCGCCACCACCGTGCACCACACCGTCGGGCTGGTCACCCAGGACGGCCACCTCTTCCACGACACCGTCCGCGCCAATCTGGTTCTGGCACAGCCGGAGGCATCCGACGACGAGATCTGGGAGGCGCTGCGCCGGGCCCGACTCGAGGAGTTGATCGCGTCGCTGCCCGAGGGCCTCGACACCGTCGTCGGCGAGCGCGGCTACCGGCTCTCCGGCGGTGAGCGGCAACGGTTGACCATCGCGCGACTGCTCCTGGCGAGACCGTCGGTGGTGATCCTCGACGAGGCCACCGCACATCTGGATTCGACGTCGGAAGCCGCGGTCTCCGAAGCCCTCGGCGAAGCCCTGGCCGGACGCACCTCCATCGTCATCGCGCATCGCCTCTCGACGATCCGCGCCGCCGATCAGATCGCCGTCATCGAGGACGGCCGGATCGTCGAACGCGGTGACCACCCCACGCTTCTCGCACGAGGCGGTCGGTACGCACAGCTCTATCGCACCCAGTTCGCCGCCGACGACGACGAGGCGTGCTGCGCGGCCGGGGCGTAGGGCGTTTGGCGGTTCCGCGGGTTCAGCTCTCGGGTGCGCGGCCGGTGGTGCGCCGCGCGATCAGTGTCGGCGGTAGGACGATATCGCTCACCGCATGACCGCCGAGCTGACCGACGGCCTGCGCGACGACCTCATGCGCGAGTCGGTCGGTGTCCTGGGCAATCGTGGACAGGTCGATATGCGCGAGTCGTGACAGCCGGGAGTCGTCGTATCCCATGACCGAAATGTCCTCGGGCACAGACTTGCCTCGGCGGACGAGAACGTCGAGGACGCCGATCGCCACGCGGTCGTTGAAAGCCATGACCGCCGTCGCCGTGTCGCCCTGATCGAGAAGCGCGGTCATGGCGCTGACACCGTCGGTCTCGGCGGAGCCCCCGTGTACCACTCGCCCGTCGATTCCCAGTTCTGTTGTACGCCTGAGGAACCCGGACACCCGGTCACCGCTACCCGGCGCGTCCCCGCCGTCGATGTAGGCGATACGGCGATGGCCGAGGACGGCCAGGTGATCCACCCCGAGGATGATCCCGAGGTCGTCGTCCATGCGGACCGCTCCCACCGTGTCGACCCCGGGCGCGCGGGCCACCACCTGGACCGGAACACGGTGGGCCAGTTCCCCGAGATCAGCAGGCCCCAACCGCGAACCGAGAAGGATGAGCGCTTCGCATCGTTCGCGTACCAGCGCCTCGATGGCCGTCTTCTCATCCCGAGTCGGTGCGATCCCGCTGAGCACAAGGTCGTAGCCGCGGTCCGTCATGGCCGGATACAGCTGTTCGACGAGGTCGCCGTGAAAAGGCTGTTGCAACTCGAATGTGACACCGAGCAGACCGGATCGGATCTGCCGAAGCTTTTGTGCGTGCCGGTCGGGGACGTAGCCGAGTTCGTCGGCGACGCGTTTGACCCGTTCACGTGTGGCCTCACTCGCACCGGGCACCTCCCGGAACACGATCGAGACCAGCGCCGTCGAGACCCCGGCCGCCGCGGCGACATCGGCCATCGTCGGTCGCCCTGAGGCCATCGCCGCTCCCTCGCTCGCATGTGTCCCCACCACCGTCCGTCCATCATGATGCACCCCGACCCTGATGTGTCCGTCGGGCGCTTGACCCTCCCGGAGTGATGTGGCTAACATCCCTAGAACGTACTACTAGAACGTACTAGTCGACGTTGGTCCGCCCACAGGAGAGAGCCATGACCCCGCAGTCCCCATCGCAACCATCACCGCAGCGACCGACCCCGGTACGCGTCGCCCTGATCGGCGCCGGCCGCATCGGATCGAGCCACGCCGAGTTGATCGCCCGGCACGTTCCGGGCGCCGAACTCGTCGCCGTCGCCGACCCCACCCCCGCCGCCGACGCCCTCGCCGAACGACTCGGTGTCGACTGCGAACATTCGGCGCAGGTGGTGCTCGCTCGTCCCGACGTCGACGCGGTGCTGATCACCACACCGGCGCGCACCCACACCGACCTGGTCGTCGAGGCCGCGGCCGCGGGTAAGCACGTCTTCGTCGAGAAGCCGATGGCCGTCACACTCGCCGACGCGGACCGCGCGATCGCAGCCGCCACCGACGCCCGCATCGTCTTGCAGGTGGGCTTCAATCGGCGTTTCGCCCCCGGCTTCGTCGCCGCCCGCGAAGCGATAGACGCCGGTCGCATCGGCACCCCGCACCTGCTCCGGTCGCTGACCCGCGACCCCGGGCCGTTCACCGCTGACCCGGCACGCATCCCGCAGTGGACGATCTTCCTGGAGACACTGATCCACGACTTCGACACGCTCTGCTATCTCAACCCGGGGGCCGCACCAGTGACGGTCACCGCTCACGCCGACGCACTCGTCCGGCCCGACGCGAAGTCGTCTGGACACCTCGATACCGCCGTGGTCACCATCGTCTTCGACAACGGTGCGATGGCGACCGCCGAAGCGAGCTTCTCCGCCATGTACGGCTACGACGTGCGCGGTGAGGTCTTCGGTTCCGGCGGGATGGTCACCGCAGGCGACATCCGCCGCACCGATATGACGTGCTATTCCGCTGACGGCATCGCCGTCGACACCGCCCGACGCGACACCGACCTGCTCCGATCGGCCTACCTCGCCGAGCTCACCGCATTCACCGACGCGGTTCGGAACGGAGAGTCGTCTCTGGTCGGCGGCAACGACGCCCGGACCGCACTGTCGATCGCGCTCGCCGCGATCCGCAGCGTCGAAACCGGTTCGACCGTCACCGTCTCCGCCATCGAGAACTCCACGGGGGTGGCGGCATGAGCGTCCGTCTGGCCGCGTGCGCGGAAATGCTCTATCTGGATCAGCCCTTCGGTGATCGCGTCAAACGGATCACCGAACACGGCATGCTCGTCGAGATCTGGGACTGGGCGACCAAGGATCTCGACGCACTAGCCGCCTCCGGGGCCGAATTCTCTTCGATGACCGGCTATTTGCGAGGCGATCTCACCACCGACGACGGCATCGCCGAGCTCCTCGCCACAGCCGCGGAGTCGTTGATCGCCGCACAGCGGTTGGACTGCCCACGGCTGAACCTGCACGGCACCGGTCTGGGCGAGCGCGGGCTGCCGGTACATCCCGTGGAGGTGGTCACCCCCGCAATGTGGCTGCGCGCCGCCGACACGCTGCGGCGTATCGCCGAACTCGGCGCAAATGCGGGACGCGTGTTCGTCCTGGAGAATCTGAATCTCGCGGTCGATCACCCCGGCACGCCGTTCGCCGCAGCCGCCGACACCCTGGCCCTCGTGCGGGCCGTCGATCACCCGAATCTGCGCCTGAACCTCGACCTCTATCACGCGCAGATCGGCGAGGGGAATCTCATCGAACTCGTCACCGAGGCACTGCCGTTCATCGGTGAGATCCAGGTCGCCGACGTTCCCGGTCGCTGCGAACCCGGCACCGGCGAGATCAACTACCGCGGCGTCGCCGCAGCCCTCAACCGCATCGGATACGACGGCGTCGTCGGGCTCGAGGCATGGGCCCGCACCGATTCTGATGCTGCGCTCGACGCCTTTCGCGCCGCTTTCACCCCCGCTCTCTGAGCACAGCCCACACTCATCTTCCGAGAACTGGAATACCCATGTCCCACAACCTCTCTGCAAAGGCAGAGCACGCCCTCCCGCCGCTCCGGCCCGGACCTCATCAACGCCGGCTGGACCTGATCGCGGTCGTCGCGACGTTCGGCGGATTGCTCTTCGGTTATGACACCGGAGTGCTCAACGGCGCACTCGAACCGATGACGCGCGACCTCGGTCTGACCTCGACCACCGAGGGCCTGATCGGCGCCGCACTTCTCATCGGCGCGGCCGTCGGCGCCCTGGTCGGCGGCCGGATGAACGACGCCCTCGGCCGCAAGAAGACCTTGACCATCCTCGCCGTGGTCTTCTTCGTCGGCACCTTCGGCGCCGTGTTCGCCCCCGACCTCGGCGTCATGCTACCCGCGCGTTTCATCCTGGGACTGGGCGTCGGCGGTGCGTCGGTCACCGTGCCTGTCTATCTCGCAGAGCTCGCTCCCACCGAGAGACGCGGGCGACTCGCCGGTCGCAACGAACTCGTCATCGTCACCGGCCAGCTGCTCGCATTCGTGATCAACGCCATCATCGGCAACATCTGGGGCGACCACGACGGCGTGTGGCGATACATGCTCGCTGTCTGTGCCATCCCGGCCGTCTTCCTGTTCGTCGGCATGCTGCGGATGCCGGAATCCCCACGCTGGCTCATCTCGCAAGGCCGCCACGACGACGCGCTCGCCGTGCTCATGCAGGTGCGGACAGAGGACCGCGCGCGAGCCGAGATGGCCGAGGTCGAAATTCTCGCCGAAGAGGAAAAGGAATCTCAGACAGGCGGTTTCGCCGATCTTGCGGTTCCTTGGGTGCGTCGCCTCCTGATCGCCGCCGTCGGCCTGGCGATCGCGCAACAATGCACCGGTATCAACTCGGTCCTCTATTACGGCCAGCAGCTGCTGATCACCGCGGGCTTCGACAAAGGCACCGCCCTGGTGGTCAACGCGGCCGTGCCCGGCGCGCTCGGAGTCATCGGATCGGTCATCTGCCTGTTCGTGCTCATCGACCGGGTGCCACGACGCAAGCTGATCATCAGCGGTTTCATCGCCACCACCGTGTGCCACGGCCTGATCGTGACCGCGGCGACTTTCTTGCCGGAGGGCACCCTCA
Source organism: Gordonia polyisoprenivorans NBRC 16320 = JCM 10675 (assembly GCF_000241325.1). GTDB lineage: Bacteria > Actinomycetota > Actinomycetes > Mycobacteriales > Mycobacteriaceae > Gordonia > Gordonia polyisoprenivorans. Next base: position 498,611 of record NZ_BAEI01000031.1, on the reverse strand, counting down.
AGGCCTACCTGATCCTGGCTCTCATCGGCCTGTTCGTCTTCTCCATGCAGACCATGCTCAATGTACCTGTGTGGGTGTGCCTTTCGGAGATGTTCCCACTGCGCCTGCGCGGCTTCGGTATGGGTGCAGCGGTTCTCATGCTCTGGGTGACCAATGCCGTTCTCACCTACGGATTCCCGATCATGCTCAACCTCACCGGACTTACGGGCTCGTACCTCGTGTTCTTCGTCCTGGGCCTGATCTGCATCGGCTTCCTGTGGAAGATGTTGCCCAACACCAGCGGAAGATCTCTCGAAGAACTCGAGGAACACTTCGCGCGCGGCGAGTTCCCCCGCTCGTGACCCCATCGATTCCCCATCCCCCACCCCTTCCTCGGAGATACCCATGACCATCATCGTTGCCGTAGCACACAGCGCGGAGGGCCGAGCGGCGCTGGCCGCCGCAGCCGACGAGGCCCGGCGCCTCGACACCCCGCTCGTCGCCGTCAATCTCGGGCTCACGCCACTGGACGCCACCGCACTCGCATCAGATCAGCAGATCACGGTCGTCGATCGGGTCGGGCGTGACGACCGCGATCCCGTCGACGCGGTACTCGACGAGATCTCCGATCGACACGCCACCCGCCTGGTGATCGGTGTCAAGCGACGCACACCCGTCGGAAAACTGATGCTGGGCAGCATCAGCCAACGCCTCCTGCTGAAATCGCCGATCCCCGTGCTGGCAGTGAAAGCTGCGCCCGAGGACGACAACGACATCGAGGAGAACGGGGGCGACTGAGGAGGCTAGGAGTCCTCGTCGTCCGCGGGCTGTGCGGGCGGGGTGAGCCGCGCCTTGCGGTAGGTCATCACGAGCATCGCGATGTTCACCACGATCAGGACGATGCCGAGGGTGACCCACAGCCACCGGCCGTCGCGCCACCACATGTAGGTGAGGAAGCCGACGCAGACCATCACGATGATCGCCCCGATGGTCACCATGCCCCGCGAGAAGGTCTGCGCGGCGCTCTGGAACTGGTGATCGGTCATGGTGACGCCGACCCTCCTGGTCTGTGGCTCGGGAAGTACTCAGTGCCCGATGACGATCGTCAACGCGATCGCCACCGCAATCACCACTATGGCAGCGACCACCACCAGCAGATGCGAGGACCCCGGCATCGGGCCACCCTCACGCAGCGCACGATCGGTCCGGCGCCACCGCCAACCGCCCATGACGGCGATCGCACACCCGAGCGCCACCATCACCAGGCCGAGCGTCGTCTCCAGTGTGCGATCGGTGATGTCGGGAGCCACGTAGACGATCGCGACACCGCCGGCCAGAAACCCCAGCGACGTCCGAACCCACGCGAGCAGCGTGCGCTCGGCCGCCAGCGTGAACCGCGCATCCGGCGCGCCGGCTACGCGCGCGGGCTGGTCCCGCTCGTCATCCGGCCCACTTGTTCTCTCGGTCGTCAGCGCTCTTCGCCTCTCGGATCGCGCGGCCGGCGAACTCGGCCGACACCTCGATGGCCTCCAGTGTCTCGCGATGATGCGAACCGAAGACCGGGAACGCGTGAATCTGCCACGAATAGCTGTGCGCCTCCGCCCGGACCCCCGCCTCGTCGAGATTCTCGACGAGGTCGATGACATCGGGTTCGAGCAGTTCGTTCTCCGCGGTGATCATGATGGTCGGGGGGAAGTCCTCCAGCTCGAGGTCGGCGATGCGGCGCACCCCGGTGAAGGCGACCGGGCCGCGCAAGAAGTGCGGCGCGAGCTTGACCAGCTGAGACAAGGGGATGTAGGCGTCGGAACGGCTGCTGCGGTCGGGATTGTCGGCCAGATCGAGATCCAACAGCGGCGAGAACCCGATCAGCGCTGCAGGTGCCGGGAGTCCTTGTGCGGCAGCCCCTTCGACGACCTTGGCGGCCAGGAATCCACCCGCCGAATCGCCGGCGACGACGACGCGTCGGTATCCGCGTTCGGTCAGCAACTCCCGGTAGGCCGACATCGCGTCGCTGACCGAGGTACCGACCCCGGCCGCGGGCAGCTGTCGGTAGACGAGAGAGAACACCGGCACCTCGCAGGCGCGCGAGAGTCGCGCCGCGATCGACCGGTGCGTCCCCACCCCGCCGACGACGAAGGCGCCGCCGTGCAGGTAGAGGATCGCGGTGTCGGAGTCCCGGCGTGAGGGGCCGGTGGGCAGGATCACCTCGGCCGGCCGGTCACCGAGGCGAATCTGCTCCCGGACGACGTTGTGCGGTTTGGGCCCGACGGCGAACATGCGATCGATGAGGAAGAGTCCGGCCATTCCCTCCCGGTTGAGCGGCCACAGCGACAGCAACGGTTTCAGGAACAGTCGGCTGCCCACCCAGATCGGATACGAGAGCGCGCTGGCCTTGCGGTGTTGGACGATCGGCATACCGAATACCTCCTGTGCCGGCGTCGGGCGGGTCCGATGGGGCATGACCGGTGTGGACGGGTCAGCTCCAACCTCTGGTGTAAGCGAACCTACACCGAGATCAGAGTTCGTTCCGGTTGTTCGGCAGCCTTTGCGTGCAGGGTCACCGCGGGCGGGCGAACGGAGACGATCGACACCTTCCGTTCACCCGTGTCCGGCGCAACTCGTCGACGAGTCGCGATATATTTCTCGTTCCATGTCTAGACAACGGTGGTGAGTGTGGAGATCCCAGCACAGTATTTGCTGTCGTCGCAGGCCAGCGACCCGCGAACACTCTGTGACATCCTCGACGAGACCGCCGCCCGATACCCCGATGCGCCCGCGATCGACGACGGTGAGCGGGTGTACAGCTACGCGCAACTGCGCGCGGTGATCCGCCGCGGCGCCGACCGTCTCGCGGCGGCCGGGGTGCGGCGCGGCGGGCGTGTCGGTATCCGGATGCCGTCGGGGTCGCGGGACCTCTACACCGCGATCCTCTCCGCGATCTACGCCGGTGCGGCGTACGTGCCCGTCGATGCCGATGACCCCGACGAGCGCGCCGAACTCGTCTTCGGCGAGGCCGGGATCGACGTGCTGATCGACGCCGACGGCGTGCACCCGACGTCGACTCCCGAAGAACCCGACGCCTTGCCCGGTGATGCCGGCGCCACTCGTCCCACCACCGCCGACGACGCGTGGATCATCTTCACCTCCGGATCGACCGGGACCCCGAAAGGTGTTGCGGTGACCCATCGCAACGCCGCGGCCTTCGTCGACGCCGAAGCGCGGCTGTTCCTCACCGACGAGCCGATCGGCCCGGGCGACCGGGTGCTGGCCGGATTGTCGGTGGCCTTCGACGCCTCGTGCGAGGAGATGTGGCTGGCCTGGCGCAACGGCGCGTGCCTGGTACCCGCACCGCGATCGCTCGTCCGCAGCGGAATGGACCTGGGCCCGTGGCTGGTGGCGCGCGACATCACCGTGGTGTCCACCGTCCCGACACTGGCGTCGCTGTGGCCTCCGGAGGCTCTCGAGGCGGTGCGTCTGCTGATCTTCGGCGGGGAGGCGTGTCCACCGGAACTCGGTGAGCGGCTTGCTGTTCCGGGCCGCGAGGTGTGGAACACCTACGGGCCCACCGAGGCCACGGTGGTGGCCTGTGCGGCACCGCTGGGTGGAGAGGGACCGGTGCGGATCGGATTACCGCTTCCCGGTTGGGATCTCGCGGTGGTCGATGCCGAAGGCCGGCCGGTCGCCGAGGGCGAGATCGGCGAACTCATCATCGGCGGCGTCGGACTGGCCCACTACCTGGACCCGGCCAAGGACGCCGAGAAGTACGCGCCGATGCCCACCCTCGGCTGGGAGCGCGCCTACCGCAGCGGCGATCTCGTCCGACTCGACGCGCAGGGTCTGGTCTTCCAGGGGCGCGCCGACGATCAGGTGAAGGTCGGCGGTCGGCGCATCGAGCTCGGCGAGATCGACAATGCGCTGCAACACCTCCCGGGGGTGAGCGGTGCAGCAGCGGCGGTACGCCGATCGGCGGCCGGCAACGCACTGCTCGTCGGCTACCTGGTCTCCACCGACCCCGACTTCGACGTCTCGGCGGCACATGCCCTGCTCTCCGAGCGACTGCCGGCGCCGATGGTGCCGCGACTGGCACTCGTCGACGAACTGCCCACCCGAACCTCCGGCAAGGTCGATCGCAATGCGCTGCCCTGGCCGTTGCCCGGGGCGGGCACCGACGACGACGATGACGCCGACGACTTCACCGCCACCGAACAATGGCTCGCCGACCGCTGGACCGACGTCCTCGGCGCACGCATCACCAGCCTCGACGCCGACTTCTTCACCGAGGGCGGCGGATCGCTGTCCGCGGCGCAGCTGGTGACCGCGCTGCGGGAACGGTATCCGCAGGTCACCGTCGCCGACCTCTACGATCACCCGCGGTTGGGATCGCTGGCGCGGATGCTCGACGCGATCGCGCCGGCCACGGTCGTCGTCGAACGCGAGGTCACCCCGACCCCGCGTCGTACCGGTATCGCCCAGATCCTGCTGTCGGTGCCGCTGACCACGCTGACCGGTCTGCAGTGGGCGACGTGGCTGGGCGTGACCAACAACGTCGCGGGCGCCGCGGCCCGCGCGCTCGATGTCTCGGTGCCGTGGCTGGTCGAGGTGAACTGGTGGGTGGTGATCGTGGCCTTCGCGATCTTCATCACCCCGCCGGGCCGGATGCTGATCGCCGCGGCCGGAGCGCGGGCACTGCTGGCCGGTGTCACCCCCGGCGACTACCCGCGTGGCGGATCGGTACACGTCCGGCTGTGGGTGGCCGAGCGACTGTTGGAAGCCGCGGGCGCGGCGAACATGTCCGGTGCGCCGTGGATGATCTACCTGGCCCGTGCGCTGGGCTCGAGCATCGGCCGCGGCGTCGACCTGCACACCATCCCACCGGTGACCGGCATGCTCACCGTCGGCGAGGGCGCGTCGATCGAACCCGAGGTCGACCTGTCGGGATGGTGGATCGACGGCGACGTCGTACGCATCGGGGAGATCGTCATCAAACGCGGCGCCTCGATCGGCGCCCGCTCGACGCTGGCTCCGGGCGCGGTGATCGGCCGCGACGCCGAGATCGGGCCGGGCTCGGCGGTGTTCGGCCGGGTGAAGAAGGGCCAGCACTGGGCCGGTTCACCCGCGGTCAAGGTGGGCAAGGCCGGCCATCCGTGGCCCGCACATCGCCCGCCGCGCCGATCGGGCTGGGTCCCGGTGTACGGGGTGTCGTCGTTGCTGCTCGCCGCGATCCCGCTGATCTCGCTGGGTGCGGGACTCGTGGTGATCGGCACCTGGGCGCTGCACGCCGACCGGCTGCGTGACGTCGCCGTCCGCGCGTTGATCCTGACCCCGGCCGCCACACTGGTGAGCCTGGGCGTATTCGCCGTGATCACCGCGGTGCTCGTGCGGCTGCTCGCACTGGGGATGACCAAGGGGTATCACCCGGTGCGGTCGCGGGTCGGCTGGCAGGTGTGGATGACCGAGCGACTGCTCGATTCGGCACGGACGTACCTGTTCCCGCTGTACGCAAGCCTGTTGACGCCGTGGTGGTTCCGCATCCTGGGTGTCAAGGTCGGCAAGGGCACCGAGATCTCGACCGCGCTGGTGTTGCCGAAGTTCACCACCATCGACGACGGCTCCTTTCTCGCCGACGACACCATGGTCGCCTCCTACGAACTCGGCGGCGGCTGGCTGCACATCGACGACGCGAAGATCGGCAAACGCTCCTTCCTGGGCAATTCCGGGATGGCCGGGCCGGGTCGCAAGGTGCCCAAGAACGGCCTGGTCGCCGTGCTGTCGGCGGCGCCCGATCGGGCCAAGTCCGGGTCGAGCTGGCTGGGTAGTCCGCCGGTTCGGTTGCGCCGCACCGCCGCCCGCACCGATACCTCACGCACCTTTGATCCGCCGATGCGCCTGAAGGTCGCCCGGTCGGTCATCGAGACCCTGCGTCTGATCCCGGTGATGGTGTCGTTCGTGCTCGGGCTGTTCATGCTGATCGGTCTGCAGTACATTGCCTTTCACGCGAACTACGTGATCGCCGGGTTGGTGAGCGGACTGATCCTGCTCGTCGCGGGCGCGGCGGCCTGCTGTATCGCCGCAGCCGCCAAGTGGCTCGTCGTCGGACGCATCGTGGTCTCCGAGCATCCGCTGTGGAGTTCGTTCGTGTGGCGCAACGAGCTCTCGGATGCGTTCGTCGAAACCGTTGCCGCACCGTGGTTCGCCAACGCCGCCACGGGAACGCCGATCCTGAACCTGTGGTTGCGGATGCTCGGCGCCACCATCGGTCGTGGGGTGTGGTGCGAGACCTACTGGCTTCCCGAGGCCGACCTGGTGACGTTGGGTGACGGCGCGACCGTCGAGCGCGGCTGCGTGGTGCAAACCCACCTGTTCCACGACCGGGTGATGGCCATCGACCGGGTGGTCCTGGAGCCGGGTGCGACGATGGGCCCGCACTGTGTCGCGCTGCCCGCCTCGGGGATCGGGACGTCGGCGACGGTGGGCCCGGCATCGCTGGTGATGCGTGGTGACGTGGTGCCTGCACACACCCGGTGGCAGGGCAATCCGATCGCACCCTGGTTCGGCTGACTCGAAGGGCCGCAACCGGAAACCGGTTGCGGCCCTTCTTTTCGATTGTTCGCGCGCGACGCGCTCAGAGGGTGTCGGGGCCGCTCTCGATCTTCTTGGGCAGCGTGCACAGCGTGACGATGCTGATGACGACGAGCATGACGCCGCCGACGAAGACGACCACGGTGACTGCGTACTGACCGAGGACGATCATCACGATGCCGGCGATCACCGAGATCACGCCGGAGAGGATCAGGAACCAGGTCGGGGAGTGTTGTGAACCGGACACCGCACTGAACAGGTCGTGCACGCCCTGGAAGATCCAGCCGATGCCGATGAACAATGCGAGCAACCACACCGCGTCACCCGGGCTGAACAGGGCGATGATGCCGACGAGCAGGGTCAGCACACCGACGACGCCGAGCAGCGCCCGTAACCCGGTGGAGAGAAACGTCGCGGCAAATGCCTAGTAGAGCCGGAAGATTCCGGCGATGATCAGCGAGATGCCGAACAGCACGGCGAGCACGAGAGTGGTCGCGCGGGGCCAGAAGACGGCGACGAGGCCGAGCACGATCCCGACGATGGACGTCACGATCAATGCCGTGCGGACCGCGCCGATGATCTCGTTCGGGAATTGTCTGGTGTTCACACCGAATGTCATTGCCGAAGATTATCCCGAATTCGGTGTGAGGGATGAGAGGTCGGCGCAGGTTGGGCCGAAGGACTCTCGGCGGTATCGCCCGATCGACCCGCGCATCACCCGCAGGGGGTGAACCGGTAGACAAGATGACGTGAGCGATATCGCCTTCTTCCGGCCCGACACCGATGGGCGGGTGTTGCCGCTCGCCTACGCCCGCAGCCTGTGGGCGCCGGGCACCCTCAACGGACCCGCGGTCTGCGCGCTGGCCGCGCATGCAGCCGAGCAGCGGATCGCCGAGCCGGGTTTCCGGGCGGCACGTTTCACCATCGACCTGTTCAAGGCGGCGCGGGAGATACCGACCAGCACCCGAGCCCGTGTGCTGCGATCGGGTGGGCGGATTCGGGTCGCCGAGGTCGACGTCGTGCAGTTCCCCGACGACAGCGCGGCAGAGGCTGAGGTGATCGTGGCGCGGGCGACCGCGGTGTTCCTGCGCGAGTCGCAGAATCCGCCGGGGCAGCGGTGGCAACGTGATGTCGGGGCCCGCACCTTCTCGCCGCCGACGACCGCGGTCGACGACTGGGCACCCCGCTTCGCCTCCGACGCCGCTGGTGTCGGGGAATGGGACTCGAACATGGGCAACCACCAGAACGGGCTGCGCAAACGGGTGTGGACACGGGCCGCACCGGCGGTCGTCGGGGCGGAACTGACACCGTTCGTGCGTGCCGCGATCAGCGCCGAATCGACCAGCCTGATCTGCAATTGGGGAACCACGGGGATCGGTTTCATCAATTGCGATCTGACCGTGGCCCTGTCGCGGTTGCCGCGTGGTGATCGCATCGGCGTCGAAGCCGACTCGCACACCGAGCACGACGGGATCTCGGCGTCGACGGCCGGGCTGTACGACGTCGACGGGATGTGGGGCGTCGGAATGGTGACGGCGGTGAACAACGCCGCGGCCGAAATCGACTTCACCAACGTTGATCTGCGCGGCCGGTATCGCGAAGCGTGATCGAACTTTGCTAGGGTCCACCACATGACCCGGCCCCGTCTGCGCCCGAGATCCGTTCCCCTGGGCCCGAGAACGGCGGTGGCCATCGCGGTCACGACGATCGGCCTGATGGTGGCGGGCGTGGGCGGCGGACCGGCCGGCGCCACGACGTACGCCGCAGGCATGGCCGGTACCGTCGCCCGACTCACCGGCCCCGGCGCCATCAACGACACCCTCGGGCGCTACGACATCCTCGGCACCGACCTCGGCGTCATGTGGGACAACGGACGTGGCGAGATCCTGACCGCCTTCGGCGATACCCAGTCCTTCGACGGGCGGTCCCTGCTCTACGGGTCGTTGTTCCACTGGCGCTCGAATGTGTTGTTGCGCAGCACCGATCACAACCTGGCCGACGGCATGACCTTCACCGGCCACACCGGACCACCCGGGTATGCCAGCCGATTGCTCAAACCCGACCTCCGCAAGGAGATCACCCTGATCCCGACCGCCGGTGTGGCCGTGGGCAAGACGCAGTACCTGAACTTCATGTCGGTCAAACACTGGGTGGCCAACAGTCATTGGGTCACCAATTTCTCCGGCCTCGCCCGCTCCGACGACAACGGACGCACCTGGCGGCGTGTGGGACCGCAACGCCCCAACTCGGGCGGCAACGTCAAGTTCCAGATGGCCGCCTACCTCAAGGTCGGCGACACCGTGTATCAATACGGAACACCCGACAGCCGTTGGGGCGCAGTCTATCTGGCTCGTGTCCCGGCGTCGCAGATGGAGAACATCAACGCCTACGAGTACTTCTCGAACGGCCGGTGGGTGCCACGCGTCCCGGGAGCAGCGACACCGATCATGCCACCCAAGAACGGGGAGATGTCGGTGGCGTGGGATTCGTATCTGGGCAAATACATCTCGCTGGTGCAGACCGAGCCGGGCGTCAAGCTGCGGACCGCGGATCGGCCCGAGGGACCGTGGTCGGCCGGCGAACTCGTCGTCTCCCGCGACGACCCGTACTCGGGTTACGCACCGTTCATCCATCCATGGTCGACGTCGGGCCCGACGCTGTATTTCACCTATTCCGTGTCGTTCGGCTATCAGGTCTACCTGATGCGGCTGCCGCTGCGGCGCGGCTGATGGCGCAGGTGAAATACAGCGTCGAGGTGGGCCTACCGTCCCAGCATGACGTTCATCTGATCGATCTCGGCCTGCTGGGTGTTCTTGATCTGCGTTGCCAGCGACCGTGATTCAGGGTCGATCCCGCCGGCGAGTTCCGCATCGGCCATCGTGATCGCCCCTTGGTGATGGGCGATCATGCCCTGCAACCACAGCGTGTCGAATTGCGCGCCACGGGCGTTCTCGAGCGACGTCATCTGCGCGTCGGACATCATCCCGCCCATGTCGCCGCTCATCGAGTGGCCGCCATGGTCGCCGCCGTCGTCGACCGCGACGCCCCAAGACTTCAGCCGTGCGGTCATCTGATCGATCTCGGGCTGCTGGGCATTCCTGATCTGCGTTGCCAGCGCGCGCAATTGGGCATTGTCGGTACGGCTGGGCACCAGGTCGGCCATCTCGACCGCCTGCTCGTGGTGCGGGATCATCATCTGGTTGAACATGACATCGGCCTGGTTGTGCGCCGCGTTGTGGGGCGACGAGGTTGCCGTCGTGCCGTGTCCCGAGTGCCCGGTGGGCGACGAGGACTCCGACGACGAACAGCCCGCCACGATCAACGCGGCCGCGGCGAGTGCTGTTGCCGCCGAAGCGGCCCTGCGGATGGTGCGAAGAGACATCTGAAAGCTCCTGTGTGATGGTCGATATGGCTGTGATGGTGGTCTGGGACCGGTCCATCAGCAGCGGATCACCGACAGGCTCAGATGCGTGGGCTGCGCCCAGGGTGGTGGTCGCCCGAGGTGTCCGAGGAGTGCGGGCGCGATGCCCATGAGGGCGGGTAGCGCCGCGAAGCCCCAGACGAGCACCAGCAGGATGACCGGCGGCAGTGGCGCGTCGTCGGCGCGCACGAAGACGCAGTGGTGGCCCAGGACGCAGTCACCGGCGTCGCTCATGTGGGAGACTTCCGGGTCCGCGGCATTGGTCATCGTTGCGATGCTGTGGTGTTCGGTGCTGTGGTGTTCAGTGCTGTGGTGTTCAGGGCTCTGGTGAGGTGCAGCGTGCGCTTCACGCGGGGCGCCGGCGACGAGAGAGTGCATGAGCAGCACCGCGATTGCGAGCAGCCCGACCACGCACACACGAAGCCACCACTGCCGGTGACCGATTCGTGGGGCGCGCATCGCGACCAGCCTAACCGGCGGGCCCACCTCAGCCGACGGGCGACGCCTCGGCGTCTGCCTGCGCCTTGCGTCTGTTGCGTGGCGCAATGAGCTTGCGGTCGACGAGCCGGTAGACGGCGACGACGAAGGCCGCCAACGCCCAGCCGAGCAGGATGTCGAACACGTAATGCTCGGCGGTGTAGACGAGGGTGAACGCCATGGCAAAGGCGTACCCCAGGAACAAAGTTCGGCCGAGCGCTTTGACGCGCGGCCACATGAACAGGGCGAGCAGCATCGTCAGCGCGGCGTGCAGCGAGGGGATGGCTGCGACCAGGTTGGACTTGCCCTGACCGATCTCGATGAGGTTGGACGCGACGTGGATGTTGAGGAATTCCCATCCGCGGGCCGAGATCCGTTCGACGTACGGTGCCGCACCGGCATGACTCGGGTCGAAGGGACCGAGTATCCCGCCGGGCTGGGTGGCCTGCGGGGTGGTCATGCAGATCGCCTCGCGCGGTCCGTCGGCGACCTCCGCGGAGGTACACCGGGCGGCTGCCCAGGGTGGTGCCGCGGGCACGAACGTGTATCCGATGAGCCCGAGGAAGGTGGTGGCGATGAAGCATGCGGCGAACCGTCGCCACGTCGCCCGGTTGCGCAGCCACAGGATGGCCGCGAGCGCGTACGGGACGACGAAGTACGACATGTAGACGACGCTGGTGATGACCTCCCACCACGGCGCCGACGGCGACTTCAGGTGCGCCTGCAGCCACACCGTCGGGACCACCCCGAAGATGGCCTTGTCGACGTCGGGGGCGAGATGCCAGGCCACCGGGACCTGGATGAACTCGGCGACGTTGCGGGTCCAGTCGTAGAGCAACAGGATCAGCGCGAACGGCGCCCAGTCGATGATGACGGTGATGACGCGGCGCCGGCCGATACTGGCCGCGATCAGCCCGAGGCACAGCAGGATGATCAGGCGGGTGCGGTCGAAGGCGAGCCCGTGCTCGACGATCTCCCACACCATGAACAGCGCCCACGCGACGATCGCGACCCGGCGGACCATGGTGAGGTCGCGACGCTTCTCGGGTTCGGCCTCCATCTCGGCGGCCGCGGCGATGTCGGCGAGGATCGGTTCGAGGTCCGGCGGGTTGTCGTCGCCGAATGCGGCGTCGGTGTCGGTCTCCTCGACGCCGGTGCCCGCGCCGTTCTGATCCACGGCGGATTCGCGTACGACCTGCTCAGGAGCCTGCCGTCGGCGGTGATCGTCCGGCGAGGGCACGTCGATTGCCTCGTCAACACTCACGCGAAACCGCCTCTTCATCACCGCACTACCGACACGTAACCCAAAGTCAGCCTAATGAACATTCCTGAAAGTGGCCGGTCGCCTCGCCCCTTCGCACGTCAGGAGTGTCGAAGATGCCGACGGCCCGACGCCGATCGGCGACGCGACATAGACTCCGAGTGGGACACATCACACGCTCAGGCAGTTGTGAGTCACGTGCCCGATCGGCGAGGCCGGCATCCGGTCAGGAGGTTGTAGATGCCCAACAGGTTCCTGCGCTACGGCGATCAGCGCTACATCATCACCAAAGAGGCCGAAGCGCGGCTCGACCGCGCCCTGGAGTCCGTGTACTCGCACGGCGGCGGCCATCAGTGGTTGAACCTGTACCCCGACACCGAGGCGCCCTGCCGACTGTTGATCGCGTCCGGTGTGCCGATCACCGTCGAGACCGAGCCCAACGACTGATCTGCACCGTTCGGCGAGTGCGGGCTGCGGGGTTCGGTCTCGCGTACGCGCCCTAAGCTGGCACCATGCGCATCGGAGCTCACTTGCGGGAGGATGACGACCCGCTGACCACCGCGACGGACCTCGGCGTCGACGTCTTCCAGATGTTCGTCACCGACCCTCAGAAGTGGAAGAAGCCGGTCCCCCGCCCGGACGCGCAGGCTTTCCGCGACTCCCCGATCGACGTCGTCGTCCACTCGAGTTACCAGATCAATGTGGCCAGCCTGAACAACCGGCTCCGCATGCCCTCCCGCAAGGCCGTCGAGGAGCAGGCTGCCGCTGCTGCCGACCTCGGCGCGTTCGGTCTCGTCGTCCACGGCGGCCACCTGCGCGACGGGGAGGATTCAGCGGAAGGGTTTGCCAACTGGCGCAAGCTGTTCGACCGTCAGGTCGACAAGGGCGGCTTCGGGGTCCCGATTCTCATCGAGAACACCGCAGGCGGCGACCATGCGATGGCCCGAACCCTCGAGGCCATTGATCGACTCTGGGAGGCGGTCGGCGATTTCGAGCAGGCCGGCTTCTGTCTCGACACCTGTCACGCGTGGGCGGGCGGCGAGGATCTCGTCGGACTCGTCGAGCGGGTCCGGGAGATCACCGGGCGTATCGATCTGGTGCACCTCAACAACTCCCGCGACGAGTTCGACTCCGGCCGCGACCGTCATGCGAATCTGGGGTCGGGACACATCGATCCCGAGGTGCTCGTCGCCGTCGCGGCAGCGGCCGACGCACCCATCATCCTCGAGACGCCGGCCGAAGGAATCCCCGACGATCTCGAATACCTGCGGTCGGCGTTGTAGCGCCCTCGAGACCCGGTGAGTCACAGCTGGTTCCATCCCACAGCGGAACCCCGTCACCGCGGATACGTGACAATCACCTGCCCCGTCCGTCGGCTTCGCCACTCCACCCGCCGATCGGTGTAGAGCGTCGGCACCCACTCGGCGAGGTGTTTGCGTTGGTGATCGGCCCGGCACAGTGGGATCAGATCACCGAGCACCGTCCAGCCTCCGGCCTCGGGGTCGGTGTGGTTGAACGGTCGCCAATGATCGAGGTCGCACAGGTGTGACGGCATCCCGCAGAACGGAAACCGGCACCAGGCATCATTGGCCAGCACCTCAGCGCGCAATGTCGCGCTGGGTGCATACGTCAATGCGCCAGGAGGTGGCACGGTGTGACCACCGTGTCCGGTCGGATCCGCCGGTGGCGCCTGCGGCCGGTCGGAAATCTGCGGGATGAGTGGTCCCGCGGCACGGGCGGATTCGGGGTAGTGGACGGTCTTCGCCACGTCGGCGAGGGCGGTGGCGTAGTCGCGGTCGATCGGCCCGTATCCCTGCAACCGAGGCACGAGAATCCCGTCCGGATCCTTCAACACCGTCAGTACGGGTGCCCCGGGTACGACCAGGGCACGTCCGAATGCCACCGCCACCTCAGGAGGGGTGGAAGGTTCAGTCGGGTCGGGGATCTCGGGTTCCGCGACCGGCTCCACCAGCTCAACTGGGTCATGCTCATCGGAAGTTTCCGGCGCACTGGAAGGTTCGATGTCCTCGACTTCAGGTACATCGGCGTCGACAGGTTCGGGCAACAGGTCGTCCCACGCTTGTGCATCCGCAGCGTCAGCGGGTGTCTCTGCCGACCCGTCACGGGCAGCACCGCCTTTCGCGCAACTCTCCAAGCCGCATTCGCAGTCGAGGTGCGCTCCCGGCACACCGGTGATCTCCCCGAGGGCGATCACCCGCAGCGACCCCACGCGTCGCGGGTCCTTGCGGCAGGTGCGTTCATCGATCAGCGCCTCGATCTGGGTTGTGAGGAACACCCCGTAATGCGCGGGGACGACCGCATCCAGGGTGGAGTGCCCGGCAACCTCGGGGGTGATGGTCACATTTCCCACCAGATCGGTGATGGTGTCGCGGTCCTCGATCACACTGTCGGGGTTCATCGAGATCAGCGCTGCCTCGAGCTCCTGCGATAGCACTGGGTCGGTGGTGGCGCGCGATGCATAGTTCAGGACGATCTTCTCGAACGACATCTCCGCGTCGTCACCCTCGATGCCGTCGAGATCGATGTCTCCGGCACGTTGCGCGGCCCGCGCCATGATGGACACCCGGTTGGTCGAGTGCTCCCCGTTCAGGTAGGCGGCACGGATCAGCGGGAACTTCTCCAACAGCTCCGCCAACGCCACCCAACTCCCGGCCTTACTGCGAGAGACCTTGAACTGCAACGACACCTCGGCCCGGCCGAGTTTCTCGGCATGCTCGATGACTGAGCCCCACACGCTGGTCTCGGACCGACCGGCGAGATGCTCGCGGTACACCCGATCGGCCAACGCGGCAGCAGCCAGCAACGTCCGGGCCTCGTGTTTACGCGATTGGCGCAACAGATCAGGGCCGATCTCGATGAGCTCATCGCGCGACATCGACGTGATTGCGGCAGCGTCGGCATCCGGATCGGTGAACGTCAACGTGGTCGACATCCGAACAACCTCCCCTCCCGCGATCGGACTTGATGAGAACAAGTGTACGAAGGGGTACCGACAAAACCGATCCGACGAACGCCGGACCGGAGAAATCTGTGGACAACTTTTTTCGCGCGCGTCAAGTGGGCGTCGATGTGGTTGCGATACCTCTCATCTCGCCGGGTCTCGAGGCTCGCCGCACGCGGCTCGCACCTCGACCATCGAGGGAAGGGGCGAGCGTCGGATGGCGGAAGCCCTCGACCACCGGGGAGGAACGGTCGAACATCGGTCAGGAAACGGCCATTTATCCGTTCTGATGGTCGAGGCCTCGAGACCCCTCCCGCCGATCAGCATCCGCACCACCCGTCGAGCCGAACCGGCACCGGCGCAAGCGGTCTCGAGGCTCGCCGCACGCGGCTCGCACCTCGACCACCGGGGAAGGGCTGACCACTGGATCGAAGGCCGGCTATCAGACCGCGGCGTCGAGCCTCGCGCGTTGCTCGGCGGTGAGGGTCAGCTCGGCGGCGTCGAGGGCTGCGTCGAGTTGGGCCAACGTGCTGACGCCGACGATCGGCCGGATCACCGGGGAACCACCGAGCAGCCAGGCAAGGACCACCTGCCCGGGCGTGGCGTCCAGCTCGGCTGCGACGCTGCGCAATTCGGCCAGGCGTCGGGTTGTTCCCGGGTGGTCGTAGGCCTCGGGGAACGGTCGGTCGGCGCGGTCGAAGCTGCCCTGGATCAGCGGGCTGTACGCCCACAGTTCGATCTCGGGATGGGTGGTGACGTAGTCGATGGTCTCGTCGGTGACGAATCCGAAGCGGTGATCCTTGCCCGGCACCACGGTGTCCGGGCGTGGCCGGACGTACGACGTCGACAGTTGCAATGCGGTGAACGGTTCGGTGCCGGCGACCGACGCCAGGGCGCGCGCCTGCTCCACGCGCCACGTCGGATGGTTCGAGATACCGATCCGTCCGACCACGCCGTCGTCGACGAGTCGGCCGAACGTCGAGACCACTTCGGCCATCGGCGTCCGTCGGTCCTCCAGATGCGCCCAGTACAGATCGATGTGATCGACCTGGAGCCGCGCGAGGCTGGCCTCGATCGAACGCATGACGACCTCGTGACCGAGACCGACGACCTCACCCGGCCGTCCGGGAACGGGCTCCGGCCCAACCTTCGTCGCCAGCGTCACTCGCTCCCGGACACCCGGGTTGTCGGCGAACCACCGGCCGAGCATCTCTTCGCTCTGTCCGCCCGATCCCGTCCCCGACGCCCAGAACGCATAGCAGTCCGCGGTGTCAAGCGTTGTTCCGCCACGTTCCAGGAATCGTTCGACCAGCGCGCGGGAAGTGGCGTCGTCGGTGCGCGTGCCGAAGTACATACATCCGAGGACCAGGGAATCAGTGGACATGCGGACAGGCTAGTCGCCGGGTTTCGCGATAACGAGGCGAAGATTCGCGATACAGGACATTGCGCTTGCAGAAGTTAGCGGAGGTCACAGAAATCTCGGCTTGTCGACCCTGCGAACGAGTTGTATCCTGGGGTTACCGGCGAGTAACTTAGCGGTCGTTCGGTCGTGTTCCATTCAGAGCATCCACCGGGCGTTTGCACGAGTTCACCTGCCGACACATCCAGCGACCACCCGCGAGGGATTCAGCCCGCGTCAGATAGGAATCCAAATGGGCCACTACAAGAGCAACATGCGCGACCTGCAGTTCAACCTCTTCGAGGTCTTCGAACTGGACAAGGTGCTCGAGTCGGGGGAGTTCGGCGATCTGGATCATGAGACCGCCGTGGACATGCTCCGCGAGGTCCGGACTCTGGCCGAGGGCCCGATCGCGGAATCCTTCGCCGAGGCCGACCGCAACCCGCCGGTCTTCGACCCGGAGACCCACAGCGTCACCATCCCGGAAAGCTTCAAGAAGTCCTACAACGCCCTCGTCGAGGGTGGCTGGGACAAGGTCGGCGTCAACGAGGAACTCGGTGGCATGCCGGCGCCCCGATCGCTGTACTGGGCAATCGGTGAGATGATCCTCGGCGCCAACCCGCCGGTGTTCATGTACGCAGCAGGCTCGGGCTTCGCGAACATCTTCTACGACAACGGAACCGACGAGCAGAAGAAGTGGGCCGCCATCTGCTCCGAGCGCGGCTGGGGCGCCACGATGGTGCTCACCGAGCCCGACGCCGGTTCCGATGTGGGCGCCGGACGTACCAAGGCTGTTCAGCAGGAGGACGGCTCCTGGCACATCGACGGTGTGAAGCGCTTCATCACCTCCGCCGACCAGGACATGACCGAGAACATCTTCCACCTGGTGCTCGCCCGCCCCGAGGGCGCAGGCCCGGGCACCAAGGGGCTGTCGCTGTTCTTCGTACCGAAGTTCCATTTCGACTTCGAGACAGGTGAACTCGGCGAGCGCAACGGCGTTTTCGTCACCAACGTCGAGCACAAGATGGGCATCAAGGCGTCGGCCACCTGTGAGGTCACCTTCGGCCAGCACGGCGTCCCGGCCAAGGGCTGGCTCGTCGGCGAGGTTCACAAGGGCATCGCGCAGATGTTCCAGGTGATCGAGCATGCGCGAATGATGGTGGGCACCAAGGCAATTTCGACGCTGTCGACCGGTTACCTCAACGCTCTCGACTACGCCAAGGAGCGAGTGCAGGGCGCCGACATGGTGCAGATGACCGACAAGGCCGCACCGCGGGTCACCATCACCCATCACCCCGACGTCCGGCGTTCGCTGATGACCCAGAAGGCATATGCCGAGGGTCTGCGCGCGATCTACCTCTACACCGCATCGCACCAGGATTCCGTTGCCGCACAGATCGTCTCCGGCGCCGATCCCGAGATGGCGCACCGGGTCAACGACCTGCTGCTGCCGATCGTCAAGGGTGTCGGCTCCGAGCGTGCCTACGCCAACCTCGGCCACGAGTCGCTGCAGACCTTCGGTGGCTCGGGCTTCCTGCAGGACTACCCGATCGAGCAGTACATCCGTGACTCGAAGATCGACTCGCTCTACGAGGGCACGACCGCCATCCAGGCGCAAGACTTCTTCTTCCGCAAGATCATTCGCGACAAGGGGCAGGCCCTCGCGCATGTTGCCGGACAGATCCAGTCGTTCATCGACACCGAGGCCGGCAACGGTCGCCTCAAGGCCGAACGCGCGTTGCTCAAGACCGCCCTCGAGGACGTCCAGGCCATGGCCGCCTCCCTGACGGGCGATCTGATGGGCGCGCAGGAGAACCCGAAGGACCTCTACAAGGTGGGGCTGGGCTCGGTGCGCTTCCTGATGTCGGTCGGCGATCTGCTCATCGGCTGGTTGCTCCTGCGTCAGTCCGAGATCGCGCTGGCCAAGCTCGATGAGGGCGTGACCGGCGACGACAAGTCTTTCTACGAGGGCAAGGTCGCCGTCGCGAGCTTCTTCGCCAAGAACATGCTCCCGCTGCTCACCTCGATCCGCACCACCGTCGAGAACATCGACGGCGAGATCATGGAGCTCGACGAAGCCGCCTTCTGACACAACAGAACACCGCACGAGCCGAGGGGCCGGGATCTCCGTCGAGATCCCGGCCCCTCGGCGATTCGGCGCATACTGGACGACGTGAGCGCACGGACCTTCCGGATGCACTCCGTCTGGCAACTGCCCTTCGACCACCACACCGTGCTGGCCGCGCTCGCCGACGCCGACTCCTACCCCACCTGGTGGCCGCAGGTCCGCGAGGCGACAAGGGTCGACGACACCTCCGGCGATGCGGTGCTGCGGTCATTGCTGCCGATATCGCTTCGGGTGCACGTGCGTGAGGACATCGTCGACCCCGCGGCCGGCGTCCTGCAGGCGCGCGTGGACGGCGACCTGACGGGGTGGACGCGGTGGACCATTCACCCAGGTACTCCCGCCGACGGCTGTCGGGCCGAGTTCCGTCAGGTCGTCGACCTCACCACACCGCTGCCGCTCCCCCTCATCCGCGTCGGCCGTCCAATCTTGCACGCGAACCACCGGTTCATGATGTGGTCGGGTAGGCGCGGTCTGATCCGGCATCTGAACTGCGCGCGGATCAGGGGCGAATTCTCATATTGACACGCATCGCAGGCACCGATCGGCACCCATGGCCGGGCGCGCATACGTAGCGTGAATTGCGGGGGCGTGAGACACGGGGGACCCGACCACGTGAGGTGACACCAGATGAAGGCACTCGTTTTCCACGGTCCCGGCCAGAAGGCTTGGGAGGACGTCCCCGACCCGAAGCTCAGCGAACCCACCGACGTCATCGTCAAGATGGATACGACGACGATCTGCGGCACCGACCTGCACATCCTCAAGGGTGACGTTCCCGCGGTCACTCCCGGCCGCATTCTCGGACACGAGGGCGTCGGTACGATCACCGAGGTCGGCGACGCCGTGACCACGCTGGCCGTCGGCGACCAGGTGATCCTGTCCTGCATCTCCTCATGCGGGAAATGCTCGTTCTGCAAACAGGGCGTCTACTCGCACTGCCTCGGTAGCGAGGGCACGTCGGGTATCGGCTGGATCTTCGGCCATCTCATCGACGGCACCCAGGCCGAGTACGTGCGGGTGCCCTACGCCGAGAACTCGGTCCACAAACTGCCGTCGGCGGTCAGCCCCGAGCAGGGCACGTTACTCTCCGACATCCTGCCCACCGGCCACGAGATCGGCGTCCGCCACGGGGCGGTGAAACCCGGTGATGTGGTCGCGGTAATCGGGACCGGCCCGGTCGGGCTCGCCGCCATCGCCACCGCCGGCCTCTACGGGCCCAGCCGGGTCATCGCCGTCGACATCGACGCCAACCGGGTCGAGCAGGCCCGCCGGTTCGGGGCGACCGACGGGGTCGTGTCGACCTCGTCGGGTTGGCGCGAAGAGATCCTGGCGATGACCGACGGACTCGGCGTCGATGTCGCGATCGAGGCCGTCGGCATTCCCGACACGTTCCAGATGTGCCTCGACATCGTCCGCCCCGCAGGCCATGTCGCCAATGTCGGTGTGCACGGCAAACCCGTCGAGCTGCCCATCCAGGACCTCTGGATCTCCAACATCGTGATGTCGATGGGCCTGGTGAACACCAATACCCTTGGCACACTTCTGAAGTTGGTGGCACAGCGCCGTATCGACCCGGAGCCGTTCATCAGCCACCGATTCGGGCTCGGCGAGATCATCGACGCCTACGACGTGTTCTCCCGTGCGGCAGAAACCAAGGCGCTCAAGGTGATCATGAGCGCCTGAGATTCCCCGAGAACCACCACGGCCGCGTCGGACCCGAGGGTCTGACGCGGCCGTGACCGTGAGAGGACTTGTGCCAGAACTACTTCGGTGGCATCCGGATGCCGCCGTCGACGCGGACGACCTCGGCGTTCATGTAGGAGTTGGTGACGAGCTCGACGACCATCGACGCGAGTTCGTCGGGCACGCCGAGACGACGCGGGAACAGCACCGACTCGCCGAGCTTGGCCTTGAATGCCTCGGCGGCCTCGCCCTCACCGTAGATCGGGGTGTCGATCAGGCCGGGGGCGACGGTGTTGACGCGCACGCCCACGGCCGCGAGGTCACGCGCGACCGGCAGGGTCATGCCGACGACGCCGCCCTTGGACGACGAGTACGACGCCTGGCCGATCTGGCCGTCGAATGCCGCGACGCTCGCCATGTTGACGATCGCGCCCCGCTCGTTCGATTCCAGCGGCTCGTTGCGGCTCATCGCGGTGGCGGCCAGCCGGATGGCATCGAAGGTGCCGATCAGGTTGATCGCGATGACCTTCTTGTACGCGTCGAGGTTGTGCGCGGAAGCGAAGTCACCGTCCTTGCCGATGGTGCGCTGCGCCCAGCCGATACCGGCCGAGTTCACCAGCACCCGCAGCGGGCCCAACTCGGTCGCCTGGTTGACCGCGTTCTCGAGATCCTCGGTCTTGGTCACGTCCACGGCGACGAACTTGCCGTCGATCTCCTTGGCGAGCTCACCACCCTTTTCTGCATTGAGGTCGGCGATGATGACCTTCGCCCCCTTGGCCGCCAGCTGGCGAACCACCGCGGCGCCGATGCCCGACGCCCCACCCGTCACGATTGCACTTGCTCCGTTGATATCCACGTCGACAGACTACGACGCCGTGTGACTGGTCTAACAACCCGGGGCCGAGCGATCAGTCGGTAAGTGACCGGCCTTCGAACACTGCGACGAGCTCAGCCCGCCTCGCGGACTCCATCGAGGGGTCCAGCCGCCCGCACCTGCGCAACTCACACACCCCGTGCAGCGCGCTCCACAGCAGTTCCGCGCGCACCTGAACGCCGACGTCCTCACCGAGGGCATCCCCGCCACCGAGAGCCTCGACGAAGATCGAGAATGCGCGACGCATGATCTCAGGAGTCTCGTCGTGAGCGAACCGCGCGGCGATCGGCATGGCGAACATCGCCTCGTACGTAGCCGGATTGCGTTGCGCGAAAGCAAGATACGCATCGATGAGGCCGCCGACCCCGCCTTCGGTCTCCGTGTCGCCGGACACCGACGCGACGAACTCCGCGAATCCGAGCAACGCCACCGCCGTCACGATCTCGTCGCGCCCGCCGGGAAAATGCTGATAGAGGACTGGCGGCGTGTATTCGATCTCGTCGGCCAGCCGGCGGGTGGTCACCGCGGACCATCCGTCACGCTCCGCCAAGTCGCGCGCCGCCTCGACCACCCGATCCCGACGTTCGGCGCGCTCTCGCGCGCGCCGATCCTGTGCACCACCCATGGTCGAAACCTACCATTGATAGATCTTGTTATCGGTGTTAGATTTCTTTCCATCGATAACAACAGGAAGGTGCGAACGATGACAACGAGCTTCACCCGCCCTGAGGGCCAACCATGACCAGCATCCTGTGGTGGACCGGGGCGGCGATCGGTGTGGTGATCGCGCTGGGCATCATCGTGATCGGCGCCGCCTACCTGGCCCGCAACGCCACCAACGCCGCCGGTTTCGGCCTGCCGACGTCGCTGTCGCCCCACGACCGTGGATGGTGGCAGGTCAAGGGCATCCGTGATGTGACGACCGGTGTTCTGGTACTCGCATTCCTCGTTGCCGGCACCGATCGACTGCCCCTGCTCCTCGGCGTGCTGGCGCTGATCCCGCTCGGCGACATGCTGATCGTGCTCGGGCAACACGGCAGCCGATCCCGCGCACTCGGAATCCACGGGGTCACGGCGGTGGTTCTGCTCGGCGCCTGTGTACTCACCGCGGTCGGGCAGGCGCCGTGGTGAGCCGACGGAATAGCCGGCGCAGCGCCGTCGGCGTCGGGAAGAGCGCTGTCGGCGATGGGGAGGGCGCCGTCGGCGTCAGATGCACCGCACGATCGGCTCCGGCGCGTAGCGCACGGTTCGGGTGTGCCTGCTGATCAGTGCGCCGGTGCGGGCGTCGGTGATGACCCGGGTGTCGCTGGTGGTGAATCCGCGGCTGCCACGGCTCGCGATGCAGTCGGGCCCGCGGGGCACCCGGCGCACCTCTGGCGTGGTGTAGGCGTGTCGCTCCCCGGTGATCGACTGGACCTCGACACTTGTCGTGCCCCACAGCCGAACCGTCACCGACGACGGGCTCCACGTGGTCTCGATCAGGACGCCGTGGCGCGAGGTGTTGCCGATGACGAGGTCGATGGCGCCCTCGAACACCGTCGCCTCCCGCGCTTCGGGGTACCGCGAGATGTAGTAGGCGTGTTCGGTGTGGTCGACGTCGGCGAGCCCGGCGAAGTAGGCGGCGTTGTAGAGCGTGGTGGCGAACTGGGAGATACCGCCGCCCACCGCGTTCGACGCGCGGCCGTGATCGATGATCGTCGAGCTGACGTAGCCCTGCGCGCTGCCCCGCGGCCCGGTGTGGGTGTTGAGGGAGAAGTTCTTGCCCGGCAGGATCAGCGCCCCGTCAACCTCGGCCGCGACCAGCCGGATGTTCTCGCCCGACGCCGACGAGAAACCGCCGGTGGTGAACTCGCCGATCACCTCGGTGACCCCGAGCGAGCGGGCCTTCTCGGTGGACAACGCGGGCGGCACCGTCCGGTAGGCGGCTGCGACGGTGCGCGGTCCGGTGCCGACGACGGCGCGTTCGACTGCGGCGAAGGTCTTGTCCCAGTCGACGCGTGCGCCGTTGCGGGCGGGCACGACCCGCGGGCGTCCCGTCGCCAACGAGAATCTCGCATCGGCGGGCCGGCTCTCGGAGTCGCGCAGCGCGGCCAGCGCCGTACGACCGCGTTGGCGGTCGACGTATGCGACGAGCCCTCCCCGACCGTCGGGGACGAAAGTGAGGATCGCGCCGATCTGCCTGGGAGACAGGCTGACCCGAACGCCACCTCGGCCGGAGATCTCGACGTCGTCGGACACCGCCCGCGTCGCCGGACCCGCGACGGTCGCGCGCACCACCTCGGCACTCACGCTCGGCGCGAACGGTTCCATCGGCAGGTCCACGACGTCTCCGTCGAGCCATTCGCGGGCCAGTACCGCGCGCGCCGCATCCCGGTCGACGCGGCGACCGGCAGCGGGCAGATCGGCGACCGGCGTGGCACCGGCGTAGTGCACCCCACCGTCCACCGCGGACCGTTCGAGATCGCGGTGATGACCGGCGATCGCCTCGTCGAAGCGTGCGGCGTCGACCCGGACGACCGGCGCGACGTCGTGTGTGCGGCCGAAGAGCGCCAGCAACCGGGTGAGCGGACTACGCGGCTGACGTTGCAGGGCCGCCGCGGTCGCCTCGGCGTCGAACATCACGCCCAACGCCGCGGGGTCGACGGTCGCCGAGCCGGATTCGGTGCGCAGTCGCACGGGTACGCTCGCCTGCTGCATCATCTCGTCGAGCCGATGGTCCAGGCGCACCGGGGACAGGTTGCCGACGTCGCGGCCGGCGGTGACCGCGCCGCGGGCCGTGTGCCCCGAGGTGACCAGAAGATCCATGGACAACGTCAGTAGTATGACGGAGATCACACCTGTGGTGATTCGTGCGCCCACCCGCCATCGACGTCGTCGCGCTGATCCCACGCTGTCACTCATACCGAACAAATCCGGCCAATGCGACCCGGGCGGCTTCTCCCCACAACGCAATCGAGGGCCTGACCGGCGAATACACGCTGGTCAGGCCCTCTGTGAGAGGCGCTCCGGTTGAGCTGTCGGGTCGGGGGTCTGACAGCTCAACCGAAGCTACCCCGTATATCTACGGGACTTTCGTCTTCGTTACAACACGGGGTGTCCATTCATCGGAGGAATCCCGCGCTGAAGAATCCCACTCAGCCTTCGATGATCGCGGTGACGCCCTGGCCGCCCGCGGCGCAGATCGAGATCAGCGCGCGCCCGCCGCCGTTCTCCTTGATCTGCTTGGCCGCCTGGGCGACGATGCGTCCGCCGGTGGCGGCGAAGGGGTGTCCGGCGGCCAGCGACGAGCCGTTGACGTTGAGCTTGCTGCGGTCGATCGCGCCGAGCGCCTTGTCCAGGCCCAGCCGCTCCTTGCAGTACTCCTCGGACTCCCATGCCTGCAGGGTCGCGAGCACCACCGAGGCGAACGCCTCGTGGATCTCGTAGAAGTCGAAGTCCTGCAAGGTGAGGCCGTTGCGCTCGAGCAGACGCGGGACGGCGTAGGTGGGGGCCATCAGCAGGCCGTCGGGGCCGTTGACGTAATCGACCGCCGCGGACTCGGAGTCGACGAAGTACGCCAGCACCGGGATGCCCTTGTCCTGTGCCCACTCGTCGCTGGCGAGCAGCACGGTCGACGCACCGTCGGTCAGCGGCGTCGAATTGCCCGCGGTCATGGTGGCGTCGCCCAGCGACACCCCGAAGACCGGCTTGAGCTTGGCGAGCTTCTCGACGCTGGAGTCGCCACGCAGGTTCTGATCACGGGTCAGGCCGAGGAACGGGGTGACCAGGTCGTCGAAGAAGCCGGCGTCGTAGGCGGCGGCCATCTTCTGATGGCTGGCCGCGGCCAGCGCGTCCTGGTCGGCACGCTTGATGCCGAACTCCTTGGCGGTGATCGCCGCGTGCTCACCCATCGACATCCCGGTGCGGGGCTCGCCGTTGCGCGGGATCTCGATGCCGAGCTTGGGCAGTGCCTTGAGGAGTCCGAGGACCTGGTCCTGGGTGCTACGGGCCCGGTTCACCTCGAGCAGGCCGCGACGGAAGCCCTCGGAGACGCCGATCGGTGCGTCGGAGGTGGTGTCGACGCCACCGCCGACGGCGACGTCGTAGCGTCCGCGCGCGATGCCGTCGGCGACGGCGGTGATCGCCTGCAGGCCGGTGCCGCACGCCTGCTGGATGTCGAAGGCCGGGGTGTAGGGCGAGAGGGCCGATCCCAGCACGGATTCGCGGATGAGATTGAAATCACGCGACAGTTTCAGGACGGCGCCACCGGCCACCATGCCGAGTCGTTCACCCTGGAGGCTGTAGCGACTGACGAGGCCGTCAAGGGCCGCGGTGAACATGTCTTGGTTGCTGACCTTGGCATATGCCTTGTCCTGCCGCGCGAACGGAATGCGGTTGCCGCCGAGGATCGCGACCGGGCGCTCGGTGCGGGTCTTGGGTGTGTTGGCCACGAGAGATCTCCCAGGTGTCGATTGGTACCTTTAACGTATTCTTACTCCAGAGTAAGTTAGATGTCGAACGGCGCTCCACCCAGCAGCGTCCTCGATCACACCGAGCGTGAGAACAATTCAGAGGAGATTCACGTGGCTGCCAACTCCACGACCGCAGGCCTGTACTCGAGTTTCGTGCACTCCGGGCCGGGTGCGTTCATCGCCAAGCAGGCCGGACTGCCCGTCCCGCCACCTCTGCGGCGCTACAAGGCCTCCGAGCCGCCGCTGCCGGGACCGGTGCTGCTCGGCGGGTCCGGCCGTCTCGTCGAGCCGCTGCGTGAGCTGCTCTCGGGTCCCGACTACACGCTGATCGAGAACGCCACCACCGGTCGCAGCGCCGACAAGTACGGCGGTCTGGTCTTCGACGCCACCGGGATCGCCTCCCCCGCCGAGCTCGAGCAGCTCTTCGAGTTCTTCCAGCCGGTCATGCGCTCGACGGCGGCCTGTGCGCGCTTCGTCGTGCTCGGCACCACCCCCGAACTCGTCACCGATCCCGATGAGCATGTCGCCCAGCGCGCCCTCGAGGGATTCACCCGCTCGCTCGGCAAGGAACTCCTCAAGGGGTCGACCGTGCAGCTCGTCTACGTCTCCCCCGACGCCAAGACCGGGCTCACCGGCCTGGAGTCGACGCTGCGCTTCGTGCTGTCGGCGAAGTCGGCCTTCGTCGACGCCCAGGTGATCCGCGTCGGCGCCGACGACGCCACCGCGCCCGCGAGTTGGGACAAGCCGCTCGAGGGCAAGGTGGCAGTGGTGACCGGTGCCGCCCGCGGTATCGGCGCGACGATCGCCGAGGTGCTGGCCCGCGATGGCGCCCACGTCATCTGCGCCGACATCCCGGCTGCCGGCGAGGCCCTGGCCGAGACCGCCAACAAGGTCGGCGGCACCTCGTTGCCGCTCGACGTCAGCGCACCCGACGCCGGCGAGAAGCTCGCCGAGCATGCGCTCGCGCGCCATGGCGGCATCGACATCATCGTCAACAACGCCGGCATCACCCGCGACAAGCTGCTCGCCAACATGGATGCGGCGCGCTGGAATTCGGTGATCTCGGTCAATCTGATCGCGCCACAGCAGTTGGTCAACGCCCTCGTCGAGAAGGACGCGTTGAAGCCTGGCGGCGCGGTGATCGACGTGTCGTCGATCGCGGGTATCGCGGGTAACCGCGGCCAGACCAACTACGGCGCCTCCAAGGCCGGCGTGATCGGTCTCGTCGACACCTACGCCCCGCTGCTCGCCGAGAAGGGCATCACGATCAACGCCGTCGCCCCCGGTTTCATCGAGACCAAGATGACCGCCGCGATCCCGCTGGCCACCCGCGAGGCCGGCCGCCTGATGAGTTCGCTGCAGCAGGGCGGTCAGACCATCGATGTCGCCGAAACCGTTGCCTACTTTGCCAATCCGGCCTCCAACGCCATCACCGGCAACGTGGTCCGGGTCTGCGGCCAGGGATTCCTGGGGGCGTGATGAGCAAGACCATCACCCTCTCGTCGCCGCCGAGCACCGCCGACGTCTACTCCAAGGCGGTCACCGCGATGCTCCCGGTGATCGGCAAGCCCGCCCGGATCCGCGCCGACGCGACCATCCCGGACCGGCGCTACCGGCTCGAGAACATCCGCATCGATCCGGACCGGCTGCTGGCCTACACCCGGGCGACGGGTCAGCAGTTCGGCCCGACGCTGCCGATCACCTACCCGTTCGTGCTGCAGTTCCCGCTGGCCATGAAGATCATGACCGACGGCGACTTCCCTTTCGGCGCAGTCGGTTCGGTGCATCTGGAGAACACCATCACGCGACTGCGACCGATCGGGATCGACGAGCCGCTGACCATCGTGAATCACGCCGAGAACCTGCGTGAACACCGCAAGGGCATGCTCATCGACATGGTCTCGGAGATCAACGTCGGCACCGAGCTGGTGACCCGGCAGGTGGCAACGTTCCTCAAACAACAACGCACCAGCCTCTCCGACGAACCGCGCGGGCCGGCTCCGCGGGATCAGGCGCCACCACCACCGGATGCGGTACTCACCGTCGACTTGGCCAAGATCCGCGAGTACGCGGCGGCGTCGGGGGATCGCAACCCGATCCACATGGGCGATCTGACCGCCAAGGCGTTCGGCTTCCCGAAGGCCATCGCGCACGGAATGTGGAGCGCGGCAGCCGCTGTCGCCAACGTCGAGGCGCAACTGCCCGACGCCGTCACCTACACGGTGCGGTGGGGTAAGCCGATCCTGTTGCCGGCCAAGGTGAACGTCTACACCCATAGGGTGGACGGTGCCGGGAGCGCAGCGAGCGGGCCGAATACCTACGGCGCCGGGAGTTTCGACATCTCGATTCTCAACCGGCGCAAGGGGTATCCGCACCTGACGGCGACCACGCGTACCAACTGAGGCGACCGCCAGGTCCCCGAACTCCCGTCCGGCAATGCCGGGCGGGAGTTCTGCGTTTCGCTGCTGCCCGCGACACGAGGCCGCTCGAAGTCCGGGACGATCTCGGGGTCATCCCCGATGTCGCCACCACCGGCGAGTCGTAGCGTCGGCAGCATGAGAAAGCTCGCCCGGATCTGGGGTCTGACGCTCGTGGTGATGGTGTGTGTGTTCTTCATCGGCCGCGCGGCGGCCGAACCGTTCACAGTCGGCAACGATTACCAGAACGACTGGGGCGGGCCGAGTCTCGTCGGTGTGCTCGCCGTCCACATGATGCCGGGGCTACTCGCGGCGGCGGTGCTGGTGTGGCTGGGTTCGGTGATGTTGCGTCGGCACCGGGCGCCGCACCGGTGAACGCGCGTCAGGACGGGGTGTGGATACCGACGCCCTTCAGGCCGCGCCAGGTGATGCCGACCAGGAGATCGGTGGCGGTCTCGAGGTCGACGTCGCCTTCGCTCATCCGGTCGGCAACAGCCTCACCGGCCCCGACGAGCGCGATCGCGGTGAGCTCGAAATCGATGTCGAGCGCGCCCTCGACCGTGGTACCGCGGCGGATCAGGTCGGAGACCATATCGACGATGTGTCGACGGCTGGTGCTGACGGTGTCGGCGAAGGCCGCCGATCCGACGGCAACCCGGTAGAGCACCCGCCAGGACTCGCGGTTCTCGTCGACATAGCGGAGGAATTCCCGCACCACCGTGCGGGCCTGTTCGCTCTGGCGCAGCTTGGGGTCGAAGCCGACCGACATCGCGTCGATGAACCGACCGCCCTCTCGGGCGATACACGCACTGAACAGCTCTTCTTTGGACCCGTAGTACAGATACAGCATCGGTTTGCTAATCTTCGCCTGGGCTGCGATCGAATCCATGGACGTGTCCCGGAAGCCGTTCTCGGCGAACACCGAGACCGCGGCGTCGAGCATCTGCTGCTCGCGCACCGCGCGGGGCAGTCGTTTGGTCCCGCCGACCATGATGGCTCCTCACACTCGCCACACCCCCACCGCGCGGCAGGGATCAGATCATCTTACCGTTCAGTAAGATTCAGCGGTAACCGGCTGCGCGCAACGCGGCGAGGATCTCCGACCGTGACCCGCCCCCGAAGCGCCGGCGAATACGGGCGACGTGGTGCTCGACGGTCTTCGCCGAGATGAACAACCGGGCGCCGATCTCGGCATACGTGCAGCCGGCGAGAAGCTCGTGGGCCACCTGCGCCTCACGTTCGGTCAACGGCCCCGATGGTGGGCTGACCTGCGGGGATGACACTTCGGCGCGTGTCGGACGCGGGCTCGGCAGGTCGGGTGCGGCGGTGTCGGCGCACAGACGGGCGGCGTCTGTCGGTGCGCCGATGGCGACCAGTCCGGCCCGGGCCTGCACCACCCGCCGATCGTCGACCGGCGTTGCGGCGAAGGCCAGATCGTGCACGACACGCGCGGCCGCCACCAGAGTTGCGGTGCGCTCGTCCCCGGGATGTGCCGACAGCGCCGTCTCGAGGCGGGCGAGCCGGTTCCCGGCACCCGTCCGGTCGCCGACGGCGGCGCACGCGCGGACCGCATACCAGTTCCACGTCACCGCCCAGCCGCTTGCGAGACCGACCCCGGCGACGATCTCGTCGAATGCGGCGACCTGACCGCGCACACGCACCTGTTCGCCGGCCGCGGCGAGTGATAGCCATAGCTCGCCGAGGGTGAGCGCGTCGACGAGCCCGAACTCGATGGCGGCCGCAGCCCGCAGAGCCTGTCCACGACCGGCGTTGGGAGTCGGAACCCGCCCGAGCGCGGCGACCTCCGCACGCACCCGATCGGCGGGCGTACGCGCGACCGGCACGGGCGTCGGCACGCCGGGTGCGGGGTGTGGATCGAGAAGCAGCGCGATCCACTGCAGTGCGAGATCACGGCGGTCGGCGTCGAAGACCTCGTCGGCCACCATCCGGGCGGCGAGGATGTCTCCGGACTGCACGGCAAGCATCAGTGCCGGCCAGGCGATGTCGTCGTGATCGGCAAGCATCGGCAGCGCCCGCAACAGACCGTCGAGCGTCGGTCCGCCGATCGGCTCGCCGAACAGGGCTCGCAGGACGTCACGCTGTGCTGTGCGCACGGCCGTCGGCGCCGCACCGGTGTCGGTCAGATATCGGGCGGCGGCGTCGCGATCGCCAACGTCGAGCAGCGCGCGGACCGCCGTGATCGGTTGCGTCGCAGCATACTCCGGACCCAGCCAGCGAATGAGGTCGGCGGCGTGGGACGGCCGGCCGGCAGCGAGCGCGATCCGCGCCGACAGCATGGTCGGGGCCACGATCTCGGCTGCGGGACTCGTTGCGGCCCCGATGATCTCGTCGACGATTTGCGATGCGCGGTGGACGTCACCGGCGGCCAGCGCCACATGCGCTCGGCGCAGCGCGATTTCGAAGGCATCACCCCCGGCACCGGCGGCTGCGGTCAGGAGCACCTCCGCCTCCGACGCCGACGCGTGGGCGGCCGCCTCGAGCAGCGCCGCACTCACCCGGGGCTCGCGAATACCCAGTTCGGCGGCGGCCATCGCATCACGCGGCGAGATCGAGCCGGTTCCCATGCGGCGCACCACACTCGCACGCCTCACCTGCGTGACCCGACCCGAACCCAGCGTTTCCACCAGCGGCCCCCGCGCAGCCGACACCAGGGTGTCGGCGCTCAGGAGCAGACCGCTGCCCCGCGCTCGGTCGATCGCGGTGATCGCGCTCTGCTCGTCGATGTCGAGGACCTCGGCGACCATCGAGGTGTCGAGCCCGTTGCCCTCGTCGGCGATCGCGAGAACGGCGAGGGTGGCGTCGTCGAGATGCTCCACACGACGCCGGTACGCCGTCCGCGCGAGCAGAGCAGCATGCTCGACGGCGTCCGTTGGTCGCGAATCATGTTGTGCTGCACCCATATCGGACGTCAGCGTCACAAGGATTTCGTCGATGAGGCCCGGTGCACCCGCACACGCGCGTCGGATGTGGGAGGCCTGTGTCGGATCGAGGTCGACGCGCCGCAGCAAGGCCCGATCGAGTACCCACGCGGTCGACACCGGGGCGCACACCCGGACTCCGCCGCCGGGGCGGGACCGTTGGACGAGGCCGGTGATCATGGTGTCGCGCACCCTGTTCTCGGTCGCGGCGAGCACCGCGACGTGGCCGTCGTCGAGTGCCGAGCGCAATCGGGCGACGCTCGCGACCGGCCAGGCATGGACGTCGTCGGCGATCACGACGGGTCGGCGACCGTGGGCGTCGGACCACTCCGCGTCCCGCGGGATTCCGACGACGACCCGCGCACCGCCCGCGCGTAAGCGATCGGCGAGGGTCGCCAACGCCCGCGACCGGCCGCTGCCGGGCGGGCCGACCAGAACGGCGAGATCGAGACCGCAACCGTGTCGGCCGAGTTCGTCGACGACGCGGATCGCCCAGGGATCGGACTCGTCGCCGGGCAAGGGTGCCACGGCGGCGGGAGCCGCGAGGCCCTCGCTCACGGGCACGCCGGCAGTCCGACGAGGCCGCAGGTGATCTGACCCACGCCGCCGAGGACGTCGCCCGGCAACTGGCGCACCGCGCCACCGATTCCACCGCCCGAACCCGAACCGCTGTTGCCCGAGCCGCCGGACGGCGCGCCACCGCCCGAGCCGTCGTCGGTGCCGCCGGTGTCGGTGTTCCCGCTGCCGCCGTCACTCCCGCTGCCGGTGCCCCCGCCGGTCGTACCGCCGTTCGTCGCACCCCCATCGGTCGCACCGCCGTTGGAGGCCGACGGCTGTGGCGCCGCGGTGGAGGCTGCCGGTTGGCCGGCCTGCGGAGCGGTGGAGGCCGCCGGTACGCCGGCGGCCGCCGAGGAGGGCGCACCGGTGGTGGCGTTGCGCCCGGCCGTTCCCGCCGGTACGCCGCGACCCGACCCCGACGGCGCCGAACCACCGGCCTGCGCGGAGGACGGCGTCGACCGCGCGGCAGTGGATGCCCCGTGCGATCCGCTGGGCACCGCGCCTTCGGCCGGCGCGGGTGTCGTCGGCTTGGTCGAGCCGACGAGCCCGGTGCCCACCGACAATCCGGCGGCGGTGAACACCGCGATGACCGCCACGCCGAGCGCGACCAGAACACCGCGTTTGCGATTCGAGAGGCGTTGCGCGGGAGCACTTTCGGAGACCGGGGCCGGTTCGACGGCGTGGACCGGGGCAGGTGCAGGCAGGGGCGCGGCCGCGGCGAGCAGCGCGGTGGCGTCGTCGGCGGCACCGGCGCCGGCAAGACGGTCGGCGGAGATCAACGCCGCCCCGACCGCGGCGGCGCCCGCCGGATCGGGGTCGAGGATCACCGGGATGTGCAGGGCGGATTCCAGCAGTTCGGAGACGATCGGGACCGTCGAGCCGCCACCGACGGCGACGATCGCCGCCACCCGACGCGGATCGATGGCTGCGGCGGCGAGCGCGTCTCGGACGAGGCTCACCGATTCCAGCACCGGCCCACGCACCAGCTCATCGACGTCCTCACGCACGAGACGGGCCTCGGTGCGATGCGGTCCGACCGAGATATCCACGGCGGTACCGGTATCCGTCGACAGGATCTCCTTGGCGGTACGGCAACGCCTGCGTAGTTCGGTCAGGTCGGCGAGGATCGAGGGATCGTCGATCCGGGCGCCCAACGCCTGGCCCAGCCCGGTGGCCTCGAGGGTGTGATCGAGCAGCAGCCGGTCGATGTCACGCCCACTCACCAACGTCGAGGTCAGTGGTCGCGTCAACGGGGTCGGATCGGCGCCGGCGGCGAGCACCGTCACCGTGGTGGCGGACGCACCGAAGTCGTAGACGACAACGGGATCGCCGTCGGCGAAGGCGCCGGTGGCGTGTTCGACGGCGGTCACCGCGGTGACCGCTGCGCTCGTCCAGGCGCACCGGTCCGCGGTGAGCCCGGTGGCCGCCTGCACCGCGCGGGCGACGTCGGCGATCACCGCCGGCGACCACCCGTCCGGGACGGCGAACGTCACCTGGACGGCCCGAGGGTCTGCGCCGGTCGCCTCCAGTGTCTCGGTGAGCAGCCGATGGACGGCCTGCGCGTAAAGCGCCTCGGCGAACACCGGATCACCTGCGGCGTCGACGAGACCGACCGGATCGCCGATGCGAGGTAGGAAGTCGTCGCGTCCGGCGAGTTCGAGCGTCGGGCGGGTGACCGTACCCGCCCAGCCGTCGGCGTGCGCACCGACGGCGATGGAGACGTCGGTGCCGATCTTGATGCCGATCGCCAACGCGGGAGCCGCCTCATGGTCGCCCACACCCCCGGCCGGCTCGGGTGTCGCGTCATGCCGGATGTCGACGGTCATCGTCTCTCCTCGTCTCCTCTAACCGGCGTGGACGCGCCGGGTGACCCGCAGGTCACGCTGCTCATCATGTCGCGACTCCCGGGCGTGTCGTTAGCCGACGGAGCAAAGATGGGGGAATTTCCCCGTAACCCGCGCCCGGCCCACGGCCCGCAGGGGGAAATGCCCCCTCGGGGAACGTGACGGGGCACGGCGGCGAAGGGGGGATTTTTCCCCGATGTGCCGGCCCGGCGGCCCCCATAGCGTGGTCATCATCCACCGCATGTCATTTGAGGAGACTTCCCATGAGCAGCAACAATGCCGTTCTCGACTTCATCCTGGGGCTGTTGCGCGACGACGAAGCCCTTGAGGGGTATTGCCGATCGCCGCAGACCGTGCTCGCCGCGGCCGGATTGAGCGGGGTCACCCCGGCCGAGGTCGCCGCTGCGGCACCGTTGGTCGCCGGCGGGGGCGCCGGTGGAGCACTCGGCGCGATCGCCGGTGCCGGCGGCGCGGTCGGTGCCGGCGGTGCTGTGGGCGGCGGGGCCCTCGGCGGACTGGGCATCGGCGGCGGGGCGCTCGGCGGACTGGGCCTCGGCGGCGGGGCGCTCGGCGGACTGGGCCTCGGCGGGGCAGCACTGGGCGGCGTCGGATTGGGTGGTGTCGGCCTGGGCGGTGTGAACGTCGGCGGATTCTCGCTCGGCTCCATCGACTTCGGCAGCGTCCTCGGCGGCATCGGGGTCGTCGGTGCCGATCTGTCCGGATTCGCCTTGACCGCAGTCGATCTCGGCGGCATCGCCTTCGCCGAGCTCGACCTCGCCGGACAACTCGCGGTCGGACTCGCAGCGACCCTGGCCGCAGGCGTCGGCGCGGGCGGCGCGGTGGCCGGGCAACTGGGTGCCGCACTCGGCGGCGCATTCGATCTCCTGCTCGGCGGTGACGCACTGGTCGGGGGCGCACTCGGCGACGGAGCCGAGATCGGCGGCCAACTGGCCGCGGCGCTGATCGGTTCGCTGGGCTTCGGCGGCGAGCTCGCCGCCCAATTGTCGTCGTCGCTCTCGGCGGTACTGTCCGTCGGTGCCGGACTCGCGGGCGCCGGCGGGGCCGAACTCGGCGCCGTGCTGTCGGCCGGCCTCACCGCGGGCGGCCAGGTCGCCGGAGCGTTCGCCGCCTCGCTGGGTGCCACCCTCGGTGCCGCACTCGGCGCGGGCGGGGCCCTCGGAGCCGACTTCGCGGCCGGACTGACCGCAGGCCTGGACGCCGCCACCGCACTCGGCGCCAGCCTCTCGGGTGTCCTGGACCTCGGTGCAGGCGCGTCGGCCGCCCTGAGCACCGCACTGACCGGCACATTCGCCGCAGCGGGCGGGGTCGGTGCCGAACTGACCGGACTTCTCGACGCCGGCGCCGTCGCCTCTCTCGCCGGCGAGCTGACCACCACGCTGTCGGGTGCGCTCGCGACCGGCCTGGCCGCCGGCGGCTCGGTGGCCGCCGGGCTCGGCGGTGCGCTGGGCGCCGCGCTGGCCGGCAGTGCGGCCGCCGCCGGTGGCATCGCGTTGACCGCGGGCGCCGGGGCAGGCACCGCGATGTCGGCAGCACTGACCGCGGCACTCGGGATCGGTGGCGCGGGCGGCGCCGGACTGACGGCCGCACTCGACTCCGCTCTTTCCGGCGGCCTCTCCACGGCCCTCTCCGGTGGACTCGCGACAGCTCTCGACGCTCACACCGACCTGGGCGCCGCTCTCGGAGCGAGCCTGGCCTCGACCCTGGGCGCAGGCGGTGCCGTCGCCGGTGACCTCGGTGCCGCGTTGGGTGCCGCGCTCGCCGGCGGAATCGACGCCGACGGCACCTTGAGCGGCCTGCTCGCCACCGGCGCGGGCCTCGACACCGCTCTCGGCGCCACCCTGAACTCGACTCTCGGCGCCACGATCGGCTCGGCGCTCGGCGCGTCCACCGCTCTCGATCTCGGCGGCGCTCTGGCCGGCGTGCTCGACACCGCCGGGCTGGGCGGCGCGCAACTGTCGGCGTTGCTCGACGGCGGGCTCGCCGGTGGACTGGCCGGTGGGCTCGCGACCGAACTCGGCGCGGTCGGCGGACTCGGCGGCGACCTCGCCGCCGCGCTCGGCGGGTCACTCGGCGGGATGCTCGCCGCGGCCACCGGCATCGACGGAAGCCTCAGCGGCGCAACACAAGCCACGCTGGGGCAGGTCCTCGCGGCCGACCTGGGTACCGCCCTCGGCGTCGACGGCGCACTGATCGGGCAACTCGGCGGCGCCCTCGACGCCGCACTCGGTGGGCAACTCGCCGGGGGCGGAGCGATCGGTGGTGGACTGATCGGGGGCCTCGACTCCGCGGCGCTCACCGCGACGACCGGTGAGCTGTCCGGCGCGCTGTCCTCCGCACTCGGCGGTGGCGGCGAGATCGGCTCGGCGCTCGGCGGTTCGTTCGGCGCCGTCCTCGGTTCGGCCCTCGGTGGTGACCTCGGTGGCGCCGTCGCCGGCTCGCTCGTCGACGGCGCCGATCTCGGTACCTCGCTGACCTCCGCACTCGGCGGGGCCCTGAACCTCGACACCGGCCAGGCCGGGTCGATCACCGCGGGCCTCACCTCGACGCTCGAGGCCGGCGGCGGTATCGATCGGATCGTCGACGCCGACCTCGTCACCGTCGCCCAACCCGCCCTGACACTCGGCCAGAACGGCATCGTCGGCAGCGGCGCGATCACTGCCGGCGGCAGCGCTGCCCTGCAGACCGCGGCGATCGCCGACGGCCTTGCCGGCGCCGGCTCGGATCTCACCGGCGGTCTGGGGCTCTCGACCGACCTGACCCACACGCCCGACCTCGGACTGGGCCTGACGACCACACCCGACGCGGGTCACCACCTCGGAACCGAACTCACCCACGTCGGCAATGACCTGACCGGTGGACTGGGCCTCGGCGGAGGCGGCGCGGCCGCAGGCGGGCTCGGTGGCGAGATCGACTCCCACCTCGGCGACCTGACCGGCGGGGACGCCGGCGGTTCGATCGGCGGCCACGGTCTCGTCGGTACCGCACTCTCCGGCCTGCAGAACACGACGACCACCGAGGGCACCGTCACCGAGAGCGGCCATGGCGCACTCGGATCGATCGCCCAGGTCGGCGCCAACGGTCTGGGCGTGGGAACGGGCGCCGATCCGGGCACCACCGAACCGGGCTCGACGGGCCTGGCGGCCGGCAGCTTGGGCACCGGTGCAACCGATTCCGGCGCAACGGGTTCCGCAGGCGCGGGCAACCCGCTCGGCCACACCCTCGACGCCACCACCCACGCCACCGGCGATCTCACCTCGGGCCTGACGGGAGGCCTCGAGAGCGGCCTCGGCGGTGGCCTGACCGGCGCGGACCCCGGCACCGACTCCACGACCCCGCATCCCGATGCCGGTCACGGCATCGGGGGCCACGAAGGACTTCTCGGCGGCTGACGACGACGTCCACCGTCGCGCGTGGCCTCACGGCTCGCGCCGCCGAGGAGATGGTGGTCGGTGATTCCCTCGGGGATCGCCGACCACATCCCCCCTGCCCTTTCCCTGCCCGCGTGACCGGAGCCGCGGGCAGGGAAAGGGTCTTCGCTTTCTCACCGCGATGCCGCGACCCAGCGGCACCGGTCGGGCTACCGTGGGAGCACCATGTCGCACACATCCGCCGAGCAACAGGCCATGTATCCGGCCGCGCCACAAGACAACACGCCGAAAGCACCCGCACCGCAGGGCGCCGCGCCCGCTTCCTCCGATCTTCGCCCCACCGGATCGACGATCTCCGATCTCATCGCTCGGGCCGCGACCCTGGCGGCACAGACACAGCGCGACGACCTGACCGCCCGCCTCCAGGGCGCCCACGCCCGACTCTCCGATCCCCGATTGCGCATCGTCGTCGTGGGCAACCTCAAACAGGGCAAGAGCCAGTTCGTCAACGCGCTGCTGAACCTGGGCGTCTGCGCGGTGGGCGACGACGAGAGCACCGCCGTGCCCACGCTGATCTCCCACGCCGAGCAGCCCGCCGCCCACCTGGTGGTCGCCGGCACCGACCAGCCGATCCCGATTCCCTTCGACGAGGTCACCTCCGTCACCCCCACCAGCGCCCACACCCAGGGACGCGAGGTGATGCGGCTGGAGATCACCGCGCCCGGACCACTGCTGGCCGACGGACTCGTCGTGATCGATACCCCGGGCGTCGGGGGTCACGGACACCCGTACGCGGCAACGACTCTCGGCATGGTCGCGGCCGCCGACGCGGTGTTCATGGTGACCGACGCCAGCCAGGAGTTCACCGCACCGGAGATGGCGTTCCTGCGTCAGGTGGTCGACCTGTGCCCGACCGTGGCCTGTCTGCTCACCAAGACCGACCTCTACCCGCATTGGCGTCGGATCGCCGACGCCGACCGCGCCCACCTGCGGGCCGCCGACATCGACATCCCACTTCTTCCCGTCTCGTCGACGATGCGCGCCCATGCCCTGCGTCTCGGCGACGAACAACTCAACGCCGAGGCGGGTTTCGCCGACCTCTATCGGTATCTCCGGGAAACCGTGGTGCCCTCGGCGCGCCGATCTGCACGCGCCGCCGCCGGCACCGACCTGCGGACCGTCTCCGAGCACCTGGCGCTCACCTTGGGCAGTGAGCTTGCGGCACTGAAGAATCCGGAGACCGCCGACCGCGCGGTGCGAGGCCTGCGGGAGGCCCGGGCCAAGGCGGAGGGACTGCGCCGGTCGTCCTCGCACTGGCAGCAGACCCTCACCGACGGGATCTCCGACCTGGCCGCCGACATCGATCACGATCTGCGGGACCGGCTGCGCGCGGTGACCCGGGAGGCCGAGCGCGCCATCGACGACGGCGATCCGGAGAAGGACTGGGACCGGTTGTCGGAGTGGCTGATCGACCAGACCGCGACCGCGGTCGGCGACAATTTCGTGTGGGCACACGAACGCTCGGTGTGGCTGGCCGAGCGGCTCGCCGAGCACTTCGCCGAGGCCGGGTACGCCGATCTGCCGGCCATCGACATCGCCGGCGTCGACGGCATCCTCGATTCCGTCACCGAGCTCAGCGCACCCAACACGTCGTCGATGTCGATCACCCAGAAGCTGATCGTCGGGATGCGTGGCTCCTACGGCGGTGTGCTGATGTTCGGACTGATCTCCACCATGATGGGGATGGCGCTGATCAATCCCGTGTCGGTGGGTGCGGGACTGTTGTTGGGCAGCAAGGCCTATCGTGACGACAAGCAGGCGCGACTCGCCGATCGCCGCAACAAGGCCAAGGTGGTGGTGCGCTCGTTCACCGACGACGTCAGCTTCCAGGTCGGCAAGGAGTCCCGTGATCGGCTGCGCACGATGCAGCGCATCCTGCGCGATCACTTCGCCGAGATCGCCGAACAGGCGGCCCGCTCGATCAACGAGTCGCTGAGCGCCGCGCAATCGGCGGCGGCACTGGAGGATTCCGAGCGCGCCGCCCGGGTCGCGGCGCTGGAGAGCGAGTTGTCGGCGGTGGCGGCGCTGCGTCGTGCGGCCGAGGCGATCACCGGGACCCAGATCACCGGGCAGGCCGCCTGATGAGTCCCGCACCCGGCCCCGCTCCGGCGGCCCCCGACCTCCTCGCTGCAGCGCGCACGGCCGTGGCCGGTGATCGACGCGCCCTCGATCGGATCGAGGAGTGTGAGCGACAACTCCAAGCGCCCTTGCGGATCGCACTCACCGGATCGCTGAAGGCCGGCAAGTCCACGCTGCTCAATGCGCTGGTCGGGCAGGACATCGCACCGACCGACGCCACCGAGTGCACGCGGGTGGTCACCTGGTATCGCCGGGGCCGGACGGCGTCGGTGACCGCATGCGTCGATGACGGTGCCGCCGTTGCGGTTCCGGTGACCCGAATCGACGGCCGACTCGGCTTCGACCTCGGGACGTTGACCGCCGATCGCATCGATCGCATCGAGGTCACCTGGCCGACCCGGGCGCTGGAGCATCGCGCCCTGGTCGACACCCCGGGGCTGGCGTCGTTGTCGTCGGACCTGTCGGCGTCCACCGAACATCTTCTCGCGCCCGAGGACGGGCGACCTCGGGTGGATGCGGTCATCTATCTGCTGCGCACACTCACCGCCGCCGACTCCGCCATGCTGCGGCGGATCACCGCGGCCATGGGCTCCTCG
This sequence comes from Gordonia polyisoprenivorans NBRC 16320 = JCM 10675, assembly GCF_000241325.1. Lineage (GTDB taxonomy): Bacteria > Actinomycetota > Actinomycetes > Mycobacteriales > Mycobacteriaceae > Gordonia > Gordonia polyisoprenivorans. Next base: position 459,515 of record NZ_BAEI01000031.1, on the reverse strand, counting down.
GCCGGCCCGCTCGGGGTCGTCGGGGTGGTGTCCCGTGCCGACGAACTCGGCGCCGGGCGGGTGGATGCGATGCTGTCGGCGCAGGAGATCGCTGCACGACTGACCGGCGAACTGACCCGCACCGGCCTGTGCCACTCGGTCCTCCCGGTGTCGGGGCTGCTGGCGTTGGGGGCACAGACGTTGCGGGAGAGGGAGTTCCGGGCGCTGCTCGCGCTGGCGTCGGTGCCTGCCGACGATCTGGAATCAGCGCTGCTGAGTATGGACCGATTCACCCGCCCGGACATCCTGCCCACCGTCGACCCGCAGGCGCGGCAAGCCCTGGCCGACCGGCTGGGCGTCTTCGGTATCCGACTGGCGGTGACGTTGATCCGGTTCGGGACGACGACGTCGTCGGCGCTGTCGACGGAGTTGCTCGCGCGCAGCGGTCTCTCGGAGCTCAGTTCCCTGATCACCGTGCAATTCGGCCAACGGGCCTGGCAGCTCAAGTCGCATTCGGCGCTGCGCACCCTCGACGGCATACTCGCCGGCACCCCGGGACCCGCAGCGGCCCAACTGCGTTCGTCGGTGCGCCGCGCGCTGGCCGACACCCACGGCTTCCGCGAATTGCGGTTGATCGGGGCCGTGCGGGCCGGACGGATCGGTCTGCCCCCCGAGACACTCGACGAGTTGAGCCGACTCGTCGGCGACCGCGGCGTGTATCCGACTGTGCGCCTGGGACTTGCGCACGACGCCACCCCGAATGAGGTGCGCGAGGCGGCAATTGCCGCGGCCGCCCGGTGGCGGACACGGGCGGCACATCCGCTGGCCGACCCGCAGGTCGTCGACGCGGCCACGGTGGCAGTGCGCAGCGCCGAGGGCATCCTGGCCGACCTCGGACGGCCGGACCCGTCGATCGGCCCGCCCATCAGCCGGGCCACCGGCGCGACGCTCAACGCAGGGTCGCACCGCCGTCCGGAATGAGGGCCAGCACACCGGCCAGAACTCCGGCGAGCGCCGCCGCCGACGGCAGATAGCGCGACACCCACACCATCGGCAGAACCGTATCGGTATCGGCGGGCAGCGAATTCGTCGTCACGATCCACGCGACCGCCAGCACCGTCACGAGGACCGCCGAACCGAGTAGCAGGGGCCGAGCTGCTTTGCCGCCCTGGCGCAGCAGCAGTACACCGAGGACCGCCGCGACGACGGCCAGCGCCGCCACACCCGCGGCGACCAGCAGCGCAACGGACACCGTGGTGGAGATGTCGGCGGCACTGGCCCCCTGATTGTCGGCCGCGAGATCGGCGCGCAGGGCAGCGGTCAGCGCGTCACGCGACATCATCACCACCACCGCCGCGGCGACCAGGAAGACCACCTCGAGCACGGCGAGCCCGACGACCAGATGCGTGCGACGCGTGCGTGCGACCGGAGGCTGCGCCAACGGGGTCACGGCAACGCGCGGACGTGGTGGCGGTGGCCGATGCGGCGGGTGGGGATCAGTCATGCGGATTCACCCCGCTCTCCTCCGGCGGTCATCAGCACCGTAGCTGCCCCTTGGCTTTGAGGATGCGGACGACCGACTCGTCGACGCGCGACTGGCTCAGTTGTCCGGACCGGACGGCGGACTCGAGGCTGTTGAGGACGGCGGTCACCTTGTCGGTGGTGATCCACAGGGCGATGTCGCCGCCGGCGACGAGGAAGCGTTGCACCGCCTGCGGCAGCGGGTAGCGCTGGGTGATGGCGCCCATTCCGGACAGGTCGTCGGAGAAGACCACGCCGTCGAAGGCCGGACCGCCGTACGGTTGCCCGGTCCGCAGCATGCGCATGGCGTTGACGCTCAGGCTCGACGGCGTGTCACCGACGGTCAGTCCGGGCACGATCAGATGCCCGACCATCACCGCCGCATTCCCCGGATTCGCCAGCAGCGTCTTGTACGGGACGAGGTCGCTGCGCTCGAGTTGCGTGAGCGGCGGCGTGCGCACGACACCGAGGTGGGAGTCACCCGAACCGTGCCCGTGCCCCGGGAAGTGTTTGAACACCGGCATGACTCCGGCGGATTGAAGTCCCTCGGCGAACGCCTGGGCGTATCGGGCCACCGTGGCCGGGTCGTCGGAGAACGAGCGGTCACCGATGACCGCGTCGTCGGGTTCGTCGCTGACGTCGGCGTCGGGGGCGAAGTCCACGGTGATACCCAACGCCCGCATCTTCTTGCCCTCACTCGCCGCGAGGGCACGGACCTGCTCGGGTGTCTTGGTGCGCGCGAGCTCACGCGCCGACGGGCTGTCGATACCGAGCGAGGACAACCGGGAGACGCGACCGCCTTCCTGGTCGACGCTGACCATCAGCGGGATCGACGAGGCTGCGGTGACCTTCTCGAGGGCGCCCTGGTCGGTGAGGAGCGATTTGTCGGTCCAACTGCCGATGAAGATGCCGCCCACCGGCTCCCGTTTGACCAACGACAGCGCGTCGTCGGTTCCGGTCACGCCGACGACGATCGACTGGCCCAACTTCTGTCGCAGCGACATCTTCGCCAGCGTCGCCACACCGCAGCCGATGGGCGCCGCGGCACTCGTCGACGCCGGCGGGGACGAGCGGGTCGACGCCGACGAGGCCGCGCTCGACGATGTCTGCGCGGCCGACGAGGAGGAATCGGTGCCGCAGCCGACCACGGCGATACTGGTCACCGCCACCAGCGCGATCAGGTCACGAACCTGGCGAAAACGGCGTCGTCGAGTTGGGCCCATGGCACGAGTGTTGCATGTACTCTTGGGCAATGGACTCTCGACACCGGGAGCAGGGTGCGCGGATCGACTCCGCCCCCGCTGAATCCGTGTCCCCGTCCTCTTCGGTGTCCCAGTCCGCTTCTGGTCCGGTCCCCCAGTCGGTGATGATCGCGTTCGACGGCGGCGCCAACTCCGAGCGGGCCATCACCTACGCCGCCCACTTCCTGCGGGCGACGACCGCGCACGTGGTCACGGCCTGGCAGCCGGGCACGCTCAATCCGGCCCGGCTGTCGAGTCTCTCGGCCGGCATCCAGCCCTTCGTCGACACCTCGCCCCTCGAACTCGACGTCGACGACGCCCTGCGCGCGGAAGCCGCCGAGATCAACACGCGGGGCGTCGAGATGGCGCGGGACGCGGGCCTCGATGCGACCGGGACCCTGGTGGAGGTGGAGTCGACGGTGTGGGGTGCGCTGGTCGCCGCCGCCGATGCCCTCGACGTCGACCTGTTGGTGACGGGTACCCGCGGCGACTCCGGACTCAAGGCACTACTGCGATCCAGCGTGGCCGGCCGCGTGCTGAAGCACTGCCACCGACCGGTGTTCATCGTTCCGGCCAAGTGCGACAAGCAACCTCCGGTGTCGCCGTGACCCGACGTAAGCCTTGCGCTCGCGCGCCGATGGTGCCATCCTTGATGGTCATGACTACCGGAAAGGCGGCCACCGCCTCCTTCGCGTGAGCCCCGTGCAGGTCGACCCCGTCGGCGTCGACCACCGAACGATACTGTCCAGCAATCGTTTTCCACCGCCACCACCTGACGGCTCGGATTCGTCGGCGATCGCCGGCTACCTGACCGATACCCGCGTGGCCTGGCTCGAGCACGGACTCGACTGCCGACGAGCAGATCGCACCACTGCCGAAGCCGCGATCTCGGAACTGTATCGGATCACCAAACACCCTCCCCCACAATTCATCTGGATTGCATCGCCACACGCGGCGGTGCGGTGTATCCAGACCGAGAAGTTCGACACCACGACCGCACCCGGACGTGACGACGCCCCCAATCGGATCGCCGCGATGCTGGCACGCTCGCGTGACGCCGTCGAGAAGCGTCTCGACCGGCTGTCACCCGTCTTTCCGAATCGGCGCGTGACCCCCGGACGCGCACAGGCCGGACGCACACAGACCCTGAGCCCGGCGGAGGCACTCGAGGGCGGGGCCGAGGTGCCCGACGTCGTCCGGGCAGCCATCCGGGACTCGTTGCGCACCAGCCTCTTCGACAACATCGGCCGTCCCATCAAGTCGACGCTGCCGGTGATGCCCGGCGTCGGCACGTGGTTCGGTCAGCATGAGGCGCATCGCAGCGCGTTCGGGCTCGTCGCCTATCGATTGGGCTTGGCGCGGCTGCCGCCGGACGAGGTCGAACTCCTCGAGATCACCACGGCGCTGGCGGTTTCCGCCGGATGGTGGTGGGCATTCGACGACGTCTGCGTCCTGGCCGAACGGCCGATCTCCGTCGACACCGAACCCATCCCGCACAGCCCGCACGGCACACGGCGCCTCCATCGCGACGACGGTCCCGCCGTCGCCTACGCCGACGGCTGTGCTGTGCATGCCGTTCACGGAACGATCGTGCCGCACTGGGTGATCGACGATCCGACACCCGAACGCATCGCCGCCGAACGCAACATCGAGATCCGCCGCACCGCGATCGAACGCATCGGCTGGGATCGATGGATCGACGATGCCGGGATGCGACTGATCGACGAATCCGACGATCCCGGTAACGAGGCGGCCACCCTCGCGCTGTACGCCAGCCCCCGCCAATGGCGGACCAATCAACGAATCCTGGTGGTGACCAATGGCTCCCGGGAACGCGATGGCCGGCGCCGACGCTACGGCATCCACGTGCCCGGCTGGGTGCCCACCGCTCTGACCGCCGCGGCCTGGACCTACGGCCTCGACGCCGACGACTACGCCCAACTCGTGCGCCGAACGTGAGGCGCATCCCGCATACCGCATACCGCATACCGCATACCACCGCACCGGAACACACCACCGCACCAGAACACATGGAGACACACATGACTTCGACAGCATCGGCCACCACCACCCTCGCCGAACTCACCGAGCAGAGCGGTCTCGGCGTCCTCGATCACCTCGACACCGCACTCACCATCCCGGTCACCGCCGGGCTACAGGCGCAGGGTGACCTCCTCGTGGTCCCGTGGCGCATGGTCGCCGCCGCCGAGACGCGGTCGGGGGCGCCGACGACGCCCACACCAGTGCCGCCGACAGGCATCGAGATCCTCCGTGGCGCCGGCGGCGGCAACCCGCACACCCTGCTCGCCGACGGGGAGTGCACCTGGACCCGGCGATGGTTCGTCGACGGCGACGGCTTGAGCCTCGGCGTCGTCGACGCGTCCTCGGTCGCCTATCTGCTGCATCCCGAGCACGGCGCGAGCGGGATCGCTCCCGGCCGGTACGTCATCCGCCGCCAACGCGAGGCGGCCGACGAGCTCTACGGGCTGGCCTGGCGGTTCGGCCGATTCAGTCGCTTGGACGGGTCGCGGCTGGTTGCCGACTGAACGCGGGCACGGCGAGGCGTCCCGCGCGCTCACGCGAGCGCTGCGGCGCCGATGGTAGTTTGGCCACCATGCGCAACAACCGCCTGATCGCCGGAGCCGTCGCCGGAGTTGCCGGCATCCTGGTCGGACTCGGCGCGGTGCTCCTCGGCGGGGTCCTGTCGGCGCAGACAAGCCCGTCGACGGACCTGAACAACATCAATCCGAACAGCGGCTTCGTGCAGGGCTCGGTGGACTACGGATCACGGGGTGGCTCCGGCGACAGCCAGTGACCTCGAGCGACCCGGCCGCAGTGAGCTCGAGCGACCCGGCCGCGCAGCGCACGCTCGACCGCCGCGGTGTGGCGGTCGCCGCGCTGGCCGCGTTGGTCGTCTCGTTCCTGCAGTCGCCCGGCCTGACCGCCGCCGACACCAAGCTCGACCTCACCGCCAACCCGCTCGGCTTCCTCGCGCGGGCCGCGCACCTGTGGACGCCACAGGCCCCGCTGGGGCAGGTGCAGAACCAGGCCTACGGCTATTTCTTCCCGCACGGTGCGTTCTACGCCGTCGGTGAGCTGATCGGTCTTGCGCCGTGGGTGACCCAGCGGCTCTGGTGGGCGGTGCTCCTGTTCGTCGGCTTCGTCGGTCTCGTCCGTCTCGCCGAGGCGCTGGCCGTGGGATCGATGGGCTCACGGCTGCTGGCCGGGGCGATCTTCGTGTTGTCGCCGCGGGTGTTGACGACGATCGGCTCCATCTCGTCGGAAACACTGCCGATGATGCTGGCCCCCTGGGTGCTGCTGCCGGTGGTGCGTGCGCTGGATCGCCGCGACGACACGCCCGTGTGCCGGCACGCGATGCGCTCGGCGGTGGCCGTCGCGCTGATGGGAGCGGTCAACGCGGTCGCCACGCTCGCGGCATTGGGCGTCGCGGTCGTGTGGTTTCTGCTGTGCGTACGCACCGACGTGCGCCGGTGGTGGCGCTTCGGGGTTGCCTGGGCGGCCGGGCTGGCACTGGGGTGCGCGTGGTGGATCGTGCCACTGCTCATCCTGTCGCGGGTGTCGCCGCCGTTCCTGGATTTCATCGAATCCTCCCGGGTGACCACCGAGTGGACCTCGCTGACCGAGGTACTGCGCGGCACGAGCTCGTGGACACCGTTCGTCTCCACCGAACGCGTGGCGGGCGCCGTGCTGGTGACCCAACCCGCCGCGGTTCTGGCTACCGGCACCCTGGCCGCCGCCGGATTGGCCGGATTGTGCATGCGGCACATGCCGTATCGGCGACGATGGATCGCGATCCTGACGATTGGGCTGCTGCTCATGTGCACCGGTTACGCGGGCGGGCTCGGCTCACCGATCGCCGAGCCGGTCCGGGTCTTCCTCGATGGCCCGGGCGCATTCCTGCGCAACGTCCACAAGTTCGAGCCGTTCGTCCGGCTGCCGTTGGTGCTCGGTGTCGCACACCTGTTGGCGCGCGTGCCGCTGCCGGGGTCGGCGCCGACCCGAAAGTGGTTGCGGGCGTTCGCGCATCCGCAACGATCACGGCCGGTGGCCGCGGCGCTGGTCGTCCTCGTCGCCTCGGCCGGCGCCGGCTCGCTGATGTGGACCGGTCAACTCGCCCCCGACGGCGCGTATCGCGCCATCCCGGACTATTGGACACAGACGGCGTCGTGGCTCGGTGCGCACGCCCACGAGGGTGTATCCCAGAGCGGTGTCCCCCAGAACGGCGTCGAACAACGGGCGCTTGTCGTTCCGGGCGCACCATCGGCCGATCAGTTGTGGGGACTGACGCGTGACGAGCCGCTGCAACCCCTTGCCGACTCCCCGTGGGCCATCCGTGACGCGATCCCGCTGACGCCGCCGGGAGCGATCCGGGCTCTCGACTCGGTCCAGCGCGATCTGGCCGACGGGCGGGCGTCACCGGGGCTCGCTGCGACACTGGCCGATCAGGGGATCGGCTTCGTCGTGTTACGCGCCGATCTCGACCCCGACACCTCGCGGTCGGCGCGTCCGTTGCTGGCCCAGCAGGCCCTCGACGGGTCACCCGGCCTGACCCGCGCCGCGTCGTTCGGTCCGCTGGTGAGCCAGCCCAGCGCCAAGGGTGTGGTGCGCGACAACGGTTTACGCCCACCGATGCGCGCGATTCAGATCTACCGGGTCGACGCGGCGGGCGGCACGGGTCCGTCACTGACCGATACCGCGTCGATGCCGCGTGTCGCCGGAGGACCCGAAGCGATTGCCGCACTGGCGGATCTGCGTGCACGGTTGGGAGAACCCCCCGCCGGCCCCACACTGATGCAGGCCGACGCGCAACGCGCAGACCTGCCGTCGGCGCCGGTGATCCTCACCGACACCCCGGCCGACCGCGAGACCGATTTCGGCCGCGTCGACGACCACAGCTCCGCGATCCGTGCGCCCGGGGATCCGCGCCGGACGCAGAACGCGGCTCCGGATTATCCCGTTGCCGGACAACCACTCACCGAAGGGCAGTGGCTTCTCGACAACCAGCCGAACGGGGTGCGTGTCTCGACATCGGGGTCGGCGTCCGATGCCACCCAGCCCGGACAGACCTCACCGGCGAACTCCGCGGCCGCCGCCTTCGACGGCGACCCGGCCACGGCATGGGTGTCGGCGGGTCTCACCTCGGCGGTCGGGCAGTGGATACGTCTGGAGTTCGATCGTCCGCGAAGCGATCTCGCCCTGCGGCTGACAACAGCGAAGGCACTCGGCCCGGACATCTCGTCGATCGTGGTGACCACCGAGGCCGGGTCGACGGTGGCCTCCGGACTCGAACCCGGCAAGCCCGTGACGGTCACCGCACCCAGCGGACCGACCCGGTGGGTGCAGATCCGCGCCTCGGCCACCGACGACGGCAGCGCCGGAAACCAGTTCGCGCTCGGCGAGGTCGGGGTGATCGATCTGGCGTCCGGGCTGCCGCTGACCATCCGCCACCGCGTCGTCCTACCCCGGGTCGCGCCGGGCACGCCGGTGGCGGGATGGCTTCTCACCCAAGAACTCTCCGGGCGCTCCACATGTGTGAACCAACCCGGTGGCGCCGACGACGGCTCACCCGCGGCGCGGGTACTGTGCGCGTCGGGTCTGGGGTTGAGTCCCGAAACACCGGGGGTGATGACGCGCGCACTCTCGGTCCCCGACGGCGTCGACGTCACGCCCGCGGTGGTGCTGCGACCCAAACCCGGGGACGGACTCGACGCGTTGCTGCGCACGCCGGCGACGGTGCGGGCGACCGGGGCGTCGGCGGTCAACGATCCGCGCGGGTCGAGCCAGGCCGCCGTCGATGGCGACCCCGGAACCGTATGGACCGCAGCCGAACCCACCAAGAAGGGTGACAAACCCACGCTGACCCTGACCCTGCCGGCACTGCAGGAGGTGCAGAGTCTGCGGATCGTCGCGCCCGCCGGCGGCTACCCGGCCGCGCCGACCGAGGTGGCGGTGGATCTCGGCACCGGTCCGCAACGGGTCCACGTCGGCGCCGACGGCGTCATCCGTCTGCGGCCCGCCGTCACCGATCGCATCACCCTCACCATGCTCGACCGCACCGACCTCCTCGACGTCAACAGTCTCGGATTCGCCAGTCGCGCACCGGTCGGCATCGCCGACATCACGATCTCCCCCGCCCCGCCCGCCGCGCCACCACTGAGCAGGCCCATCGACATCGGCTGCGATGCAGGCATCGGGATCACGGTGTCGGGCCAGGTGATCGGCCTGTCGGTACACACCACCGCCGCCGCGTTGCGGGACGGTGAGCCGGTGGTGGCCCGCCCGTGCTCGTCGGCCCCGATCCGTCTGCCCGCGGGTGAGCAGGAGTTGTCGGTGAATCCGGGGCAGGCGTTCACCGTCGACACCACCTGGTTGAGCAACACCGCAATACCCGGTGCAACGGCCGCCGGTGCCGTGACCCGTCCGAAGGTCGAGCAGTGGCAGTCGACTGCGCGCAGCGTGCGCGTCGATGCTGCGCCGATCGCCCGGATTCTGTCGGTGCCGGAGAGCACCAACCCCGGATGGGTGGCCGAATTGGGCGGTCGCACACTCGACCCCGTCGTCGTGGACGGCTGGCAGCAGGGGTGGCAGGTGCCGGCCGGCGCATCCGGCGCGGTGACGTTGAAGTTCCGGTGGGACAGTGTCTACCGATGGTCGCTGATCGTCGGATTCGTCTTGCTCGCACTGCTTTTCGCGGCAGCGTTCCTTCCGTGGCGACGGCGGGCGCATCCGGCCCCGGCTCCGGTTCCCGTTGCGCCGGTGGGCGGTACGGCGGTGGGCGGTACGGTCGCAGCCTGCGTCGGCGCGCTCGGTTGGCTGGCCGCGTCGTGGCTGCTTGCCGGATGGTGGGCGGTGCTGATCAGCGTGCTGGCCGGGGCGACGGTCGTGTTCGCTCGGTCGCGGGTGGTCGTGGTCGGCTGCTTCGTCGCGATGATGCTCGCCACGGTGGGATTGGCGTCGGGACCCTGGCATGCGACGACCGGCTACCACGGCTTCTCGTGGTGGGTTCAGTTGCCGGCGTTCGTCGCGGTGTCGCTGCTGATCTCCTCGGCGATGCCGGCCTCGATACGCCGCTGGTTCTCGCGACTGCGTTCACGCCGCGCACTTTCGCGGCGGCGCAACCAGTCCCGGGCCGGTTCCTCGATGAAGGCGTAGCTCGCCGCCGAGATCCCGATCGAGAGCACCGCGGTGAGGCACCACACCAGGGTCGTGTTACCGGAGAACGGCACGATCCCGAAGAGCGGGAACACCACGGCGAGCACCGCGACGTGCCAGATGAAGATGCCGTAACACCAGCGGCCCAACGCGGCCATGACCGGTGAGGTGAGGAATCGGAACCGCGCGCGCACCCGCGGCGAGTTCCCGAACGGCTTCTCGCACACCAGAGGTGCGAGCAGGGCGAATGCGCACAGCGCTCCGAGTGCCATCTTCACGGCGAACTGCCACGGCGCGAGGACGCCGAGCCCGGTGGGTCCGGCGATCGGCGTGCATGCCAGACCGTAGGAGACGATGAACAGCGCCAGCATCGGCCACCGGCGGGCACCGATTCGCTCGATCGCGCGGGTGATCGTCGACTGTCCACCGAGGTCGGCGGCGCCGGCCACCTCCGCGATAACCAGGCCCGCGACGAACCATGGCAGGTGGCCGAACACCCAGTTCGTCGGTTCGGTCCCGTCGGGCACCGGCAGTGCACGGGCCACCCAGGCCCAGCCGAGGCTGATCACGCCGAGACCCAGCAGCGCGGGCACCCGGGCGCTCACCCGCGCTCCACTCAGCCACATCAGGGCGACCCCGAGGATCGGCAGCAGCAGGTAGAAGGCCACCTCGACCGACAGACTCCACATCTGGGTCAGTCCTGCGGTCAGCGACAGCGGCACGAACACCTGGGTGAGCGTCAGATTGGCGAGCCAGACGGTGAGGTCGGCGCCGCGCGCCTCGGGTAGCAGCGTCAGCACCACGACGACGACCACCACGTATGCCGGCCAGATGCGTACGACACGGTGCCGCAGATATCGCCGCACCGACGGCGGGCGAGCCTGCCGATGCGCCGCGGCCACCCAATTGCGCCACAGCAGGAACCCCGACAACGCGAAGAACAGGGCAACGGCGAGATCGAGCCGGCCCAGGATCGGGCCGATCACCGGAGTGCTCACCACACCGGTCTGGAAGGCGACGTGGGTGGTCAGCACGCCCAACGCCGCCACCGCACGCATGCCCTCGAGTTGCGGGAAGAATCGCCGGTACTCGGGGGCGCCGGGAGCGCAGCGAGCGGGCCCGGTCGACGGGGCGCCGGGAGCGCAGCGAGCGGGCCCGGTCGACGGGGCGCGGCTGGTGCTTGTGGCATCTGGCGTGGGCTGGGTGGACATTCTGGAGAACACCGTAGCCGTCCTGAGGCGGGTGTGGTGACCGCGTACGCTCGCCGTTATGCCCGAGCCCGGCGCCGACGACCGCCCCCGCCCGAGCCGCTGGTCGACGCGCGACCTGCTCGGGCCGACCATCATCTTCCTCGGCGGATTCCTCCTGGCGGCCGCGCTGGCGCTGCCGACACTGCTGGTGGGCCAGCTCGAGCTCATTCCACTCTCGACCGACGTGACCACCGTCGCCACCAGCGTCCCGACCGGTGACGAGGGCGAATCGGGGTCGCCCGCTCCGACTGCCACCATCCTGGATCGCTGTTCGCTGAACACCCCGGCCGCACGTACGCTGCCCGCCACGCTGGTCCGGCAGCAACGCGTGGTCGCGGTCCGCCCGGCCGACAAACGGGTGATCACCCTGCAGGCGGGCACGTCGGTGCAGGGCGACCGCATCTGGCTCGACGGCCACATCGCCGACGCCGACGCCGCCCGCCCCGGATCCGAGGTGCCGCCTGCGTCGGGTGAGTCGGCGTGCACCGATCCGACGTTGTCGGCGTTCAAGGATCGCGTGACCCTCTCGCGCCGCTCTGCAACACCCGATCTGGGCGCCAACAGCACCGGGGCGCGGGGCAATTCGGAGATCCAGTACGACAGCAATGCGGTGCCGGTTCCCGCGCCGGACCGCACCGGCTACACCTACGTCCTGCCGTTCGGGGTGAGCGTCGCCGAGCACACCTTCTTCGATCCGACGACCCGGCGGTCGGTGCCGCTGACACCGCAGGGCGACGCGCAGGTCGACGGCCGCAGCGCGCAACGCTTCGTCGCCGAGGTCCCCGACACCGACCTCGACGCCACCCGTTCCGGGGTGTCCGACGGCGTGCCGCCGACCCGGATCACGCGTCCGGCGTCGTGGTTCGGTGTCGGCGGCGATCCGGCGCGGCAACTCACCGCGACCCTGCATCAGAGCTCCCGGTGGGAACTGTCGGTCGACACCTCGACCGGCACGATCCTCGACGAACGGGTCACCATCGATCAGGCCTACCGTCTCCCCGACCCGGCGTTCGCCTACTTCCGCCTGACGAATCTGCAGGCGACCTTCGCCTACGACGACGCCACCCGGAACCGGTTGTCCGATCTGGCCGGGAGTCTGTCGACGCCGCTGGTGATCTGGGGTCGGGTCGTACCGATCGTCGCCGCGGTCCTCGGCGTCGTCGCCGTGGTCGGCGGGCTGGTGCTGACGATCGGGTCGCGTCGGGCGGGCGAGTAGCCCGGTAACCCGAAGCAGCCCAACGATCGTCACGCCGGCCGGCGCACCTGGTCCGCCTCCGTGGGCGTGCGGCTCATCGCCCGCACGCAGTCGATGCCGGTCGCCACGGCGGCCGCGGTCACGGCCACGGCGGCCGTGACCGCGAGCGCAACGACGGAATCGACGACGCAGACGATCACCACCACCTCGATCCCGACGACCAGCCAGGTCACCGCGGAGGCGCGGGTGCGATCGGCCGCGATCGCCGACAACAGCAGGACCTGCAGCACGGCCATCGCCGAGCCGGTGTAGGCGAACAACCACAGCAGTCCTACCAGCGGGCGGTAGGCGTCGCCGACGACGAGCGGCACCAGCGGCCCGAGCGCGGCCGCTGCCACCGTGAGGATCGCCCCGATCGACGCGACCACCGTCACCGCCTGACGCAGGGCGGTCCGCGAGCGCGCCGGATCGGCGAGCCGTGGATAGAAGACGACGCCGATGGCCTGCGGCAGCCAGAAGGCGGCCTTGGTCGCGACCGCGCCGAGGGCGTAGACCCCGGCATCGTCGGGGTGTAGCACGGTTCCCGACAGCAGCAGGTCGATCGAGACAGCCACGATCATCACCAGTTGCACCTGCGAGGCGCGCAGCACTCCCGCGGCACTCACCCCGGTGCTGGTGTCCGGGTCGGCTCCACTGCCACCGGGGAGTCGACGGCCAGAACGTCCCCGGCCGGTATCGGCACGGCGGACCACCCCGACCGCAGACCACACGACGGCCGCGGCGACGGCCGTGCCGAGGGTGCCGACGGCGAGCCCCCACGTCGGGCCGACGCCGAGTGCGAACGCCACCAGCATCGGCACCGAGCGCGCGATGCCGACCGCCCCGAGAACCCACGCCAGCGCGCGAAACTCGCCGCTCCCCTGAAGGACACCCTGACCTGCGGCGATCACCACGAGCAGCGGCGCAGCTGCGAGGGCAGCAGCGGTGGCGGCCACCCCGGTCCGGGCCACCACGACGACCACCGGGACGGCGACCAGCGCGAGCACGACGACGGCCGCGACCGTCGTGACGGTGACCCGGACGAGCCCGATACCGCGTCCGCGGACGACCTCGCGGGCGATCACCGACTGCAACGCCAACGCCGGGACACCGAGGACGAGCATCGCCGACAGCAGTCGCGCGAACTGCCCGTAATCGCCCGGCGCAAGCCACCGTCCGGCCCCGACATAGACGACATAGGCCGCGAGATTCGCCGCCATCGACCCGGCGGCCACCGATCCCAGCGCGCCCATCATGCCGCGCATCCGGATCGCTGTCGCCATGCGACCAAGTGTGCCGCACCGGGGCGTGCCGAGTGTTCGCGCTGTTGGGGACGTCGGGGCCGGCGGGCACCGCGGCGGGGTGTGAAACGATGGAACGGATTCATCGTCGATCACCACTCGAGAAGGCCAGGATGTACGACCAGCAGAACACCACCGTCGACCCCGACTCGAGCGACATCGGCTCGCGGATCGACCCGGTACTCGCGCGCAGCTGGCTGCTCGTCAACGGTGCTCAGTATGAGCGGTTTGCCCCGGCCGCCCGTTCGCGCGCCGACATCGTCGTTCTCGACATCGAGGACGCCGTCGCGCCCAAGGACAAGGTCGCCGCCCGCGAGAACGTGCTGCGGTGGCTGGCCACCGAGTCCGACGACCATCCGGGCGGACCGGGAGACTGGGTGCGCGTCAACGGTTTCGGCACTCCCTGGTGGGCCGACGACCTCGACGCGCTGGCAACGACGTCGGTCGGCGGGGTGATGCTGGCGATGGTGGAGTCGGTCGACCACGTCACCGAGACCGCGAAGCGTCTGCCCGACGTGCCGATCGTCGCGCTGGTGGAGACCGCCCGCGGACTGGAGAGGATCAGCGAGATCGCCACGGCCAAGGGCACTTTCCGCTTGGCATTCGGTATCGGCGATTTTCGGCGGGATACCGGTTTCGGCGACAATCCGGCCACCCTGGCCTACGCGCGTTCGCGGTTCACCATCGCCGCCAAGGCCGCCCACCTGCCCAGCGCCATCGACGGCCCGACGGTGGGGTCCGGGGCACTGAAGTTGTCGGAGGCAACCGCGGTGAGCGTGGAGTTCGGCATGACCGGCAAGATCTGCCTGACCCCCGACCAGTGCGCCCCGGTCAACGAGGGGTTGTCGCCGTCACCCGACGACATCAGTTGGGCGCGTGAGTTCTTCGCCGATTTCGAGCGCGACGGCGGCGAGATCCGCAACGGTTCGGATCTGCCGCGCATCGCTCGCGCCACCAAGATCCTCGATCTCGCGCGCGCCTACGCCGTCACCGAATCGGACTACGAGGTCGACCCCGGACACGCGTCGGCTCCCTCCGACACCTACCACTACTGAGCCGCGGACCGAGGGAAGACGTTGCGCTCGTGACCAACCCGCGGCTGCTACCGATCCTCTACGGGGTCGGTGCGGTGCTGTCGGCGGTGATCGTCGGGCCCCTGTTCGGCGGCGGGTACCTGCTCTACCGGGACGCGGTGTCGACGCCGCGGTCCTTCGTCACCGATGCCGCGCTCGGGATCGGTCCGCTCGCACCCCGTGCGGTTCCCCAGGATTGGTTCGTGGCGGTGGCCGGCTCGGTCGTCGGCGGCGGCGTGGTGGTTCTGGTGGCCCTGGCCGCCGCAATCCTGTTCGCGGCGGTAGGGTTCGGGCGCTTGGCCTTTCGGCTGATCCCCGGCGCCGGACACTCCGGGGCGGTCGCCGCGGCCGTGGTCACGGTGTGGAATCCTTTTGTCGCCGAACGCCTCCTGCAGGGGAACTGGAGCCTGCTCGTCGGATACGCCGCGCTCGGGTGGATCGTCGTGGCCGTTGCCGATGTCGCCGTGGGTCGCGCACGTGGGCGGTGGGTCGGGTGGGCGCAGGTGGGTGGGCTGCTCGCGGTGGCCGGGTTGACGCCGACGGGGTCGGTGATGGCGTTGGTGAGCGCCGGGGTCACTGCGGTGTCCTGCGCCGGTATCCGACGGTGGCGCGTGCTCGCCGGACTCGGTGCGCTGTGGGTGTGTTCGGCGTTGCCGTGGCTGATGTCCGCGGCGATCGGTGGTGGATCGATCGCCTCCGACGGGCCGGCCGGGGTGCGCGCCTTCTCGCTGCGGTCGGAGCCGTTGTTGGGCCCGCTCGGCACCGCTCTGGGATTGGGTGGGATCTGGAACTCCGATGCCGTGCCGACGAGCCGCACGATCTGGTGGGCCGCGATCGCCACCGCGTGCTTGCTGGTGGTGATCATCATCGGGTCGGTGTGGTTGTGGCGCAGTCGTTCCGCGTCGCCGGCGCCGGGATTGTTGCGCGGTCTGGCAGGCGTGGCCGCCGCTGTCGTTGTGGTGGTTGCGGTGACCGCCGCGGGTCCGGGGCAGACCGCGCTGGGGGCGGTCATCGATGCTGTTCCCGGTGCGGGGTTGGTGCGCGACACCCACAAGTTCTTGGCCCTCGCGATGCCGTTCGTGGCACTGGCTTCGGCAGCCGCTGTGGTGGCGCTGAGGCGTTATGTCCCTGTGGGTTTCGCCCTCGCGGCCATTGCTCTGCTGGTGATCGCCCCGTTGCCGGATCTGGCGTGGGGGGTCGGTGGCCGGATCACGCCGGTGCACTACCCCGACGACTGGAGGAAGGCGGCCGCAATGGTGCCCGCCGACCGCGGGGCGGTGGCGTTGTGGCCGCCGGGCACGGTGCGTCGGTATTCCTTCGCCGACGGACCGTCACTGGACCCGACGGCCCGGATGGTGCGTGCGCCGGTCATCGAATCGGGTGAACTGCGGGTCGACGGCGTCGTGGTCGATCACGCCGATCACACGGCGGCACAGGTGAATCGCGTCCTTCGTAGCGGAGGCAATCCGCGCGCGCTGTCCGATCTCGGCGTCGGCTGGGTACTCGTCGAGCGCGGCCCCGAAACCTCCGTCCCGGCGGAGCTCGCCGATCTGACGCCGGTGGTCGCGGGACCCGATCTGATGCTGTTCGATCTCGACGGAGCGGTGACTCCGCAGGCATCGTCGATATCGCGAGGTTGGGCGTGGGCGGTCCACGTGATCTGGGCGTTGCTGATGGCCTTCGGCGCGCTCGCCGCGGTCACCGAGAGGTTGGCGAAAGTCGTTCAGCGGCAGGCATCGCGCAGGACGCGGAGCATCTCGTCGCACGTCGTCGACCACGAGTAGCGTTGCGACTTGCGCTGCGCCGCTCGGCCGAGCCGGCGCGCCTCGTCCGGGTTGTCGACGAGTTTTCGAGTGGCGCTGAGGAATTCGTCGATCCCATCGACCAACAGACCGGTCCGCCCGTCGTCGATGGATTCGGCCAGCCCGGCCGAACTCCGATACCCGATGGTGGGCACACCGTGTTGTGCGGCTTCCATCACGGCAAGCCCCCACCCCTCCTTGCGCGACGGCATGAGGTGGACACGCGCCTGCGCGAGGATCTCGTGTTTTCGCACCTCGCCCACGTGACCGTGGAATGTGACCGCTTCACTCACGCCGAGAGTCTCTGCAGTGCTGCGTAATTCGTCGGACCACCAGCCGTCGCCGATGACGTCGAGCGCCGCGTCGACTCCGGCCCGGCGGAGATCGGCGATCACGGTCAGCGCATGCTCGACCTGCTTGTGCGGAACCAGCCGGGACAACACGCACAGGCGTGGCGTCGGTGTGCTTGCGCCCGGCGCTTTCACGTCGGCCGGAACGGGATCGAGGCCATTGCGGATCACGTCGATGCGGGCTTCGTCCACACCGAGGCCGACCAGTTCACGCCGCGAGGGCGCGGACACCGTCACATAGCGGCTGCGCCGGTGTACCCACGGCGACAGTCGGGACTCGATGAACCAACCGAGCCGCCCGAGCGCCCGGCCGGCGACCGGCCACTGTTCGCGGTGGCAGTGATGGACCAGCACGACCGTCGGTGCGATGCGGGTCAGCGCGGCGAAGAAGGGCACGCCGTTCTGGGTGTCGACGACCACATCGGGAACGCAGCCGGCCAGCCGCCCGCGACCCATCCGGGCGGCCAGCAGGAGACCGAGCGCTCGGGGATACACCGAGATCCGGCCACCGGCGCGTACGAATCGGATGCCGTCGCGGCGCTCGTCGTCGGGAGCACCGGGGTACGCCGCGGTCAGATAGGTCACCTCGACACCTCGTCGCGCCAATTCCGCGCCCACCCGCTCGAGATAGGTCTCGCTGCCACCGCCTTGCGGGTGGCCGGTATCTCGCCAGCACAGGAGCAGCACATGGGTGGGAGGTGTCATCGTCTCACCAGGGTACCGACCGCGAGGTCGGCGTAGCGGTAGCATCCCGCCTGTGCCCGCACCGACCGCGAAGATGCGCCGACTCGCAACGCTCCGTCGCGCGGTCGGCCTCTTGTCGGACTTTCGGTACGAACAGACCGATCCCGCACGCTTCTACGGCGCCCTTGCCCGCGACACCGCGGCCATGGTCGGTGCGTTCGCGGACCTCGACGATTCGGTCATCCTCGACGTCGGCGGCGGCCCGGGCTACTTCGCCGACGCGTTCGGCGCGTGTGGCGCCCACTACCTGGCGGTCGAACCCGATCCGACGGAGATGCACGCGGGCGGACTCGAACATCGCGGCACCGTGCGCGCCTCCGGCCAGGCACTCCCCTTCGCCGACGACTCGATGGACGTGACACTGTCGTCCAACGTCGTCGAGCACACCTCACGGCCGTGGCAGATGTGCGACGAGATGATCCGCGTGACCCGCCCCGGCGGGCTCGTCATCGTCAGCTACACATTGTGGTGGGGCCCCTTCGGCGGTCACGAGATGGGCCTGACCCACTACGCGGGCGGCCACCGCGCCGCTCACTGGTACACCCGCCGACACGGACATCCGCCCAAGAACCTCTACGGCACTTCCCTTTTCGCGGTCACCGCCGCGGCCGGACTGCGTTGGGCCCGCAGCCGATCGGACGCCACGACGGTCATCGCCGCCTTCCCCCGCTACCTCCCGGCACTGTCCTGGTGGGTGCTGCGCGTACCGGTACTCCGCGAGATCCTCGCCACCAATCTCGTTGTGGTACTGCGCAAGAACTAGCACTACTCGACTCCCCGATCGTGGCGGCTTTCCCCCGCTGGTCGACGCCCCAACGGTCGAGCAGCGGCCTACCAGATCGTCGCGAGCCCCTCCCCCGATGGTCGAGGTGCGAGCCGCGTGCGGCGAGCCTCGAGACCCGGCGAGACAACAAGTATCGCAACCACATCGAAAGCAAGCCCGACGAAAACCGCATCACCTACCACACCCCACCGACAGAAAATCGTCGCCGAAACACGTTGTCCACAAGCAGAATTGATCAAAACAACTCTTGCGTCGAACACCCTGGCGATGTAGACTGGACCCATCACACCGATCAGCCACCGGGGAGGGGCCCATGATCGACACCACCGAAGCTCCCGACGCTGGAACTGTCGACGCCGAAGCAGTTTTCGCCGCCATCGTCACCCAGCTCAGCGACCTGCAATGGAATCCGGAGATGACCGGCCCACAGGCTTTCGGCGCGATGAAACAAGTCCTGTTGTTGCGGAACCTGGTTGATCACCACGCCACCACCCTCACCGGCGAACTGGACCGGCTGGGAGTGGCCGACCACAAGACCACCCGACTTCGGGAGTTGTTGATCAGCATGGGTTTCGCACCGGCCGTCGCAGGTCGGTACGTGCGGATCTCGGCCACCACCGATGTCGATCTGTTGTTGGCGCACGCGGCGGATGGGTCTATCTCGTCCGAACACGTCGATGCCATCGTCCACGGATTGGCGCACATCGACACCCGATGCCCCGAACCTATGGACACTGTCCAACGCTGTGAATTTCTGCGGAAACTCTTGTCGCACTATTTCGCCGGTTTCACTCCCGCCGAGATCAAACTCTACGCAAGGCAGTTGGGGAACGAGTTGGCGGCCGAAACGCCTGGCGGGTTACCGGCTGCGGAGGACAAGTCGATCAACTCCTACAGCGACCGCATCACCGACGACGGACGGTTGGAAATCTCGGCGAACCTCGACATCATCGCCGGCGAAAAGACACGGACGTTGATGGAAACACTGTCGGCGCCCAAGCCTCAGCCTGACGAGTCGCCGGATCCGCGGACACCCGAACAGATCTGTGCGGCCGCGTTCGAAACGATCGTGGAGTTGGCGGCACAAGGACTAGCGGACACCACCTTCTCGGCGAAACCGACCAACGGCCTGTTGTGGACCTGGTCGGCGGACAACCCGGCACTCGGTGGGGATTTGCAGAACATGGGTGCCATCACCGAAGCCACCGCGCGGATGTTGTCGTGTGACACCACGATCACCAAGATCATGCTCGACCCCAACGGTGTACCGCTCAGTGTTGGCGAGGCGAAACGCTTCTTCACCCCCGGCCAACGCAAAGCACTACTCGTCCGTGATCGCGGATGCATCAAATGCGGCGCGCACGCCGGGCGCTGCCAAGGACACCATTTGCACCACTGGGCCGATGGTGGTCCCACCGACCTCGACAACGGATGCCTGCTGTGCACCAGCTGCCACGATGATGTGCATCACCACGGGTGGGACATCATCATGGGCTTCGACCGGCACCCCTGGTTGATCCCACCCGCCAGCGTGGATCCGAAACGCCGACCCGTGCCGTCGTATCACCGTAGAACCATGCGACTCGCCGACGCCGCAGCCTGACCTATCCTGCCCCACTACCTGATTCCTTGCACCCGGCATCGCCGGGACCGCATCTGTTGTTTGAGAACTCCATAGTGAAATCCCCTCCCGATGGTCGAGGTGTGGTGCCGCCTGTGGCCCGGACTCCTTTCGGCACAAGGGGTCTCGAGGCTCGTCGCTGGCGCTCCTCACACCTCGACCACCGGATGGGTAGGGCTGGGGCATTCCCGCACGGGGAGGCTTCGACCACCGGATGGACGGCTCCCCTCCGATGGTCGAGGTGCGAGCCGCGTGCGGCGAGCCTCGAGACCGGCTGTGCCAGCGCTGGAACCGGGCCACCGTGGACCGGATACCTATCGGTGCAACGGGTCTCGAGGCTCGTCGCTGGCGCTCCTCGGCACCTCGACCATCGGATGGGGCAGGCGCAAGCCTCCATCGATGGCATCACCACCTGCGCCGGTGCTGGATTCGCACCACCACGGACCGGATACCTATCGGTACAACAAGTTGAAGCGATGGTCAGTTCGGCAGATCCGCCACGCAGCGGAGGAGGCCACCGTTGCTCGTAGTCGAGGTCAGCTGTTCGCGACCGTGCATGATGGTGCAGGTCACCGGACCGCGAACGACGATTGCGGTGAGTTCGGCCGAACCGCCGGTCACTGTCGTCGTCATCGACCACGGCGCGGCGGTGACCGGATCGATGACGAACTCCGAACCCTTGCGGTAGCGCACTCCGGCAACGTCACCGCTGCCGGTCAATTGGTAGACCACAGCTCCCGCGGGGACCCGCGAGGTGGTCGTCTCCTCCGTTGTCGTCTCGGTGGTGGCCGTGGTTGTGGGTGTGGTGGTCGAGGACGTCGCCGACACCGTACTCGTCGTCGTCGGCGACGCCGTCGAATCACCACCACCAGTGCTCCGGACGACGAGCACTGCGACGACCACGATCAACACCAGAGCCGCGATCACCGCAAGCGCCAAAATCAGGGTCCGGCGACCCCCACCACCGCCACCCCCGGACGGCGGCTCACCGTACGGTCCGGTGGGCGGCGGGCCGCCCGGCTCCTGACCATAGCCCTGCGTATAAGCCCCCTGCGGGTAACCCGACTGGTCATATCCCGTCTGGCCATACCCGGTCTGGGGATAACCCGAGTCGGGGTACTCCGCCGGATTCTGATCAGGGTCGAACGCACGCGTGTGCGGCGGCGGACGATTCGGGTCCCACGGATCTTCCGGTGGCTGAGTCATGCGCCGATTGTGCCAAACCGGGGCCGCCGACCCCGACAACCCGGAGAACTCATCCTTCGGCGATCGCCTCGAGCGGTTTCGTCCGCGCAGCCCGCACCGCGGGCCACAACGCGGCCAACACGCCGACCACGGCCGAGGCGAGCAGCGTCCAGCCCATCAAGCTCCACGGCAGCACCGGATCACCGAGCCCCCACCGGGCGAGCGTGCGCACCAGAGCCCATCCGATCACCGAACCCAGGACAACGCCGAGGACGGCCCCGTAGATCGCGATCAGCACCGACTCCAGATAGATCGTCCGTCTGATCTGGCTGCGCAGGGTTCCGATCGCGCGCAGCATGCCGATCTCGCGTTTGCGCTCCACCACCGACAGCGCGAGGGTGTTGATGATGCCGAGGACCGCGATGAGCAGGGCGAGACCGAGCATGGCGTACAACGTCGCGAGCATCTGATCGATCTGCTCGGAGATGCTGCTCTTGTATTGCTCGCGGGTCTCCACCTGCACCGTCAGATACCCCGACGTCGCGTTCTCGAGATCGGTGCGCAGGGTGTCGAGGTTGGTACCGGGCGCGGCCTTGACGAACAGCCCGAACGTGATCCGGCTCGTTTCCGGCATCACCTTCTCATATACCTGCGACCCGACCATCCACGGCTGCAGCGCCTCGTTGTCCTGGTACACGCCGGCGATCGTGACCGGCACTTGCGTTCCGTCCGCCGAGGTGAAGGTCAGGGTCTGGCCGCGTTTCCAACCACGCTCGTTGGCGGTGCGTTCACTGATGAACATCCCGTCGGCCGGCAGCTTGCTGGATGCGCCGTCGAGCATGTTCAGTACCGATACACCGTTGAGATCGCCACCGAGAGCGGCGAAGCCGGTCCGCGCCTGACCGTCGATACGCGCCGACACGATGCCGAACGACACGGCGTCGGAGATGCCCGGCACCTTGGTGACCGCCCCGGCCACCGACTCGGGCACCGGCGAATTGTTGGTGCCTGCAACGATGTAATCGGCTCGGATGCCTGCATCGACAGCCTGATCCACCGTTCCCTTGAACGAGGCGCCGAGCGTGCCGATCACGGCGACCAGCATCAGACCGAGGGTCAGCGCGAAAGCGGTTGCCGCGCTGCGCCGCGGATTGCGCACCGCGTTGGTGCGGGCCAACCGTCCGACCGTGCCGAACGGGGCGCCGATCACCCGGCCGAGACCGCCGACGATGGGTTTGGACAGTGCCGGTCCGGCCAACACCGACGCGACGATCGCCGCACCCGCGCCGATACCGACCACCACCGCGCGCAACAGTCCTGCGCCCATCGCGCCCCAGGCGATCGTACCGATGGCGATCAGCAAGAAGACGACGCCGACCAGCGTCCGATTCCGCAGCGGCGCAGCACCTTCGGTGACCCCGGCGCGCATCGCCTCCACCGGGGACACCCGTGCGGCCCGGACCGCGGGTACCCAGGCGCTGACCATCGTGACGACGATGCCGACGAACAGCGCGGCGAGCACCGCCCACACACCGACCTGCAGGGAGCCACTCGGCAGACCCGAGGCGGAGCCGACCACCGCCTTCAACACCGCGGCCAACCCGACACCGACACCGAGCCCGACCAGCCCGCCGATGACGCCGACCACGAACGCCTCGAAGAGCACCGAACGCGACACCTGACGCCGGCTGGCACCGATGGCGCGCAGCAGGGCGAGCTCACGATTGCGTTGCGCGACGATCATCGAGAAGGTGTTGTAGATGATGAAGGTACCGACGATGAGCCCGATTGCCGCGAATGCCAACAGGATTCCGGTGAAGATGGTCAGGAACTGGTTGACCTGGGCCTTCTCGTCCGCGCGCACCTGGTCGCCGGTGCGGACCTTGAACTGATCGGTGTCGACGAGGGCCGACACCCGCTTGGCGAGTTCGTCGGCGGACACCCCGGACACCGCAGACATGTCGACCACCGCGACATGCGAACCGTCGGAGAAGATGTCGGACGCGGTTTGCTGGTCGAACTGGACGTTGACGTACCCGCCGGTCGAGGTGGGCAGGTCGACGAGGCCGACGACAGTCACCTCCAACGGCTGCGTACTGCCTTGTCCGATCACGAGTTTCGTCTTCGATCCGACCTTCAGGCCGCCCTTGTCGGCGGCCGAGGAGTTGAGGACGATCTCGTTCTGCCCATTGGGCGCCCGGCCACCGGGCAGCAGTCTCTCCGAGGAAATCGCCTGATCCGGTGGGATGTAGGCGGTGGCGATACTCGGGGCGCCACCGGTCTGCAGCGCCTTGCCGTCGGCGCCGGCGATCGTCACCGGCCCCTGCTGGTTGGTGACGATCTTGTCGATCCCCAACTCTTGCTTACGCTCCCGGAGTTGGTCGACAACGCTGTCGGGCACCCCGTCGGAGGTCGATCGTTGCGGCGTGATCTCGACGGCCACGCCTTGCGCCGCACCTTCGAAGATCGAGTTGAACGCGTGGGAGATGGTGGAGGTGAACACGATCGAACCGGCGACGAACGAGGTGCCGAGGACGATCGAGAAGACGGTCAGGAACAATCGGAGCTTGTGCGCACGCAGGTTTCGCAGCGAGACCTTGCGCATCACCGATGATGCGGCCATGAGTCAGCGTGCCTCGTGGCGCCCACGGGGCGTTCCGTCGGTCGGGTCGACCGGGGCCGTGGCCTGCCCGGCAGCAGCTGCACCGGAATCCGTAGTGCCGGTGAGCCCGTCGACCGGTGTCACATCCCCTGGCTCGTCATCCCCCGGCTTGTCATCGAGGTGGCGCATGACCTCGAAGACGTCGTCGGCGGTCGGTCGGGTCAGCTCCCGCACGATGTTGCCGTCGGCGAGAAAGACCACACGGTCGGCGTAGGACGCGGCGCGCGGATCGTGGGTGA
This sequence comes from Gordonia polyisoprenivorans NBRC 16320 = JCM 10675, assembly GCF_000241325.1. Classification (GTDB taxonomy): domain Bacteria; phylum Actinomycetota; class Actinomycetes; order Mycobacteriales; family Mycobacteriaceae; genus Gordonia; species Gordonia polyisoprenivorans. Next base: position 435,356 of record NZ_BAEI01000031.1, on the reverse strand, counting down.
CGATGACGACGGTCTGCCCGAATTCGTCGGTGGCCGCGCGCAGGATCGCGAGAACCTCTCCGGAGGAGCGGGAATCGAGGTTGCCGGTCGGCTCGTCACCGAAGATGATCTCGGGTTTGCCCACCAGTGCGCGGGCACACGCAACGCGCTGCTGTTGGCCACCGGACAGCTCGGTCGGCAGGTGATCGAGCCGATCCCCGATGCCGAGGCGACCGATGACGGTGTCGAACCATTCCTTGTCCACCGGCCGGCCGGCGATGTCGAGGGGCAGGGTGATGTTCTCGGCCGCGGTGAGGGTGGGCACCAGATTGAACGACTGGAACACGAATCCGATGCGGTCGCGTCGGAGCTTGGTCATCTCCTTGTCGGAGAGCCCGGTGAGGGCGACGTCACCGATGTAGGCGCGGCCGCCGGTGGCGTCATCGAGGCCGGCGAGGCAGTGCATCAGGGTCGACTTCCCCGACCCCGACGGACCCATGATCGCGGTGAACTGTCCGGCCGCGAATTCGATCGTCACGCCTCGCAGCGCGTGGACGGCGGTGTCACCTGACCCGTAGACCTTGGTCAGACCCTCGGATCCGGCCGCGGCGGCCGTGCCGCTCGGCTGCGTCATCTCTGCGTGCGCTGATGTCATGGCCACCACGGTGCCAGGTCGGCGCCCGAATGGCCATCGGGGTTGTCCCTGAACTCACCCCGGTCGCGGGCGCGGCCCGCATCCCCCGAGTGGCTCAGCGACGCGGGAAGCGCACCTCGATCGCGTGCACCCGGGTCGGGCCGGCGAACATGTTGTTGGTGACGACGTAGAGCATCCGCGCCCGATAGTTCTGTCCGCGGACGTCGGGAAGCCAATTGCCCCATGCCATTCCGGACATGTTGCCGGTCACCAGCTGCGGCAGCGGGTTGGCCGAGAAGACCTCGGTTTTGGGCATCGCCTTCTCGGAGCCGGAGAGCTTGGCCTTGCCGGTCACCGCGTCGGCGCCGCGGGTGGTGGCCCAGTAGATGCTCGTCACGCGTCCGCGACCGCGTTCGAGGACCAGGAAATCGGTGTTGTTGACGGCGATGACGTCGGCGGCGACCTTGCCCGGGTCGGTGCGGTAGACGTACTCGCTCTGCCCGCGACCCGATCCGAAGGTCAGCAGCCGGGCCGCGTTACCGGGGTCCTGGCGCAGCCCGCCGGCGGTGATCACGCTGATCTGTCCGCGCGGCCCGACGGCCACCCCGGTGAGACCGTTCTGCCCGTTGACGCCTGCGGTCCGGGTCGGGCGCCACGCAGCAGGCAACGGGAGATCTCGGACGAACGTACCGAACGGGCCGATCTGGCGAACGAACTGATGCGCCCCGCCGCTCACGACGACGTAGCCGCCACCGACCGACCGGATGCCCTCGAACTGTGCATCACCGGGCAGCAGCGGCAGATTGAGCGGGCTGAGCACAGTGCCGCCGCCGGTGAAGCGCGGGACGCCGAGCTGGCCGACCGATGGGTAGTAGTCGATGTGGGTGGTGTAGAACCGGGCGGGACCGGCACGCCCGACATCGGTCGAGATCATCGCGTAGTCGCCGTTGGCGGTCTGGTCGATTCCCGAAATAGCGCCGAAAGACGGTATGCCGGGCACTATCTCGGTGTCGACATATCGCGAGGTGACCATGGATTGGTCGGGAACCGGCGAACCGGGCACCGCCGTCGCCACGCCGGATCCGATGGTCAGCGTGACGGCGAGCGCCGAAACGAACGCTGCCCCCCACGAGCGAAGTCTCATAGGGGGCAACGATACCTCAGGAGTTCCGTGTCATCTCAACGGATGATCGAGGCTTTCACGCGAGGCGCTGTTTGAGCTGGTCGAGCTCATCGGACAGGCTCGTCGGCAGCTTCTCGCCGACGAAGTCGAACAGCTCCTCGATCAGCGGCAACTCGCGGCGCCATTCCTCGGGGTCGAAATCGAGTGCGGCAGCGAGGTCTTCGGCAGGCAGATCGAGACCCTCGACGTCGATCTCGTCGGGCTTGGCGACGATGCCGATCGGGGTGTTGACGCCCTCGTTCTCACCTTCGATGCGCCCGATGATCCACTTGAGCACGCGGCTGTTCTCGCCGAAGCCCGGCCACAGGAAGCGACCGTCGTCACCACGACGGAACCAGTTGACGTAGAAGACCTTCGGGAGCTTCGACGCATCGGCGTTCTTGCCGAGGTTGATCCAGTGCGCGAAGTAGTCGCCCACGTGGTAGCCCATGAACGGGAGCATCGCCATCGGGTCGCGACGGACGGTGCCGACCTTACCCTCGGCGGCGGCGGTCTGCTCGGAACCGACGGTGGCGCCCATGAACACGCCGTTCTGCCAGTCGCGGGCCTCGGTCACCAGCGGCACCGTGGTCTTGCGACGACCACCGAACAGGATCGCCGAGATCGGCACACCCTGCGGATCGTCCCACTCCTGCGCCAACGACGGGCACTGTGAAATCGGGGTGCAGTATCGCGAATTCGGGTGTGCGGCCTTGTGATCGGACGCGGGCGTCCAGTCGTTGCCGAGCCAGTCGGTCAGGTGCGCGGGGGTCTCGCCGCCGATGCCCTCCCACCAGATGTCACCGTCGTCGGTCAGTGCGACGTTGGTGTAGAGCGTGTTACCGGCCTCGATGGTCTTCATCGCGTTCGGGTTGGAGTCCTCGCTGGTGCCGGGGGCGACCCCGAAGAACCCGAATTCGGGGTTGATCGCGTAGAGACGGCCGTCGTCACCGAAGCGCATCCATGCGATGTCGTCGCCGACGGTCTCGGCCTTCCATCCGGGGATGGTGGGCTGGATCATCGCGAGGTTGGTCTTGCCGCACGCGCTCGGGAAGGCCGCGGCGACGAAATACACCTTGTTCTCCGGGCTGGTCAGCTTCAGGATCAGCATGTGCTCGGCCATCCAGCCCTCGTCGCGGGCGATGACCGACGCGATACGCAGCGCGTAGCACTTCTTGCCCAGCAACGCGTTACCGCCGTATCCCGAACCGTAGGACCAGATCTCACGATCCTCGGGGAAGTGGGTGATGTACTTCTCGGGGTTGCACGGCCAGGGCACGTCGGCCTGACCGGGCTCGAGCGGGGCACCCACCGAGTGCAGACCCTTGACGAAGAAGCCGTCGTCGCCCAGCGCCTCGAGAACCTTCGGGCCGACGCGGGTCATGATGCGCATCGACAGCACGACGTACTCGGAGTCGGTCAGCTCGACACCGAGCTTCGGGTCGTCGGAGCCGAGAGGGCCCATGCAGAAGGGGATCACGAACATGGTGCGGCCGCGCATGCTGCCCCGGTACAGCTCGGTCATCGTTGCGCGCATCTCGTCGGGATCGACCCAGTTGTTGGTGGGGCCCGCATCTTCGGCGGTCTTGGCGCAGATGAATGTCCGGGACTCGACGCGCGCGACGTCGGCGGGGTCCGACTTGGCGAGATACGAGTTGGGCTTGCGCTCCTCGTTGAGTTTGACCAGCGTCCCGGCCTCGACCAGATCCGCGGTCAGCCGCTCCCACTCCTCGTCGCTACCGTCGGACCACACCACCCGGTCGGGCTGGGTCAACTCGGCGACTTCGGCGACCCATGCCAGCAAACCCGCGTGTGTGGTGGGAGCGCTGTCTGGATCCAATCCGGGAATGGTTGCTGAGGTCATATCTCCTCCTCGGAGTTGGCCACCATCGATGGTGACCGGGGTACGGCGGCTTATCCCCAGGATACGGTCACCGAACGTCCGCTAGGTGGCGGGGTTAACAGATGCGGTATATGCCACATTTCCATAGGTCCACTTACGACAGCCGGCAAACCCTACACCGCCGTGACCTGGGAAATCGCCCCCGAAAGGCGGCTTGAGATGCTCACGAAAGTCCGATTCACCGCCCCCGTGGACGCCCCCGGCGGCCCTTGCGGAGCCCATCTGCGGGCCCGTTGGACGGCTCCGGAGTCAGTCGAGCCTGCCCGAATCGGTCGGTACCCAGGTGCGGCCGTCGGCGGCCAGCCGGTGCGCTTCGTAGTCGCCGTCGGACCCGATATGGGTGACGGTGTCGACGCGCCCGTCGTGATCGCGGTCGGTGTAGACGGTCATGCCGTCGGGGCCGGTCCGGGTCAACGAGTCGGCGACGCCGTCGGCGTCGGTGTCGACGTCGGCTGGACCGAGATCCCACACCCGACCGTCGTCGTACATCCACAGGTGGTCATCGGCGCCGGTGTCGGGTTCCTCACCGGGCAGCGGGGTGTCGGGAAGTCCGGCGAGATGGGCCGCGTCCTCGATCTCCGCATCGCCGTGCCAGAGCCCGGCCGCCGCGTCGTCGTCCGGGTCGCCACCCTCGCCCAGTACGAACGGTTCCATCACTGCTCACTCCTCGTGACCGCGGGTGCGGTGGTCGTCTCGGCCCGTGCCTTCGTCCGCGTCGCCTCGGCCAGCCGTGTCGCAACGGTGTGCCGCAACCCGGCCAGCCGGGCCGACTCCGCGGTGGCCCCGGACGGTTGCCCGGCGCGCAGCCGGCGTAGGGACGCGTCGATCTCGGCGACGTCGGCGGCGACTTGGCGGACCCGTCGTTCATGATGCCGGGTGATCTGCCCGGCCAGACGTGATTCGGCCTCGGTGCTCCGTGAGGCGATGCGTTGTTCGAGCCGACCACGAGCCTCCGTGAGGACCTCGGCCGAGAAGGACCGCAGATCGGTGCGTCGCGCAGCCGCCCGGCGAATCCGGATCACCCAGAACGCCACGGCCACACCGATCACCAGGGTCAACGGCATCGAGATCCACTGCAGCGTGTCCACCGCCGCCATCGGCGAGACGATCAGGCGGCCGACGCCGACGCCGGTGGACGCCCCGATGAGCACCATCAGCGCGTCCTCGGCGCCGCGACGACCGGTCGGCGGGGCACGACGCACCGCCGACACCGCCTGCCCCGCCGGACCGGCTCCGCGACCCGGCTCGTCGCCGTCGACGCCGAGCAACGCGGTGGCCCCGACGGCCTCGAGCCGGTCGTCGAGAACGGCGTCCACCCGGGCATTGACCTGTGCGATCTCGGCGTCGAGCCAGGTCAGATGGGTCGCCAGCTCGCCGGGTGTGGCGTGCGCACAGCGACGGTTCGCCGCGGCGAGCAGCGCCCGGAACCCGGTCTGTGCGTCGGCGATCGTGGCCGTGCGGACCCCGGCGACGCCCGCGCGGACCGCCGCGAGCCGGTCGGTGCGTCCGCGGTCGCGGGTGGCCACCAGAGTCCGTCGGCGACGCATCAGGTCGTCCGGGTCGGTGTGCACGGTGGCGGCCGACGAGAGATGGTCGTCGCGGATACGCCGGTCCAGCGCCGTCACACACGCCGCGAGCCGGGCCTGCTCGATGCGTTGCTCGATCGGGCGCATCTGACCCTCGTGCATCCAGGCCACCAGGTCGGTCAGGCCGGACTCGTCGACCGCGCCGGCCAGCGCAGCCGCCGCCGATACCGCGAACACCGGGAGTTCCTCGGCGGGATCGAGAACGGCGCGCTGTGCGCGCAACCGTCGCGGCCATTCCCAGAATGCGTCGATTCCGGTGCACACCAGGGCGACCGTGCCCACCTCGGTCCGCAACCGCACGAACAGCTCGACCTCGTCGGCATCGAGGTCCGACGACGGATCCAGCACCATCAGGCCCGAGCCGATCCCACCGGTTCCCAGGCCGGAACCGGTCGCCGAGATCGGTAGGTCGGGGGCGACCGCCGCGCAGGCGGCCAGCAGATCGTCGATGGCCGAACCCACCGCCCCGGCCACCACGATCGAAGCCCCGGGCTCCGGCATGCTCGTCGCGTCGAATCCCGTCGCCTGCCACACCTGGTGGTAGATCCCGTCTGGGGTGATTCCGTCTGGGGTGATTCCGTCTGGGGTGATCCCGTCTGGGGTGATCTGCTGCGCAGCGGTGGCGTTCACCGAACCACCTCCGGCACGCGCAACAGCTGCTCGATCCCCTCGCGAGCGACGCCTGCAACCGCCAGACCCTCCAGACGATCGCGAACCACGCCCTCCCGACGCCCACGGACCTCGTCGACGCACGCGGCGACCGTCGGGACGAGCGCCTCGATGCCACTGAGCCGGTGCAATGTCGCATTGAGACCGTCGACGTCGGCCACCACACCCGCACCCATCAGGTCGAGAGCGGTCTCGATACCGAACCGGTCGAGGCGCCGCAGCAGACCACGTCGCAGGGTGCGTTCGCGTCCGCCGGGATCGCCGACGAGGAAGTGTCCGGCCATCGACGGCATCTGCTCGTCGCGGGCGACGAGGTCGGCGAGAAAGGTCCATTCCGCCTCGGTGACATCGGCGCAGGCGAGAAGCGCCGAGACGGCAGTGACCGGTCGGCCCAGTATCCGGGCGGCATCGGCCGCTGCGTGCGCGGCGTCGCGCGGATCGGGGTGGGTGTCGGCCTTGCCGAGGACAACGATCGTGCGCTCGGCGGGCAACGACGCCAGGATCTCGTGGTCGGCGGGGCGTACGGCGGCCACGATCACGTGCACCCAGAGGTCGGCGCCGTCGATCGCGTCGGGGTCCTCGCCGGGGCCGAGCGCGCCGACTCGCAACCGCTCCCGCACCGCCCGCGTCATGGTGTCGCGACCGGTGCCCGGGCGGCCGGTGACCGCGATCGTCAGGGCGCGCCGGTGATCGCGCGCCGCCGCCGACACCTCGGCGCGCACCGCGCCGGGCAGGGCGTCACACACCGCCGACGAAGCGCCATCGAGCACCTGCGCCAGCTCACCACGTCGATCGGTCATTCACCTCTCCCCCACATCTCCCCTGGTCTGGCAGCCTAACCCGGACAAGCCCGACGTGCGGCACAGAAATACACAGGCCCAGGGTGTCGAGGATGACCTCTCCACGGCGATAGGACACGATGGACCGGTGAACACTGACCGACCGGTGCCCCCTGCCGCCGACGCCACCGGGCGTGAGCAGGGTGAATCCATTCGGGACCAGCCCGCCGGTGAGTACGTCGATCGGTCCCGGCTGTACCCGCGGGTGACGAGCTTCCGGTTCCGGCGCGGCACCCTGACGCCCAACCAGCAGCGCAATTGGGAGACCCTGTGGCCCCGGCTGGGCCGCGATCTGGCCACCGGTGCCGATCAGACGCCGGAGCCGCCGATGGACATGGCCGCCGCGTTCGGCCGGGACGCGCCGCGGGTCCTCGAGGTCGGCAGCGGCACCGGGATCTCGACCGCGGCGATGGCGCAGGCCGAACCCGACGTCGACGTCGTCGCCGTCGAGGTCTACAAACCGGGGCTCGCGCAGCTTCTCGGCCTGATCGATCGGGGCGGTCTCACCAACATCCGGATGATCCGCGGTGACGCACTGGTGGTGCTGCGGGAACTGATCGCACCGCGCAGTCTCACCGGTATCCGGGTTTTCTTTCCCGACCCGTGGCCCAAATCCCGCCACCACAAACGCCGTTTCATCCAGCGCGGCACCGTCGAGTTGATGGCCGACCGCCTGGTCGACGGTGGGATCCTGCACATCGCCACCGACCACGCCGACTACGCCGAGTGGATCGCCGAGATCCTGGCCACCCAGGACCCGGCCGCGCCGCACGTGGTGCCGGCGACCCGCCCGACACCCATCTCGCTGAGCCGTCCGACGACGAAGTTCGAGGGACGCGCCGAACGCGAGGGCCGCGACGTCAACGAGTTCGTCTACGTCAAGCCGCCGCAGGACCCACCCACCAGGGCCGAGGAGAATCGATGAACGACGCCGCACCGACCCCGCCCGGCGGTCGATTCGCCGACACGATCGCCGGCCAGAGCGGCGCCCCGCGCATGCTCCTGGTGTGGGACGCACCGAACATGGACATGGGTCTCGGCGCGATCCTCGGCGGTCGGCCGACCGCGGCGCACCGCCCACGTTTCGACGCTCTCGGGCGGTGGATGCTGACCCGCACAGCCGATCTGTCCGGTCGACGCGCGGCCGGCGACGTGGAACTCGACACAGCCGCCGACGGCTCGGCGGCCGGGCATCCCGTGGAACCCGAGGCGACCGTGTTCACCAACATCGTGCCTGGTAGCGCCGATGTCGTGCGGCCGTGGGTGGAGGCCTTGCGCAACGTCGGCTACGCCGTGTTCGCCAAGCCCAAGGTGTCCGAGGACAGCGACGTCGACTCCGACATGCTCGACCACATCGAGTTGCGCAGGCACACTGTGGGGTTAGCCGGACTGATCGTGGCGTCTGCCGACGGGCAGGCGTTCCGGGAACCACTGTTGGAGATCGTTGCCGACGGTGTCCCGGTCACCGTGATCGGGTTCCGCGAGCACGCCAGCTGGGCGTTGACGACCGACGGACTCGAGTTCGTCGATCTCGAAGACATCCCCGGTGTGTTCCGCGAACCGTTACCGCGTATCGGCCTGGACTCGCTGCCCGACGAGGGCGCGTGGCTGGCGCCGTTCCGGCCGCTGTCGGCGCTTCTCCGGTGAGCCGGGTGGCACAACCGCAGTAACGAGGCGTCGGGGGCCTCACGAGCAGTACCTCAGGGAGAGCTCAGGAGGCGCTGCGACAATTCTTCCCCGGACTTTCAGAAAGGACTCGGCGTGTTCGGAGCCATCGGCACATTCGTCTATCGGATGCGCTTCGCCGTCATCGCCGTCCTGGTGGTGTTGATGGGCGGACTGGGGCTCTACGGCCTCGGACTCAGCAAGCATCTCAGCCAGAGCGGGTGGTTCGATCCGACGTCGCAGTCGTCGAAGGGTTCGGTCGTCGCCGACACCGCCCTCGGCCGCGATCACCGCTCCGACGTCATCCTGCTGATCACCGCCCCGCCCGGCACCAAGGTGACCGACCCGCAGATCAGCACGAAGGTCGAGAAATTCGTCGACGACCTGCTGACCAAATATCCGACGGTCGTGCAGCGCGCCTACAACGGCGACACCTCCACTCCGGAGGGCGAACAGTCGGCGCTGCGGAACAACCAGCAGGTCATCGACCCGTTCTTCACCCCGACCGATGCCGCGGGCAAGGCCGCGCAGGACATCGTCAGATCCCGCACGATCACCCCTGATCAGCAGCGGGCGTTCATCAGTATCGGTGTCGCCGGCAACGACGACACCACGGTGCTCAACAACTTCAAGACGATCGAGCCATTCTTCGACAACATCGCGCAGCGCTACGACCTACCGGCCGGCACCACGTTCCAACTCGCCGGCCTGCAGCCGGTCGCCGGAGCCATGGCCCGCGGCATGGACGCCGACATCCACCGCGCCGAGATCATCGCCCTGCCACTGGTCGCGCTGATGTTGTTCTTCATCTTCGGTGGTGTCATCGCCGCCTGCCTGCCGGTCTTCATCGGCGGTCTGACGATCGCCGGCTCGCTGGGCATCATGAACGCGATCGCCCAGGTCACCGAACTGAACATCTTCGCCCAGTCGGTCGTCACCCTGATCGGTCTGGGCATCGCCATCGACTACGGGCTGTTCATCGTCAGCCGATTCCGAGAAGAACTCGCCGAAGGGTATTCGACGAAAGCCGCGGTACGAAGAACCGTGATGACCGCCGGTCAGACGGTGGTGTTCTCGGCGACGATCATCGTCGCCGCGATCGCGTGTCTGCTGATCATGCCGCAGGGCTTCCTCAAGTCGGTGGCCTACGGCGCGATCGCGTCGGTGTCGCTGGCGGCGATCCTCTCGATCACCGTGCTGCCCGCACTCCTGGGCATCCTCGGGCCGCGCGTCGACGCATTCTCGCTGCGCTGGATGCTCTCCTACACCCTGTTCCCGATCGTGCGGAAGTTCTCCCCGTCGGGCGCCGATCGGCTCGACCACCGCGTCGCCGACCTCACCGGCCGCACCAAGTCGCGGGAGGAGATCGAGAACGGATTCTGGGGCCGGCTCTCGGGCTGGGTGATGAAGCACCCGGTGGCCACCGCGGTACCCACCGTCCTCTTGCTGCTGGTATTGACGATCCCGTTCGGTGGCATCAAGTTCGGCGGTATCAGCGAGCAGTACCTGCCGCCGGACAATCCGAGCCGGGTCGCGCAGGAGGCTTTCGACAAGTACTTCCCGACCGAACGCACCGAGGACATCAAGCTCGTCATCATGTACGACGAGAACAACTCGTCGGCGGGTAATGCGATCTCGCAGATCGCCGACGAGGCCAACAAGGTCCCCGGCTTCACCAAGAAATTCAGCTCCTCCGCCGACGACGGCGCCCTCACCGGCAGCTACGGATCGTCGGGACTACAGGTGCTGCAGATGTCGGCGGGCCTGGTGAATCGGGACACCGCGGGTGAGGCGATCAAGGATCTGCGCAAGATCGATGTGCCCAGCGGTATGCGCATGTGGGTGGCCGGCACGCCGGCGCTCACGCAGGACTCCATTGATGCTCTGCTGCAACGACTTCCGTTGATGGCACTGATGCTCGTGCTGATCACCGGGCTGCTGATGTTCTTGGCGTTCGGGTCGGTGGTGTTGCCGATCAAGGCGGCGTTGATGTCGGTGCTGGGTCTCGGCGCCACGCTGGGCATCCTGACATGGATCTTCGTCGACGGCCATGGTGCCGGCATCGCCAACTTCACCCCCGGCCCGCTGTTCGCCGCGGTACTGGTACTGATCATCGCCATCGTGTTCGGCCTGTCCACGGACTACGAGATATTCCTGTTGTCCCGCATGGTGGAAGCGAGACAGCGCGGCGCGTCGACCACCGAGGCGATCCGCGTCGGCACGGCGCTGACCGGTCGCATCATCACCGCGGCCGCCGCCATTCTCGTGGTGGTGACCGGCGCGTTCGGCCTGTCCGAGATCGTGATGATGAAGTACATCGCGTACGGCATGATCGCCGCACTCATCTTGGACGCCACCATCATTCGCATGCTGTTGGTGCCGTCGGTGATGAAACTGCTCGGCGACGACTGCTGGTGGGCACCGCGCTGGATGCGCACGCTGCAGCGCAAGATCGGTCTGGGCGAGATCATTCTCGACGAGGAACCCGACGACAAGCGTCCCGACGCCATCGCCCCACGCGCGATCAGTGCGGGCACCCTGGTCTCGGAGGTCCCGACATCGGTGATGGCCGCAGCGCCGTCGGCGGCGGGTACGCGACGCCGCGCCGGGCGGGCCACCCCGCAAACCGTGGAACCGGGCGGACCCCGCAGGCCTGCCGCACCCGCATCAGCCGCACCCCCATCAGCGCCGAACCGCGCACGGGCACAACGGGTTCCCACCCAGAAGGTTCCGGCGCAGAAGGTTCCGGCGCAGAAGGTTCCCACACCGCCGGCCACCGCACGACGCGGTCCATCCGCACCTCCGTCGGGTGACATGCCTGCGCCGCGCATGACGACCGGCCCCCGTCCGGGGGCACCTCGGCCGGTGGCCTCGGCGCCCGCCGACGCACCGCCGGCCCCGCCGCGGCGCTACTCGCCGAACACACAGGACCGCCCCGATACCGGTGGGTGGAGCCTCGGCGAGGGCGGCATCCGCCTCAGTGCACCCGGACCGGTCGCAGGCGCAACGGAATCGCCCAGCGCGCCAAACACTTCGGGCGCCCCGGGCACGTCGGGCGCAGCACGTTCGCAACCACCGAGTACTCCGCAACCACCGAGCGCGCCGCGCCCCCGAACCGCACCGCCGGCGACAGGCCGGCCCCAGCCGGGCACTCAATCGCAGCCGGGTCACCGTGCACGTCCCGACCTGACCCGCCGTCCGCCGACACCGCCCTCGGGACCTCCACCCGGCAGCGCGAGTGGGCCACAACCGGGACCGGGATCACCGCTGTCGCGTCGGCCCGAGCTCGACCAGACCGGCCAGCGTCCGCTGGCCGCATCGTTGAGCCCGGAGGAACGCTCTCGACGCGGTCGCCCGGCCCCCACCGAGGCACGTCCCGACCGCCCCTCCCCCATGGATCGTGGTCTGTCGCAGGGATCGTCGCGGCTGGTGCCGCCACGCGCCGTCAGTGATCCGACCACCGCGGACCCGACCACCACGGCCGACGTCCCCGATCCGGCCGCACCCGGTCGTGCCGGACCCGATCGCTCGGGTGCGCCGTCCGCCGACGACCCGCGAGCCAGCTCGCCGGGCCGTGACCGGACGGCATCGGATCGTCATGCCCGCGACACCGAGGACGATGATCGGATCAGCGTGCACGATCTGCTGCGTCGCAGCCGCAGCGGCCAGACGGGCGACTGAGACCTCAGGGCTTGCGGCCGGAATCGGAATCCTTGCCGCCGGAATCCTTGGGGCTTGCGTCCTTGCGATCGGGGTTCCCGCGGTCCGGCTCCGGCTCGTTGCGGTCGGCTTCCGCATCGTCGTCGCCGATCTCCTCGGCGAGTTGTTCGGCGTCGACGATCGCCTGATCGAGATGTAATCGATCCCAGATCGGCGGATCGGGTGCCGCCTCGAACCCCTTGTCGCCCTTGATCACCTCGGTGAGCGGGGTGCCGCGCAGATAGCGGATCGCGGTGTTGGCGAAGGCGATCACGGGCACGGCGAGCAGACCGCCGACGATTCCGGAGGCGACGATACCCGCGCCGATCCCGAGGACCACGGCAACCGGATGCAGTCGCACCGAACGGCCCATCAGGAACGGTTGCAGCACATGCCCTTCGAGTTGCATGACGCCGACGAGGATCGCCAGCACGATCACCGCGGTCAACCAGCCCTGGGTGACCAGCGCGATGATCACCGCGAGGGTTCCGCTGATCAGCGCACCGACGATCGGGATGAAGGAGAACAGAAAGATCACCGTGGCCAGCGGAAGCGCCAGCGGCACACGGAGAATCGCCAGGCCGATCCCGATGCAGACGGCGTCGACGAGCGCGACCACAACGGTCGCACGCACATACGCCACCAGCGTGCCGAAACCGGCGACCCCCGCCGCGACGACCTTCTCCCGGGAGCCGCGCGGGATCAGATGCGCGCAGAACTCCCAGATCTGACCGCCCCCGTAGAGGAAGAAGATCATCAGGAAGATCATCAACAGCAGGCCGGTGACCAGCTCGGTGGCGGTGGTCGCGGTGGCGAGTGCGCCACTGGCAAGCTTTGCCTGATTGTGCTGCATCAGGTCGATGATGTTGTTGCCGAGATGGTTGACCTGAGAGGGATCGATACCCAATGGACCGTCGGTCAACCACTTTCGCGTCTGGTCGACCGTCGACACCACCTCATTGGTCAACTGCGGGAACCCACTGACGAAGGCGCGCCCGACAAAGGTCAGCACACCCGCGACCACGCCGAGCGCGGTGAGCATCACGATGACGACCGCCAACGACCGCGGAACCCGACGGCGATTGAGGAAATCGACGGCGGGCACCAAGAACGCCGACAGCAGGATCGCCAATGCCAGTGGCACCGTGACCTCGTCGAACTTCTTGAACAACCGACCCACGACGTAGATCGCCGCCAGGATCAGCAGAAGCCGCCAACTCCACTCGGCCGCCTTGCGGACCATCGGATGTACCGACGACCGGTCGAGGTCGGCCAGACCCCGACCCGGCTGGGACACACCTGGCTGGGACACACCTGGCTGGGACCCGTCGTCACCGTCGCCGGACGCGGAGCCCGCCGGGGAACCATCGTTCACAATTGTCAGCGTAGCGGTCGTTAGGGTGATGGCTATGTCATCGGAGCATTCGTCGGTCGGCGCGCATCCGGCACTGCGTCGCCGATTCTGGTGGCTCCGATGGGTATTGCTCGCGTTGGTGATCGCGATTCTTGCGGTCGAGGTGGTGCTGATCTGGCCGAAACTCGAGCAGGTCTGGCACCGAACCGGCGATCTGGACTGGGTGTGGCTGGTGGCGTGCATCGTCGCGGCCGTGCTCTCGATGGACAGCTTCGCCCAGGTCCAGCGAGCGCTGCTGAGCTCGGCCGGGGTGCGGGTCCGGCAATTGCAATCGCTGGCGGTGGTGCTGGCGGCCAACTCGTTGTCGCAGACGATGCCCGGCGGTCAGGTGCTGGCGCCGGCATTCACCTATCGCGAAACCCGCAAGTGGGGTGCCACACCGGTCGTCGCGTCCTGGCAGGTGGTGATGTCGGGGTTGCTGGCGGGCGTGGGTCTGGCCGTCCTCGGTTTCGGCGGCGCGGTGCTCGCCGGCGCCAAGACCAACCCGTTCTCGCTGATGTTCTCCATCGTCGGTTTCGTCGCCGTCGCACTCGTCCTGCAGTACCTGGCCACCCACCCCGAGTCGCTGCAGTCCACCGGCGAACGGGTTCTGGGCTGGTACAACCATCTGCGCAACAAGCCCGAGGACTCGGGTCTGGAGCGATTCAACGAGGTCCTCGAACAGCTCCGCGCAGTGCAGTTGACCCGCCGCGACACCACCATCGCGTTCGGCTGGAGCCTGTTCAACTGGGTCACCGACATCGCATGTCTGATGTTCGCGTGCTGGGCGGTCGGCGTGCACCCGTCGATCTCGGGGGTGATGGTCGCCTACGCTGCCGGCAAGGCGGTGGGCACCGCGGTGCCGCTACTGCCCGGTGGGATCGGTGTCGTCGATGCGGTCCTGGTGCCGGCGTTGACCACCGCGGGCATGCCGGCCGCGGACGCGCTGACCGCCGTGCTGGTCTATCGGATCGTCAGCTACGTGCTGATCGCAGCCATCGGGTGGGTCGTCATCCTGGCGAAGTTCCGGACGGGCATCCGCGACAAGGGCGAACTCGAGGCCACCTACGACCGCGAACGCGAGATGGTGATCGACGAGCTCGAGGAGCACGACGAGCCCGGCACATCCGACCAAACACCGCGCGCCGAGGGCCGCCCGGATCCTCCGAATGACGGAGCGAGTTCGGCCTGACGAGGATTTCGGGCTACCGTGGATGACCATGTCGAGTTCTGACATGGCCACCAGGGGGGCCCGGTCCCAGTCACAGGCGTCTGCACACGTGCAGTTGCCGGTCACCGCACTCGTCGACATCGTCGCCGTATCCGTGTTCGTGCTGATCGGACGGGCCTCACACCACAACGGTTTCAACCCGCTCGGTGTGGCTCAGACGCTGTGGCCGTTCCTCGCCGGGACAGCGGTCGGCTGGTCGATCGTCTACGTCTACTCCCACGTCCGTTCCAGCGATTGGTTCGGTCGCGACTTCCGCCCGGAGCGCCTGGCACCGGCCGGGTTGGCCATCTGGTTCTGCACCGTCACCGTCGGCATGATCCTGCGGTACCTGCTCCACGAGGGCACCGAGGTGAGCTTCATCATCGTCGCGACACTGTTCCTCGGCCTGGTGCTCCTGGGCTGGCGGGCGCTGGCAGCTCTCATCCTGCGGCGCACGGGGACTGCCGAACCACCCCGACCGGCCGACGCCGCGCAGTAGCCGGCCACGATCGGGTCCTCGGTCCACACCGGGACGCGGTTGATGACTCAGTTGATCCGGAAGTACTTCTGCGCGACCTGTAGTGCCGCGGTCCCCGACTTCGGTCCCTCGGTGTAGATGACGATGACCTTGCCGCCCTGGACGCCGACGAACCATCCGGGGCCCTCGGGTCCGTTGGTGCCGACCAGCGCACGCAACCCGGGAGCGCCGGTGAGGTCACTGGCGTCGCCGGTCTTGACGGTGCTCGTCATCGCGGCCCAGATCGGAGTGGTCAGTCCGGCATCGAGATTCCCCAGCGATCCGCCCGCAACCTTGGTCGGTACACCGTTGATGACGTAGGGCGCCACCGAGCTCATCGTGCCCGACGCACTGCGCGCCATCGCCACCCCGAGCGCGGCCATGTTGGTCATCGACATCCGCGACGCCGCCGACTGCAGGTCGATCGTCGCGACGCCCGACCCCTGGGCCGGCGCGCTGGCGCCGGGGATCGTGAACTGCACGCCCAGGCCGAGCCGATCGAGCACCTGATCGGTGGTCTCCTGGTTGGCGCGGGCAGCCTTGTCGACGGCGGCGAGCACCGGGTCGAGGGTGGTGCCGACGGGGTAGGCGGCGTCGAGGTTGTTGCCCCGGTCGGCCGCGTAATCATTCTGTGCCACACCGAGAATCGCCCCGGTCTTCGCGTCGAGGGCCATGATCGTCGCCGGCTGGCCGACCTCGACGGCAGCGTCACCGAGACTGAGCTGGACGCCCTGATCGACCGAGGTGGACACGCTCGGCCCCGGAGGACCTTGCTGTCCGTCGAGCCGCTGCGGGGCCATGCCCGGCCCGACCATCTGCACCTGCCAGCCGGCGGTGGCGTCGCGGATGGCCTGCCAGTAATTGGTCAGACCCGCCTCCAACGGTGAGGACAGGCGCCGATCGGCCATGACGAGCATGCCGGCCTTGCGCACCGTGACCCCGGGCACCGACGCCGGGTCACGACTGAGGACTTCCATGTCGGAGTTGCGCAGGGTGACCGCGGTGATCGCCTGACCCGGCGTCTGGGCCAGCTTCTGATTGATCACCGAGGTGGTGATCAACGGGGCGATCGGGGCGAGCGCGTTGGCCAATGCCGCCGCCGAGGCGTTGACGTTGCGGGTCTGGGTGGGGTCGAGGACGATCTCGTTGACCGGCTGCAGATACATGAAGGTCTTGCCGGAGCGGCTGGTGACCGTCGGCGCCGGTGTGGCATCCGTGCGGATCTCCCGCAGGTTGCCGCCCGTGGGCAGCCCCGGATAGATCACGCCCGGGTCCCAGGTGACCTTCCACCCGGTCGACAGGTGCCGCGCACCGCCGGAGGTGGTCGAGGTGAAGCTGTGGTCGGCGTCGAACTTCCACGTCGTCTGCAGCGAGAACGACGCCGTGCCGTCGCTGTATTCGACCGGCTTGCGGACCTCGACGTCGACCTCACGGGCGTTCATCGCCTGGAAGGTCTGGGTGAAGGACTCACCGGCCTGGCCGGGTGCGGTGGTCAGCGACGCCGTCGCCGCCGCGTCCTGGCGTCCCCATGCCGCGGCGAAGGCATTGATCGCTGCCTTGGCACCGGTGTCGGGGGTCGGTGCGACCAACTCCTTGATGCCGAATGCGGCCGCACAGATCAGCACGACGCACGCGGCCAGCACCGCCCACTTCACACGAGTACCCATAGTCACAATTTTCACTCTAGTCACACGCGATTTCGATCCCGCGGGCTTGCAGTCGGGATTCGGACCGGTCACGATCGTGTCTCGTGCCGCGGTTTTGTCGCGAGTGGCCGTCTTCGTCAGTGACACGACGCCCTCATCGGACGTGCCGCCCGTCCCGCTGTCGCGTGCCGTGGGTGCCGGGATTGTCGACGTGGACGACCTGGGCGGGGCGTCGGCGCGCGAGTGCTTGGCAGTACGCACGGGGTCTGGGCGCACGGGGTCTGGGCGCACGGGGTCTGGGCGCGACGCCGCACCGGACCGAGTACTGGATCGCGGGGGCATGTCGCCCGCGCGGGGACGCGGGGTCGGCGGTGGCGCTTGCCGCGGGGTCGGTGGCGGCGCTTGCCGCCGGGATGGCCCGACCGCCCGCTGCGCGGACGGAGCTCCGGGTACCGCACGCCTGTTGACAGCGGGTGAGCGGCCGGGGGCGCGGACCGGCGTTCTGTCGTCGAAGCGGCGATCGCGGGGCCCGCGAGGTGCGGGCCGCACCTCGGCTTCGTCGTCCGCGGCGCGATGACGACCCGACATCGAACGTGGCGAGGGCTGCGGAGTGCGGGCAGCGCGGGACGGGCCCGAATCCGTGCTGTTCTCGGATGCCCATAATGGGGTATGGGCTACACGGTCATTCGGGCCGGAGACAGGAGCCTGACGGCGACCGCCTGGCTCACCTCCTACCATTGCTTCTCCTTCGGGGATCACTATGATCCAGCCAACACCCATCATGGTGCCTTAATTGCATCTAATGAAGAATTTTTACCGCCCGATTGTGGTTTCGGATCACATCACCATCAAGAATCCGAGATCGTCACATGGGTGAGCTCGGGCTCTCTGGTCCACCGCGACTCCGCGGGGCATGCGGGCGTGGTGGTCCCCGGCCTGGCCCAACGCATGAGCGCCGGACGCGGTATCGACCACTCCGAGCGCAACGACCCCTGGCCCGACCTTCCGGCGTCGGGTACCTCGACCACGCACTACGTGCAGATGTGGGTCATGCCCGACAGTCACGGTCTGTCCCCCTCCTACGCCCAGCGCGACATCTCCGCGGAGCTGTCCACCGGCGCCCTGGTGACGGTGGCCTCCGGCGATCCCACCCACGAGGCGGCCATCTCGATCGCGAACGCCGGCGCGACACTGTATGCAGCCCGCCCCTCGGCGGGCTCGACGATCCGGCTCCCCGGGGCACGGTTCACCCATCTGTTCGTCGTCACCGGGTCGGTGGATGTCTCGGTGGACGCCGACGACCGGCAGGCACCCATCGAGCTCGGCGCCGGGGACGCCGCACGCGGAACCGACGTCGACGACGCGGAGCTGACGGCCGGCGAGAACGCCGAGATCCTGTACTGGGCGATGAACTCGGCACTCGGGGAGTTCTGAACCCAGCTTTCGAAGAGTTCTGAGCCGATCGCCGGTTTTCAGTCATTTCTCTTTTAGCCGCGCTTGCTGACCTGGGCTTTTGCGGTCGAGCTACTCGCCGGATGACTGAAAACAGGAGAGAGGCAGGGCGGCCACGTCGGACTGACCGCACTCATCCGATGTTTCTCGCGAACACCCGTGATCCCTACCCGACCATGCCGGCTGACGGATCGCGACGGCGGTGACAGGATGGAACGCGTGACTGTGTCGAATACTTCTCTCCCCGCTTCCGGACTGGACCTCGACTGGGTCGACGACGCCGTGCGCGTCCAGGACGACCTGTTCACCCACGTCAACGGCAAGTGGCTGGAGTCCCACACCATCCCCGAGGACCGATCGGTCGACGGTGCCTTCCACGTGCTGCGCGATCGCGCCGAGGAGAACGTCCGCGACATCATCGTCGAAGCCGCCGAATCGAATCCCGAGAGCGGCACCGACGCCGCCAAGATCGGCGATCTCTACGGCTCCTTCATGGACACCGAGCACATCGAAGCGCTCGGCATCGGCCCGATCTCCGGCGAGCTCGAGGCCATCGCCTCGATCTCCGACGTCAGTGAGCTCTCCGCACGCATGGGTCGGCTGCAGCGGCACGGCGTCGGCGGGCTCTTCGGGTTCTACGTCGACACCGACGCCCGCCAGTCCGACCGCTACCTCGTGCACGTAGTGCAGTCGGGACTCGGCCTGCCCGACGAGTCCTACTACCGCGAGGACAAGCACGCCGCGACGCTGGACGCCTACCGGGCGCATGTGGCGCAGATGTTCACCCTCGCCGGCTTCGACGACGCCGGCGACCGGGCGGCCACGGTACTGCGTCTGGAGACCGCGATCGCCGGCCACCATTGGGACGTGGTCCGCCGTCGCGACGCGGAGCTCACGTACAACCTGATGAGTCTCGACGAGTTCGGTTCCGCGGCATCGGGTTTCGATCTTCACTCGTGGTTCGGCGGTCTGGGCACGGTCGGCGACACCACGTTCGCCGAGGTGGTCGTGGGGCAGCCGTCCTTCGTCACCGACGTCTCCGCGCTCGTCGCCCAGGCCCCCTTGTCGGACTGGACGACCTGGTTGTCGTGGCGGTTGCTGCGCACAGCGGCGCCGTATCTGTCCTCGGCATTCGTCGACGAGAACTTCGATTTCTACGGTCGCACCCTGACCGGCGCGGAGACCAATCGGGACCGCTGGAAGCGGGGCGTGGGCTTCGTCGAGAACGCGATGGGCTTCGCCGTCGGACGACTGTATGTGGCCAAGCATTTCCCGCCCGAGGCCAAGGCGCGAATGGACGAACTGATCGGCAATCTCGTCGAGGCCTACCGTCGCAACATCTCCGAACTGGAGTGGATGACCCCGGCCACCCGGGAGAAGGCGCTGACCAAGCTCGGGAAGTTCACCCCGAAGATCGGCTACCCGGCGCATTGGCGGGATTACAGTGCGCTGACCGTCGATCGTGGCGATCTCATCGGAAACGTCGCGCGCGCCGCGTCTTTCGAGCAGGATCGGGAGTTCGCGAAGATCGGCGCGCCGGTCGACCGCGACGAGTGGTTCATGACGCCTCAGACGGTCAACGCCTACTACAACCCGGGGATGAACGAGATCGTCTTCCCCGCGGCCATCTTGCAGCCACCGTTCTTCGATCCCGATGCCGACGACGCCGCCAACTACGGCGGCATCGGCGCGGTGATCGGCCACGAGATCGGCCACGGGTTCGACGATCAGGGCGCCAAGTACGACGGTGACGGCAACCTCGTGAACTGGTGGAGCGACGCCGACCGCGCCGAATTCTCCACTCGCACCCGCACACTCATCGATCAGTACAACGAGTTCACACCCGAGGGTCTCGACGAGAAGTACAAGGTGAACGGCGAGTTCACCATCGGCGAGAACATCGGCGACCTCGGCGGGTTGTCGATCGCGCTCGTCGCCTACGATCTCGCAACCTCGGGGACCGACGTGCCGGAGATCGACGGCCTCACCGGAACCCAGCGGGTGTTCTACAGCTGGGCGCAGATCTGGCGCACCAAAACCCGTGAGGCCGAGGCCATCCGCCGACTGTCGATCGATCCGCACTCGCCGCCGGAGTTCCGCTGCAACGGGGTCGTCCGGAATATCGACGCGTTCTACGAGGCGTTCGGCGTCACCGAGGGCGATGCTCTGTTCCTCCCGGACGCCGACCGTGTCCGGATCTGGTGAACCGCATCGCCGTCGGCTGATCGGCGGCCACGAGGTCACCCGCCTCGAGATGGCCGCCGGCGTGGTACGGCCGATCGCGGCGGGTGTGATCTTGCTGTTCGGTTATTTCCTGTTGCCGATCAACGCCGCGAGCAACTCCAAGGCCCTGGGGTTCCTGGTCGGTGTTGCATTGCTGATTGCGTTCTGCGGCTACGAGATCCACCACTTCCTGCGGTCACCGTACCCGGTGGTCACCGCCCTCGAGATGTTGGTGGCGCTGGCCACGTTCTACGTGATCGCTTTCGCGACAATGTATTTCATCTTCTCCGACTATGATCACGGTAGTTTCACCGAGAAACTCACCCGGATCGACGCGCTGTACTTCAGTCTGACGGTGTTCACGACCACCGGATTCGGCGACATCGCTGCCGTCGCTCAGGAAACCCGTGTCGCGGTGTCGATCCAGATGGTCAGCACCTTTGCCCTGCTCGGCCTCGGAATCCGGTTCCTGAGCCTGCTGGTCAGTGCACGACGCAAACCGACCGGCCATGACGGGCCGGTCGGTTAGCGCGGTGTCGAACTTCGGTGCAGGTCAGTAGTCGTCGTCGCCGTAGACGATCATGCCGCGAATGTTCTTGCCCGACAGCATGTCGTCGTAGGCCTCGTTGATCTGATCCTGTCGGTAGGTGGTGGTGATCAGATCCGAGAGGTTCAGCCGCCCGGCCCGGTACTCGCGCAACAGGTTCGGGATCTGGGTACGCGGTCCGGTCCCGCCGAAGATCGCACCCTGGACCCGCTTCTGCAGCAGGGTCAGCTCGAACAGGTTGAGCTTGACGTCCATCGAGGCGAAGTTGCCCATGCCGGTGACGACCACCTGGCCGCCCTTGCCGGTCAGGCTCAACGCCGGCGCGATGATGTCACCGAAGATCTCGCCGACCGTGATCACCGTGGTGTTGGCCATCTTGCCCCAGGTGATCTCGCCCAGAACCGGAGCGGCCTCCTCGATCGAGGCGAAGGTGTGTGTCGCTCCGAGCTTCTCGGCCATCTGCAGTTTGAACGGCACCGGGTCGATGGCGACCACGTAGCGCGCGCCGGCCGCGGCCGCACCCTGGATCGAGTTGATCCCGACGCCGCCGATGCCGATGACGACCACCGTGTCGCCGGTGTGGGTGTCGCCGATCTCGACGGCCGATCCCCATCCGGTGGCCACACCGCAGCCGAGCAGCGCCGCCTCGCGCAGCGGGATGTCGTCCTCGATCTTGACCAGCGAGGCCTCGTTGACGGTGATGTAGGGCGCGAAGGTGCCCAGCAGACACATCGGCGTCAGTGGCGTCCCGTCGGCGGTGTGCAGGCGGTGGGTGTCATCGGAGATCGACAGTCCCGTCAGCAGCCGTGCGCCCTCGTCGCAGATGTTCTGCAATCCCCGCGAACACGGTTCGCAGGTGCCGCAGGCCGGAATGAATGCGGTGACGACGTGATCACCTTCGGCCAGCCGCGTCACACCCGGACCGACCTTGGTGACCACCCCGGCGCCCTCGTGTCCGCCGAGCACCGGCATCGGTGCCGGGCTGTCGCCGGTGCGCAGGTGGTGGTCGGAATGGCACAGCCCGGACGCGGCCAAGCGCACCTGGACCTCGCCGGCGACCGGGTCGCCGACCTCGATCTCCTCGATCTGCCACGGTTGTCCGGGTTCGCGCAGGATCGCGCCCTTGGTCTTCATGGTTCTGCCCCTTTCTCGGCACAGTCGAATGCCCCGGTCGCCATCGTCGTCCATCCATGCACGCCTCGGCATGGATTTCGTGAGATAGGTTCCGCCGCAAAACATCTACACAGCAACCGGCGTCGTCGTCACCGCGATCGGTACGCAAGTACCGACGCGGACGGTTCGCCGGGCACCAGGACCCCTCCGATCCCGCCGCGGCACCGAATGGCTTCCGGACTCGTGAAAGGATGACCGCATGGCCAGTTCGGAAATGCCCGACTCTCGACCTCCCCGGCGCTCGTTTCTGCGCTGGCTGATCCCGGCCCTGCTGATCCTGGTGTGGCTGATCATCGGCGGGGGGCTCGGGCCGTTCGCCGGGAAGCTCGCCTCGGTCTCGACCAACGACAACACCGCGTTCCTGCCGGCCTCGGCCGAGTCGACCCAGGTCAACGATCAACTGTCCCGGTTCCAGGACACCACCGAGATCCCGGCCATCGTGATCGCGGTCCGCGACTCGGGGATCACCGCCGCCGACCGCGCCTACCTCACCGAGCAGACCCAGCGCCTGCAGGGCAAAGAGGGCTTCGCATCGGCGTTCTCGCCGGTCATCGGCTCCAAGGACGGCAAGGCCGCCGAGGTCTTCATCCCGATCTCCACCAAGGGCGAGCCCGCCGACACCGTCAAGACGTTGCGGGACTCGCTGGCCAATCCACCCAACGGCCTCGAGGTCAAGGTCACCGGCCCGGCCGGGCAGGTCGCCGACCTCGGCGAGGCGTTCGCCGGCATCGACGGTCTGTTGCTGCTGGTGGCCGGTGCCGTCGTCGTGCTCATCCTCGTCGTCGTCTACCGCAGCCCGATCCTGCCTTTCGTCGTACTCATCTCAGCGGTCTTCGCGCTCGGTCTGGCCTCCGGGGCGGTGTACTTCGCCGCCGATCAGGGCTGGCTCGAACTCAACGGACAGAGCCAGGGCATCCTGTTCATCCTGGTCTTCGGCGCCGCCACCGACTACGCGCTGCTGCTGGTGTCGCGGTTCCGGGAGGAACTGATGCACACCGCCGACAAGTACACGGCGCTGCGCCGGGCGTGGCGGGCCACCATCGAGCCGGTGTCGGCGTCGGCGGGCACGGTCATCCTCGGCGTGCTGTGTCTGCTGTTCTCCGACCTCAACTCCAACCGCAGCCTCGGACCGGTCGCCGCGCTCGGGATCGTCGCCTCGTTCCTGGCGTCGATGACCTTCTTGCCGGCCGCACTGGCCCTGCTCGGCCGAGCCGCGTTCTGGCCGTTGCGCCCGCACCTGGTCGAGACGCCCGACCCCGAAACGAAGACCGACGCCAAGAGCAACGGCGCCACCAGCGCCGACTTCGACGACGCCACCTCGAACACCCATCGCTTCTGGTACGCGATCGCCCAGTGGGTCGCGGCGCGGCCCCGCACCGTGTGGATCGCAACGTTGATCCTGCTGGTCATCGGCGCCTCGTTCGCCCCGATGTTCAAGGCCGACGGCATCGCCCAGACCGACTTCTTCCTCGGTGACGTCGACTCGGTCGCCGGCGCGCAACTGCAGGCACAGCATTTCGACGCCGGTGCCGGCACCCCGACGTGGATTCTCACCCGTGCCGATCGCGCCGACGAGGTCGTCGCCGCGACCCGCGGTGTCGACGGCGTCGCGCAGGTCAGTGTGCTCAGCAGCAACGGCGCGCCCGTAGTCCGCGACGGCGAGGTCGCGGTGCAGGCCACCCTGTCGGACAACGCCGAGTCCCTCGCCGCGCAGGACACCGTCGAACGCATCCGCACCACGGTGCACGCGATCGAGGGGGCCGACGCGAAGGTCGGTGGTACGACGGCGGTCGACCTCGATACGCGCACCACCGCGATCCACGATCGCAATCTGATCATCCCGATCGTGCTCATCGTGGTCCTCGCGGTGCTGATCCTGTTGCTGCGCAGCATCCTCGCGCCGGTGTTGTTGCTGGCGACGACGGTGTTGTCGTTCGCGACCACCCTCGGTGTGGCGGCGCTGCTCTTCAACGGCCCCTTCGGTTTCCCCGGCGCCGACCCGGTGGTCCCGTTGTTCGCGTTCGTGTTCCTCGTCGCCCTGGGCATCGACTACAACATCTTCCTGATGACCCGGGTGCGTGAGGAATCGATCCGGCACGGCACCCGCGCGGGCATCATCCGTGGGTTGACCTCGACCGGTGGCGTCATCACTTCTGCCGGTGTGGTTCTCGCCGCCACCTTCGCGGCGCTGGCGGTGATCCCGCTGCTGTTCCTCGCGCAGGTCGCGTTCCTCGTGGCCTTCGGCGTCCTCGTCGACACACTGATCGTGCGGACCCTGCTCGTACCCGCCCTGTCACTGGACATCGGGAGCCGTATCTGGTGGCCAAGCAGCCTGTCCCACAAGAGATCCGAGCCCGACGAGGACTCCGGCGATCCGGTCACCACAGGTACTCGGGCGTCGGAGGGCAATGTTTCCTGAGGGTTGAGCGATTCCGAACCCCAACCGGCGGGTAACCCGATAGCGTCGGACTCACCGCACAGGGAAAGCAGGTGACCCCCGATGACCATCGCCCAGAAGCCTCTCGCCGAACACTCCACCCCGACGCGATCGGACTTCGCCTCGCTGCGTCGCGGTGGACTGAACTGGGACTCGTTTCCCTTGCGGCTGTTCGTGAAAGGCAATGGGCGGTTCTGGGATCCGGCCGCGATCGACTTCAGCCGCGACGCCGAGGATTGGCACGAGATCACCGACGAGCAACGACGCAGCACGACGTTTCTGGTCAGTCAGTTCATCGCTGGTGAAGAAGCCGTCACCCAGGACATCCAGCCGTTCATGAAGGCGATGGCCGCCGAGGGGCGCTTCGGCGACGAGATGTATCTGTCGCAGTTCTGCTTCGAGGAGGCCAAGCACACGCAGGTGTTCCGTCGCTGGATGGATGCGGTGGGGCTCGACGACGATCTGCAGTCCTTTGTCGCCGACAACCCGTACTACCGCCAGCTGTTCTACGAGGAGTTGCCGCAGAGCCTGCACGTCCTCGACCACGATCCGTCCCCGCTCAATCAGATCCGCGCCAGCGTCACCTACAACCACGTCATCGAGGGGTCGCTGGCGTTGACGGGTTATCACGCGTGGCAGACCGTGTGCACCCGGCACGGCATCTTCCCCGGCATGCAGCGGTTGATCCGGTTCATCGGCGACGACGAGCGGCGCCACATGGCGTGGGGGACGTTCACCTGCCGTCGTCACGTGGCCGCCGACGACTCGCTGTGGGAGGCGATCAACACCCGGATGGGCGAGCTGATGCCGTTGGCGCTGGGCATGATCACGTGGGTCAACGAGCAGTTCGACGAGCAACCGTTCGGCCTGGACAACAACGAGTTCCTCGCCTACGCCGCCGATCGCGCGCAGCGACGGCTGCATGCGATCGAGTCGGCCCGCGGTCGAGACGTCGCCGAGATCGACCTCGACTACTCCCCTGCCGAACTCGAGGAGCGGTTCGGCGAGGAGGAAGCCGAAGCGCTCGGCACCTGACCGCCGACCCCGATGACAAACAACTAGAACACGTTCTAGTCTGTGGGGGTGGATGTCTCCTTTGACGCGACCCGACGCGAGCTGACCACCGACAAGGGCGTGCTGCGCTACCACGAGGCCGGCGCTGCCGATGCACCGCCGCTGATCCTGCTCCACGGCTCCGGCCCGGGCGTGACCGGATGGCGCAATTACCGCGGTAACCTCGGCTTTTTCGCCCAGACCCATCACTGCTACGTCATCGAGTTCCCCGGCTTCGGGGTCAGCGATGCGTGGGAGGGCATGCCGGTGCTGACCGCAGGTAAATCGGTGATCACCTTCATGGACGCACTCGGGATCGCCTCGGCGCCGATGATCGGCAACTCGATGGGCGGCGTCGTCGGGGTGAACCTGGCCATCCGCAAACCCGATCGCGTCGAGAAGCTGGTGACCATCGGCGGCGTCGGCCCCAACCTGTTCAGCCCCAGCCCGAGCGAAGGCCTCCGTCTCCTGCAGGAGTTCGCCGACGACCCCGATCGCGACAAGCTCGTCCGTTGGCTGACCGCGATGGTCTACGACCGCACCCTGGTCACCGAGGAACTCATCAGTGAGCGCTGGGAGGTGGCGATGAATCCCGACGCCTTGGCCACGGCCAGAACGATGTACGGCTCAGCATCTTTCGAGATGCAACAGCAGTTCATGGCGACCGCCGACATCCCGCCGTACTGGGCGATGATGCACAAGATCTCCTGCCCGACGCTGCTCACCTGGGGCCGCGACGACCGGGTCAGTCCGCCCGACATGGCGCTGGCCCCGATGCGGCTGATCCCCGACGCACAACTGCACGTCTTTCCCCGTTGTGGCCACTGGGTGATGATCGAGGCCAAGGAGGCCTTCGAGGCGACGGTGGCGGCGTTCCTGGCGAGCTGACCGGCCCCTTTCCCGATTCTTCCCCAAGACTCTCGTTCTTCCCTCAGAAATTGCCAGGGGAAGAACGAGAACCTTGGGGAGGAACGTCCGAACCACCTCAGGCCGCGAGCCCACCCCGCGTCCACCGATCGGTTGACCGAGGTGTGGTCATCCGGTGGATCCGCTGCCCGCTCGATCCGGCCATGCTGGATGTCATGGCAATGATCGAGGTCGCAGGACTGACGAAACGCTACGGCGACAAGCAGGTCGTTCGTGGTGTCGATTTCGAGGTGGCGCAGGGCGAGATCTTCGGCATCCTCGGCCCCAACGGCGCGGGCAAGACCACGACCGTCGAGTGCATCGGCGGTCTTCGCAAACGCGACGGCGGGCACGTCCGCGTCGCCGGATTCGACCCGGCCGACGAGGACCGCGGCCTGCGGGAGGCACTCGGAATCCAGTTGCAGGAGAGCCGACTTCCCGACAAGCAGACCGTCGGTGAGGTGATGCGCCTGTATTCGAGTTTCTACGAAGCGCCGCGCGACTGGCGGGAACTGCTCGAGCGGCTCGACATGCGCGCATACGAGCGCACCTATTTCGCCAAGCTCTCGGGCGGGCAGAAACAGCGGCTGTCGGTGGCACTGGCGCTCATCGGCAATCCGAAGGTCGCGATCCTCGACGAGCTCACCACCGGCCTCGACCCCAGCGCCCGCCGCGAGGTATGGGGCCTGCTCGAGGACCTCAAGGACACCGGCGTCACCCTGCTGCTCGTCAGCCACTTCATGGAGGAGGCCGAGCGCCTGTGCGACCGCGTCGCGGTGATCGACGACGGACGGGTCGTCGCGCTCGACACCCCGGCGGAGTTGGCCGCGTCGGTCCACGCCGACCAACGAATGTCGTTCGTACCCAACGCCATTGTCGACGTCGACGCACTGAGCGCGTTACCCGACGTCCACCGCATCGACCACAGCGGCGAGAGGGTGATCGTCACCGGAACCGACAACGTGGCGTCGGCGGTCATCATCGCGCTGCACGAGCGCGGGATCGCCTGCCGCAAGCTGCGCGTCGACCAGCCGAGCCTCGACGACGCCTTCCTGGCGCTCACCACCGCAACCGAGCCCGACCCCCCAACCGACGCCGATACCGACACGACGCAAGGAGCCCGACGATGAGCGCCGCCACTGCCATGATCGCCTCGGAAGCCCGGCTTCTCGTACGCAACCCGGGTGTCGTCCTCTGGACGGTGATCCTGCCGGTCGCCGCGGCGATCGTGATCGCCTCCATCCCGGCCGCCCGCAAGCCCGTCGGCTCCTTCGGAGGCCTGAGCACCTTTCAGGTGTACCAGCCCATCCTGGTGTTGTTCGTGCTGTCGATGCTCGCCGTCCAGGCGCTGCCCGACGTCCTCACCCGGTACCGGGAAATGGGTGTGCTCAAGCGATTACGCACCACGCCGGTCTCCCCTTTCCTGCTGTTGACCGCCCAGTTCGTGCTCATCATGGGAGTGTCGCTGGTGTGCCTCGCGCTGATCGTGGTGATCCCCGGCATCATCTCCGGCCAGTGGCCGCACCATCTGTTCGGCTTCGTCGTCAGCTATCTGCTGTCGTGCTGGGCATTTCTCGGCCTGGGCATGGTGATCGCGTCGTTGTTCCGTAATGCCAAGGTGGCAGCGGGATTCGGTACCCTCGCGTTCTTCGTGTTGCAGTTCTTCGCGGGCCTGTGGATACCGCGGTCGACGATGCCCGGATGGATGCACACGATCTCGAATCTGACGCCGTCGGGCGCGGGCACCCAGGCATTGGTGGACACGGCGACCACGGGCTGGCCCCCGATCGGCTTCTTCGGCACACTGGTCGTGTGGGGAGCTCTCGCCACGATCATCGCGATGCGGACCTTCCAGTGGGAATAGCCGCGTCGGAGAGCCACGCGGCGCTGCACCCTCGCCCGCGTGGCATCACCCGACGCCGCAACCCGCGGCCAACGAGCACCCGGCCTCGCAGCATCCTCCTGCATCGCATTCGAGAACGCGAGCCCCACGGCCGGTGGATCGACTGCCGGACGACGCTGACCTGGCCGGATACGTTGCTGCCGCCGCAATCGGAGGTGTGGGGGCTGCGCGTGCTCACTCTCGCGGGCCTGGTGGTCGCCCAGCTCGTGCCGGCCACCCATCTGCACCATGTGATCGGCGCCGTCCTGATGCTGACGTTGATGGCGTTCACCGAATTCTGGATCCGGATCGACATCACGCCGATGTGGCGGCGGTTCACGGTGTTCGGGATCACCACCGCACTGCTGGCCGCCGCGATCGCCGTGACACCGATGGCCGGGATCGCGTCGTGGGCCGGCTACATGCTTTACGCGTCCCTGTTCACCGGGCCGCCCATGCTGCTGTGCGTCGCCGGCTCGTGTGTGCTGATGACCGCCACCCAGCGCAACGGCTGGCACAATCTCCTCGACCCGTGGTGGGCCTCGATCCTGTGCTGGGCGCTCAACGTGGTGATCGGTCTGGCGGTGGTGGCCGTCATCGATGCCCGTGAGTCCACCCTGCTGCGGCGCCGCGAACTCACCGAGGAGCTGATCGCCGAACGCTCTCGCAACGCCGAACTCCAGCAGGAGCTCCTCGAGCAGGCCCGCCGCAGTGGTGTCCACGACGAGCGGGCCCGGTTGGCGCGCGAGCTGCACGACACCGTCGCCCAGGGCTTCGTCGCCGTCGTCACCCAGCTCGAATCGATCGATGAGGACGATCTCGCCTCCTCGGTGCGCGATCGCGTCGAGAACGCGAAAGCCCTTGCGCGCGAAGGGCTCGGCGAGGCACGTCGAGCGGTCAACGCCCTGCAGCCGCTACCGCTGGCCGCCCGGTCCCTGGCCACCGCCCTGCAGGAGCAACTCGCACTGTTCTCCCGACGTCACGACATCGCGGCGACGCTACGGGTCGACGGCTCCCCACGCCCGCTGGTGGGCGACGATGCGCTGCTGCGGATCACCCAGGAATCACTGGCCAACGTGGCCCGTCATTCCGGAGCCACCCAGGTGGTGACGACCCTGACCTACCTCGACGACACCCTGCTGCTCGACATCCGGGACAACGGGCGCGGTTTCACCCCCGACGAGACGCGGCGTTGTCCGGACGGCGGTTTCGGGTTGACCGCCATGGCCGAACGCGCCGCGCTGATCAACGGGACACTCGAGATCGAAGCCGAACCGGGAGCCGGCTGTGTCATCTCGGTGGCGCTACCGTTCCCGGCGTCGACCGATTGCGTGGGCACGCCGCGGTCGGCGGATCGAGCGGAGACGAGGCGATGATGCGCGACGCCACGGATGCGACGATCAGCATCGTCGTGGTCGACGATCATCCGGTGGTACGCGACGGTATTCGCGGCATGCTCGAGCGGGAGCCGGGGATGTCGGTGATCGGCGAGGCCGCCGATGGAGCCGAGGCACTCACCACGATCGCGCGACTGCACCCCGACGTCGTGCTGATGGATCTACGGATGCCCGAACTCGACGGGGTGGGCGCGATCCGAGTGCTGCGAGCCGAGAACCCGGACGCGCCACGGATACTCGTGCTCACCACCTACGACACCGACACCGACATCCGGGCCGCGGTCGACGCAGGCGCCGACGGATACCTTCTCAAGGCGACGCCGCGTGCCGATCTCATCGCCGCGGTACGCCGCGCCGCAGCCGGTCAGAGCGTCCTCGACCCGAGTGCTGCGGCAAGTCTGATGAGCCGCAACCGGTTCGAGGCGCTGACCGAACGCGAATGCGAGGTGCTGCGGGCGGTGGCCGGTGGCGGCACCAATCGTCAGGTGGCCGCCGAGCTGATGATCAGTGAGGCCACGGTGAAGACGCACCTGCTGCGGCTCTACCCCAAGCTCGGCGTGAAGGACCGCGCCGCAGCGGTGCGGGTGGCCTTCGAGCGCGGCTTGATCCGCTGAGCGTTTATTCGCTTGCGCCCTCGCCACCCGCCCTGGCAGAGTTCACTCCCGCACGAGAGAGCAGCCGATCGCGGGGTACCGTCGATCATGTTCTGCGCGTTGTACTCTCGCGCATCCATTTAAGGTATGGCTACGGTCCGTGCTACGGCACCGGGGTTCGACTCCCCACTCGGCACCGCCCCCGGGAACCCCGGTGGGCCTCGGTCCTGCGGCCACGCGTGGAGGTCTCGCGCGTGTCCCCACCGACGCACCCGCCCGCGGGCGGTGTCCGCCGCCATACACCGCCGCCGAAGGGAGGTTCGCCTTGTCCATCATCACATCCGCATTCGCCACGGTCTCCGTCCCGGCCGGCCATTGCGTTCTCGAATACCGCCGTGGACGACTGTCCCGGACGCTGACACCCGGCCAGTACCGTCGGCGTCGGACGGCAACCCACACCTGGCTCGACATGCGTGCGCGCGTCATCTCGGTTGCACCGCAGGAGATCCTCACGGCCGAGGGAGTGTCGGTTCGCGTGACGGTGGCCCTGCGCGCGACGATCACCGACCCCGTCGCCTTCGTCGAACAGTCCAACGACCCCTGGTCGGCCATCTACCTCTCGGCTCAGGTTGCGCTGCGCGACTCCTGTGCGTCGGTGTCGCTCGAGGATCTGATGGCACGTGGTGATGCAGTCGACATGGGCCTCGTGCTCGCCGCTGCGCGAACGGTCGGTGCGACCGTGGGTGTGACCGTCGCCGAGGCGCTGCTCAAGGACGTCATCGTGCCGAGTGAGATCCGTTCGGCGGCAACCGAGCTGATCTCCGCCAAGGCGCGCGGCCTGGCCAAGCTGGAGACCGCACGGGCGGAGACGGCTGCATTGCGCTCACTCGCCAACGCCGGCCGTGTGCTCGACGCACACCCGGCACTGGCACAGTTGCGCCTGGTCCAGGAAGCGCCGCATGGCACCAGGCTGGTGTTGTCGGTGGGTGATGCTGCGCAAGTGGACGATTCGGCTGCCGCGCAGGTGGCCGACGACGACTGACGCAACCGTCGCCACCGACGACGACACCCGGGGAGGAAAGATTCTTCCCCGGGTGTCCCACTCGTCCCCCAGAGATTTCCTGCGGACGAAAGCGAAAGTGGGGGAAGAAGATTCTTCCCCCACTTTCGCGTATCGCTCAGCTCATCAAGCGGCTCAGTACTTCTCGCCCTTGTTCGCCTTCTCCACCAGCGAGGCCGGCGGCTCGAACTGTGCGCCGTACTTCTTGGCCAGTTCGCGGGAGCGTTCGACGAAGCCGGCCAGGCCGCCTTCGTACTGGTTCATGTACTGCACCACACCGCCGGTCCACGCGGGGAAGCCGATGCCGAAGATCGAGCCGATGTTGGCGTCGGGCACCGAGGTGATGACACCTTCCTCGATGCAGCGCGCGGTCTCGACGGCCTCGGCGAAGAGCATGCGCTCCTTGAGGTCCTCGAGCGACTGCTGGCTGCTTCCGGAGTTGAACTTCTCCCGCAGACCCGGCCACAGCCGCACGCGCTTGCCGTTCTCGTCGTACTCGTAGAAGCCGGCGCCTTCCTTCTTGCCGGGACGGCCCTGCTCGACGAGGTAATCGATGACGGCGAACGATCCGTGCTGCGGGAATTCCTTGCCCTCCGCCTCGGCGGCAGCCTGGGATTCCTTACGGATCTTCTGCATCAGGATGAGATTCAGCTCATCGGACAGCTGCAGCGGTGCGGCCGGGTATCCGGCCTGGGTGCCGGCGTGCTCGACCAGTGCCGGTTCCACACCTTCGCCGACGGCCGCGATGGCCTCGTTGATGAAGGTGCCGATGACCCGGCTGGTGAAGAACCCGCGGCTGTCGTTGACCACGATCGGGGTCTTGCGGATCTGCAGGGTGTAGTCGATCACCTTGGCCAGCACCGCATCCGAGGTCTTCTCACCACGGATGATCTCCACCAGCGGCATCTTGTCGACCGGCGAGAAGAAGTGGATGCCGATGAAGTCCTCCTGGCGCTTGACGCCCTGGGCGAGGATCGTGATCGGCAGCGTCGAGGTGTTCGAGCCGAGCACGGCGTCGGGCTCGACGATGTCCTCGATCTCCTGGAACACCTTGTTCTTCACCTCGACCGACTCGAAGGCGGCCTCGATGACGAGGTCGACACCCTTGAAATCGGCGGCGTCGACGGTCGGCGTGATCCGCGCGAGCAGCGCGTCACTCTTCTCCTGGGTGGTCTTGCCCCGCGAGAGCGCCTTCTCCTCGAGCTTCTCCGAGTAGCCCTTGCCCCGCTTGGCGGCCTCGATGTCGATGTCCTTGAGGACCACCTCGATGCCGGCCTTGGCCGAGACGTAGGCGATCGCCGCACCCATCATGCCCGCGCCGATGACGCCGACCTTCTTGGCGGTGTACTTGTCATAGCCTTCCGGCCGCGAGCCACCGTTGTTGATGTGCTGCAGGTCGAAGAAGAACGCCTTGATCATGTTCTGCGCGACCTGACCGGTCACCAGCGACACGAAGTAGCGGGTCTCGATGATGTCGGCGGTGTCGACGTCGACGTAGGCGCCCTCGATGGCCGCGGCCAGGATGGCGCGCGGAGCCGGCATGTTGGCGCCCTTGATCTGCTTGCGCAGGATCGCCGGGAAGGCGGGCAGGTTGGCCGCGACCGACGGATTGGTGACCGCACCACCGGGCATCTTGTAGCCCTTGACATCCCACGGCTGGACCGCTTCGGGGTTGGCCTTGATCCATTCCTTGGCGGCCGGCACGAGTTCTTCGACCGAGCCGACGAGCTCATCGACGAGACCGGTCTCCTTGGCCTTGGCGGCGTTGAACCGCGGGCCCTGCAGGAGCACGTTCATCAGCGCGGCCTGGAAGCCGAGCAGACGCACGGTACGCACGACGCCACCGCCACCGGGCAGCAGACCGAGGGTGACCTCGGGCAGACCGATCTGGACACCCTTGATGTCCGCGGCAATGCGGTGGTGGGTGTGCAGCGCGAGCTCGAGGCCGCCACCGAGTGCGGCACCGTTGATGGCGGCGACGACCGGCTTGCCGAGGGTCTCGAGCCGACGCAGCACCTTCTTCATGCCGTTGGTGCGCTCGGTGATCGCGGTGGCGATCTCCTCTTTGGTCTGGGTCTGCTCGGCGGTCATGTCCTTGAGGTCGCCGCCGGCGAAGAAGGTCTTCTTCGCCGAGGTGATGACGACACCGGTGATGTCGTCCTTCTCCGCCTCGAGACGATCGACCGTGGCGGCAATCGAGTCCATGAACGTCTGGTTCATGGTGTTGGCGCCCTGGCTCTTGTCGTCCATGGTCAGGATGACGACGCCGTCGGCATCCTTCTCCCAATTGATCATGTTGTCACTCATGGTTTTTCGCAGATTCCTTTGGTGAGGTGGCCGTCAGAGACGCTCGATGATGGTCGCGACGCCCATGCCGCCGCCGATGCACAGGGTGACCAGGCCGTAGCGACCGCCGGTGCGCTCGAGCTCGTCGAGGCAGGTACCGAAGATCATCGCGCCGGTCGCACCGAGCGGGTGACCCATCGCGATCGCGCCGCCGTTGACGTTGACCTTCTCGTGCGGGATCTTCAGATCCTTCATCCACTTCATGACGACCGACGCGAACGCCTCGTTCAGCTCGAACACGTCGATGTCGTCGACGGTCAGACCGGCCTTCTTCAGCGCCAGCTCGGTCGCCGGGGTCGGACCCGTCAGCATGATCGAGGGCTCCGAGCCGACCTCGGCGAAGGCCACGACGCGACCGCGCGGGGTCAGGCCGTTGCGCTTGCCGGCCGCCTCACTGCCCAGCAGCACGACCGCGGCACCGTCGACGATGCCGGAGCTGTTGCCGCCGGTGTGGACGTGGTTGATCTTCTCGAGGAAGGGGTACTTCTGCATGATCACGTCGTCGAAGCCGGCCATCTCGGCGAGCGCGGCGAAGGCGGGCTTGAGCTTGCCCAGCGACTCCACCGTGGTGCCCGGACGACGATGCTCGTCGTGATCGAGCACGATCACACCGTTGATGTCACGAACCGGAACCACCGACTTGGCGAAGTAACCACTCGTCCACGCCTTCTCGGCGCGATTCTGCGACTCGACGGCGTAGGCGTCGACGTCCTCGCGGCTGAAGCCCTCGATGGTGGCGATGGTGTCGGCACCGATGCCCTGAGGGGTGATGTAGTGGTCATAGGCGGTCGCCGGGTCCATGAACAGGGCGCCACCGTCGGAGCCCATCGGGACACGGCTCATCGACTCCACGCCGCCGGCCAGGACCAGATCGTCGAAGCCGGAGGCGACCTTCGATGCCGCCATGTTGGTGGCCTCCAGGCCCGACGCGCAGAAGCGGTCGATCTGGGTGCCGGGGACGGTCTCGGGCAGACCGCTGTTGAGAGCCGCGGTGCGGGCGATGACGCCACCCTGCTCACCGACAGGCGACACGACACCCAAGATCACGTCGTTGATCTCTGCCGGGTCGAGTCCCCCGTGCCGGGCGAGAACCTCGTTGATGATCCCCGATGCGAGATCAACCGGCTTGATGCTGTGCAGCGCTCCGCCGCGCTGCTTGCCACGCGGCGTACGCAACGCCTCGTAGATGAATGCTTGATCGGCCACGATGCTGTGTTCCTTTCACATGAACCGGAGACGGTTACCACGACAGGCTAACGCGGAATAACTTATTTGGCCATACCCGGTGGTCAACACTTGATCCTGACCGGCAATTCTGCGCTATGGTCGATTCACCATGCCTAGCCCGAAGCCCACCCGCGCCCGACCGGCCGACCGCAAGCGGCAGCTCGCCGACCATGCGGCGACGCTGTTCGCCGAGCGCGGCTACACCCAGGTCGCCCTCGCCGACATCGCGCGGGCGGCCGGTGTCACCGCGCCCTCGGTCTACCGGCACTTCGCCGACAAGCACGCCTTGCTGTTGGCCGCGGTGATGGGCGGCGTGGACGAGTTGGAGGCGTGCACCGACCGGTTGCTCGACGACACCGACTCGAGCCCGGAGGAACTCGTCGACGCGGTGTGTTCGATCGGGGTGCGCAGACCCGCGGCCACGTCACTGTGGCGCTCGGCCAGCCAGCACCTCAGCGAGGAGGAGAACCGGGTGATCGTCCTGCGCATCCGCGGCGTCATGCACCGGTGGGCCGGGGTCCTCGCCGCGGGCACCGGCATGCCCGAACGCGAGGCCGTCGAATTGTGTTGGGCGACGCTGAGCGTCGCCGGAAGTCTGGGCGTGCACAACGCGCGCCTGTCGGCCACCCGGTCATTGGCCGAGCTCAAGATCCTCGTGCATCGGCTGATCACCCTGCGACCCGACTCGGCCCCGCCGATGGTGCCGGCGCCGGTGATGACCGGCGGATCCCGTACCCGCCGCGACGAGATCCTCGACGCCGCAGCCGAATTGTTCGCCCGACGCGGCTATGCCGGTGTGGGCGTTGACGATATCGGTGCCGCGGTGGGGATCACCGGTCCCAGCGTCTACCGGCACTTCAGTTCGAAGCTCGCCATCCTCGTCGGCATCGGCCGGCGCAGCGCCACCCGGTTGGAGGCCGGCGCGATGGCCGCCCACTCGACCACGTCGGACAGCGCGAAACTCCTGTCCCTGCTGGTCGATTCGTACGTCTCGACGCTCACCTCCAGCCCGGACCTGTCGGTCGGTTTCAACAACTCGGCGGTCTTCATCGGCCAGTCCGACGCCGCCGACCTCCTCGACGTCCAACGAAACTACGTCGCCCGCTGGGTCGACCTGATGACGCGCACCCATCCCGACCTCGACCGGCCGGAGGCAGGCGTGGCCGTACACGCCGCGTTGTCGATCGTCAACGACGCGGTCCGCGTCCGACGTGGCACCTCGCGTCCCGACTTCCCGGCCCGGATGGCATATCTGATGAAGGGTGTCCTGGGGGTCTGACACGACGCTCGTGTCAGCGGCGTACGCCACCACCGTTGCTAGACTCACCGGGACCACGACGACGGGAGCCGCCCCGATGAGTTCCGCCGCTGATCCCGGTGAGCCACGCTATTCCCGCGACGAGCTCATCGCCGAGCTGGGAGTCTCGCCGGAGTACGCCGAGAGGCTGTGGAACGCCTTCGGTTTCGCGCATCGGACCACGACCGACAAGATCTTCACCGCCGACGAGGTCGACGCCTTGCGGCTGTTCGCCAGTTCCGAGGAGACCCTGCCGGAGCAGGCCCAGATCGCCACCGCTCGGGCGATCGGACAAACGATGTCGCGGCTGACCGAATGGCAGGCCGACCAGATCCTGGATCTCGATCGCAATCCGGACGTCCCGTGGACCCGCGAGCAGATGATCGGCGCCATCGACGTCATCCAGCGGTTGATCTGGCGACGTCACCTCAAGATCGCGCTCGAACGCGACGTCGCCCGCGACTCCGACGAGAAGCACGACCTCGTGGTCGGTTTCGCCGACATCGTCGGCTACACAAGCCTGTCGCGGCGCATCGGGATGGGCGAGCTCGAAGATCTACTCGAGAACTTCGAGGAGCGCACCTTCGACATCGTCACCGACCGCGGCGGTCACGTCATCAAAACCCTCGGCGACGCGGTGATGTTCAGCTTCGACGACAGTGCCGAGGCCGCCGCCGCGGCGCTCGCGATCCAGCGACTCAGTGACGACGGACCGATTCCACCCCTACGGGTCGGGCTCGCCCGCGGTGCCGTCCTGAGCCGGCTCGGCGACCTCTTCGGTGAACCGGTCAACATCGCTGCCCGCCTGTGTGGTTCGGCCCGGCCGGGTACCGTCCTGGTCGACGAGGCCCTTGCCGCCGACCTCACCGACGCCGAACCCTTTCACCTGCGGTCGATCTCACCACTGTCGGTGCGGGGGTATCGCAAACTGCGGGCCAAGGTCCTCGAGGCCAACAAGTACTACGAGGGTGATCCGGCAGCGCCGTAGACCGAGACCTCGGTGGCCTTCACGCTCAGCACGACGTCGGTGCCCGGACTCAGATCGAGGTCGACGACCGACGCCCAGGTCACCTCGGCCCCGATCCGGTGCTCGCCGCATCGAGTGCGGACCAACGCCCGATCACCCTGCGGTATCACGTCTTCCACGACTCCGTGCCAACTGTTGCGCGGACTGCCCTGCGGGTCTCGGAGATACACCGCCACCGCGCGCGGCGAGAAGGCCGCCGCCGCCCGACCGGCGGCTGCGGATTCGACCACGGTACCGACCACCCGGATGCCGTCGTCGGCGACAACGGTGCCGGCGTCACGCAACTGCCCGACGATCAGGTTCGTCCCGGCCAGCGACGCCGTGAACGCCGATTCGGGCCGGGTGAGCACCGAGGTGGTGGGGCCGGTCTGCACGATGCGGGCGTCGTCGATCACCGCGATCCGATCGGCGAGGCTGACCACGTCGATCAGATCGTGGGTGACCAGCACCGTCATCCCGGCACGGTCGGCGAGGAGATGACGCATCAGCGAACGCATCTGTTGGGCCACATCGACATCGAGCGCGGCGAACGGCTCGTCGAGCAACAGCACCTCGGGTTCGGTGGCCAGCGCACGCGCGATCGCAACCCGCTGCGCCTGCCCACCGGACAGCCCCGACGGCATGCGGTCGGCGAGGTCGGCCACCCCGACCGCGTCGAGCCAGCGCTGTGCCCGATTCCGGATGTCCTTGCGCGACAACCCGGCCGCCGCCGGGCCGAATTCGACGTTGCGCCGCACCGACAGATGACCGAACAGTCTGGCCTTCTGCTCGAGCAACACCACCGATCGACGGTGTGGTTCGACAAAGGTCCGGTCGCCCTGCAGAATTCGCGATCCGACCGCGACCCTGGAGTCGGGGGTGCGACGCAGGCCCGCCACGATCGACAGCAAGGTCGACTTCCCGGCTCCGTTCGGGCCGATGATGCCGAGGGTGTCGCCGGGCGCGACCTCGATATCGGCGACCAGATCGGGGACAGTGCACCGCACCGATGCTCGAAAACCCTGCTGCTCCAGCGAATTCATCGCCATACCGGTCACGCCGCCACCACGGTCGAGCGTCGCAGGTGGACACCGACGACGATCACCAGGGCCACGACCATCAACACCAGGGCGAGCGGCAACGCCTGACTCGGGTCGTTGATCGCGTCGAGGTAGATCTTGAGCGGTGCGGTCTGCGTGGTTCCGGGAAGGTTCCCGGCGAAGGTGATGGTGGCACCGAACTCGCCGAGTGCACGGGCGAATGCCAGGACCCCACCGGCCAGCAGCGCCGGACGCGCCATGGGCAGCGTCACCCGCCACAGGGTGCGCGTCGGTGACGCACCGAGAGTCGCCGCGATCCGCTCGAACCCCTGATCACCACTGCGCAACGCGCCCTCCACGCTGAGCACCAGAAAGGGCAGTGCCACAAAGGTTTGCGCGATCACCACCGCCGGAGTGGTGAAGGCCAGCGTGATGCCGACGCGGTCGAGGTACTGTCCGACGAGACCGTATCGACCGAGCGCATAGAGCAAGGCCACTCCCCCGACCACCGGCGGCAACACCAGCGGGAGCAGAACCAGTGCGCGGACGACCCGGACGACGACGCCGTCGTAGCGGGCGAACACGATGGCCATCGGCACCCCGAGTACCACGCAGACCACGGTGGACACCACCGCGGTGACCACCCCCAACCGCAGTGCCGCAACGGAATCCGGTGAGGTCACCGAGGAGACGAAGATCCCCCACGGCATCCGCACGATGATCGCCAGGGGCCCGATGAGGATCAGCGCCACCCCCAGCAGGGCGGGCAGATGAATCCATCGGGGAACGCGGCGCATCCGGAGATCGGCGAGGGTCAGTTCGGCGCGGCGAAACCGGCGTCGGTGAGGATCTTCTGACCGGTCTCGCCGAGCACGAAGCTCATGAAATCGGTTGCCTGCTGCTGATGTTTGCTCGCCTTGAGCGTCGCGATCGGATAGTTGTTGACGACCTTGCCGAAGGCTGCGTCGTCGACCACCGTCACCTTGCCGGGCACCGTCTTCGCGTCGGTGACGTAGACCAGTCCGGCGTCGGCCTCACCGGAGGTGACCTTGGTGAGTACCGCGGTCACCGACGACTCCTCGCTCACCGGCTTGACGTCGACGCCGGTATTGCGTTCGACCTCGGCGGTGGCCGCACCACAGGGCACCTCGACGGCGCACACCACGGTGCGGATCGACGGATCGGACAGGCTCGCGAAATCCCGCACCTGCTTGGGATTTCCGTTCGCGGTCACGATCACCAGGGTGTTGCGGGCGAAGACCTGCGGCGCGTTCACGAGACCGCCGAGCTTGCCCATGGTCGGTTCGTCGGCGGTCGCGATGACATCGGCGGAGGCACCCTGCTTGATCTGATTCACCAGCGCCGACGACCCGGCGAAGTTCAGCGTGACATCGACGTCGGAATGCTGCTTCTCATAGGCGGTCTCGATCTCGGTGAACGTCTTCTTCAGCGACGCCGCCGCGTAGACCGTCAGCGGGGTCTTGTCGTTGTCGTCGGAAGAACAACCCGCCGCGAGGCCGGTGATGAGCGCTGCGGCGCTCGCCAGGCACGCCAAGCGGGTCACACGTCGAACCGTGGTCATCTGTACTCCTTGTCGGGGTTACGGGAGATATCGGGATCGCTCACTGAACGACGGGTCACAAATCCGCGGCGGCACGTTCGACGATGACGGTGGTTGCCTTGACCACCGCGGTCGCCACGACACCTGGCTCGAGTTCGAGTTCGCGGGCCGCCTCGGCGCTCATCAGCGAGGTCACGGCGAACGGCCCGCATTGCAGACCCACCTTGGCCATCACCCCGTCCATCTCGACATCGGTGACCAATCCGGTGAACCGGTTGCGCGCCGAGGTCAGCATCGGCGATGTCGCGGCATCGGCGTGGGCGCGTTCGACGGCGATCTCGGCCAGGCGCGCACCGTCGACCGTCGTGACCCCGCCGGCCGACCCGGCAGCGTTGTCGGTGCTCGCGGGTAACGTTCCGGCCGCAATCCATCGCCGCACGGTGTCGTCGCTGACTCCCAGCAGAAGCGCCGCATCACGGATCCGGATCGAGGGCATGGCACGTAGCTTATCCGCAGAATCGGAGAGATCGTCGCTCACCAGCCGTATTCGCGGTATTCGACGTGTGTTTGCTCGTTCACCGATGAATTGCGCATGCGCTCGCGGTCCATACCTGCGAGCACTGCCGGCGCCGAGAAAATCGCTGGCCAACCCACCCGTTCCGTCTACTAGCGTGGAGAACCATGACCGCAGCACCCTCCTCAGGAGCCGCATTCGGCGACCATCCCGCGATCGAAGCCGTCGATCTGGTCAAGACCTTCGGCGACTTCACCGCCGTCGACGGCGTGTCGTTCTCCGTGGCCCCGGGATCGGTTCTCGGGCTGCTCGGCCCCAACGGCGCCGGCAAGACGACGATCGTGCGCATGATGACGACGCTGTCCACCCCGACCAGTGGCACCGCGCGCATCGCCGGTCACGACGTCATCGCCGAACCCGACGCGGTGCGCCGGAACATGGGGTTGACCGGGCAGGCCGCCACCGTGGATGAGATCCTCACCGGTCGCGAGAATCTCAAGATGATCGGCGGGCTCTACGGCATCGGCCGTCGCGACCTCGCCCGGCGCGGCGACGAACTCCTCGAACAGTTCTCGTTGACCGATGCCGCCGACAAACAGGTCCGCTCGTACTCGGGTGGTATGCGCCGACGACTCGACCTGGCCGTGAGCCTCCTGGCCGCACCACCGGTGCTGTTCCTCGACGAACCGACCACCGGCCTCGATCCGCGCAGCCGCAACGAACTGTGGGACGTGTTGCGCGAGTTGGTGAAGTCCGGAACCACCTTGTTGCTGACCACCCAGTACCTGGAGGAAGCCGATCAGCTCGCCGACGACATCGTCGTCATCGACCGCGGCGCGATCATCGCCCACGGCACCCCGCTGCAGCTGAAACAACAGGCAGGCGCGGCCAGCGTGGTGATCACCGTCTCCGACGACGCCGACCTCCCGCAAGCACGGGACCTGCTGTCGCGCAGCGGCAACGAGGTCTTCGTCGACGAGAACGCGCGGACCGTCACCACCGCTGCCGCGGGATTGTCGGATCTGACGCGCATCGCCGGCTGGTTCGACGACTCACAGATCGCCGTCGACGACCTCGGCCTGGTCCGTCCGAGCCTCGACGACGTCTTCCTCTCCCTCACCGGCCATCGCGCCGAAGACGCCCCTGCCGACGACGAGTCGGCCAACGAAGGAGCAGCATGACCACCACGAGTGCCTCCACCACCGCGACCGCCCGTACCGACCGGCCTGCGGTACACCAGACGAACCTGGCGCAGCAGTCCTGGATCATGGTGCGCCGCAATCTCATCCATACCCGACGCATGCCGAGATGCTATCGGATGTGACGATTCAGCCGATCATGTTCGTGGTGCTGTTCGCCTTCGTCTTCGGTCCGGCGATCAGCCTCGGCGTACCCGGGGTGAGCTACAAGGAATATCTGTTGCCCGGCATCATGGGACAGACGATCGTGTTCACCGCGTTCATCGTCGCCACCGGGATCACCGCCGACCTGGAGAAGGGCATCGTCGACCGCTTCCGGTCGTTGCCCATCCGTCGGTCCTCGGTGCTGGTCGGACGCAGCATCGCCAGCCTCATCCACTCCTCGATCGGCATCGTCGTGATGGCCCTGACCGGGCTGATCATCGGCTGGCGGATCACCACCTCGGTCGCCGAGGGCGCGTTGGGTTTCGCGCTGGTGCTGCTCTTCGGTTTCGGGATGATCTGGTTCGGTGTGCTGATCGGTTCGTGGCTGCGCAGTGTCGAGGCCGTCAACGGGTTCATGTTCTCGATCCTGTTCCCGATCACCTTCGTCTCCAACGCCTTCGTGCCCACGCAGAACATGCAGTCGTGGCTGCGGGCGATCGCCGAATGGAACCCGATGTCGGCGCTGGTTCAGGCGATGCGCGTGCTCTGGGGCAACGGCCCCGACGCCGCGGCCGACGCCGCCTGGCCGCTGCGTCATCCCGAACTGGCAACGCTCATCTGGGCGATCATCTTGACCGCGATCTTCTCCCCGTTCGCATTGCGCAACTACGCCAAGCGCACGGCCGACTGACCCGGCAGGGAGCACCCCGCCGCCGATGGTCGACGTGCTTACCACCGGTTCGAGACCCCCTGCGCCGACGCCGATTCCGAACCAGCACCAGCCGACGGCGGCCTCGAGGCCCCTCGCCACAGGGGGTCGTCACACCTCGACCATCGAGAAGCGTGCACCCATCCCGATGGTCGATGCGCTTGCCCCGATGGTCGAGGTGCGTAGGAGCGATAGCGACGAAGCCTCGAGACCCCCCTGCGCCAAGACTGTTTCCGACCTACTCCGTGACCGCGAGCGCGGCGAGCGGATCGCTGTAGACGGCGTCGAGGGAGACCGCACCGGCTGCCTGCTGCTGGACCGTCGTGCCCGAATGCGAGACGCGGACATCGCGATTGGGCACCACCGAGGTCTCCCGCAGCGATCCGGCGACGACGGGCAGGGTCGTCGGGTAGTCGGTGAAGGCCTGCCCACCGAGGATCACGTGATCGGGGTTGAAGATGTCGGCGATCAGTGCCACCGTACGGCCGAGCACCTGGGCTCGCTCCTCGAGCAGGGCGCGGGCGGTCGCGTCACCGCTGCGGGCCAGAGCCAGCACCCCCTCGATGTCGTTGACCGGCAGATTCAGCGACTGCGCCGCCTCGACGACACCCGTATCCGACACGGTGGGCTCGAGCCGACCGGTCCGGTTCGGGTCGAGCAGCGTGGTACCCGACGCAGGGAAGTGCCCGATCACCGGCGGCCCTCCGGCAGGGGTGTGCACGGTGCCGTCGACGCTGAAGGCGATCCCGACCATCTCGCGGGCGTAGAAGTACAGGAAGCTCGACCGCTGATCGGCGTCGGAACCGCTGGGGTTCACGACGAGCTCGGCGGCGGCCATGGCCTCCACATGCGACGCCACCGACACCGGCAGCCCCACCGACTCGGCGATGACCTGCCCGACCGGAGCGTTCTCCCAACCCAGGCGTGGGTGGTCGACGAATCCGCCCGGCGACACCCGACCGCCGACGGCGACGCCGGCCCAGAGGACGCGACGAGTGGTCCAGCGGCCGAGAAAGCGTTGGGCGCTCTCGCCGATTGCGGCGAGGGTCTGTTCCGGGGTGTCGGCGATCGGGGTGGGGATCTGGATCGCGCCGACCACGCGGTGGAGCAGATCATGCGTGGTGATGGAGGTGACCTTGTAACCGATGTGGATGCCCAGGGTCAGGAACGTCGAGACGTTGAGTTCGAAGGGCAGTCGCGGCCGCCCGATGGCGCCGGCCGGTGCGAGATCGGCGCGTTCACGCAGCAGTCCGGCCTTGAGCAGTGCGCCGACCTGGCGGTTGACCGTCGAGATGGACAGTCCGGTGAGTTCGGCGGCTTCGTCCCGGAACACCGGGCCCGAGAGTCGGGCGGTACGCAGCACCAGCGCCGAGGGCTTGGTGGAGAGTTCGAGTTGCGGGGTCGCTACGTGGATGCCTCGACCCCCCTTGCGCAGCGCCCGCGTATCGACCCGGGCGGAACCACCGGGGATCGGACGGGGCCGGACGACGCGCGGCGAGGCGGGCGACGGAACGGTGGTGCGGGTGCGGTGGTCGATCGTTGCGGTCATGAGTGAATGTGTCCTCGTGAATGTGCCACAGGCTGCCATCGGCGTCCAACGGTCGAGTGTCTCGACGGGGGCTGCGGCGCCGAGGCTTTCAGCACCGCGAATGGCGTTGTTGTGGGAAGGGTTGTCAAAGAGGCGAAGGAGATCGCGGGCGTCGGGAAAGGACGCTGAGAGACTCGGCGAT
This sequence comes from Gordonia polyisoprenivorans NBRC 16320 = JCM 10675, assembly GCF_000241325.1. GTDB lineage: Bacteria > Actinomycetota > Actinomycetes > Mycobacteriales > Mycobacteriaceae > Gordonia > Gordonia polyisoprenivorans. The sequence goes on along the minus strand of NZ_BAEI01000031.1, from coordinate 390,958 downwards.
CAGGACATTCGACAACAACACAGGACACGAGCGAACGGCAGACGACAACCCAGGGCGGTGATCATGTAGGTCACCTCCGGGATGCGTCTGTTCTCGCTGCACGTCATGGACCTCAAGCTAGCAATCGGCGCGCCGCATCCGCAAGCGCGCACGTGCACACGTCACACCTGGCAACACGCGCCCTGACCTGCACACATGGGCGCTCACCGGCGATGATAGGCCGACCGTGGTGCGTCGACCCGGGTTTGACGCACGCCGCACAAAAGTCGCCGGGGCCGCCACCGGGTCGTGAGTCTGTCAATCGCCTGGAAGCTGTCGGGGGGCCGTCGTAGCCTTGTCTGCATGTCCGTCACCCCCGCCACTCCTCCGGCGACGACTCTGTCCTCCGGCCCCTCCGACGCCGAGTTCCTGGCGGCCACCGAGCCCTTCCGCCGCGAGATCATCGCCCACTGTTACCGCATGATGGGGTCGCATCACGACGCCGAGGATCTCACCCAGGAAACCTATCTACGCGCGTGGCGCGGGTATGCGAAGTTCGACCGGCGCGCGTCGGTCCGCACCTGGCTGCACAAGATCGCCACCAACACCTGCTTGACGGCGCTGGGCAGCAGCCAGCGTCGCCCGCTGCCGTCCGGACTCGGCGGCGACGCGTACGACCCCACCGACACCCTCACCCAGGACCACGAGGTCCCCTGGCTCGAGCCGTACGCCGGCACCGTCGACGAGATCACGCCGGGCGACGACGCCGACCCCGCCTATGTCGTCGGCGCACGCGAATCCATTCGTCTCGCGTTCATCGCCGCCCTGCAGCACTTGCCCGAGCGTCAGCGCGCCGTTCTGATCCTGCGGGATGTGTTGCAGTGGAAGGCAGCCGAGGTCGCCGACACCATCGGCGTCACCACCGCCACCGTCAACAGTCTGCTTCAGCGCGCTCGGGAGCAGCTGAAAAATGTTCGCACCGAAGAGGATTCGGTATCCACACTCGATGACGACGCGAAGCGCGAGTTACTGGCCAAGTACGTGTCGGCCTTCGAACGCTACGACGTCGACGCCATCGTCGACATGTTCACCGATTCGTCGATCTGGGAGATGCCGCCGTTCACCGGTTGGTATCTCGGCGGCGAAGCCATCGGCACGCTCATCCGCGGCAATTGCCCTGCCGAGAAGGCAGGCGATCAGATCCTGCTGCCCACCATCGCCAACGGGCAGCCGGCCTTCGGTTTGTACATGCGCGAGCCCGACGGCGTCCATCGTCCGTTCCAACTGCAGGTTCTCGAGTTGGACCCCGAAGCCCGTGCGGTCGCCCACGTGGTCGCCTTCTTCAGCGAGACCATGGAGCAGGACTTCGCCCGCTTCGGGCTCCCGGCCACCCCGTATGAAGCTCCTGCCGCGGCCGGCCCCAGCGCGTATCACCAGCCGGACTGAGTCACCCACCCGTCACGCGATGTTCTCCGACGCCACTCCATCTCGCCGCGGGCGCCCGCGACCCTTCGCCCGGTACATGGCCTGATCGGCCTGTTCGACCAGCTCGTCGAACAGGTTGGCCGACAACGGCTCTGCTGCGGTGGCGATTCCGGTCGACACCGTGATCGACGGGTCCGGGAACGCACTGATCGCGCGGGCGGCGGCCCGGGCGCATGCCCGGAACCGGTGGTCACCGACCCGGCCGATGACCACGAATTCGTCGCCACCGACGCGCGCGATGAGTGCCTCGGGACCGAAGACCTCGGTGAGTACGTCAGCCACCCGGGTGAGCGCGGCGTCGCCGGCACCGTGCCCGAAGGTGTCGTTGACGTGTTTGAAGTCGTCGACGTCGACCAACATCACGCCGCACGCCTCACCGGAGACCGGGTGCACCACGGACTCGGCGTCGAGACGTGCCAGATGGTCGACGAGGCCACGCCGGTTGGCGACGCCGGTCAACGGATCGCACAGTGAGTCGTCGGCGTTGGTACGCATCACCCAGTATGCGAACTGCACGACCGGCAGGCCCGCACACACCATCATCTCCCCCAACGCCTTCGGCATCCCGACCCCGACGAGCACGGCGATACCCTGCTCCCGGCCCAGCAAGATCAGCAGGACCACGAGCACCACGCCCGTGACGGTGAGGTGGACGGCCTGCACGCTCGGGGTGGAGAACAGTGCCACCACGATGCCGAGGACGGCGAAGAACGAGATGCCGGCGATACCGGTGATGCGGTCGGAGTGTTGCAGACAGGCGGCGCCGATGGTGATGTCCCCGACGATGACCAGCCCGACGATCTCGCGCTGGTTGGGCCATGGCCCCAGCCAGCGCAGCGCCCACAGCACCCCCACCGCCACGCAGATCCACATGACCAACCGGCTGCTCGAGTAGGCCAATTGCGCGCCCACGATCGCATTGAACAGCACCGCCAGAGCCATCACCAGCCCGCCGAGGGCACAGCAGTGCGCCAGGAATCGTCCCCACCCGCGCCGCGCGCAGAACTCGCGTAGCCACCGGCCCTCGTCGCCGGAGCGTGACCATTCGCGAATGAGGTCACGAACCGGCCGGCGACCGACTCCACTCGGTTGTTGCCCTGCGTGCGACTCGCCTGTATGCGACTTGCCTGTGCGCGTCTTCTCCACCTCACAGTCCTCCCCACCGCATCCGGTGCCCGGAACGGACCATCGCGATTCACTGAAACAAATAATCGCATTCGGCAGGCGCAACGTTACTGCCGAGTCAGCTATCGGTCATTCACTTCGCCAACCCGGCTCGCCGGCGATCTGCGCGCCGTCCATCCACACGAACTCCCAGGCGTGCCCGTCGGGGTCGCAGAAACTGCGGGCATACATGAAGCCGAGGTCGTCGGCGGCACGCAGCGGCGTGGCCCCGGCGTCGAACGCCGCGTCGGCGCATCGGTCCACCTCGGTCCGAGACGACGCCGACAACGCCAGAACTGCCTCCCGCCCGGCTCGCAGATCAGCCACCGGCGACGACGCGTAGCCGCAGAAACGGTTGCGGCGGTGCATGATCACCATCGTCTGCTGGTTCACCGACATGCACAGGGTGGACCGATCGCAGAACATCTCGTCGAAGACGAATCCGAGCCGGCCGAAGAACTCGCGCGATCGCGACACGTCGGCGACGGGCAGATTGACGAACATCATCGGCGCCACCACCCACCGCCCGGTCCGGAGCTGCGCCGTCCGCGCCGTCCGGAGAAGGGTGTCGGGGGATCGCAGCTGTGCATCGTCACCAAGGACTGACCCGTCGGCACCCGCGAAGTCATCGGCAGAGGTCATGCCCACCCTCGAGGTCACCGACGTCGAGGCCCCCAATAGGCTCGGTTCATGGGTGTCATCTATCTGGTGCGGCACGGTCAGGCCGACCCGCAGGCGTACGGGATCGTCGGGTCGCAGGACTCGAGCGCCTCCGGTGAGGTCGGCGGACTCACCCCCACCGGGATCGTGCAGGCCGGTCTCACCGGCGATCTCCTGGCCGCGCAGACCGCGCGGATCACCACGGCCATCTGCGGCGATCTGCCGCGTCAGCGCGACACCCTCGCCGGGGTGCTGAGCCGCTTCGACGACGCCCCCGAGGCGGTGATCGACCCGCGCTGGAACGAATACGCGCTGCCGGCGCTGGTCGGCGAGGCGAGCGCGGCCGAGTTCGCCGACGGTCGCAACTATCAGAAACGGCTCGACGATTCGCTGTCGGCCTGGATCGATCGCGACGACACCCCGGATGCCGCGCACGACGGTAGCGGCGAGACCTACCGCGCCTTCCGCGAACGCGTGGACGCCGCCGGACACGACGCCGCCGCGCACGCGGGCAGCGGCCAGACGGTGCTGGTGGTGTCCTCGGCGGGCGTGATCGCCCAGTGGATCGCCGACCTGTGGGATGTGCCCTCGCAGCGGTGGCCCGCGGTGGCGCGCGCCATGATCAACGCGTCGGTGACCAAGCTGATCGTCGGACGCCGCGGCGTCTCGGTCGTCTCGTTCAACGAGCACACCCACCTCGACGACCGTGACGGTGGTGTCGCGACCTTCCGGTAGGGCCTACGCCCGGGTGCTCACCCGACGTATCGCAGCCCCGCCGCGATGAACTCCGCCGTCGCCTCCGAGGCCTTCTCTGCGCCGGCCTCCGGGGAGGCCCCGGCCCGGGCGCGATGGCTGATGCCCTCGGCGATCACACCGAGTTTGAGACTCGCCAGCGCGAGGTAGAAGTCCCAGTCCCCCAGGTCGTTTCCGGTCGCGGTCACATAGCGCTGGGCGATCTCGGCGGCCGACGGGTACCGCGGACTGGTCCAGGCGGCGTCGAATCCGAGAACGGTGTCGAAGACCGGTTCCCGGTAGATGCACATCAGGGCGACGTCGGTGATCGGGTCGCCGAGCGTCGACATCTCCCAATCCACCACCGCGGCAACCTTTCCGGGGTCGGTGGCGTCGAGGATGGTGTTGTCGACGCGGTAGTCGCCGTGCACGATGGTCGCGCGGGCGTCCTGTGGGACGCGGTCGGCGAGGATGCCACACAGCCGCTCCACGTCGGGCAGCTCTCGGGTCTTGACGATGCCCCACTGACGCGCCCACAGTTTCACCTGGCGACCGGCAAAGCCTGCGGGGCGGCCGAATTCGCCGAGGCCGACCGTCTCGTAGTCGACGGCGTGCAGCGCCGCGAGGGTGGCGACGAGCCCGTCGAGATTGCGGTCGACCTCCGTATCGGAGAGCGCGTCGAGTTCTGCGGCGGTCCGGATGACGGTTCCGTCGATGAATTCGACGACGGTGCACGGCGCACCGAGGATCGCACCGTCGGCGTCGAAGGCGACGGTCGGCGCCACCGGCACATCGGTGGCACCGAGCGCGCTGGTCACCGTCCACTCCCGGGCCATGTCGTGCGCGGACGGCGTGAGGCCTCCGGTGGGTGGTCGGCGGGCGATCCACTTCTTCACCCCGTCGGTGACCGAGAAGGTCAGGTTGGACTTGCCGCCGCTGACCAGATCGATCTGCAGATCACCGGCGACGTCGACATCGTTGTCCTCCAGGAACTTTCGCAGAACCGCGGGATCGAGGACGCTCCGGGGATCGAATGCGGCGCTCACTGGGCGGCCTCCGCGGCCGCTGCGGCCTTGCGGGCACGCCCGATGGTGCGACGGGCGATCGCCCACCGGTGCACCTCGGATGGTCCGTCGTAGACCCGGAAGGGCCGCAACTCGTTCTGCAGGCGGGCCAGCGGCAGGTCGTCGGAGACGCCGGTGCCACCGCACATCTGGATGGAGCGGTCGGCGATCCGGGTGAATGCCTCGGCGGCAAAGGTTTTCGCGATCGAGGTCTCGTTGGACGCGTGGCCTCCGCGATCGAGTTCGGCGCACGCCTTGACCAGGAGCGCGCGGGCGGCCGCGAGGTCGATCTCGTTGTCGGCGACCATCTGCTGGATCATGCCGAGATCGGCGAGTTTGCCGCCGAAACCCTCACGGCGCGAAACGTAGTCGACCGCGACGTCCTGACAACGCACCGCCGAACCCATCCAGCGCATCACGTGGGTCATGCGGGCCGGGCCGAGCCGCACCTGGGCGTAGCGGTATCCCTCGTCGACCTCACCGAGTACGTCGGCATCGGGGACGAAGACATCGGTGAACCGGACCTCGCAGTGACCGCCGACCATCGACCGGTCGGTGGTGTGGATGTGACGGCCCACGGCGATGCCCTCGCGGTCGGCGGGGGCGAGGAACATCGTCGCACCGCCCCGGTCGCCGGGCGAGCCCGCGGTGCGCGCCATGATGATGAAGAACCCGGCGCCGTCGGCCCCGGTGATGAATCGCTTCTCGCCGTTGATCTTCCAGCCGCCGTCAACCTTGGTCGCAATGGTGGCGAGGGCGTTGGGGTCCGAGCCGGCACCGGGCGACGGCTCGCTCATCGCGAACGCCGAGCGCACATCACCGGCAGCCAGGGGTGCGAGGTAGGTGTGGCGCTGTTCCTCGCTCGCGATGTGGGCGAGCATGTGCACGTTGCCCTCGTCGGGCGCCCCGATGTGCAGCGCCACCGGACCGAAGGTCGAATAACCGGCCGCCTCGAACACCGGAGCGCGGTCGGACATGTCGAGCCCCAGCCCGCCGAATTCGACCGGCGCGTGAGGCGCGAAGATGCCCTCGGCCTTGGCCTTGGCGTTCATCTCCCGGCGGATCTCGTCGCCGCCCGCGGCCTCGATGTCGCCGCCGAAGCGCTCCTCGATCGGCAGCACATACTCCTTGATGAAGCGGGAGGTCTTGGTGACCAGATCCTCGACGTCGGCGCCGTAACTCAGGTCAATGGGCATTCGGTCTCCTCAACTGAAGCCCGATCAGCCCATGCCGACCGAGCGTTCGCTCTGTCGAGACCACACCTTGCCATCCCACCGGTCGTGGGTCAAGCGCTCGGCTCAGCCCCGACGGTAGCCGACGATCTGGCGGGCGAGAACCAGGTTCCGGCGGATCAATTCGTCGGCACCGAGTTCTCCGTCGAGCTTGAACCAGGTCGACACCCCGACACACATGGTCGCCACCGCACGCGCGGCATCCTTGGGGTACTCGGTCTCGAAGTCGCCCGCCTCCACCCCGGCGAAGACGATCTCGTCGACCATGTGCTGTTGTCGGTCCCGATGCCCGATGTAGGTGGGCTTGTACGAGTCGTCGAGGCTGCGGATCTCGGTGGACCCGACGAAGGCCTGTTCACGGCGATACATGTGGAAACGCAACAGCGACTCGACGACGGCGTCGAAGCGTCTCACCGGCTCCGGCCCCGCCTCGCGGATCGCCTGCTCGGAGCGGGCCAGCAGATCGGTCATGGTGCGCTCGAGCAACCCCTGCAGCAACGACTGCTTGGACGGGTAGTGGTGATACAGCCCGGGTACCGACAGGCCCGCGCGCGCGGCGATCTCCCGGACCGAGGTGCCGTGATAGCCGTGCTCGGCGAATGCGGCCAGCGCGGCGGCCAGCGGCACCGGCAGCTCGGCCTCGCCGTAATCGCGCCACGACGACGTGGTCTGCACGGCCTCCGACGCGTGCGCTCCCTCGGGACCATCCGACCGGGAATCCGCTGTCGCCTCCTCGACCCCTGTGTCACCCACTCCGTCGCTCATGGCTCCAACATATCGTCACCACCGTCGGTGACCGCACCCACCAGCGACATCATCAGCCGCACGCTCAGCGCGACGAGCTCGTCGCGACCCAGCGGGATCTCGTCGTCGAGCCACGTGGAGACGAGGCGACCGAGCCCCCCGACCTGGAATTGGGCGGCAGCGATGGCCGCCGGACCGACCTCCGTCGCGAGCGCATCGGAGGCGGCGTGCAGGGTCAACATCGCGAACAGCCCGGTGGATTCGTTGCGTTTGGCGGCCACGACCGGCGACAGCAGGGACGGTGAGAACAGCAACTGCCCCTTGCGGCGGTCGGCGTCGACGATGTCGACGATCGCACCGACGGCACCGGAGACCTTTCCGGCCACGCCGACCCCGGCGGCGAAGGCGGTCAGCGCCGCCTCCGAGATCTCCTCGATCACCCGGTCGAACGTGGCCGCGACCAGCGCGTCTGCCGATTCGAAACTCTCGTAGAAGTAGCGCGGGTTGAGCCCGGACGCCCGGCAGATACCGCGCACCGTGACCGCCCCCTCGGCGTCGAGGAGTTCCAGCGTCGCGTCCATCAGCGCCTCGCGGCGACGGGAGATCCGCTCGTCGCCGTCGACACCCCCGTAGGAACGCAGCGGTGCACCGGCGGCCTGCGGGTCGGCGCGCACGGCATCCGATTCGGCCTGCGGTGTCGCATCGCGCGGGGAGCCGTCGGTCACGGCTCCCATCTTGTCATCCTCCCTTGACATCTTTCGGCGAGAACAGGTTCAATCAATCGGGAAACATCCGTTACCAGATTGGCGCGATTCGAGGGGTCTCGCGCACATCCGGTCCGATCGGAGGTCGGAACATGACCACACAAGACGCCGCGGCACTCGGCAATTCACCACTCCCGCACGACAGTGCCCTCGAGGCCAACCTCGCCGCACCCGCCCCGGACACCGAATTCCTGCCGCGCGCGGCGCGTATGTCGCGGGCCGAGCTCGACGCCCTGCCCGCGGCGAACATGGAGATGCTGGGCATCGCCACGCTGGCCGGTCCGGCCAACGTGATCATGCAGCTGGCACTACCGGCCGTCGGCTACGGCGTGTACGAGAGCCGGGTGGATTCGGGCAACCTGTTCAAGCACCCGGTCAAGCGCACCCGCACCACGCTCGCCTATCTCGCGGTGGCGGCCAGCGGCGACCCCAAGGTGCGCAAGGCCTATCGCCGCGCGGTCGGGCGCTCGCATGCCAAGGTGCGCTCCACACCCGAGAGTCCGGTGGAGTACAACGCCTTCGATCCCGAACTGCAGCTATGGGTGGCGGCCTGCCTCTACAAGGGGTGGGAGGACGTGCAGCGCATCTTCGGTGACCCCGACGCGATCACCGAACAGGCCTACCAGGCCGGCGCCGTCATGGGCACCACCCTGCAGATGCCACGAGAGATGTGGCCGGCGACCCGCGCCGACTTCGACGACTACTGGAACGGCATGATCGATCGGCTCGAGATCGACCCGGTCATCCGCGATCACCTCATGTCGATCGCTCGCATGGAGTTCGCCCACCCGATCGTCTCGCGGCTGTTCGGGTGGCATTCGGAGATCTTCACCCTCGGCTTCTTGCCCGAGGGCTTCCGCGCCGCCATGGGCATCGAGATGAAGCCGTGGCAGCAGCGATTCTTCGACACGCACAACGCAATTGCCCGCGCGATCATCATGCGCCTGCCGAAGCCGTTGCGCGCCTTCCCGTTCAACCTGCTGCTCGCCGACGTGAAGTGGCGGATGCGGACCAAGCGCCCGCTGGTCTGAGGTCGCAGGCGGGGTCAGATCCGTCGCAGCGCGTCGGTGTTCACCTCGTCGACCGAGGTGACACCGGCCAGCCCGAGCGTGAGATCCAGCTCGGCGATGATGTTGGCCACCACGTCCCGGGCACCGTCGGCGCCGTCGATCGCCAACCCGTACATGTGCGGGCGACCGATGCACACCGCGTCGGCGCCGAGTGCCAGCGCCTTGAACACGTCTGCGCCGGTGTAGATCCCGGAGTCGATGAGGACCTTGCACCGCCCGTCGACGACCGGTGCGATGTCGGTGAGCGCGTCCAGTGAGCTGATCTCGCCGTCGATCTGGCGGCCACCGTGATTGGACACGATGATGCCGTCCACCCCCGCGTCGACGGCAGCGCGGGCGTCGTCGGGATGCAGTACTCCCTTGAGGACGATCGGCAGCGACGTCCGCTCGCGCAGCGAGGCGATCTCGGTCCAGCTCAGCGACGGACGCGAGTAGATGTCGAGGAAGGTCTGCACACCCACGCGCGGCTCGGGCCGGATCAGGTTGCGCAGCAACGTTCCCGGCGTGTTGCGGGCAATGGAGAACAGGGTCTTGAGGGCGCCGAGCGAGATCTCGGGTTTTTCGCCGGGCGCACCCGCGGCGCGACCGGCGACGATCTCGGTGAACCGCGGGTCGGAGGTGTACTGGGCGATGCCCTCACCCTTGGCGAAGGGCAGCGAACCGAGGTTGAGATCCTGGGGTCGCCATCCGAGCATCGTGGTGTCGAGGGTGACGGCGACGGCCTGGGCGCCGGCGTTCTCGGCGCGGCGCAGCAGCGAGTCGACGAGATCGTCGTCGGTGGACCAATACAGCTGAAACCAGCGTGGCGCACCGGATTTCACACCATCCATCTCGGCGGCCACCCGTTCCATCGGCGCACTGCCCTGATTGGAGAAGATGTAGGGCACACCGAGTTCGGCGGCCGCGTGCCCGATGTGGACGTCGGCGTCACGCATGGCCAGCCCACCCGCTCCCACCGGCGCGAACAGGATCGGCGCGGGCAACCGGGCACCGAACAATTCCGTCTCGAGGCTGCGCTGCGACACATCGCGCAGCACACGCGGCACGATCGCCCACCGATCCAGGGCCGCCCGGTTGGCCGCCATCGTCCGCCCCTCCCCCGCACCGCCGGCGATGTAGGCCCACGCCCGCTCCGACATTGCCTTGCGGGCACGACGCTCGAGTTCGGCGAAGTCGGTGGGCACCGTGGGGCGCCGATCGTGAATGCCTGCGGTGTAGATGTCGTTCTGGCGGATGCGTCCCCACCCCGGCGTGGTCATCGCGACCTCCTCGTGTCGGCAGCCCGTGCGACATCCATCGTCGGGCATCGCAGTCGAAGATACGCACCGCTCACCCGGCGAGGCTGTGTGCGGTCCGGCCGTGGGCGAGCACGCGCTTGCGCGCCACGAGCCCCTGCACCCCGAGGCTGATGCCGAGGAACACCAGGATCGTCGCGCTCTCGAGCCCGCCGAGGCTGCCCCGTGGCTCGCCGAAAACCGTGGGGCCGAACACCGCGATGGCGAGGTGGGCGCCGATGGCGACGAACCACAGCGCGATGGTCACCGCATTGCCCCGTCGCACCATCACCCCCGCGGCGTTGCGGTAGATGTGCATCGTGTGCCCGCGCGGAACGGCGATGAGCGCGGCCACCACGAACCCGAGCAGCGTCGAGACGACCTCACCGACCGTCAACCGCGGTGCGTGTTGGAGGTAGTTCACGGAGCTGATGACGCCGATCACCAGCAGGATCACCGGGAGTTTGAGCGGGTTGTCCTTGATCGGCCGTTCGGTGAGTTGGCGGTAGAAGATGTAGCCGAGGACGATGACGCCGACAACGATGGGCAGAGCTGTGTTTGTGGACATGCCTTCACTCTCGCCAACTCTCGCGACGAGGTCGTCCACCCCGGGGTGGATGCCGGGTTGATCCTTGCGCGTGCGACTCCGCGAGCGGGCACACCCTCGATACGGTGAGTCGTGCCCAGCATTGCGCGTGTTCTCAACCCCGGGCGGGCGAGCCCCGACATCCTCGCGGTGCGGTACGCGGTCTGCGCGCTGGTGATCGCCTCGGCGGTACTCGACACGACGTCGGTGCCACCGTGGCGCGTGGCGCCTGGATGGATCGCCACCGCGGTTCTCGTGGTCTGCCTGGTGCGTGGGGGCATGCAACCCACGACCGCGCCGCGCTTTCTCTCCTCCACCTCACTCGGCGACTCGGCGATCGTCATCGGTGCCGCCGTCGTCGTCGGCGTCGCCTTCGCCGGCGGCGCGACCGTGTGGATTCCCCAACTCGGCGTGGCCGCGTCCGCGCTTGCACCCGTTGCCCTCCCCGTCACCGCCGCCCTGGCCGCCGTCCCGATGCTCGCGCTGACGGTCCACTGGTCACAACTACATCAATCCGGGTGGACGCTGGTGATCAATCTGATGGTCGCCGTGGTGGTGTTCGGATGGGTGCATCTTCGGCGCTACCGGCGTGAGGTCGCCGAAGTCGCTGCAGCACAACAGGAGATCATCGATTCCGAGCGCGCGCGTGCCGTCGATGCGGAGAACCGTCGGATACTCGCCGCCCAACTCCACGACGTGCTCGCCCACACCTTGTCCGGGTTGATCATCACCCTGCAGGGTGCCGCGCTCGTCGCCCGACGCGAGGGTGTTTCGGCCGACCTCGCCGAAAAGCTGGACACCGCAACGACCTTGGCGAAGGACGGCCTGGGTGAGGCACGAGAAGCGGTCCGATCGTTGCGCGACGGACCCGCGGCGAGCGCCGCACCGTTGAGCGCCTGGCTGGAACCGACCCTGAAACGCCTCGGTACCGCAACCGAATTGCAGGTGACGGTCGCGGGTTCGCCCGACGATCTCGACGCCGGATGGACCGCGATCGCCCGATCGGTGGTGATGGAGGGGCTGACCAACTCGTTACGCCACGCCGCGGGCGCACCGGTGCGCATCGAGTTCGGGGCCGAGGGCCTCCGGATGCTCTCCGTCGGCGATCCCGACGGGTTCACCGATCGCGAACACGACAGCGGCAGATACGGTTTGGCCGGTCTCGCCGAACGGGTCGCGGCGGCCGGCGGTAGGCTGACCCACGGCCCGTGCGAGGAAGGATTCGAGCTCATCATGACGGTGACGACGTGACGGTGACGACGTGAGGGTGATGACGTGACGGTGACGGTGGTGATCGCCGACGATCAGACCGTGGTGCGCGAGGGCCTGCGGTCGATGCTCTCGCTGTTCGACACCATCGAGGTCCTCGGGGTGGCGGCCTCGGCCGAATCCGCCCTCGACCTCGTCGCCGGGACCGACCCCGACGTATTGCTCACCGACCTCCGCATGCCCGGTATCGGTGGCATCGAGGGAATACGACGGCTGCGCGCCGACGGATCACGCACTGCCGCAGTGGCGTTGACGACCTACGACGACGACACCACGATCGTCGAGGCCCTCGACGCCGGGGCCGTCGGATTCCTCAACAAGGACGCCGATCCCGAGGCCATCGAGGCGGCGGTGCTCGCCGCGGCCGGCGGTCGGTCGATGCTCGACGAGAAGGCGTTGCGCGCGGTCTTGTCCCACGAGCGGTCGGCTGCGCCGGCGGCACCGGCCGAGGCGCCCGACGGTCTCACCGAGCGTGAGGTGGAGGTGCTCGGCCTGATCGCGCAGGCGATGTCGAATCAACAGATCGCCGCCCACCTCGTCGTCGGCGTGAGCACCGTCAAAACCCACGTCAATCACCTGCTCGCCAAGACCGCGTGCCGCGACCGTGCGGCGCTGGTTGCCTACGCGTATCGGCACGGGCTCGTCTGAGCCCGCGAGGCGCTGCGAATCCGTGCCGACTTCGGGTTTGTGTGTCCTGCATGACACATGTCGTCGACGTCGACACACAAACACACCAGATCACCTCTCGCCGAGGGGGTCCCACGGGTTGATCACCACGATGCCGAGGTCAACGAAGTCGCCCACGTTGCGTGTGGCCAATTGCGCGTCGTGGGTCGCGCAGATCGCCGCGATCTGCGCGTCCGCCATGCTGATCGGCCGCCCGATCCGCTCACGCTCTGCGACGAGCGTCGCGTAGTGCGTCGCCGCGGAGAGATCGAACGGCAGGACCCGTCCGCGAAAGTCGTCGATCAGGAGTTCCTCGACGCGGGCACGGAGGTCTTGCTGCTTCCCCCCTTGCGCGAGACGCTCGATCCCGTACAACAGTTCGGCGGCCGTCACCGCGGTGGTCATGACGTCGGCCGATGGTGCGGCATCCACCCAGTCCAGTACGAGCTCGTTCGGATTCGAACGCATCAGTTCGGAGATGACGTTCGTATCGAGGATGATCATGTGAGATCGGGAGCACGCGGCGACTCGTTGCGCGGCGGCATTTCGACACCGTCGATGTCGGCCCCGGAGAAACGGCGCCGAATCCGCGTGCCCATGCCGATCCCGTCGTCCGGTCTCGTCAGTACATCCCGAAGGATCGCCCTGACCTCGGCTTCCATCGATCGCCCATGCTCGGCGGCACGCACCCGCAGCAGCGCTTTCAGGTCGTCGTCGAGGTCTCGGATCGTCACCGTCCCCATTGCCATCCCCCACATCGGTTTGACTGCAATGCAGTCAATGCTAGCAATGCCGGCACACATCCGCCGCACTCCTGCGCACACGCACGACGAACCGGTGTCGACGCCCTACGCCGACCCCACCAACACAGCGCCCATCCCGATCATGACCACGGCGACGACGGCGTCGAGGATGCGCCATGCGACAGGCTTGGCGAAGATCGGCGCCATGCGGCGACCGCCGCCGCCCAGGAGTGAGAACCAGATCAGGCTCGCACAGCAGGCTCCGATTGCGAAGGCCCACTTGCCATTTCCATGACTATTGGCGATGGCGCCCATGGTGAGCACGGTGTCGAGGTAGACGTGCGGATTGAGCCAGGTGAGGGCCAGCGCCGTGCCGATCGCCACCCAGCGACTCGCCGTGGTGACCTCGCCGGCATTGTCGACGATCGCCTCCCGACTGCGCAGGCAGCGTCGGGCGGCCATCAGCCCGAGCACGATCACATACGTCCCGCCGAGGTACTTGGCCGCGGTCACCACGCTCGGGTGGGCGCTCACGAGCGCACCGAGACCGGCCACTCCCGCGGTGATGAGCACGACGTCGGAGATCGCGCAGACCGCCACCACCGGGGCCACATGGACGCGTCGCACACCCTGCTGCAGAACGAAGATGTTCTGCGGTCCGATCGCGATGATCAGCCCGGCGCCGGTCAGCAGGCCGGCCAGTGCCGGCAGCAGGAATGCGTTCATGTCGACAACGCTAGGAGCGCGACAATCCGAAGGCCAGCGAATGTTTCTCATGAATCATTAGAGTGACTTCATATGGATGTCAGTCAGGACGGCCTGCAGACGCTGGCGACCGTGTTGCGGGCGGGCACTTTCGAGGCCGCAGCGGCGCAGTTACACGTCACGCCGTCGGCGATCAGCCAACGCATCAAGGCCATGGAGCACTCCGTCGGTCGGGTGCTGGTCCAGCGCACCAAACCGGTGCGGGCGACGCGCGACGGGGAGGTGCTGCTCCGTCTGGCCGAACAGTGGGAACTGTTGGCCACCGAGGCGCGCCTGGAGCTGACCGGCGTCACCTCCGACGGCGCGCACGACGACCAGCCCCTCGTGCACCTGCCGATCGCGGCCAACGCCGACTCACTGGCCACCTGGCTGCTGCCCGCGCTGGCCCGGTTCCACCACGGCCACCCGGCCGCCGTCGAGGTGATCCGCGACGACGAGAGCCGCAACGCCGACCATTTGCGGACCGGTGAGGTGCTGGGGGCGATCAGCTCGGTCCCGGACCGCATCCGCGGCTGCCGGATGCAGATGCTCGGCGTCATGCGCTACATCCCCGTCGCCACCCCGGACTACCTGGCCCGATGGATGCCGGACGGCCCGACCGAGGCCGCGCTGGCCCGGGCGCCGATGGTGCAATACGACCGCAGCGACAATCTGCAGCGCGAGGTACTGCGCATGCTCAGTCCAGCACCGGCCGATCCACCGGCGGTCTACATCCCGGCCTCCACCGAGTACCACCGAGCGGTCGAGTACGGGATGGGCTGGGGCGCGGTCCCGCGGGTGCAGATCGCCGACGCTCTCGACGCAGGACGCCTGGTCACCTTCACCGAACGGCGCGTCGACGTCCCGCTCTACTGGCAGTACTGGAAGCTCGCCTCGCCCCTGCTCTCGGCCCTGACGGAGTCGATCGTGGAGGCCGCCGCGGAGTTCCTCGGCGCGGCGGATCAGTCCTGATCGGACACCCTTGCGTGCTCGGCATCGACATACGCCGACGCCGACATCTCGTCGTGCATCACCGCGACGGCCGGCCCGGGAGTGGAGAGATCGAGCGGGTGATCGATCTCGTCACGCCACAGCTTGGCCGCGACGTAGAAGACCGCAGCGAACGGTACCGGCGCCAGCCCACACACCACGAACGTCGCGGTGAGTCCGATCGCGTGACTGACCGGGGCCGCCAACGCCATCGACACCGGCATCAGCACCACCGAGACGAAGAAGTCCAGACTGGCCACCCGGCCCAACAGCCCAGGCGGGACGCGACGCTGTAACAGCGTGCCCCACAACACCATCGGCCCGTCGAACAACACCCCCATGATGAATCCGGCGATGATGAACACCCAGGTGTGTCCGGCAACGCCCATGAGCACCAACGGAATCGACGACCAACCCCACAACCCGAACATCAACGTGAGGTATCGCCGCGGCATCGGGATCGAGGCGAACACCAGCGAGCTGATCGCGGCTCCGGCGCCGAAGGCCGCGAGCACCAGCGAATGGTCACCGGCACCGCCGTGCACCCGCTCCCGCAGGGCGAATGGGATGAGTACCTCGATCGGCCCCATCGTCGCCAGCACGAGAATGGTCGCGAAGAACAGCGTCGACCACAACCACGGGGTGCGCCACATGTAGGCGAATCCCTCGGCCAGATCGGTGACGATCGAGGCAATCGCGGGACCGCGCAAGGTGTTCGGGTCACGACGCAACGGCACCGGCCGCATCCGCAGATAACACAGGGCCGAACCCACGCTGGCCACCGCAGCAACCAGCGCCGCCTGGGCGGGGGCGGCCGCGGCGATCACCGCTCCGGCGATCATCGGGCCGGCCGCCTGGAACAGCACCGGCCGGACGATGCCCTCGATGCCGTTGGCGGCCTGCAGCTCATCGGCGGCGACGATGCCCGGCAACAACGCCGAATATGCCGGGTAGTACATGCCGGTGGTGATGCCGCCGAAGACGGCAGCCGCGGCCACGATGGGCATCGTCAGGACGCCGCCGATCGCGCAGAACGCCACGATCGCGAAGACCGCCATCTTGACGATCTCGAGCCCGATGATGATGGAACGCTGCGACACCCGGTCTGCGAGCACGCCGCCGGCCAGCGTCGAGATCACCATGCCGACCGCGGCCAAGCCGGTCGCCAGCGACACCTGGCCCGGTCCCCCGCCGAGACCGATGACCTGCCAGACCAGCGTGATCGTCCACACGCCATCGGAGAACAAAGCAAACATCAGGCCCGCCGCCAGCAACCGATACTGCCCACCGCCGAAGGGGCGCAGCGCGCGCGGCAGGGCGGACGTCGACGAACTCACCTCACGAGCTTGCCCGACGCCGGGCATCGGCGGCCACCGATTTTTCGTGGCGCGCGGCTCAGCTCGCGCGGCGTGAGGTCTTCTTCGCCGCGGTCTTCGACTCGTCGTCGGACCCTGACGACGCCGCCTTCTTGGCCGGCGCCTTCTTCGCTGCGGCCTTCTTGGCCGGCGCCTTCTTTGCGGCCGCCTTCTTCGCCGGAGCCTTCTTGGCGGCCTTCTTCGCGGGCGCCTTCGATACCCCGGAGTCGTCGGACTCCTCGGCCGTACCGCGGTCCTTGACCGATGCCCGCAGCGCGGCGAGCAGGTCGGCGACCTCGGAGTCCTCGTCCTCGGTGGAGTCCTCCTCGGCTTCCGGGAATGCCTCGGAGCCATCGGATTTCGCGTCGATCAGCTTCGCCAGCTCTTCCTGGTAGGTGTCGGAGAACTCGCTCGGGTCGTAGTCCTGCGCCATCGAATCGATCAACGAGGACGCCATCTTCAGTTCCTGGTCCCGGATCTCGACGTCGTCGTCGAGGAACCCGAAATCGGGCTTGCGGACCTCATCGGGCCACAACAGCGTCTGCAGCGTCATCACACCGGGCTCGATGACCCGCAGCGCCGCCATCCGCGTCCGGTTGCGCAGCGTGAACGATGCGATGGCGAGCCGGTCGGTCTCCTGCAGGGCGCGGGCGAGCAAGACGTAGGCCTTCGGTGACTTCGACGACGGTTCGAGATAGTAGGGCTTGTCGAAGTAGATCGGATCGACCTGCTCGACCGGCACGAATTCCAGGATCGAGATCTCCGGGCTCTTCTGCACGGGCAGGGACGCGAGATCGTCCTTGGTGAGGATCACCGTGTCGCCCGCGGAGGATTCGTAGGCATTGGCGATGTCGGAGAACTCGACCTCGGTGTCGGTGCCCTCCCGGACCCGTCGATAACGGATGCGGGTGCCGTCAGACGAGTCGACCTGATACGACTTCCGGTCGTGGCTTTCCGTGGCCGAATAGACCTTGACCGGCACGTTGACCAGACCAAAGCTCAGATCGCCCTTCCAGATCGAGCGCATGGTCGCCATTGTGCCATCCTCACCCGGTCTCTGCGGGTCCCACGCCCATCTCGAGGACGTGGCAGGCTTGAACCATGGCGTCCGGGCAGACACTCGAGGTGGATGGGCACACCATCTCGGTGACCAACCTGGCCAAGGTGCTCTACCCGTCGACCGGCACCCGCAAGTTCGACGTCATCGACTATTACGCGCGGATCGCCGAGGTGATGCTCCCGCATCTGGCCGATCGTCTCGTCACCCGCAAACGCTGGCCCAATGGCGTCGAGTCCACCCCGTTCTTCGAGAAGTCGGTTCCCGAGGGCATCCCCGACTGGGTGACCCGGCGCGGAGTCGAACACAGCAGTCGGATCATCGAATACGTCGTGGCCGATTCACCCGCAACACTGGTGTGGCTCGCACAGATGGCAGCACTCGAGTTGCATACGCCACAATGGCGACTGCCGCGAGACGACGCGCTCGCCGACTTCGCCGCCGAGGGCCCCAAGGCCAACCGACTCGTCCTCGACCTCGATCCGGGGCCCGGGGTCACCCTCGCCGAGTGCGGTGAGGTCGCCCGCGACATCCACGACATGCTCGACGCCGCCGGACTGGACTCGTATCCGGTCACCAGTGGCGGCAAGGGAATTCACGTGTATGCGAGGTTCCCGACGCCGGTGTCGGCGGATTCGGCGCGAACGGTCGCCAAGCAGATCGCGACCTCGTTGGCCCAGCAACAGCCCGATCGGGTCACCGCGATCATGGCGAAATCCGAACGGCCCCACAAGGTGTTCATCGACTGGAGCCAGAACAGCGCGTCCAAGACCACCCTCGCTCCGTATTCGCTGCGGGGCCGCGAACAGCCCTGGGTGGCCGCACCGCGGACGTGGGACGAGATGGCCGATCCCGATCTGACGCAGCTGCTCTACACCGAGGTCCTCGAGCGGATCGAAGAGTGGGGCGATCTCCTCGACGGACTCGACGACGACGGGGTCCCAGCCGACCCGGAGGAGTCGGGTGATTCGGCTGCCGATGCGGCACAACCGGAGTCGGTCTCCGCCGAGGGCGGCCAGGTGATCAACCTGCGCGAGTACCGGCGCAAGCGCAACGCCGCGGTCACCCCGGAGCCCTTCGGTGACACGAAGTTCAGGGACAACGAATTCACGAAGTCACGATCCGGGGTGGACGGGGCCCGGGTGTCGGGAGAGAACGAGCCGGGTGGGCCGATCTTCGTGATCCAAGAACATCACGCCCGGCGCCTGCATTACGACTTCCGGCTCGAACACGATGGCGTGCTGGTGAGTTGGGCAGTACCGAAGAACCTGCCCGACGATCCCGACCAGAACCGCCTCGCCGTGCAGACCGAGGACCATCCGATGGATTACGCCGACTTCGCCGGCGACATCCCGGCCGGTGAGTACGGCGGCGGGCACGTCGAGATCTGGGATCGCGGTACCTACGAGACCGAGAAATGGCGTGACGACGAGATCATCGTCCGGCTGCACGGTGAACGCGTCCAGGGCCGGTACGCGTTGATCAAGACCGGCGACAAGAATTGGCTCGCCCACCTGATGAGCGACGAACCACGACCGATCCTGCCGGAGAGTTTGCGTGATCCGCGCCCGATGCTGGCAACCGATGAATCCATCGAGAAGCTCGACTCGAAGGACTGGGCCTTCGAGGGCAAGTGGGACGGTTATCGCCTCCTGGTTCGTTATATCGGCGGCGAATTCCGGCTCACCTCGCGCTCCGGCCTGGACATGACCGCCGACTTTCCCGAACTCGCTTGCATCACCGACGAACTCGGGCTCATCGACGTCGTACTGGACGGGGAGGTCGTCGCCCTCGACGCCACCGGCCGCACCAATTTCACGCTGCTCGCCGGACGCCGATCGGCCGACGACGAGGTCACCCTCAAGCTGTACCTGTTCGACCTGCTCTACCTCAACGGGACGTCGCTGCTGCGCAAACCGTGGTCGCAGCGGCGCGAGCTACTCGAGGAGCTCGCCCCGGCCTTCCGGCGATCCCGTTACGTCGAGGTACCGCCACTGCTACCCGGGCCGGGCGCCGCGGCCGCCGAGTACAGCCGTGAACATGGGATGGAAGGCGTTGTCGCAAAACGTCGTTCGTCGACCTATCAGCAGGGCCGGCGATCGAATTCGTGGCTCAAGCACAAGAACTGGAGCGACATCGAAGTCGTGATCGGCGGATGGCGGCCGGGCCGTGGGAACCGTGCGCACACCATCGGCTCGCTGCTGCTCGGCCTGCCCGAGGAGACCGGATTGCGCTACGTGGGGCGGGTCGGCACCGGCTTCACCGAATCCCAGCTGAGTGCTCTCGCAGAAGAACTCGAGCCGCTGACCATCCGGCGGTCGCCGTTTCTGGACAAACTGGACCGGCCGGTCGCGGCGAATGCGGTGTGGGTGCTGCCGAAGATCGTGGGCGAGGTGCGCTTCATGGACTGGACGAGCACCGGCCATCTACGACATCCGAGCTGGCGGGGAATCCGGCGCGACAAACTCCCCGGCGACCTCTGACACACCCCTCAATCCACTCTGATCGAAAGGACAACGATGACCGAGACCACCGGAGAGATGATCACCATCACTGCGGCCGACGGGCCCGCCGAGGCGTACATGGCGCGGCCGGTGTCGGCCGACGCCGACGCCACCTGGCCCGGAGTGCTGTTTCTCATCGACGCGATCGGTCTGCGTCCGCAGATCGAGACGATGGTCGATCGGATCGCCTCGTGGGGCTATGTGGTGTTGGCGCCCAACCTGTTCTATCGCAGCGGAAGTGCCGCCGAAACCTCTCCGGATGGGCCGCTCCTCGACGATGACAGCCGCGCCGCCTTCTTCGCCGGAGTGCGACCCCGGATGCAGGCACTCACCACCGACCTCGCCCGGCGTGATCTCGCCGCGTACCTCGATGCGCTGCACGCGCTACCCGGGGTGCGCCCGGGGTCCGTCGGTACGACCGGGTACTGCATGGGCGGACGGCTGGCGTTGTTGGCCGCGGCCACACGTCCCGATGATGTTGCCGCCGTGGGCATGTTCCACACCGGCGGTGTGGTGACCGACGCTGCAGACAGCCCGCATCTGTCACTGCCCGACGTGCGCGCCGAGGTCCTCGCGGTCCACGCCGATCATGATCAGTCGATGCCCCCGGAGGCCATCGCCCAGTTCGAGCACGCGCTGACCTCGAGCGGCGTGATCCATCATGCGAGCGTGTATCCCGGTGCGGCGCACGGCTACACGATGGCCGACACCGCACCGTACAACCACGACGCCGCCGAGTACCACTACGCCGAGCTACAGAAGCTGTTCGACCGTACGCTGCACTGAGCCCGCGCCGAACGTCACAACCCCTGACGTTCCCGCTGGCCTGCGACGAAACGCGTGGCCATCGTCTGCATGAGCCCCGGTGAGATCCGCGAGAACCGCCAGGCCATCCGGGCCTGCGCGGGCACCACGAGCAGCGGTTGATTGCGCCCGATCGCCCGAAGGGTGTCCGACGCCAGGCGATCCGCCGGATACGGCGTCCGAATCCCTTGACCCGACAGGTAATACGTCCGCCCGGTGAAGCCACCGACGCCGTCGGCGTCGAGCATCGGCGTTTCCACCGCGGCCGGGCAGACCACGAGCACACCCACCCCGTGCGCGGCGGCCTCGGTCCGCAACGCCAGCGACAATCCGACGATCGCGTGCTTACTCATCACGTAGCTCGTGAGCAAGCCGGCCGCGGTGAGCCCGGCCATCGACGCGGTGTTGACGATGTGGCCCGATCCCTGCCGGATCATGTGCGGATATGCCGCGGTGACACCGTGTACGACGCCGCGGATGTTGACGTCAATGACCGCATCCCACTGCTCGGCGGTGAGTTCCTCGGTGTTGCCGCCCAGTGCGATCCCGGCATTGTTGAACATCAGATCGATGCGTCCGTGGTCGGCGACCACCGAGTTCACGACGGACCGTACGGCGTCGGCGTCGGTGACGTCGAGACCGACGGCGCGGGCGTGTTCCGATCCGGTCGATTGCGCTGTTCTCGTCGCTGCCTGCTCGTCGATGTCGGCGCACCACACGTGGGCGCCGGCACTCGCGAGAGCCCGGGTGAAGGCCGCGCCGATCCCCGACCCGCCGCCGGTGACGACGGCTGTTCGGCCCGCGAACGCGTGATCGTCTCGATCTGCCTGCCGACGTCGCCTCATCGGCCAACCTTGACAGTGGGCGCATCCAGTGTCAATGACGTGGGTGCTCTCCGACACACCCGGCGCTGCGCGTTCGCCCCTCGGCGCGCTCGCGTGATCTGATGCGGCTAGCCTCAGGGTCAGTCGACAAGGGAGTGTGAGTGTTCGTCGTTGCCCATATCAGCGACCTCCATTTCAACGGAACACGGTTCAACCGTGCCCGGATCGAGTCGACCCTGAGCTACCTCAACGCGCGTGCCGACGGCATCGACGCGTTACTGGTCACCGGTGACATCGCCGATGAGGGCACGCCACGCGAGTACGTCGAGGCCTACCGCGTCCTGGACTCACCGCTGCCGACGCTGGTCACCGTCGGCAACCACGACCTGCGCGAGAACTACAGCGAGGTACTCGGCAACGAGCGCAGCACGGCACCGGTCAACTCCTCGTTGCTGGTCGACGACGTGCTGCTGCTGTCGGTGGACAGTTCCATCCCCGGTCGCAACGATGGCTACCTCGACGACGAGACCCTCACGTGGATGTCGGCGCAGATCGACGCCGCCGGCGCCGACACCCGCGTCCTGGTGGCCTTTCACCATCCCCCCGTCACCATCGGCATGACCTTCATGGACACGATCCGCCAAACCGGTGAGGAACGTCTGGCCGAGCTTGTCGCGACCCACCCGAACATCGTCGGCTTCGTTTGCGGTCATGCACATTCGGCGTGCGTCACCCGCTTCGCCGACCGGCCCCTGGCCATCGCCCCGGGCGTCGCCTCCACGCTGAACCTCCCGTTCGAAGGCACCGAGATCATCAACCGAGGCCAGCCACCGGGCATCGCATTCCACCTGATCGACGGCGACCGCCTCATCACCCATTTCCGCTCGGTGATGTTCTGAGCCTGCCATCGATGGGTGAGGCGTGACGTCCCCCGATGGTCGATGCGTATCCCCCGATGGTCGAGGTGCGAGCCGCGTGCGGCGAGCCTCGAGACCACTTGCCACAGAGCCGGTTCCGACACCAGGCACGCCGAATACTCTTCAGCACAAGAGGTCTCGAGGCTCCGTCGCTAACGCTCCTCCACACCTCGACCACCGGGAGAAGCCCCCGATGGTCGAGGTGCGAGCCGCATGCGGCGAGCCTCGAGACCGCCTGCCACGGTGCCGGTTCCGACATCACGCACACCGAATACCCTTCAGCACAAGAGGTCTCGAGGCTCCGTCGCTAACGCTCCTCCACACCTCGACCACCGGGAGAAGCCCCCGATGGTCGAGGTGCGAGCCGCGTGCGGCGAGCCTCGAGACCGCTTGCCACGGTGCTGGTTTCGGATCACTAGTGGTCGACGACCGGCTCACGCTCCAGCATACGGCTGACGTGGTGTCCCACGCCGGCGGCGTGCAGCCCGGTCTGCGACACCTCGTAGACGCGGCCGGACCGGATGTCGAAGTACAGACCGATGATCCGCAGGGAGGATTCGGCGGCGGCGCGGCCGGCGAGGTGGTGCCGGCTCAGGGTCTCGACCTGTTTGGCGACGTTGACAACGGCGAGCTGGTCGATCTCGGTGAAACCCATGGCGGCAGCGGCCCGTCCGGCCGGATGCCCCAGACGCATCGCGCTCACACTGGGCACCCCGTGGCGCAACCACCGGGCGATCGACGTATCGGCGGGAGCGGAATCGGCCTGCTGATGCAACGCCCGCATCGCGCCGCAGGACGAATGTCCGCACACCACCACCGAACTGACGCCGACCTCGGTGATCGCGAAGTCCAGGGCGGCCTCGATCGAGCAGTCCGCGTGATCACCGGTCGGCACCAGGTTGCCGACGTTGCGCAGGGTGAACAGGTCACCTGGGCCGCTCGAGGTGATGATGTTGGGCATGATCCGAGAATCGGCACAGGTCAGGAAGAACGCGTCCGGCTCCTGATAGTCCACGACGTCGGACAGGTGGCCGCGCAGGACCTCGGCGTGATCGCGGTGGTACTCGGTGACACCGGCCATGATCGAGCGCAACGGCGCCGGAACCTCGGCGACCTGCTCGTCGTCGGCGACGGAGGATCGACTACGCCACGGGGTCAGGCCGACGATGCCGCCGGTGTGGCGTCGCGGCGGAGCCTGCCAAGCGTGTTCGATTCGGGCACGGCCACGTTCGAGGATGATCACCTCACCACCGGCCGCGCGGCGGGCCCGAATCCAGTCCTCGAGCATTTCCGATGCGGCGTGGTCGAGGAAGTCGGTATCGAGTTCGATCGTGACGGGTGCACCCTCCGGAATGCGGCGCAGCAGGCTGTTCATCCGGGGCAGCGACACGAAGCTCAGCGAGCCTCGCACTCGGACGATGTGGCGGCCGTCGGGCTGCTCCTCGGTGTGGGTGTCGGGGCGGATGACGCGCCACAGCACCAGGATGACGGCCAGCGCCAGACCGATGGCGACGCCCTCGAGCAGATTGAGGAACACCACGGCCGTCACCGTGACGCCGTAGACCCACAGATCCCCGGTTCGCAGAGCGGTTTTCATGTGCGCGAGCTTGACCAGCTGCATGCCGATGACGACGAGCAATCCGGCGAGCGCGGCGGTCGGGATCTGCTCGACGAGCGCGGTGAGGAAGACCGCGAAGACGAACACCCACACCCCGTGCAGGATCGCCGACCACCGCGTCCGCGCTCCGGTCGCGACGTTGGTGGAGCTGCGCACGATCACACCGGTGACCGGCAGTCCACCGAGCACACCCGACACCATGTTCGCGCTACCCTGCCCGAGCAGTTCTCGGTTGAAGTTGCTGCGCGGACCGTCGTGCATCTTGTCCACGGCGACCGCCGACAGCAGCGACTCGACACTGGCGATCAGGGCCACCGTCAACACGCCCAGAATGAATGCCGACCAGTTCCCGGTGGGGAGCTCGGGAAGCGCAATGGACTCGAAGAAGTTGCCGTCCAGCGTGATTCGTTTGACGTCGAGGCCGGCGATCAGCGCCACCAGGGTGGCGAGGACGATCGCGCCGAGCGGCCCGGGGATCTTGCGGACGGTCGCGGGCAGCCGTGGCCACGCCAGCAACGCGGCGATGACGAGAAGCCCGATCGACGCCTCCGCGACGTTCACGTCGATCAATTGATCAGGTAATCCGGTGATGTTGGCGACCGCCGAACTCGACGAATTCCCGCCGAGCAACACATGGATCTGCTGCAGGGCGATGGTGATTCCGATTCCGGCGAGCATTGCGTGCACCACGACGGGAGCGATCGCCAACGCGGCACCGGCTATTCGACTGAGCCCGAACAGGATCTGCAGCACCCCGGCACAGACCGTGATCGCGCAGGTGACCTTCCATCCGAAGTTGGCGACGAGCTCGGCAACCACCACCGTCAACCCGGCCGCCGGACCCGAAACCTGAAGGGGGCTACCGCCGATCGCGCCGGCGACCACACCGCCGACGACTGCTGCGATGAGCCCGGCCATCACCGGGGCACCCGAGGCGATCGCGATTCCGATCGACAGTGGCAATGCCACGAGGAACACCACGAGCGACGCCGGTAGGTCGTACCGGATCACTTCTCGTATGTCCGGCCCGGAATGTGTGTGCGATCGATCCCCGATTTTTGGCATGAATCCGAAAGTACCGATAGCGGGTTACGTCCGTGTTGACCGATACGGGCGAAATAGGGTGAGAACAGCCGAAATACGGTGACGATTGTGTTTGACGTCACCGTAATTCGGGCTCGTGATATGAGATTGGCGTCGCGAAGGCGACAAACAAAAGAATGCTTTGTATCAATTCCGTCGACGGAGTCCGACGACGGTGAGCAATTCGGGCCGACGCAATACCAGGCCGACCCACAGCAGCACCCCGAGATATACCGCGAACAAGGTACTGCTGAACAAGGGCGACTCGATGCGCATGTTCGCCGTGACCGCTCCTCCGAGGTACGCGGTCAGCCCGAGGGCCCCGAGAACGGCGGTACGCGGGACGAGGAAGACGATCAGGCACACGGCGAGAACGATTCCCATCACGGTCGCCTGTCCGATCGGAAAGCCCAGCGACGCCATCGAGTCGACGACGGCCTGGGGCCGGGTCAGTTTGCCTGCGACGTCGAAAACCAGGAACGCTGTCACCACGACGGTGATGACGATCCCGACGATACGAGCGGGTCGTCGCGATTCGGTGGTGGCGTCGGGGGTGGCGGTGGTGCCGACGGCGGTGGTCGAGTCGATGGCGTTCATGATGTCCTCCTGGGTGGTCAACCCCGCCCTGGTGGGGGTTGGTACCACTAGAGACACCTCGGCACTCCCGAACTCATCGGTCGACCGACCGCGCTACTGTCCGCCGCTCGACCCCGACTCCAGTAGCTGCTTGAGGATCTTGCCGCCGATGTCGTCGATGAGACCCGGTCCGACGTCGGGTAGCTGATCCGAGGGGAGTAGCGGGGTTCGGCTCGCCGGGATGCCCGCGGTGCGCGTGGCCTCGACGCGGATACCTGTCTGCTTGTCCTTGGGTAGCGGTGTCGCGTTCTTCGCGAGATCGGTGTCGGTGGTGATGGATTGCACCACACGCAGCCCGGTCGCAGCGAAATCGGCCGCCGCGCGACGGATGTGGTTGGGCGAGGTGGCCAGAACCACGTCGCTGATGCCGCGTGCGGCCAGGAGCTTGGCGGTGTTCTGCGCGTTGGCGACAGTGGATACCGAGGAGTCCTCGGTGAGGATGCGCGAGGCATCGATCCCGTTGTCGGTCAGCCACTTCTTCATCACCGCAGCCTCGGTGACCCCGTTCTGCGGCTTGCCGCCGGTGACGACGATCGGGGCTGTCGGAATCGCTGCCGCCTCGGCCTTGCCTGCAGCGAGGCGCTTGATCAGCTCCGGTGCGGGCTTGCCCTGTGGCGACAGCCCGAAGCCGAGGATGACGATGGCCGGGTTTCCCGACACCGTCGTGGGTTCGGTGCTCGGCACGATGGCCGCGGCCGCGGTGACCCCGTCGATGATGGAACGAGCGGTCTTGGCCAGCAACGGATTGATCACCGACAATCGATTCACCGCCGCCTTCCCGACCGCGATGTCCGACACCTGATCGGCCCAGATGGCTTGCAGCGCCAGCGATTGCCCGTCGGCCGGCGACAGTGTCAGCGCCTGCTGCAGGTCGGTGAGACCGGCCGGCACGTCGCCGGCGGAGAACTTCTGCTGCGCGGCGTTGTAGAGGGTGGCCGGGTCGACACTGACCGCTGCTGTCGTCAGGTGATGCTCCGACGACGACGGCAGGGTACCGACGACGACACCGGTGATCGCCGACGCCGCCAGGACGACGACCGTGGTTCGACGGAACCTTCTTTTCACTCTGGTCACACCAGTCACTGGAGTAACAGTAGGGCCAGGTGGGTGCTGCTGCCAGCCGGAGCCGGTCTCATCTCGATAACCGTCGGTCTCGGTTCGACAACACCGACACACGACAGCACCGACACACGACAGCACCGACACACGACGACGCCCCGCCCGGGTGACACCGCGTCTGTCATGACTCGCGGGGTCGCTCCGCAGGCGGGGCGTCGGGAAAATGCGGTCAGGGCTCCTTACAGAGCCTTGAGCTCCTCGATGACCGAGTCGACGGACTTCTTGGCGTCGCCGAACAGCATGGAGGTGTGATCGAGATAGAACAGCGGGTTCTCGATGCCGGCGTACCCGGAACTCATGCCGCGCTTGAGCACGATCACCGATCGCGCCTGGTCGACGTTGAGGATCGGCATGCCGTGGATCGGGGAGCCCGGATCGTTGCGCGCCGCCGGGTTGGTGACGTCGTTGGCGCCGATCACGATCGCGACATCGGTGCGAGCGAACTCGCCGTTGATGTCGTCCATCTCCTTCATCGCGTCGTAGGGCACATCCGCTTCTGCCAGAAGCACATTCATGTGTCCGGGCATACGGCCGGCGACTGGGTGGATGGCGTACTTGACCTCGACGCCCTTGGCCTCGAGCAGGGTCGCCATCTCCTTGACGGTGTGCTGGGCCTGCGCGACCGCGAGACCGTAACCCGGCACCACGATCACCTGGTTGGCGTAGGCCATCTGGATCGCGGCGTCGGCGGCCGAGGTCGCCTTGACCGTGCCGCCCTCGGCTCCCCCGCCACCGACGCCGGCGTCGTCACCGCCGCCGAACGCGCCGAAGATGATGGCCGGGATCGACCGGTTCATCGCCTTGGCCATCAGGTTGGTGAGAATCGACCCCGAGGCACCGACGATCATGCCGGCCACGATCATCGCCTGATTGTTGAGCGCGAGACCCGCGGCCGCTGCCGACAGACCCGTCATCGCGTTGAGCAGCGAGATGACCACCGGCATGTCGGCGCCGCCGATCGGGAACACCACGAACAGGCCCATCACACCGGCGACGACGAGCAACGCCACGATCCAATACCACGGCGTGGCCGACGTCGAATCGGCCGAGACACCGATGTAGACGGCGATCGCGATGGCCGCGATGGCCAGCACGATGTTGGCGAACTGGAAGGCCTTGGCGGCCTTGACCAACTTCTTCTCGAAGTTCTTGTTCAGCAGCTCCTGCAGCTTCGCGAACGCCACCAGCGAACCCCAGAACGAGATCGAACCGATGATCGCCGCGAACAGCGACCCGACGATGACGTGCACGTCGGGTGTCTCGTGCAGGTGGGTGAAGCCATCGGACTCGATGTACTCCGACCACGCGATCAACGCGACGGTGCCACCGCCGACGCCGTTGAACAGCGCCACCAGCTGCGGCATCGCGGTCATCTTGGTCTTGAGCGCCGGCGGAATGCCCAGCACCACACCGACCACCAGGCCGACGACGATCAGAATCCAGTTGATACCCGGCACCCCGGCATCGCCGGCGTTGTTGTAGACGCCGAGCAGGGTCGCGACGATGGCGATCCCCATACCGACCGCGGCGATCCAGTTGCCACGCACCGCGGTCTTCGGACCGGTCAAGCCCATCAGACCGTAGATGAACAGGGAGAACGCGACGATGTAGAGGGCGGTGACGCCGTACCCGAGGGCCTCGGAGACCTGCCCGGAGTCGCCGCTGAAGTTGGCAACCGCCGGAATGTAGGGAACGTAGGTAGAAGCAACGACGGTGGCGCTCACTTGGTGGTCTCCTTCTTACCCTTGAACATGCCCAGCATGCGGTCGGTGACGGCGAACCCGCCGACCACGTTGAGCGTTCCGAACACCAGCGCGACGAACGCGATGATGCGCACACCCCAGTTGGCGTCGGCGGGCAGCGATCCCAGCACCACCAGCGCACCGAGCACGACGATGCCGTGGATGGCGTTGGTCCCCGACATCAGCGGGGTGTGCAGGGTGTTGGGGACCTTCGAGATGACGGCGAAACCCACGAATCCCGCCAGGACGAGAATCGCGATATTGGCCAATAGTTCGGTGTACATCAGGCCGACACCTCCTTGTCGCGGGTCACACACGCGGCGGCAATGACCTCGTCCGCGAAATCCGGTGCCAGCGCCCCGGATTCGTCGAGCATCAGATCGATCAGAGCGAACAGGTTCTTGGCGTAGAGCTCGCTGGCGTGCTCGGGCATGGTGGCCGGCAGGTTCAGCGGCGAGGTGATGGTGACGTCGTGTTTGACGACGGTCTGCCCGGGCTCGGTGAGCTCGCAGTTGCCGCCGGTCTCCCCGGCCAGGTCGACGATCACGCTGCCCGGCTTCATGCCCTCCACCGCAGCGGCGGTGACCAGGCGCGGAGCCGGCCGACCCGGCACCAACGCGGTGGTGATCACCACGTCGAAACCCTTGATCGCGTCCTCGAGCGCCTGCTGCTGCTGGGCCCGTTCGTCCTCGGTCAGCTCTCGGGCGTACCCGCCCTCACCGGCGGCGTCGATACCGAGATCGAGCCACTGGGCACCCACCGAACGCACCTGCTCGGCAACCTCCGGCCGCACGTCGTAACCGGTGGTCCGCGCACCCAGACGCTTGGCCGTGGCCAACGCCTGCAAACCGGCCACACCCACACCGAGGATCAGCGCCGTCGCCGGCTTCACCGTGCCCGCGGCGGTGGTCAGCATCGGGAAGAACCGCGTGGACAGATCGGCGGCCACGATGACCGACTTGTAGCCAGAGACGTTGGCCTGCGAACTCAGCGCGTCCATCACCTGTGCACGCGAGATACGCGGGATCGCCTCGACGGCGTAGGCCTCCACCCCCGCATCGCGTAGCGCACCGATCTTGTTGTCGGCGTTGCGCGGAGCCAGGAAACCGATCAGTTTCTGACCACTGCGCAATTTGCCGATCTCGGCGTCGGAGGGTGGCGATACCCGCAACACCACATCGGCCGAATACGGATCACCGATCGTCGCCCCCGCGTCGACGTATTCGGAATCCGGGATCAGCGCCCCGAGACCGGCCCCCTCTTCCACGATCACGGGGACCTTCTTGCCCACCAGCGACGCGACGACCTTCGGGACCAGCGCCACACGACGCTCTCCGGAGGCCGTTTCGCGCACGACACCCACACTCATTGCTATTCGTTGTCTTTCGTTGTCGTCGGTTGTCAGCGACTCATCACGTTGCGACTTGTCAGGTGTGCATCGACGACGACGACGAACGATCGGCCCGGTCGGTGCGCTGATCGGCCGTGCCGCAGCGATGCGGTCGGGGTGGGGCAACGGATTGCGTCGCCACCTGAGAAAAACGTGCGACGAACATAACATGACCTCAGCTGATGCTGATCAACGGCGTTGACTTGCTCACTTTTTCTTGACTCGGCGCATGCCGGTCGGGTTTGCCTCTCGAAGCGGTCAGTGAGCGGGCCGACCGAGCGAGGCGAACAGCGCCGCGAGTTCGGCGGGCGTCGGCAGCCGCGGCGGTTGCCGACGGCGGTCGGCCGGGCGCGTCAAGCCGATCTGCGGCTGCACGGTCGGGGCCGGGTGCGCGCGGCGCTGGGCTGCCCTGGCATCGGGGTCGGTGACCGGGACGTCCCAGCGCAGGCGCGCGGACAGCGATTGCTGCACCTCGCGCGGGGTCGGCACGCGGTTGCCCGCGGCGTCGGTGGACGGCTGTCCCGGTTCGGGGACCGGAATCAGGCGATCGAGTGTCTCGTCGAAGTTCGCCGGGAGTGGCACGCCTTCCTTGCGCAGCCACATGCCCCAGGGGTTGCCGCCGTCGAGGACGACGTAGGTGGTGTTGCCCGACGACCAGGTGCGTTCGACGGGGAACTTGTTGACCTGATCGCCGAACTTGCCGTGGATGGTGGCGCCGGGTGCGAGGTAGAACGCCCAGCCGAGTGGATCGGCGATCGGATTGGCCATGTCGCACACCAGATCTCCCTTGATGCAGTAGGAGATGACGCGGGTGCTACCGGTGGCGGCCGGGTCCCGCGGGCCGTTGGTGTAGGCGCCGGGCAGCACGCTCGGGAAGACGTTCTCGGCCCCGGTGTCGGGGAATCGGGTGTCGGCACCGGTCACGACGACGACGTTGCTGTCGGGGATCGCGCCGGGAATCCCGGCGGCGTACCGCTGGTGGAGCAGATAGGCGATGTTCATCGCGACCGCGGAGCCCTGTGAGTATCCGCTGAGGACGATGGTTCCCTTGCGTCCCTGGGCAATCCACGCCCGCTGGGCGTCGGCGAGGCCGGTGGCGGTGCCCTCGTCGACGGAGGTGTTGTACGCGTCATGCCCGACGATGCCCACCGGTCGGCCGGCGACGGTGAAGCCGAATGCCTCGGGGTAGTCGACGATCTCCACGTTCGGCCGATACGGGTCGAAGAAGCCGAGGCCGACGGTGCGCCCGTACTGATCGGCGCCGGCCGGTGCGGAGCCTCCGACGATGTCGTGGGCGCGGATCGGGTCGAAATCGGTGGTACCGGGCGCCAGGACGACCGTCGAGTCACGACCGAGATCGGGCGGCAGCCAACTCGGCTGCCGGCGGATCGTCGGTAAGCCGTCGTCGGTCGCAGCGCTCGCCGGGACGATTCCCGCGGCCATCGTCATGACTGCACACACGGCCGCGGCACACACCGCGGTGACACCCACGACGACCCGACGCACGCGACCCACCTTTCAACCGGCCCCCGCGGCCGACCCTATCGGTGTCGGCGGGTCGGCGCTATCGGGCCGAGGTCGTCGTGGGCGTGTCGTCGGAGTTCGACTGGGATGACCCGGTCTGCAGCAACTCGTTCTGCGGCGACTCGTTCTGGGGCGACTCGGTCTGGGGCGTCGTTGCCGTGACACTTGTCGTTGTCGGCGCAGTGGTGATCGGCGCAGTGGTGGTCTGCGCAGTGGTGGACTGCGCAGTGGTGGCCGGCGCAGTGGTGGCCGTCGGGGCCGCCGAGGTGGTGGATGGTTGTGCGACAGTCGTTTCGGCCGAGGTGGTCGCAGCTTGGGGCGACGCAGCCTGGGTCGACGCCGCCGAGGTGGTCGCGCTTGTGCTCGCCGACGCCCTCGATGCCGACTTGTTCGATGCCGTCGGCGCGGGCAGCACCGAGCTGTAGTCGGCCCGGCACGCCGACGGGGTGGCGGCGCAGGTGTCGGGGTCGTGCACGGGGACGTCGAGGCCGAGCCGCGCGTAGAGGAGTTCCTGCAGTTCTCGCGGCGTCGGTACCTCGTAGGCGCTCAACTGTTGTCGGAGTGCGTCGGGCATCGGGATGCGCAGGTCGGCGAGGGTCGACCGGTGACCGGGCATGGGCACCGGCACGAGGGCGCTCAGGACGTCGTCGACTTCTTTGGGGACCGGAATCCCGAGGTCGCGCAACATCATTCCCCAGGGATTGCCGCCGTCGTAGACGATGTAGGTGGTGTTACCGCTGTCGCTCTTCCACTCCTTGGCAATGGAGTACTCGTTGATCCGGTAGGTCAGGAAGGCGTGCACGTAGAACCCGGGGAGCAGATAAAAGAACGTCGAGACGGGATTGATCAGCGGGTTGCCGACGCCGCAGGTGGCATCGCCGCGCACGCAGTAGGAGTAGACCGCGATGTCGCCGGTGTCGGCGGGGTTGCGGTCGCCGTTGGTGTACATGCCGGGCAGAACGCTCGGCACGACGTTCTCGACCCCGGTGTGCGGGAAGCGTGAGTCGGCGCCGACGATGACGGCGAGCTGGTCGTCGGGGATGTCACCGGTGCCCTGAAGGTTCTTCTGGTGCAACAGGTATGCGACGTTCATCGCGATCGGCGCGCTTTGCGAGTAGCCGTTGATGACGACCGTGCCCGCCGGTTTCTGGGCGTGTGCGGTTTCGGCATCACGCACCCCGTTGATCGACCCGACCTCCACCGAGTGGGTGAAGGTGTCCGAGCCGGCGAGATAGATCGGGAAGCCGAACGGGTCGATGCCGAACGCGGCCGGATAGGAGACGATGTCGATCGACGGCGCGGCGTGCGGGTCGACGATCGTCTTGCCGTCGGCGTCGGTGGTGACGCCGCCGAACAGTCCGATACCGAGGGTCCGTGCGGTCTGGTCGCTGCCGTCGTAGTCGGTGGTACCGGGGATCAGGACGACCACGTCACCGTTGTCGAGGTGCGGCGCCCACGGAGGTGTCTCGATGATGGTCGGCTTCGCCTGATCGATCGTCGCCGGCGGGTTGATGTCGGGGAAGACGATCGGCCCGATCTGCAGCGCGTGCGCCATCCCCGGCTGAAAGCCCGGTTGTACGAACATGATCGCGGTGGCGAACGCCACCGCGACCGTCAGCATCGAGCGCCGCATACGCATGTGTCTCCCTGAGAGATCCGTCGTCGAACCGGCGAACCGACAGCTCATCGGCTCGCGAGCGCGCCCCCGCCCGCGTCGAGAGGTGAGTGTAATGGGAGGGCGCCGCGATGGCCGCGTTTGTGCGCTTTCGCGACGCGGGGGTGCGCCTTCTCAGGAAATGGAGTAGGTCCGCGAATCCAGGCCGGTCGCGCCGTCGGGCACCGGGTCGGCGGTCGCCGAGGTCTGCACCTGTCCGTCCTTGCCGATCGCCCGACACGTGACGGTGTGCTGCCCGGCGCCGGCCTGCCACACGTACTTCCACGGCCGCCAGGTGTCGTCGCTGTAGTCGGTGGCCAGCGTCGCCTGCTCCCACGGGCCGTCGTCGATGCGGACCTCGACGCCGGCGATACCGGTGTGTTGATGCCAGGAGGTACCGGCCAGGACCACTTGTCCGGCAGGCAGATCCGAGCTCGACGGCCGGTCGATGCGCGAGGAGATCTTGATCGGTCCCAGCTGTGACCACCCGCGCGAGGTCCAGTACGCCTGCGCCTTGTCGAAGCTGGTGAGCTCCCAGTCGACGACCCACTTGGTGGCCGAGACGTATCCGTAGAGACCCGGGATCACCTGCCGCACCGGATAGCCGTGCTCGACCGGCAGCGGCTGTCCGTTCATCCCGATCGCCAGCAATGCGTCCCGGTTGTCGGTGATCGCCGATACCGGTGTGCCGCACGTCCATCCGTCGGAGCTGGTGGAGTACAGCATGTTCGCGCCGGGGCGCACGCCTGCGCGGTCGAGGAGGTCTTTCATCCGGACCCCGAGCCAGCGCGCGTTGCCGATCAGGTCGCCACCGACCTCATTGGACACACACGTCAGGGTGACCAGCCGTTCGGTCATGGGCATCGCCAGCAGGTCGTCCCAGGAGAGGGTGAACTCGTTGTCGACCATGCCGTGCACCCGCAATTGCCAGTCGCCGGTGGTCAACTGCGGGACCTGCAGGGCGGTGTCGATCCGGTAGAAGTCGGCGTTACCCGTGACGAACGGGGTCGCGCCCGGTACCCCGATGTCGGCCGACGCCGGCACCGGCGGTGCGGGGGAGGCCGGGGCGGGCAGCCGCAGCGCGTTGCGGTCGGCGATGGTCTTGGCGGCACCGGCGAGCAGCGTCCGTCCGAGCGCGCCGACGGCGACGGCGGCCGCGGCGATCCCGGCGGCGGTGAGGACGAAACGACGTGAGGCGGGCGCGTGCAGCACTCCGGGGCTGTCGTCGGAGTCCTCGGACGGGGCTGTCTGGGCCCGGGCCGTTTCCGCGTCGGCGTCGAGGATGCCGACGAGTATCCGCAGGGCGATCACCCCGGCCGCACCCGCGAACAACGACGGCAGCATGTACGTCGCCGACGCCCCGGGGCGTCCGAGGGACGCGACGACCCCGACGATCGCGAAGACCACGATGACGATCGATCCGATCGGTGGTCGGCGGCGTTCGGCCACCCCGCACACTCCGGCAAGGATCGCGATGACCACGCCCATCACCACGAACAGCGCCAGTTTGTCGGAGGTGCCGAAGGTACTGATCGCCCACTCCCGCATCCACAGCGGCGAGTGGTCGACGACGCTCGATCCGACGGCGAAGTACGGCGAGGATTCCGGTGAGATGAACGCGGCCACCAGTTCGCCGACCCCGAGCGCGGCGGCGACGGCGATGATGCCGGTGAGCGCGTTCACCGGAACCGGCACGCGCCGTCCGGGTGCGTGCCGGACGGTGTCGGGGTCGGGGTCGAGTCCGGAGGCCACACCCATTGATACGCCGAGAGCGGCGGATGTGTCGTCGAAAGGCGGCGCGGGGTCGGTCGGATGCCGGACCCGGCCGTGGCCGAACGACCCGGCAATACTAGAACGTGTTCTATTTCGTGGGTTAGGCTGATGACCATGGCAGCGGACACAGCGATCCCCGACACCGTCGCACTCGGATCGGTCGACGAATTCAGCGACGAGGTCGACGTGGTGGTCGTCGGCCTCGGCATCGCGGGCGGATGCGCCGCGGTGGAGGCGGCCACCGCAGGCGCACGCGTGCTGGTTCTCGAACGCGCAGCTCAGGCCGGCGGGACGACGGCGCTGGCCGGCGGCCACTTCTACCTCGGTGGCGGCACGGCCGTCCAGCAGGCGACCGGCTTCGAGGACTCCGCGGAGGAGATGGAGCGCTACATCACCGCGGTCTCACGCGATCCCGAGCCGGAGAAGATCCACGCCTACTGCGTCGACAGCGTCGATCACTTCGAGTGGCTGGAGAATCTCGGCTTCGCCTTCGAGCGCAGCTACTACCCGGAGAAGGCGGTGGTCCAGCCCGAGACGCAGGGGCTGATGTACACCGGCAACGAGAAGGTCTGGCCGTTCAAGGACATGGCCAAGCCCGCACCGCGCGGCCACAAGGTGCCCGTCCCCGGTGACACCGGCGGTGCGGCGATGGTCGTCGAACTACTGGTGAAGCGGCTCGCCGAACTCGGCGTCGAGGTCCGGTACGAGACCGGTGCACGCAATCTCGTCGTCGACGACGAGGGTTCGGTTACCGGCGTGGCGTGGCGCTCGATCTCCGGCGAGCACGGAGTCATCGGCGCCCGCGGGGTGATCATCGCCGCGGGTGGCTTCGTGATGAACCCGGCGATGGTCGCCGAGCACGTGCCGTGGCTGACCGAGAAGCCGTTCGTGTTGGGCAACACCTACGACGACGGGCTCGGCTTGCGGATGGGGGTGTCGGCGGGGGCCGTGCTCAAGCACATGGATCAGGCGTTCTGCACCGCGCCGGTGTATCCGCCGTCGATCCTGCTGACCGGGATCGCGGTGAACAAGAACGGCGACCGATTCGTCGCCGAGGATTCCTATCACTCCCGGACGTCGGCTTTCGTTCTCGAACAACCGGATTCGACGGCGTACCTCGTCGTCGACGAAGCGCACATGAAGCGTCCGCGGATGCCGTTGGTGCCCCTGATCGACGGGTACGAGACGGTCGCGGAAATGGAACAGGCCCTGGGCATTCCGTCGGGGAACCTGCAGAAGACCCTGGACCGCTACAACACCCACGCGGCCGAGGGCAAGGACCCCGATTTCCACAAGTCCGCGGAATTCCTTGCGCCACAGGATCACGGGCCGTGGGCGGTGTTCGACATGAGTCTGGGCAAGGCGATGTACGCGGGCTTCACCATGGGCGGGATGGCCACGTCGGTCGACGGTGAGGTCCTCGGCGCCGACGGCTCCCCCATCGCGGGCCTCTATGCGGCCGGGGCGTGCGCGGCCAACATCGCGCAGGACAGCAAGGGTTACGCCAGCGGCACCCAGTTGGGTGAGGGCTCCTACTTCGGCCGGCGGGCCGGCCGGCATGCCGCGGGGCGCCGAATCGAGTAGTGCATTACGCATGTCCTCGACGGTGCGCGGTGATGGACTTCTCCACGTCCGCTCGCCACCCCGAGGTCACCCGGCGGGCCTACCCGAGGTTGTCGCATGCGTTGGAAGAGAGTGGTTCCGATTCTGGTGGTGACGCTGATCGCCGTCGTCACCACTGCCGCATGGTCGGTCGGCCCCGCGTCTGCCGCGCCGGGCCGGATCGTGTCGTCGGAGGCGATCGGCTCCCACCAGCTTCTGCTGAGCGTGTTCTCACCGTCGATGGGCCGATCCATCCCCGTGCGGGTGCTGCGTGCCGCGGACCGGCGGCCGGTTCCGCGCCTGTATCTCCTCAACGGGGCAGGCGGTGGTGAGGACTCTGCGAACTGGGTGGAGCAGGGCAACGCTCCCGCGTTCTTCGCCGACAAGCCGGTCGATGTGATCATCCCGATGGCCGGTGCGTTCAGCTACTACACCGACTGGCAGCGCGACGATCCCACTCTCGGCCGCAATCGCTGGGAGACCTTCCTGACCCGCGAGCTGCCCGCTGCGCTGGACGGGATTCTGTCGAGCACCGGCCGCAACGGCATTGCCGGACTGTCGATGTCGGGGAGCGCGGCGCTGTCGCTGGCCGAACGCGCCGGCGACCTGTACTCGGCGGTGGCGTCGATGAGCGGTTGTCCCAACACCAGCGGGCTGCTCGGGTCGGCGTACGTGCGCGCCACCGTCGAAGGGCGCGGCGCCGCCGACACCACCAATATGTGGGGGCCACCCGGCAGTCCCGACTGGGTTGCGCACGACGCGCAGATCAACGCAGAACGTCTGCGCGGCAAGGCCGTCTTCGTGTCCTCGGGTCCCGGTGTACCCGGCCAGCACGACAACGTCTCCGACGCCCAGCACATCCAGATGATCCTCGTCGGTGGACCCATCGAAGCGGCCGTCGACGAGTGCAGCCACCGGTTCGTCGCCCGCCTGGCCGCCCTGGGAATCGGTGTCACGACGTATTTTCCGCCGACGGGCACACATTCGTTCGCCTACTGGAACGACGCGCTGGCGCGCGCCTGGCCGGTCCTGGCGAGCGGATTGCGGTGAGCCCGTGTCCGGGCGCCTGCCACCCTCAGAGTGGTTTCAGTGTCCTTGACCACCAACGATGTTGACGTCGGTGAGTGTCCGGCCGGTGGTCAGCGGCCCGAACACATAGATGGTGGCTGCGACGATCGCCATCGCCGCGGCGACCACGGTGAACAACCACCCCGCGCCGCTGTGATGGAACAGCGGCACCAGGATGAACGGCATCAGCCCGCTGGACAGTCGGGACAGTGAATACGTCCAACTCGTCGCGGTACCCCGAAGTCGTGTGGGGAAGATCTCGGCCTGGTAGACGTGATACGAGTTCGAGAAGACGTTGCTCGCGGCGGTGTAGAGGAAGCCGAACACGATGATCATCGCCGTCGTCCCCGAAATGCCGAACAGGACGCCGAAAACCGCCATCGTGATGGCCGAGCCCACGATGAGGTACTTGCGTTCGAAGCGCTCGATGAGCGGCAATGACACCAACGAGCCGATCGGGTATCCAATGTAGGTCACCGCCAGGAATCCCAGACTGTCGACGATGTCGTACCCCTTGGCGGCCAACACGATCGGGGCCAGGGTGCCGAATCCGTAGTAGCCCCAGGTCTGGAAGAACTGGAACACCGCCATCATCAGGGTGCGGGGCCGGACCGCACCGTCGAACAATTCCCGCAGTGCACCGCCGTGCTGGGTCGACGGCGTCGACGGCGACGGATCCGGCAGCGGCAGTCCCCGCTCCCGCGCCTCGGTCTCGAATCCCGTGACGATCTCGTCGGCCTCGGTGTCGCGCCCGACCGAGGACAACCACCGTGGCGACTCCGGGAGCCCGCGACGCAGAACGAAGATGATCACCGCCCCCAGCGCACCGATGATGAACAGCCAGCGCCAGCCCTCCAGTCCGAGCGGCTGCAACGGTACGAGGTAATGACCGAGGAAGCCGACCAGCGGAACACCGACGAAGGACAAGGTGTATGCCCACGCCGTGTACCTGCCACGTTCGGTGGGTGGCAGCATGTCGCCGAGATAGGTGTCGCTGACCGGGGGTTCGGCACCGATGCCGATCCCCGAGAGGAACCGACAGATCACCAGCATCGTCGCGTTCGGGCTGAACGCCGCGAGCAGGGTGAACACGGAGTAGGTACTCATGCTGAGGAGAAAGGCGCGGCGACGGCCGAGGCGGTCGGCCAAGCGGCCCAGCGTGATCGCGCCGACGAACATACCGAGGAAGGCCGACGCGAGCAGGAGCGTCAGCGCGTTGCCGCCGAGGCTGAACTGCTTCTTCAGCACCGAACTCAGCGTGCCGGCGAGGAAGACCTCGTAGATGTCGAAGAACAGTCCGAAACCGATGACGACGGTCGCGCGACGGTGCAGCGGTGTGATCGGCAACCGATCCATCCGCGCGGCGATCGAATAGGTTTCGGCAGGGGTGGACACGCCCGCACGCTACTCCGGCGACTCCGTTGACGATGTCGAACTCCCGATTGTCGGATTCGCCGGGTATCCACCGGATTTCGGCCCGTTCAGTCAGCGCGTGTGCGGCCGAAAACCCCGCAGTCGCAGGCTGTTGGCGACCACGAAGACCGACGAGAAGGCCATCGCTGCTCCGGCGATCATCGGGTTCAGCAGTCCGGCCGCCGCGATCGGCAACGCGGCGACGTTGTATCCGAAGGCCCAGAACAGGTTTCCCCGGATGGTGCGCAGCGTGCGCCGCGAGAGCGCGATGGCGTCGACCACCTTGCGCAGGTTACCGTCGACGATGGTGAGGTCGGCGGCGGCGATCGCGACGTCGGTTCCGGTACCCATCGACACACCGAGATCGGCCTGGGCGAGCGCGGCGGCGTCGTTGATGCCGTCACCGACCATCGCCACCGTCTTACCCTGACGCTGGAAGTCCTTGACCGCGTTCACCTTCTCCTCGGGCCGCACCTCGGCGATCACCTGGTCGATGCCGACCGCGCCGGCCACGAAACGCGCCGCTCCCGCGTTGTCGCCGGTCAGCAGAACCGGCGTCAGACCCATGCGTTTGAGTTCCGAGATCGCTTCTCGCGATGATTCTTTCACCGTGTCGGCGACGACGATCACCCCGTACTCGGTCGAGTTGTCGCCCTCGATGCCGACGATCACCGCGGTCGCTCCCCGTTCGTGGGCGGCGTCGAGTGACTGCCGCAGCGGCTCGGGTAACCGCTCACCGAGTTCCCGGGGGCTGCCGACACGGACCTTCTCGCCGCCCACGATCCCGCCGACACCGACCCCCTCGGTGCTGATGAAGTCGGTGACGTCGCCAACCGGAAGATGCTGGGCGGCAGCGACAATGGCCTTGGCGAGGGGGTGTGCGGATGCCGACTCGACGGCTGCCGCAGCCGCCAGGATGCGATCGCCATCGACTCCGTCTGCGGGCTGGATCTTCTCGACCTGCATGACGCCGGTGGTGACGGTGCCGGTCTTGTCGAGCAGCACGGTGTCGATCCGGCGGGTCTGTTCGAGAACCTCGGGGCCGGTCAACAGAATTCCCAATTGCGCACCACGACCGGTGCCCACCATCAGCGCGGTCGGCGTCGCCAATCCCAGCGCGCACGGGCATGCGATGATCAGCACGGAGACCGCCGCGGTGAACGCGAAGCCCACCGGCGAATCCGACGCGACCGCTGCACCCAGCCAGAATCCCAGTGCGGCAACGGCAATCGCGATCACCACGGGCACGAACCAGGCGGAGATCCGGTCGGCGAGGCGCTGCGCCCCGGCCTTGCCGGCCTGGGCGTCGGCGACCATCCGGGCCATCTGGGCCAGGGCGGTGTCGGCGCCGACGTGGGTCGCCCGCACCAGCAGCCGGCCGCTGGTGTTGATCGTCGCGCCGACCACCGAGTCGCCGGGGCCGACCTCGGTCGGCATCGACTCCCCGGTCACCATCGACGCGTCGACCGCCGAGGCGCCGCCGACGACGACGCCGTCGGTGGCGATCTTCTCGCCGGGTCGCGCGACGAATTCGTCGCCGACCGCCAGCTCTGCGATCGGAATCCGCTGTTCGACGCCGTCGCGCACGACGGCAACATCCTTGGCGCCCAGGCGCATCAGGGCGCGCAGTGCGTCACCGGCGGTGCGCGTCGCGCGCTTCTCCAGATATCTGCCGAGGAGCAGGAAGGTCGTGACACCCGCGGCGGCCTCGAGGTAGATGTTGGCGCCGCCGTCGCCGCGTTGTGGGATCAGGTCGAAGCCATGGGTCATGCCGGGTTCGCCTGCGGTGCCGAGGAACAGCGCGTAGAGCGACCACCCGAAGGCGGCCAGCGTCCCCATCGACACCAGGGTGTCCATGGTGGTGGCGCCGTGCCGCAGGTTCACCCAGGCGGCGCGGTGGAACGGCCACGCGCCCCACACCACCACGGGTGCGGCGAGCGTCAACGACAGCCACTGCCAGTAGGTGAACTGCCACGCCGGGACCATCGCGAGCACGACGACCGGAATCGTCAACGCGGCGCTGATCAGCACTCGGGTACGCAGTGCGTCGAGGTCCGGGTCGGCGTCGGGGTCGGCGTCGTCGGCCCCCGACGGGCGGTCATCGACGGGCGCGGCGTCATATCCCGCGGATCGGATGGCCGCGATGAGTGCGGCGGTATCCACCTCGGAGGGATGGTCGATCTGGGCGCGTTCGGTCGCGAAGTTGACGGTGGCGTGCACGCCGTCGAGTTTGTTGAGCTTGCGCTCGATGCGGTTGGCGCACGACGCGCAGGTCATCCCCTCGATGTCGAGGTCGATGCGTTCGGTGGTGGGTGCGGTCATCGGTGACCCCCATGGAGATCGGTGGTGGTCGAATGATGTTCGGGCACCGGTACTCCCGCGTCGGGCGCGACCGCATGCCCGACGGCGAACGCGATGGCGAACACCGCCGCGAGCGCCACCAGGAAGGCGGCGACCCGCACGACGGTGTTCGACGCGACGGTGTTCGGGATCATCTGCGGGTCACACCAATTGGTAGCCGGCTTCGGTGACGGCGCGGGCGACCGCCTCGCGGTCGAGGGGTGTCTCGCTCGTCACCTCCACCCGTCCCGAATCGACGGTCACGTCCACGTTCTGCACACCGGGGATCTCCTCGATCTCCTCGCGGACCGACGCGGCGCAGTGGCCGCAGGTCATGCCGGTGACGGTGTAGGTCTCGCTCGCCATGAGCACGCTCCTTTTCAAGGTGTAAATGCTTGTCGAACAGTGGTTTTCAGGACTTGACCAGACGGGCAATCGCCTGCACTGCCTCGTCGACCTTGGCCTTGCCCTCGGCGTCGCCTTCCTGGGCCGCCCGGACCACACAGTGATTCATGTGCTCCTCGAGCAGGCCGAGACTGACCGCCTGCAAGGCCTTGGTCATCGCCGAGACCTGGGTCAGGATGTCGATGCAGTACTTCTCTTCTTCGACCATCCGCTGCAGACCGCGGGCCTGTCCCTCGATCCGCCGAAGGCGACGCAGATAGTCATCCTTGTTGCTGATGTAGCCGTGTTCGGCGTGATCCATGATGTCCTCCTCGGGCACCGTGTCCTGATACCCCCTACAGGTATACGCCCCCGGGGCGGCACACGCTACCCCCCTAGGGTATGCGGGAGAGGAGGGTCACGAAGAGATGAGCGCCGTCGACGCAGTGGAGAGAGCGCCGTTGGCGGAGAGAAGGGCGCTGTCGGCGGTCAGTCGCGCCGCAGCGCGGCGGCCAGTCGCGACAGAGCTGTCGCGACGTCATCAAGAGCGTCGCCGACCTCGGTCAGGCCCAACGTCGGCTGCAGATCGTGCGCCGGGGCAGATTCCTGCGCCGCGAACTCCGAGGGTGCAGGCGTCGGAGCGGTAGCCACGTACGGCTCGTCCGGCGCGAAGGTGGGCTCCGGACGCGAGGCGGGGACGTCGAAGCTGTGGCGTCGGCCGTGGTAGGGGGTCTGATCGTGCGGGGGCGCCGAGTCGGTGGACCGACGGCCGCCCCGATAGTCCGACTCCCCGACCATCGGCGGCTCGGACCTGGAAGGTTCCGGCCTGAAGGGTTCGGGGCGGGAGGGTTCGGGGCGGGAGGGTTCGGGGCGGGGCGGCTCCGGCATCCGATGCGACCCGCGGGCACCGGCCCCTGCAACCGGCAGGTCACCGGTGGACGGCCCGTGGGATCCGCTCGGACCCGGTGCCGTGCCCTGCGTCGAATACTCGGGCCCGGGCGCCGAGGAGTGCAGCCCGGCATGGCCGTGACCGCCCGCGGCCATCCCCGACATCGCGGTCGGTGCGTGACCATTGGATCGGACGTAGAGGTGCGGCCCGGGGTGGCCGTGGAAGTACAGGCACGGGGCGTTCTCCAGCGAGCGCACCGGGCACGGATTGCGTTCGATCAGCGACTGCGCGTGCGGGTCGAAGTCGTTCCACTCCAGCCAGAATCGCCGATCATTGCGCGGCGACGTGCTGCCGTCGGTGGCGTGATTGCCGCGGTGACCGATCGGCAGGCGACATTCGAGCATCCACCCGGCCGACTCCGGGAGTCCCAGCGCGCGGCGTTCGGCAGCCGTACTGACCACCGTCGACCAGCAACCCTCGCTGTCCATCGAACCTCCCATTCGCGCGGTCCGACCGCGCTGTGCCCGGTGGGTCCACGCGTCGTCCACCGAGGGCGGACCGGCCGCACCGACAGCCTGCTCGTCACCATGTGCGGTAAGAAAACGCGACCCCCGCCGGTCAGTGTACGAAGGAAGACCCGTCGGGGCTACCCCGGGACGCTCACCGGCGCGGCGTCGGCGACCTCGGCAATCACACCTCGTGCCAGACCGAAATACCTCGACCTCGCGTCGACGTCGGACCGCGGGAAGTCCGAACGCACGTGGCAGCCCCGTGATTCACGGCGCGCGGCCGCCGCGGCCACGACCACACCGGCAGCCAGGGTCAGCGACGCGTCCTCGGCGTCGGCGACCCCGGCGATCCGGCGCATCGGCGCCGACTCCAGCAGCGTTGCGACCTCGGCGAGCCCCGAGGCGTCGCGGCACAGCGCGACGTGGCGGCTCATCGCATCCTGGAGGGTCGTGCGGTCGAGTGCGGGTAGGTCCTCGTGACCGCGCACCTCGTCACCGTGCACCCCGTCGACGGCGGCGCCCCGGATCGCGTCGCGGTCGGTCACCGCGACGCCGGCCGCGCGGATACCCATGACCACGCCCTCGAGCAGGCTGTTGGAGGCGAGTCGGTTCGCGCCGTGCAGACCGGTGCGGGCCACCTCGCCGGCAGCGAGCAGACCGGGCACACCGGTGCGGGCGAAGGTGTCGGTGACCACGCCGCCGCACTGGTAGTGCGCCCCGGGTACCACCGGGATCAGGCCGGAGTCGAGGGACAGCCCGGCCACCCGCACGCCGGCGGTGACCGTCGGGAATCGGTCCGCGAAGCGATCGATACCCGAAATGTCGAGGTAGACGCACGGATGGCCGGTGCGGGCGAGGGCCGCCATCGCGGCGTTGGCGACGACGTCGCGGGGAGCGAGATCGCCGAGCGGATGCACGCCCGCGGTCACCGACGCTCCGTCGGCGTCGACGAGCCGTCCGCCCTCACCGCGGATCGCCTCGGTCACCAGGGTTCGGCGCCCGCGCTCTCCCGGGGTGTACAGCATCGTCGGATGGAACTGGATGAACTCGAGGTCGGCGACGCGGGCCCCGGCACGAAGCGCCAGGGCGATTCCGTCGGCGGTGGCCCCGGACGGATTGGTCGTGGCCGCATACAGATGCCCCGCACCGCCGGTGGCCAGCAGGACCGTCGGCGCCGACACGACGCGGGGTTCGCCGACCCCACCGTTGGCACCGCCGCGGACGTAGGAGACGCCGACGGCACGGCCGACGATGTCGGTGAGCACCCACGTCACCACCGATTCGTCGAGGCATTCGATGCCGCCGGCGGCCTGCGCCTCGCCCAGCGCCGCCCACAATGCGCGTTGCACGGCCGCGCCGGTCGCGTCGCCACCGGCGTGCAGGATGCGCCGTACCCGGTGGCCGCCCTCTCGGGTGCGGGCCAGCGCACCGGTGGGATCGCGGTCGAATTGCGTTCCCCACGA
This sequence comes from Gordonia polyisoprenivorans NBRC 16320 = JCM 10675, assembly GCF_000241325.1. Lineage (GTDB taxonomy): Bacteria > Actinomycetota > Actinomycetes > Mycobacteriales > Mycobacteriaceae > Gordonia > Gordonia polyisoprenivorans. Next base: position 346,124 of record NZ_BAEI01000031.1, on the reverse strand, counting down.
GATCAATTCGGAGACCGCCGCCCAGCCTGCGTCGAGGATGGGGCGGCTCGCGGCGGGGTCGCTGAGGCCTGCGCCGGCAGCCAGGGTGTCGGCGAGATGCGAGTCGACGGAGTCGGCGGGGTTGTCGGGCATGACGACCGCGACACCACCTTGCGCGTAGAAGGTGGCGGTGGGCTGTTCGGTCCGGTCGGTCTGCCATCGCGGGCCCTTGTGCACCAACACGACGCGTAGTCCGGCAGCCCGTGCGGTGAGTGCCGCGGCGATACCCGCCACTCCCGCGCCGACCACGACGAGGTCGGCGGATCGCGACACGGCCATGGTCCACCTCTTTCCTTGCTCCCGTCACAGCGGCTGCGGCGACGGGAATCTGTGTCGAACAACCAGCGGTGCACGTTTTCGATTCCCAGTCGAAAACCTCTCCCGGCGGACTCTACGCCATCGCGTGTGGACGACATATCTTTTAGGTGCGCAGATGCGCACATGTGGGTACAGTTCATTCGGTGCGGACCCTGCTCACCAACGCGACGTTCGGGCGGCTCTATCTGGCGCAGATCGTGTCGCTGGCCGGAACCGGACTGATGACGGTCGCGCTGGGACTACTCGCCTACCGCCTGGCCGGTGATGACGCGGCACAGGTCCTCGGCGCGGCGCTGGCGGTCAAGATGGTGGCGTATGTGGTGATGGCGCCGGTCATGCGCGCCCTGCTCGCACGGTTCTCCCCGGCCCGGGTGCTCATCGGTGCGGATCTGACCCGCACGGCCATGGCGGCGTGTCTGCCGTGGGTGGAACACACGTGGCAGATCTATCTGCTCATCTTCGCCCTGCAGACGGCGTCGGCGACGTTCACGCCGACGTTCTCCGCGACGCTGGCCCACGTCGTTGCCGACGAGGTCGACTACACCGCCGCGGTCTCGGCGTCGCGCGCCGCCTACGATCTCGAGGCGCTGCTGAGCCCGCTACTCGCGGCCGCATTGTTGACCGTGTGGTCCTACTCGACGCTTTTCGCCTGCACCGCAGTCGGTTTCGTGTGCTCGGCGCTGCTCGTGCGTTCCTCCGGCCTACACCGCACCCACCTCACCTCTCCGACGATGACCACCTTTGTCGACAGGCTCGGCTCGGGTGTGCGAATCATGTTCGGCCACCGCGTGTTCCGTCGGACCCTGTGGGCCAACCTCGCCGTCGCGGCGGCGACCGCGGTGGTATTCGTCGGCACGGTGGTCTACGTCCGCGCCGATCTGCACGCCAGCGACTCGACCGTCGCCGTCGCGCTGGCGGTCTTCGGCGGCGGATCGCTCGTCGCGACACTGCTCGTACCCGTGCTGTCCCGACGCGTGGGGGTGGCGATGGTCTTGCTCGCCGGCGCGGGTACGTGTGCCGTCGGGTTGGCCGGCGCCGCCTGGTGGCTGGCCGCACAGCCCAGCGCCGCGGCCCTGTTACTGACCTGGGTGGTGCTCGGTGCAGCCACCTCACTGGTCAACACCACCGTGCCCCGGCTGATCCGTGACCGTACCCCGACGGCGGTGTGCGACGACGTCTTCGCCGCGCAGTTCTCGTTGTCCCACGCCGGGTTCCTGGTCACCTACTCGATCGCCGGCTGGGGTCCGGCACTCGTCGGTTCGGCCGGAACCGTCGGCGTATTGGCAGTGGTGGCCGCGGTGGCCACCGGATTCGCGACGTGGACCGGGCGCGCCGACACCGCCGACGAGTCCGCGTCGTCCGAGTCGGCGTCGTCGCCCGCGCGGCTCGCGATCTCTCCCCTACGATGACCTCACGGCGCGCCGGAGCCGCCGCACCGCAAGCGAGGTCACGTGGACGGGGTCAGATGAAGGTCGAGGACGACTCACCGACGCCGAGTCTGCACCATCGCGTGCACGCCGACCCCGAGCTCCTCGGCACCGCGGCGTCTACCTTCTCGATGCTCGCCGACCCCACGCGCCTGCACCTGTTGTGGCTGCTCACCGAGGGTGAGGCCGATGTTTCCGCGCTCACGACAGCGGTCGGCGCGTCACGTACCGCGGTCAGTCAGCACCTGGCCAAACTGCGTTTCACCGGACTCGTCGACACCCGACGGGACGGTCGCCGGGTGATCTATCGCATCCGCGACGGTCACGTGAGCCGTCTCGTCGCCGAGGCAATCAATCACGCCGATCATCGCGTCACCGGAGAACCCGCCCACGAGTAGCAACCGGAGGCCCACGAGCCGGGTGGACGAGGTGACGCTCGGTACACTGGCCGGCGGTGACGATCATGAACAAACCCCTAGTCAACACCCCCCGCACGGAATCCTCCGGTCTTCTCGATCCGCATGAGCAGGGATCGGTGCGCACGCAGTTGCGGCCGGTGTCGCCGCTGTCGGAGGCCTACCGATTCGGCTCGACGGCCGTGCACGCCACGGCCGGCGTGGCCCGGTTCGCGCTCGGGACCGCCACCGACGCGCTGCGGCTGCGCCCGCCGACCGCACAGCGCACGGCCCGACGCGCAGCCCACGAGGTCCGCACCACCTTCGAGCATCTCGGCCCCACCTACGTGAAGCTCGGTCAGCTGATCGCATCGAGCCCGGGAGTCTTCACCGAGACCCTGGCGTCGGAGTTCGAGTCGCTGCTCGACCGGGTCTCCCCGGCCGACGATGCCGACATCCGTGCGTTGTTCATCGAGGAGTTCGGGCGGCCTCCGGAGGAGGTTTTCGCGACCTTCGACACCGAGCCGATCGCGTCGGCGTCGATCGCCCAGGTCCACACGGCCACACTCGCCGACGGCACCGAGGTGGTCGTCAAGATCCAGCGGCCGGGCATCGGTGAACGGCTGGCACCCGACGTCGCCATCCTCGATCGCCTCGCCGCGCTGGCCGAACTGTCGGAGTACGGCCGCATGCTCAGCGCCCGGCACGTCGTCGAGGACTTCGCGACCGGCCTCGACGCCGAGCTGGATTTCCGCAATGAGGCGTCGACAATGCGCGAGTGGTACGAATGCCTGCGCCCGGGCCCGTTCGGCGACCGGGTGCGTGTGCCCGCCGTCTACGACGAGTTCACCACCGCCCGTGTGCTGACGATGGAACGCATCTACGCCACCCGCATCGACGATGCCGCGGCGGTCCGCGCCGCCGGGCACGACGGTGTCGCACTGTGCCGCAATCTCCTTCTGTCCCTTCTGGAGTCGGCGTTCCACGGCGGCCTTTTCCATGGTGACCTGCACGCGGGCAATGTGCTCGTCGACGACGCGGGCCGGCTCGTGCTGCTCGACTTCGGCATCGTCGGACGGTTCACCCCGCGCACCCGGCGCATCTTGCGTCAGCTCGTCGTGGATCTGATCGTGCGCAACGACTACGAATCGGCCGGGCGCGCGATCTTCCTGCTCGGCGCGGTACGCAATCCGGGCTCGACCGCCGCGGGCGGCGCCGACATCGAAAAGGTCGCCAAGCCACTGTCGAGCACCGACCTCGGCTCGATGAGCTACACCGATCTGGGCCGTCAGCTCGCCGCCGTCGCACGCGCCCACGATGCCCGGCTGCCACGCGAGCTGGTGCTGGTGGGCAAGCAACTCCTCTACGTCGAGAAGTACATGAAGTTGCTGGCCCCGCGGTGGAAGGCGATGAGCGACCGCGAGATCTACGGATACATGGCCGGGATCATGAAAGAGGCCGAGCGTGATCGTCGATCGGCGGGATCGGCGGGCCGCTGAGCCGATGGGCGAGGCGTTGGACCGTGCCGCGGGCACCCGCCATTAGGGTGGAACGCAGTCGCGAGCGCCCGACGATGGCTCGACGTCGCCAACCTGAGGGAGACGATTGATGAAACGAGTGTTGCCGGCGCTGCTGGCGTTCTTCGGCGTGGCCTGCATCACCGCCGCGATCGCCATTCCGCTGGCCCTGGTCCCGCAGCTCCGGGTGGTTCCACTCGATCTCGACATCACATCCAATGCGACCACCGTGCCCGCCGACGGTTCTCCCGGTGAACGTTTCCCGGCGGTCATCTTCGATCGCTGCTCGATCGGTCAGGCCAAGGCCGAGACCCTGCAGGCGCACCTGACCCAGCAACGCCGGTCGGTGATCGTCGACCCATCGGATCGTCGGCAGGCCACCGTCCAATCCGCACAGACCGTGCAGGTCGACCGCACCCGCACCGCGGGCGGCGACGAGGCGCAGCCACCGGCTCCCAACGCCAACGGCGACCTGCAGTGCAACGACGGCCTGCTGACCGCGAGCATCGATCGGGTCTCGGTGAGCCGCAAGACGTCGGTGCCGAATGGCACCGTCAGCTCCCTGCAGGTCGAGGCCGCACCCAAGGGTGTCGACGCCAAGGACGTGTCGGTCCAGCTCACCAACCGCAAGGGCTTCCAGTACAAGTTCCCGTTCGACACCAAGAAGCGTTCGTACCTGGTCTATGACCTCAATACCCGCCAGGACACCGACGCCAAGTTCGTCGGCGAGCAGACCATCGACGGCGTCAAGACCTACCACTTCCGGACCCAGGTCCCCGAGACCGATCTGTCGACCCTGCCCAACCCGCAGAACGAGGCCGCGCTCGGCACCATGCTGACGATGCCGGCCAAGTGGTGGGGCATCACCGGTGCCGGTGTTCGACCCAACGACCAGGTCAACATGCACCGCTACGCGACGGCGACGCGTGATCTGTGGGTCGAACCGGAGACCGGCACCATCGTCGACGGCCGTGAGGACCAGCATCAGTACTTCCGGTCGCCGTACAAGGACGACGACTCCACCCCGGCCGCGGTGCGCAACTATCAACTCGACGCACTGAAGGGCACTTTCGCCTGGACCGATGGCACCGTCTCCGAGCAGGCGTCGAAAGCCAAGCACTACATGGGATTGCTGAAGCTCGGCAATCTCTGGTTGCCGCTGATCCTCGGCATCGTCGGTGTGCTCCTGCTACTCGCGTGGCTGCTGTTGCTGCTGCGCGCCCGCCGCAACCGCCCGACCGATCCCGACGACGACCTGGACGGCGAGGCTCTGCGGGACGGCGAACGCGGCGGCGAGGTGCCCGACGGTGACGAACCCGGATGGGACGAACCCGGATGGGACGAACCCGGCTCGGAGGAGCCGACGGTCGTCGAGCCGCGCGGTGCCGCGGCGGCGGCACCGACGGCAGTCATCGCCTCCCAGCGCTCTCGGCACAGCGCCCCGCAGTCCCCCAATCCCGAGGACGACGACAGCGCCTATCTGTGGGATCGTCCCACCCAGCGCATCCCCCGCGTCGAGGGACCGGCACCGAAGATCGACGGTGATCGGGACTTCCGGTCGATCGACGATTCACCTTCGGCGCCAACGGGTTCCGAGGACGTCGCCCACGACGGCGGCGTCCACGAGAAAGGCGACCCCGACGACGGTGAGACGTCGGTCTTCCGGCGGCCGCCCACGGAGTAGCCGATCGCGGGCGGGTCGGTCATCGCGGGGCGGTAGCTCATCGCGGGCGGTAGGTCATCGCGGGCAGTTGATCGAGACCCGACAGAGCGAGGCCCAGCACACCACCCAGGCCGACTGTCGGGTCCCCCACGACCGCGGCTCTCACCTCGCAATCGTGTAAGTCGGCTTATACCGTGGCTGACTGAACGTCCGCCGAGGTGAGTGGGTGAGCATATGTGGCGTTTCGGTGCACTGGGTTGCGCCCTGGGCGGCGCGGTCGCCGGCGTGCTGATCTCGACGTCCGTCGCCGCACGGCAGGCGGCACACATGCTCTCCCCGACACGGGCCGCGCACCCCGCCCCCACTTCGGAGCAGCCGAGTACGCGCACGGACCCGGTCCGCCGACCCATGTAGGTCTCCCCACACCCGTCGCAACGAAACAACGAGGGCCGGTGATCAATGATCACCGGCCCTCGTTCGTGGTCGTTCAGGCGCTCGCAGGCGCTCTGACCCCGATCAGCGGATCAGAAGAACGCCGGGGCGAAGGTGCTGCCCCACGACTGCTTGAAGTCGGCCTGCCAGTAGTCCCACCAGTGATCGCCATCGGGGGTGATCCGGGTGGTGAGCTGGATCGGGAGGGTGCGCAGCCGTGCGATGTAGATCTGGCTGCTGGTCGACGCGGCGACCTCGAGCGGAACCATCTGCGCGAAGTGCACCGCGTTGAAGTTCGGGCTGCCCGGGGTGATCGATGAGTCGTAGCGACTGCCCATGCCGGTGCCTGCCGAGATGAAGACGCGATGGCCCGACAGGTTCCCCGCAGAGAGGAACGGGTCGTTCTGGAACCACTCACCGGCCGGGTAGAAGCCCCACATGTTGTTGGGGTCGCCGCCCATGGTCGAGACCGACGCCTGGATGCCCTGGGTGAAGCCGGGCATGGTCACCGTCGGGTAGCCGCTGTAGGACGCGACGGCCTTGTAGAAATTGGGGTGGCGAGAAGCGAGGTTGAGCGCCGAGGTGCCCGACATCGACAAGCCGGCGATGCCGTTGCGCTTGTTGTCGCTGTTGTGCTGCTTCGCCATGTAGGCGGGCAGCTCGCGGGTCAGGAAGGTTTCCCACTTGTTGATGCCCAGCTTCGGGTCGGGGCGCTCCCAGTCGGTGTAGAAGCTGCCGCCTCCGCCGAACGGAATCACGACATTGGTGCCCTTGCCGCCCATCCAGCGGGCCACATCGGTGTTGATCAGCCAGCCACTGTTGTTGTTGGGCGCACGCAGGCCATCGAGCAGATAAAGGGTCGGCTTGGGGCCTCCGCCTCCTCCGTCGACGATGCACACGGGCACGGAACGGTGCATGGCGGCGGAGTAGACGTTCTCCACTCCGCAGCCGTTGGCAGCATGGGCGGCTGGCGCGGCAACCGTGGTGACACCGGCAACGGCGGCCAAGGCCACCATTCCCGCCACCAGGCGCTTACGGGCGCGAGTCAGCATCAGTTGTCAATCCTTACGATCGTGACCCGAGCGGGCTCGTTCACATGGGTGGTGCGGGGTGGTGGCGGCTCTCCGCCCGGGACGATCCCCGTCGCGGCCGATAGTAACGGCCCCATAACACCGCGGCAAAGGCGCTCGAGGGGCCACCACCCACTGCGACAGATCCTGCCAGGCTCGGGTGACTGCCGTCACCTGCGCCAATCACGGTTGGACGTCGACTTGATCACATCGCAAAAAGAAATCTGAGATGCGGTCCGAAATGTCCTGAGAGTCCTTAAAGAGTTGTCGGTGAATGCGTGACGCACCGCACCGGTGCCGATCAGGTGTCGGGCGCATTAGTGTCGGTGTCGACTCTCAGGGAGGTCCAGTGACTCAGCAGCAGCAGGCCGACGCCATCGTGGTCGGGGCCGGTTTGGCCGGACTTGTCGCCACCTATGAACTCACCCGCGCCGGACGCAAGGTGATCGTCGTCGATCAGGAGAACCGCAACAATCTCGGCGGGCAGGCGTTCTGGTCGTTGGGCGGGCTGTTCCTCGTCGACACCCCCGAGCAACGGCGTCTCGGTATTCACGACTCCGCCGAGCTGGCACTGCAGGACTGGATGGGCTCGGCCGGCTTCGATCGCGACGACGAGGACTACTGGCCGCGACAGTGGGCCCGCGCCTACGTCGACTTCGCCGCGACCGAGAAGCGGCAGTATCTGCACGACCTCGGCCTGCGGGCACCGCTGGTGGGTTGGGCCGAGCGCGGCGGCGGATTCGCCGATGGCCACGGCAACTCGGTGCCGCGATTCCATCTGACCTGGGGCACCGGCCCCGAGGTGGTGCGGATCTTCGCCGAGCCGGTGCTCGACGCCGAGCGGCGCGGCCTGGTCGAGTTCCGTTTCCGCCATCGCGTCGACGACATCGTCGTCGAGGACGACATGGCGGTCGGGGTGCGCGGCGCCCTGCTCGAGCCCACCGATCTCGAGCGCGGGAAGGCGTCGGGCCGCGAGGTGGTCGGCGACTTCGAGATCCGCGCCGGCGCCGTCGTGCTCACCACCGGCGGGATCGGCCACAACCACGATCTGATCCGCGAGAACTGGCCGGTGGAGCGCCTCGGTCCGGCGCCGAAGACGATGATCGCCGGGGTGCCCGCCCACGTGGACGGCCGGATGCTCGGCATCGCCGAGGATGCGGGTGCGAGTCTGGTGAATCGCGACCGGATGTGGCACTACACCGAGGGCATCATCAATTGGGACCCGATCTGGCCCAATCACGCCATCCGGATCATTCCCGGGCCCTCGTCGATCTGGCTCGACGCCAACGGCGACCGGCTGGCTCCGCCGAATTTCCCCGGCTTCGACACCAACTCCACGATGAAGGCGATCCTCGCGACCGGTCACGATTACTCGTGGTTCATCCTCACGCAGTCGATCATCGAGAAGGAGTTCATGCTCTCGGGTTCCGAGCAGAATCCGGATCTGACGCGCAAGGATCTGAAGTTTGCCGCCAAGAGCCGCTTGGCCAAGGGAGCCCCGGGACCGGTGGCCGCGTTCGTCGAGCACGGTGAGGACTTCGTCGTCGCCGACAACCTCGCCGAACTCGTGCACGGGATGAACAAGATCACCCGCGGCCCACAACTGGATCTGCAGAAGGTCGAACGCATCATCTCCGCGCGTGACGCCGACGTCGACAACAAGTTCTCCAAGGACGCGCAGCTGATGGCCATCACCAATGCGCGGCAGTATCTCGGCGACAAGGTGGCCCGGGTGGCCAAACCGCACAAGATCCTCGACCCGGAGCACGGCCCGCTGATCGCAGTCCGCCTGAACATCTTGACCCGCAAGACCCTCGGTGGACTTGAGACCAACCTCGATTCGGCGGTCATGCGTCCCGACGGGACGGTCTTCGAGGGCCTCTACGCCGCGGGCGAGGTTGCCGGTTTCGGCGGTGGCGGCGTCCACGGTTACAACGCGCTCGAGGGCACCTTCCTCGGGGGCTGCATCTTCTCCGGGCGGGTCGCGGGGCGGGCGATCGCGCGGAAGTAGCTTCCCAACGCGGTGACGCCCGTGAAAAGGCTTGCCTGATCTCATCTTTCGCAGGGTTGCCTCAGTGACCACGACCATCCGGTCAGTCGGATAGGGTAGACGACGTGCCGGTGCCGCAGACGATCCTGACACGCAAGACCAAACACGCCCTGTTCCTGGTCATGACGATCAACGAGGGCGGCGAGTCCGGTGTTCGTGACTTCCTCGCCGAACTGGGCTCCCGTATCAACTCGGTGTCTTCGCGTGCCCCCGATCAGGCACTCGCCGGGATCATCTCAATCGGCTCGGCTGCGTGGGATCGTCTCTTCGACGGCGCGCGACCACGATCGCTGCGGCCGTTCGTCGTCTATGAGGGGCCGGTGCACACCGCACCGGCCACCCCGGCCGATCTACTCCTGCACATCAAGGCCGACCAGGCCGACCTCTGTTACGAGCTCGGCAGACTGGCCATGAACGATCTCGGCGACGCGATCACCGTCGTCGACGAGGTCCATGGCTTCCGCTACTTCGATCTGCGTGACCTGATCGGCTTCGTCGACGGCAGCGAGAATCCGGTGGGGCAGGCGGCGATCGACGCGATCACCGTCGGCGACGAGGACCCGGCATTCGCCGGCGGCAGTTACGTCGCCATTCAGCGCTACCTCACCGACTTCGCCGCCTGGAACGCCATCGGCGTCACCGAACAGGAAAACGCCATCGGCCGAACGAAATTGGACAATGTCGAGATGTCCGACGATGTGAAGCCCGCCAACTCGCACATCGCGCTCAACGTCGTCGAGGACGCCAACGGCGAGGAGATCGACGTCGTCCGCGACAACATGCCCTACGGAAACGTCTCCGGCACCGGCGAACTCGGCACCGGAGAGGCCGGCACCTTCTACATCGCGTACTCCTCGGGTCCCGACGTCACCGAGGAGATGCTGCGCAAGATGTTCATCGGCGACCCGCCGGGCAACTACGACCGACTCCTGGACTTCACCACTGCAGTCACCGGCGCCCAGTTCTTCACCCCGACAGTCGATTTCCTCGACGACCTACCCCCGGCTCCGGCTGCCGGCACCGAAGACGACGAATCCGACGACGCCCCACCGACGACCGCCGAACCGAGACCCACCGCGCCGTCGCGTCCGAGCGACGGGTCGTTGGGCATCGGTTCACTGCACTGACGCGCACTGCCACCCCGATCGATCCGACCACCACCAAGGAGACGCCTCATGAACAACCTGCATCGCGAACTCGCGCCCATCTCCACCTCGGCGTGGGAGGCGATCGAAGAAGAGGCGACCCGCTCGTTCAAGCGCAACAGCGCCGGGCGTCGGATCGTCGACGTCAAGGGACCCCTCGGACTCGAGGCGTCGTCGGTCACCCGCGGGCATCGATCCAAGATCGACTCCCCCGCCGACGGCATCCTCGCCTTTCAGCGCCATGTGCAGCCGCTCGTCGAACTGAAGGTCCCGTTCACCGTCACCCGCGAGGCCATCGACGACGTCGACCGCGGCGCCGAGGACTCCGACTGGGATCCGGTCGTCGACGCCGCACGCCAGCTCGCGCTCGCCGAGGATCAAGCGATCTTCGAAGGCTATGCGGCCGCTGGGATCTCCGGCATTCGCGCCGAGACCAGCTCCACGCCGATCGCGCTGCCGGAGGACGTCCGCGACTACCCGGAAGCGTTCAGTCAGGCGCTCTCCACCCTCAAACTCGCCTCCATCGACGGCCCGTACTCGATCGCGGTCTCCGCCGACGTCTACAACCTGATCAACGAGACCTCCAACCACGGATATCCGATCCGCCAGCACATCCAGCGGCTGATCGACGGCGACATCGTGTGGGCGCCCGCGATATCCGGCGCCTTCGTATTGTCCACCCGCGGCGGTGATTTCGAGCTGACCATCGGTCAGGACGTCTCCATCGGCTACGACTCGCACGACGGCGACACGGTGAACCTCTACTTCCAGGAGTCCTTCACCTACCTCACCTACACCGGTGAGGCGGCGATTGCGTTGACAAAGAGCTGAGATCGTTGGCGGCCCCTCCCCATGGCCGAGTTGCACGGCGCCCAGGCGTTCACCTTCCCTTCCGATGGTCGAGGTGCACGGCGCCCCAGGCGCCGGGCCTCGAAACCCGGTGAGATAGCAGGCTTCCCAACCCCATCCACCTCCTCGACACCTGAACGCGCACCGAACTCGTAGACTCCGCCTTTGCACGAGCCGCGCCTGAGTGTTGGCACCGCGTACCGCCTTCCCCCGATGGTCGAGGTGCACGGCGCCCCAGGCGTTCACCTTCCCTTCCGATGGTCGAGGTGCACGGCGCCCAGGCGTTCACCTTCCCTTCCGATGGTCGAGGTGCACGGCGCCCAGGCGTTCACCTTCCCTTCCGATGGTCGAGGTGCACGGCGCCCCAGGCGCCGGGCCTCGAGACCCGGTGAGACAACAAGCCTCCCAACCACGTCGATCCGGCTCACAGCGAAAGCCGCACCGCCTACCACACCCCACCGACAGAAAACTTCCGCCAGCCCACCACCGAAACCCGTTGTCCACAAGCACCTTTGCCTCCCCAGAACCATCGAACACCCTTGCCTTGATCCCTATGTTCGAGTACGATGGAGTCATCACACCGATCAGCCACTGGGGAGGGGCCCATGATCGACACCACCACAACTCTTGACGTCAAAGATGTTGACGCCGAAGCACTCTTTGCCGACATCGTCACCCAACTGAGTGACCTTCAATGGAATCCGGAAATGACCGGGCCACAAGCCTTCGGTGCGATGAAACAAGTCCTGCTACTGCGGAATCTGGTTGATCACCACGCCACCACCCTCACCGGCGAACTGGACCGGCTGGGAGTGGCCGACCACAAGACCACGCGGCTACGAGAACTGTTGATCAGCATGGGTTGCGCACCCGCCGTCGCAAGTCGGTATGTGCGGGTCGCCGCCACCACCGATGTCGACCTGTTGTTGGCGCATGCAGCGGACGGGTCCATCTCGTCCGAACACACCGATGCCATCGTGCGTGGGTTGGCGCACATCGACACCCGATGCCCCGAACCTTTGGACACCGTCCAACGCTGTGAGCTCTTGCGGAAGTTGCTGTCGCACTACTTCGCCGGTTTCACCCCCGCCGAGATCAATCTCTACGCGCGGCAGTTGGGTAACGAGTTGGCGGCCGAGACACCCGGTGGCTTGCCTGCTGCCGAAGACAAGTCGATCAACTCCTACAGCGACCGCATCACCGACGACGGACGGTTGGAGATCTCGGCGAACCTCGACATCGTCGCCGGGGAGAAAACCAGAACTCTGATGGAAACCTTGTCGGCGCCCAAGCCTCAGCCCGACGGCTCGCCGGATCCTCGGACACCCGAACAGATCTGCGCGGCCGCGTTCGAAACGATCGTGGAGTTGGCGGCACAAGGCCTGGCGGAAACTACGTTCTCGGCCAAACCGACCAACGGCCTGTTGTGGACCTGGTCGGCGGACAACCCGGCACTCGGTGGGGATTTGCAGAACATGGGTGCGATCACCGAAGCCACCGCCCGAATGTTGTCGTGTGACACCACCATCACGAAAATCATGCTCGACCCCAACGGTGTACCGCTCAGTGTTGGCGAGACGAAACGATTCTTCACCCCCGGCCAACGCAAAGCCCTACTCGTCCGGGATCGCGGATGCATCAAATGCGGAGCCCACGCCGGACGCTGCCAAGGACACCATGTGCACCATTGGGCCGATGGTGGGCCCACCGACCTCGACAACGGCTGCCTCCTCTGCAGCAGCTGCCATGATGACGTCCACCACCACGGATGGGACATCATCATGGGATTCGACCGACACCCCTGGCTGATCCCACCCGCCAGCATCGACCCGAAACGACGACCAGTGCCGTCGTATCACCGACGGACCATGCGACTCGACGACACCGCAGCCTGACCTGCGCTGCCCCACAACTTGATTCCCTGCACCCGGCCCGGCCGGGACCGCATCTGTTGTTTGAGAACTCCATAGAGATTGTTCCCACCCGATGGTCGAGGTGTTGTGCCGACTGTGGCCCGGAATCCTTTCGGCACACGGGGTCTCGAGGCTCGTCGCTGGCGCTCCTCGGCACCTCGACCACCGGGATGGGGAACGGCCCGAGATTCATCAATCGCTGGTCGAGGTGCGAGCCGCGTGCGGCGAGCCTCGAGACCGACTGCTAGAGTGCTGGATTCGTACCCTGCGGCACGGACACCCGCCCGCGCGAACGGAGAAGCCGTTCAGACGTTTCCTCGAGCGAACCCCGACAATAGTTGCGGCGTTGCCGAGTCGAATCCGACGACGTCGAGCATTCCGGCATCGCTCGGATCAGCGATCGTGAAGCCCGTAGACGTCATGCCGACGACGACCAGCTTCGCGTTCGGATTCACCTCACGCCGGTACTGCGCGAGCGCCTGGTGCGGATGAATCGGACCGGCCCACGTCTCGTTGTCGGTGTAGATCGAGAAGACGTCGACGTGGGTCTTGGTCTCCCGTGCCCATCGGATCGGCAACGCGCAGTCCGTGCCACCGAACGGCAGCCCGGAGATGGTGCGCAGCACGTCGTCGAGTCGCTGACGAGAACTGATCGGCAGCGGCGTGAGCTCCGTGCCACCACCGAACCCACTTCGACCTGTCGCCGAGGTGAATCCCATCATCATGTGCTCCGGCTCGGTCGCCGCAGTCACCAACGCCAACGCCGCCGACACCTCGCGGCACGTGATCGGCATTCCCGAGATCGGTGCGCCCATCGAGCCCGACACGTCGAGACCCAGCAAGTGCGTCTTACCCGAAGGCTCGACGACGCCGAAGGCCGCGTAGAACGCCGCATCGAGCGCGTCGACCACTCCGCGCGTCGGTGCCCACAAGCTGTTGCCGCGCGCCGAGTGACCCGACGCGTACGTACGCTGAGCCACCAGGACAGCGAGCGGATGCACGCGCCCCTTGCGCAGCCGGTCGGGATCGGCGAGCAGCGCCGCCACCTCCGGCGTCCGACCACCCGTCGCCGGCAGCAACCCCATACGGGTCAGCCGCGGAAGCTGACGCATCAACGCAGTTGGGGGAATACCATTGTCCAGCAGAGCTTCCCAGACCTTCGCGTCATTGAGCGACTCGTCCGGCAGCATGTCCCACGACAAGCCGTACTGCGCCACGAGAGCCGCAGCTCGACCCGGCTCCGACTGCACCTTCTCGTATCCCTCGACAATGCGCGGAACTCCCTCGGCGCGGCCGTGGGTGATGTAGTCGAACAACGCGCGACGCTGCGCCTCGTCGGTGACCGGGTGCGCCAGGCGCAACAGATCACGATGCGACCAGCCCTCACGGCTCCGGTATTTCACGGCCTGGTAGGCCACGGAGTCGACGGCCTTGCCCAGATACCACTGACCCACCGCGCGGCGCAGGCCCCTACCCCACCCGCGGAACTGCTCGACGTAGGTGGCGAACAGAAACAGATGGGTGCCGGTACGTGCGACGTCGGGCAACGCGGCGAGCGCTGTGCGGCGACCGGAGTCGTCGGCAAGCGATGCCGCAGCGGCGAGCGCGAAGATCGCCTGATTGTTCTTCGGCGCACGCCCACTCTGGGAGATCGAAACGATCTCACGGACGAGGGTGCCGGCGTCGTTGCGCGCGAAATCCATGACAACAGCGGTATTTTCCTTGGTGAGATCGGCCGCGCTCGTGTAGTACGCGCCGCCCTCGGTACCGAGGATCAAGAATCGACGGAGTCGCGCAACCGGTGTCACCTCGAAGGTATAGCCGCCCGCGCTATTGGCCACCTGACGGGAATCGCTCTTGTCGAGTTGACTGGTGCGGCGCGTGCCGACCGTGTTGAGAACATCCATCCTTGACTCCTGAACAACCATGGCACAGAACGAAGGTCGCGGACATGTCATCTCCGACCGGGATGATCATCCGCAGTGATAACCGACCGGAATCCGGCCCGCGACCTTCTGACGTTCTGCGAGAGCGGGCATGTTATGCCGACCGGGTTTTCACTGCTCTACCCGTTGAGCTACACCACCCGGAGGTGATGGCGGGACTCGAACCCGCAACCTGCCCATTATGAGTGGTAACCGATCGACTCCGGCCCGCTCTCGGCGCCAACCGTAGAGCACCGAAATGCGACAGCGCCAATGATTATTCAGTGTCCCCTGTCTGCAGGGTCAGTCCGCGCAGCAGTGCCCCTTGGGCCCGGAGGGGACGCCGAGCGACGGATTGCGGCCGAAGAAGCCCACCGGCTTGAGCTTGAATCCGGCGTAATCGACCGGCATCACCGGCCAGTCCTCGGGCCGCGGGAAGTGAGTGAGGCCGAAGGTGTGCCACAGCACGATGTCTTCACCCTCGATGTCGCGGTCGGCGGCGACGTAGGCCGGTAGGCCGGCGTCACCCGGATGCTGGTTGACGTAGTCGCCGGCCGGATACCGCTGCGCTGCATCGTATTGCGTGACCCAGAGGTGTTTGGTGGCGAATGCGGCCCGCTTCGCGATGGAGCTCTGTGGGTCGGCCAGCAAGCTCGGTTGTCCTTCGGGATGCAGGGCATACCCGACGTCTTGGCCGAGCCGGTTCTGCTTGTCGGGGTTGGTGATGTGCCAGACCCGGGCCTTGAGGTTATCCGCGCTGCGCATGGCCTCGGACTCGGTGTGCAGTGTGGTCTTCTGGGCCCGGAATGCGTTGCCCCACGGGTTGTCCGGGCCCATCGGGACGGGCACCGCATCCACCTCGGTGACGGTGTTGCGGTTGCCGTCGACGGCCATGTCGAGTCGCGCCGAGAACAGATGCTGGTGGAACGGCGCACCGAGGCCGGGGGCCATCTCGGTGGAGAAACCTTCGGGTCCGCGGTGGGCAGAGGTGAACACGATACCGGTGGCCTTGGCCTCGAGTTCGATGGTGCCGTCGAGGTAGAGGTACCAGTAGAAGCCGTAGTCATAGTTGCCGATGGTGAGGAAGAACGAGATGACGAGTCGTCGGGAGCGTCGGGTCTCGGCCATCCCGTTGAACATGTCGGTGTGCTTCCACAACACGCCGTAGTCCTCCTCGTGCAGGCAGATCGCGTTCTTCATGACCCGCGGATTGCCCTGTTCGTCGGCGATGGTCACGTCGAAGTAGGTGATGTCGCCGAGGCAATCACAACCGAGTTCGAGAGCGTTGGTATAGCGACCGAACAGATACTCGCCTTGATCGAAGTAGTTCTGCCAGTACCGAACCGGTGACGGATCGGCGTAGGGGACCACCATCTCGGCGATCGACGCCCGATAGATGACCGGGCGCTGCTCGTCGCCGTCGCGCACCGAGAGCTGATGCAGCGTCAGGCCCTCACGGATGTCGAATCCGAAGCGGAAAGTCCAGTCCGCCCAACTGATCTGGTTTCCCTCGACGGTGAAGCTCGGGCCCTCGGGCTGAGTGATCTCGATCGGCTTGAGGTCGGTGCGGGTCGGCACGGCATGCGGGGCCGCATCCCACTCGCCGCGCTCGGCCGGCACCGGCAAGGTGATCTCGTCGATCACCTTGAGTACCTGACGGCCGGTGAGGTCAACATAGGCGACGACGCCGTCGATCGGATGCGCCCACGGCAGGTCGGCCTGGTCGGACTGGTAGAACGCGAGGACTCGGACGATCCGGTGACCGACCTCGTCCTCGTGGCCGAAGACACCCGCCGACAACGGGACCGCGCGCACGTTGGCCGGCTCGAGGCCGCGCTTGCTCATCGCGGCCAGCCAGTCGTCGGAAGCGAGGAGATAGGCCTCGATGTCCTCGAACTCCTCGTCCAGAATCGGCACCTGACCCTCGGTCGCGGCGTCGATCATGGCGCGCTCGAGCACCTTTGCCTCCGTCAACGACACCAGCAGGCTGCTGCCCGTCCCGGTCTCGCGGTCAAGGAGGAGTACCCGGGCCTGCCGGACGATCTCATCGCCGGCCCGGTAGGCGAGCACGACATCCTTGGCCGGTTCGTCGAGGGTCACGAACACGAAGCGGGTGTGCTCACTCAGCAGCCCGGCTTCGTCGACGATGCCGCGGACCGTGGTGATCTCGGCAGCCGACAGCGGGGTCAACGGATGGTCGGGGCCGGCCTGGCCGATCATCTCGGGGGCGGTGGTGACGGCAGTACTCATGAGCAGTTCTCCTTCGAATAGATCTGTGCAGTAACGGGATTCAGCAGTGGTGTTGTTCAGCGATGGTGGTCAGCGGTGGCGGGATTCAGTTGTCGGCAGAGGTGAGGTGATGGGCGGCGTGCGGCCTGGTCACCGCGACCATCGCGCCGGCGGCGAAGGCCGCGACGAGCAGGACGGCGATGATGACGGCGAGGGTGTCCGAACCGCCGACGAGCAACGGGAGATTCAGCGCGGTCAGCACGAGCAGCGCGGCGAGACCGAGCAGGCCGAGTCCGGGCGCGATGAGGGTCTGCCACGGCCGGGTGTCCTTGCGGGTGCGTCGGAAGTAGACGATCACCGCGGCCGAGGTCAGCGTCATCAGGGCGACGATGCCCACCGATGACACCCCCGCGTACCACGCGAACACCTGGGTGACCGGGTCGAGGCCACCGAGCGCGGACGCGACGACCAGCACGACCGCCGTCGTGGTCTGCACGACCGAGGCGATGTGCGGTGAGGCGTGACGGGCGTGCGAACGACCGCACGCCGACGGCAGGGCACCGCTGTTGCCGAGCGAGTGGATGTAGCGGGCCAGGACGTTGTGGAACGAGAGGATGGCCGCGAACAGGCTGGTCACCAACAGGATCTGGACGAGATCACCGGCGGCGGATCCGACATAGCGGACCGCGGTCTCGGTGATCATGCCCTCCGGGTTGTCGGTGGCCATCTTGATCGCCTCGGTGTCACCCCACGCGCTGACCATCAGCCAGCTGCTCACCGCGTAGAAGGCGCCGATGATCAGCAGCGCGCAGTACGTCGCGCGCGGAATGGTGCGGGCCGGGTCGCGCGCTTCATCGCGGAAGACCGCGGTGGCCTCGAATCCGATGTACCCGGCGAGCGCGAAGATCAGTGCGATGCCGGGGGCACCGTGGAAGAACGCCGACGGCGAAAGCGCTGTCGTCGACAGGCCGTGGGCTCCGCCACCATGCCCGAGGACCGACAGGTTGATGACCATCACGATGCCGACCTCGCAGACCAGCAGAACGCCGAGAACCTTGCCGGACAGTTCGATGTGGCGGTAGCCGAGAGTCGCGACGACGACGAGGATGGCGAGCCCGTACACGTACCAGGGCACCGACGGCCCGCCGTGGGACGTGACGAGTTCGTTGATGGCGGCACCGATGTATCCGTAGACGGCACCTTGCACCGCCGTGTACGAGAGCAGGGCGAGAAATGCGGCGCCGAGACCGGCATGCCGACCGAGTCCGTGTGCGACGTAGGTGTAGAACGCGCCGGCGCCGGGGATGTGCCGGGCCATGGCGGTGAAGCCGACCGCAAAGAGCAGCAGAACGACGGTGCAGATCAGGTACGAGGCGGGATAGGCCGCGCCGTTGCCGGCCGAGATACCGAGCGGCACCGTGCCGACGATCACGGTCAACGGTGCGGCCGCCGCGATCACCATGAAGACGATCGCGGTGGTCCCGAGTCGACCGGTGAGTGTGCGGGCCGCGGTCGCGGGCGGCGCCGCCGCCGAGGAAGCCTTGGTGGTCATGTCTGTACGTCGTCCTTCGCTACAGAAGAGAATCGATTGTTATTGCCGGAGATCATCGTGGTCGCATCCGCTTGCCGTGGTGTTGCCCATCGGTAAGAATTGCGCGATCACCAATGAGAAAGCATGCGTGAACCATTCTCATTTCGCGCAACAGTGAATTCACGCGAGAAATTCACGCCGGTGAGTCGATTGTCGAGAGTGCCGTCAATCGGTCAGTGCGACATGTCCGGGAGGCGATCTCGCTCGACGACAGGCTCTGTGCATCCGGCGGGTCCACACCGGTCTTCGCACCACAGAGTCGGTATCGAGTGACTCACGAGCTGACCCTACGCCCGCGATATGACCTGTGTCACCATGGATTCTGAATGGGTATTTCCAGGGCCCGAATTCTCATTTGAGCGCGTTGGCATCGGCGTCGTGCAACGGCGAGTACACATGGATCGCGCAGCCCGAACAGACGAAATCCCGTCAAATGAGAATCACCGAACAGGATGGTTCCCATTTGAACTCCGACGAGAATTCATCGTCGAAATGATGAGCCGACGCGCCCGATGGGCTACGTTGCGTTGTGGTGCGGGGTCGCGCGGAAGCAGGTGAGGCGATGGACAACCACGAGGGCATTCGGCGTCGGTCACCGGTCGCCGGTCTACCGCGAGGCCGACTGTCGTTCGTCGAGGTCCTCGGTCAGTCGGTGGCCGCGGTGGCCCCGTCGGCCGTCATGGTCACCGTCCCGGTACTCATCCTCCCCGCCGCGGGCCACGCGACGGTGCCGGTGTTCGTCGCGACCACCTTCTTGTTTCTCGCGGTGGGCTACTGCATCACCCAGTTCTCCACGCGCATGGTCGCGGTCAGCGGCATCTACAGCTACACGGTCAAGGGCCTCGGCGCCGGCGCAGGGGTGTTTGCCGGCTGGTCGGTGATGATCGGTTACGCCGGCGCCGCGATGGCCAGCACCTTGGGGGCGGGCGCTTACCTGGCCGCGCTCCTGAACCGGGTGGGCGTGCGCGACAGTCCGCTGATCGTCGCCCTCCTCACGTTGGCGGTCGGCGCCGTGGCACTCGCACTGATGATCCGCGGCATCAAGCTGTCCGCACGGATCTCCCTGGCGATCGAGATGTTCGCGGTCGTCGCCGCCGCGGTGGTCCTGACGGTCCTCGCGGTGCGCGGCGGATCGACCCCGACGGCGTCGTCGGATGTGCACGACGCACCCGGCTTCGCACTTCTGTTGGCCACCACGGCATTCGTCGGATTCGAGAGCGCGACGACGGTGGCACGGGAGGCCAAGCGGCCGTTCGAGACCGTCACCCGCGCCGTGCGCTGGTCACCGCTGGCCTTGGGCGTGCTCTACGTCTTCGCTGCCGTCACCCAATCGGGCCATCAGGTGGCCGGCGGCAACGCCGCACCGATCGTGCTGAGTCTGCCCGGATCCGACGGCCCGGGATCGACGGTGTTGTCGGTGGTGCTGGAACTCGGTATCACCGCTTCCTGGTTCGCCTGCGTGATCGGATCATGCACGGCACTGTCGCGCACGTTGTTCGCGATGGGCCGTGAAGGCGTGCTCCCACCGGCATTGGGCAAGACGCACAAGCGTTTTCGGACCCCGTCCGTCGCACTGCTGGCATCGGTACCGGTGATCACGGTGGTCCCGGTGGTGTATCTGCTCGTCGTCGGCTCCGCGCGGTCGACGCTGATCGGATTGCTCGCGGTGTCGGCGCACGGCTACATCTGCGCCTATCTTCTCGTGTGCGTCGGGGCGCCGGTGTTCCTGCGCCGCATCGGCGAGCCGGGACGACTGCCCACGATCATCGGGATCGGTACTGCCGCAGCCTTTGTCGGGATCATCGTGTGGGCGGCGCTGACCATCGACGCCCCGGTGTGGATCGCGACGATCACCTACGCGGTGCTGGTGGCAGCCGGTATGGCGGTCTTTCTCATTCGACGCCGCATCGAGCCGAGGCTGCCCGAACAGGTCGGGGTATTCGACGAGACCACCGCCGATCAGGTCCTCAACGACTACGACCCGTGGCAGGTTCTGCGATGAGCCCAGGCGGGACGAGCCTGTCCGGTCGTCAGCCGAAAGCGGTGCAGAGCGCGCTCCGCGTCCTCGAGGAGGTGGCGCGATCCGGCGTCGGCGTGACCGCCAAGGACCTGTCCGATCGCCTGGACATTCCGTCGGCGACGATCTACCGGCTGTTGAATCTGCTCGTCGCAGAAGGGTTTGTGGTGCGAATGCCGGATCTGTCCGGATTTGCGCTCGGCCCGCGCACCGGCGCGCTGGTGGACGCCACCCTGATCCCGCGCGTCTGTACCGCGGCGCGGGAAGTGCTCGCCGAATTCCGGTTGTCCATCCGGTTCGGCGCGCATCTCTACTACTTCACCAACACCTCGGTGCGGGCGGCCGACCTCGACACCGAGTTCCCGCCGGCGGCCAACGAGCGGACACTCAACACCTATCTACATGCCAGCGCCATCGGAAAACTGCTGCTCGGCGAGAAGGCCGACGTGAACGACGTGGTCACCTTCCCGCTCACCGCGATCACCTCCCGTACGCCGACCACCCGCGACGCGTTGGCCGACCAGTTGGTAGCCGTGGCCCGGGACGGCTTCGCGCTGCAGGTCGGCGAACTCGATCCCGACCGCGCGTGCATCGCGGTCGGCGTCCGATCGCCGGGCGGAACACTTGTCGCCGCGTTGGCACTCTCGGGTCGCGCCGACCAAGCCGAGATCATGACGCGGCAGGTGCCGGCGATGACCGAGTACGCCACGCGACTGGCGCCGCTGCTGGCGTGAACAGCGGCCGATCCACACCCTCGGCGCATCCGGTCACCCTGTGATCCGATGTGCGGCCGCCGGCAAACCGTTCGCCGAGAGAACGTCCCGTTGCTACCGTCAATCAGGTGATCGCCCCATGCTGACCCGTCTGATCCGGACCTACCTGTCCCGCTACCCCGCGCACATCACCGCGGTGATCCTGCTGCAACTCGTGGCGACGGTGGCCATGCTGTATCTGCCGACGCTCAACGCCGACATCATCGACAAGGGCGTCGCCAAGGGCGACACCGGCTACATCCTGCGGATCGGCGCGTGGATGCTGGCGGTGACCTTCGTCCAGATCGTGTGCACGCTGATCGCCCAGTACTTCGGTGCACGGGCCGCGCTCGGTGCCGGCCGCGACATCCGCCACGATCTCCTGCACCGCGTCAACTCGTTCTCCGCGCGCGAGGTCGGCACCTTCGGCGCACCGTCGCTGATCACCCGCACCACCAACGACGTGCAGCAGGTGCAACTCCTGCTCGTCATGAGCACCGCCATCCTGGTGATGGCACCGATCATGTGTATCGGCGGCATCGTCATGGGCGTCCATGTGGCGCCGGGATTGTCGTGGGTGCTGCTGATCGCCGTACCGATCCTCGGCATCACGATGGGCTTCATCATCGCCCGGATGATCCCCGGCTTCCGCGCCATGCAGGAGCGCCTCGACGCCATCAACCGCATCATGCGTGAGCAGATCACCGGTATCCGCGTGGTGCGGGCGTTCGTGCGCGAACGCCATGAGATGCAACGGTTCTCCGTCGCCAACGACCAGTTGAGCGACGCCTCGCTGCGCGTGGGCCGGATGATGGCCCTGATGTTCCCATCGGTCACCGTGATCACCAATGTGACGATTGTCGCGATCATCTGGTTCGGCGGTCACGCGGTCTCCGACGGCAGCGCCCAGATCGGGGCACTGACGGCGATGATGAGCTACGTCATGCAGATCATGATGTCGGTGATGATGGCGTCGTTCCTGGCGATGATGGCGCCGCGCGCCGCGGTGTGCGCCGAGCGCATCTGCGAGGTCCTCGACACCGAGACGTCGGTCGTGCCGTCGAGTACCCCTGCCGGTTTCACCGGCGATCCCGCCTCCGTCGAGTTCGACGCCGCGCAGTTCCGGTATCCGGGAGCCGACGAGAACGTGTTGTCCGACATCACCTTCGACGTGCGTCCGGGGACCACCACCGCCGTCGTCGGGTCCACCGGCTCGGGCAAGACCACGCTGCTCGGCCTGGTCCCACGACTCATCGACGTCACCGCGGGCGCGGTTCGCGTCGGCGGCACCGACGTCCGCGAACTCGATCCCGACGAGTTGCGGTCGGTGATCGGACTCGTCCCGCAACGGCCCTACCTGTTCTCCGGGACGGTGGCCACCAATGTCCGGCACGGCAAACCCGACGCCACCGACGAGGAGGTGTGGGCGGCACTGGAGATCGCGCAGGCAACCGATTTCGTCTCCGCGATGCCCCAGCAACTCGACACCCCGATCGCGCAGGGCGGCACCACCGTCTCGGGCGGACAGCGCCAGCGTCTGGCGATCGCGCGGGCATTGGTCCGGCGGCCGTCGGTCTATCTGTTCGACGACTCGTTCTCCGCGCTCGACCTGACCACCGACGCGAAACTGCGTGCCGCCCTTCGGCCCGCCACCGCCGATGCCGCGGTGATCATCGTGGCCCAACGCATCTCGACCATCGTCGACGCCGATCAGATCGTCGTCCTCGACCGCGGCCACGTCGTCGGTCTCGGTACCCACGACGAATTGCTCACCTCCTGCGAGACCTACGCCGAGATCGCGCGTTCGCAGCTGTCGATCGGAGAACCCGCATGACCCGCCCCGCAGGCGGCCCGGGTCCCGGCCGCGGCCCGATGGCCGCCGGCCCCGTCCTGGAGAAGCCCAAGTCGTTCGGTCCGTCGATGAAACGTCTTGTGCGCCTGCTGATGGCCTATCGGTGGCGCATGGCGACGGTGCTGACCGCCATCGTCGGGTCGGTCATCCTCCTCGCGGCGGCACCACGCATTCTGGGCCACGCCACCGATCTCATCTTCGACGGTGCGATCGGCAAGGCGTTGCCGTCGGGCATCACCAAGGAGCAGGCCGTCGAGGGGTTGCGTGCGCGCGGGCAGGGCACCTTCGCCGACATGGTGTCGGCGATGAATCTGACCCCGGGTGTCGGGATCGACTTCACAACCGTCGCCTGGACGCTGCTGATCGTGCTGATCTGCTACGTGGCGTCATCCCTGTTGTCGTGGTTGGCATTCCGGATTCTCAACGTCATCGTGGTCAACACGGTGCGTGAGTTGCGCGCCGAGATCGAGCAGAAGGTGCATCGGCTTCCGCTGCGCTATTACGACACCACCCCGCGCGGTGACCTGCTGAGCCGGGTGACCAACGACCTCGACAACCTGTCACAGGGCTTGCAGCAGACAATTTCCCAGTTCGTGAACTCGGTGCTGACGGTCATCGCACTGTTGGTGGTGATGATCTGGATCTCGCCGCTGCTGGCGCTGATCGCGGTGGTGACGGTCCCGCTGGCGGTGGCCGCGACCACGATCATCGCCCGAAGGTCCAAGCCGCACTTCATCTCCCAGTGGTCGTCGACGGGAAAGCTCAACTCCCAGATCGAGGAGGCGTTCACCGGGCACGAATTGGTCAAGGTGTTCGGTCGGCAGCGCGAGATCGAGCAGACCTTCGACGAGCGCAACGAGAAGCTCTACCAGTCGAGTTGGCGTGCGCAGTTCATCTCGGGCATGGTCATGCCGACCATCATGTTCCTGGGCAACCTCAACTACGTGGCCGTCGCCGTGGTCGGCGGCCTGCGGGTGGCGTCGGGATCACTGAGTCTCGGTGAGGTGCAGGCGTTCATCCAGTACTCGCGACAGTTCACCCAGCCGCTCACCCAGATCGGCTCGATGATCAACCTGATGCAGAGCAGCGTCGCCTCGGCCGAGCGGATCTTCGAGATCCTCGACGCGCAGGAGCAGACCCCCGATCCGGCGCAGCCGCTGAGCCCGTCGGAGGACAAGGGCCGCATCGAGTTCGACGACGTCGCGTTCCGCTATCTGCCGGACAAGCCCCTGATCGAGGACCTGTCACTGGTGGCGAGCCCGGGGCACATGGTCGCGATCGTCGGGCCCACCGGCGCGGGCAAGACGACGCTGGTGAATCTGATCATGCGGTTCTATGACGTCGACTCCGGGCAGATCCGGCTCGACGGTGTGGAGACCCGCGCGATGACGCGCGACGACCTGCGTGAGCGAACCGGGATGGTGCTACAGGATTCGTGGCTCTTCGGCGGGACGATCTACGACAACATCGCCTACGGCGACCCGACCGCCAGCCGCGAGGAGGTCATGGCCGCGGCGATGACCAGCCACGTCGACCACTTCGTCCGCATCCTGCCCGACGGCTACGACACCGTCCTCGACGACGAGGGTGGTGGCGTGAGTGCCGGTGAGCGACAGCTCATCACGATCGCCCGTGCCTTCCTCGCCCGGCCGACGATCCTGATCCTCGACGAGGCGACGAGCTCGGTGGACACCCGCACCGAGCTGCTGATCCAGCAGGCCATGGCCAACCTGCGGGCCGATCGCACGAGTTTTGTGATCGCCCATCGCCTTTCGACGATCCGCGACGCCGACACCATCATCGTCATGGAGGACGGGCACATCGTCGAACAGGGTAATCACGACGAGCTGCTGGCCGCCCAGGGCGCCTACTGTCGCCTCTACCGCAGCCAGTTCGCGGGCGCGCTGGACACCGACTGACCGAGCCCCGACTGATCGAGCCCCGGCCAGAAGACTGCTAGCGCCTCTACAGCCGACTACCAAGAAGCCCCGGTACACAGGATCATCACCGCCGCAACGGATGCGGCGATCCGAAAGACCGAGATGGGGTTTTCATGAAGATTCGTCTGGTGACCATGGGCGTGGGTGGGGCTGCGGTGCTCGCCGCGGTGTTGACGGGCTGTTCGTCGACCGACAGCTCGTCCACACCGACCAACGCCGCCGCCACGTCCTCGTCGGCGTCGTCGTCGACCTCCACCACCGCGGGCTCGACCCGGGCCACCGAGATGGCGGCATTCGACAAGTGCATGGCCAACAACGGCGTCACCATGCCCGCGCGCAACGGGATGCGGCGACGATCCGAGGACGGGACCCCGCCGTCGGGGGCACCGGCCGGAGCGCCGTCGGGTGCGCCCGGCCAGGCACCCGAGGGCGGTTCGGGCGGTACTCCCCCGGCCCGTCAGCACACCATGACGGCGCCCCCGGGGGTCGATCAGGCCACCTGGACCAAGGCGCTGGCCGCGTGCAAGTCACTGGAACCGACCCGGCGTACCCAGCCGACCTCGTGACCGACCGGCTGCGGGGCCCATCCGGGCCCCGCGGCCGGTCAGGATTGGCCGCGCTCCAATTCGCCGGCAATGCCGCGTTCGAGTTGTTCGGCGGCGGGCGTCGGCACGTCGATGAGTCCGTCGAGCTCGGCCCGAGCCTTGCGGTAGGCGGCCTGCCGCTCGGCCGGCGTGGCTGCGGCGTCGGCGGCGACGGAGATGAGTTTGCGTGCGCGGTCCAGGGATTCGCGCTCGATGGGCGAGAAGTCCGATTGTTTGCGGCGTCGCGCCTCACGCTCGGCGGCGTCGAATGACGCGGCATAGACACCGACGGCGTCGCGGTACTCGGCGAAGGTCTCCGGATCGAGGGTTTCACCGGGCGCGGGTCGCATGTCGTCGGCGCGCACCTTGGCCTGATGAAAGGCCAGGGTGAGCGGTTCACGCATGTCGATGAGCATCGGGAATTCGATGAGCGTCGCGAGGTCGAGTTCGTAGGCGAACCATTTCTCGTTGATCTCGTCGTGCCGTTTGAGAACCTTGGTCACCTGGGCTTTGTCGGCACGGGTGCTGCGCAATTCCTCGGCCTTGGCGGTCGCCTTGATGCGTGCGAGTTCGATCTTGTCGCGTCGGCGCTTCTCGTTGTATCGGGCAACGTGGTTGGCCCAGCCGCCGACGATGCCGCCGACCGGGAAGATCAGCCACCAGTAGTCGCCCGCGAAGTGGAGGAATTGGTCCACGTCACAACCTTACCGGGCGATCGCACCGTGGATAGGGTGAGTGGATGGCCGACCCCGACGCCCCGGAACTGCTCGTCGAGCACATCGACGCGTGGCGGGAGTGGCTCGCCGGGCATCACGCGTCGGCGTCCGGGGTGTGGCTTGTGTTCTGGCGCAAAGAATCCGGCAACGAGCCCCTTGACTATGACGACGCTGTCCGGGAGGCGTTGTGTTGGGGGTGGATCGATGGGGTCACCCGCACGATCGACGCGCATCGGCGTGGCATGTGGTTCACCCGACGCGGACGCGGCAGCGCGTGGGCGGCGTCGAACAAACAACGGGTCGCCGAGCTCATCGACTCCGGCCGGATGCAGCCACCCGGCCTGGCCGTCATCGACGACGCGAAGGCACGCGGCCTGTGGAACCTGCTCGACGACGCCGAGGCCGGCGTCGAGCATCCCGACCTGACCGTCGCGCTGGATGCGAACCCGACGGCCCGCGCCCACTGGGACGCGTTCCCGCCGGGGGCACGCAAGGCCGCCCTCACCCAGATCGCCATGGCACGCAAACCCGAGACGAAGGCGCGTCGGATCACCGTCATCGTCGAGAAGGCCGCCCGCGACGAACGGCCGTGAAGCCTTACAGATCCGGAATCGGCAGGTCGAGGTTGGGTGTGACGATGCCGCCGTCGACCTCGATGATCTTGCCGGTCAGGTACGCGCCGGCGGGCGAGGCGAGATACACCGCGGCCGCGGCGACGTCGGCGGGGTCGCCGAGTCGGTGGAGGGGCGTCGCACCCTCGATGGTGGTGCGCATGGTCTCGTCGGCGGCGACGATGTCGAGGGCCGAGGTGAGGATCGCCCCGGGCGCGATGCCGTTGACGCGGATGCGCGGATTGAGGTCCATCGCCGCGAGCCGGGTGTAGTGGGCCAGCGCGGCCTTCGCCGTGCCGTAGGCGGCATAGGCGCGCCCCGGTGTGCGGCCCACCGCCGAGGTGATGTTGATGATCGAGCCGCCGTCGGCGTTGGCCAGCAGATGCGGCACCGACGCCCGCACCAGCGCGTGCGCGCCGGTCACGTTGAACGTGAACGCGTCGGTGAGGTGGTGGGGTTTGGTGTCGAGCAGCGGCCGTGGCAGCGCCCCGCCGACGTTGTTGACCACGGTGTCGAGGCGGCCGAACTCGTCGATCGCCGCCTGCGCCAGGGCGGCGACGGTGTCGGGGTCGGCGAGATCGGCGGCCACGACGTGCGCCCGCCGTCCCCGCGCGGCCACCTCGTCGGCGACGGCGTCGAGCTGCTCGGCGGTGCGTGCGCTGATCAGCACGTCGGCCCCCGCCTCGGCGAAGCCGATGGCGATCGCCGCACCGAGTCCGCGGCCCGCGCCGGTGACGATGGCAACGGTGTCGGTCATCCGGAACCTGTCGAGTATCACGACTCGACAATGCCACAGAACTAGAACGTGTTCTAGTGATTGGCGGAGAGGGTGACGTTCTTCCTCGGGAGTTTCGTTCGTCCCCCGGCAATTGCTGAGGGACGAACGAATTGCTTCAGGAAGAACATTCATCCCTTACCTTCTCGCCCGCTCGTTCAGGCCGAGGCCCCGGCCACCCAACTCATGTCGGGATAACGTTCTCCCGCCGGTCGCAACGCCGCGAGTCGCTCGAGCTGCTCGGCGGTGAGCGTCACCGACAGCGCGCCGATGTTCTCGTCGAGGTAGGTGCGACGCTTGGTACCCGGGATCGGGACGACGTCGTCACCCTGGGCGAGCAGCCAGGCCAGCGCGACCTGCCCGGCCGTCGCGTCGACTTCACCTGCGACCGATCGGATCTCGTCGACGAGGGCGAGGTTGTGGTCGAGATTGTCTGCCTGCCACCGCGGCAAGGTCGCGCGGAAGTCACCCGCGCCGGGTGCGGCGGCGGCCGCCGAGCCGGTGAGCATGCCGCGACCGAGCGGACTATAGGGCACCACGGTCACACCGAGTTCGCGCGCCGCCGGCACGTCGGAGGTCTCGATGTCGCGGCTGAACAGCGACCACTCCGATTGCAGAGCGGCGATCGGATGCACGGCCGACGCTCGCCGGAGGGTGTCGGCGCCCGCCTCACTGAGGCCGAGTTCGCGGACCTTGCCCGCGGCCACGAGGTCGGCCATCGCGCCGACGGTCTCCTCGATCGGACGGGTCGGGTCCACTCGATGCAGGTAGTAGAGGTCGATGACGTCGACACCCAGGCGTTGCAGCGACGCGTCGACACAGCGTCGGACGTAGTCGGGTGAGCCGTCGACACCGCTGGGCAATCCGGTGTCGGGATCGGTGAGAATCCCGAACTTGGTGGCGAGGACGATCTCGTCGCGGCGGTCGGCGAGCACCGTCGACAGCAGCTTCTCGTTGGCGCCGCCGCCGTACATGTCGGCGGTGTCGAGCAGTGTGATCCCGGTGTCGAGAGCGTGGTGCAGGGTGGCTAGTGCTTCGTCCTGGTCGGCCGGGCCGTAGGCGAAACTCATTCCCATACAGCCCAATCCGATACCGGAGACCTCAAGGGAGCCGATACGGCGGGGAGAGCGGGGGGTCATGGTTGGGTCCTTCCTCCGTAGGTGGCGATCTTGTATTCGGTGGCCGCGAGCGACAGCGTCAGTTCGGCGATCTGTCTGCGGATGGTGTCGCGGTGTTCGAGCAGCATGTCGAGGCGTTCATCGACGGTGTCGTCTCCGGCGTCGACGAGCTCGACGTAGTGCTGGAGATCTCGGATTGCCATGCCGGACAACCGCATCCGGGTCAAGAAGACGAGCCTGCGCATCGCGTCGGCGTCATAGATCCGGTTGCCCACGGCGTCTCGGGGGACCTCGACGAGCCCGATGCGCTCGTAGTAGCGCAGGGTGTGCGGCGAGATGTCGAGCGCCTCGGCGGCCTGCGCGACGCTCATCGGTTCGGCGATCTCGTCGAGACCAACGAGGGAGTGGATCACCTCCACCGACAGCGGTCCGTCGAGGCCGCCGAGCGCGTCGAGCGCCTTGCGCATCAGATGTTCTGTGCTCATGGCAGCAACGCTAGGCCTTTGAGCGCGCTCGAAGGCAAGACCGAACCTACACGCTCTTCCGCGGGGTTTTCGTTCTTCCGGCAGAAATCTCTGGGGGAGGAACCGGAAAGTAGGGGAAGAACGGTATTCCCCTACTCTTGGGCCCAGCCGGCGACTCAGTAGTCGCGGTCGGCCGACACCGTGGAAATCAACTCCTCCCCGGCGACGAACCGCCGGAGATTCTCGGCCACCCACGGCGCGAGTTCTCGCGTGAGTCCCGACGACGGGTTCGCGATGTGCGGGGTGATGATGCAGTTGGGCAGCGACCACAACGGGTCGTCGGCGGCCGGCGGCTCAGGATCGGTGACATCGAGTGCGGCACCGGCGATCTCACCACCGCGCAGTGCCCAATAGAGGGCTTGTTGATCAACGAGGGGCCCACGGGCGACGTTGACGATCCAGCAGTGCGCGGGCAACGCGGCCAAGCTCTCGGCGTTGATCAGGTGGTGGGTTTCCGGCGTCGACGGCGCCGCGAGCACGACGTGGTCGGTGCGGCGCCACACCTCGTCCATCCGCGACGACGGCAGTGTCTCGTCGGCGCCCTCGACCGGTCGGCCCGACCGGTTGACCGCGAGCACCCGCGCGCCACCGGCCTTGAGTCGCGGCGTCAGCGACGCACCGATTCCGCCCGCGCCCACGATGGCCACCGTCGCACCGCGCAACGTGCGCACCGCGGTGTCGATGGGTTCTTTGTCCCAGTGGTCGCGAATCGACGTGTGGATCTGTCGCAGCCCGGTGAGCAGCAGCGCCAGCGCGTGCTCGGCGACGTTTTCGGCGTAGAAGCCCGACGCGTTGGTCCAGGTCCGCTTGTCGTCGAGTACCCCGGCGTTGACGAACCCCTCGATCCCGGCCGTCTTGAGCGCCACCCACTCGACGGCGTCGGGCAGCGCGGGGAAGCCGTCGGGGTCGCCGAGCCAGACCAGCACCCGCGCCCCGTCGAGTCCGACAATTTCTCCGCCCGCCTCCTCGACGGCGGCGACGACGTGCTCGTCACGGATCGGTTCGACGGCGACCGGCACCCGGGTGGTCATGAGCGCACCTGCGCGATCTCGCGGGCCGCCGAGGTCGCGAGGCGGTCGGCGATCTCGTTGTAGTGATCACCGTTGTGGCCCTTGACCCAGCGCCACTCCACCTGGTGCCGCTTCTCCTCGTCGATCAGGCGCTTCCACAGGTCGGCGTTCTTCACCGGCTTCTTGTCGGCGGTCTTCCAGCCGTTGCGCTGCCAGCCGGCGACCCACTTCATGATGCCGTTGCGCACGTAGCTGGAGTCGGTGTAGAGGATCACCGTCGACGGCCGCTTCAGCGCCGCGAGACCCTCGATCGCCGCCTGCAACTCCATCTTGTTGTTGGTGGTGTCGGGCGCCGAGCCGGAGATCTCCTTCTCGGTGCCCTTGTACCGCAACACCGCTCCCCATCCACCGGGGCCCGGATTGCCCAGGCAGGCGCCATCGGTGGAGATCTCCACGACATCGTCGGAACCGGGGGTCGTGTCAGGATCGTTCGCCATTCCTCCGAGATTACGAGACACGCAACGCTTGCACGAAACGACTAGGGTGGAGCCATGCCTGTCTGGGATCCGACGCGCTATCTCCAGTTCGCCGACGCCCGCTCGCGACCGTTTCTCGACCTCATCGCGCGCGTCCCGATCGAGCCCGCCACGATCATCGACCTCGGCTGCGGGCCCGGCCACCTCACCCGCTACCTGCGTGCACGCTGGCCCGACGCGCACATCCTCGGTATCGATTCGTCGGCGGAGATGATCGACGAGGCGCTGCGTTCCAATTCCGATCCCGACGCCAACTACGACGTCCACGACGTCACCACCTGGAAGCCGTACGAGCCGGTCGACCTGATCGTCTCCAACGCGATGTTCCAATGGGTCCCGGACCAGTTCTCGGTGATCGGCGACCTCCTCGACCATCTGACGCCCGGCGGTGCCTTCGCGGTGCAGGTGCCCAACAACGCGAGTTCGGCCACCCACACCTTGCTCGACGAACTCTCCCGCGAGGAGCCCTACGCCGAGCACCTGCACGATGTGCGGCGGCTGCCGACCACCGGTCCGCAGGAGTACCTGGAGTTCTTCGCCGACCGCGGCTACTCCGTCGACGCCTGGGAGACGACCTACCTGCACGTCCTCGACGGCGAGGACCCGGTGTTCGAGTGGATTTCCGGGACCGGGGCGCGTCCGTTCCTGCAAGGTCTTCCCGACGACCTCGTCGACGGCTTCACCGACGAGTACAAGGCGCGTCTTCGTGCGGCGTTCCCGTCGCGGCCCTGGGGGACGCCGCTGCCGTTCCGGCGGACCTTCGCCGTCGCCTCCCCGCAACCGCACATCTGAACTGCTCAGGTGGCGTGGGCCCCGCTCGGACGCACCCCGGTGTAGACGCCCTCGGGCCGAAACCGTAACCGCGGCGCCTGGTATTCCTCGAGCGCATGCGCGATCCAGCCCGCGATCCGTGCCAGCGCGAAGATCGTCTCGGCGGCATCCGGACGCATCCGGTACCGCAACGCCAGTGCCGCCAGCGCCAGGTCGGAGTTGACGAAGGTCGACGGCCCGAGCGCCTCGACGATCGTGGTGACCGCAGGCTGCACGCGTCGATCACCACCACCGCTGCGCGCCAGCATCTGCAGCAGCACCGTCGCCCGGGGATCGCGGGCCCGGTAGATCACGTGGCCGGTCCCGGGGATGTGGGTGTCGGCATAGAGGGCGTCGGCGATGGCCGCGGTCGGGTCGTCGAGGGCGTCGGCGAGGAATCGGTAGGCCAATGTGGTTGCGCCACCGTGCATCGGGCCGTCGAAGGCACCGAGTCCGGCGCCGATGACGGCGTAGACGCTGCCCCGCGCGCTGGCCGCGACCCGCGCGGCGACGGTGCCCGCGGCCAGGTCGTGGTCGGCGAGCGCGACCAATGCCGCGTTGAGTACCTTGACCGCGCGTGGTGTCGCGGGCTCGTCGGTCAGGCGCGGCCACAGTCGTTGCGCCAGTGAACCTTCTGATTCCCCGGGAGCCAGTGCGTCGACCGCGGTGACGAGGACGCGGGTGGCCTTCTCGGTGACGGCTGCGGGTTCGATGTGATGGCGCAACGGGTCTCGAGCCCCGAGTAGGTCGACGGTGAGCCGGATCCGGTCCAGCCCGCGCGAGTTGGTTCCGGCGACACGTCGCACCGCGGCCCCGATTCCCTGCGCCGGCGGGGCCGCGGTCCACGGTTCGCCCCAGAGTAATTGCGCGACATCTTCATAGCCCGTCGTGCGGGCGAGGTCGGCGACGTCGTGGCCACGATAGTGCAGCCGATCGTCGTGCAGATAGGTCAGCTGGGTGCGGATGCGTTCGGCGACGCCGGCCGGCGGCCGATGTCGCGAGCCCTGCAGTAGCCCGTCGACCTCGTCGACGGCGAACATGCTGCCGTCGTATCCGGCGATGCGGGAACTGTGCAGGCGCCCGCGGCTGACATAGGCGTAGACGGTGGAGAGCTTGACGCCCAACACCTTTGCGACCTGTTCGGTGGTCAGGTAGTCGCGCCCGTCGTGCCGGATGGGCGTCGGGAATCGGCGGGTGTGCGCGCGGGTCACACATTGATTGAATCAACATTGACCACACCGCTCAACCTCGCCACCCTGAGAGCACGGAGCCGTCGACGGAGCGGCCTCCAGCAGCGTCAGGAGTTGTGATGACCGAACCACTGATCGCCCCGCCGGGACTACACGACCTCGTCGTCGCCGATACCGAGATCGGCGACGTGCGTGGCGCCGAGGGCTTCTATCACTACCGCCAGTACTCGGCGATCGAGTTGGCGCGCACCCGCTCATTCGAGGAGGTGTGGTTCCTGTTCCTGTACGGCCATCTGCCGAGTGCCGCCGAACTCGACGACTTCATCGAGGTGGTGCACCGGATGTCGGTGCTGCCGCCGGAGGTCGGGGGCATCCTCACCGCGGCGGCGCTGCTCGGCGGTGAGCGGGACTCGTTGTCGGGGCTGCGCACCGTGCTCTCGGCGGCGGGCAGCGCGACCGGGGTCCGGCCGCTCTGGGACAGCGATGACGAACAGCGCCGCACCGACGCCATTCGGGTGGCCGCCCTCACCCCGACGATCCTCGGTGCGCTCGCCCGCATCCGCGCCGGTGAGGAGCCGCTGCAGCCGCGCCGCGACCTGTCCGCGGCGGCCAACTGGCTCTACTTGATCTCCGGTCGAGAGCCGACGCAGGAGCACGTGCGGGCCATCGAGCACTATCTGATCGCCACGATCGACCACGGTTTCAACGCATCGACGTTCACCGCCCGGGTCATCGCCTCCACCGGCGCCGACGTCGTCGCGGCGGTGTGCGGGGCCATCGGTTCGTTCTCGGGGCCGCTGCACGGCGGTGCCCCCGACCGCGCGCTCGACGCGCTGGACGAGATCGCCGCGTTCGGCGACCCCACCGAGTGGGCCCGCCGTCAGGTCGAGGAGCACCGGCGCATCATGGGATTCGGGCACGCCGTCTATCGCACGGCTGATCCGCGCGCAATGATGTTGCGCGACATCGCCGGTGAACTCGGCGGGCCCCTCGTCGAGCAGGCCATCGCCGCCGAGGCAGCCATCACCGAGGTCCTGGCGCAGGCCCACCCCGATCAGCCGCGGTACGCCAACGTCGAGTTCTATGCCGGTGTGGTGATGGAGTGCTGCGGCGTGCCGCGGTCGATGTTCACGCCGACCTTCGCGGTCAGTCGGGTCGTGGGTTGGTGTGCGAACATCCTCGAGCAGTCCCGCTCTCGCAAGATCATCCGGCCCGCGGCACGGTATGTCGGTCCGCCCCCGGCCGCACCCGCCGCCGTGCCAGACTGATCGCATGGCACGATTGGTCTTTCTCATCCGCGCGATCAATGTCGGTGGCGCGAAACTACCGATGGCGGAATTGCGCTCCATGGCAACCGAACTCGGCGCCACCGACGTGACCACCCATATCGCGTCCGGCAATCTGATCTGCACACCACCCGACTCCGCCGACGACTTCGCACGTGCGCTCGAGACCGCCATCGAGGAACGCTACGGCTTCTCCCGTGAGGTGATCGCCCGGTCGGCGACGCAACTCCGCGACGCACTCGAGGCCTACCCGTTCGAGGCGAGCGAAGAGAAGTTCGCCCACATCTATTTCCTGACCGGTGAACCCGATACCGACAAGGCAGAAGCCTTCGTGGCCAAGGACTTCGGCGCCGACGAACTAGCGCTCATCGGCACCGACCTGCACATCCACTACGCGGCGGGCGTCGCCGGGACCACGCTGAGCGTGCCGAAGATCGCCCGGGGACTCGGGGTGACGGGGACCGGCCGCAACCTGCGGACAGTGCGCACACTGGTCGATCTCGCCGAGGCCTGAACCCGGCGCCGCCGGTCAGACGCGCAGCAGTGCCACCGGTCAGACGCGCAGCAGTGCCACCGGTCAGACGCGCAGCAGTGCCGCGGTGACGGCTTCGATGTCCTCGCGTTGTTTCTCGAACGGCGCTTCCCACAGTTTGCGGGGCAGTTCCTCGAGTTGTTCGACCACACCCTCGAGTTGTTGCAGGCGGTCGGTCTTGTCGTCGCCGTCGAGATCGGCCGCCGCGATCAGCTGATCGTCGAGGGCGAAGACGGCGTCGTCGAGCCGGTCGCGGTCGGCCAGAGTCGCCTTGTCGTGCGGGATCGCCGGATTCTGGTGCACGTCGGCGATCGCGTACCGAACCCGCCGATGCAGCAACGCCTCCGGCGAGGTCGCCGTCGTCCAGTTGTCGGGGGCGCGGCTCGGTTTGCCCGGGATCAGGTCGGTCGACCGCGCGAACGCCCGGACCCGCTTGTCGGAATCCCAGGCGAACCAGATCGCGCCGATCAGGATGAACAGTGCGACGAAGACGATGACGCCGATGACAACGATCGCGATGGCCGACATAGTGCGACCTTAGCCCAGTCCCGTCGCGACCCTGCGCGGCTGCGGCACCGGCAGGCGGGACCACGTCATGCGAGCGGCTCCGTCGCATGCGCGGCGCGGACCGCAGCGGCGTTGACGCGAGTGAGCACCCGGTGCAGGTCCTCGAGGTCGGCGAGGTCCACGCCGAGGGCGTCGACGACCGCCGGCGGGATCGACAGCGCCTGCTCGCGCAGCGCCCACCCGGTGTCGGTGAGGGCGATGTCGACATTGCGTTCGTCGTCGTCACGACGGCGGCGTTCGATCAGCCCGTTGGTCTCCAGTCGCTTCAGTAGCGGCGAGAGCGTCGCCGAATCGAGTTGCAGCACCGCGCCGAGGTCCTTGACCGCGCGGGGCGAGGACTCCCACAGCGCGAGCATCACCAGATATTGCGGGTGGGTCAGGCCGAGGGGCTCGAGCAGCCGGCGATAGATGCGCAGGACCGATCGGTTGGCGACGGCCAGGGCGAAACACACCTGTCGCTCCAGCAGCAACGGGTTCTCGCCGAGGTCCGGGCCGGCGACCACCTCCGGTTCGCCGATCGTCGCTTCCGCCATGTCCCTCCACCCGATGACTCCAGTGATGCCTCACATGGTAGGCCCGGCGGCCGGGGGCGGTCCGCTCGACGGTTTGCCCGCCACCCAGTCCTCGATGGTCAGTCCCCACTTGCCGAAGCGGTCGTCGAAACCGTCGGCGCGTGTGGCGGCCCGTGCCTTCTTTGCCGGTGAATAGCGACGGCCGGCCCACCGCGAGTGCGGCCGGGCCAGACGGATCGCGCCGATCCAGCCGACCGGCGGAATGAACGCGCCGACCGCGGCGGTCGAGTACTTGCCCTTCTCGACGCACACCAGAACACACGCGATGTGGATCGGAAGCACCACCAGCACGCCCCAATTCCCGTGCAGCTGTGTGTTCTCCGCGGCGGTGGTGTCGTCGAAGGGATTGACGCCCAACGCCAACAGCCCGAGGACGGCCGTGGTCAGCGAGACCACCTGTACCGAGAGTTGGCCCTCGGTGCTCCAGTAGACGTCGCCGAGATGCAGGATCAAGGCGAACTCGTCGAGGACCAGGCTCGCGCCGACGCCGATGAGGACCGCAGCGATCAGCGCGCCCGGACGATGGCCGGCAACGGTCACCGACATCACCGCACCGACCAACAACAACACCAGCCCCGGCACGGCGTG
Organism: Gordonia polyisoprenivorans NBRC 16320 = JCM 10675; assembly: GCF_000241325.1. Lineage (GTDB taxonomy): Bacteria > Actinomycetota > Actinomycetes > Mycobacteriales > Mycobacteriaceae > Gordonia > Gordonia polyisoprenivorans. Next base: position 309,581 of record NZ_BAEI01000031.1, on the reverse strand, counting down.
GTGGATGTGCACGCCGCCGCGCACATTGTTGTGGAAGGGCCCTCGGCCGGCGCGGATCAACCGCGTGATGGTGCGGGTGATGACAAAGGTCAGCAGGAACGCGAGGAACAGCAACGACAGCGGCAACCGGCCCGAATGCCAGAAGGTGTCGACGGCGCTCACGGCAGCGTCAGGCGCCCGCGGTGATCCCGGTGCGGCGCTGCTCGATGATGAGGCAACGGTCCTCGACGTAGAGCAGGCCGGCCGACTCGGCGATCTCCCGGGCCTCCTGTGAAGCGATACCCAACTGCAGCCAGAGTGCGGTGGCGCCGGCGGCCACGGCCTGCCGGGCGATCTCCGGGGTGTCGGCGGACGGGCGGAAGACGTCGACGAGACCGATTTGTTCGGGCACGTCGGCCAGCGTCGGGTACACCTGCTCCCCGACGATCTCGGTGGCGGTGGGATTGACCGGGATGATCCGCCATCCCTTCGACTTCATGTACTCCGGAACCTCGTTGGCGGCCTTGGTCGGATTGGCACTGGCCCCGACCACCGTGATGGTGTCGTAGGTACGCAGGATCTGTTCGACGACCTCATCGGTGCTCATGGCGCCAGTTTAGGGCGTTTCGCCCCGGGGCCGAACGTAAGCTGTGATCCGGGGGCGGAGAAGGAGCGGTAGATGCAGCTGACCCACCCGATCCATCAGGCATTCTCGCGTGGTTTCTATTCCGATTCGGGCCGCGACTACGCGGTCCGACTGTTGCTCGGCTACTGCACATCCGGGGGCGCCGACGCCGGGGAGGTTCTCGCGACCATCGACGGCCTCGACTCCGGGCACGAGCAGGCGTGGGCCGATGCCTGGCTGTCGGTGGGCCGTCGGGTGGCCGGCTCTGCGCGCGACTCGTTTGCCCACGGGCATCGAGTGAGTGCCGCATCGGCGTATCTGCGTGCGGCGAACTATCTCTCGACCGCCTTCGACGGCCTCGACGGGCTGGGTACCGAGACGCAACGGATGACGGTGTTCGCCGAACACCGCGCCGCGTGGGACGGTTTCGTCGGCGCCGGCTCCTTTGCGGCACAACGCCTTTCCATCCCCTATGACGAAACCACCATGCCCGGCTGGTTGGTGCGGCCCGCCGACGACGAGCGGCCCCGCCCGACACTGGTTCTGGTGAACGGGAGCGACGGGTCGATCTCGGCTCTGTGGTGCGCGGCCGGACAGCCCGCCCTCACCCGCGGGTACAACGTCGTGCTGTTCGACGGCCCGGGGCAGCAGTCGATGCTGTTCGAGAAATCGGTGCTGTTCCGCCCCGATTGGGAGGCGGTGCTGACCCCGGTCACCGACACCGTCATCGGGCAGCCGGGCGTGGATGCGCAACGCCTTGCGGTGTACGGGATTTCGCAGGCAGGTTTCTGGGTGCCGCAGGCGTTGTCGGTGGAGCACCGTTATCGGGCGGCCGTGGTCGATCCCGGGGTGGTCGATGTGTCGGCGTCGTGGACGACGCACCTGCCGAAATCGTTGGTGGGCATGCTCGACGATTCGTCGAAGGCGAAGCGATTCGATCAGGAGATGGCCCTCGGGCTCACCGGACAGAAAGCAACCCAACGCATGTGGGCGTGGCGGGCACGACCTTATGGGCACAACGGGCAGTACTTCGACACGATGCGCGAGGTGATGCGGTACCGCCTCGACGCCGATGCGGCCGCCGCGATCACCACCCCGATGTTGATCACCGCCCCCGAACACGAGCAGTTCTGGCCCGGGCAATCGGCCCGGCTGGCTGCGATGCTGACCGGAACGTCGTCGACCGTCGTCGATTTCACCGCCGCCGAGGGCGCCAGTTGGCACTGCCAGCCGATGGGCCGGGCGGTGACCGCCGAGCGGATGTTCGACTGGCTCGACGACGCTCTCGAGGTGAGTGCGTGATGGCGAGACGTCGGGGAAAGCGGGATCCGTTCGCGGGCCTCGATCTCGCGTCGCTGAACGGTACACGTGCGGTGGTCACCGGCGCCACCAACGGATTGGGGTTGGCGACGGCGCGCGCACTCGCCCGCGCGGGCGCCTCGGTGATCCTGCCCGCCCGTGACGTCGAGTTGGGGCGCCGCCGCGCCGACGAATTCGGCGGCGACTGTTCGGTGGTTCGGCTCGACCTCGCGGATCTGTCGTCGGTGCGCGACTGCGCGGCATCCATCGAGGGGCCCATCGACTTCCTCGTCAACAACGCCGGCATGTTCCCGCACACGCACTCCCAGACCGTCGACGGATTCGAACTCGGCATCGGCACCAATTTCCTCGGCCCGTTCGCTTTCACCAATCTCCTTCTCGCACAGGTCCGTCGGCGCATCGTGTGTGTCGCGTCCGACGCGCACAAGGCCGCGCGGATCGACCCGGACGATCTCAACTACTCCGGCGCGTCGTGGAGCCCACCGCGCGCCTATGCCCGATCCAAGCTCGCGGTGATGTTGTGGGGTCTGGAGCTCGACCGGCGTTTGCGCACAACGGGTTCGCCGATCGAGACGATGTTGACCACGCCCGGCTGGGTGGCGTCCAACATCTCCAACAAACCGCACCTCGGACTGGCGCATCGCATCGTGCACGCCGGTGCCGAGCTGTTGGCCAACGACGTCGACGCCGGTGCCGCCACCACGATCTACTGCCTCACCCAGCCGATCGCCACCGGAAGCTACGTCGGCGTCGACGGCATCGGCGCGCTCCGCGGCCGGCCGGTGCTGTTCGGCCGCTCGACAACGGCCTGCGATTTCACGCTCGCCGGCCGACTCTGGGAGGCGGCCGAAAGGCTCACGGGTACGGGGTTCTGAGATCTGCCGGCATTCGGGGCTTGTCGGTGTCAGCTACTCGGCGTCTGTCGCGGTGAGTACCGAGCGTCGGCGCACGATCGTGGTCACCGACGTTGCCAGCAGGAGTCCGCCCGCAGCGATCCAGAGCACGGCGTCGGGGATGCGGGTGTACGCGTACGCACCGGCAATGGCTCCGGCGGACAAGGCAATCCACATCACCAGGTAACGCAACCACGCGGTGCGGGACCCACCGAAGAAGCCGTCCACAAGACGCTGCCCGGCCTTGACCAGGGTTCCGGTCATGTAGGTCAACCCGATCGACACCTCGCCTCCGCGCTGAAACGTGGCGTTGAGCACGCCCATCGCCACCGAGATCACCAGGATCGCAGGCACTCCGACACCCAGCGACTGTGCGAGGGCGGAGCAACCGACGATCCCCGTGGTCGCCCACAACACCACCACTCTGCCGTGCGCGAAGCGTGACAGCACCGACCCGGCGACGACGCCGAAGAAGAACAGCCCGATCAGCCCGGCGGCCCGCCCGGCCTGCACCCAGTCACCGGAAGCGGCATTCGCGGCCGCCCTCGTGGTGTTGCCGCTCATGAAGGACACGAAGAAGCCACCGAGATGCAGGAAGCCGACGGCGTCGAGGTAGCCGGCGATCGCCGCCAACACCATTGCCAGCGCCAGTTCCCGCCTGCGTATCGAGTGCACTCGCGGATTGTGGCACAGACGTGCGGGATGCAGCCCGCCACGAGGCGAGATGTAGCAGAAGGTCACGCCAGGGGCGAACGTTCTGCTACAACGTGCCGATTCGACGACGAACTCTTGGCGGAAGCGGAGGGATTTGAACCCCCGGTGGTTTTACCCACGCTCGCTTTCAAGGCGAGTGCATTCGGCCGCTCTGCCACGCTTCCCTGCCGAAAAGGGTACGTGAGGGCCCTGCAGCCGGCCGAATCGGCTCACGGGTCGTCACCGATCTCTTGACGCGTCGCCAGCTGGCGGACGCGGCCCGTGCGCGCAGCGCGCCTACCAGCACCGACCGCGCACGGTGGGCCGCCTTGTGTCACGATCGTGACATGCGTGCCGTCACCGTTTCTTCGTCAGGCGATCTGTCCGTCTCCACCATCGACGATCCGGTCGCCGACCTCGGCGAGGTCGTCATCGACGTCGTCTCGGCCGGGGTGAACCGCGCCGATCTGCTCCAACGTCGCGGCAACTATCCGCCGCCGCCCGGCGCGCCGGAGACCCTCGGGCTCGAGGTCTCGGGCCGGATCAGCGAGGTCGGGGCACGGGTGTCGGGCTGGTCGGTCGGCGACGAGGTGTGCGCACTGCTCGCCGGCGGCGGATATGCCGAGAGGGTGGCGGTTCCCGCGGCGCAGGTGCTGCCGGTCCCGGCCGGGGTTCTTCTCGCCGACGCCGCGGCGCTACCGGAGGTGGCGTGCACGGTGGTTTCCAACGTCATCGAGGCCGGGGGTCTGCGAGCTGGTGAACTGCTCCTCGTCCACGGCGGATCGAGCGGTATTGGCACCCACGCCATTCAGCTCGCCCACGCACTCGGCGCCCGCGTCGCCGTCACCGCACGTACCGCGGCCAAGCTCGATCGATGCGCCGGGTTCGGCGCCGACATCCTGATCAATTACGCCACAGACGATTTCGTTGAGGCGATCACCGAAAGCGGAGGCGCCGACGTCATTCTCGACATCATCGGCGCAAAGTACCTGACGCAGAACATCTCTGCGCTGCGCACCGGCGGCCGCCTGGTCATCATCGGCATGCAGGGCGGCACCAAGGCCGAGCTGTCGATCGCCGCGCTGATGGGTAAACGCGCGTCGGTGATCGGGACGACGCTGCGATCCCGACCGGTCGATGGGGACGGCGGCAAGGCCCAGATCGTGACGCACACGCGAACGGTGACCTGGCCGCTGATCGAGGCGGGCAAGGTGCTGCCGGTCATCGACAGCGTCTACGACCTCGACGACGCCGCGGCAGCGCATGATCGCCTCGACAGCGGCGAGGCGATCGGCAAGGTGTTGCTGCGCGTGGCCGCAGTCTGATCACTGATCACTGCAGTCTGATCACTGCAGACTGATCACCCAAGGCCGGTCACCCCCGGCGCCAAGAGCTGACGGCTCAGGCGAGCCCGTCCGGACAGGGTCGGGCCGAGGATCCGTCGCGGATCTTGCCGAAGATGCGGCCGAGGGACTCGAACTCCTCGGCGCTGAGCACCTCGATGACATGCTTGCGAACCACCGCGTCGCGGATGTCGAGCTGTGCGCGCAGTTGGGCCCGTCCGTGGGCGGTGAGGCGGACCAGTCGGTGCCGGGCATCCGAGCGGGAGTGCACGCGTTCGAGGATTTCGTCGTCGATGAGGCGGGCGACCACGCGCGACACCGTGCTCACGCCGGCATGCATCGCCGCGGCGATCTCACTGATCCCGATCGACTCCCGGGCGGCGATGATCTCGAGCACCCGCATGTCATTGACCGAGACCCCCGCGGCGCTGAAGCCCGCGGTCACCTCGGCCATCAGGGCCCAGCCCCCGTCGACGAAAGCGCTCCACACGGCCAACTCAGCGTCGGACAGCCGCGCAGACTCCTCGGTGTTCACTTTCCACAAAATAGTGCACCAGAGCAGAACTTACTAACTCAGTGGGTCAGGCGACCGACAGAAGTTGTCCACTTCACGCCAGCGAACCGAGTGTCCGCACGAGATGATCGACTTCGTAAGGTGTCGAATACGGCCCGAGCCCGACGGTGACAGCTCCTCCGAAATCGCCGGCGCCCATCCGGGCGAGCGCACGGCTCGGTAGGTCGGCGAGCGCACAGATTCCGTTGTCGGCAAGCCTGCGGACCACGGTATCGGCCCCGACGCCGTCGACGGCGAAGCTGACCAACGGCACCCGGTTGTCGCTCTTGCCGATCACCGACACATGATTGAGCTGGTCAAGCGAATTGACGAGGTAGAAACCGAGCCGCTGCAAATACTCGTTGACGCCGTCGAGAGCGGTCGTCAGCCGTCGCCGACGCTTACCCAGCGCAGTCTCGTCGAGACCCGCGAGATGCTCGACGGAAGCGACCAGACCGGCGAGCAGAGCGCCCTGATGCTCGTCTATCTCGAGCCGCTCGGGCCCCACCGCATGCGGATCCGATGACATCGTGTTCAACCGGTCGATCGCGCGCGGCTCGGCGAAGACCATCGCCGCCATCCGCGGCCCACCCCACCGTTCGGCGGACACGACGACGACGTCGGCGCCGAGTTCGTCGATGTCGAGCGGAAGGTAGGGCGCGGCGCTCGACGCGTCGACGACGACCATCGCGCCGACCTCCCGCGCCCGCGCGGCGATGTCGCCGACATCGGTGAGGGTGCCCAGCGTCGACGAAGCCAGCGGAACCGCGACGACGGCGGTGTGCCGGTCGATCAGATCGTCGTACTGCCAGGTCGGCAGTTCTCCGGTCTCGACGTCGATCTCGGCCCATCGAAGAGTGCCGCCGACACGGTCGACGACGCGCACCCACGGCAGGATGTTCGGCTCGTCGTCCTGGCGGCTGACGACGACGTTGCCCGACAGCCATGTGTTGGGGTTGATCGACTCGGCGAGCGTCCACAGCAATACCGAACGCGACGGTCCGAGGACGACGCCGGAGGCCTGCCCGGCAACCAGATCGGCGATGGCCCGGCGGGCGCCGTCGAGGGCTTCGGCGGTCTCCCGCGCCGCCGGATACCGGCCCCGCGCCGACGCCCCGAGCTGTCGGAATCCGCGGGACACCGCGGAGGCCACCGAGTCCGGGATCACCATCCCGGCCTGCGGATCGAAGCGAATCCAGCCGTCGCCGAGCGAGGGAAAAAGTCCACGCGCATGGGCGACGTCGAAGGGCATGGCCCCACGATAGACGCGGCCTGCGCGCCGATCGGCGGGTATCCGATGACCGGTTCCGTGCGTTGGCCGCAAGCGGGTTGGGCACAATGGAGAACATGGTCATAGACGGCAACAATGCGAATCCCTTTGCCACCCCCGATCGCGACGGAGCGTCCGAGACCGACAACGATTCGGTCGTCGTCCTGGGTGCCGATTCGCCGCTGGGTACCCAGGCTGCGTCGGAAGACTCCTCCTCGGAGTCCTCTGACGGATCCAACGTCGCCGACATGGTCGAGCAACCGGCGAAGGTCATGCGGATCGGCACGATGATCAAGCAACTGCTCGAAGAGGTCCGTGCGGCTCCGCTCGACGAGGCGAGCCGTAACCGGCTGCGCGAGATCCACGAGTCGTCGATCCGCGAACTCGAGGACGGGCTGGCACCGGAGCTGCGCGAGGAGCTCGAGCGGCTGGCCCTGCCGTTCACCGACGACACCACCCCGTCCGACGCCGAGCTGCGGATCGCCCAAGCCCAGCTCGTCGGCTGGCTCGAGGGGCTCTTCCACGGCATCCAGACCGCCCTGTTCGCCCAGCAGATGGCTGCTCGCGCTCAACTCGAGCAGATGCGTCAGGGTGCGCTGCCCCCGGGGATGACACCGTCGGCGGGCGGACACGGCAGCACCGGCCAGTACCTCTGATCGGCACCTCTGAACGCCGGCGGTGGGCCCGGCGCTTGTATGCTGTGGCCTCGTGTCAGCCGAAGTGATGCAGGGGCGGGTCCCTCCGCCGCCCACAGGTGCGACGTCGCGGTCCATGCGCCGGGCGTTCGACGACCTGTCGGCGGGTCTGAACGCCCGCGAACTGTGGCTGCATCTCGGGTGGCAGGACATCAAGCAGCGCTACCGCCGCTCGTTGCTCGGTCCCCTGTGGATCACCATCGCCACCGGTGTCACCGCGGTCGCGATGGGCCTGCTCTACGGCGAGCTGTTCCACATGGACATCAAGTCGTTCCTGCCGTACGTGACGCTCGGGTTCATCTTCTGGAACTTCATCCAGAACTCGATCCTCGAGGGCGCCGAGGTGTTCTCGAAGAACGAAGGACTGATCAAACAGCTGCCGTCGCCGGTGAGCGTGCACGTCTACCGGATGGTGTGGCGGCAGCTGATCATCTTCGCCCACAACATCGTCATTTACATCGCGATCCTGATCATCTTCCCGCAGCCGCTGAATTGGACTGCCCTGCTGGTCATCCCGGCCATCGCGCTGTTCGTCATCAACGGTGTGTGGGTGTCGATCGTCTTCGGCATCCTCTCGACCCGCTTCCGCGACATCGGCCAGTTGCTGACCACCGCGGTGCAGTTGGTGTTCTTCATGACGCCGATCATCTGGACCACCGAGAACCTCGGCAAGCAGACCGGAGAGAAGTCCGAGCGACTCAAACTCGTCGAACTCAACCCGATGTATCACTACCTCGACATCGCGCGCGGCCCGCTGCTCGGTGAGTCGGTGGCCTTCTATCACTGGGCGGTCGTGATCGGCTGCACGATCGTCGGCTGGCTGATGGCGTTGGCCGTGATGCGCAACTACCGCGCCCGCGTGGCCTACTGGGTGTGACCGGCGGAGATAAGGCGACAACCATGGCGACCAGCAAGAGCACTGTCCGGGTGGACACCTGGGATGCGTGTGTCGACTTCCCGATATTCGACGCCAAGACGCGCTCGCTGAAGAAATCGGTGATCGGTGCGGCCGGCGGCGTGATCGGCGCCAATGCGTCGAACGTGATCGTCGTCGAGGCCCTCAAGAACATCAATCTGCATCTCGAGCACGGCGATCGCGTCGGATTGGTCGGGCACAACGGTGCCGGTAAGTCGACGTTGCTGCGACTACTGTCGGGGATCTACGAGCCGACGCGCGGCCACTGTCAGGTGACCGGCCGCGTCGCGCCTGTCTTCGACCTCGGGGTCGGCATGGATCCGGAGATCTCCGGCTACGAGAACATCATCATCCGCGGCATGTTCCTGGGACTGACCCGCAAGGAGATGCTCAAGAAGACCGACGAGATCGCGGAGTTCTCCGAGCTCGGCGACTACCTGAACATGCCGCTGCGCACCTACTCCACCGGTATGCGGGTGCGACTCGCCCTCGGCGTGGTGACCAGCATCGATCCAGAGATCCTCATCCTCGATGAGGGCATCGGCGCCGTCGACGCCGAGTTCATGAAGAAGGCGCGGACCCGCCTCGAGGCACTCGTGGAGCGCTCGGGCATCCTCGTCTTCGCCAGCCACTCCAACGAATTCCTCGCCCAGCTGTGCGACCGCGCCCTGTGGATCGATCACGGCGAGGTGCGCATGGACGGCGGCATCGAGGACGTGGTGAACGCCTATGAGGGTCCCGAGGCGGCATCGCATGTGCGTGAGGTTCTCGACGGCCTGAAGAAGGAAGCCGACACCGCCGAATGAGCATGCGCGACAAGATCGTTGCGGTCGTCGTCACCCATCGGCGCGCGGAGCTGCTGGCCGCATCACTGTCGGTCCTCGCCACGCAGACCCGGCCCGTCGACCACATCGTCGTCGTCGACAATGCCGATGAGGCAGCGGTCGCCGAACTCGTTGCTGCTCAGCCGGTTCCGACAACGTATCTAGGATCCGAGCGGAATCTCGGCGGGGCGGGCGGTTTCGCGCTGGGCATGCTGCACGCACTGGCCCTCGGCGCCGACTGGGTGTGGTGCGCCGACGACGACGGCCGACCCGAGGGGCCCGAGGTCCTCGAGATCCTGCTGGGCTGCGCAACCCGCCACGACCTCGCCGAGGTGTCACCGGTGGTCGTCAACATCGACGATCCGGATACCCTTGCATTTCCGCTTCGACGCGGAATCGCCTGGCGGCGTAAGCGTTCCGAGCTGTTCGAGAACGGCGAGGACAGCGGCGACGATCTGTTGCCCGGCATCGCGTCGCTGTTCAACGGAGCCCTGTTCCGCGCGGACACGCTGGACATGGTCGGCGTGCCGGACCTGCGTCTGTTCTTCCGCGGTGACGAGGTCGAGATGCATCGCCGGCTGCAGCGGTCCGGTCTGCCATTCGGAACCTGTTTGACCACTGCGTATCTGCACCCCTACGGCTCCGACGAGTTCCGGCCGATCATGGGCGGCCGGATGCACACCCAGTACCCGGACAACCCGACCAAGCGGTTCTTCACCTACCGCAACCGCGGCTACCTGATGAGTCAGCCCGGGATGCGCAAGCTGCTCCCGCAGGAGTATGCGCGTTTCGGCTGGTACTTCCTGGTGCAACAGCACGACGTCAAGGGCTTCTCCGAGTGGCTGCGCCTGCAGCGGCTCGGCCGGCGGGAGCGGTTCGTCCGGCCGAACCAGTAGTCGGGGACGAGGCCGAGGTCCCCCTTTCCGCCGACAAAGGATCGCTGGATCGTCTGTGCGGCAGCCGAATCGGCGACATGTACGCGAATCCTTCGGGCGGCGGACGACTTTCCTTCGATCGGATGAAAGTGCGCGAAACCGACACCGGGCCTCGATTGCCTGCGTTTCACTCGTTCCTGGGCGGGGCGCGAGACGAGAGGACCGGCAACGATGCTGTCAGCCACCAGGAAAGAACGCCGCATGGCCGCCCGCGCCGAGACCCGCCGAACTCGCAAGCTCCGCAGAGCCGTCGTCGCACTGGGCGCCGGCGTGGTCATCGCCGCGGGAACAGCCGGGCAAGCGTATGCGGAATCCATCGATTCACAACAGGTTTCGCAGAACACGTATGCGACGGTCCAGAACCTCATCACCATTGCCGACAACCTCGGCCGAACCCAGATCGCCCTGCTGGCACCGGCGCACGCCGCGCTGCCGGCCGGGTGGGTTCCGGTGACCACGAGCGAATACTCCACCAGCACAGAACAGCTCAATTTTCTGCAAGCCCTGACACAGGGTGGGCAGTTGCTGCTCGCAGTACCCGACACCAGCCACGTACCCGGCGCCACGACGACGCTGTCGGGGATCAGCCCACAGGTCGCGCAGGCCCTGGCAGCCGCTCCACTCGCCGGCACACTGGGAAGCGGGGCATCCGTGTACACCAAGATGGGCGCCGCGTTACTGCAGCTGAACGGGATCAACGTCAATACGACCATTCAGAATGGGCTGGCCGACGTCGTCGACGGACTCGGCGGCGATCGCGTGACCCAACACGCCGGAACGCTGACAGGCATCCCCTCGATTGACGACGCTCTCGGTTTCTGGACCGGCACCCGCACCTCGACGAGCTGGACCGGAAGTACCAGCTGGCTCGGAGCCACCGGCACCACCTGGATCAGCCAGGACAAGGTGACGATGAACGGCATCACCTCCGACGAACTGAAAGCACTGTTCGGCCAGAACCTCAATCACCCCGATGCGCTGGTGGTGGCGGAGGGGTCCACGGTGATCGTGACGAAATGCGTGTGGGGCATCTGTGTTCCCATCGGCACCAAGTGGGTCGGCGAGACCGACGAACACGGCAACCAGGTCCACACCACCACGTATGATCCGAATAGTGCTGTTTCGGAGGCGCTCTCGGCTCTTGATGGCATCAGGGTCGGCGGTTTCTCGGTGATCCAGCGGCAGGCGGGCGGCAGCTACGCCGGCGCACTCGGCGGGACTGCCGGATGGCTGGCCGCGGCGACCCAGGTGGTCGTCCCCGGCGTTGACGGTGCCGACGACCAGGTGATCACCGTCCCCGTCTACGCAGCGGGAATCAGCCTGCCCGACAACCTCTTCACCACCGGCATGCAACTGTCACCCGGTCTGGTGACCACCACCGGCCAGTCGGTCGACACCGTGCTGGGCAGCCGGTCGTCGTCGTGGTCGATCCCGTCGCTGGGGATCGGAGCGCAGCAGACATCGCTGCTGCAGTCGAGCCATCTCGGACCGGACGGCTTTGCCTACGATTCGGGATGGACGATCGCGACCATCGACCTCGGTGAGGCCACCATCCCGATCGTGTACTCGCTCGGATCATTCAACATGGGCCCCAACGGCTTCGGGATGAGCGGGCCGTCGTTCATGGGAGTCGGTCTACCCGGCTTCCAAATCGGCTCCGCACCTGCGGGATCGCCGTCGACAGCCATTCCCGAGGTGATCTCGGATCTGCTGGGCAGCGTCCCGAACTCGGTGATCGCACTGACGCCCGCCATGATCTTCCAGCTGGCCCAGATCGAAGACCCCACCGGCGGGGCCCTGAGTGATCCGATCGGCACTCTGCAGAGAGTTCTGTCACCGCTGTTCACCAAATATGTGACGCCCACCGCGACACAGATTTCGCAGGCGCTCGCCGACGCCGCCACCGCAGCGATCAACCAATCGTCCGGGCAACTCGTCGAGGCGTCGACTCAGGCAGCCGAATCGACCGGCGCCCTCGCGACTGCGGCAACCCAGATCCCGGAGTTGAACGCCCCGGCGCCGTCGAACGCATCGGCCGAGAGCTCCCCCTTGCCGGATGTCACCGCCTCGGGACGCCATGCACTCCCGGACGACCAGGCGTCGCAGTTCTCCAGCAGCGGCACGACGACTCCCCGACACGCAGCGCCGGAAGCCCCCACCACGAGGACCGAGAGCGGCACGGTCGGAGCGTCGGATGCCGGAGGTTCGTCGGGTACCGGAGATTCTGCCTCCGACGAACAGAGCGCGCCCTCCGATGTGCCGGCCGAGAAGACCGATGGCGGAGTCAACTCGCCCTCGACTGATACCGGCAACTCCCGCCCCTTCCCGGCGTCGGATACTGCACCGGCGGCATAGGCGGGCTGATCGGCGGTTCGATAGCCTGCGCGTTGGGCTCTTTGTCAGCGATTCGGCAACCTTGCCCCGCAAAACTAGAACGTGTTCTACTGTGGAGACGGACCACGACGGGCTATCCGGGAGTAGAGCATGCGTTTCACCTTCGCCGAGGCGATGACCGATCCGGCCTACTACGCGCCGCTCGCGCAAGCCGCCGAGGCAGCGGGATATGCGGGGTTCACGATTCCGGACTCACTCGCCTACCCCGAAGAGTCCGACGCGACCTATCCGTACACGCCCGACGGCAATCGAGAGTTCCTTGAGGGCAAGGCGTTCATCGAGACCTTCATCGAGGCGGCCGCCCTGGGAGCGGTCACCTCGACGATTCGCTTCACACCGTTCGTGCTCAAGCTGCCGGTCCGCCCGCCGGCCCTCGTCGCCAAACAGGCGAGTTCGGTTGCGTACCTGACCAACAACCGGCTCGCGCTCGGGGTCGGCACGAGCCCCTGGCCCGAGGACTACGACTTCATGGGGGTCGACTTCCGCAGGCGCGGAAAGCGTATGGACGAATGCATGGACATCTTCCGTGGGCTCACCTCCGGGGAGTACTTCGAGTTCCACGGCGAGTTCTACGACATCCCGAAGATCAAGATGGCACCTGCTCCGACCGAACCGATTCCCCTGCTCGTCGGCGGTCATGCCGACGCGGCGCTGCGCCGAGCGGTGGTCCGCGGCGACGGCTGGATGCACGGTGGTGGGCCGCCCGAGGAACTCGACGCCCTGCTAGACAAGATCACCGACATCCGCAAGGCCGAGGGAAAACTCAACGACCCCTTCGAGATCCACGTCATCTCGCTCGACGCCTACACCGTCGACGGCTGTAAGCGACTGGAGGACAAAGGCATCACCGATGTCATCGTCGGCTTCCGGTTGCCCTACATCATCGGCAAAGACACCGAACCCCTACAGAAGAAGCTCGATCACCTGAACTGGTACGCCGACAACGTGATCGCCAAGGTCAACAACTGAGGGCAGCGATCACTTCTTCCGCACGTCGGTGACGATTCGCGTCATATCGTCGAGAAAGCGCTCGATGAGCCGCAGATCGGCTTGACCATAGTCCTTCAGTGCCTCCACCGCCGGGACGATCAGCGGACCGAAAAAACCTCTTCCAACAGTTCCCGCGTGCTCGGTCACCTCGACGAGGACTCGGCGCCGGTCGTCGCGATCCGGCGTTCGCACGACCATCCCGCGTCGTTCTAGCCGATCGAGAATGGCAGTCACTGTCGCCGAGTTGAGTCCACCCAGGGTACGACCGAGCACCGCCGGCGTTACCGCCTGATCATCGCGTTCGGCCTCCAGCAGGACGATCAACGCTCGCAGATCGGTGGCGTGAAGCCCTTCGGACTTCGCGAATTGCGCCCCGAACAGGTCCAATTCGACCGTCAACGCGCGCAACTCACGAATGAGCCGATACTCCGGTCGCGAATCGTCGAGGTTGTCGTCGCGGCGCATCGCTCGACAGTACCTCATCGATCAATTACCTTGATGATCGACTTACTCGATTTTCGAGAGGACTGTCATGGCTGACGGCCACGCGTTCACTTCAACCCCCGCTGGTCGCGAGTTCTTCGGCCTCTACCAAGCCTTACGTGAGCACTGGCCGACAGACGCCACAGACGCCGATCTGCCATCCCGATTCGGCACGACTCACACGACATCATGGGGCCGCGGCAGCGGCACGGATCTCGTACTGCTGCCAGGAGCCGGTGCGACACTGACGGAATGGTTCACCGTCGCCGAACCCCTGGGCGCGCATCGGCGTTGCCACGCAGTGGACTTCATCGGAGACCCCGGGCTATCCGTCCCTGGACGCGACCGCATCCGGTCGGTCGACGATGTTCTCGAATGGCTCCAAACGACGCTGGCTTCTCTGCGCGCAGACCGTCCGATCCTCGTCGGCCACTCCTACGGCGCGATGGTCGCCCTGGCCTTTGCACTCAGGCATCCGGAACAGGTGAGCGGACTGGTGCTGCTCGACCCCAATTCATGTTTTGGACCAATGCGGATGCAATACCTCGCCCACGCAGTACCGATTCTGCTACGGCCGAGTCGCTCTCGGCAGCGCACGTTTCTCGAATGGGAAACCGGCGGTGCCGCGTTGGATCATCAGTGGCTCGAATTGTCGGCGATCGGCGCCGCACACTTCCCCTCCACTCGACCACGCGTCCCGCGCCGACCGAAGACGGCGGCGCTGGCCGAGTTGACGGTGCCGGTGTCGGTGATCCTCGCGGCAAACAGCAGAGTCCACGACGTCGGCAAGATCGCCGACTCAGCACGAAATTCTCTGTCTCACTGCCAGGTTGACATCATCGACGGGGCCACGCACCACTCACTTCCCATGCTGCCGCGGCCGGCCGTCACCACAGTGCTCACTTCCGCATGCACCCAGTTCGCCGGCGGGTGGCGCGCGGAGCGTCGAACCGATGCAACTCGAATGCCGACAGGCCACTATCACACCCCACCGACATGAGATTCCAGTTGGGCCCGGCACTCAATCCCGTTGTCCACAAGCATCTTTCCCTGCACAGATCTGTCGAACACCCTTGCCTTACTTCATACGTTCGAGTACCATAGAGGCATCGCACCGATCAGCCGCTGGGGAGGGCCCATGATCGACACCACCACTTCTCTTGACATCAAAGATGTTGACGCCGAGGCAGTCTTCGCCGACATCGTCACCCAACTCAGCGGCCTGCAATGGAATCCGGAGATGACCGGGCCCCAGGCCTTCGGTGCGATGAAGCAGGTCCTGTTGTTGCGGAACCTGGTTGATCACCACGCCACGACCCTCACCGGTGAGATGGACCGACTCGGGGTCGCCGACCACAAGACGACCCGACTGCGAGAGTTGTTGATCAGCATGGGTTTCGCACCCTCGGTCGCAGGTCGGTACGTGCGGATGGCCGGCACCACCGATGTCGATCTGTTGTTGGCGCACGCTGCGGACGGGTCCATCTCCTCCGAACACACCGACGCCATCGTCCGCGGACTGGCGCACATCGACACCCGCTCCCCCGAACCCCTCGACACCGTCCAACGGTGTGAGTACCTGCGGAAACTCTTGTCGCACTACTTCGCCGGATTCACTCCCGCCGAGATCAACCTCTACGCACGGCAGCTGGGCAACGAGCTCGCCGCGGAGACGCCCGGCGGGTTACCGGCCTCAGAGGACAAGAAGATCAACTCCTACACCGACCGCATCACCGACGACGGCCGGCTGGAGATCTCAGCGAACCTCGACATCATCGCCGGCGAAAAGACCCGGACGTTGATGGAAACCTTGTCGGCGCCGAAACCTCAACCCGACGGGTCACCCGATCCGCGGACGCCTGAGCAGATCTGTGCTGCCGCGTTCGAGACGATCGTCGAACTCGCGGCACAAGGACTGGCCGACACCACCTTCTCAGCGAAACCGACCAACGGCCTGTTGTGGACATGGTCGGCCGACAACCCGGCACTCGGCGGCGAGTTGCAGAACATGGGTCCGATCACCGAAGCCACCGCCAAACTGCTGTCCTGTGACACCACCATCACCAAAATCATGCTCGATCCCAACGGTGTACCGCTCAGTGTTGGTCAAGAGAAACGCTTCTTCACCCCAGGACAACGCAAAGCGTTGCTCGTGCGTGATCGCGGATGTATCAAATGCGGCGCCCACGCCGGACGCTGCCAAGGACACCATTTGCACCACTGGGCCGACGGTGGTCCCACCGACCTCGACAACGGCTGCCTCCTCTGCACCAGCTGCCACGACGATGTGCACCACCACGGCTGGGACATCATCATGGGCTTCGACCGACACCCCTGGCTGATCCCACCCGCAAGCGTCGACCCGAAACGACGGCCGATACCGTCGTATCACCGCAGAACCATGCGACTCGACGACACCGCAGCCTGACCTACCCTGCCCCACAACCTGATTCCCGCACCCGGCATCGCCGGGACCGCATCTGTTGTTTGAGAACTCCATAGAGATAGTCCCATCCCGATGGTCGAGGTGTTCGAGCTGCCGCCCGTGGCCCGGAATCCCGTCAGCACAAGGGGTCTCGAGGCTCGTCGCTGGCGCTCCTCGGCACCTCGACCATCGGGATGGACGTCTTCCCCCGATGGTCGAGGTGCGAGCCGCGTGCGGCGAGCCTCGAGACCACCTGCAGCAGAGCTGGAACCGAACCACCGTGGACCGGAAGCCCGTCGGCACAAGAGGTCTCGAGGCTCGTCGCTAACGCTCCTCGGCACCTCGACCACCGGGATAGGACGGCCATCGGGCACGAAGCCCGGGTGGGAACGGTCCCCCCGATGGTCGAGGTGTGAGCCGCGTGCGGCGAGCCTCGAGACCGGCCGAGCGTTCAACCCGCTCAGCGCTGCATGCGCACGACCTGCGAGTGGTTGAACTGCGTGCGGCCGGTGATGTGGAGTCCGGCGGCCGAGATCTCTCGGTAGAGCTCCGAATTGGTGAAGTGGAACGGTTGGAAGAACCAGTCCGACATGCCGCCGGGGTAGAGCACCGATGCGCGTGAACGTTCACCGTCGGTGACCACCCACATCACCGCGCAGCCCTGCGCGAACACTCGGTACGCCGACACCGGCTTCGGGACGTCCCACAGTCGGCCCGACTGTGCGGCATCGATTTTCGGTCCGATGTCGCGAAGGACGGCGAAGTCGCCCGGCTTGGTCTGCAACACCACCCGCTGCGACTCCGGACTCCACGACGGCGCTCCATCGAAGGCGACGCAATCCCCTGGAGCGGCGTGAGCACCGATGTAGTCACCCACGGCGGAGAAATCGGTACCGCCCATACGGCCGTACGGGCCACGCTGAGCAAGGTATTCCGGTGTCGCGGCAGCTGCGAGCGCCACCAGCACGACCACGGTGATCCAACGGTTCTCGCGGGCCACCGTCCTCGCCGACCACGCCAGCAGAAGGGCAAGGGCGGGCACCGTGAACACCAGATACCTGGGGGCATACAACTGGGTCCCGGTCCACGAGATGACGAAGACCACCGCCGCCGGAATCAACAGCCAACACCAGGCGAGCGCGAACAGCCCGGCGCGCTCGACCGACCACGTCAACACCGCCGCCACGAGCGCGACGGCCACCACCACACCGGCGACGATCAAATACGGCCACGACCCGACGAAGAACTCCCACAGGGCGTAGGTCACCACCCGCTGCACCGACATCTCCGGAATCCACGAGATCTGCGCACGCTGTCCGTGGACCCACCAGGCGAACGGTGACACGAGGATCATCACTGCGATCACCGTGACACCGAAGCCACGAAATGCGCTGCGCTGCCGCAACACCAGGTAAGCGGCATGCGCGGCGAGCAGGGTGACCGCGAGAAAGAACCACACCACTGCGACGATCGCAACGACCCCGTAGCCCGACCACCACCATCGGCCACGATCGGCGGCCACGACGAGCAACCAGGTCAGCACGACCGCCAAGAACAGCGTGCCCGCATAGGACCGGGCCTCGCTGCCCGCCCACATCACCCGCGGGACGGTGAGGAGCACCAGCCCGGCCATCACCCCGAAGGGCAGGTCCCACAAGCGATTCGCGAGCACAACCAACGCCGCGGCGGCCGCACCGACCGCGATCGCCGACGGGAAACGCACCGAGAACTCCGACAACCCGAAGAGCGCCGTCCACGGCTTGAGCAGGAGATAGTACAGGGCGTGCACACCGTCGGTGTGGTGCACGAGCGAAAACAGTTGCGCGTAGCTGCGATCGACCGCCGAGACGGTGGCAGCTTCGTCGTACCAGAACGATGGACGCCACGACCCCAGCGCCGAGAGCAACACACCGACCACACCGACGACCGAGCAGGCGACGAGTAGTCGCCGCCGGTCGGTGCGTGGCGCCTCAGTCGCCGTCGAAAAGTCGTTGCCAGTTCTCATGACTCGTGAGTTCCGGCAGCGCCGCCTGCCATTGCGCGGCCAACGCCGGTGCATTCTTACGCAGGTCCAGGCACAGCGTGGCGAGCTCGCGAAGCTGTCGCACTGCGATCTGCTTGTCACGCCGACGGATTCGGACGCCGGTCTGCGACGCGTCGGTGACGATCGCCTCCGCGAACAGACCCACATGCCACCAGCGAGCGCTGTGTGCCGGGATGGCCACCCGCCCACCGCCGACACGACCGAGCACCTGCTGCACCACCCGCTTGACCATCACCTGGTCGAGCTTGTTGTCCTGCGGTTCATGGCCTTTGGTGACGATACGCGGGTCGCCGACCAACCCTTCGACGGCTTCGTGGCGCACCGTGTCCGGATAGTGCGAGCGCAGCTCCGACAGCTCGGCGAGTTTGGTGCGTCCACCGTCGGCGAGTATCGACGGGCCGGACATGAAGTCGCGCACCGCAAGCAGGAATGTCTCGGCCAGTCCGTACTGCATCGAGACGATGTGCCCGGTGATCTCGCGGGCCACGGTGGTGGCGACCTCCGTCGGATCGAACCGACCGTGGATCGAGGCGACGATCAGCGCGTTCCGCCAGCTGAAATATCGCGACCAGTCGTCGTAATCCTTCAGGTGGAAATCGGCATGCCACACACCGGCATTGGGCAGCGTCACCGTCGCGAACCCGGCCTTGCGGGCCCGGATGCCGAATTCGATGTCGTCCCATTGGAAGAACAGCGGCAACGACAGTCCCGCGGCCACCACTGCCTCGGCCGGCAACAGACACGTCCACCAGCCGTTCCATCCGGCGTCGCTGCGCGCATCCTGATGCTTCTTGAGCGCGTTGAGCCCCGACTTGCCGAAAGCACCGGGAGTTCCGGCCTTCAGCTCGTCGAGAGCCTCCCACTCGCTGGTCATGTGCACGCGATAGGTCTCCGACAACAACAGCATCTGCGCGCCGACGATGACCGGGCGGGACGCATTGTTGGCCAGCGCCGACAGTCGCACCACCGACTCCGGCTCGCAGAGGATGTCGTCGTCCATGACGACGATGTCGGTCTCACATTCGCCGGTCTTCGTCAGCTCGTGGATACCGCGGTTGAATCCTCCCGCACCACCGAGATTCGGCTGGATCAGGTACTGAAGCCTTGGCCCCAGAACATCTTTGACCTTCGGAAAGTCTTCGTGGGCGTCGACGCGCGCGGTGCCCTGGTCGACGACGTACACCGAGTCGATCAGGTCCAGCGCCACCGGGTCCGAGGCCAGGGTGAGTAGCGTCGAGATGGCGTCGGCGGGGCGGTTGTGCGTGCACATCACCACCGACATCAGCCGGTTGCGCTGCGGCCGCGGCACCGACCACGTCACCTCCCGGATCCGTGCACCACCACCGATTGCGGTGGCGTCGAACCAGATTGCGCCACCGTCGACGAAGCGCCGGACATCGAGATCGAGAACCGCCCGGCCACGACCGGTCACCTCGACGGCGTCGATCGGACGCCACCGGCCGCTCGGATCGGAGGCCTTGACCTCTACTCGCAACAGCGCATCGGGCGCACACTCGTGATCGAACTCCAGCCGGACCGACGAGAGCGTGGTGTAGCGCTGCCAGTAGCTTGCGGCGAAACGGCCGAAATACGTGTTGGTACTGAGGATCGCACCGGGCTCCATCCGGACCGCGGTCCGATCCGAACGCACCAACGCGGCGTTGGCGTCGACGTACATCCCCGGAACCACACGGGGATTCGGCCCCGCGAACAGAGTTCGCTGTACCAACATCCGGTCATTTTCCTGCTGCATCGGCCCTCGATATTCGGTGGACGTGGCGAGTTGCGGTCACCCCAACCCGAACCGAGACTAGCTCACAGCGAACCATCAGCGACGCGCCCGACACGACGTGTCCGTTGCTGCCACACACTGTTCATGGAGGCCCCGACCACTCACCGTTACCGATCGAGATCGGTAAGCGCCGCTCCGGCAGCGTGAAACCCGCACATGCCGTGCACACCACCGCCCGGCGGGGTCGACGACGAGCACAGATAGACCCCGTCCACGCCGGTACCGTACGGCCGCACCGTGGCCCGAGGCCGCGCCACGAGGTGCAGCAGATCATTCGGACCGCCGCCGATGTCACCGGCCACATTGTTCGGATTGTCCTGTGCCAGTTGAGCGGGCGAGGTGACGTGCATGTCGACGATGCGTTCGGCGAAACCCGGCGCGAATCGTTCGATCTGCGCGGTGATCGCCTCGGCCGCCGGACCGTCATATCCGGCGGGTACGTGGGCGTACGCCCACAACGGATGCAGGTTGCCGGCCGCGCGACCCGGGTCGGCGAGCCACTGCTGCCCGACCAGGGTGAACGGCCGTTGCGGCATCGTCCCGGCGAGCACCTGTCGTTCTGCGTCGGCGATCTCGGTGTAGGTCCCGCCGAGGTGGACCGTGCCGGCACGCTCGCAGCCCGGCGCGGTCCAGCCGACCTCACCGTCGATCACGTAGTCGACCTTGAACGCCGCCGCACGCGGTCGTCGGCGTCCGAACGTGCGGCGTATCCGACGGGGCATCGCATCACCGAGGATCTGCGCGGCGGCCTCCGGCAACACGTCGAGCACCACGACGTCGGCGTCGGCGAGATCGGCGCGATCACGGACGTGCACGCCGGTGTGAACGTGGCCACCCAGATCACCCAGCAGCGCCGCCAGCGCCGCGGTGATCGACGACGAGCCACCCTGCGCGACCGGCCACCCGTGGCGATGCCCGGCGGCGACGAGCATCACGCCGGCTGCCGACGACCCCGGCCGGTCGAGCCGGGTGAAGCCGTGCGCGGCCATCCCGGTGAGCAGCGCACGCGCCTGCGGGGTGCGCAGGTAGCGCGCCAGGATCGTTGCGGGCGGCAGCACCCGCAGGGCCGTGCGCGCGAGGACCAGCGGATGCCGTGGCAGGTGCGCGACGGGCCGGAGGATCTCCACGGCGACGTCGTCCATTCGCGCTGCGATAGGGCCGAACAGCGCCTTCCACCGCGCACCGTCGGCACCCAGCGCCCGCGCGGTGGCATCGAGATCGCGGTACAGCAGTCCGGCGGTGCCGTCGTCGAGGGGATGGGCGCAGTCGATCTCCGGCCACCGCCACCGCAGCCCGTACCGCTCCAGCGGCAACGATGCGAGGTACGGCGAGGCCACCCCGAGCGGATGGAACGCCGAGCAGTGGTCGTGCAGGACACCCGGCCGCATCAGCTCGCTGCTGCGGGTTCCCCCACCGATGTCCGTGGCCGCCTCGAGCACCTCGACGTCGAGCCCGGCCTGGGCCAGGCGGACGGCGGCGGCCAGCCCGTTCGGGCCGGAACCGACGACGACCGCGCGAGTCATTTGATCTTGAAGATCACCGCGTGCTGGACGATGAAGTTGATGATCGTCGCCAAGCCTTGCGCGATGACGTAGGCGAGCAGGCTGTAGAGCAGTTCCTCCGGCCACAGGTGCGACAGGAAGGTGTAGACACCGACGTTGACGACGAACGTCACGCAATAGAGCACGGCGACGGCAACGAAGCGGGCCATGCTGGGTTCGGCGCGGAAGGTCCAGCGCCGATTGAAGATGTAGGCGGTGGTGGTTCCGCAGACGAAGCCGACCGCCTTGGCGAATCCGGCCGGCACCCCGAGCCCGTACTGCAGGATCGCGGTCAGACCGAAGTCGAGGATGCCCGAACCGACGCCGGTGACGATGAACCGGAAGATCTGCGTCGCCAGCGGGACGTTGGTGGACGCCTCCTGATCGTCGAGAGGCAGCTCGGGGACCATCGGCGCATGCCGGGTCGCGAAATCGTCGTGCCCGATCTCGTGCGGGCTCGTCTCGTGCGGGCCGTTCGGCTCACCGGGGATGGGGTCTGGCACGCTGCCACCCTAGACCCTCGGACACCGCGCCCGTTCAGAACTCCTCTTCGATGTCGGAGTTGCGGGCGGCGCCCTCCCCGCGGTCGAGTTCTTCGAGATCGGTGAGGTCGCCCGCGTCGAGTTCGAAGTCGAACAGATCGATGTTCTCGAGCTGGCGACCCTTGTGTGAGGACTTGGGCACCACGCCGATCTCCTGCTGTACCGCCCACCGCAATGCGATCTGCGTGGGCGACTTGCCGTACTTGCGGGCCAACCGGATGATCGTGGCGTCGCCGAGCATGCCCTCCTTACGCCCGGTCGGATGCCACGCCTGCGCATGGATTCCCTTGTCCTGCATAAACTGTCGTAGATCGCCGCGGGCCAGCGCCGGTGAGCACTGGATCTGGTTCACCTCGGGCCATCGCCCGGTCTCGTCGTAGAGCGCCTGCAGGTGGTGTTCACGGAAGTTGGAGACACCGGGCACCCGGATGAACCCCTCGTCGGCCAGCGTGAGCAGCGCTTTCCAGGAGTCGACCATCCGGCCCAGGCTCGGGCACGGCCAGTGGATCAGGTAGACGTCGATCCAGGACACCCCGAGCCGACGCGCACTCTCCTTGGCCGCAGTGATCGCCTCGTCGAAGCCCTGGTCGCCACCTCCGAGCTTGGTCTGCACGATCACCTCGGAGCGGTCGATCTGCGACTCCTCGATCCCCATGCCCACGCTGAGCTCGTTGGAGTAACGCGACGCGGTGTCGAGCAGCCGGTACCCGGAGTCGAGCGCGTGGGAAACCGCCTGCGCGCACGGCATTCCCAACATGTCGAAGGTGCCGAGGCCGACCAGCGGCAACGCGAATCCGGACGCGAGGGTGACCGACGGTATGTCCATCTGCCCAGGATATGGGGCAAGACGGTGCCGGCGCCCGATAACCGGAGACGGCCCGACAACTCGGGATGGCCGGACAACTTCGAGACCAAGCCGCCACGGCGGGGAACCGATGGCGATAGGTTCGATCCATGTTCCACCGCCTCCGGCGCACCCGCCGTCTCACCCTCGCCTCTGTCGCCATCGCAACCCTGATCTCACTACCGGCGCTGGCCATCGCTCCGGCCCACGCCGACGACGACGCCACCCCCGCTCCGGTCACCTCCGGACTCGACGCCACCGGCTACTCCGGACCGATCGGTGCGCCCGGCGCCCTGATCACGCAGGTGCCGTTGGCGTCGTCGGTGAGCATCCCCGCAGCCGGTCGTGCCTACCGCGTCCTGTACTCGACGCGTGACATCCACGGACGCCCGGCGGTCAGCTCCGGCGAGGTGCTCCTGCCCAAGCGGCCCGCACCGGCCGGTGGATATCCGGTGATCGCGTGGGCGCACGGCACCACCGGCCTCGGTGACAATTGCGCGCCGTCGGTGCTGCCGCACAGTGACCGCGACGCCACCTACCTGGGCCATTGGCTCGATCAGGGGTATGCGATCGTCGCCACCGACTACGTCGGGCTCGGCACACCGGGCTTCATGAATTACCTGAGCGGGACCGCGGAAGCCCAGTCGGTGGTCGACTCGGTCCGCGCGGCGCAGCAGATGGATCTACCGCTGGCCAAGAAGTGGGCGATCGTCGGCCAGTCCCAGGGCGCCGGCGCCGCACTCAACGCCGCGCGCCGTGCGACGGCACTCTCGGCGGGTAGCGGACTGGACTACCGCGGGGTGGTCGCCACCGGCACCCCGGCCAACATCGAGCAGGTCGTGGCGCTCGGCGCGCCGGCCCCGGTCGCCCTGCCGACCTCGCTGAACATCTACACCGCCTACATCCTCGCCGGCTTCGCCGACGCCCGCCCCGACCTGAACGTGCCGGGCATCCTCACCCCGCAGGGACGGCAGATCATCGCGAAGGCCCGCACGCTCTGCTACGCGGAGATGCAACCGGTGGTCCAGGGCGTCACGCTCGGCGAGTTCCTCGCCAAGCCGGTCTCGTCGATCCCGAATGTGCGTGCGGCGCTGACCGAATACATGGGCACCCCGTTCTCGGGGTACGACCGGCCGATCTTCCTCGGGCAGGGACTCCTCGACACCGATGTGCCGGCCCCGTCGGCGTTGTCGTTGTACGCGCAGATGGTCGCGGCGGGCCAGCCCGTCGACTTCCACGTCTACCCGACGCAGGACCACTCGGGGACCGTGCTCGCCTCGATACCCGACTCCACCCCATTCGTCGCGCGAATCATGAAGTAGCCCACCATGACCGCCACGGCGACCTATGACGACGTCATCATCGGCGCCGGGCACAACGGGCTGACCGCGGCGGCCTACCTGGCACGGGCGGGCCGGTCCGTGCTGGTACTCGAGGTCGCCGACCATGTGGGCGGCGCGGCCATCTCGGCAATGGCGTTTCCCGGTGTCGCAGCACGGCTTTCGCGCTACTCCTACCTGGTGTCGCTGATGCCGCGCGAGATCATCGCCGACCTCGAACTCGACGTCGAACTGATCCGGCGACGGTATTCGTCCTACACGCCACTGCCGTCGAATCCCGCGAAGGGCCTGCTCGTCGACACCGCCGACGAGCAGGCCACCGCCGCCGCCTTCGCGCGCGCCACCGGCAGCGACACCGAATTCGGGGCGTGGCAATGGGTGTACGAGCGGATGGGCGAGATCGCGCGGCGCCTGTTCCCCACCCTCATCGAGCCGCTGCGTTCGGCCGACGAGATCCGCGCACGGGTGACCGACGGCGACTCCTCCCTTGCCGAACTGTGGGAGCTGCTCACCTGCCGGCCGCTCGGCGAACTCATCGAGCGGTACTTCGACGACGACGTCGTGCGCGGGATCGTCGCGACCGACGGGCTGATCGGCACCTTCACCGACCTGCACGACCCCTCGCTGCGGCAGAATATCTGCTTCCTCTATCACCTCATCGGCGGCGGCACCGGCGACTGGGACGTCCCGGTCGGCGGGATGGGCGCGGTGTCGGGAGCGCTGTATCAGGCGGCGCTGGCCGCCGGCACGGTGATCCACACGAACTGCCGGGTGGTCGGCGTTGACCCGGCCGACGGGACCGTCGAGTTCGTGCGCACCGAGGCGAGCGCCACCGAGGCCGGCGGTCATCGGCAACGCATCGGTCGGGTGCGTGGCTCGATGGTGCACGCGGCGTGCGCGCCCGTGGTGCTCAACACCATGCTCGACGACCCCATCGACACCGAGCACGCGCCGCGCGGCGCCCAGCTCAAGATCAATCTGCTGCTCGACCGGCTGCCGGAGTTGCGGGACCCGAACGTCGACCCGCGGGCGGCGTTCGCGGGCACCTTCCACATCAACGAGTCCTACGGGCAACTCCACACCGCCTGGGCGCAGGCCCGCCGCGACGAGGTACCCGACGTACCGCCCTGCGAAATCTATTGCCACACACTGTCGGACACGTCGATCCTGGGCACCGACCTCGCCGGCAAACACACCCTGACCCTGTTCGGCCTGCACATGCCGCCCGAGGTGTTCGCCGCGCCCGGCGCGACGACCCACGCCGTCGAGGCCACCCTGGCGTCCCTGGATTCGGTTCTCGCCGAGCCGATCGCGTCGGTGATCGCGACCGACGTCCACGGCAACGCCTGCATCGAGGCCAAGACGCCGCGCGATCTCGAGGATGCCGTGGGCCTGCCCGGCGGCAACATCTTCCACCGCTCGCTGCAGTGGCCGTGGGCACCCGAGGACGCCGGCGTCGGCACCTGGGGCGTCGAAACGCGGCACCCGCGGCTACTGCTGTGCGGCGCCGGAGCCCGCCGCGGTGGCGGGGTCAGCGGCATTCCGGGACGCAATGCGGCGGCGGCCGTACTGGGCTGGTGAGGCACTCCGAGCCCGCCGACCCGCCCGGCACGTCGACGCGGGCGGGTACTCTCTACCCCGATGTCTACTGAAGAATTGCTGCCGATCACGACCCGCACGCTGGTCGGATGGTCGCGCACCACCCCCATCGAAGGGCATGTCCTCTCGACGCCGTATCCCGAGGTCATCGCCGAGGCAGTGGCCCGGGTCGCCGACGACAACGCCGACAAACCCGACTACCTCAAGCGTGGCGTGATCGCGCGCGGGCTCGGCCGCTCCTACAACGAGTCGGGCCAGAACTCCGGCGGCCTCACCATCGACATGACGCCGCTGACGCGCATCCACTCCCTCGACGAGGAGACCGGGATCGTCGACGTCGACGCCGGATTGTCGATCGATCACCTGATGAAGGTGGTCGTCCCACGCGGCTTCTGGGTGCCGGTGATGCCGGGGACCCGACAGGTGACCATCGGCGGAGCCATCGCGCATGACATCCACGGCAAGAGTCACCACGTCACCGGCAGCTTCGGGAACACCGTCGTCGAGATGCATCTACTCGTCGCCGACGGGCGGGTCCTCGTGATCACGCCGGACGGCTCCCCCGACGATCCCGACGGTTCGCTCTTCTGGGCCACGGTCGGCGGGATCGGGCTCACCGGCATCGTGCTCCGCGCCAAGATCGCGCTCAAGCGCACCGAGACCGCATATTTCCTCGCCGACACCTTCACCACCAACAGCCTCGACGAGACGATCGACCTGCATCTCGGGCAGCGCTACGAGGACGGCTTCGAGTACGCGTCGGGCTGGTTCGACACCATCAGCGGGCCCCCGAAGCTGGGCCGCGGCACATTCAGCAGAGGCAACCTCGCGAAGGTCGACGATCTGCCCGCGAAGCTGAAGAAAGACCCGCTCCGGTTCGACGCGAAGCCGCTGATCACCCTGCCGAACATCTTCCCGCGGTACCTCGACAACAAGCTCGACTTCTCGCTGGTGGGAGAGTTCTACTACCGGCTCGGCTCCAACAAACGCAACATCATCGAGAGCCTGCCGCAGTTCTATCACCCGCTGGATCTGATCGCGGAGTGGAACAACGCCTATGGCCGCGGCGGCGGCTACCCGCGTGGCGGTGGCTTCACCCAGTACCAGTTCATCGTGCCGACGGGTAACGAGGCCGAGTTCAAGAAGATCATCACCGACATCCAGGCGTCGGGGCACGTCAGCTTCCTCAACGTGATCAAGCTGTTCGGCGACGGCAACCGCGCGCCGCTGAGCTTCCCGTTCCGGGGCTGGAACGTCTGCCTCGACTTCCCGCTGCGCAAGGGGCTCGCCGAGTTCCTCAACGACCTCGACCGCCGCGTGATGGAGATGGGCGGACGCCTCTACACCGCCAAGGATTCGCGGACCTCGGCCGAGAGCTTCCACAAGATGTATCCCGAGATCGATTCGTGGATCGCGACCCGGCGTGCGATCGACCCGAACGGCGTGTTCATGTCCGACATGGCGCGCCGCCTCGAACTCGCCTGATCCCACTCCCCCACAACAGCTTTCCGTAGCTGTCGACACCAGAGAGATTCGTTCATGTTCAACGCCGTTGGCGCCCCGCAATCCATCCTCGTCCTCGGTGGCAGTTCCGAGATCGGTCTGGCGATCGCGGGTGAATTCCTCACGCGCGGCCCGGCACGTGTCGTCCTGGCCGTGGTGCCCGGCGACCCGGCCGCCGACGCCGCCGTCACCACCGTGAAGTCGGCCGGCGCCACCGAGGTCGAGGTGATCGACTTCGACGCACTGAAGCCCGAGACCCACCCCGAGGTCATCGACAAGGCCTTCGCCGGCGGCGACATCGACCTGGCGATCGTGGCGGCGGGCGTGCAGTTCGACGACGAGGCCGTCTGGCAGGACCACAAGAAGGCCGTCACCGAGGTGACGATCAACTACACCGCCGCCGTCAGCGTCGGCGTCCTGCTCGGCGAGAAGTTCAAGCAGCAGGGTCACGGCCAGATCGTCGCCATGAGTTCGGTTGCCGGCGAACGGGTTCGGCGCTCCAACTTCCTCTACGGCTCGTCCAAGGCCGGACTCGACGGGTTCTACCTCGGTCTCGGTGAGGCGCTCGCCCCGTCCGGTGCCCACGTGCTGGTGGTTCGGCCCGGCCAGGTCCGCACGCGGCTGTCGGCGAATGTCGCCGAGGCTCCGCTCACGGTCAACAAGGAGGACGTCGCACGCGCCGTCGTCGCCGGCGTCGATGCCCACAAGGAGATCATCTGGGTGCCGGGGCCGTTCCGGTTCATCATGATGGGGCTGCGCCATGTGCCGCGGAAGGTGTTCCGCAAGCTGCCGGTGTAGTTCACGGGTCGGCCCGTCGGGTCGCGGTGGCCCGCATCAAGTACCAGCCTGCCACCGCGGCGCACCCCGACACCACCAGCAAGGCGCCGAAGGCGACCTGAAATGCGTTCTGCGGGTCGGCTACTCGCGTCGCGATGAGCACGGCGAAGATCGCGCCGCCGAACGAACCACCCACCCGTTGCAGCACGTTGACCTGCGTGACCCCGTCGGGAAGCTGATCGGTGCGCACCGCCTTGTACGCGGCCACGCCGGCCGGCATCGCGGTGAGCGAGACGGCCGCACCGAACACCACGAGCAGGGGCTGCACGACGACCAGCGGCGCGGTCGTCGGCAACACCGTCAACGCGCCACTGCCGACCATCGCAAGGAATCCGCCTGCCAGCGCGACCGGCCCGGGACCGTATCGATCGATCCAGCGACCGGTGAACGGCGCGCACACCGCGGTCGCCAGCGCGGCGCCGAGCAGGTTGAGTCCCGTGGCCAGCGCATCGAGGTCTCGGGCCAATTGGAAGTACAGCGTGAACACCAGTCCGCTGCCGAAGACCAGGGCGCCGGAGAACAATGCGGCGACGCTGCCCACCCGGAAGCCCCGCACGCCGTAGAGCGACAGATCCATCAACGGATTCTCGGCGCGGCGGCTGACGACGACGAAGGCCACCAGGATCACCACCCCGGCGCCGAGCGCGGCACCGACGGTCGGCGTCAGCTTCCCGGCGTCGCCCCACTGCGTCATCCCGAACATCACCAAGGGCAGACCCGCCGTCGCGAGAATCACCCCGGACCGGTGCAGGCGAACCGCCGGTGTGGCCACTCCATGGGGAATCATCCTGCGCCCCAACACAACCCCGACCACGCCGATCGGGAGGTTGATCACGAACAACCAATGCCACGACAATCCCGTCAGGATCAGCCCACCCACGAACGGGCCGAGGGCCGGTGCGGCACCCACCACGATCCCCAGGGCACCCATCACGCGGCCGAGCCGCTCGGGCCCGACCGCTTGACCGAGGATCGTCTGACCCGCGGGAATCAACACCCCACCGGCGAGCCCCTGCAGCACTCTCGCGGCGATGAGCAGGCCGATGCCGGGCGCCAGGGCGCACAGCGCCGATGCCACCGTGAAGGCGGTCAGCGCGTTCAACCAGATCACGCCGGTGCCGTGGCGACGGGCCAGCCAGCCGGCCACCGGCAACGAGAGTGCCAGTGCCAGAAGGTAGGCGGTCGCGACCCACTGCGTCTGTGACAGCGGCGCACCGAGATCGGCACCGATGTCGGTCAGGCCGACGTTGACCACCGACACATCGAGGCCGGTGGCGAACGCACCGAGCACGATCACCCCGCACAGGCGCCTCGTGCGTCGGTCGAGCCGGGAGTCGGAAAGCGTTGCCGCACCGTCTGACCCACGTCTCATGCCGGCACCGACACCCGCAATGGACGCAGGGCCGCCGACCACTGTAGGAGTTCGTCGAGCATGCGCTCGAAGAGGCGGACGTGCCGCTCGCCGGGCTGCACCGTTCCGGGCTCGGAGACGTCGTCGAAGGCGAAGTCGGTGAACAGATCGAGGGCGACCTGGCTGCGCACGCACGCCACCTTCACCTCGGACAGGGTCAGCCGCAGATGTTCGACCGCCCGGACCCCGCCGTTGAGCCCGAAGCTCACGAAACCTGCGGCCTTGTCGTGCCATTCGGCGTACAGATAGTCGATCGCATTCTTCAGCGCCGGGGTCAGCGAGTGGTTGTACTCGGGGGTGACGATGATGAACCCGTCTGCCGCGGCGATCGCGTCGGCCCACCGTCGGGTGTGTTCGTGCCGGTAGTCACCGATCGCTGCGGGTTGCGGCTCGTCGAGGAGGGGCAGGTCGAACTCGGCGATGTCGATGATCGACACCTCGGCACGACCGGTCAGCGCCTCGCGGGCGAGATGCGCCGCCCATTCGGCGACCAGATACGACCGTCGTCCCGGGCGCGTGCTCCCGACGAGAACTGCCAGGCGTAGCGGCTCCGAGTCCGACTGCTGTGTGGAGAGTGAGGATGTCATGACCCCAAAGTACAACGATCATTGCACCTAGTGCAATGTTGATTGCACTTTCGATCGGTGGGACCATGTTCCGATGCGAGCAGACAAGCAGCGGGCGCTTCTCGACGGGGCGCTACGCGTCTTCGCCCGTGATGGTTACAGCCGCGCGAGCATCACCGACCTCGCAGCCGAGTCCGGGGTCTCGACGAGGACCATCTACAACCAGTACGGCGACAAGGAATCGCTGTTCAAAGCGGTGATCCTGGACAGCGCCACCCGGGTTGCCGAACTGCAGATCGCCACGGCCGACCGTCTCCTGGGGCGGATCGTCGAGCCGGAAGCAGATCTGATCGCCTTCGGTCGCCAATGGTCGACGACGGATCCCGCGGTGGAGACCCATTTCGCGATGGTCCGCCAGATCAACGCCGACGCCGCGCACATCGCGCCGGAGACGTTGCGCGCCTGGCGTGACGCCGGGCCCTTGCGGGTCCGACACGCGATCGCCGAGCACCTCCGTCGTCACGCCGATGCCGGCATGTTCGCCATCGACGACGCCGAGATCGCCGCGCTGCAGCTGATCATGCTCACCGCGGGGAGCGTGCAGGAACTCCCGGCAGTCCGCGGTCGGGGCGACCCGGACACCGTCATCCGTGCCGGGGTCCGCACGTTCCTCGCGGCCTACGCCGCCCGGCCGCCGGGTGAGACACAGACCTAGCAGACAGACATCTGCGCGATCAGGCGCCGCAGCCGGGTGATCCGTGACCTGAGCGGCACCACGTCAACTCCGAGCCGGTTTCACCGAGACCCGTCGTGACCAGGATCTCCGTGCCCGCGGAATCGACTGTCGGCGTTGCGGTGAACGTCTGGCCGGTGGCCATACCGCCGACGCCGGCGCCCGACCTCTCGATCAACCCGGTGAGCGTCGCGGTGATCACGCCCCGGTCGATGGTCCAGGTGAATCCCCATTTCTCGCCGTCGACGGCGTTGGCACCCAAGAACACCGACCCGGTGGTGTGGTCGCCGTTGAACGTCAACGAACTCTCGTGACGTTGCCAGGCTCCGAGGTAGGCCGACGCACCGATACCGTGACCCGGCGGAAGGGGATTGGTGGTCGGCGGTCGGGTGCCAACGGGCGAGACCGGCGCGTCCCCGGTGGTGCTCACATCGGTACCGGTCACATCGGTGCTCGTCGCGACGGTACCGGTCACCGGTGCCGACGCACGCGTGGTCTGTGTCGCGGTCACGGTGACCACACTCGACGCCGACGCCCCGGTGCCGGTGTCGGCACACCCGGTCACCAGCGGTAAGGCCGCCACGGCGGCCACGACTCCTACCCACACCCAACGGTGGCGCATGACGAACCCCTATTCCTTGGCCGAGCAAAGTTGCGGACAAGGATGTGATCGCCGTCATGGCCACGCCGGTTACCGTCGTCGGCCGGTTGACCGACCCGCGCGAAACCCCAACGGAGTGGGCTCTCAGGGCGCGCGCCGCTCCCATGCCTGATGCAGCAGGTCGTCGACGAGCGCGTCGTCGGCGGCGTCGAGATCGACCTCGAGAGCGGAAAGCTTCTTGCCCCAATAGAACTCGCGACAGGAGTCGGGATGACTCACCGCCTCCGAGCGGATACCGTGCTCGTCGAGCATGACGCGCAAACGATTCGACGTCGGCAGGGTGGCGATGATCCGGCCGCCGAACCGGAACGACGGGAAGCCGTGGTGGTCGCGCTCGACCACATCGGGGAGGGCGAGCGCGAGGTCGCGAACGACGTCCTCGGCGGTCACGACCCCTCCAGCGGCGTGTGGAAGTACCAGAGGTGCCCTTCGAGGTCTCGCACGCCGTATTCGCGCACACCGTAGCGCTGATCGGTCGGCTCCTTGACGATCGTCGCGCCGTGCTCGCGGGCCCGCTCGTGGTGCGCGTCGACGTCGTCGACGGCGATGACGACCATGCTGCTGACCGCACCGAGCTCGCGCGGGGATCGATAGCCCTCACCACTGGGATGCAGCCCCAACGCCTGGTCTCCGGCGTAGACCTCCGCGTGTACCGCCGTCCCGTCCGGAGAGCGTTCGATCGGCCCCCCGGTCAGTCCGAACGTCTCGATCAGAAAGGCGTGCGCAGCAGGCAGGTCGTCGTAGACGAGCAGCGTGGTGGTGCCGCGAACCGGTGAATCGAGCATGGTCATCTCCTCCATGATGGTGAACAGGTCGTCGGACGACGCGTGTCCTGAGTTGTCGATCACGTGCGTGATCGCCCGCAGGTGTGTGCTGAGGCGCGCGGTGGCTGCAAGAGCACGCTCGGTCTCTGCAGCGTGGCGGGACACCATCGCCGCCATGTCCCACTCGGGATCGTCGAGCAGCGCCCGGATGTCGGCGAGCCCGAACCGTAGCCGCCGCAGCGCCAGGATTCGGTACAACCGTGCGACGTTGTCGGGGTCGTAGAGTCGGTGCCCGCCCGAGGTCCGCCCGGAGGGCTGCAGCAGTCCGGACTGGTCGTAGTGCCGCAACGTCCGCACCGTGACGCCGGTCAACTCGGCGAGTTCACCGACCCGCCAACCGTGCTCACTTGCACCGGGGGGCGTCGAACCGGTGGTGTTCGTGCGGGTGGTCGCCATGGATACGAAGACTAGAAGCTGACGCCGCGTCCGATGCAAGCCTCGACGGTGAGCAGTTACCGACGCCGTCGGCGTCCGGGTACCGGCGCTACTGCTAGAACTGGTGGCGTGACGTCAACGCAGAGCCCGGCCACCGACGCCCCCCGACCGCCCGCGGCCGCGGCCCGTCGCCACGCGAATCCGCACGTCATCACCGTGATCGAACTGGTCGTGGCCGTCGTGATCGGCGGAGTCGTCGCAATGGTCGGACTCAAGGTGATCGACGCCGTCCAGTGGCCCGCGTTCAATTCGTCGAACGTCACGCGCGCGTTGACCACCGTCGGTCAGGTGATCGCGGTGCTGCTGCTCGTGGGCGCGGCGATCCTGTATCGCTACGGCCGCTCGCGATGGCTGACCACGCTGGTGTCCACGGTCGGCGTCGCCGGGCTGGTCACCGCCACCCTCGGCATGCCGCTCGGCGCGACCCGGCTCTACCTGTTCGGCCTCTCGGTCGATCAGCAGTTCCGCACCGAGTACCTGACCCGCATGACCTCGAGCCCGCATCTGGCGGACATGACCTACGTCGACCTGCCGCCGTACTACCCGGCCGGCTGGTTCTGGTGGGGTGGGCGATTCGCCAACGCGATGGGCCAGCCCGGATGGGAGGCCTACAAGCCGTGGGCGATCCTGACGATCGCGGTGGCCGCCGCGATCGGCGTGGTGCTGTGGAACCGGATGCTCGGCGCCGACCGGGGCGTGGCGGTCGCATTGGCGGTCACGGTGACCACCCTGATGCAGGCCTCCCCCGAACCGTATGCGGCGGTGCTGATCCTGATCGGCATCCCACTGCTGATCCCGATGATGTACGGGTTGCGCGGACATGGACGTCTCGTCGACGGC
Source organism: Gordonia polyisoprenivorans NBRC 16320 = JCM 10675 (assembly GCF_000241325.1). Lineage (GTDB taxonomy): Bacteria > Actinomycetota > Actinomycetes > Mycobacteriales > Mycobacteriaceae > Gordonia > Gordonia polyisoprenivorans. The sequence continues at coordinate 275,731 of NZ_BAEI01000031.1, read as the reverse complement.
CCATCAGGGCGGCTGCGTTCGGGGACCAGTTGGTGGGCGGTCGTCGCGGGCGGGGTGTTCCTCGGACTGTGCGCCGCCTCCTACACGCTCTATGCCGGACTGTTCGCCGGGGTTGCGGTCCTCATGGCGCTGGTGGTGATCGTCGTCGGTTGGCGTGGGGTGGCGAACAAGGCCGTTGCCGCACAGGCGGTTTCCGCGGCCAGGCGGAGCCTGGTCATCGCGGTGGCGGTGCGGCTGATCGTCATGGCGGTGATCTCGGGCCTGATCGCGCTACTGGTGTGGACGCCGTATCTGCTGGCGCGGCTGCGCAACGAACCGTCGAGTGGGGGCACAGCCGAGCACTATCTTCCCGGTCGCGGGTCGGTGCTGCCGCTGCCGATGTTCGAGTTGAGTCTGACCGGCGCGATCACGATGATCGGACTGCTGTGGATTCTGCTGCGGTTCCGGCAGCGCACGGTGGCACTGACTTTCGGGATCACTGTCGTCGGCATCTACCTGTTCTGCCTGTTGTCGATGCTGCGCACCGCCACCGGCTCCACCCTGCTCTCCTTCCGCCTCGAGCCGATCCTGATCGCGGTGCTCGCCGCCGCGGGCGTGCTGGGCGTCGTCGATCTCTCGCGCTGGGCGGTCGGGCGCTTCGGCGACATCCGCGTCGTCATCGGCGTGGTGGCGGCGATCGCGGCGGTGGCCATGGCGCAAGGGATTCCGGACTATCTCTCCAACGAGATCAATACCGCATACACCGACACCGACGGCTTCGGGCAACGCGCCGACCAGCGGCCGGCCGGCGCCGAATCGTTCTTCCCGCAGATCGATCGGCTCATCACCGAACAGACCGGGCGACCGGCCACCGACAACGTGGTGCTCACCGCCGACTACGGCTTTCTCTCGGTCTATCCGTACTGGGGATTCCAGGGGCTGACCTCGCATTACGCCAATCCGCTCGCCGAATTCGACAAACGCGCCACGACCATCGAGAAGTGGACGCAGGCAACGACTCCCGACGAGATGATCCACCAGCTCGAGCATTCGCCGTGGCGGCCGCCCAACGTCTTCCTGTTCCGCTATTCGGCGGGCGGCTACACGCTGCGGCTGGCGCAGGACGTCTACCCCAACGACCCGAACGTCAAGCGTTACACGGTCACCTTCGACCCCAAGGCCTTCGCCGACCCACGGTTCGAGGTCACCGAGGTCGGGCCCTTCGTGCTGGTCGTGCGGAAGTGAGGCCATGATCATGCCGGCCGAGAAGATGGTGATCAGCCGGGTCGACGGCGCGTCGTCGACCGCCTGGTTCGTCGGCACGGCAGCCGTCAACTGGGTTGTCCTGCAGGATGATTCCGGAGTGACCCTGATCGACGGCGGGTATCCACGTCAGGCGGCTCTGGTCGAGGAGTCGATCACGAAGGTCGGTGCGAGCCCGTCCGACATCCGGGGCGCGCTGCTCACCCACGCCCACGTCGATCACATCGGCGGGCTGGTGAGTCTCGCCGCGCGTCATGGCTTTCCGGTGTACGCCGACCCGGACGAGGTGGGCCACGCCCGCCGCGACTACTTGCAGCAGGCGTCGCCGATCGGCATCGCGTCGGTCGCCCATCGGCCGCGCGTCTGGCGCTGGCTGGCCGAGGTCGTACCGTTGGGTGTGTTGAGCCGCAAGGGCATCGGGACGACACAGCCCTTTGCGCACACCTCGGATCTACCGCGTCCGCTCGATCTGCCGGGCGCGCCGGTGCCGGTGGCGTCGCACGGGCACACCGACGGTCACAGCGCCTACCTCGTCGCCGACGGGGCGGTACTGGTGTCCGGGGATGCACTGGTCAGCGACCACCCGATCTCGGGAATCTCGGGCTGCCAGCGCATCCCCGACGTCTTCCAGCACGACGTGGCCGCCGCCCGGCGCAGCGTCGAGGCGTTCACCACTCTCGATGCGACAGTGCTGTTCCCCGGCCATGGACCGCGTGTCGACGGCTCGGTGGCCGAGATGGCACGAGAGGCATTGTCGCGCTAGGGGTTGTCGCGCCAGGGATTGTCGGGGCCGCCTTCGGCGAGCTCCTTGATCGTCGTCAGGCGGCGCTCCCATCCGCGGGCGATCACCTCGAGGCTGCGGGCCACCTCGGAGAGCCGTGCACCGACGGCCTCGTAGCGCACCTCGCGGCCCACCTTGACCGGCTCGACGAGCCCCGCGTCGGTGAGCACCTTGAGGTGTTTGGCGATGGCCTGCCGCGAGATCGGGAGTTGGGTGGCCAGCGCCGACGCCGACGCCGGGCGCCGGCCGAGTTCGACGAGCACCTGCCAGCGGGTGTCGTCGGCGAGCGCCGCGAACACCTCGACCGGAGCCGCCCGGCTTGAACTCTGGTCAGGCACGCGAATGTTCCTCGGTGAGAGCGGCTCTGGCCAACTCGAGTTCGAGTCGCCAACCCTCGGTGTGATCCTCCCACCGCGACCGGCGATTGACATCGGACTCGTCGAGCGAGGCGAACCCACTCTCGGCGACCTTCACCTCGACACCGGAATCGGTGGGAGTGAGCCAGAATTCGACGAGCGTGGAGGTGCTCGACGGATCGTCGGCGTCGATGAGCCAGCGGAATGCGGCGTAGCGGGGCTCGTCGAGTTCGACGATCAGCATCGAGAAACTGCCGTGCACCGGGTCGACGACGGTGGTGATGCCGTCGCGGGTCTCGATCCGATGCTCGGTGAGGGTCTTGTCGTTGATGTACCAGCCGGGTTCGCTGACGAGATCCCAGACCCGTTGCACGGGTGCGTCGATGAGGACCTGGTGCTCGATGCGGTCGAGGTCGGTGGTGGTCATGAGAGGCCTTTCGCCGGAGGATTATGTGCAACTCGATAGTTGCACCAATGATCCCGATGCGCAACCCCTGGGTTGCAGTCAGGGTCGGTCGGCGGCGACGATCTCGGCGAGTCGTCGGATGGCGAACTCGTAGCCGCGGATGCCGTAGCCGACGATGATCCCGGCCGCGAGCGGCGAGACGTAGGAGTGATGGCGGAAGGCCTCCCGCTTGTGCACGTTGCTGATGTGCACCTCCATGATCGGCACCTCGGGGATCACCAGCGCATCGGCCAGCGCCACCGACGTGTGGGTCCAGCCGGCCGGGTTGATCACGATGCCCGACACCTGGCCGCGCGACTCGTGAATCCAGTCGATCATCTCGCCCTCATGGTTGGTCTGCGCGGCCCGTAACCCGAAACCCACGTCGGCGGCCGTGCGCTCGGCGAGGGCGACGACGTCGGCGAGGGTGTCGGCGCCGTAGATGTCCGGTTGCCGCAAACCGAGGGTGTTGAGGTTGGGCCCGTTGAGCAGCAGGATCGGCAGTCGTTGCGCGTCAGAGGCGGAATCGGTCGACATGAGCGTCAGCCTAGTGCGGTCTCGGCGCGCACAGGCCACCCACTACCATCACTCTTTGTGCCAGCAGCGTTGACGGTCGGGCGAGCGAAGCTCGTAGCAATCATCACGGGGCTGCTCGGCCTCTTTCTCGCCCTCGCGACCCCGTTCATGCCGGTCAACCAGACCACCGCGCAGATCACCTGGCCGCAGGACGGTCAGATCAATTCGGTCACCGCACCCCTGATCAGCTACGTCCCGATCGACCTCGACGTCAGCGTGCCGTGTTCTGCGGTCGGCGAACTGCGCGGCGGGCAGTCCGTGCTGTTGTCGACGACGCCCAAGGGGGCCGAGAAGTCACCCGAGCGTGGCCTGTTCATCCGCAAGACCGGTGCCGCGACCGATCCGGCCGACAAGCAGACCGTCGAGGTCGTCAATCGCAACGTGCCGCTGGTGTCGGCGACGGTCGCGCAGATCGACGCACAGAGCTGCCGCGACATCGTCGTGCACGCGGACTCCGACGAGGTGACCGCCGAATTCGTCGGGATGACCAACGACAAGGGCGAGTCACTGTCGGGCACGACCAGCGACCGTGACCTCTACACCTCCGATCAGCGCCCGCAGGTCACCGGCCTGTTCACCGATCTGACCGGGCCGGCCGCCTCGCTGCCCGGCCTGCACGCCCACGTCACCATCGACTCGCGCTACACCTCAACGCCGACGATCCTCAAGTGGCTGGTCCTCATCGTCGGCATCGTGTGCACCCTGCTGTCGTTGATGGCTCTGGCCGCGCTGGATTCGACCGACGAGCGCAAGCACCGTCGTATCTTCCCGGCGCGCTGGTGGCGCCTCAACGTTCGCGACTACGTGGTGTTGATCGCGCTGCTGGTGTGGCATTTCATCGGGCCCAACACCTCCGACGACGGCTATCTGATGACGATGGCCCGCGTCGCGCAGAACAGTGAGTACACCGCCAACTACTTCCGCTGGTACGGCGCTCCCGAGGCGCCCTTCGGTTGGTACTACGAGGCCTTCGGCCTGCTCAGCCACGTGTCGGTGGCCAGTCCGTGGATGCGGTTGCCGGCCTTGTTGTGCGGCGTGGTGTCGTGGTTGATCATCAGCCACGAGGTGCTGCCGCGGTTGGGCCGGGCGGCCATCACCCGGCCCGGCGTCGCCTGGACCGCGGCCTTTGTGTTCCTCGCGTCATGGTTCCCGTTCAACAACGGTCTGCGTCCCGAACCCATCATCTGCCTCGGCGCGCTGCTCACGTGGTGCTCGGTCGAGCGGTCGATCGCGACGGGCCGGCTGCTACCCGCGGCGCTGGCGTGTTTGTTCGGCGCATTCAGCCTTGCCGCCGGACCGACCGGACTGCTGGCCGTCGCCGCGTTGATCGCCGGCGCCAGACCGATGATCCTTGCGCTCATCAAGCGCGCCCGCGTGATCGGCAACGGGTGGCGATCATTCCTCGCGTTGCTCGCCCCGATACTCGCGGCGGGAACCTTCGTCATCTTCGTGGTGTTCTCGAATCTGACGCTGCGTTCCTTCCTGGATTCGTCGAAGATGAAGTCGGCGCTCGGGCCGTCGCTGCACTGGTACAACGAGATCGACCGCTACTCTTCGCTGTTCGCGTTCTCCGCGGACGGTTCCATCGCCCGACGCTTCGCCGTGCTGGCGATGATCCTCGGGATGGTGGTCTCGGCGGCGGTGCTGATCCGCAAGTCCCGCATCCCCGGCACCGCGATCGGCCCGACCCGGCGAATCGTCGGAATCACGTTCGCGTCGTTGGTGTTCCTGATGTTCACGCCCACCAAGTGGACCCACCACTTCGGCGTGTTCGCCGGTCTCGCAGCGGCATTGGCCGCCATCGCCGCGATCGCCGCCAGCCAGAGCGCGATGCATTCCCGCCGCAACCGCACGCTGTATGCGGCGCTCGTGTTCTTCATCGTCGGACTGGCGTTCGCCGGCCCCAACTCGTACTACTACTCCTCGGCGTGGGGGATGCCCTGGGGCGTCGACCAGCCGACCATCGTCGTGCGGCTGGGCACGTTGTTCCTGGCGATCGCACTGCTGTTGTTGTTGCTGGCGTTGTGGTTCCACTTCCGTGAACCGTTCACCGGGACCGATCCCGACGCCGAACCGGACGACCAGTGGAAGGCCGAGAAGCATCCCTGGTATCGGCGCACCTGGCACTCCCTCGCCGGGGCCCCGTTGGCCTGGGTGGCCGCACTGGTGGTGGTCTTCGAGCTCGTCACCGCCGCGTTCGCCGGTATCCACCAGAGTGATTCGTACTCGGTACCCCGCTCCAACCTGGAGGCGCTGGCGGGCAAGCAGTGCGGCATGGCCGACAAGATCTGGGTGGAGGAGAACCCCAGCAACTACGAATTGTCGCCGGTCGACAAGACACTCACCGATCCGCTCGCCGGCCCCGCGACCCAGCCGGCGTCGTCGACGGAGCCTGCGACGAGTGGCTTCGGTCCCGACGCCGTGCCCGAGGAACTCGATACCAAAACCCCTGCGGGCGCACTCGGAGTGCTCGCCGGAGATGCCGCGGCCGACCCAGATGTGTTGATCGCCAACGCCGGTGGCACCGGTGGTGGCGAGGAGAGCACACCGGGTGTCAACGGCAGCCACGCCGCCCTGCCCTTCGAACTCGATCCGTCGAAAACCCCCGTGCTGGGCAGCTATTCGAAGGACGATCAAACCCCAGCACATCTGACGTCGGGCTGGTACGCACTGCCGACGGACTATCGGGATCGCCCGCTGGTGACCTTCTCCATCGCCGGGCAGTTCGACAATCCGCAGGATCTGGTACTGGAGTACACCACCGGCAAAATCGGGTCGACCACCCGCGATGCCGACCTGTCGGCAACCGGATCGGTGAACATGATCGACCCCGGCCCCATGCCGTCGTGGCGCAACGTCCGGGTGCCCACCACCGATCTGCCCGACAACATCACCGCGGTACGCATCGTCGCCACCGACGACAATCTCGCCTCGGATCGCTACATCATCGTCACGCCGCCACGCCTGCCGCAGATGCGGACCCTGCAGGACGTCGTCGGGTCCACCGCCCCGGTGCACGTCGACTGGACCTCAGGGTTGGTGTTCCCGTGCCAGCGGCCGTTCACCCACCACGACGGTGTCGCCGAACTACCGCAGTGGCGCATCGAGCCCGGCGCGGACCTGTCCGCGGCGGTCTCGGCATGGCAGGACGCCTTCGGCGGTGGCCCGATCGGCTGGGAGCAGGTACTGCTCGAACCGACCGCTCTGGCAACGTATCTGAAGGGTGACGTCGGCCGCGACTGGGGCTCACTGGAGCGGCTGGTCCCCTACGACGACGTGACCCGCCACGCCGAGATCACCACCGGCACCGCCACCCGAAGCGGACTCTGGGCTCCGGCGCCGATCCGGCACTGAGGTCACCGTCGGCGCCTTTCCCGATGGCCGAGGTGTGCGATCCACCGCCGAAGCGTTCTACGCCAGCCGAATTCGCAGACGCCCCCACTGCACCAGCCGCGTCCACTCGTAGGCGCCGCGTACACAGTAATCCCGACCGTCCAGGCGCCCCCCATCATCGAAAACCCTGCCCTCCAGATGGTCGAGCAACCCGCCCTGCCCGCGCAACGAGCCCCTTTCCCCGATAGTCGAGGTGCACGGCGCCCCAGGCGCCGGGCCTCGAGACCCCCTTCCGATGGTCGAGGTGCACGGCGCCCCAGGCGCCGGGCCTCGAGACCCGGTGAGACAACAAGCCTCCCAACCACATCGATCCGGCCCACAGCGAAAGCCGCACCCCCTACCACACCCCACCGACAGAAAACTTCCGCCAGCCCACCACCGAAACCCGTTGTCCACAAGCACCTTTGCCTCCCCAGAACCATCGAACACCCTTGCCTTGATCCATATGTTCGAGTACGATGGACCCATCACACCGATCAGCCACCGGGGGAGGGGCCCATGATCGACACCACCGAAGCTCTTGACGCCGAGGCGATCTTCGCCGACATCGTCAGCCAACTCAGCGACCTGCAATGGAATCCGGACATGACCGGGCCCCAAGCCTTCAGCGCGATGAAACAAGTCCTGTTGTTGCGGAACCTGATCGATCACCACGCCACCACCCTCACCGGCGAAATGGACCGGCTGGGCGTCGCCGACCACAAGACCACCCGACTGCGGGAGTTGTTGATCAGCATGGGTTGCGCACCCGCCGTCGCAAGTCGGTATGTGCGGGTCGCCGCCACCACCGATGTCGACCTGTTGTTGGCGCATGCAGCGGACGGGTCCATCTCGTCCGAACACACCGACGCCATCGTGCGCGGGTTGGCGCACATCGACACCCGATGCCCCGAACCCCTCGACACCGTCCAACGTTGTGAATACCTGCGGAAACTCCTGTCGCACTACTTCGCCGGCTTCACCCCCGCCGAGATCAACCTCTACGCACGACAGTTGGGCAACGAACTGGCCGCGGAGACTCCTGGCGGTTTACCTGCCGCCGAAGACAAGAGAATCAACTCCTACACCGACCGCATCACCGACGACGGACGGCTGGAGATCTCGGCGAACCTCGACATCATCGCCGGCGAAAAGACACGCACCCTGATGGAAACCTTGTCGGCGCCCAAGCCCCAGCCCGACGGGTCCCCGGATCCGCGGACACCCGAACAGATCTGCGCCGCGGCGTTTGAAACGATTGTCGAACTCGCGGCACAGGGATTGGCGGACACCACATTGTCGGCGAAACCCACCAACGGACTGTTGTGGACCTGGTCGGCGGACAACCCGGCAATCGGCGGCGACTTGCAGAACATGGGTCCGATCACCGAAGCCACCGCGAAAATGTTGTCGTGTGACACCACCATCACCAAAATCATCCTCAACACCGACGGCGTACCCCTCGACGTCGGACGCCAGGAACGATTGTTCACCCCCGGGCAACGCAAAGCCCTGCTCGTGCGGGATCGCGGGTGCATCAAATGCGGAGCACACGCCGGCCGCTGCCAAGCACACCACGCGCACCACTGGGCCGACGGTGGTCCCACCGACCTCGACAACGGATGCCTCCTCTGCAGCAGCTGCCACGACGATGTCCACCACCACGGATGGGACATCATCATGGGATTCGACCGACACCCCTGGCTGATCCCACCCGCCAGCGTGGATCCGAAACGACGACCGATACCGTCCTATCACCGACGCACCATGAGACTCGACGACGCAGCAGCCTGACCCGAAGCGCCTCTACTACAGCCTGATTCCCCGCACCCGGCCCGGCCGGGACCGCATCTGTTGTTTGACAACTCCATAGAGATAATCCCCACCCGATGGTCGAGGTGCGCGTGCCACCGTGGCCCGGAATCCTTTCGGCACACGGGGTCTCGAGGCTCGTCGCTGGCGCTCCTCGGCACCTCGACCACCGGGATGGGGAACGGCCCGATTCATCAATCGCTGGTCGAGGTGCGAGCCGCGTGCGGCGAGCCTCGAGACCGCTTGCACCGGTGCTGGATTCGGACCACTGTGGCCCGGTAGCTGTTCGGCACAGGGGGTCTCGAGGCTCGTCGCTGGCGCTCCTCGGCACCTCGACCATCGATCTAAGTGAGCGCTGTCGGCGAACTGGTGGGCGCCATCGGCGTCAGTTCATGATCGCGCGCATCGGCCCCGGGGTCCACAGGCCGGTGTGGGTGTCCTGGGTGACGACGAGATCGGCGGGCGTCTGGTCGACCAGCGGGGTGAGCCGCTGCAGGCTGCCCCAATCCTTGGCCCACGAGTTGCGCAGGTAGGACGGCAGCACCGTCGCCGACAGATCGTTGTCGACCATGCCGAGCGGACCGCCGTAGTTACCGGCCATCCAGTTGCGTGAGTTGACCCGTTCGCCGTCGGCGTCGGGGGTGATCCGCCACTTCGGGATCTCCCAAATGCCGTTGTGCACCTCGGCCGGCCGCTGGCACGGGAACGCCAGGGCGACCTCCCAGTCGAGTAGCGTCGGATCCTTGCTGCCGACAAGGTCGTTCAGCGTCACCATCGAGGTCACCCGCGGCGGGGTCACCGCGAGCCAGCCCGAGGGATCCGAGGACGTGTCGGCCGCGACGACGCGGACGACACTCGCCCGTGGCGGCGCCTTGTCGAGCGGGAACCGCATGTTGCGCCATGCGGGGTCGGTGGCGATCCCCAGCGGCACCTGCGAGGCAACCGTGGTCACCGAGCCGTCGGGCTCGACACGACCGAACTCGAGCCGCAGCTCCGGTCCCGGATGGGTGACAGCGAGGTCGTCGACGTAGCCGACGGTGCCCGCCACCGACATCGTCACCAACGGCGCATCAGGGCTGCGCTTGGGCAGCTGATACCACTCGGAGGTCAACGAGGCACGGCTGCCCGGGGCACCGTAACTGCCGAGCACCGGCACCTTGCCCGGGTCGAGACCGAAGGGCAGCTTCACCGACGAGCCGTTGACACCCTTCGTCGAGGTGGTGCCACCTGCGGTATCGGCTGTGCCGGTGGAGTTCTCGCCGGTGTCGGTGGCCGCGCTGGGGTCGGTCTGGGTGGGGTCCTGCTGGTCGGAGTCGGCGTCGTTGTCGTCGTCGTAGGTGGTCTGCAGATCCGTCGCCACCCCGTTGGGGGTGAATCCGACCATGCCCTTGCCTGCCAGCGCCGCACCCGGCGACGAGTTCTCTTGTCCGGCAACTCGTGCCGGGGAGAGCAGGCCCTTGTTGGGGTCGGCTTCGACGAGGATCGCATCGGCCAACGCACACGGATTGCCACGCAGGGCATTGACGTTGGAACTCGCCCACGACCACGAACCGCGTTGGGTCTGAATCGCTTTGGCGAAGGAGATCATGTTGAACACGAGCACGATCGCGAGCACGATCGCCAGCGAGTAGGTGGGCATCCGGCCGAGGAATCCGCGGACCCCGGAGGTCGGCTCGACGATCGGCTCACCCAGTTGGGCGCGGCGGTCGTCGCGGAAATACTGCCAGGCACCGACCAGCGTGATGATGACGGCGATCAGCAGAATCGGTTGATAGAGCTTGATTCCGGCCACATTCGGGGTGTCGTCGCCCCACGGGATGCCGTAGCTGCCGACGTACCACCATTGGTTGCGGCCGGTGAAGACGACGGCGAGTACGTAGGTGGCCGCCGCGGCGATGAAGGTCCGATTGCATCGTCGGCGGATCACCTGCGGGGAGATGAACGCGGTCGCCGCGGCGACGAGCACACCGGTCAAGGTGGCGAACGCGCCGTACTGATGGGTGGCCTTGGTCGGCGAGAATGCCAGCACCCCAACGGCTCCGGCAAGGATCGCGACGATTCGCCACAGCGGCGCGGTGGCGATGCCGGGCACTCGACGCCTGCTCAACAGCACCAGCACGATCAAGATGACCGCGAAGAGCGTCATGAAGATCCCGACCCGGCGGGCAATCGAGCCGTCGGTGGTGGGGTTCTGCAGGATGTAGTACCGCATGGCCTCGGTCCACCATTTGTTGGTGGGTCCGACGATGCCCTGCACCTTGACACCCTCGAGAATTGAGGCGAGGGGCTGGTCGGCGAAGATCTCGTAGAGCACCAGCAGACCTGAGGCGAGGATCGGGGTCAGCGTCGGGAACCAACCGTCGCGTCGAATCCGCACGCGCAGGCGGACGAAAATCGGTCGCAGCGCCGCGATCAGGGCGACCGCCGCGATGGCGCCGGCCGGGTGGACGGTCAACGTGAAGGCCGCGACGACAATCGCCAGGGTCAGCGGGAAGAGGCGGCCGGTCGCCACCGAACGCTCCACCAGCAACCATGTGGCGAGGATGCCGACGGCGAGGAACGGTTCCACTCGCAGACCGTTGTTGAAGGCCAGCCACACCGCGAGGAAGGCGAAGGCACCGGCCCAGCGGGCCGCACGCGAATTGCGGACCGCGCTGCCGATCCGGCCGAACGCCCCGCGCGAGAGCATGAACCAGCACAGGACGCCGAAGATCAACGGCAGCAGCCGAAGCCACGGGGTGGCGGTGCTGACCTGCATCCACAACGCAAGATACTGGTAGTGCCAGCCAAACGGGTCCTGTGGCACACCGAAATACCGGTAGTAGTTGTCGAGATAGCCTGCGCCGGGCGCGATCCGGCCGACGGTGACCTGGTACCCGTCGTCAGCGGTGTTGCCGCCGACGAACAGCCAGATGATCAGCACGGCGACGACCAGCGCATCAAGGACGCTCACATGCCACCACGGCTTACGACCGGGCGGCAGCGCGGGTGCGTCCTCGTCCTCGTCGTCCCCCCGGGGCCGCTTCATCCGCCCTGGGAGCAGGCGGCGGCGTCTGCGTCCGTCCTGGGTGTCGAGGACCGCCAGCGCGATCATCGAGGCGATGGCCATGACGATGCCGACCAGCGCCGCAGCGAGTTTCAGTGTCGTGGGGCTCGACACGAAGCGGGTGTCGACGGTCGAGGAGTACGACAATCCCGTGGTGTCGACGGTGGAAGGCAGGTCGGTGTACACACCGATGATCTGCGGGCGCGCGTTGGGATCGTCGAGGCGGAACGAGGTCGATGCGCCGTCGGCGGCCGAGAAGCCCTGGATCTCACCGCGGATGCCGGAGGTGTCGGCGTGGATGACGATCGTGCAGTCCGGAGTGCTCTGCGCCTGCGCCCGGGGGACATTGAGCAGAACGGCATTTCGTTGGGCGACCAGCAACCGGTCGGTGGTCGCGCGGACGAACAGCCCCACCTTGCCCGCTTCGACCCCGTTCTCCGGGACGGTACTGACGAGCACTCCGCCCCGGGCCGGCAGGTCGGCGGCGAGCCGACACGGAACGCTCAGGTCGAGGTTGGTCGGCGTGTAGGAGACGTTGGGCGCCAAGATGTTCTCGACCCCGGAGGCATTCTGTGAGGTCGGCTGGGGCCACTTGATCTGCACCTTGGTGTAGGTGACCGGCAGCACCGCCATCGCGAGCGCCAGCACGATGCCGATCAGGCCGGCGACGACCGCGACGATCCGCGCGATACGGATTCGGCGGCTACGGCCGGTGGCGTCGGTGGGCGCGGGTGTCGTGGAGGTCTCAGTCATTCTCACTCACCACCCTGATAGCTCCGCTCCTGCTCCAACCCCATTCCGTCGTGTCGCCCGTGCGCACGGTCGCCGGTCGCGCATCGGGCACCAACGGTGTCAGTTGTTGCAGCGCACCCCAATCCCGATACCAGTCACCCTGCAGATACGTGGCCATCGTGCTCGCCGAGGTCAACGCGTCGGCGGTGGTGAGGATGCCGCCACCGGAGGTCGCCGACTGCCACGACTTGGATTTGGAGAACGTCGTGGTGCGATCGGGGGTGATCCGCCACTGCGGGATCTGGCTGATCCCATTGGTCACGGTGATCGGATGTTGGCACGGGAACTGGCTACCGACCGACAGATCCAGCAACACCGGCGCGGTGGAACCGACGAGATTCTGCAGCGTTTCCAGCCGCGGCGCGCGTGGCGGCGTGAAGGCCAGCCACTGGTCGTTGGCGAGATTGTCGTCGACGGCCACGATCCGCATCGCGGTGGCGCCCGCGGGCACCGACGACATCGGGATCCGCAGGTTGCGCCACGGGCGGTTGGGACGGTCCGGTCCGGGATCGAGCGGCACGACCGACGGCCCGATCTGCCGGAAATCACCCGAGGCGCTGGAGGTTCCGAACTCGACGGTCAACGAGCGGCCGGGGGTGACCACACCGTCCTGATCGACCGAGAACACCGGCCCGGCCGCGGTGATGACGATCAGCGGCGAGGAGGTGCGGGCCGGCAGCGCGTACGGCATCGAGGTGAGGGTGGCGGTGCCGTTGTCGTGGCCGTAGCTGCCCATGACCGGGGTGCGGGCCGGGTCGAGCCCGAACGGCAGTGCCGCGGTGGAGCCGTTGACACCCTTGGGGCCGACTCCGCCGGTGGTGCCCGGTTGCGCACCGGTGACCACGAACGGCCGGGAGGGATCGGCGCCGGTGTTGATGGTGCCCGCGCTCACCGTCGTCGAGTCGGGCGTGAGATCCCCGGCGACCCCGTTGGGGTCGAAGCCCTCGGACTTCCCGGCGAGTGCCCGGGAGATGTCTGCGGTCCCGATCGGGCGCAACGCGCCGGTGTTCGGGTCGGGTTCGACGAGGACCTGATCGGCCATCCCACACGGATTGCCGGTCAGCGCGCGCAGGTTGGCGCTGGCGGTGGTGTACGAATCCGACCGGGCGACAGCGGCCTTGGCGAACAGCAGCAACTCGATGAGCACCACCAGCGTCGCGATGATCGCCATCGGCGAGGAGGCGATCGCGGTTTTCACCCACCCCGGGGTGCGCGAGTTCTCCCGCATCCGGCCGTGTTCGGCGTCGACGTCGATGCGCAGGTGGAACCAGACCGCGGCGGCGAGCGCGAGCACCGTGAGCACCAGGAAGAGGCTCGAGAGTTGTTGACCTTCCAGCACCGGGGCTTTGTCGAACCACGAGATACCGAAGTCGTAGGCCCAGCCCCAGGCATTCTGGCCGGCGGCGGCGACCGCGCAGGCGAACAGCAGGCCGGCGATGTAGACGCAGAGGTTGCGGGGTGAGCGGCGCGCCGATTCGGCCACGGCCACCGCGGCGACGGCCGCCAATGCGGCCGCGACGCCGGCGTACACACCGAACTGCATCGTCCATTTGGTGGGGGTGAACGACAGCAACAGCATCGACAGCCCGAAGGTGCCGATCAGGCGCCACACCGGTGCCGGGTCGACGCCACGAACATGCTTGCGGCGCAACATGACAGCGATGGTGACAAAGACCGCGGCCAACAGCAGCACAACCGGCACGCGGCGTACGAGGGTGCCGTCCTGGCTGCTGAGCGTCAGGTAGTAGTAGCGCAGGAATTCCTGATACCACGACAGCACCGGACCGACGGTGTAGCGCACCCGGATCGCCTCGGCGATGGCGGCCAGCGTCTGGTCGCGGAAGACGATGATGACGACCACTCCGGCCATCGCCGCGACCGGGGCGAGCGTCGCGAGCAGACCGTGTTCGGCGGCGCGACGGCGCACGTTGCGCAGCATCGGCCGCGAACCGGCCACCAGGATCGCGACTGCGATAAGCCCCTGCGGCGCGGCGGCGAGGGTCATCCCGGCGGCCAGCGTCGCACCGAGGGCGGGCAACATCCGTCGGGTGGCGATCGCCTGCTCGACACCCCACCAGGTCAGCAGCGAGCCGAGCACGATGATCGGTTCGGAGCGCAGGCCGCTGTCGAGCGGCATCCAGAACGCGACGAACACCGCTGCGGCGGTGAACATCGCCCACTGTGAGCGGCGCACAGCGCCACCGAGTCGTGGCAGCAGCACCCGACTCAGGATGAACCAGCCGAGCAGTCCGGCGACCAGCGCGGGCAGGCGCATCCAGATGCCCGCCGTCGAGATCTGCGACCAATGCGCGAGGAACGAGTAGTACCAGTCGAACGGTGCCTCGGGGATGCCGTAGAAGCGGTAGTAGTCGGCGAGGTATCCGGCGTCGACGCTGTTGCGGCCCATCTCCAGGATGTAGCCGTCGTCGGGGCTGCCTGCCCCCAGGAAGTGCCACACGACCAGCACTGCGGTGACCGCGAGGTCGACGGCGCGCGGCATCAGCAGTCGGCGGACGTCGGGTAGGCCGATGCGCCGGTGATAGCCGCCGAGGATGTCGAGGGCCGCGACGGCGACGGCCGCGACGAGTGCGGCGAGCACACCGAGGATCATCACGGTCAGCTTGATCGCCGACGGGGTGGTGTCGAAGCGGTTGTCGACGGCGATGCGGGCGGCCATTCCCGATGTCGAGTCCAGGTCGGTGAACAGTCCCGCGACCTGGGGCTGGTCGGCGGCTTCGGCGGTGCCCTGCGCGGCGGGTCCAGGCACCCCGACGAAGCGTGCGTGGGTGATCCCGCCGGTGTCGGTCCGCGAGACCCACACGTGCAGGCGTTGGCAGGTGGCGAGTTGTTCGGGCGTGGCGCTCGCCAGCTGGGAGTTGCGCACCGCGGCCGTCACACCGCCGGAGCCTGCGGTGATGAACAGACCGGAATCGGTGGCCTTCTGCGCACCGCGCGGCATCGTCGACACGACGACCGTCGATCCGGTCGCCGTCTTCCCGACGGCCTCGGCGAGCACGCGGCAGTCGACGGTCACATCGAGGTTCGACGGCGTCTGCGCGACCAGCGGGGCGGTCACCGACAGTGACTGCGGTTGCGGCCACGTGATGGTCGCGGTGTGGGCGGTGACCGGCAGGAACGGCGTCAGGACCGCGGCGACGACGGCGACCAGTCCGGCCACCACGGCCACGATCGACCAGGTGCGTGGATTCGACGGGATCGCGATCCCCCCGATGTGCAGGGTGCGTCGATCGCCACGCCGATCGGGCGTGGTGGACGTCGGCGTCGCGGGCTCAGTCATCTCAGACCGACACAGTAGTGGACGCTTACTGAGAGCCGTCTCAGTAGTGCTCGTTCACCGGGCCCGCCGCAGCGCTTCGCCCGGCATGCCTCCGTCACATAGCATCAGTCATCGTGCCTGCGACAGCGCCGTCTTCACTGTCCGACGCGGACCGGCCGACGGGGTCGCCGACGGTCCGTTCTGCACCGATCACGTTGATCGCCGTCATCGCGGGTGTCGTGGGCGCGGTGCTGTGCGTCATCACCCCGCTGTTGCCGGTGAGCGTGACGCAGGCGTCCTTCGACTGGCCGCAGCATTCGGTGAGCGCGGAGGCGCCGACGCCGTCGGTGACGGCGCCGCTGATCGCGCAGACGGCCGAGTCCCTCGACGTCACGATCGACTGCGCCGTGCTGCGCGGCCTGCCTGCCGCCGGCGGCGTGGTGCTCGCGACGATGCCGACGACCGCTCCCGATTCGAAGGCCAAGGCCCTGTATGTGACGGCGAGCCGGGATGCGGTGTCGGTGACGTTCCGCAACGTGGCGGCCGCCTCGATCCCGCGCGCCGAGCTGGCCGCGTGCGCTCGGCTCCATGCGTTCTCCTCGGCGACCGCGACGGGAGCGCAGTTCGTCGGGCCGGGCGGCGCACGTGTCGGCAACGCAGCCGGCGATCTCGGCGCCGACGCTCGACCGCAGATCGACGGGATGTTCACCGATCTGTCCACCGCGCAGGTGCTGGCCGCCGGGTCGGGGGTGCGGGCGCACGTGCAGATCGACAATCGGTACGAGAGCACGCCGTCGGTGCTGAAGCTGTTGGTGATGATCCTCGCGGTGCTCTGCGTCGTGGTGTCCCTCGGGGCGTTGTTCTGGTTGGACCGACTCGGCGGATATCGCAGGCGGGTCGGTGCCCGCACCCGATGGGCGCGGCGGCTGCGTCCATCGCCGATCGATCTCGTGGTGACCGCGGTGTTGGGCGTGTGGACGTTGTTGGGTGCGGGGACACCCGACGACGGTTACATCCTGAACATGGGGCGCACCGCGGGTTCGTTCGGTTACCTCTCGGATTACTACCGTTTCTACGGGATCCCGGAGGCGCCGTTCGACTGGTATTACGCCTTCCTGGGGCATTGGTCGGCGCTCTCGCCTGCACTGTTGTGGATGTTGGTGCCGCAACTCGTTGCGGGACTGGCGAGTTGGTTCGTCCTGAGTCGGGTGTTGTTGCCGCGACTCGGTGGCGCCGTGAGCCGTTCTCGGTGGGCGATGTGGTCGGCGGCGTTGGTGTTCGCAGCATTCTGGCTGCCGTTCTGCAGTGGGTTGCGCAGCGAGTCGGTAATCGTTCTGGGATCGCTGGTGAGCTGGTGGGCCGCCGAGAAGGCCATCGCCACACGGGCTCTGCTCCCGGCCGCACTCGCCGCCATCGCCGCCGGGTTCACCCTCGCGCTGGCCCCGCAGGGCCTCATCGGGGTGGCCATCCTGATCGTCGCGGCACGGCCGTTGCTGCACATCCTGCTGGTCCGGCGGCGCGAGGAGGGTCTGGCGCCGTTGGTCGCGCCGATCGTCGCGGCCGGGGTGCTGGTGCTCGTCGTCGTCTTCCGTGATCAGACAGTGGCGACGGTGATCGAGGCGATCAAGGTCCGGTATGCGACCGGGCCGGTGATCGACTGGAATCAGGAGTATCTGCGCTACTACTTCTTGACGGTCAACACCAAGGACGGCGCCCTGACGCGGCGGGTGCCGGTGCTGTTGTTGCTGGCGGCGTTGATCGTGACGGTGGCGGTCATGTTGCGGCGCAGCCGGATCAGTGGGGTGGCGCCGGGTCCCGCGTGGCGGTTGATCGGGGCCGTCGGGGTGAGCTTGCTGTTGCTGGCGTTCACCCCGACCAAGTGGACCATCCAGTTCGGGATCTTCGCCGGTCTCGGTGCGGCGCTGGCCGCCACCGCGACGGTGGCGGTCGCCCAGTCGGCGGCGCGCTCCACGCGCAACCTGACGGTGTTCGTCTCCGGATTGTTCTTCGCGCTCGCTGCGGCGATGGCCGGCAAGAACGCCTGGCCGTATGCCTACGAGTACGGCATCTCGTGGTTCGATCGGGCGCCGGTGGTGGCCGGTATCGGGGTGTCGACGATCTTCCTGGTGCTCGCGGTTGTCGCTGCGGCACTTGCGGTGTGGCAACACCTGCGTCTGGATTACGTCGCCAATCGCGGACTCGCGCACGGCGACGGGCACAGCCGCGCCGATCGCCGGCGCCTGGTTGTCGCGTCGTCGCCGATCGCCATCATCGCGACGCTGATGGTGATCTCCGAGGTGATGGTGTTCGCCAAGGCGGTGGCGGTCCGGTATCCCGCGTTCACGGTGTTCGGCGAGAATCTGAACACGGTGCGCGGCGACAGTTGTGGCATGGCCGACAAGGTTCTGGTGGAGTCGGACCCCAACGCGAACATGTTGCGCCCGGCGGGCGGTGAGACGGCGTCGGCGGCGTTGTCGGGCACGCGATCCGGTGCGACGTCGGTCGGCTTCTCCCCCGACGGTGTTCCTGACGATCTCTCACCCAAGCCCGGTAGTGCTCGTCCCGGTCAGATGAATGTGGCCGCACCCTTCTCCCAGCCGTTCGCCATCACCGGCGGGCTCGGAGCGGGGACCACCGGCGGGCGCGGACCGCGGACGGTCAACGGCTCCACCGCCGCGCTCCCGTATGGTCTCGACCCCGCGACGACGCCGGTGCTCGGCAGTTACGGTTACAACGGCGAAGCCCGGCTGACCACCGACTGGTACGACCTGCCGGAGCGCAATTCGACTCCGCTGCTGGTGTTCTCGGCCGCCGGATCGGTGGCGAGCATCGACATGTTCGGGGTGTACATCTTCGGCCGGCAGGTGGTGGTGCAGTTCGGCAGGCCGGGACCGGACGGCTCCTTCGAGCAGGTCGGTCCCGACGCGTTGCCGATCGATCCCGGGCCGGTGATCGCGAATCGGCCGTGGCGCAATCTCCGGGTGCCGATGGCGGCGGCACCGCCGGCGGCCACGGTGATGCGGCTGTCACTGCTCGACGACAATCTCGGCGAGGATCAGTTCTTGGTGATCACCCCTCCGCGGGCGCCGAAGCTGGCGACGCTGCAACAGCTTGTCGGTTCCGATGCGCCGACGCTGATCGACTTCAGTGTGGCCGCGCACTTCCCGTGCCAGCAGCCGTTGCAGGTCACCCACGGGGTCGCGCAGGTGCCGCGATGGCGCATCCAACCCGACTTCGTGACCGCGAACTCGCAGTCGAAGACCTGGGAAGACGGCGATGACGGTGGTCTCCTGGCGATTTCGGAGGGCACGACGTCGGCGCAGACGGTGCCGACATATCTGTCCGGCGACTGGTACCAGGGTTGGGGAGCACTGGAGAAACTCACACCGCTGGTCGCCGGAGCGCCCGCCGCCGCGCTGACCGTCGGCACGAGCACGCGGTGGGGCTGGGCTCGAACGGGATCGATCAGGGTGGAGTCGTCGGATGACCAGTGAGGATCGGCAGACCGATGTCGTCGAAGGGACACCGGGTATTCGGACCTGGGGTACTCGGATACCCGGTGGTCACGGTGTGCGGATCGCCGCAGCGGTCACCGGACTTCTGGGCTTTCTGCTCGCGGTCCTCACCCCGCTGCTACCGGTGAACCAGTCCACGGCCGAACTGAATTGGCCGCAGGGATCGGCGGTCGGCAACGTCGCCGCGCCGCTGGTGGCCTTCGTCCCGATCGACATGGACGTCGCGGTGCCGTGCTCGCCGGCCGCCGAGTTGCCGGCGTCGGGCGGGGTGTTGCTCTCGACGCTGCCCGAGGGCGGGCAACAGGCGTCGGCGCGAGCGCTGTTCATCCGGGCGACCCCCGATGCCCTGGTGGTCACCGACCGCGACGTGGTCCTGTTGACCACCCCGCGTGCGGCTGCACAGTCGAATCCGAACTGCCGCATCCTCTTCCATGCCGACGGCACCGGTGTCTCGGCGCGCTTCGCCGACGGTCCCGGGTCGGCGTCATCGGCGCCGGCCTTGCCCGGCGACGGCCAGCACACCTTCTCGGTACCCGATCAGCAGATGCGCCCGCAGATCGTCGGCGTCTACACCGATCTCCCGGCGACGGCACCCCGCGAGGGTCTACGCCTGCACGCCACCATCGACACCCGGTATGTGAACTCCCCGACCACACTCAAGATCCTCGCCATCGTCGCAGGTATCGTTCTGACGATCGCGTCGTTGGTGTTCCTGGGCGTTCTCGACCATCGGGATGGTCGGGGGCACAAGCGTTTCCTGCCGTCGGGGTGGTGGACGATTCGCCCGCCCGACGTCGTGGTGTTCGTGATCCTGGCGTTCTGGTGGATCGCCGGCGCCAACACCTCCGACGACGGCTACAACCTCACGGTCGGCCGGATCACCGGTGCCGCCGGGTACGCCGACAATTACTTCCGCTACTTCGGGGTACCGCAGGACCCGTTCGGCTGGCACTTCCAGGTCATCGCCGCGATGACCCATGTCAGTCTCGCGGCGCCGTGGATGCGGTTGCCCGCGTTCGCTCTCGGCCTGCTCGGTTGGTGGTTGATCTCGCGTGAGGTGATTCCGCGGTTGGGTCGCGCGGTGCGTCACAGCACCCCTGCGGTGTGGTCGGCGGCCTTCGTCTACCTCGCGATCTGGTTGCCGTACAACAACGGTCTGCGTCCCGAACCCGGCGAGGCGGTGGGCGCGCTGCTGACGTGGTGTTGCGTCGAGCGTGCGATCGCCACGCGCCGGTTGCTGCCGTACGCGGTCGCGGTGATCACCGCGGCGTTCACCCTGGCACTCGCGCCCGGTGGCCTGATGGCGGTGGCGGCCCTGCTCGCCGGCGTCCGGCCGATGGTCAAGGCCGTGGTGACCCGACGACGCCGTGACGGTCTGGTGCCGATGCTGGCGCCGATCCTCGCCGCGGGTACCGCGGTGCTGTTCGAGATCTTTGCTGCACAGCCGCTGATGCCGCTGCTCGTCGGGAATCAGGTCGCCACCGACGTCGGCCCGACCCTGGAGTGGTGGGAAGAGCCGGTCCGGTACTACTACCTGATCCTGCCCACCGCCGACGGTACGTTGACCCGGCGCTTCGGAATTCTGGTGATGATCCTGTGCCTGGTGGTCGTGCTACTGCGGCTGTTGCGCCGTGTTCATCCGAACGGCGTTGCCCGCGCACCGATCTGGCGGCTGATCGCCGTAACCCTGGGCACCATGTTCTTCATCTCGTTCACACCCACCAAGTGGACCCACCACTTCGGTGTGTACGCCGGCATCGCCGGTGGTCTGGCCGCCGCGGCCGGGGCCATGATGGCGCCGGCCATCCTGCGCTCACGCCGCAACCGAACCTTCTTCGCCGCAGCGCTTCTCGCAGTGACCGGCATTTCTTTCACCGGCACCAACGGGTGGTGGTTCGTCGGTAGTTACGGGGTCCCGTGGTGGGATCGGCCGCCGTCGTTGGGCGGCGTGCAGTTCGGCTGGGTGTTCCTGGTCCTCGCGGTGATCACCGCGGCGGTCGGGCTGTGGTTCCACTTCCGCGACGACTACGTCGACGAGCCGACCCGCACGGGCCACTCCGACCACTGGTACTCGCGGCTGAAATTCTCACCGCTACCGGTCATCTCGTGCTTCGTCATCGTGTTCACCGTCGCCACCTTCGCCAAGGGCGCCTACGCGCAGCGCGATTCGTTCTCCTGGCTGAACTCCAACGTGCGCGCGCTCACCGGCAACTCGTGCGGTCTGGCCGACGACGTGCTCGTGGAGGCGAACCCGAACACCGGTCTGCTGCGCCCGGCTGCCGTCGACGGCCGTCCGGCGCCCGACACCTCCGCCGCGCTGGCCGGCACCCCGACCGGTGCGCCACCGAATGGATTCTCCCCCAACGGTATTCCGAACCAGCTCAGTGTCGACACCACCGAGGACGACAGCGCGTCGTCGGCGACCAACAGTGCGCAATCGGGGGCCGGCGCCAATGAGTCCTCGTCGTCGGACGACTCCGCACAGGGCGGCACCGCAGGCGGACAGGGCGCACGAGGTATCAACGGGTCGACGGTGCAGTTGCCCTTCGGATTGAGCCCGTCACAGACCCCGGTTCTGGGCACCTACGGGTCGCCGACCGGGACCGCAAGCCTGACCACATCCTGGTATTCGATGCCGGCACGGTCAGATGCCGCGCCGTTGTTGACGATCGCGGTCGCCGGATCGGTGCAGGCCACCGACGGGGTCGGCGTCGTCCATCCCGGCCAGCAGGTGATCGCCCGATTCGGCCGGCTCGGCGCCGACGGACGCGTGATACCGCTGGGCACGATGACACCACTCGACATCGGCGAGGCGCCGACCTGGCGCAATCTGCGCTTCCCTCTGGCGAACTCACCGGCACGAGCCGACCTCGTGCGCATCGAGGTCCGCGACACTGCGGGCGCCCCCGCCGAATGGGTGGCACTCACCCCGCCGCGGATCACCACCATGGCCACCCTCAACGACGTCGTCGGACGCACCGATCGGGTGTTCATCGACTGGCTGCCCGGCATGGTATTCCCCTGCCAGCAGCCGATGGCCGTGAAAAACGGTGTGCTGCAGGTACCCAAGTGGCGGATCATGCCCGACGCCGACGCCACCCGCAAGAACAGCCAGACCTGGATGGCCGGTACGGCAGGTGGACCACTCGGCATCACCGAGGCCATGCTCACCCCCACCCTGTTGCCGACGTATCTGCGCAACAACTGGGCGCGTGACTGGGGTGGTCTGCAACGATTCACCGAGATCGATCCGGCACCCCCGGCACGGCTCGATCTCGGTACCGCCCGGAGGTCGGGGCTCTACAACCCGGCACCGATGCGCTCGAGCGGATATTGACCACCGCCGGCTGACCACTGCCGGCGCCGCTCGACGCCAAACCCGCGGCGTTATCCGATCGTTACCGACCATTTCGGTTCCGTGACGCATGACGGAGCCGGCTTGGGCACACCTCGCGCCGGCCATAGCGTTGCGGCATGACCACATTCACCGCTCCCGGACTCAGCAGCGAAACCGCTTCTACCGTCACGAAGATCCTGCAGGAGCGTCTCAGTGCGCTCAACGATCTGCACCTCACCCTCAAGCATGTGCACTGGAACGTCGTCGGCGCGAACTTCATCGGCGTGCACGAGATGATCGATCCGCAGGTCGAGTTGGTCCGTGGCTACGCCGACACCATCGCCGAGCGCATCGCCACCCTCGGCGAATCCCCGCACGGCACGGCCAAGGCGATCGAGGCCGACCGTTCGTGGGACGACTACTCGATCGGTCGCGACACCGCGCAGGCGCACCTCGGCGCACTGAACCTGGTGTATGACGGTTTCATCACCTCCCAGCGCGATGCGATCGCCACCACCGGCGAACTCGACCCGGTGACCGAGGACATCCTGATCGGCCAGACCGCCGAGCTGGAGAAGTTCCAGTGGTTCGTCCGCGCGCACCTCGAGAGCTACACCGGTGAACTCGCCACGGCCGGCACGACCACCGAGGCCGACGCAGCAGCTGCGGCGCGCAGCTGAAACTCCGCCCATGCCAACCGATTCCGCCCCAGCGGCTGCCGATGCCCACCACCGGGCGATGATCCACCCCGCCGCCGGTGATGCCGAGGTCTCCGCGACCCCGGCGTCACCGGACTCCGGGGAGTCCCGCGTCGGCTTCTGGTGGTGGGCCATGACCGTGGCGGTCATCATCTGGATGACCGTGATGGCCGTGGGCTTCGTCGGCTCGATCCTGCTCGCCCTGGCCCTCGTCGGGTTCTTTGTTATCCTGGCCGCAGGCACGGTGTTCGCACTGTCCCGGCTCTGAGCGATCCGCCCTCCGAAAGATCTGCCCTCTGAGATCCGCCCCCGGGGTGATTCACGGAGTACCGGGGAGAATCCTCTGCCGATACACCGGATGTGAAGCCAACCGCATCCCACCGCCTGGCCGCAGGTAGTCGAACGACAGTCACCAGTGATTGTCCGCACCTTGAGGCCACGAGAGGCAGATGGACGTGGTCATCGATGACAACCCAGCCTGGTCAGATCGCAGCGGAGAGCGGCTTCACCCTCTTCGATGATCTGGAGCTCCACATGCAATTCGCGCCGGTGTGTCGATTGCACGACGGCGCCGTCGCCGCGGTCGAACTCACCTTGCGTGGTCCCACCGGAACGCGCCTGGGAACCGCTCGCGCCCTGCGTCGCGCCGCTCGTCTGATGGAACAACATCAGATCCTCGACCGGCGCAAGAGCGAGTACGCGGCCACCCCGACGGCGCAATCGATCGCGAAGATCCTGCCGCTGCTCGTGCCGATGGATCTCGAACTCATCGACGGCCTCGATGACGGCACCTGCGAACGGCTCGAACAGCGAGTCCTCGTCGTGCTGCCCGACGCCGTCGAACGCAGTCCCCAGCGCACTCTGGCGCGTGTGGCCCGGGCACGACGGGAAGGGCGCATCGTCTGTGTCGACGGCCTGTCCAGCAGCGATCAGGCGGCGACGCTGCTGTCTCTCGTCGAACCCGACATCGTGATCACCGGCGCCGAGCTACTCGAGGCCGTCATCGCACCCGACGGCACCAACCCCGATCCGGCGCGACTGGCGCACACCCTTGCCGCGCACACCGAGCGCTCCCACGCCGTCGTCATCGCCGACGGCGTCGACACCGAGGCCAAACGCGTCGCCGCGATGACCCTGGGCGCATCGTTCGGGACAGGCGCGCTGTATCCGTCCGTCGAGTCGCCGGCGGCACTGCACGCCACGACCGTCGTCGCGCTGCCCGAACTGCCCGTGTGGTCGACCCCGCCGCCCGAGGCGGCCACGCCGTACGCCATCGCCTCGGCATCGCTCACGCCGCGACTGGGCAACAAGCGCCTCCTGATCGAGATGAGCAAGGCGCTCGAAGAGCAGGCCGCGATCGGTGGTGCCGCCATCGTCGTCGGGACCTTTCAGCACGCCCGGCATTTCACCGAGCGCACCGCGGCACGCTGGCGGGCCATGTCCGAACGGACCGGCCTGGCCGGTGTGTACGGGGTCGACCTCGTCGACATCCGCGACGGCAACGTGCATCGCGCGCCACTGGCCCCCGACGACGACCTGGTCGAGGAATGGAACGTCGCCGTGCTCGGGCCACACTTCGCCGCTCTGCTCTCGGCGCGCGATCAACATTGCGGCGCCGACGATCTGGACCGCACCTTCGACTTCGTCCAGAGCTACGACCGGCTCACCGTCACGCAGGCGGTGCACTCGATCCTGCAACGCTTCGCCTGAATCCGGTCTCGCCGCGTCGGCACACAGCGGTGATGCTCAGCCTCACCTTGCTTGCGCGGAGCGGCTTTCGGTGTTTGGGTGAGTCCATGACCCCTCTCGACGGCGCGGCTGCCGAGCATGATTCCGCAGAGCCGCCACACCAGCATTGGGGCGAACCCCATGCCGGGGGATCGTTGTCGAATCGTCTCAACTGGTTACGCGCCGGCGTGCTCGGGGCGAACGACGGAATCGTCTCGACCGCGGGAATCGTGATCGGCGTGGCCGCCGCGACCACCGACCGTGGACCGATCTTCACTGCCGGAATCGCCGGGCTCGCGGCCGGGGCGGTGTCGATGGCGCTCGGCGAGTACGTGTCGGTGAGCACCCAGCGTGACACCGAGGAAGCGTTGTTGGCCAAGGAGAGCCGCGAGCTCCGGGAGCAGCCGCAGGCAGAATTCGACGAGCTCGTCGGTTTGTACGAGGAGAAGGGACTCACGCACGAGACCGCATGCCGGGTGGCCACCGAGCTCACCGCCCGCGATGCCTTCGAGGCCCACGTCGACGTCGAGCTCGGCATCGATCCTCACGAACTGACCAGTCCGTGGCAGGCGGCCGCGTCGTCGGCGGTGTCGTTTCTCAGCGGGGCGCTGCTGCCGATGCTCGCGATCCTGATCCCGTCCGCGTCGCTGCGCATCCCGATCACCTTCGCCGCGGTCGTCGCCGCGCTGGCGATCACCGGATTCACCGGCGCTCGGCTCGGCGGCTCGTCACCCTGGCGACCGGTGTGCCGCGTCGTGGTCGGTGGCGCGATAGCGATGATCGTGACGTTCGCGATCGGTCGCCTCGTCGGGCATGCGGTGGGGTGAGCGGCGGGCGGAACCAGCACCAGAGCAAGGGGTCTCGAGGCCCGGCGCCTGGGGCGCCGGGCACCTCGACCAGCGGGGGAAGGATCTCCCCCACACCGATGGATGGACCTCCACCAAGTCCGATGGTCGAGGTGCGAGGAGCGATAGCGACGAGCCTCGAGACCGCCTGCCACGGTGCTGGATCCGAACCACCACACCCCGAGCGACAAGCGACGACGGGAACCGTCAGATCGGCATCAGGAAGTGCTTGCGCGGGGTGCGGATCGTCTGCTTGTCCCGCAACTGCGCCAACGCCTTTCGTAGCTGAAGGCGGGTTTCGGCGGGTTCGATGACGGCATCGATGTAGCCGCGCTCGGCGGCGAGGTACGGCGTGGCCATCATCGTGTTGTAGAAGTCGATGAAATCGCGGCGTACCTTATCGGCCTCGGCCGCCGACATGCCCTCGGTCTGGCGACGGGTGAGTACCGCTGCCGCCGACTCGGCACCCATCACCGCGATCTTGGCCGAGGGCCACGCGAAGTTGAGGTCGGCGCCGAGTTGCTTGGAGCCCATCACCGCGTACGCACCGCCGTAGGCCTTGCGCAGCACCACGGTGATCTTGGGGACGTCCGCCTCGACGTAGGCGTAGAGGAATCGGCCCGAACGTCGGATCGTCGCCTTCTGCTCCTCGGCGAGGCCAGGGAGGATGCCCGGGGTGTCGACGAGGAAGATCAGCGGGATGCCGAACGCGTTGCAGATGCGGACGAATCGCGCCGCCTTCTCCGACGAGTCGGTGTCGAGGGTGCCTGCCATCACGCTCGGCTGGTTGGCGACCACCCCGACGGCATGACCGTCGACGCGCGCGTATCCGGTGATGATGTTGGGCGCGAACAACTCTCCGACCTCGAGAAAGGCGCCGTCGTCGAACAGCTTGATGATGATGTCGTGCATGTCGTAGCCGGCGTTGTCGTAGTCCGGCATGAACGAGTTCAGTGAGAGATCGGAGTCGGTGATCTCGGGCTCGAGTCCGGGATTGATCACCGGCGGTTTCTCATAACAGCTCGACGGCATGTACTGCAGATACTCGCGGACCCACTCGAACGCGGCCTTCTCGTCGGCGGCGACGTGGTGGATGTTGCCCCACCGTGCCTGGTTGTGCGCGCTGCCGAGGTCCTCGGCCGAGATCTCTTCTCCGGTGGTCTGTTTGATGATGTCGGGGCCCGTGACGAACATGTACGACTTGTCCTCGACGGCGACGAGGATGTCGGTGTTGGCGGGGGTGTACACCGCGCCGCCGGCGCACTTGCCGAGGATGATCGAGATCTGCGGGGCGAGTCCGGACAGCAGGTCGTTGCGCCGGCCCATCTCGGCGTACCAGGCCAGCGAGGTCACCGCATCCTGGATGCGCGCGCCGGCCGAGTCGTTGATGCCGACCATCGGGCACCCGATCTTGCCGGCCCACTCCATCAGCGCAGACACCTTGCGGCCGAACATCTCTCCGACGGTGCCGCCATGCACCGACTGGTCGTGGGAGAACGCCGCGACCGGACGCCCGTGTACCAGGCCGTGACCGGTCACCACGCCGTCGCCGTATCCGGTCTCGGCGGCGCCGGGCATCTTGGCCAGGGCCCCGATCTCGATGAAGGTACCCGGGTCGAAGAGCATCGCCAGCCGCTCGCGCGGGGAGAAGATGCCCTTCTTCGCACGCTTGGCGACCGCCTTCTCCCCGGCCGGCTCCTTGGCGAGTTCGAGCTTGGCCCTCAGGTCGGCGAGTTTGGCTGCGGTGGTGTCCATGTGATCCTCTGCGTGGTCCGCGGTGTCGCGGTCTGTCACTTGCTGGTGGTGGAACCGACGGTACCGAGTCGGCGGGTCAGGTCGGCACCGATCCTGCCGATATACGGCTCGTCGACGATCGACAGGTGATCGCCGCCGATGTGGATGATCTCGAGGTCGTCGACCACCTCGCCCCACCGACCGTCTTCGTCGATCTCCGCCCACTGCGGCTCGAGTTCGATTGCGCCGTCGTGCATCTTGTCGGCGCGGTACAACACGACCTTGCCGCCGTAGGGCGTCGGAGCGATGTTGGTGAGTGCGCGGTTGTCGATGAACGAGGTGCGCTGGTGCTCGATGATGCCGCCGGGGATCTTGGTGCCCGACATCGACATCATCTCCGTGATGATCGCGAACTGCCCCTCGTCGTCGGCCTCGACGAGCCGATCCATCGGGATCGGGATGTCGGCGTCGAGATCGTAGTTGCGGATCGCGAAGTCCTTCCAGCGCTCCAGTCGGGCCCGCTTGGTGTCGGGTGTCTCGACGACATCGTGGCGGGGACGGACGACGTCGATGAGACCGACGAAGTCGACCTCCTCGCCCTCGTCGCGCAACACCTGGGCGGCGCCATAGGCGAGCGCGCCGCCGAGCGACCAGCCGACCAGAACGTACGGGCCGTGCGGCTGCACCTCGCGCAGGCGTGGCATGTAGTGCCGCACACGCTCTTCGATGCTGCCCTCGACCCTGTCGAAACCGATGACCGGCACCGAATCCGGCAGCCGCTTGAGCAGCGCCTCGTACGCAGAGGTGTTACCACCGGCGGGATGGAACAGCAGCACCGGCGTCGGATCACCGGCCTGCGGGTCGTAGGTCTTCTTCCCGTCGATCAGTCGCAGGTAGCGCACGAACCCGTCGGTGTCGGCGGCCGCGTCGAGGAACTCGCGAACATAGTTCGACATTTCCTCGATGGTCTCCGAATCGAGGATGTCCTCGACGTCGATGTCACCACCGGTGCGCTCGTTGAGCTTGTCGGTGAGCGCTTGTGCCACATCCTCTTCGAGGACCGGCAGCTTGTTGAAGATGCCGCCGGCCGAGCGTTTGGTGACCACCGCATACACCCCGAACGTGAGCCGTTCGGCGGCGTCACGCGGCGGGACATCGGAGCCCGCGGCCTCGGCGACCGCGGCCTGCGAGGTGAGGTCGGCGGGCTTCTGGGCGCTGTCGGCGGCAGTCGGGGCGCTGTCGGCGACGGCGGGAGCGCTGTCGGCGGGAGCCGGAGCGCTGTCAGCGGCAGCAGAAGCGCTGTCGGCGCGTTTGGCGTTCTGCTCGTCGATGTAGGCGTTGAGCGCGGCGGTATCGAGTTCGCCTCCGCCGGCGGCATTCTCGGCGAGGTCGTCGAGTTCGTCACGGTGATGGACCGCATAGTTCACGAACTTGGAGACATCGGAGAGATTCGCCTGCCGCATCGCCTGAAGTTGCAGCTGCGGGATGTCGAACTCGAATTCGACGCGATTCTTGATGCGCACGGCCATCAACGAATCCAGGCCCAACTCGACGAGCGGGATCTCGCGGGGCAGATCTTCCGGGTCATAGCCCATGGATTCGCCGACGATGATCGCGAGCCGGTCGTCGATCGACTCACCGGACTGCGGGTCCCACTTGTTGCCGATGTCGTCGATGATCTCGTCCTCGACGACCACCGAGTTGTCGATGTAGCCGACCTTGCGCGGATCGATGGCGCCGTCGGCGTTCTGACGAGCGCTGTCGGCGGGCTGGGGGGCGCTGTCGGCGGGTTGGGGGGCGCCCTCGGCAGTACCGGCGACGGCGGCGCCGGTGACGACCGCCTCGAACAGCAGGCCGAAGTTCTTGTCGTGCTTGGCATGCACGGTCACCGACGCACCGCCCGGATGCGGGCTCAGCGTCGTCGTGAGCGTGCCCTCGCCAGCACCGATCTCGCCGTGGGCCACCGCGGCACCGACCGTCGCCTCGGTGAGGACCTGCGCGGCCGCGGCACGGACCAGCTCACGCAGGTCGGTGACCGCGCCGGCGTTGACCTCCCAGGCATGCCGGCCGTCGGGCAACGCCACGTGTGCACCGGGGATCGATCCGCTGCCCCCACCGGAATTCACGGTGGCCTTGAGCCAGTACGGCTTTCGCTCGAAACGGGTGCGCGGGATGTCGGCGAACCCCCGGCCAACGCCGGTGCCGAACAGCGACGCGACGTCCACGGCGTGACCATGCACGTACAGCTTCATCAGGGCGTTGATGACGCCGAAGCTCTCGTCTTCCTTGCGGCGCAGCGTCTCGATCAGCTCGGCGTTCTGGAGTCCGGCCGAGAACGTCACCGCCGCAACGGAGATCAGGACCGCCGGGTTGGGGGAGAGTTCGAGGAAGGTGCGGTGACCGTTCTCCACCGACTTCGCGATGGCCTGCGAGAACCACACGCTGTGGCGCAGTCCCTTGAGGAAGTAGTCGATGGTGTGCACCGGCTCGTGCCCGGGACGATAGAAGGTCTCGCGGTCCACCGAACTGTAGAAGCCGACGGTCGGGCGCAGTGGTTCGATTCCGGTGAGCTCGTAGGCCAATTCGCCGAGAAGCGGATCCATTTGCGAGGTGTGGCTCGCACCCTTGGTCTGCAGTTTGCGGCCGAGTTTGCCCTCCTTCTCGGCGCGCTCGACGATGGCGTCGACCTGCGGCTCGGGACCACCGATGACGGTGTGGGTCGGCGCAGCGTAGACGCAGATCTCGAGGTCCGGGTAGTCGACGAGGACGTCGTTGATGTCCTCGGCGGAGTATTCGACGAGGGCCATCAGCCGGATATCGTCGCCGGTGAGCATCGACTCGCCCTCACCCATGAGACGCGAGCGCTGACAGATCACCCGTGTCGCATCCTCGAGCGAGAGACCACCACTGATGTAGGCGGCCGAGGCCTCACCCATCGAATGCGGTACCAGCACACCGGGTTGCGCGCCGAAGTGGCGCAACGTGTCGGCGAGGGCGACCTGGATGGTGTAGATGCCGACCTGGCTGGTCTCGATGCCGTAGGTCTGTTCGTCGTCGAGGAACATCTCGACGATGGAGTATCCGAGTTCACGCTGCACGAGGTGATCGACGCGGTCGGCGTACTTGGCGAAGACCGGGTTCTCGGTGTAAAGCTGCTTGGCCATCTTGCGGTGCTGCGACCCGAAGCCGCTCAACAACCACACCGCCGATGCGGCGTCGGGCGAATCTGCCGAGTACACAAGCGGATTGGCCTTGCCCTCGGCCACCGCACGCACACCCTTGACGGCGTCCTCGTGGGAGCGGGCCATCACGACGGCGCGCGACCGTCCGTGGTTGCGGTGGGCAAGCGCACGGCCGATGTCGGCGAGCGGGGTGGCTTGTCCGGCATCGGATTCGAGCCATTCGAGCAGATCGGCGGCCGCCTTGCGGCGCCGTGAGGGCAGGAACGCCGATATCACCAGCGGCACCACCGCCCCGTCGACCGCGCAGGGCGCGAAATCGTCGGCCGGATCACGTTCGGCGACAACGGCGTCCGCCTCGGGGGCGGCCGACTGTGCGGCGAGTACCGCACGTTCGGCCTCGGTGAGGAAGTCCTCGTCGTCGTCGAGGTCGGCGGCCGGCGTCTCGGCGGCGGCCGCGTCGGTCAGATCGGCGACGGCGGCCGGTTCCTCGAGGTCGCCCGGGAGTACCTCGCGGACGATGATGTGGGCGTTGGTACCGCCGAAACCGAATCCGGATACCCCGGCGATGGCATGCCCGGAGTAGCGCGGCCATTCGGTGATCTCGTCGGTGACCTTGAGGCCGGTCGCCTCGAACTGGATGTAGGGGTTGGGTCCGGCGTAGTTCAGGGAGGCCGGAATCTTGTTGTGACCCATGGACAACACGACCTTGGCCAGTGCGCCGGCACCGGCTGCGGACTCCATGTGTCCGAAGTTCGTCTTGGCCGATCCGAGCAGCGCGGGGGCGCCGACGACGCGTCCGCGACCAACCACCCGGCCCAGCGCGTCGGCCTCGATCGGATCACCGAGGATGGTGCCGGTGCCGTGTGCCTCGACGTAGTCGACCTGACGCGGATCGAGTGCGGCGTCGGCATACGCCGATCGCAGAACCTCCACCTGCGCTTCGGGATTGGGAGCGAAGATGCCGTTGGAACGACCGTCGGAGTTGACCGCGGTACCGGAGATCACCGCGAGCACCTGGTCGCCGTCGCGGCGGGCGTCGGCGAGTCGTTTGAGGACGAACAGACCGCCGCCCTCGGAGCGAACCATACCGTCGGCGTCGGCGGAGAAGGCCTTGATGTGCCCGTCCTTGGCGACCGCGCCGATCGTGTCGAAGCCGACGGTGGCCGCCGGGGTGAGGATCATGTTGACGCCACCGGCCAGGGCGACCTCGGACTCGCCCGAACGCAGGCTCTGCACGGCCTGGTGGACGGCCACCAACGACGACGAGCACGCGGTGTCGATGGCGACCGACGGCCCGTGGAAGTCGAAGAAGTAGGAAACGCGGTTGGCGATGATGGAGGTGGCGGTGCCGGTCAGGGCGTAGGCCGCGGTCTCGTCGGAGCCCTCACCGAGACCGAGCGCGGCCATCAGCTGGTAGTCGTTGGTCGAGGTGCCGACGAAAACGCCGACGCTGCCGCCCTTGAGATCGCTGGCCGGGATGCGTGCGTGTTCGAGCGCCTCCCAGGTCAGTTCCAGCGCGAGCCGCTGCTGCGGATCGACCATCTCGACCTCGCGGGGGCTCATCTGGAAGAAGTCGGCGTCGAAGGACTTGACGTCGTCGAGGTATCCGCCGCGCAGATTGCGCTTCTCGAGGACCTCGGCCATCCGCGGGTCGGCCTTGAACTCGGTCCAGCGATCGTCGGGGAGGTCGGAGATGCCGTCACGGCCCTCGATCAGGGCCTCCCACGTCGACTCCGGCGACTGACCGGCCTTCGGGAATCGCGTGGAGAGCCCGACGATGGCGATGTCGTCGGCGTCGCTGCGCTCGCGCTCCCAGAAGCGGTCGTCGTCGGCGTCGATGCCCTCGTCGGGATCGCCCTCGATGATGCGCGTCGCCAGCATGGCGATCGTCGGATGGTTATAGGCGACCGTCGCGGTGAGGATGACGCCGGTCTTGTCCTCGACGTCGGCGGCCAGCGCCACCGCGTCCCGCGAGGACAGACCGAACTCCTCCATCGGGCGGTCATCGGAGATCTGATCGGCCGGTACACCGGTGGCCTGCGCCACCCAGTCACGCAACCAGTCCCGTAGTTCGGAGACGGTCAGCCCACCGGCGGTCTCCCCGTCGGTGCTGGTGGCGTCGACCTGGTTGTTCGGCTCGTCGTTATTCAGTTCAGACATCGTTTCTCAGGGTACTTGGCGACGGCTCGATGGCCGCGCGGGTTCGTGACGGCGGCCGGCCGACGCGGAGGGTGTGCGGCGAAAGGCTTCGCTGCGCTACACGCCCGCATCTGGGAAGGCCGTCTGCTTATACCCACCTCGCAGGCTGCCGTCGATGTAGGCGGCCTTGGTCGCGCGGCGGGCGATCTTGCCGCTGGAGGTGCGTGGGATGGACCCGGCGGGGACGAGCAGGATGTCGCGGGCCATGACGCCGTGGCGTCCGGCGATGGCGGCGCGCACGGTGTCGGCGACTTCTTGCGGGTCGTGGCGTTTGCCCGGTCCGCGTTCGGCGACGATGACCAGTTGCTCGGAGGCGTCGTCGGGGTCGAAGGTCAGTCCGCTGGTGGATTGTTCGAAGACCACCTTGGGCAATTCGTTGGCCGGGACCGCGAACGCTGCGACGAAGCCGGGGCGCAGGGCCGGGCTGGCTTCTTGCGCACTGAATTCGAGGTCCTGCGGGTAGTGGTTGCGGCCGTCGACGATCACCAGGTCCTTGACGCGGCCGGTGATGTAGAGCTCACCGTCGAGCCACACACCGTAGTCGCCGGTGCGCATCCAGGTCGCGTCGGCGGGAGCACCCTCGGTGTGGCTGTTCTGCGTGAGCGGTGTGGTGATGGTGTTCTCGAAGGTGTCCTTGGTTTCCTGCGGCTTGTTCCAGTAGCCGGCGCCGATGTTGAGGCCGTGCAGCCAGATCTCGCCGACCTCGCCGTCGGCTTTCTCGATGCCGACGCCGGTCTCGTCGTATTCGGCGGCGTCGACGATGGCGGCCCACTGGCTGAGCGCGACCTGTCCGCAGGAGACCTGCGCGACGGCGTTGGGCGCGTCGGAGTCGATGACCTTCATCCGCCCGGCGTTGAGTTCTTCGCGGTCGACGTAGATGACCTTGGCCTCGTTGTCGCGTTGGGTGGCCGACACGAACAGGGTGGCCTCGGCCATGCCGTAGCACGGCTTGATCGCGGTCTTGGGCAGCCCGTACGGGCCGAATGCCTCGTTGAATTTCTTCATCGAGCTGACGGTCACCGGTTCGGAGCCGTTGATCAGGCCGATGACGTTGGAGAGGTCGAGTTTCTCGCCCTCTTTCGGCAGGCCGCGGGCGGCGGCGTGCTCGTAGGCGAAGTTGGGCGCCGCGGCGTAGGTGGGTGCGTTGTCGTCGTCGGCGGCGAGTTCGCGAATCCAGCGACCGGGCCTGCGCACGAACGCCTGCGGGCTCATGATCGTGATGTATTTTCCGCCGAGTGCGGGCAGGATCACCGTGAGCAGGCCCATGTCGTGGAACATCGGCAGCCAGGTGACGCCGCGGGCGTTGCGGTCGATCTCGATGCAGTCATAGATCTGCAGGACGTTGGCGGCCACCGCCTGGTAGGTGATCTCGACACCGGCGGGCACGCGCGTCGATCCCGACGTGTACTGCAGGTAGGCGACGGTGTCCTTGTTGTGGTCCTTACCGGCGATCGGTGCGACCCAGCTCGAGCCGACGGAGTCGGGCACCGCGTCGACGGCGATGACGCGGGGACGTTCCTTGGCCGGGCGGTCGGCGAAGAAGTTGCGCACCGCCTCGGCGGATTTGGTGGAGGTGAGGATCGCGGTCGGCTCGCAGTCGGAGAGCACCGCGGTCAACCGGTCGGTGTGACCGGGCTCGTCGGGGCTGAACAGCGGAACCGCGACGTTGCTCGCGTAGAGCGCGGCGAAGAAGCCGATCACGTACTCCAGCGACTGCGGGGCGAGGATCGCGACGCGGTCGCCGTGTTTGGTGACCTGCTGCAGCCGTGCCGCCACCGCACGGAGTCGTTTGCCGAACTGCGCCCAGGTGAGGTCCTGACGTTCGCCCTCGCGCTCCCGGCTGTAGTCGATGTAGCGGTAGGCGAGTGTGTCGGCCGCGTCGCGGACGTTGCGCTCGACGTAGTCGACGAGTGTTGCGTCCTCGGTGAAGTGCAGCTGACCGTTCTCGTCGAGGAATTGCTCAAATTCAGTCTTCAGCATTCATTACTCCTGTGGCCCCCACGTTCCTGCCCCCAAATGGGCATATCGTGCGTACCTCGTGGCACACCCCGCGGCGCCCGACCGCGCTGCTCGGTTCAGTGTGACCCTCGAGTCGTCCCTTGCCGTGCACCGGCGGTCGTGTCGGTACCCATTCGTCCGTGGACCGCGTTGGTCGCGGTCGCACGACTCTTCCCAACCCTTTCGCTCACTTCATGATCGTCATGTCCACCTTGACTCCACCGCAGTGTGATCACGCCACTGCAGCGGTCCTTCGCCGGCGGTTGTCGTGCGGCTTTCCGCCCCCGGACCGAGGACACACTTTACTCTCCCTTGAGGAGCGAAATGACCGGCGCGAAGGCATCCATCTGCGTCGGGAACACCCCGACGTAGGACATCGAGGTGCGCCGCCGCACCGCCCGGATCTGGTCGGCGATCTCCTCGAACGATCCGATCGCGATGTACGGCGAGTTCAGCACGTCATCGACGGTGAACTCGGTGTCGCGTTCGATGTTCGGCGGATACCCCTGTTCGAGTGCCTTGAGCGCCATCTCGGCCGTGGACTGCCGGTCGTCGGTGATGACGATGACCGCGATCGTCCAGTTGAGTTCGATCTCGGCGAACCGGTCGCCTGCGGCCTGGCGGATGCGGTCGACCCGCTCGGCGGTCTTCTCGATGGTCATGTCCGACAACTTCATCCGCCCGTCGGAGGTGGTGCCCGGCGCCACGGAAATGATGTCGGCGTGTTTGGCGGCCAGGGCGAGCATCTTGGGCCCGCCACCGCCGACGGCGATCGGCGGGCGCGGCCCCTGACGCGGTCGCGGGCTGCCCTCGAGTCCCTTGATCTGGTAGAACTCACCGTCGAAGTCGACGGTCTCGCCGCGCATGAGCTTGTCGAGGATCGTCAGCGATTCATCGAGCCGCCGGATGCGTACACCGGGGGATTCGAACTCGATACCCGCCTTGTCGAACTCCTCCTTCAGCCAGCCCGCACCGATCCCGAGTTCCAGGCGGCCCTTGCTCAGGACGTCGATGGTGTTGGCCTCCTTGACCAACAGCGCCGGATGTCGGAAGCCGTTCGCGAGAACCGACGTCGCGAGCCTGATGCGGTCGGTGGCCTGGCTCAACGCTCCCAGTGCGGCCAGCGGGCCGACCTGGTTGCCGAGGTGATCGGGGACGGCAAAGGTGTCGTATCCGTATTCTTCGGCGGTCTGGGCCAACTTCACGAACTTGCGGGCGCCGCCCTCGTCCTTGTTGCCCTCACCACCGGCGCCGAACCGGAACGCGCGCAGCGTGGTCTCGCCGCCACCGGTCCCGGTGGTCTCGCCCTGGGTCATTGGTTCTCCTCGTCGCGTTCGCGGCGTCGTCATGAGTTCTCGTGGCCGTGCGGGGGCGTCCCCATTCCGCAGGACACCGCCGAGCCAGCCCACAACGTTAATGCAGCAGGTCGGCGCCGCCCAAACGGATCGGTCCCCGCTCAGGGCCTTCCCAGCCACCCCGCAGCACGCGACGCCACGACGTGGGTGCTCAGTTGTGCGCCGGACGCGGGGCCTCGTCGATGAGTCCGTTGACCCAGCCGCGCATCCACTGGGTCGCGGTCGCACCGTCCAGAGACCAGTACCGCGGCGTCGCATACATCGCGTGCACCGGGTTGTTGATGGCGCTCGCCAGCTGACTCACGGCACTCAACGGATTCGACGCCGTCGGCGCATCGCAGATGAGATCGCCTGGGGCACAGATGGATACGACCTTGCTCTGCAGATCCCCGAAGCCGCCGGGACGCGGGCCGGTCATCGTGGTCCCCGGCACCAGCGATCCCATCCCGGCAAGTGCGATCTCGGCACCGACGCCGGGCGGGTTGGGTCCGATGTCACGCTGATCGCCGGGCTGCCGGCGGCCGTCGGCGATGAGTCCGACCCCGAGGACGAGATCGGCGTCGGACTGCGGCAACACGTTTCCACGGCCGTTGCCGATGGCCGAGGCGAGGTCCCCGCCGATGACCGCACCCTGCGAGAAGCCGACGATGACGTAGCGCGTCAGCGGACAGTGCTCGTGGGTGGAGATGATCTTGCCCGCGGCCCGCTTGTAGCCCTGGGTGCGCGAGTCGTTGTAGCTGCTCTGCCGATCGTTGAGGATCGTGGGGTTCCGGAACTCGGCGATGTAGGGCACCGTGTAGACCTCGGTGCGCGACTCGGGGAATTCACTCTTGATCGCCTTGGAGACGCGCAGCAGCAGCGACGCCGGCTTGGACGTCGGGTTCAGCGGGTCGTCGTTCGGCGTGGACTCCCAGGTACCCGGGATCACCAGCGTCAACACGTCGGCGCAGTCGGCGGGCTGGGCCTCCGGCCGGTTCGGCGGGGTCGTCGTCGTCGACGACGGGCCGCCACCACGCGGCGGTGCAGGCGGACCCTCGACGATGCCCTTGATCCAGATCGCGATCAGCACGATCGCGATGACGGCGATCAGCGCGACCGCAACCATCAACAGGCGCAGCGCACGGGAGGTCCGTGAGCGTTTCTTCCGGGCGTTCACAGGTCGGTTGCCGCTAGCAATAGTTGTCCTGGGCGGCCTTGATCACCTTGTCGGCCTTGGCATTGGCCTCCGCGGTGTTCTGGGTGCCAGGAGCGACCAGTGCGGTGACGTAGGCCTTGGTGGTCACCGGGTCGGTGTTCTTCTTCTGCGCGTCGCAGACGTAGGTGGCCAGCGACAGCGCGACACCGTTGTCGGTATCACCGAGCAGCGTGACGTTCTGGCTGCGCAGGGCCTGCAGGTATCGCTTGGCCTTGTCATCGAGCGGCGCCCCGTCCGGTGCGGTGAGTTGTCCCGATGCCGGTGCCGTCGAGCCAGGGGTGGTCGC
Source organism: Gordonia polyisoprenivorans NBRC 16320 = JCM 10675 (assembly GCF_000241325.1). GTDB lineage: Bacteria > Actinomycetota > Actinomycetes > Mycobacteriales > Mycobacteriaceae > Gordonia > Gordonia polyisoprenivorans. The sequence continues at coordinate 237,960 of NZ_BAEI01000031.1, read as the reverse complement.
CGGCAGCGTGGACCCGCCGGTGGTCGGGGTGGCACCGGCCGAGGTCTGACCGGACTCCGGTGCGCTCGACGCCGAGGCACTCGACGGCGCGGAGTACAGCGACGTCGTGGTGACCGGATTGCTGGTGATCGGGGCGCTCGCCGTGGAGTCGTCCGAACATGCCGCCAGCGAACCCAGCGCGAACACCACGCCGGTCATCAGCACACCCAGCCTCAAGTACTTCGTCATCATCACTTCCTCGTCACGCATCACCGATGCCGCCTCGAACCCTCCGACCCCTGGTTCGACGAGAGGCGCGCCGGTGACCACGTACACACACGTGGTGGTTTGTCCCAACCGCCAGCAAGGCTACCCAACAAGGCGGACAACATTCGCCACCGGAGCCACCTCACCTGCGCAAACATCGCGATTCCACAGTCAGATCTCAGGACGCACACACGCGGCACCCGATGTGGGGCGCCGCGTGTGTGAGCTGGATCTATCGCGCGAGTTGCGCGCCGCCCTTCGGTGACCAGTTGATCCGGCCGTGTTCGAAGGTCTGCGTCTTGCCGCCGTCGCGACCCCACGGCATCTCACCGCTGGTCGGCAGACCGAGTTTGCCGCCGGGTCCGCCCGCGCCGACATACGCGCCGCCGATCGCGCCACCGACCACCTGCGGACCCTTCGGCCCGGTGATGATCCGCCCTTCGGCGAAGTCCTGGGCGCGTCCGCCGGGTACGCCGTACTCCGGCGTCAGGCACACTCCCAGCCGGGCCGGACCGGCGACCTTCTTGAACGCCGGGCTGACCCCGCAGGCCACCTTGTCACCGCTGAGGCCGAGCGCTGCCGCCGCCTGCGGCCAGGCCTGATGCATCTCGAATTCCCAGTAGGGCCAGGTGTGGGTACCCGACGCCCGGTAGACGGCTTGTCCGGGAATTCCCAACTGGTTCAACTTGATTGCGAACTGCTGCGAGGTGACCCGGGAGAGCAGCTCGAGTCCCACACCGGAGTAGTTGGTCGCCAGCATCGGGATGTCGGACGGCTTGTCGTACGGGCCGACCATGCCGTTGCCCGACGAGATGTAGAGACTGGTGCCCCGCAGTTTGTCGGCGAGCAGGTACGGATCGTGGGCCTTCCACTCCGGGTCGCTGGGCGGGCCGAACATCTTCATCGCGTCGTAGCCGCCGCCGTCCCGAAGGGCGAACTGGATGGCCTGCGGCATCCCGTAGGAGGTGAGCTGCAGGATGCCGGAGAACGACGCGGCGAACTTGTAGTAGCCGGGGTTTCGTGCGGCGAGCATCATGGCCGCCGAACCACCCATCGAGAGTCCCTCGATGCCACGGACATCCGTTGAGCGCCAATCACCTTCGATGATGGGCGGCAGCTCGTGCATGAGGAAGGTTTCCCACTTGTAGTTCTTGCCCTTGTCGGTTTCCTTCCAGTCGGTGTAGAAACTCGACTCGCCACCGATGGGCAGGATGACGTTGACGTTCTTGTCCTTGTAGAAGTCGACGACGTCGGTGTTGATGACCCAGCCGCTCTGATCGTCCTGTGCGCGCAGACCGTCGAGCATGGTCAGCTGCGGGAACCGCGCGGTCGGATTGGCCCACCAATCACGGGCCAGCAGGATCTGGACTTGGATCTCGGTGTTCATCGACGGGGAGAACACCCAGAGCGCAACGCGACGGTCGGTGTACCAGAACACCTTGGTGACGCGGGCGGGCTGGGTGGGCGCCGGGGAGGCCGCGGGAGTGGCCGCCGGAGCCGGGGCAGCCGGGCTCGCCGGGGCTGCCGGACTCGCCGGGGCTGCCGGGGCCGGACTCGCCGGGGCCGGGGCCGGGGCCGGGGCCGGGGCGGGGGCACCGACGGCGTCCTGCTGACCGATCAGGGCCCAGCCAAGCGCCACCAGCACGACCACCACCATCGTGATGACGACTCGTGGCGTTCGCCGGCTCGTCGCACCGCGAGTGGCCGTACGCCCACTCGTTCGCCCCGCACTCACTGTTCGCATACCCTCGCGCTCCTTCGCACCCCTGATGGTCGACGCATCGCGGTCGGCGACCGCGTCGACTCAGTGGCCCCTCAAATCACAGAAATCTCACTGGTGTCATTACGCCTCAGGTGTTTCTTACACGTCGTGGCGCAGGTTGGCGCGACGCCACGCTGTGGCGGGTGAGATTTTTGTGACTTCTGTGATGTGAGTTGCGCGGATAGCCGGTCATGCCGGACCAATGAGACAACCCCGGCCGACACCGTGTGGTGGCGGCCGGGGCTGTCCCGGTGCTCAGTTGATCGTTGCTCAGTCGAGCAGTGCGCTACTCGATCAGTTGAAGAAGCCTCGCGAGTAGGCGTTCCAGACCATGTCCTGCCAGTAGCCCCAGGCGTGGGTGCCGTTGGCGTAGTAACTCATGATCGGCAGGCCGTTGATGAAGGCGAGTCCTTCGAAGGCCTTGGCCTGGGTGAACGCGAGGAACTCCAGCGTCGAACCCTTGAACAGGTCGTCGAAGACGTTCGGCAGCGCGTTGTACTTGCCGAAGAGTCCGTTACCGGAACCGACGAAGAGTTTCAGGCCCTGCATGCGGTTGATGCGCAGCGACGGGTCGTTGTCATACCAGCGGCCGTCCCACGGCGGGCCCCACATGGCGTCGACGTTCCACGGCTGCGGTGCGACGTCGAGCATCGCCAGACGGATCATCGTGTGCATGCCGGGGGCACTGAGGAAGTTGTAGCCCGACAGCGAGCCGGCGGCGTAGTAGAGGTCGCGACGCTTGGAGGCGAGGACCAGTGCGGCGTTACCACCCATGGACACGCCCATGATGGCGTACTTGCCGTTCTTGCCCTGGAATCCGTTGGCCCGCAGTGCCTGCGGGAGGCGGTTGTTGATCACGCACTCCCACATGTAACGGCTCTGCTGGCCGTTGAAGTTACTGGGCGCATTCCAGTCGGTGTAGAAGCTGGCCGGTCCGCCGATCGGCTCGACGACGTTGACGCCGCGATTGACCAGTTCCTGGACGTTGGTGTTGATCTCCCAGCCGGAGAAGTCGTACTGGGCGCGCATGCCGTCGAGCAGGATGACGGTGCGCTTGTTCTGCGGCTTGAACCAGGTACGAACCTGGACCTTGCCGGGAGCCATGGACTTGTTGCCGAAGGCGCCGTTGGTGGGCATGCCGCAGGCGTCGATCCACAGCGTCTTGCGGAAGCCGGTGCCGTTGATGCGCGCGTCGGCCTGGCCCGTTCCGACCACTGCTCCGATCAGACCCGCGACGGTCATCACGGCGACCACAATCGCCACGAGCCGTGCACTGAGTCCCGTGGACGCCTTCGGTTCCAGTTCACCTACACCCATCGACCTGCATTCTCCCTCTGTCACCGGTTCCGACACGAAACAGTCATTGCGTCGAACTCCGGACTACACCTCTGCGACGTCCGATCCCCCACACCGAACCCTCGTGCATCGTGCACACGAGGAACCCCCGGCAGCCTATTGCAGCCACCGAAGCCTGACAAACTCTGTGACGTCTCTCACAGCTCTCTCAGGTTGGTGCGGACGGATCGGTCCCACCGCAATTCTCACGGTCGGTCTATCGGTCGCACTCCGCGGCACGTTACCGATTCGAGATAATTTCTCGCAAGTTCCTCCGATGCTGCGCGAAGGTTCCTCACAGCGTCCCCGGTTCCGGGTCAGCGCGGGTGGATGCGCGGCGGCATCCTCAGACCGCAGTGCTGGATCTCGTACTCGGGGTTGCGGTCGATGCGGTAGTCGGTGAACGTGAACGACTGGATCAGGTTGCTCTTGAACCGCTGCCACGTCCACGGCGCCTCGTACGAGGCGATCCGGTCCCGGGTGGCCGGACACGTCAGGGCGACCTGCGCCTGACGTACGACGTCCTCGTCGAGGAACCCGGGCAGGATCGGGGCTCGCGCCACGGCTCCGGCCTCGGCGACCACCCACTCGGTCGGCAGTACCTTGTCGTGCCCGATGCGGCCGTCGTCGAGTCGCTCGGTGTGCGCGGCGATCGGATACGCCAGCCCCATCTGGTCGATGACCCGCACGTTGAGCGGAGCATTCATGCTGGTCATGCCGAGATTGAGGAAGAACACCGTCAGCTGGCGCTTGTCCTGCGGGGTGCTGGCGGGGAGGCGGGCGATGTACCACTGGTCGTAGTCGAAGGACGCGATCAGCACGCCGCCCTCCTTCTGATACTGCTCGATGTCCTCGACCATCGCCTTCATGCGCGGATAGTCGAGGTAATCCTTGGCGGTGACTGGGTTCTCGATGCCCATGTTGGTGACGTAGAAGCGTCGCTCGTCGACGATGCCGCTGCGGCCGATGTCGATGCCGGCGTTGGGCAGGACATCCTCATGGACGATCGCCGCCCACGCGATGGTGGTGATCCACATCGCCGCGAGGACGGTCGAGCCGACCAGCTGCAGGCGTGTACGGCGGGCGCGCAGAGCGCCGTCGGTGTCGGCGGGCGCGCTGTCAGCGGTGGCTGGGGCGCTGTCGGCGGTGGCGAGGGCGCCGTCGGCGTCGGCGTCGGCGAGGGCGCTGTCAGCGTCAGCGAGGGCGCTGTCAGCGTCAGCGGGGGCGGGCATGCGGCGACGGCGGAAGGCTGCGGCGACACCGCGCACCGGGATGGTCACCGGAATCACCATGAGCGGCAACAACATCACGAACAGTGGTGTCAGCAGGACGCGGCCGTGCATGAAGTCGCCACCCTGACGCAGCCAGTACAGACCGACGATGAGGCCGGCGAGCACCATCGCGGTGACCACCGCGCCCGGCGTCTGCAGACGCCGCGACCACGACGCCAACCGGCCACGCACCGTCGTCGGGGCCTGCGATGACGGCTCGGTGGGGCTGAGCTTGCGTGCGCGCACCCCGACGGCGAGCAGGATGCCCGCCACGAGCGCGAGGACCACCGGCAACAGCAGCGTGTAGGGCCCGAAGAGGTTGGCCAGATAGATGAACCCCTGATGCCACTTGGAGCCGCTGGCGTCCTTGGCGACGGCCGGGTTGGGGACCAACAGGGCGTAGTACCCCATCCGGAAGATCTGGTAGCCCACGGGGAGAATCGCGGCGGCGACGACGATGCCGACACGCATCTTCCATGTCTGGGGCGCCAGGAACACCAGCACCAGGGCGATCCCGCCGATGACCGTGAGCTCGGGCCGAACCAACGGCGCCAGGCCCGCCCAGAAGGCGAGGAACAGTGTGGCCGCCGAACCGGCGCGGGTGGCCTCGGCCCCGGACGATCGCCGACACCACGAGATCAGCAGACACCACAGCACCGCGGCCCAGAAGATACAGAGCCCGTTCTCCAGGCCGCTGGTCGCGAAGTCGCGTGCCGGCGGCAACGCGATGTAGATGATCGGGCCGAGCGGAAGCAGCAGGGTGTAGCCATCGCCGGTGATCCCACCGAGGCGCCGACGCAACAGGCGGGCTGTCCCGTACATCGCGATGGGCACCGCCGACACCGACAACACCAGCGCCACCCACAGGGCGACGTACTCGAGTTGGCCGTCGGTCACCCACGCCCAGAACCACAGCAGATAGGTCCACGCCGTGGAGGTGTTGGCCTCGACCCGTTCCCCTGCGTTGAACACCGGCCCGTTGCCCGCGAACAGGTTGCGCAGGGTGCGCAGGACGATGAGTCCGTCGTCGGCGATCCAGCGCCGCTGCCATGCGCCGATCGCGAAGAAGGTGGTGACGGTGATGGCACCGATCAGGAAACTGATGATGGCGGTCCACTCGCGGCCACCCCAACGCCGCCACGCGCCGACGTCGACCGTGCGCTTCTTCTTGCCGATCGGGCGCTCATCCTCATCGATCGGGCGCTTCTTGACGTCGATCGGGCGCTCATCCTCGCCGACCGGGCGCTCGTTCCCATCGGCCGGGCGCTCCACGTCGGGCTCGTCGCCGCCGAGATTCAGACGCAGCCACTGAGTGGGCGCGTCGTCCTCGGGCAATTGCCCTCGATCAGGTGACTGCCCGTGATCAGGAGACTGCCCTCGATCAGGAGACTGCATAGACCGCGACACCCACGCATACTATCCAGGCCACCGCCAGGACCTGCAGCACACGGTCGCCGAGGGCGATCTCCTCGGGTTCTCCGGCCTGACCACCGTCGATGTCGACGGCGTAGCGCAGGATCGCGATGGTGAACGGCACCATCGACAGGGCATAGGCAACGTTGGTGTCGTGGCCGGAGTTCTTGTCGAAGGCCCACAGTCCGTAGAACAGCACGACGGCCGTGGCCGCCAATGTCCACACGAAGCGCAGGTAGCTGGTGGTGTAGTACTGCAGCGCCTTGCGGATCTTGGCGCCGGTGCGCTCGGCGAGTTGCAATTCGGCGTAGCGTTTGCCGGCCGCCATGAACAGCGACCCGAAGGCCATCACCAGCAGGAACCACTGCGAGAGTCGGATCTCGGCGGCCACACCACCGGCGATGGCGCGCAACAGGAAGCCCGACGAGACGATGCAGATGTCGATGACGGCCTGGTTCTTCAGCCCGAAGCAGTAACCGAGCTGGATCACCAGGTAGATGGCGATGACGACGGCGGTCTGCCAGTTGGCGATGAGCGCCACCCCGATCGATCCCGCACCCAGCACCAGCGCGAGGCCGTAGGCCAGCGATACCGGCACCACGCCCGCGGCGATCGGCCGGAACCGCTTGGTGGGATGATTACGGTCCGATTCGACGTCCATGGCGTCGTTGACCAGGTAGATGCAGGAGGCGACGAGGCAGAACGCGATGAACGCCAGGCCGACGCGTCCCATCGCACCGGCGTTGGTCAGGGCATCGCTACCCGCGGCCAGCGGAGCGGCGAGGACGAGGACGTTCTTCACCCACTGACGTGGCCGGACCGCCTTGATCAGCCCGGTGGCCAGGTTCTTGGGCGGGCCCTTGACCTTTCCGTGCTCGATCGGCTCCTCGCTCATGCCTTCTCCTTAGTGGACTCGCCGCCGACGACCCGCCCCACGAGGAGGCGTGCTGTCGACCCCGGCATCAGCGCCACTGCACCGACGCGGGCAGCAACACCGGCGAGCCGGGTGGATCGCGGGTGGCGGGCCGCGGTGTCGGCGGCACGCTCGATGAACTGATCGCCGACGACGACGGCACCGGCGCTCAGTGCGCCGATCGCGGCTCCGGCGGCGACATCGCTCGGATAGTGCACCCCGAGAACCAGTCGCGAGGTGAGCATAGGCGGCACCAGCACCGCCGGAAGCAGGTAGGGCGGCAAACCCGCTGCCCTACCGATGAGGATCGCCGCGGCCGTCGTCGACGTGGCGTGAGACGACGGGAAACTCAGTCGACTCGGCGTGGACACCCCGACCCGGATCCGCGGATCGTGTGGGCGCTTGCGCCGGACGATGCGCTTGATGATCACCGATGCCGCGTGTGCGCCGAAGGCCCCCGCGCCGGCCTCGAGCCAGCGGCGTTGTGCGGTGGCGTCGTCGCGTCGCACGGCCAGCCCCCAGCCGACGGCGCTGATCGCCAGCCAGCCGAGGGAGTGCTCGCCGAAGTGTGAAAGACCACGGGCGGCGGGCACGACGCCGGGCGCCTCGAGCAGCACACCCTGGACACCGATCAGTGCGGCGACCTCACCCGTCGGCTCCGCGGTCTGCGCCGTGGCGGCCGGCGATGGGCCCCGATCAGTCGATTCCGAAGACACGCGCCCAGCTCTCCTTACTGGTCAGGTCCCGGTGTTGGGCGCGGTAGCGCTCCGTCAACTCGGGGAACCTCTCGTTGAGTTCACGTACCAGCGCCGCGGATTCACGCGCGAGGGCGATCATCTTGTCGCGGTCGCGCTGGCGATACACCACGCCGCGGCCGTCGGCGGTGGTGACGGTGACGCCGTCGACCCGGCCGAGAGAGAACCATCGGGCCTCGATCGGCGGGTAGTTGGCCTGGGGCACTTCGTGATGCCGCGGATCGGCCGGACGCATGTTGTTGACGATCGCCCCGGCCAGCGCCCGCAGCTTGGTGACCGGGTTGCTCGGCACCGTCGTCCCGAGATGTGTTGCTTCACCACTGGTTCGGGGCAACTCGGTCGCCGACGGCAGGACCACGGCATCCGGGTACTCCTTGCGCATGGCGGCGATCTTGGGCAGCGCGGTCGGCAGCAGCGAACGGATGTGATCGGGGCCGGCGAGGAAGTCGCGGATCGCCTCGTTCTGGATCGCCACCGTCGAATATTCAAGGCAGAGAAGATGTTTGGCGGTCGCCTTGACCATCGACTGCAGGATGCCCTTGATCGGGCCGTCGTGGTGGATCGCAGCGACGACGAGCCGGTTGCGCAGGTGGAAGTACGCCTGCCAGTCGATGGCGTCGTCCTTGTCGCTCCACGCCATGTGCCAGATCGCGATGCCGGGAACCGTTGCCGTCGGGTATCCGGCCTTGCCTGCGCGCAAGGCGAATTCCCAGTCGTCCCACTTGATGAACAGCGGCATCGGCAGGCCGATCTCCTCGGCGCAGACACGCGGGATCATGCACATCCACCAGCCGTTGCCCTCGACGTCGATCCGGCGGTGCAGGTTTTTCGAGTTCTCCCGGTCACGCAGCGGATACTCGGCGAAGTCGTGGTCGTATTCCACGAACGGCGCCGCGGTCCACATGAAGGTGTGGTGATTGATGACCTCACCCATGCAGTGCAGGTGACTGCGGTCCTGCAGGTTCAGCATCTGCCCACCGACCAGCATGGGGGTGCGGGCGAACCGTGACATCGCCAGCGCGCGCAGGATCGAGTCGGGCTCGATCGCGATGTCGTCGTCCATGTACAGGACGTAAGGGGAGTCGGTGAGCCGCAACGCCTCGTACATGATGCGGGAGTAACCACCGGAACCACCGAGGTTGCCCTGATCGAAGATGTGCAGCCGATCGCCCAGTGCCGCAGCGGCTTGCGAGTAACCGGACTCGTCGACGACCTTGCGCGTGCCCTGATCGGGCATCAGCACCGCGTCGATCACCTCGTCCACCAACGGATCCGAGGTGAGTGCGGCGAGAGCGTTGACCGCGTCGGTGGGCCGGTTGAAGGTCGGGATGCCGACGGTGACGCGTTTGGTGTCCGGACCGCTGGGCACCGGGATCGCCGAATACCAGCCGGCAGAGACGATTTCGGTCTCGGTGTCGGTGGTGACGTCGAACCAGATCCAGCCGCCGTCCTCGAACGGCCCGAGGTCGAGCTCGAATTCGATGGTGCCGCGGCCGTTCTCGTCGATGGGGACCAGGTCGCCACCGATGCCGATGCGGGAGCCGTCGACCTTGGAGCGGTAGAGATCGACGCGGCAGGTGCCGATCACCTCGACCCGCAGCACCACCGAGGTGAGGATCGACCAGCGTCGCCAGTAGGCCGCGGCGAAGGCATTGAAGTAGCTCTCGAAGCTGACCTCGGACTCCGCGCCGAGGACCACCGAGGTGCGGCTCGGGGCGTGCGCACGCCGCGCATTGCTCGCGGATTCGACGAGGTAGAGCGAACGGACGTCGATGGGTTCGCCGGGCCGGGGGAAGATGACCCGCTGCAGCAGTTCGACCGCCGTGGAGTCGGGTTCGACCGTCGACGACGCGGTCACGTTCTCCTGTTGGGCAGGGGTCACACTCAATACTCCGCTCTGGTCTGCGACTGCACTGCTGTCATCGCCGGTGATCGGGCCCGGGCGTCACGCGTCGGGACCCACCAGCGCCGCACCATCTCGCAGGTGCGGCGCCAGGGTGTTCTCGAACATCGTGAGCGCACTGGCGATGGCCATGTGCATGTCCAGGTACTGGTAGGTGCCCAGCCGTCCGCCGAAGAGCACCTTGGAGTCGGTGGTCTCGGTCTTGGCCAGGGCTCGGTAGGACGCGAGCATCTCTCGGTCCTCGGGGGTGTTGATCGGGTAGTACGGCTCGTCGTCGTCCTTCGCGAAACGCCCGTACTCCCGCATGATGACCGTCTTGTCGGTGGGGTAGGTATCGCGTTCGGGGTGGAAGTGCCGGAATTCGTGGATACGCGTGTAGGGCACGTCGGCGTCGTTGTAGTTCATCACCGGGGTGCCCTGGAAGTCGCCGGTGGGCAACACCTCGGTCTCGAAGTCGAGGGTGCGCCAGCCGAGGCGTCCGGCGGAGTAGTCGAAGTAGCGATCGAGCGGGCCGGTGTAGACGACGGGCGCGTCGGGGCTCTGCGCGCGTAGCTCGTCGCGCACGTCGAACCAGTCGGTGTCCAGGCGCACCTCGATGCGCTCATCGGCGGCCATGTTCTCCAGCCACGCGGTGTAACCGTTGACGGGGAGGCCCTCATAGGTGTCGTTGAAGTACCGGTTGTCGAAGGTGTAGCGCACCGGCAGTCGGGTGATGTTGGCGGCCGGGAGGTTCTTCGGGTCGGTCTCCCATTGCTTGGCGGTGTAGTGCTTGATGAACGCCTCGTACAGCGGACGTCCGATCAGGCTGATCGCCTTCTCCTCGAAGTTCGCCGCGTTCTTCGTATCGATCTCGGCGGCCTGTTCGGCGATGAGCGCACGTGCCTCGTCGGGGCTGAAATACCGCCCGAAGAACTGGCTGACCAGGCCCAACCCCATCGGGAACTGGTAGGCCTGACCGTTGTGCATCGCGAACACACGGTGCTGATAGCCGGTGAAGTCGGTGAAGCGGTTGACGTAGTCCCACACCTTCTGGTTGGAGGTGTGGAACAGGTGCGCACCGTACTTGTGGATCTCGATGCCGGTGGTCGGTTCGGCCTCGGAATAGGCGTTGCCGCCGAGGTGGCCTCGACGCTCGATCACCAGGACGCGTTTGCCCAGTTCGGCGGCGGCGCGCTCGGCGATGGTGAGACCGAAGAAACCGGAGCCGACGACGATCAGGTCATAGGGGCCGGAGCGGGGCGAATCGGCGCTGGTATTGGATGCCACGGGTGTTCAGGGTAACCGACCCGACCGAGGGAATCCCAAAGCCGGGCGGCGATGTGGCGGGTCGGGATGCGCGGCCGATGTCGTCCGTCCGCAGGAGCGACGTTCACCTGCGAGTCCGGTAACCTGAGAGTTTCACACCGGCCTTCAGCCATTGGGCCTGCAACTCCCGATATCGCTGTCCGGGGATCATCACCCCGACCACGCGAACGAGTTCAGGGGCCGCCCGTGCCGAACGCATCGCATTCCTCTCACGACTCCGATCGTGTCGCCATCGATCGTGTTGTCGTGGTGATTCCCGCCCACAACGAACGCGACCTGCTGCCGGCATGTCTGCGCGCGGTGCGGATCGCGGCGGAGGCGGTGCGGATCCCGGTGCATGTCGGGGTGGTCCTCGACACCTGCACCGACGGGTCCGCCGAGGTGATCGGCGCCGAGGTCGCCCCGATCGTCGGCGAGTTCGGGGCGGTCGGTGCGGCGCGGGCCGCCGGCATCGCGGCGTTGCTTCACGACGCCTCCTCCGAGACCGACCCCGAGCGGACCTGGGTGGCCACCACCGACGCCGATTCCGAGGTTCCCGGCAACTGGCTGCAGCACCACCTGATGCGTGCAGCCGACGGTGCGGACGCCTACGCCGGCACGGTGACACCCAAGGATTGGACGCGCTGGCCTGCGGCGCTGGCAGATCGCTACCGGCGGCGCTACCGCGATCACGATGGCCACCGTCACATCCACGGGGCGAACCTGGGGGTACGCGCCGATGCCTACCTGGCAGTCGGCGGATTCGGCGAGCTGCCGCACGACGAGGACGTCGACCTGATCGAACGTCTGGAGTCGGCGGGCGTCTCGATCGCCTGGTGCGCGCAGGCCCCGGTGGCGACCTCGACACGTCGGCACGGCCGCGCTCCCGAGGGCTTCGCCGCGCATCTGCGCTCTCTCTCCACGACCGGACGGCGCTCGGCATGACCGCTTCCGCCACTCCCCCGCCTGAGATTTCCCCGCCTGCCACACCTGCATCCCGGGCCCGCCGGATCGCCGACGATCTCGCCGATCGGGTGCCGCATCCGGGTGAGGGCGACACCGCCGCACGCTGGCGTCTGCTTGCAGACCTCACCCACGCCGACATCGCCGTCGGCCGGCTCGTCGAGGCGCACCTCGACGCGCGCACGATCCTTCACGAAATCGATTCCGGTACAACCGAACCCGGGTCCTTCTGGGGCGTGTGGGCGGCGGAGCCGCCGCATCCTCGAATCGAGGCGAGCCGCACCGATCGCGGGTGGCGGCTGCGCGGCGCGAAGCCGTGGTGTTCGGGTGTACAGACGTGCACGCACGCCCTGGTGACCGCCGACGTCGACGACGGCGCCCGCGCCCTGTTCGCCGTCGACCTCGATGAGGAAGGCGTGCGTCGGGAGACCACGGAGTGGGCCGCGACGGGGATGAGTGCCACCGAGACCGGCACCGTGCATCTCGATGACGTACCGGCCCGACCGATCGGTTCACCCGGCGCCTACCTCGAGCGTCCCGGGTTCTTCCACGGCGGCATCGGCGTGGCCGCGTGCTGGTGGGGCGGGGCGCGCAAGGTCGCCGACGCGATCTACCGCACGTCCCCGGCCGACGACGTGGCCGCGATGCACCTCGGCGCGATCGACGCCCGCCTGCTGGCCGGATTCACCCTGCTCGAGCAGGTGGCGGGCATCGTCGATGCACACCCCGACGATCTCGACGGGGCGCGCCGCCTTGCGCTGTCGGTCCGCTGGTCGGTCGAGCAGGTGGCCACCGAGGTCATCGACCGGGTCGCGCGGGCTCTCGGCCCGACACCGTTGGTGCGTGACGCCGAGCACGCGCAGGCCGTCGCCGATCTCGAGGTCTATCTCCGGCAGTCCCATGCCGAGCGCGACCTGATCGACCTCGGACGGCTCACCGAAGCCCCGCTGTTCGGTCGCAGTGCCGGCCGCGACGGCATCACCCTCGAGTCCGGAGCAGGTAGACGATGACCGCCATCGGCCCCTCACCCACCCAGTTGCGCTTCGCCGAGCGACCTATCGACATCCCCGGCACCCCCGAATCGCGATGGCGCGAATGGCTTTCGGGTCGCACTCCGACCGATCTGGAGGTGACGGTCGACCGGCTGATCGTCCTCGGCGCCCACCCCGACGACGAGGTGCTCGGGGTCGGCGGGATCATGTCGATCGCCGCTCGTGCGGGCGTCGCGGTCACGGTGGTGTGCATGTCGGACGGTTCGGGATCCCACCCCGGGTCGGCGACGGTCTCACCCGAGCGACTGGTGATGCGTCGCCATCTCGAACTCGACACGGCTGCAACCCTTCTCGGACTCGACCGGCCACGGTGGCACGGCCTGCCCGACGGCGAGCTCGCCGCCCATCACGACGCGATGTGCCGCATCGTCGACGACTACCTCGACGCCTGCGGCGATGAGTCGGTGGCCGTGCTCGCGGTCTGGTCCGGTGACGGCCACCCCGATCACGAGGCACTCGGAAACTGCGCCCGCGAGGTCTGCACACGCCGCGGTGTGTCGCTCTGGATGTACCCGATCTGGATGTGGCACTGGGCAACTCCCGGCGACGATGCCGTGCCGTGGGATCGTCTGCGCCGGGCGCCGTTGTCCCCGTTGGAGGTTGCCGTCAAGCACGCCGCCGTGCATGCCTTTGCCTCGCAGGTCCGGCCACTGTCCGACGACCCGGCCGACAAGGCGATCCTGCCGCCGCACGTGCTGGCCCATCTCACCCGGCCCACCGAATACGTGTTCACCTGATGACCACCCCACGACACCCCGACGACGGCCCGAAGACGTTGCCGGAGAACTACTTCGACGACGTCTACCGCGACACCGACGACCCGTGGGGGTTCACCGACCGCTGGTACGAACAACGCAAGTACGCGCTGACGCTGGCGTCGCTGACCGCTCCGCGGTACCGGCGGATCTTCGAACCCGGGTGTTCCATCGGCGTTCTGAGCGCCGCGCTCGCCGACCGCAGCGAGGAGATCGCATGTATCGACGTCAGTGCGCGGGCGGTGGAACTCGCCGTGCGCCGGCTGGCCACCACCGACGCCCGGGTCAGCGTGTCCACCGGGGATCTGACCGGTCCGTGGCCGCCGGGCACCTTCGACCTCATCGTGCTCAGCGAGGTGCTCTACTACCTCGGTGACGCCGACCTCGACGCCGTCGTCGAGCGACTACCCGGGGCGTTGACCGACGACGGCGAGGTGATCGCGGTCCACTGGCGGTGGCCGGTCGCCGACTATCCACAGTCCGGCGACGCGGTCCACGACCGGCTGCTGCACTCGCCGTTGCTGCACTATTCGGGCTATCGGGACAGAGATCTCTGCCTTGATGTGTTCCATCGCGGTCCACGCGACAGCGTCGCGCAGCGTGAGGGCCTCACTCCCGACTGACCGGGCGCACCGCGGTCGAGGTGCGCGGTAATCTCAGGAGTTGCGTCGCCGGATGCGCGCACAGTCGTCCACGGACCATCAGTTGTCGGCAGCAAGGAGTTGAGGGGATGACGCCGGAAATCACCACCCGGATCACCGAGGTGATCAACGATCTACGCGTTGAGAGCAACGACCAGGAGGCCGTGCTGCGCGCGATCTCGAAGGCCGCCGTCGACACGATCGACAACGCAGAGTATGCGAGTGTCACGCTGGTCACCCGCGGTCGTATCGAGACACCGGTGATGTTCGGCGATCTCGCGGGCAAGTGTGACGATCTCCAGCGTGAGCTCGGTGAGGGCCCGTGTGTCCGTGCCGCCGTCGACGACACCACCGTGCGCATCGACGACCTCGCCAACGACCCGCGATGGCCCCGGTTCGCCGCTGCGGCAAGCGCATTGGGCGTTGCGTCGATGGCGTGCTTCTGCCTCTACATCGACGGCAACGACTTCGGCGCGCTCAACCTGCACAGCACCACCCCCTTCGCCTTCGACGATGAGACGTGCTCGCTGGCCGAGTTGTTCGCCGCGCATTGCGCCACCACCTTCGGGGCCGTCCGCGAGAAGGAGCAACTGCGCAATGCGCTCGGGTCGCGCGATCTGATCGGTCAGGCCAAGGGCATGCTGATGGAGCGCTACCGGATCGACGCCGACGCCGCGTTCCTGCTCCTCGCGCGCCTGTCGCAGGAGTCGAACACCAAGCTCGTCGACGTGGCCGCCAACGTCGTCGTCGCCGGCCCCGGCACCTGACCGGCCCCGACCCTTCCACCTAGCGCAGGACGTTGGCCTTCGGGAATCCGAGGACCGGGATGCCACCGCGTGCCCGGAAGTTCTTGTAGCCGCTTCCGGCGAGCACATGCGCTCCGGTCTGCTTGGAGAAGAACAGCATCCCCTGCTGGAAGAGTTGGGTGACCCCGGCGCCGTCGGGTGTCAGGGTCGGTACCCCGAGTGCCGTCCCGAGCGTTCCGGGAACGTCGCCGAGGCTGCCGAGCAGGCCCTGGAACGCCGCGGCCGCGGTGCTCACCAGATCACCGGCTCCGGGCACCACCTGATCGGCGATCCCGCCCAGTGATCCCGCGTCCAGGGATCCGAGGTCCAGGGAGCCCAGCCCGCCGGCCGGGCCGGTCGGTGGCTTCACGATCTGCGGCGGGGTGCGCTGGCCCTGCACGGCGAACCAGTCGGACTTGAGGCCCAGCTTCATGCGTGCGTCCTCGCCGGACGCCTCGACGCTGCGGCCGCCGCCGGTGGCCCGCACCTTGAGTGCACGCCCGTTCTCGGCGCCGAGCCCGTTGGCCTGGATCACCTCGAAGCTGTCCAGACTCGGCAGACCGAACGCGCTCGCGATGGCGCTGGGGCTGATCGTGGTGGTCCAGTTGTGGTTCGGTGACGCGGCGTCTCCGTCGTCGACGACCGCCGGGAACCGGCCGCCCGCGGTGTATCCACCTGTGGACGAGGAGAATTCGGTGAATGCCGGCTGGCCGTTCTGCAGCAGGATCTGCCCTGCCGTCGCGTCGGCGGCCTGGTCGCCGCCCGGGTCCTCGCCGGTGACGCCGCCGTAGACCTGCGAGTTCTGGGTGTCGTCGATCTTCTTGCCGCTCGCGATCGCGGCCAGGGCGTAGGTGCGGGCGGCGACGGCCTGGGCCTTCAGCGCCTCCATGCCGCCGGAGGTCGCCCACCCGGGCACGCTCTCCTTGGCGATGACGCCTTTGACGTAGTCGTCGACGTTGAGCCGGTTGGTGACCCGTCCGCCGTCGAGGCCGAGGGACCCGCGGAACGGTTCGTTGGATCCGCAGAACTTGAGGAATTCGTTGGCCGGCCGGTTCGGGGCGGTGTTGACCGGATCGGCGAATGCGGCGTTGACGGTGCGTACGACTGGACCGCCACATCCGGCGGTGATCGAGGCGGTGCTGCCGCTGACGGTGACCGCTTGGTTCGGCGCGACCGGTTGCCCACCGACGGACATGCCCGCGTCCGAGCGCACACTCACGCCGCCGCTCTTGTTCGACAGGGCGACGTTGACGATCGGGTTGGCCGGGCGGCCGAACGTCGTCCCGCCGTAGAAGTGTTGCAGGATCTGCCGGTACGACCAGCCCTGCTTGGCGTAGCCGTACGCGCCGTACTGTCCCATCCCGCGGCCGTGACCGAAGCCATGACCGATCAGGGTGATCTCCGAGCCGGCGGTCAGGCCGATCTCGACACGATCCGACGCGGTGACGCCGACGAGACCGACGCCGCCCACGAGCGCGGTGGCCGACACGGCACCGATGACCGTCGACAACCGACGACGCCGGGCGTGGCCCGGTCGGGTGCGGATGGTCAGGACTCGGCCGACCAGGGACGTCACAGCCACGAGGTCTCGTTTCTCATGATCGAATGTTACGTATGTGAATAGTGGGACTCATGTGACGATAGACAAGTCACTTGAATATCACCAACCACAGGAGATAACAACCGCATCACGAGTTGCCTCGGTGCGGCGTGGGCGCACGGCTGCAGTGCGCCGACCACGACACGATCGGCGCGCACGCACCACCGACCCGAGGGAGCTGAGAAGACCAGTGCGGTATCCACGACGAAAGCCCTCGGTGGTCCTTGCCGCCGTGGCGATGACCCTCGGCGCGGCGTTGTTCATCGATCTCGGCGCCGAGCGCTCGGCGCCGTCGGTGCGACCGGTCGACACCCATCGCTCGACCGGGCCCGGCGACGCCGGCGCGATCGACCCCACCGCCACCGACGCCACCGCCACCGACCCCACCTCCATCGACACCGTCGACCTCCGCGAGGTCCCGAATGCGGTGGTCGAACTCGCGCGGTCCGGCCTGGCGCGTGCCGGTATCCGGCTGCCCGAGGTCGATCTGTCCGCGCTCCCCCTGCCCGCCGCGACAGCGCCCTCTACGTCGCCCACAGCGCCCGGCCGCCAACCCGTCGGCGCCCTCGTGAAGCATCTCGTGCGGGACACCCCGTTCAAGATAGTCGGATTCACGTGGAACAAGCCGGTTTGGGACGAGGCCGAGGACGCGACGATGATGCTGCGGGCCAAGGACCCGGTCCGCGGGTGGGGTGACTGGGTGGAACTCGAGCCCATCCAGACCTCCACCGACCCCTCGGCCGATCACCCCGGCGGCACCGAACCCGTGTGGGTCGGGGCCGCCAAGGAGATCCAGGTCGCGCTCACCGACGGCCAGAGCGCCATTCCGGCCGCCGATTCCACCGGTGCCGGCCTGGCCGATCTCGTGGTCGGCTCTGCCGGAGAGGTTCTGAAGAACCTCGCGAGCACCGTGCTGCCGGAACTGACGGCGACCCTGTTGAGCCCCGACAGTCTGCTCTCACTGGGGTCGTCGATGCTGACGACCCTCTCGGGTGGTCCGCAGGTGATCTCACGTGCGGCGTGGGGTGCCGACGAGAGCATCCGTTGCTCGCAGCCGACGGTCTCCCCCACGCTGAGCGGCGCGATCGTCCACCACACCGCGGGCAGCAACGACTACACCCCGCAGCAGTCGGCGGAGATCGTGCGCGGCATCTACGCCTACCACGCACGAACCCTGAACTGGTGCGACATCGGCTACAACGTGCTCGTCGACAAATACGGGCAGATCTTCGAGGGCGCGTTCGGCGGCCTCGACCGCAACGTCGAGGGCACCCACACCGGCGGCTTCAACAAGAACACCGTCGGCGTCTCGATGATCGGCAACCTCGACGAGGTCGCGCCGAGTGGCCAGATGCTCGCCGCGGTCGGCCGATTCCTCAAGTGGCGTCTGAACCGGGCCGGCCTCAACCCCGGCGCGACGGCCACCCTGACGTCGGAGTACTTCTCCGACAGCAAGTTTCCGCCCGGAACGCAGACGCGTCTTCCGGTGATCGCCGGTCATCGCGATTACAACAACACCAGTTGTCCTGGTATTCAGGGATATCCGGCCCTCGATCAGATCCGGGCACTCGCCGGTGCGGTGGCGCCGACCGCACCCGAATCCCCCGCCCCCGACTCCCCGGCCCCCGAGGCGGCGGCACCGGCACCCGCGCAGTAGTGAATGACGCGGCCCGGCTGGACATCACACCTAACCGAACCACCGAGCCAGCACGCGGGCAACCCCGTCCTCGTTGTTGCCGACGGTGATCTCGTCGGCCGCGGCGAGCGCGGCCGGGTGTGCGTGGCCCATGGCGACACCGTGCGACGCCCACGTGAGCATCTCGACATCGTTGGGCATGTCACCGAACGCGACGGTCGTCGACCCGTCACCTCCGTTGTGGTCCAGCAACTTTCGGAGCCCGGAGGCTTTGTGGGTGTCCGGAAGCGACAGCTCGACGAGTCCGTTGTCAGTGGAGAAGGTGATCTGCGCCAGATCGCCTATGGTTCCGGAAAGTCGTTGCGCAATCTCCGAACTCGGCATGCCGGGGGCACGGACGAGGAGTTTGACGGCGGGTTCGGTGTAGATCTCCTCGTCACCGACCTCGACATGGTCGGGGTTGAGCCACGCGTGCTGATAGCCCGCGGTGGCCACGAACGGCGCGGTGGCGGCGTCGTGCGCGGATCGACCCACACGTTCGGCGGCGATACCGCACCCGGGGATCTGCGCCTGGGCGATCTTGCCGAGTTCGACGAGAATCTCCGGCGACAGTGTCGCCGAGGAGATGATGCGATCGTGCTCGACGTCGTAGAGGATGGCACCGTTGGCGCACACCGCATGTCGCACCGGGATACGCGACCGGTCGAACTGGTCGGTGATCTCGGCGATCCACCGGGGCGGACGGCCGGTGGCGAGGACGAACTCGGCTCCGGCGGCACACGCGTTGGCCAGGATCGTCTTGGTGTACTCCGACACCCGGTTCTCGTCGTCGATCAGCGTACCGTCGACGTCGCTGGCGATCAGCGTTGGTCGTGAGAGGGTCACCGGCTCCTTGCCTTCGAGCTTCACCTACGCGACTTCCCTTCTCGCTGTGCCGCTTTCGCCGCCCGTGCCGCCGCCTTGCGTTGCGCTTCCTCGTCCTCGATCACCGCAGCCTGCTCCGGGGTGGGTGCGGTGCCGCCGAGTCGCGTCGGCACCCAGAACTCACCGGCGGGATGCGGGTAGGCGTCCTGCACCTCGTGCAGCACCTCGGTCATCTGCGCGCGCAACCGCGCGGTCTGTTCCTCGACGTCGGCGTCGGCGGGCACGTGGATCGGCGCCCCGTAGCCGACGGCGATCGGGATACCCGCCCGCCCCATCCGACGCTTGCCGCCCTTGGTCCACTGCCGCTGCGCTCCCCACACGATCGTCGGGATCATCGGGACCTGCGCCTCGAGCGCCATGCGCACCGCGCCGGTCTTGAATTCCTTGAGCTCGAAGCTGCGACTGATCGTCGCTTCCGGGTACACCACGACGATCTCACCGGAGCGCAGCGATTCGACGGCCGCGCGATAGGCGTCGGTGCCCTGCGAGCGGTCGACGGGGATCGTGCGGGTGTGGTTGACCAGGAATCGCATGATGGCCACGTCCATGACCTCGGACTTGATCATGAACCGCGCCCGCCGCCCGACCCGGTACAGACCGAGCGCCGCGGGTAGGAAATCGACGTAGGCGGTGTGATTCACCACCAGCACCGCGCCGCCCCGGGTGGGGATGTTGTCGAGCCCGGTGAACCGCAGATCCACCTTCTGCGCGCGGACGAGGGTGTTCGCGATGATCTCCAGGGCCCGGAACACCGGCTCCCGATCCGCGTTGGTCATGCGGTCAGGGTATCCGGCGGGCCGGACACGGTCGGACTCGATTCGCCACTACTCGCCCCGCTGCTCCCCACCCTGCTGGTCGCGCTCGGCCCGCCGCGCAGCCTTGGCCGCCTGGTCCTGCGCATCCATCCGGTTGGCCTCCTCGAGCGTAGGCGCCGACCCGCCGAGCCGGGCGGGCACCCAGAACTCACCCTTCGGGTGCTCGCCGTAGGCATCCTGCAGTTCCAGCAACTTCTCGCCCATCACCTTGTGCAACTGCGCGGTGATCGCCTCGGCGTCGCCGACGGGCTCGATCGGTTCGGCCACGCCGATCGCGATCTTGTAGCCGGTCCGACCCAGACGCTTGGGATGGCCCTTGGTCCACACCCGCTGGGCACCCCAGATGACGGTCGGGATGATCGGGGCGTCGGCCTCGAGGGCCATGCGCGCGGCCCCGGACTTGAACTCCTTGAGCTCGAAGCTGCGACTGATCGTCGCCTCCGGGTACACACCGACGAGTTCACCGCTCTTGAGATAGCTGACGGCGTCGTGATAGCTCTGCGCCCCGTTGGCCCGGTCGACGGGAATGTGCTTGAGCGCCCGCATGATCGGGCCCGAGTACCGGTTGTCGAAGACCTCTTTCTTGGCCATGAACCGCACATACCGCTTACCCTGGAGATACGCGGGGATGCCGGCGTAGGTGAAGTCCAGGTAGCCGGTGTGATTGATCGCAACCACGCCCGGACCCGACTTGGGCACGTTCTCGACACCGGAGATGCTGAACTTCAGTCCTTCGGCCAGCCACAACAACCGCGCCGTGGTGATCACGGTGGAGTACACGGGTTCCATGGGTCGAGCTTAGTGGTCGCGCCGACGCCGCGGTCACACCAGGCAACTCGCCGCCGTGGCACGCCGCGGTGACCGAACTCATGGCCATCTCGCGCATCCGCGGGTCCGGCCGAACCGAAGTCCATGCGAGAAGGCACGTCCACCTGCGCTGTCCCTGCTCTCAGCTCGACGGTGTTCACAGCACGACGACACCCCCGCCCGACGCACGCCCAGCCTGCCCCGGAGAGGTTCATGCCCACCACCGAACTGCAATCGACCGTCGCGACCACCCGCGCGGTACTCGGCCCGTTCTACGACTTCCGCGAAATGATCCTGGCCGCAGTGCTCGCCGCACTCGCCGGCGCCACCGGCGCAGCGGCCTGGCTCTATTCGGCCGGTTGGTACGTGACGTTCATGACCGGCAACACCGAGCGAATGGTTCTCGAGCACTATCGCGGCGCCCACCAACTGGGATTCACCGCATTGGCCACCGTCGTCGCCTTCTGCTGCGGCGTCGTGGTCGCAACCCTCGCTCGAATCGGCTTGTGGCGCAAGGCACGTCATGGAGCAACTGTGTTGACCGCCGCCTCCACGACGACCGCTTACGTGTGGGATTCGGCGATCAACACCACCGACCAGGACTACGGTGCGGGCCCGGTGCTGTGTCTGGCCTTCGGCCTCGGCGCTCTCAACACCTCCATCAGCCGCAAGGGCGAGGTGGTGATGCCGCTGTCGTACGTCACCGGGACCCTGGTGAAGATCGGCCAAGGCGCCGGCCTGCACCTCGCGGGCGTCAAACGATGGGGCTGGGTGGCCCACGCCACCACCTACGCGGGCTTCCTGGCCGGTGCCGCGATCGGCGGGGCGCTGTTCACGGTGTTCGGGGAGAACAATTCGCTGGCCACGCTCGCGGTGGTGACCGCGATCATCGCAGTCGTGACATGGCGGTTGGACCACCCGAAGTTCCTGGTACGCGACGGCCACTGAGCCACCGGAGACCCAACCAGGTACCGAGGGCCCACGACGGGTTCGGCGCGGGTCGATAGATTGGATGGGCAACGCGTCACCGCGCGCAGCCCCGCGCACCCCCTCCGAAAGGCCAAACGTGCAGATCACCAGCATCGGTCACGCCGGATTCCACATCCAGACCACCGCCGGGTCGATCCTTTGCGATCCGTGGACCAATCCCGCCTACTTCGCGTCCTGGGTGCCCTTCCCCGACAACTCGGAGCTGGATTGGAAGAGTCTCGGGCAATGCGACTACCTCTACGTCTCGCATCTGCATCGCGACCATTTCGACGAGCAGAACCTGCGCGACAACGTCAGCAAGGACGCGACGGTCCTGCTGCCCGACTACCCGGTCCCCGACCTCAAGCGTGAGCTGGAGAAGCTCGGCTTCACCAAGTTCGTCGAGACCACCGACTCGCAGAAGATCACCGTCGACGGCCCGAAGGGCTCGCTCGACGTGATGATCATCGCGCTGCGTGCACCGGCCGACGGGCCCATCGGCGACTCGGGACTGATCGTCTCCGACGGCGAGACGACGGTGTTCAACATGAACGACGCCCGGCCCATCGATCTCGACGTCATCGGTGAGCAGTTCGGGCACGTCGACGTGCACCTGCTGCAGTATTCCGGGGCGATCTGGTATCCGATGGTCTACGACATCCCGCGCCGGTCCAAGGCCAATTTCGCCGCGCAGAAACGCCAGCGTGGCATGGATCGTGCCCGCTCCTACATCGAGCAGGTCGGTGCGACCTGGGTGGTGCCCTCGGCCGGTCCGCCGATGTTCCTCGACGAGGACCTGTTCTCGCTCAACGACTTCGGGTCGGGGATCGAGGGTGCCGACAACCCGCGCCCGGGCGACGTGACGTCGATCTTCCCGGATCAGGAGACGTTCCTGGAACAGATGCGCATCCACGGCACCGACGACGGGGAGAAGCACCGCGGGCTGATGATGGTCTCCGGGTCGGTCGCCGATTTCACCGGGTCGACACTCAACGAGATCAGCCATCCCTATGCGCCGCATGAGGTTTTCGGCGAGAACAAGCAGGCCTATCTCGAGCGGATGAAGGAGAAGTTCGCCCCGGTCATCGCCGCGGAGAAGGCCACCTGGGCCCCTGCCGAAGGCGACCCGCTGCTCCCCGAACTCAAGGAGCTGTTCGAACCGATCATGGCCGCCTCAGATCTGATCTGCGACGGCATCGGCTATCCGGTCGGCCTCGTGATGGGCGAGGAGACCGTCGTCCTGGACTTTCCCAACCGCATCGTGCGGGAACCCAAGGAGGGAGAGGGCAAGTACCGCTACGGTTTCCGGATCGCCCCGGAGATCGTACGAACCGTGCTGCGCGACGACGAACCGGACTGGGTCAACACGATCTTCCTCTCCACGCGTTTCACCACGTGGCGCATCGGCGGCTACAACGAATTCCTCTACACGTTCTTCAAGTGCCTCACCGACGAGCGGATCGCCTACGCCGACGGCTGGTTCTCCGAGGCGCATGACGACTCGGCGTCGATCACCAAGGACGGCTGGGAGATCCAGCGTCGGTGCCCACACCTCAAGGCCGACCTGAGTAAGTTCGGCGTGATCGAGGGTGAGAAGCTGACGTGCAATCTCCATGGCTGGCAATGGGATCTGCCGACCGGCCGCTGCCTGACATCGAAGGGCCACGAGTTGCGGGCCAGTCGACTGGAGTAGCGGCGCCACTCGGTGACGACCGCCCTACCCCCGTTGGATGGACGGGCCCTTCCCGCCCGATGGTTGCGTGCTCGGCCCTCCCCACCCGGTGGTCGAGGTGCACGGCGCCCCAGGCGCCGGGCCTCGAGACCCCTTGTGCCGACAGGCTTCCGGTCCACGGTGGTTCAGTTCCAGCTCTGCTGCAGGCGGTCTCGAGGCTCGCCGCACGCGGCTCGCACCTCGACCAGCGGAGGGGAGCCGTCCATCCGGTGGTCGAAGCCTTCCCGTGCGGGAATGTCCAGCCCTTCCCACTCCGATGGTCGAGGTGCCGAGGAGCGCCAGCGACGAGCCTCGAGACCCCTTGTGCTGACAGGCTTCCGGTCCACGGTGGTTCGAATCCAGTGCTGGCGCTGGTGGTCTTGAGGCTCTCCGCACGCGGCTCGCACCTCGGCCATCGGAGGAACCGACCCATCCCGATGGTCGAGGTGCCAAGGAGCGCTAGCGACTAGCTTCGAGACCCCTTGTGCCGAAAGGAGTCCGGTCCACTGGCGGCACCACACCTCGAACATCGGGTGGGGTTTGTCTCTATGGAGTTTTCAAAGATCGGATGCGGTCCCGGCCAGGCCGGGTGCGGGAATCAGGCTGCTGCGTCGTCGAGTCGCATGGTTCTGCGGTGGTAGGACGGTACGGGTTGTCGTTTCGGGTCGATGCTGGCGGGTGGGATGAGCCAGGGGTGTCGGTCGAATCCGATGATGATGTCCCAGCCGTGGTGGTGGACGTCGTCGTGGCAGCTGGTGCAGAGGAGGCAGCCGTTGTCGAGGTCGGTGGGCCCACCGTCGGCCCAGTGCTGCACGTGGTGTGCTTGGCAGCGTCCGGCGTGTGCTCCGCATTTGATGCACCCGCGGTCGCGGACGAGTAGTG
Organism: Gordonia polyisoprenivorans NBRC 16320 = JCM 10675; assembly: GCF_000241325.1. GTDB lineage: Bacteria > Actinomycetota > Actinomycetes > Mycobacteriales > Mycobacteriaceae > Gordonia > Gordonia polyisoprenivorans. Next base: position 213,538 of record NZ_BAEI01000031.1, on the reverse strand, counting down.
CTTTGCGTTGTCCTGGGGTGAACAATCGTTCTTTGAGTCCGACGTCGAGGGGTACGCCGTCGGTGTTGAGGATGATTTTGGTGATCGTCGTATCACACGACAACATCCGCGAGGTGGCTTCGGTGATCGCGCCCATATTCTGCAGGTCCCCACCGACCGCCGGGTTGTCCGCTGACCACGTCCACAACAAACCGTTGGTCGGTTTGGCCGAGAAGGTGGTGTCGGCCAAACCTTGTGCCGCCAACTCCACGATCGTCTCGAACGCGGCAGCGCAGATCTGTTCGGGCGTCCGCGGATCCGGGGACCCATCGGGCTGAGGTTTCGGTGTCGACAAGGTTTCCATCAGAGTGCGGGTTTTTTCGCCGGCGATGATGTCGAGGTTCGCCGAGATTTCCAACCGGCCGTCGTCGATGATGCGGTCCGTGTAGGAGTTGATCGTCTTGTCCTCGGCGGCCGGTAATCCACCCGGAGTCTCCGCGGCGAGCTCGTTACCCAACTGCCGTGCGTAGAGGTTGATCTCGGCGGGAGTGAATCCCGCGAAGTAGTGCGACAGCAGTTTCCGCAGGTATTCACACCGTTGAACGGTGTCCAAAGGTTCGGGGGACCGGGTGTCAATGTGCGCCAACCCACGCACGATGGCATCGACGTGTTCGGAAGAGATAGACCCATCCGCAGCATGCGCCAACAACAGATCCGCATCGGTGGTGGCCGAGGTCCGCACGTACCGACCTGCGACGGCGGGCGCGAAACCCATGCTGATCAACAACTCCCGCAGTCGGGTCGTCTTGTGGTCGGCCACCCCCAGACGATCCATCTCACCGGTGAGGGTGGTGGCGTGGTGATCAACCAGGTTGCGCAACAACAGGACTTGTTTCATCGCGCCGAAAGCCTGGGGGTCCGGTCATATCCGGATTCCATTGCAGGTCGCTGAGTTGGGTGGCGATGGTGGCGAAGACTGCTTCGGCGTCAACGGTTTCCGCGTCAAGAATGGCAGTGGATTCGATCATGGGCCCCTCCCCGGTGGCTGATCGGTGTGATGGGTTCAGTGTACCTCGCCAGGGTGTTTGATGCAAGGGATGTCTTGGTCAATTCTGCTTGTGGACAACGTGTTTCGGCGCTGATTTTCTGTCGGTGGGGTGTGGTAGGGGGCGTGCGTTTCGTTTGTCTTGCTTTGGATGTGGTTGGGGGGCTTGTTGTCTCGCCAGGTCTCGAGGCTCGCCGCACGCGGCTCGCACCTCGACCATCGGGGGAAAGGCCTCCGCCATCGGATGGGAGGTGTTCGAGTATCAGGTACCCCCGACCTCACCGCTTCACCCCACGCCGGTCGTCGGCCGTCGAGAACAGTTGCCACACCGGGCCGGTCACCAACCAGATGACGGTGACCACCCCGAGCATCCCGAATGTCCCACGGAGGTCGGCGGCTTGCTGATCGTCGGCCACGGTGACCGACAGGAGTAGCACCGCGCCCGCGGCGATCGCTGCCGCGATCAGCCACAGCCCGAACAGCACCAGTTCGTGGCGCATCGCGGCAGCGCCACCGCGAGGTGGTCGGGCCGGCGCCGGTGCACCGGCAAACCAGTGAGCGAAACGTGCGTCCGCCCAGGTGATGATCGAATGGCCGAAGGCCACGGTGACACCGAGGTAGATCCCGGCCAGCCGGTGCACCGTCGTCACCTCGGTGCCATGCGAAAGATCAACGGCCACAGCGGCGAGCAAGAACAGGTCCACCAACGGCACCAGCGCCAACACCACCGTCGACGCCCGGCGCCTGCGCAGGATGTAGCGAATCGACATCCCCGCGCACACCAGCACCCAGAACCCGATCTCGCACCCGACGATGACCCACAGGACCGGTGACCGCAACACTTCATCTGTCATGTCACCACGGTGGCGCGCATACCAACCCGACCGCATCGGCCATCCCATCGAGCACTCCTGGGTCGGGAGAAGTCATCCTTTCGTCGGATGACCGGAATGTCGGCTCGTGCGACGATGGGTGCATGTGGCGACTTCCGGTGTCCCGCGAGCTGCTCAACGACGTCGGCCTCACGCTGCTGTTCCTGGCCCTGGGCGTCAGCCTGTACGCGACCGGCCTCGGGGTGCTCGACGAGAACGCGAGCCCGCTACCCACGTGGTTATGCCTTGTCTCCCTGGGTTTCGCGTCGTGCTCTCAGCTGTTCCGTTCGCGGCATCCGGCCATCGCACTCACCGGGGTGAATGCGGCGCTGGCGCTGGACTCACTGACCGTCCCGTCCATCGGGGTGTGGTTGGTGTTCTCCGACATCGTCTACTCCACGTGTGTCTACGGCGGTGCTCGCCTGGTCCGCGTGCTGTACGGGCTGGCCGCCGTCGTGGCGGTCGCGACGTTCTTGCTGGTCTCCGTGGTCGCCCACGATGACTGGCGGTTGCTCTTCGTATGTGTGCTGTGGTTGCTCGCACTGATCGGCTCGCCGCTCGCGTACGGGCTGGCCGTGCGCGAACACCGCAGCGCGTTGTCCCTGGAACGCGAACACTCGCGGGCGATGGCCGAACTCGGCGAGCACGAGCAGATCGAGGCCGTCGCCGACGAACGGCGTCGCCTGGCCCGCGAACTGCACGACGTGATCGCCGGTCGGTTGTCGGCGATTGCGGTGCAATCGGCTGCGGCGCTGCAATATCCGGAGAACACCGCCCTCGCGGGGAAGGCTTTGGCCGCGGTCCGGGCGAGCAGCGTGGAAGCGCTGACCGAGATGCGCGGGCTGATCGATCTGCTCTCCGACGGCAGCGAGCACAGCACCGACGGCCGACACACCACTGCCGGTCTGCGACGTATCGATCGGTTGACCGAACCGATCGCCGAGTCCGGCACCGACATCGCCGTGGAGATACCTGCCACGATCACCGCCGCCGACGGCATCGATGCGTTACCGCCGGTCGTCGACATCGCCGCGTTCCGCATCGTCGCCGAAGCGTTGACGAATGCCGCCACACATGCACCGGGACAACCGATCCGGGTGCGGATCACCCATGCGGACGACACGCTGGTCCTCGACATCTGTAATCGACTCGCCGCTCACCACGATCACCATCCGACCGGCGATCGTCACACCGGACGCGGCCTGGTCAACATGCGCACTCGCGCCCACGCGGTCGGCGGAAGGCTCTGCGTCGAGCGCGGCACCGACGAATTCCGGGTCACCGCAACACTTCCGACAACCTCCTCCGATGCACCGAGGATTCACCCGTGACGACGATCCTGATCGCCGACGACCACGCTGCCATCAGGGCCGGTCTGCGGATGATGCTCGAGCCGGCCGAGGGGATCGACGTCATCGGGGAGGCCACCGACGGCGACCAGGCGATCACCGGCGCCCGCGACCTGCGCCCCGACGTCGTCCTGATGGACGTCCGGATGCCCGGGACCGACGGCATCCGCGCCACCGAAGTGATTGTCGGCGAGGGAATCTGCCCGGTCGTCGTCCTCACGACGTTCGACCTCGACGAGTATGTCTTCGGCGCGCTGCGGGCCGGGGCGAGTGGATTTCTGCTGAAGACGGCGTCGGCGGAGGTCATCATCGATGCCGTCCGCGCCGTGGTGCGTGGTGACGCGGCATTGTCGCCGGAGATCACCCGCCGCGTTGTCGACGCGGTCCGGACCACGCCCGGCGGCTCACCCACTCCCCCACCACCCACCGCTCTCGACGATCTCACCGCCCGCGAAAGAGATGTGCTGCGTTGCCTCGGTGAGGGTTTGGCCAACGCGGAGATCGCTTCAACCCTGTTCATCACCGAGGCGACGGTGAAGACGCACGTGTCGCGGGTGCTGATGAAACTCGGCCTGGAATCGCGGGTGCAGGCTGCCATCTTGGTACGCGACTTGGGCGGGGTGTGAGCGTCAGATCCTGGCCTCCGGCGGTCGACGAGCGTGCGCCGTCACGGGATCAGCACGATCTTTCCGTGCGTATGGCGCTTCGCCAGCTCTCGGTAGGCCTCGCGCACCTGAGTCAATGGGTATGTTGCGGCGACGGGGATCACGAGCTCTCCGGTCGCGATCGACGACGCGAGCCGGCCCAGCGTAGCCCCATTCTGTGCCTGCGCCTGGCCGTCGCTCTTGACGCCGAATTCCTCGACGGCCGCGAAATCGATGATCGTATTGATCCGATCGGGAGCCACACCGAGTTCGATCGCCAATGCGACGTATCCGCCGCCGAAAAGGTCGATGAAGGCGTCGATACCACCGCCTGCTGCGGCCTCGATACGTTCGCGCTGACCAGGGCCGTAGGTCACCGGAATCGCCCCCAGCGAGGCCAGCCAGGCGTGGTTGGCCTCACTCGCGAGGCCTATCACCGTGGCGCCGGTCGCCACCACAAGTTGCACCGCAACGGTTCCCACGCCACCCGCCGCACCGGCAATGACCACCACTTCACCACGAGTCGATGCGACCGCGGCGACTGCAGCGGTCGCGGTGAATCCGACGACGGCCAGACCGCCGGCCACCTCCCATCCGACTTCGGCCGGTTTCACGGCCAGTTGCTCGGCGTCGACGACGACGTACTCGGCATGACTGGCCCGGTCGTCGGTCCACCCGATCACCTCGTCCCCCACAGCCACACCGGTGACTCCGGAACCGACATCGGCGACCACGCCGGCGAAGTCGGTGCCCTCACCGGAGGGAAAGGTCGCGGGCCAACGTTCGTGGAACACACCCTCGCGGATCGCTACCTCACCGGGATTGATCCCTGCGGCGCGCACATTCACCAACACCTGACCGGCACCCGGGGTCGGCGTCGGCACCTCGGCGACGTAGAGCACGTCCACACCGCCGTAGGTGTCGAATCGCACTGCCTTGGAGAGCTTGTCTGCGTGAGACATGACGCGTCCTCTTTCTGGGGGTCGTTGGTTCTGTGGGTCGGTGCGCCATCGACGCCGACACCGCCGGAGCACACCGCAGTCAGTACACCCCGAGGTGGCTGCCGACCACCATGGCCGAGGCGCTCGTCCCACATGTCCGAACGTCTCATCGTATGGACGCTCAGTGCATGCAACGCTAGATTCGACGGTGTGGACGTCCTCGCCGACCTGCTGTCCCGCGCTCATGCTCGCGGTGCCATGTTCGGGCATTGGCAACTCACCGGCGAGTGGGGCCTGGAGTTCGACGAGGGCGCCAACCCCTTGTCGATACATACCGTGATCGGCGGCGATCTCACCGTCGAACGCGACGGGAAGCCGCCCGAGCGGGTACGCCAGGGCGATCTGATCGTCATCCGGGGTGGTCGTACGCGGTTCGTCTCCACCCCTGGCGCGCCGGCGATGAGCCTGACACGGGCACAGGCGGCAGGACCTGTGCCCGGCACCTCCCGAACATTTGCCCTGGGACCGGACAGCCACGGGTCATGCACCGAAATACTCTGTGGTGCTTATCGATTCGAAGGTGGATTGTGTACGACACTACTCACGTCACTGCCGGACCTCGCGGTGGTGTCGAGCGCGGGTGATCGTCGACTGGGTGCACTGATCACATTGCTCGCCGACGAGATCCGCGCTACTGAACCCGGCCAACAGACGGTTCTCGACCGGCTCATCGACCTCCTCCTCGTCGCAACGCTTCGGGCGCTGTGGACGCGGGGCGATACGTCTGCACCGCAGTGGTATTCCGCGTTGGCCGACCCGGTCGCCGGGGCCGCATTGCGGGCGATGCACGCCGACCCGGCGCGTGCGTGGACAGTCGCCGACCTCGCCGCGGAAGCGAAGCTCAGTCGCGCGGCATTCGCCCGCCGCTTCACCACGGTCACCGGCGTACCGCCGCTGTCTTACCTCACCACCTGGCGGATGACACTCGCCAAGGAGGCCCTCGCCTCGTCTCCCGCATCATTGGCCGCGATCGCCGGACAGGTCGGCTATGCCGACGAATTCTCTTTCGCCACTGCGTTCAAACGCGAGGTGGGCGAAGCACCGGGCCGATTCCGTGCCCGGGTCGACGCCGCCGACCGAGCGTGACCACTGCCCCGCTGCCCGGCGCAGTGCATCGCGGTACCGCCTCAGCACCCACCCGCCGGCCGCCCGGCGAACCGGCCCTGCAAGAAGGTCCACGCGTCGGCGGTGAATGGCCCGAAGGCACGGAGGTGATCGTCACCTCGGTAGACGTGCACCGCCGTGGAAAGCCCACGGCTGCAATAGCTTCTCGCAAGTCCGACGACGTCGCCGACCAGCATCACCCCGTCGCCGCGGCCGTCGGCGTCGCCGATGCCGAGCATCATCGGTGTGCGCGGTGTCCCGACCGATCCCATGATGTTGGCGTCGATGGCCGCCGGGATTCCGGGAACGTCGAGTAGGGACGGGTATTGCGGCTTGAGCAATGACGCGTCGGTCAATCCCGGGTACTTACCGAGGAAGTCGTTGATGCACTCCCCGCGAATCTCATTGAGAACCTGTGTTCCCTTGGGAGACAAATACTGTCCGATGCCGATGTCGTAGGTGCGGTCGTAGACGTTCATCAGCGCGGGGATGACCGCCGACCACCGCGGCGTGCCGTTGACGTAGGGAAGGTTGTGGGCCGGGTTCACGAGCACTCCGCCGGCCGCGGCACCGACCAGATTCAGCTCGGGGGCGTAGGCCGGGGCGAGTTCGGCGCCGAAGCCGGTGGGGATGGAGCCGCCGGAATAGCCGAACAGACCGACCGGCGTGGACGCCGGGACACCCAGATGACGCTCGGCGGCACGGATGCTGTCGAGCGCCGCATACGCCGATCCCCGGCCGATCGTCCACCGCAGTTGCGGCCCTTCATAATCCGGCACCACGACGGTGTATCCCGCGGCGACCATCGTGGTGATCATCGCGAGATCGATGGGCGCCGCTTGTGACGATCCGCCCCGGAGCGTGTACGACGGATCGCATTGACTGCCGAGCGCATCGTAGAACTCGTGATAGGACACGATCTTTCGCGCCGACCCGGGCGCAGCACCAGGCGGGGAGATGATGGTGGTCACCGTCGAGGACGGTCTGCCGAACGTGTCGGTCGTCCGATACAACAGCTGGGTCGCCTGCGCCGGCAGGCCCGTTCCGGCGTAGCCGAGGGCAACCTCACGCTGGCGCAGGATGGCGCCCGGCCGTGCCGACGAGAGCCCGGCAGTCGGTGTGTAGAACGGGTCGGCACTCGGCGGGGCCGGCGGCGCAGCGTGGGCCGGCCCGGCCGACAGTCCCCCCGTCACCAATGCGCACAGTGCGAGGAACACGATCACTACGAGAGCGCGGCGCCGCGCACGTCCGGGGGTCGACATGCCAGTCATTGTGTCGCGCGGGCGCCGACAGCGTGCAGTGAACGCCTCAGCCCGCCGCCTCCACATTCGCCACCGCCGACGACATGGCGACGATGATGGCGCCGGCGATCGCCACCAAGAACGCGACGCCGGCCACCACCGCCCAGCCGTGCCGGACGGTGTCGCCGAGCAACACGATTCCCGCCACACCGGGCACCACGGTCTCCCCGACCACCAACGACGCCGCGGCGGCGCTCACCGACCCGGTCTGCAGAGCGACGGTGAACAAATAGAACCCGCCCACCCCGCACACCACAACCGCGTAGGCGGCCGGATCGGTCAACAACCGGCCGAGGTCGAACGGGGAGACGCCGTCGACGACGCGCACGGCGATCGCGAGAATCCCGAACAGCACGCCACCGAGCAGTCCGGCCCCGACGGCGACACGCGCTCCGGAGAACCGCATCACCACCAGACCGAATCCGATCAGCACGGCACCGGCGATCAGCACACCCCAGTGCAGGGATCGTCCGGCGTCGTCGTGGCCCTCCTCGCCGGCCGCGATACCGAGAACGGTGAGCGCGGCGATCACCAGCACGATTCCCATCCAGTCACGCACCGACAACCGCGCGTGCAACACCACCATCGCCAACAATGCGGTGACCACCAGGTTCGCCGCGATGATCGGTTGCGCGACGAACAATGGCATGGTGCGCGCCGCAACCATGTTCCCGATGAATCCGAGAGCGTCGAGAACGAAGCCGATCAGGAAGGAGACGGTGATCATCGCCGCGAATGTCGAGGCTGCGCTCGGCACCTCGTCTTGCTGTGCACCGTCGTCGACCTCGGCGGCGCCACGGGCCTGTAGTACCGACGCGGTGCCGTAGGCCAAGGCGGCGAGGACGGCGGCGACGAACCCGACGATCACGCCTCAGTCCTTGCCGGTGCCGTGGTCGGAGCCCGATTCCAATGCCGTACGCGGCGTCGCGGATTCGAGCGGACGCGGGCGATGCTCGTGGTGGTAGGCCGCCGCCTCCGCGTGCTCGACGGCCTGCACCGCGCTCGACGACGACACGATGACACCGCCGATGACCGCGGCGATGAACGCGATGGTGGTGGGGATCTCCCAGCCATTGGTGATGGTGTCGCCGAGCAGCAGGATGCCGATCGCACCCGGGATCACCGTCTCGCCGACGACGAGTGCGGCGGCGGCACCGTTGACCGATCCGGTTTGCAGCGCAACGGTGAACAGATAGAAGCCGAGGATGCCACTGAAGGCGAGTCCGTAGAGCGCCGGGTCGGTGAGCAGATGCGTCGCAGAGAACGGCGAGAGGCCGTGTAGGACACGCGAAGCCACCGCCATGACGCCGAACATCGCACCGGCGACGAGCCCGGTGGCCGAGGCGATGTGCTTGTGCAGCACACGCATCAGTACCAGTCCGAGGCCGAACAGCAGGAACGTCGCGACCAGCGTCGCCCAGTGCATCCATTGCTCGTTGCGCGTTCCCTCGGGTCCGGCGCCGACGGCGAGCAGGACGAGCGCGGCGATGACGACCGTGCCCGCGATCCAGTCGCGCGTCCGCAACGACACATGCAGGATCACCATGGCGAGCACCGCGGTGACCACCAGCCGCGCGGCGATGATCGACTGCGAGAGGAACAACGGAATGAGGCGCGCGGAGAGAATCGTTGCGCCGAAACCGATCACGTCGAAGAACAGACCCAGCAGAAACGGCCACTTGATCATGGTGCGGGCCGTGGATCGCAGACTCGGGTGCGCCCGTTTGGCGGCCTTGGTCGTCGTCGCGGTCGCCGTGCCACCGGCATTCGCCGGGGCGGCGGCGCGCTGTTCGGCGGCCTCTCGTCGTGCGGTCCATTCGGCGGCCATCGACTGCAGGACCGCGGCCAACGCGAACGCCACCGAGCCGATGACCGCGGCGATGACACCGGGCATCATCGCGCACTCACCGCCATCTCTCGCCCTGCCGTTTCCACGCGACTGTCATCTCTGCGCGACCGTCATGTCATGCCCATCTGTGCGCTGCCGATCCCGCCATCATGCCGGGGTCAGCACCTCCGTGCCGACAAACCGGGCCAACTCCTCGGGCAGACGTACCGAGCCGTCGGCCTGTTGATGGTTCTCCAGGATTGCGACGAGCCAGCGGGTGGTCGCCAGCGTGCCGTTGAGGGTCGCAGCGGTCTGCGGTTTGCCGGATTCGTCGCGGTAACGGATCGAGAGCCGACGTGCCTGGAACGTCGTGCAGTTCGACGTCGAGGTCAGCTCGCGATAGGTGTTCTGCGTCGGAACCCATGCCTCACAGTCGAACTTGCGGGCTGCCGAGGATCCCAGGTCACCACCGGCGACGTCGATGACGCGGTAGGGCACGTCGATCGCGGCGAGCATCTCCTTCTCCCACGCCAGCAGTTTCTGGTGTTCTGCCTCGGCGTCCTCGGGTTTGCAGTAGATGAAGCCCTCGACCTTGTCGAACTGGTGCACGCGGATGATGCCCCGGGTGTCCTTGCCGTAGGAGCCGGCTTCGCGGCGGAAGCACGTCGACCAGCCGGCGTAGCGCTTCGGCCCGTCGGACAGGTCGAGGATCTCGTTCATGTGATAGCCGGCCAACGGCACCTCCGAGGTGCCGACGAGGTACAGGTCGTCCTCCTTGTCGAGGTGATAGACCTCGTCGGCGTGGGCGCCGAGGAATCCGGTGCCGCCCATGACCTCCGGGCGCACCAGCACCGGCGGGACCATCAACGTGAAGCCGTTGGCGGTGGCCTTCTGTGCGGCCATGGTGAGCAGGCCGAGCTGCAGCAGTGCGCCCTGACCGGTGAGGAAGTAGAACCGCGACCCCGACACCTTCGCGCCGCGCTCCATGTCGATCAGACCGAGCGACTCGCCGAGTTCGAGGTGGTCCTTCGGGTTCTCGATGGTCGGCGGCTCACCGACGTGCTCGAGCACCACGTAGTCGTCCTCGCCGCCGGCCGGGGCGCCCTCGACGATGTTGGAGATCGCGATGTGTGCCGCCTGCGACCGTTCGTCGGCCTCGTTCTGACGCGCGACTGCGGCCTTGACCTGCTCGGCGAGTTCCTTGCCCTTGGCCAGCAGCGCGGTCTTCTCCTCGCCCGAAGCCTTGCCGACCTGCTTGCCCAACGCCTTCTGTTCCGAACGCAGGGAGTCGGCCTCGACGATCGCCGCACGTCGCGTGGCGTCGGCGTCGAGGAGTTGGTCCACCAGACCCGCGTCTTCGCCACGAGCCTGCTGCGAGGCGCGGACACGGTCGGGATCTTCGCGCACAATCTTGAGGTCGATCACGATGTCAAACCCTACTTGAGCAGGCCGGGCCCGCCCGGATCAGGAGTGCGGCGCTCAGCGCCGGCTCAGCGGTTCCACAGGGCGAGATAATCGTCGCGCCCGAACATGACGGCCGTGTCGTGGGCGGTGGGTGTGCCGGCGTGCGGGTCGGCACCCGCCTCGAGCAAACTCGCGACGACGTCGTCGTACCCCTTGAACACCGCGCCGGCCAGCGGGCTCTGACCGCGATCGTTGGCGAGGTTCACGTCGGCGCCGTGGGCGGCGATCGCGGCGACGGTGTCGGCGTGGCCGTGGTAGGCCGCGAGCATCAACAGCGAATCACCGGACTGATTGCGCAGGTCGACGGGCACTCCGGCGTCCAGATAGGCCGCGAGATCGGCGGTCACACCACGGCGTGCCAGGTCGAACAGTCGGGTCGCCAAGGCGACGACCTCCGGATCGATCTCGTCGGGTTCGGGGCTCACCCGGCCGAGTGTAGGGCGTGGGGCCCTCGGTGATCGCCGGGTCACCAGGCATCATGGAGGACGATGAGTGACGAAGCCCACCGCGACGAGGCGGACGAGGACCAGGCGAACGAGACCGTCGACCTGAGCAAGTCCGGCGATCGGGCGGCGAACGAGCAGACCACCCGGTTCGCGCCGATCGCCGACGACACCGCGACCCGACCACAGGCGTGGTCGGCGGCCGGGGCGAGCGATGACTCGGACGCCACCGGTTTCGGGGACACCGCTGGTTTCGGGGACACCACCGGGGTCGAGCCCGCCGATGAGGACTCCGATCCGCCCCCCGCCGATTCCCGCGGGTGGCTGCAGCGCAATGCGGTGCGGGTCGGGCTCGCCGCGATCGTCGTCGGTGCCCTCGTTGCCGCCGGGGTGGCGTTCGCGATGGGCACGTTCAACGATCGCGGCAGCGTGGGTGGCACCGACATCGGGCAGAGTGAACGCCTCGCGGAGAACGCCTTCACCCAATCGGTCGCCGGGGACTGCCTGACCTGGCCGGAGAACCGGCCGGGCGATCCGGCGAAGGTCGACTGCGCCACCGAGCATCGGTTCGAGGTGGCCGGCGCCCTGAACACCGCGCTGCTGCCGGGGTCGGAGTTCGGCGACTCCGCGCCGTGGCCCGGGCCCGAGCGATTCGGTCAGATCCGCGACGAGCAGTGCCCGGTGATCGTCAACCGCTACCTCAACGGTCGACTCGACCCCGATGGCCGGTTCTCGGTGGGACTGATGTATCCGTCGGATCAGCAGTGGGCCAAGGGCGCTCGCGAGTTGCGCTGCGGTCTGCAGATCACCGGCGCCGACGGCACGCCCCAATTGTTCTCCGGCAAGGTCGGCGAGCAGGACCAGTCCTTCCAGTGGCCGGCCGGCACCTGCATCGGCATCGATGCCGCGACACGTCGCGTGGCGTCGCCGCCGACGGTCGTCAATTGTTCGGAGCCGCATGCCTTCCAGACCACCGGCATCGTCGATCTCGCACAGCGTTTCGGTGACGCCACCTCGGGCAAGCCGTGGCCGGGCGAGAAGGCGCAGAACGAATATCTGACGACGATCTGCCCCGGTCAGGCCGAGCGATTCGTCGGCGGCAAACAGAAACTCGATGCCACCACCCTCAACACCCAGTGGTCGGTGATCAGCGAACCCCGATGGCTGTCGGGAAGCCGAAAGGTCGTGTGCTTCTTGGGGCTTCCCGACCGCGGCGGCTTCGCAACCCTCGTCGGCGACGCGCGCGGCACCGTCCTGGTCAACGGCAAGGTCCCGCAGCCGCCCGCGCCGGGCCCGTCCGGGCGCGCCACCCCGACGCCGGTCCCGCTGCCGCCGGGGGTCACCCCCAACCCGTTCGAGACCGCGGCTCCGGCCGGGTAGGGACCCATGACCGTACACATGCGCGACGAGGAATTCGAGGAACTCGTCGGCGACGCCCTCGACGCGATCCCATCCGAACTCACCGACGCGATGAGCAACGTGGTCATCCTGATCGAGCCGCGCAACCCCGAATCCCCGAACATCCTGGGACTGTATTCCGGTGTGGCACTGACCAAACGGACCCACGACTACGGCGGGTTCCTGCCCGACACGATCCACATCTACCGGGAGCCGATCCTCGCCATGTGCCACACCCGCGAGCAGGTGGTGCGGGAGGTGGCGATCACCGTGATGCACGAGGTCGGGCACCACTTCGGCATCGACGACGAGTGGCTGCACGCCAACGGGTGGGGCTGAGGGCCGCCCGAAGTTGCCGGCGGTTCAGCCCATCGGGTTGTCGCCCACCGAGTCGCCGGTGACGACGAGCGGCTCGTCGACGGCCTCGCCGAACGGCGCCCGGGTGGCGCCCCACCGATGGCACACCCACAGACCGTCGCGATACTCGAGTTCGACGCTGCCGGTGTTCGGCAGATGCGTTGCGGCGGCGAACTTCCCGTCGATCCCCGCCAACCGTGCGGCGACGAGTCGGATGGCCGCACCGTGGCTGACGACGACCACGTCGGTGGCGTCCGGACCACTCAGGTAGGTGGCGGCGAGTTGATCGATGGCCGGCAGGTAGCGGTCGTAGACCATCTGCAGCGATTCGCCGCCCGGGATGCGGGTGTCGGGGGCGCCGGAGTACCAGGCGTCGAGGACATCCCGGAACACCCCGTGCGCCTCGTCGTCGCTGCGGTCTTCCAGTTCACCGGCCTGCACCTCGTGGATGCCCTCGACGATGCGCGGCTCCACCTCCCACACCGAGCTGATCAGTTCGGCGGTCTGCTGGGCGCGCCGCGCCAGTGAGCTGACCAGGACGGCCGGGCGCTGCGGGTGTTCGGCGATGATGCCGCGGTTCTCCAATCCGTATCGAACACCCTGGCGGACACCGAAATCGGTGAGCGCGGCTCCCGGTAACGCGGTATCGAGGCGACGCATCACATTCGACGTCGTCTCGCCGTGCCGTACCAGGTGCAACCGGGCCATCAGTCCTCTCCTCTGCGTATCCGGGCCAACCACTGCGCGTCGGCGTCGTGGTCGGGCGGCGGGGTGCCGCCACCACTGCCCATCGGCCACGAACCGAGAAACGTTATCCGCTCGGAGCGCCGGTGCAGGGCCTGCAACGCCTCGGCGATGGCGGCGTCGTCGACGTGTCCGACCGCATCGAGGAAGAACCGATACTGCCCGGGCATCGTCACCCCGCGTTCGAGGTCGCGCCGCGGGCGGGACTGGATTCGGGTGAGATCGATTCCTCGCGAAGCGAATTCGTTCATCGCCGACATCAGGCTGCCGGGCTCGTTGGCGAGTTCGAGGATCACCGACGAGCGGTCCGCCCCGGTGCGGGGCAACGGTGCGGACGGCCGCCCGATGAGCAGGAATCGAGTGACGGCGTCGGCGGCATCACACACCCCATCGGCCAGCACCCCCAGCCCCGAGGACTCCGCGGCGAGCCGGGTGGACACCGCCGCATCGGCGCGGCCATCGGCAGCGTCGACCGCGGCCGCCGCGTTGGACGTCGCGGTGACGAATTCGGCTCCCGGGAACAGCTTTTCGACGCTTTCGCGCACCTGCGCCGAGGCCACCGGGTAGGCGGCGATGGTGCGCACATCGGTGGCTGCGGTGCCCGGACGGGCGGCGATGGTGAAGGCGATGTCGAGGTCGCATTCGGCGAAGACCTGCACGCGCGGCACCACGGCGCGGGGGTCGGGCACCAGCGCGTCCATCGTTGCCGGCACCGACCCCTCCAGCGAGCTCTCGATCGGCACGCATGCGAACTCGGCGCGACCGGATCGGACCGCCTCGATGGTGGCGACCGGACTCTTCTCAGGCAGCTTCTCTATGTCGCTCGCGGTGGCACCGGTCAGCGCAGACAGAAGTGACGCGTCGGCGAGGAACTTGTCGAGGGCCATCTCGGTGAAGGTTCCGGGCGGGCCGAAGTACGCGAACTGTGTCACGACAAGAGCCTAATCGAGAACGCTGTCGAGATCGCCTCAGCGCGAGTCTCACCATTGACGACAGACGGATCGAGATTTAGGTTAGGGTTCCCTTCATTTCAATCGGTTCGGCGACGAGCCGCGAGTACCACCGCACGACCAGTGAGGATCGCCATGACACGTGCCATCACCGACCGCCCGTCGGACGCCGAGGTGATCGCGACGGCCTGCCGGCGGGCCGATGCGGCCATGCTCGCCATGGAGGATCCGACGCACACATCGAGCAGCGAGCCGACTCCGGTGGATCTGGTGCATCTGTTCGAGTCGCAGGCGTTCCTCCTCGTCCCCACCGACTGCGAGGCGATCGTCATGGCCGGCGATGCCGCCGACGGAGTGCCGGCGATGGTCGAGATCACTGACTGCGCGCCCATCGACCTGCGCGAACGCGTCCGGTCACTGGTCTGGCTGAACGGCACCGCCCACGCAGTGCCCCGCAACCTCGAGCGTGACCTGGCCGTCGAGATCGCGACCGAGCACCCCAACGGCGGCCTGCTCGACATCGGTCACGGCCGGTCGATGATCCGACTGCAGGTCGATCGCGCCGTCGTCGCCAGCAGTTCTGGTGCCGCGGCCGTCGCGGCCGGCGAACTCGCCGTCGCCGATCCCGACCCGTTCTGGGAGTACGAGGGCGAGTGGATCGCCCACCTCGACGCCGACCACGCCGACGTCGTCGGCCAGCTCGCCCGCAAACTTCCCCGCGACCTGCGCAAGGGCCGCGTGCGTCCGCTCGGGCTCGACCGCTTCGGCATCCGCTTCCGCGTTGAGGGCGCCGACGGCGACGCCGACGTCCGCCTCCCCTTCCCCCGCCCGGTCACCGACGTCGGCGAACTCTCCCGAGCGCTGCGCTCCCTGGCCGGCTGCCCGTTCATGAACAGCCTGCCGGACTGACCGTTCCCGGTGCCGGTGTCGGGCACCAGCCGCGACGCCAACCCAACCCCGCGGTGCCAGCCCATCTCCGCGACGCCAAACCAACCCCGCGGCGCCAGCCCATCTCCGATGGTCGAGGTGCGAGGCGCCCCAGGCGCCGAGCCTCGAGACCCCGGTAAGCCGACAACGAAACACCACCCCCGTTCACCGCTCCCGACCTCCCCGCGTCCTGCATGATGGCTGCCATGTGGCGCCAACTCGTCGGTTTTGCGGTGTTCGCCGGAGCGTTGTCGGTCTTCGTCGCGTCGATCAGCGGACAGGGCTTCCCCGGAATGGGCTGCTCGGTGATGTGGGGGTCGGGGTTGTGCGTGAGCTTCGGCGACTCCGGCATCTGGAGGTCCCTGACCATCACAGCAGCGGTCGGCGCATTCCTCGGCTTCATCCTCGGAGCGGTGCTGTGGTGGGCAGGCGTGCGCGTCTCCGGAGCGACCGACAATCGCCTCGGCCGCGTGGTGTGCGCAGGTCTGCTCGGCGTGATCGTCGGGTTGTCGCCGGCGCTTGTCATCGTTGGCACTGCCTTCGCCGGACGCGTGGACTACGACGTGACCACGCAGCTGGCCGCCTACGGGATCAGTGCCGTCCTCGCCTACGTCCTCGGCGTCGCCGCCGTCTACCTGGTCCTGCGAATGTCGAAGGATTCCCGCAGGGAGACAACAGCATTGGCGACCGCGGTCGCATTGCCTCTCGGTGCGGCCGCCGCCACCGGCTCCGGTGTCGCCGTCGCCCGCCATCTCGGCTACACCACCGATATGACGACCTGGGTCGCGACCGTTCTCGCCGCCACCGCGGTCGTCGCCGCGACCTTCGCCCTCGCCCGTGGCTGGGCACTACGGTCGGGGCCGACCGGAAGCGCCGCATCCGACCAGGATTCTCCGCAGCCAGCCCTGTGACCGACCCGCTGACCTGTTTTCAGTCATTCCCGAAGTGGCTGCGGCACAAAAGCCCAGGTCAGATCTCGCGTCTACTTTCGAAATGACTGAAAACAGGCGATCGACGGGATGGAGCGGTGGCTACGACGTTCGATCCAGCGAAATCACTTGACTAACTATTCTTCACTTGCGAATATCAAGCGCATGCGTAGCTACGGCCAGTACTGCGGGCTCGCTCGATCGCTCGAAGTGGTCGGCGACCGATGGAACCTGCTGATCGTGCGCGAACTTCTGATGTCCCCGGCTCGCTATCGCGACCTTCTCGACCGGCTTCCCGGCATTGCGACCAACCTGCTCGCCGGTCGACTCCGCGATCTCGAGACCGCCGGCGTTCTCGAACGCCGTCTGACGGGCACGGGCAGCACCGTCGAGTACGCGTTGACGCCGTGGGGCGCGCAGCTACGCGAACCCATCGAGGGCTTCATCCGCTGGTCTACTCCGTTGATGATCCGCGGCCCGGAGGGCGACGAGTTCCGGCTCGAATGGCTGGCCCTCGCCGTTCCAGCGTTGCTCGACAGGCGCGTGACCGACCGCTCGGCCCCGACGATCGGGCTTGACGTGGGTGACGAACCGCTGCAATTGCGAACGACGCGTTACGGATTCGAGGTCTTGCCGCACGACGGTCGCGACCTCGTCGCCACGGTGCGCGCCGAGCCTGCTTACGTCCTCGGGCTGGCCGCAGGCGCCTTCACTCTCGACGACGCACTGGCGCTGTCGCTGATCGAGATCGACGGCGACGAGTCGGCGGTGCGCGCCGCGTTTGCTGCGTGAGATGCGATTTCGACTCATTGCTCAGCTCGGTGCCGGAAGCCAACGGTCACCGTCCCAGCTCCACTCCACGGGATCGCCGTCAACAGCAATGGCAGCGAGATCAAGCCACCGCGTGGCATCGGGGTTCCACCCTGCGAGCACGGTGGCGCAGTCGTTGTCGCCCAAAGGAATTGCGATCCCGGGGGTCGAAAGGTATCCGTGAACGCTGAAGTGCACAGCGTCATACTCGGTGACAACCTCGGACCAGTCCGGAATGAACCAGCGACCATCGCGTCCAGTGGTGTGGTACCAATCCGTTCGCTTCGAAGCGGTCACCTCGAGCGGATAGGCATCGACCAGGTCGGCCCAGTCCCCGGGTGAGGCGATTTCGCAGACCCGTGGAGATGGGGTCACAGCAACCTTCCACGCGCGGGCTTCGTCTTTCGACAACGAATCCTCGTCCAGGGCGAGGAGAGTGGCCCCGAGCTCGGGGAGGGCCCGGGTTGTTTCCACCGTTTTGCTGGGCCATCCCGGGATCGACCACCATTGACCAGAAGTTCCGGAACTGGCATGACTGGGCCGCCGAGCACGATGACGTGCTTCCGTCGCCGTGACGTGACGGCGCCACTCGTCGAGTTCGGCGGTGGCATCGAGCTGTGGGCGTGTCCATTGCGGCCAGGACTCGGAGGACGACTTGAAGTGGGCCAATCGCTGCCCGTCGAGGTCTATCGGTTCCGCCCACCACGCGGCGGGGGGGTGCAGTCATTACGGTGTCGGCAATCGGTCGGAGCGCAGCAACGACCTCCGGATCGGCGAGTAGCACGTCCTCGTCATCGGGCGGCTGCCAGTAGCGGGCGAAGTCCACCGCCATTCCCAACGCCCAGAGGAGGTCCAATTCGGAGAACGCCGATACTCGCGGGATGTCCATGGCCGCGATCTCCGCACAGGCCTCGGTCGGAGTATCAGCTCGCCTCCGCTCGGCCTGCAGAACATCGCCATCGCTGTTGCAGAGGTACACGACGTTGGCACAGAAACGCCTGCCGCGCGGCGAGGCCAGGATATCCACAGGGCTCATTCTGGCGACTCTTTCGGCGCATCAGGCCCTTTCGTCCGCCGACGTAGGGGCGTGGGGTTCGCGATGGGCTCGCGCCACTCCGCTGTAACAGAGTCGAGAGCGGCAGAGTCTGGATCTCCTCCCAAGTACCGGGTACCGGCGCGGGCGATGAGTGCGTACCAGCCATCTGGCTCGGAATAACGTCCGGCCAATAGATGCACGTGACCGACGCGTAAGAGCCTGTCCTTGTCGAACACGTGGAGGCTCCCGTCGGGTGAGCGGCCACCCATCTGGCTCACGACCATTCGGCCCGTCCGATCACCTTTGAGACATCTGATGACCTCGACGCTGAACTGTGTCCGAGGAATCGACCGGCGCCCCAACTGCTGTGGTACCGCATCGATCTGGGCGAGCACGCGACCGATGACGATCATCTCTGCTGCGCCGGCGACGGCACGCTTGTCGCCGCGGTCGTATCGCCAGGTCGTCATTAGCCTCCTCGGTGTCACCGTTCGTTGCCTGGTCGGCTCACTTCACTCGAGACGATCGTGCTCACTCATCCACCTCCAGATCGACAACGAGTACCTCCTGACTGGCTGCTCCTGCGGCGAGAACCTCGGGGGCGACATCGAGTTCAGTGAAAGTCTCTGTTCCCGCTATCGGCTGGATGGTTTGGCAGTATCCGCGAAATCCCGCCATAGCCAGATTCTCCGAAGTTCGCCAATCCATGACGACCGACACGAGCTGCATGCGAATCACCGTCCCGGAAGTCACGGCAGCCATCACAGTGTCCGACGGCGCGGAGGTGCCAAGGGCTTTCACTGCCCCGGTCAGAACCAGTGGGTCCGGAAAGACGTCATACCCACGGCAATCAATCCGCGCCCCGCCGCGTACGGCGATCCCGCTGACCGTCGCGCGTTTCAGTCCGAACATCCGGATCGGCGGCGCCGCCGGCGTTGGGTAGAGAGTCGTCACCACCCGCCATCCCGGCCGAAGACCCGACCACCAATTGGCGAATTCGCTGTTCCAGAACAGGCGCCAGTGAATGCGTTGGCCCAAGCGAGGCTGTCCCAGTTTCCGATACGCGCGGTAATCGACGTACACCGGCAGGATCATTGCCATCCGTTGTCGCCATCGGCGCCCGGTCGTGCGGGAAGTACTGAGTCACGGACTATTTCAGCGACGTCGACGACCTGCTGCGCCTGTGCGGGCGAGTCGGGCAGGCGGATCAATCGTCGGTTCTCGCAGAGCCAGAATCCCTGATTGCTACGGGCGACCTGTATAGGGATTCGGTCGACGTACCAACGATGAAGAGTCACCAGGGTGCGCGGATCGATGACGGTCACCACCACCCGTCGCTCCTGAGGACCACCAGACAGCGCATGACTGCGCACATAGTCCCGCGAGGCGTCACCATCGAATCCGCTGACCACCGCCGAGATCCAGGCTTCGTCGCCGACGCATCCGCCGTACAGCGGTTCATCGGCGAGTTCTTCGGCGGGTGCGAGGCTGAGATCGTTGTTCACGGTGGCCACCAGTCGACCGAGGAAGAGACGTAACGGTCTGCCCGCCAGAAACATTGGCGCGTAACTCGTTGGCGACGGTAATCTCGGCCCCTCTGTCACCATGCCCGTCGTCGAGACGCGGAAGAGCTGAGTTGCTGCGGATGTCTTATCCCACATATGTAGTGCGACGATCCATCCCGGGGACACTGCATCATCGATCCCGATCGAAGTGACGGCGTCGCTCGCAACAGCTAGATCAACCGTGATCGGCGCTGAATCCACGTGATGGATCGTCCACACGTCATCGTCTGTCTGGATGAGCACCACGTCACCATGAGCGGCGATGTGTACGACACGACGGCTGTCAATCAACTGCCCCGCACCGGCTATCGGTATCCAGAACAGACCCGATTCGCCAAAGAACCAACACCCGAACGATGCCGCCGCGACCGAGTGGAAGGCTTCCGAAGGTGCAGGCAACAGATACTCCGTTGCCTGTGCGCGTGCCGGCTCGTAGCGTACGACGACCGGTAACTCGGCATCGACAACCCACACCGAATCCCCGACGGCCGACAGCGAACTCGGGACGATGCGGGGCCGTAGCTGCGCAGGCGGAACGTCATCGAGGTCCAGTTCGATCAGACCGGCGGTGTCCCAAATGCAGAGCCCGTCGG
This sequence comes from Gordonia polyisoprenivorans NBRC 16320 = JCM 10675, assembly GCF_000241325.1. GTDB lineage: Bacteria > Actinomycetota > Actinomycetes > Mycobacteriales > Mycobacteriaceae > Gordonia > Gordonia polyisoprenivorans. The sequence continues at coordinate 193,199 of NZ_BAEI01000031.1, read as the reverse complement.
AATTCGGGGTGGGATCGTTGTCGAAGCCTTGTGGCATGACATCGACATCACGATAGGACCACGGCACCTCGGTCGCCGTTTCCCAGCCACCGTCAGCAGTCTGCCGATACGCCACGGTGATCAGTTGAACTCGGGTGATCCGTCCGCGCACGCGTCCGGTGTCCAGATGCAGACCTGAGGAGAACTGGCCGCTGACCTCGACGTAGCCGGTTCTCGGCCGCTCGCCGTGCCACGTCGCCGACCAACCGTCACCGCGCAGCACACCGGTCCACCACCACCGGCCCTCAGATGCTGTCGAGTCGGCGACGTGAGACGGCCCGCGCGCGTCCAGATCGAGCACACCGCGCACTGTCACGACATCGCGTTTCGGAGCATCCGACGGTGACGATCGAATCTCGCTGAAGCACAACGGGAACTCGGTGACCGCGCCGACCCGCGGAGGGGGCATCGCCTTGTCCATGACGGACATTTCAGCAACGTGCACCAGGAGAGTTCGGTGGCGCCTCATGAGCCTTTCTGCAGAATCGACATGGAACGCAGGCTAGCACGAACCCCCTAGCACGAACCCTAGGTCGGGCACACCCTTCGAATCCCGATCCAGATCGCCGCACTCATGCACACTCTGCGAATCTCATCAGGTCCGTACCCCGGCACATACCGCGATGAAGATCATCCCTTCATTGCCGGCACGCATGAAACGCCGCGATTCAACTGACACGGACACATACTGACCCGGCTGCACCGGGACCTCTTTCCCGTCAACCACCGCCCAGCCGCTACCGCGGATAACGGCGTACATGTCCTCGTTGCCGTCATCAAGATGATCGTGTTGAACGGTTTCGACGCCTGCAGGCAGCTCTACCTGATATACCTCAAAGAGGGACAGACCCAGCGCGTCACTGATGCGCTTGTCGTAGGGGCTTCCGGCCGGGTGCGGCCCGTGCCCTGCCGATACCTCGGCAGCTCGGACGACTTTGTAGACCATTGTTTCCCTCTTCGCTATAGGTGGTCATTGGGATCGAATCACGGATCGGTACCGATAGATCGGACTGCTGCTGTAATCGCGGGTCGGCCGGTGGCGACCGTTCGAACCGGCGGCCGACTCTCTTTCGGCGACACTACCCGCGGTGGATGTCGAGCCCACTCTCGCCTGGCCGTATGTGTTCTTTCAGCTCCCACAGGTCAGTGTACTGGCCGGTGAACTGTGGGCGATATTGGATGGGGTCGTCGGTGAAGAGATTGTCGAGCCTGTTCCACAGGGATTGTTGGACGGGAACGATATCTTTCACAAAATCAGAACTCGCCAGTGCCCACGGTGTCAGGACGCTCATGCCGGTGTAAGCGAGGGTTCCGTGGAGAAGGCCGAAGAGCATCTGAGTCAGCTCGCCGGATTTTCCCCGTGGCCCAATAGCGGACTCGCGGTCGCCGAGGGTCGTGACGACAAAGGCTCGCTTACCGACGAAGGGACCTTGTTCGAAACGCATCTTGCGCCCTGTTTCCGGGTTGATACCGAATGCAAAGCCGCTGATGAAAACGCGATCGAACCAGCCTTTGAGAATTGCGGGCACGCCATACCACCACAACGGAAACTGGATGATCAACGCATCCGCGTCGCACACCTTCTGCTGCTCGACTTGCACTTCGATGGGCTGCGTATCAGACAGAAACGCTCGGCGCGTGTCGCGGCTCACCCGAAACTGGTCAGTCGGCACCTGCTCGGCACGTCCACCATCTCTTGCACGCACCACGGGGTCCCAGCCCATCGAGTAAAGGTCTGATTCGATGACGTGGTTCCCCAATTGGTGCAATCGCTCGACCCCGCTCCTACGCAAAGCCGCGTTGAGTGAGCCGGAGCTCGGGTGAGCACTGAGCCAAAGCACCGTTCGTCTGCTATTGCCATCGTCCATCACTTCATCGTCGGCGCCGAGGGCAGTATCGTCTAGTACGGACATTTCTGTCGCCTGCCGTGAAAGGGACACTTGGATGCGGTTGCCTGTACAGCGAGCAGTCAGGGTTTGCCCGGTCGAGGTAGCGGTCTCGGTCCTTGGTGGCACCTGGAAACTGACCTTCATCAAGCACCTCCAGAATCGGCCTCATCGCTTCAACGAGCTTGGTCGCCAGGTGCCGTTGGCGAACACCAAGACGTTGACCCGCCAGCTCCGCGAACTCGAAGAGGACGGCATCGTACTCCGAACCGTGTACGCGGAGGTTCCGCCGAAGGTTGAATACTCTCTGACACCGCTTGGCGAGCGTCTAGAGGACATCGTCACCGCGATGGAGCACTGGGGAGCAGAATTCAGCCGCGAGATGCGGCTCGATGCCGAGTCGGTGACTGATCTCGAAGAGCGGTCTTCACCATCAATTGGGCCATAAAGGGTGATATTCGAGTCCGAAGTAGAACCATGAGATCGGTGTACTGGTCACCACGGATGCAACAAGAAACCAGCGGCCTGCGCGGCGTGTTCCCGGCCACAGGATCAGGGCTACACCTACAAGATTCACTGCCAGCCAACTAGAGGTCCAGGGCAGCCAATAGGTGACGGCCAGGCCCTTCTCGCCCAGGCTCGAGTTGACGTCCGGAAGGTTCAACCAATGGCGCACAAACAACGCCAACGGAAAGGGAACCGAGACGCCGACCACTGCCCGACGAGCAGGCCAAGATCGTCCGTCAGACATCCCGTCGTGGTCGACGGGGGTTTCACCTCGGAGGCGACATATCACCATCTTCGCACGCCCGGCCGAGTCAACACGCAGCCACTGCTCAGTACACGAGCGGCTCCGCGACAGAATACGACCGATAGTCGGTCGTATTGCGTAGTGAGCGTCCTCCATCGTCAGAGTGGTCGTTCATAGGATGACTGGTGTAGTCCTGCCAGACGCAATAGGGAACTCCATATCGGATCAGTCGCAACAATTCGGTAGTCGTTCGACGATATCGGCGTCAGGACTTGACTCGACCCGCGAGCGCAGAGCTCTTCTCTCCGACTACCGCACCGCTGGCAGGCCGAACTTGCGGCGGTTGCGGACCCAGAAGGCTATCGCTCCAATGAACGGCAACCCAACAATGACGAGAGCCCATACAACTCCGACCGCCGTGCCTGTTGGCTCAGCAACTACGGACCACAGAGCGATCGGCAGCATCACCATCCAGACAGCTATCAGCCCCATGCCAACGACCACCAACAGGACATCCGCGGTTCCGATTCCAGACATTCTGTTCTCGCAGTTGACGATATCCGCACAGTCAGCCAGATTGATGGTGCTGTTCATAGCGTTCGAGAGTACCGGCCATCGTCGGGCATCGACCCCAGGACCTGAGCGCCGGCCTCGGCTCCCGGAAGGCTCGATCAAAAGGAGCCCTGCCCGCAGGAGCTGATAGAGAATCGAACGTGCCGCGAATCGCGCCCCCATCCGTCTGTTTAACTGAGATTATGGCTATAAGTGCCTATCACGTCAGCTCGTCCCTCAATCGGGAGTCAATCAGGGAGCGTGGCTTAGACTGGCGCCGTATGGGTGCGGCGCCGGGGATCGCAGGCAGTAGAGAACCTGAGGCGGAAGGCTGCTTTCTTGCGCTCGGAGAATATGAGTGCCGATTGTTCGTCCACATGAATAACACAGGCGGACCCGTGGATGTGTGGCGCGTAGAAGACGTCGATCCTGAGGACCTGATTACGTCGAGACAGGGGTACTCCCTCTATGAGGGCGTTATCGATCCCGATCGAATTACCCTTATCCAAGCCCGCATTTGCTCAGGAGAAGAATTTATCCCTGATTGCACCTAGAACAGGCCCGAATAGATTGAGAACAGGATGCGAGGGAGTAGGACCTAATCACCCGTTCCGGAGCGTTGCATAAGCCGCTGTCGCACCGAACGTCGACGCCCGAAGGAGCGATGCGTTGAGCTATCTCGATGCCCACGAGCAAGTACTCACCGCGGCATGGACACCTGCGCGCGGTGTGGAGATCACCGACTCGGACCTTCCTGATGTGTGGACTCAGTCGCTGAATCGATTGGGACACGACCTGCACGTACGCCAGTACAACGGAGAAATCCAGAGAATAGACTGGGTCGCGAAGTACGACGGCATTGACGGATGGGTGTTTCTTCTCAGCGATGTCTCGGTGGCGGGCCGTGGCCGGCAAGGTCTCGGGATGTCCGGCTCCGGCGTGAGAATCGACGACGACGTCGAAACCGTTCTGACCACGATTGCCGATCTCGTCCAGGATCAGGTGGCCCGCGCCCACGTGGCATGGCCGTGGAGCGACGACGGCGGATTCCTGGCCCCACACCTCGTCGCTCACGTCGCAACGTGGTGCAAGGGCGATACCCTCGTGCCGATCGGCAGCCTGTAGCCCGCTAGTAGTCGAACGACGGGGGAGGACAGGACTTCACGCCTGCTACACCAGGCGCCTCCTCCGCGGATATGGGCGAGCCGATCGCGTGTCGCCAGCCGGGGGAATCAGTACCGTGTAGTTGCAGAGGATTCGCCGAGGGGACAGATCCCGGGTTGGATGCAATTGCAATTTCGCCGACTGCTCCGACGGCGACTATCGCGGCGAAGTACGGGTGACGGGCACGGCCCACCGGCATCGAACGGCTTCAGGGCGATGCGACTCGAAGACGTCGCAAGGAGCCCGCTACCACAACATCAACGTGCACTCGAGCTTTCGTGTAATACCGGGCTATGAAATAGTGAGAAGGTGGCGACTGACTATCGAGATTACTTGTGGTTCAACGACGATGAGTTCAGAGGTTGGCAGGCGACAGGTCATCTGGTCAGTCTCATTCGACACGCCACCGCTGGCGGCATTCTCGATGCACTGAGCGCCTACAGCAGACGAACCCGCGGAATCGGGCTGGCGGGATTCGGCAAACGGGCGATGGAGTTCGAGGAACTGGGCCTGGTGGAGCCGATGACGCGGGACGTTCAAACCGTGGGGGTTGCCGACATCGGTGACGGATGGGTGCTGCTGATCCAGCACAACAGCGAGTTCCTCGGCGTGACAGAGCAACTGTTCAAACCCGTCATCGACAACCACGAGGTCGTCAGCCATTTCAGCAACGTCAACGCCTTCTCGCAGTTCGTGTGGTGGCGCGACGGACAGCAACAAATCTCATTCGAACCGATGTCGCCGATAGGGGATCTCGACCGCATCCGATTGACACCGACTACCGGAGGCGAGACACTGTTTGGCCTGATGGCCGACGTCGGGGGTTTTCCGCTCGAGGAGAGCGACGAACCACGCACCGATTTCTTCCATATCGAGGCGTGTTTCGCGCTTGCCGAGCGACTCACGGGCATCGAAGTCACCAAGCGAATGATGCAGTCCGCGGAGTTCACCGTTGCCCTGGTGCCCACCACCGAGCCCTAAGACCGTGACGCCCATGAACTGCCACCACGAGTGCCGCTGCTGGACGATCGGGCGACATGGAGCGAGGTGCACCAGCTTTATCGTTCGTCCAGGGAGACAACCGTCCATGCCACCATGGTGCTCTCCCCTGGGCAAGGCGACGGTGAGGAACGCCACGAGGTCGAGTTTTGGTACTCACCATTGGAGGGAACACGCCAGGCTGACGGCGAAGGACTACTCTCGGTGCGCAATTCCGATGGCGATCATTGGCACCGAGGTCCGTACGCCCCCAGTACGTGGCCCGATAACTTGATCGCCATTCATCGCCGATGGGATCAGCAGAAACCGTTTCGCCTCATGATCGACCCCAACAGTGCGGCGACGGCCACCGATGTCAATGGTCGCCGCGCCTGGGAGTTCGTCTTCCCTCCCGTGTTCTATGGCGACAGCCCAGTCGCGGTTGCGTTCGACGCCTACTCCGGCATCCCGCTGCGCGCGGAAACCCGAGACCGGACAGAAGAGCTCAGCAATGTGACGCTGGATGAAGAATTCAGCGAGGAGCTATTCGAAATCCCCGTATGACCGCGCGCTACGCTCACCGCCACCCACCGAACAACCCCCAGAACCGAGTATGCCTGACCCAGCGGCGACACTGCACCGTCACAGTCGGAGTGGAGTCACGACCCAAGCAACCTAACAGCGCAGTCCCGCAACTTTTTCGAGAGAGGTTCCTATGCGCAAGCTCGATGTCGAGAACGAAGGTATCCCGGCCGTGGTACGGACAGACTTCACCGCCAACGAGACGTGGCATCAGGTCAAGGACCTCATCACGGAGGGAGCCGAGGACGATCTCGCAGCGCTGGACGACGACCCACCCGAGCTATTCATCTTCGTCGACGATCGCGAGTACAACGGCGCGACGACCGACGAGTTGCGCCACGCGGTACCGGACGGTGTCTATCAAGCCGTCGTTTTCGCTGCCGATGCAACCACCTTCTCAAGTCCTGAGCGAGACATCGTGGCTGTTCATATTCGGACAGGCCAGACACTCAGGCTTCTACCTGAACTTGCATTCGTGATGTGGAACAATCTATTCCAAGGCATCTCGGGTTCGATGAAATGATGGAGTTTTCCACCGACGGCATCTACCGTTGATGATGTCGACACCCCGATTGCCCCAGCCCCGAGCGCCCATCGGTGATGAACGAGTCGCCGCGATCTCAGCTGGACCAACCCACACCGCTAGTCCCGGCCCTCTGACAGCCTGAACTCATGCCCCCGCGACTCTCGCGGCGGCATGAGAGGTTCCGGGGCGTTCGCCATCAATTGCTCGAGCCAACTCTCCGGCGGCCCAGCCGTGCGGACCGGGTCCGGTCGCGGAGCTCGCTGGTCGAGCGACGGAAACTCGGTGCGTGGTGGCGATTCTGGCCAAAGGGTGACTGCATAACCAGCAGATTCGGCAATCCGATCGGCGTCAAACGTCACCTTTCGCTCATCGAGCCCAAAGTACGGCCAGGCCGTGTAGACCGAGAACTCGCCAGCTGGCGGTAGGTGATCAAGCACGAGAGGCACGCTCATATGCTCTCCATCACCGGCAGCGATCAACTGGCTGAGGCCGCCGCGAAGGGAGATTTGAGGGAGATTTGACGAGACGCTTCCATCGCTCCACTCGAACGCAAGCTGAAATGGGTCACTAGTCCGTTCGCTCGGCAGCGGGCGCCCGAACCCGTTGACACCCATCATGAGGTCAAGGGTGTCGGGGGTCGGCCTTCTGAAGAGCTCCAAGTCGAATCGCACCAGCGTCGGATACACCCACGTCGACACAAGAACGATGGCCCAGTTCTCGGAATCGTTGAGTATCCCCGAAACGCCCGCTTCAGCTGGGATAACAGACCTCGGAAGGCGCGCCATCTATCCGTACATTCTTGAAGCGATAGCCATGGCACGAGATCCTACTCATCCCCCCGGGCTGGATCTGCTGCGCTCCGACGCCGCCGGCGCTGTGCGATCGATAATCATCGAGGCGTGTGAACGGCCCAGATGTACCCCGAGGGCTTCCCCTTGCGCGCCGGTGACCCCACCTACACGTTCATCCCCGACTACGTGCCGATCTTCGAGCGTGACGGCACCGCCCTGGTCATCGACACCCGCGTCGGGTCGGCCCGCGGTGCGATACGGCTGTTCAGCAAGGTCGACGCCGACGACACGACCACCGGATGGGCCAGCCTCGCCGACCTGGTCACCGCCCTGACAGAGTCCCTCACCACCGGCACCACGTTCCTCGGCTGGCGCTCGAGCATCACCGCTGACGGACAACTGCACTGGCGCCCCGCATAAATCGGCGAGACTCCCCCGCTCCGCCCACCTTCCGAGGCTTGTCCCAACCACCACTAGGAGAAGAAGATGAACCGCTGGACAACCCGAGTAGCGTCAGTCACCTCGGTGCGGTTCTCCCCCGGCCTGGCAGCCCCCCCGGTCGAAGCCTCGTCCCGCGCGTCTACGCCCTCCTCGCCGACGCAATGCGCGACGGCGTCAAGGCACTACCGCCCCCATAACCCGAACTGCCACTCCGACATCCCGGCTCTGAGCACACCCCAACTCTGAGAACACCCACCCGAAGAGGCACGCACAATGGGTGACATCACCACCCGCCGCCAGGAGATTCGCGATGCGCTCGTTCATCGCTCGACCGAACGGATCATCGCCGCGGTCGACGCCGGCCACACCATGGCCCAAATGCGGCTGACCGACAAAGACAAAGCCGCGCTCGCCGTTGCTGACCGTGGTGAAACACCCTCGACGATGAGCGTGCCCGGATGCTCGCAGAGTTCGCCGCCACCCCAACAGAAATCGCAGCTTGACATCCTAGACCGACAGACGAATCCGATCCTCTGGTTAACCAATGACCTGAGAAACGAGGAAATGCAGCGTTACAGTCACCCAATGCCTACCGCGCTACCCGACTCGCAGACGCCCGGGGTGAACCATCAGCCGCGCCCCGCCGCCTTATTGTCCTTCGACCATGGCCATATCTACGCCGACTTCGGACAGGTCCATACCCGTTAGTTGCTTCCATTCTAGAGGTATGTGCAGGCCAAGGATCTCCACCTCTATCTTCGCTCCGGCAGCAGGCTCCATGGGATGAACCTCCGTCCAGCGGATCGGTAACGAAAAGGTGGTATCTATGAACAACTCAGCCTCTGCCGACGACGTGTCGCGAATTAGGTGGAGAAGGTAGCCGTGCTCGATGGATTCGGCACCTACCATCTTCCATTTGTCTCCAGGCCGTCCCCAGATCTCGAACTTGCTCGGCCGCAACATCTTGATCAGTCTTGGATATTCCGAGATTTCGGAAAGATGGTCGACAACTTCCCCTTGATCGGCGTCCTCTTGCCCGGATTCTGTCGAGTGTCGACTTCTTTCTTCATACTTGACGATATCTTCAGTCCAACGGCCGGATTCGTTGTCGAGAGAAAAGTGCACGGTCTGAATATTTCTTGGCGGACCGGTCAAGTCGTTCTTACCCCACTGGCGGTATTGGGCGGTCCCAGATACTCGTGAACACACTTCGGCGTTCTGGAGCAGGCTGATCGCGACCAACGTGTCTTCGAGTGTTATCGCCATACGGACCTCCGTAAGTCACTGACAAGCAGCGTTATCGCCGCCGCGGCTCTTCTCTTCCGGGGCCGACCGGTCGTAGTCTGATTGTGCCCGCAACCACCGACAACTTCTAGCAGTCGACGCAGACGCCGGTGTGCTGCGTTTCGTATAGCGTGCCAGGCGGATGGGTACAGATGCGAATCAGCAAGCTGCGAGTCGGCAAGCAGTGAGGAGGCTTCGTCCTCCGGGTCAGTTCGGTTGGGTCAGTGCAGGTTATCGATATATGCAGATAGCTGCCGAGAGTACTCGTCAGGGTCGGCAACGAGATCGGCTGTGGCCAAAAAGTTGTCGGCAGCGAGCGGTAACAACTGCACCCCGGATGCCGCCACAACATGAATCGAGAGCGGGCCGGTCAGCCGCCCCGTCATTCCAGGCGGAAGGACTCGCGGACGGGTCCGGGTGAACGCCCGCTTCTCCCGCGCAACCCACCGTTGCACATACGGACGTTCGGACAGATCGGTCAACCTGGTATCGATTCGTGGCGTAACAGACGGATCAAAAATACTGCGCTGCAGAGCCATTCCGACCATAAGGTCCCACCAATGCTGCCATGCCACCGCTACTACTGAGGGCGGAAACTCTGACCACAGCGGATCGGCCGGACGTTCGCACGGATTGGTAACCCGCATCTGGTCCAGCGGCGTGGTTGGCGCCGCATGTCCGCCACCAGGACGATCAGCTGCCGGCAGCGCCCACTGCCGGACGAGCAGACATATAGTCAGCGAAGACGCAAAGGTCAGAGTTGCGTGTGGGCGGCGCTGGTCGTCGCCGAGAATCGCTGTAGCCATGAATCCGAAACCGTTCAGTCCGCTGGCTCGACGGCGAAAGCGCCTTGCGCGACGCCGACGGTGCCATTCCGTGGCATGGCCATGCGGACGCCGCTCACGATTACCTCCTCCGTTGGCCGGCCACCCTCATTGACGTTCCACTCACCGGCCCAGCTATTGCGGAAGCTCAATTCACTTCTCCAAAAATGTGCGTCGCCTTCTTGTGATGCCGTGCCGTATCAGCCAGACATCGGATAACAGTTCTTGCCAACTGCATCGAGATGTGACAATGAGACCCATGTTACCCAACGCTGCAACCACTCCCACATGGCGACAGCTGAATGGAACCGGCGGGCTTATCGTTAGTCAACTGTCGAATCACCTCAGTGTCCACTGGGCGTACCATGCCCTCGGACCAGGCAGCTCCGAGCGATGAGTGAGTTCCCTTTCGACGTCACGGCCAAGTGGACACGGCGTTGGCACACACAGATGTGGCAAGGTCCATCCGAGATCTCGCCCGCCTGGTCGAGCGCGGTGGCAGCTATTGAGCGCGATCTGGGCTGCTGGATTGACAGAGGACCGTTGCCTGACTTCGCCGACTGCGAGTGGGATGTGCTGATCGTCGGCGAGGTTGGTCTCGTGCATGTCCTGCTTCGCCACCGCGATCAGTCGGGATGGAATGGATTCCTCTCGACTGGGTACCCTCTCGATGCGAATCTATCGGCCACGCGAACGACCGCATCTCTCGCCGATGAGCTCCAAGGAGACCTCACCGGACACGCACGGATCGATTGGCCCTCAGCAGGCTGGGACGTGCTGCACGCCAAAGTAATCGATGACACGGCTGTATGGGTGGCGACTCGCGACCGCACCCGCCCGGTCGCTCGCATAGGTCACCTCTGCACGGACTGCCGTTCCGGATGGTGACGACGCCACTCCCGACGGATACACCGCGTGGGACGAGTCTGTACCAGCGGCCTTCATGTCGAGCTCGCTGAGCGACCACTCATGTCAGCGCTGGTGCGGTGTCGACGGGGGTGGCGGGTGCTGGTCGCCCGGGGATGGAATCGGAAACGTCATCGTCGGGCTTGGCGTCTCGGGTGGTGCGACGTTGCTCTGTGGGCTGGCACGCAACGCATTACGCGCAGCGGCCAGCGGTTCGGAGTGGGTATCTCGGGCCTGCTGTTCGGTCATGGGTTCACGGCCGGGCACCGGGATGACGGTGTACCACGCGCGAGTGCCCAGGTAGCGGGTGGCGAATAGATACCACTGACCGATCGTCAGTGGTTTGTCTCCGCCGACGGACGTGTAGACGCCATCTCGTGTACCGCCTTGTTGATTCACGATCACGCTCTGGGGAACATCGCCTTTGAGCGCGATCCCAACCATGGCGCTGTACTGGGTCTGAGGGGTGTCGTCGAGTGCGATGGTGCCAGCGGTCGATTCCACCCGTCCGGTGAAGACGTGAGTCGAGTTGGCCATGAGGCCGCGCAGATCGGTGATGCGAATGGCCGAGTCGGGATGGACAGTGACGGTTGCGGTCGCCGGCTCAGTGGGTGGAATTCCTTCATTGACCAATGTCTGAGCGCATCCGGTCGCCACCGTCGTCGCCAGTGCGACGAGCACTACTGACAGGACTAGTTTTGCGATAGTTCGCCAGTTCTGCTCCATATCGATCCGCTTCCGACGATCTCTCCAACCAGGTTCCACTGCAACAGTTTGCGGTCGCATCGTCATACTGACACCCTGGGTCCGTCGGCCACACGTGCAATGACGGTGCGAGTCAACACCATCAATATGGCACGACGGACATATAGAGCCACGCACCACGATCACGTGACTCCGGATCGAACCACATGCTGAGATTGCCTGCTCGCTCACCAGTCGGCGGCGGGTTCAAACTATCTGTTGCTCGCGTGCAGGTCCTCAGGCTCGCTGAGGGCAATGGACCATGTCGAGTAGGTGCACGCAGTTTCGCAAAATCTTCAGGACTGCCGGCATGGCACCGAGTCCGAGAGTCCCGAATGATCGTGTCTCGCGCAGAGGCGTTATCGGCTTTGACAATGAGAAATGCCATTGGCCATCCCTGAAACTGCGAGGTCACCTCGCCGTACTCGACATCGCTGATATCCAGCCGCACACCCATCACTCCTGCGATGCGTACGGCCTCGCCGGCGTCCTCGGTGACATACACGCCGGACATTCCGTCCTCGAACCACCGAAACGCCAGCCACCCTGCGACGGCGACGAAAGCGAGGACGACTGCAGCCACTGCCAACGGAATCCACACCCCTGCGTTTCGTACACCCCACTGTTGCACAGTGTCAACACGATCAGCACTCATCGGCATCGACCAGAAGGAGAAAGGATCTTCCAGCCCTGAATAGTGCCAACTCTGACGACTACTGCCATCGTCCGCGCCATCCCCGCCCAGCAGCGCGATGCCAAATCAACAGGTGGAGGCGGAGACACAGCGCCCCCACCATTCAACCCCGACAACGGCACATGAATCATGTTGCCCTGGAATCCGTATGGGCAATGAAGTTCCGTATCCGCGCCCAGCCGAAAATCACTTTCGCCGAACCATTCCGCCCTTTAGCGTGAGGGCATGTCGACAACAGGAGTCGTGACCGTCTGGCACCAGGCCGAGGGCTGGGGCATCGTCGAATCCCCTTCCCTGCCGGGTGCTGCCTCGGCAGACGTTTTCGGCATCAGGGGCGAAGCTGTCGCCGACCACAGCGTCGGGCCCCTGTTGGGTCTCCGGCCGGGAACCGAGGTCGAGTTCGAATACTCACGTGCCGAATCCCCGGTGAACGGATGCGATTTCCTGATCCACTCCGTGTGGCCGGTTGGCGTTACCCCGCGGAAGCGTTCTCCCTCTCCCTACTCAGGAGCGCTGTGGAACAGCGTCGGCAAGGCCGGGCCCGACGGCTTGACGACGATGCGCGAAGCCGTTATCGACGACTCGCAGGTTCCGCGCGTAGAGAAGCCGAGTCTGCCCAGCACCGTGGGTACCGTTCGCGTCTGGCATAGCGAGGACGGTTGGGGTGTGCTCGATTCCGAGGCCACACCGGGTGGTGCGTGGGCGCACTTCAGCGAGGTCGTCGGTGACGGATTCCGGTCATTGACACCCGGACAGGAGGTGGAGTTCGAGTACGAAGAACGTGCCGTCGACGAGTACCCGTACCGGGCGAACAACATTCGAGGGCGATAGCCACGGCCACCTGAGGCCGAAAGGGCGAGCCCGCCCGGCCGACACGCGACTCCTTCGCCTGTTTTCAGTCATTCCCGAAGTAGCCTCGGCGCAAAACCCCAGGTCGCGGCGCTCGGATACCTCACCCGATGACTGAAAACAGGCGACCGACCGCACACAACGCCCTATCCGCACCCCACCCGCCGGATCTCCGCGCCTCACAGACCCGCCCCGTAGGCTGACGTCTCATGCGACTCTCGTCCCTCGTGCGTCCTGCGGCCCAGCAGGTCGTCGACGTGGTCACCGACCAGCGCGAGCGCCGCGGGCTGACCATCGAGTTGGTGATCGTCGGCATCCTCACCTTCGGCTTCTCGGCGATCTCGGCGATCCTGTCGCTGATCGAGCTGCAGTTGACCAGCGGCGTCGGCAACGCGACGGTGGCACTCAATCCCAGCCAGTCCACGGTCGGCGCGATCGACTTCCTCCGACAACTCATGAGCGCCATCCGTCTGTATGCGATCGCCGCTCTCGGCGCGTATCTGCTGTGGCGCGGCGGTGTCATCCTCGGCCGTGTGGGCCTCGGCCGCATTCGCACCCCCGACATCCCGCCCGGCCTGCTACTGGCCGCGGTCATCGGCCTGCCTGGCCTCGGATTGGTGGCGGCCGCCCGCGCACTGGGAATCAACGCCCACCTCATCCCCAGCGAGCCGGGCCCATGGTGGCATTGGGCGCTCTACATCCTGCTCGCGATCGGGAACGCGGCCGCCGAGGAGATCGTCGTCGTCGCGTACTTCATCACCCGCCTGCGCCAACTCGGACTGTCGGAGAACGGGTCGCTGGCCGCCAGCGCGATACTGCGTGGCGGATATCACCTGTACCAGGGCGTCGGCGCGGGCATCGGAAACGTCGTGATGGGAGTGATCTTCGGCCGGTACTACCAGCTCACCAACCGGGTGTGGCCGCTGGTCATCGCGCACGCGGTCATCGACGTCGTCGCATTTGTCGGATATGCGCTGCTGCACAACCACCTGTCGTGGGTGGGGTGAGCTGCGCCCGCTGCGTCGTCGACCCCGAACACAACCGCACGAATGACACGGACACGCCTGAGCCGTCGGTACATTCAATGAGGTGAACCAGCCAGAACCGCCGAATGCGGGACGACGCGGCGGTCCTCCGCCCGCCCCGCCGCGGCGGAATCCGGCACCGATGGGCCCGCCCCCACCGCACCAGGGCCCCCGGGGTCCGTACGCGCCGGGCCAATTCCCGCGCGGCGCCGATCGCCGACCCCCGATCCCACAGAACCCGCGACCGTCCGGACGCTCCACACCTCCAGCACCCGATGCCGCCGACCCGACGCGCCGGGTCGCGCCACCGAACCGTCCGCGCGGTGATGTCTACGAACCACCGAAGGCCTATTCGGGTGTCCCCGGGTACGCGCCACCACAACAGCCCGAGCCGATCCCCGGGCGCGAGCGCCCGACCCGCAAGCCGGTGCCGGCGCAGAGCCGTTCGGCCTCCGACGCGCCGCCGCGCAGGCCGCGTCCCGACGCCCCACGTCCGGTCGCCCCCAAGGAACCCGAACGCCGCAAACGCGCGCTGCGTCGTCCGCGTGGCACTCGACGATTGACCCGCCGCAGGGTCGGAACCATCCTGCTGGTGCTGCTGCTCGTCCTGGTGATCACACCGGTGGCGTTGATGTTCTACTACGACTCCAAACTGCACCGGGTCGACGCACTCGCCCCGTACGCCGGCAAGCCCGCGAGCACCCCGGGGACCACCTGGCTGATCGTCGGCACCGATGCGCGCAGCGGCCTCACCGAGGAGCAACGCAAACAGTTGTCCACCGGTGACGACTCGGGAGCGCGCACCGACACCATGATGTTGATCTACAAGCCCCCGTCGGGGAAGGCGACGATCATCAGCATCCCGCGTGATCTCTACGTCCCGGTTCCCGGGCAGGGCAGCCACAAGATCAACGCCGCCTTCAACTTCGGCGGCCCGACACTGTTGATACAGACCGTCGAAGGACTGTCCGGGGTGCACATCGACCACTACGCCGAGATCGGATTCGGCGGCTTCGACACCCTCGTCGACGCCGTCGGCGGCGTACACATGTGCATCGACACCCCACTGCGAGACCCCAAGGCCGGGTTGAACCTGAAGGCCGGCTGCCAGACCCTGAACGGCACACAGGCATTGGGCTTCGTGCGCACCCGCGCCTTCGCCGACGCCGACCTCATGCGCGTGCAGAACCAACGAAAGTTCTTGGCGGCGTTGATGGCCAAGGCGACCAGCCCGTCGGTGCTGTTGAATCCGTTCCGGTTGTTCCCGTTCGTCAACGGCACGGTCGACACCCTGACCGTCGACAACGGCACGCACATCTGGGATCTCGCCCGGCTCGCGTGGTGGCTACGCAGTTCACCGCAGACGATCACCACCCCCAACGGAGGTCCCGTCGACACCGACGACGGCAGTTCGTTGGCCGTCGACGACACGACAAAACAGTTCTTCGACGCTCTGCGTCAGGGCCGGCAGATCCCCCAGGAATATCTCAACCAACCAGCCGGCTGACCCGATCAGGGAAGCCCAAAAGGTAGGCGAGACTTGCCTTTCTAAGGCTTCACTGGGATGAAATGCCCTGCTCACGCACTCTACCCTGTCCGCTATGAGCACTCCCGAACGCACCAAGTTCCACCAGTTGCTGCACGATCAGATCGGCAATGAGTTCGCCGCGTCGCAGCAGTACATCGCCGTCGCGGTCTACTACGACAACCACGACATGCCGCAGCTGGCCAAGCACTTCTATGCGCAGGCCGTCGAAGAACGCAACCACGCGATGATGGTCGTGCAGTACTTCCTCGACCGCGACATGGAGGTGGAGATCCCCGGAATCGATGCTCCGCGAAACGATTTCGCTGACTACCGGTCACCCATCGACCTGGCTCTCGAGCAGGAACGCCGGGTGACGCAGCAGATCGTCGACCTGGCCAAGTCGGCCCGCGACAGCGGCGACTACCTCGGCGAGCAGTTCATGCAGTGGTTCCTCAAGGAGCAGGTCGAGGAGGTCGCCACGATGACGACGCTGCAGACCATCGCCGAGCGCGCCAACGGCAACCTGTTCGATATGGAGAACTTCGTCGAGCGCGAGGTGAACGGCCCGGCCGCACCCGATGCCACGGCCCCCACCGCGGCCGGCGGCAACCTCTGACGATCCGCCGTCATCCACCCTGCCCGAAGTCCGAATAGTCGGTTTCGTTCCCTGATCGGAAAGAAACTCTGCCGATATTCAGCCATTCTTCAGCAGCGTCGGGCAGGGTGGGCCCATGGCTTCATCGCGTATGAACCCTCAGAGAGGCATCAGCTCCCGAGCCGACCGACGCACCACGGTGCCACGCTGGTTCGCCGCCATGGCAGCGGTGTACGGAACGGCCGTGACCTTCCTGGCCGTGGCGTTCCTGCTGGGGGCGAGTACGTGGTCGCATTCGGCCAGCGGCAGTGCCATCGCCGACGGCTTCGCCCGCTGGTGGCCATCGGCGAGCCTGGCCGCGGCGATCGTGGCGATCGTCCTGGTCACCTTCGGTGCCGCCGCCTCGCGTCGACGCCGCACCCGCGCGCGGGCGCGCTTGCCACGCGTCTGACAACACGAAGCGCGTTGCGCATCGGCGCAGCGTGATCTGATCAGCGCAGCGTGACCTGCCGACCGCGGATGCCGTCGCGCGAACTGCGTTCCTCGATGGTCAGCTCAGTGGTCTCGGCGAGCGCATCGGTGAGCCACCCGTCGAACTGATCCAGCGCGTCGTACCACTCCTCGTGATGACGCTCGTTGTCGAGGTCGAACACCGGCACCAGCAGTCCGTGGGTACGGAACGATCCGGCGAACCGCGAGCCCTCACCCAGGGTCAGCCGCCCCGCGGCGTGCAGACGCGCGAGGGCGGTCATGACGTCGTCCTCCGGTTCGGGTCGGACCCAGCGCAGGTGGGCTCGTTCTCCGGCGTCGACCCACCAGGGCGCCCCGTTGCCGCTGTCGACGTGCATGCGTGCGGTGGGCAGCACGGTCTCGTTGGCGCGCTCGAGCATCGCCGCGATCTCCGGCGGCACCTCGTTGCCCGGCGGGAACCACCACGAGAAGTCGTTGTGCACGATGATCGGCAACTGCGCATCGACGTCGAGGATGTCGGCGAGCTCGGGGCCGTCGGCCTCCTCCCCGATGTGCCGGTACTCGTTGCCGGGACCGGTGTGTGCGGCCCATTCGATGGCGGCCGCGAGCGCCCGATTCAGGTCGTCGGGGTCGGGATCGGTCTGTAGCGCCGCCAAACCCTCTGTGGCGCCGCGTACTTCACGGGTGATCGCCGCGACCGCGCCGGGCAGGATGGTGGCCAGCACGACGTTGTTGCGCGTCGCGTCCGGTGCCGGCGGAATTGGCGTGGTGTCGTCGGGCATCACCGACGTCAACTCCGGTTGCGGTGGTCCCGGCTCGATGAGGTCGAGCACCGCGGTCGCCGACGGGACGAAGGCGCGCAACGCCACCAGGTCGCACTCGGCGGCGAGGCCGGCGAACGGACGCGGCGACGGCGCGAGCGCTGCCGCCGCCCGCGCCTTGCGTGCGGCCACCCGCTCGGCTCGATTACTTCCCGGACGCGGCCCGCTACCGCGTTTGCTCTTCTTGCCCATGGGACCACCCTCTCACGGACGCCGACGGCGCCGACGCGTGCGCCTGCTGCACGTCAGTCGACGGTGACGAGCCAGTCGCGCACCTTCTGCGGGTGGTTGGTGGCGATCCAGCGGACGCCGAGGTCGGCACACAGCTGGACGTCGGCCGCCTCGTCGACGGTCCAGCAGTAGGTGACGCGGCCCGCGGCGGCAGCCTTGTCGACGAGTTCGGGATGCATCCGCAGCGTCTCCACCGACGGGCCGATGCCGGTGGCGCCGACGGCGGTCGCGGCGCTGCCGCCGAGGACGCGCGCGGTCTCGCCGAGCAGGATGGTCGGCAGGATCGGCGCGTGCCGGCGGATTCGCCACACCCCCGCCGAAGAGAACGAGATGACCACGGCCCGACTGTGATCCGCCGACGGTGGGGTCGCCACACCGAAGTCGTGCAGGGTCGACAGCAGTTGTTGTTCGACGAGGCTGCCGAAGCGCACCGGATGCTTGGTCTCGATGAACAACCGGACCGGGCGACGCCAGTCGAGGGTCAGGGTCAGCAATTCGGCGAGGGTCAGGACCTTGGCCGGACCACCCCCGGCGTGCCAGCTACCGAAGTCGAGTTCACGCAGTTGCGCCAGCGGCATCTCGCTGACGATGCCGGTGCCGTCGGAGGTGCGGTCCACCGTGCGGTCGTGAATGCAGACCAACTCGTGGTCGGCGGTCAGGCGGACGTCGCACTCGAGTCCGTCGGCACCTTGTTCGAGCGCGAGTTCGTAAGCGGCCAAGGTGTGTTCGGCCACATCCGCAGACGCACCGCGATGCGCGACGACGGCCGGTTTACCCGACCGCGAGACCTGCTCGGCGAGGTTCATGCGACCACCACCCATCGGTGTGCGGGGACTTTCTGGTCGGCGGAGCTCCCCGAGAACACCGCGGGCAACCGATGTGCGGCCCAGAGGGCGAACGCCGCCGAGACCGCCGCGGTGAGCACGACCATGAACAGGGCGTTGGCGCCGGTCTGGATGGAGCCGGACGCCGCGCCCACCCACCAAGTGATCCCGGTGAGCACGGCGATCACGTTGACCACCGTCCAACCCACCCAAAGCTTGTGCAGCCGGGTACGTGCGGCGCTGCGGGCGACGTCGTCGAGCATCTCGGCGGGTTCACGTAACAGCAACGCGGCACCGGCGACGTTGACGAGCGGGATCGCGGCCAGCGGGATGCTCTGCCACCGCGGGCGCGGATCGAAAAACCCTCGCGCGCCGTAGGTTTCGGTTCGCACAGCCAGCAACCACCGGACGAAGACGACGGTCGCATAGACGAATCCGGCGAGCGCCAGCAGTCCGGCGGCCAACACCAGCACCGTGCTGAGGCCGATCAGCCAACCGGGCAGCGTCGTCGATCGGTTGATCACCAGCAGGAGATAACGGAGCAGGTGCGCGCACATCGACGCAACGAACGCGGCCCCGGCGAGCTGCAGGGCGCCGGTCAGCGCCATCCCCAGGCGGGCGGGAGAGTTCCGCGGTTCGTTCTCGGTGACCGGGGTGTCGACGAGACCCCACCGAGGGAGGTAGACGTACCGCGGGATCAGCCGCGGGCCGGTGCTCCGTGGCGGTCGCGGCGGCGGCAGGGTGTCGGCCGGGCGGCGGGCCACCCATCGCACTCGACGGCCGCCGTACATCCGCGGCGGACCGGACGGTGGTCGCGCACCGGACGGCGGGCGGGCCGGAGGACTGTAGGCGGCGGGAAGCGGCGGCGTGCTCGGCGACTGCTGGTAGGCGGCGACGACCGCGGCGGCCTCGACGTCGGAGGCCACGAGGGTCAGCGGACCGCCGCACCGGGGACAGCGGTCACGTCCGTCGCGGTGCGGAGCCTGGATGCGGCAACGCGGGCAGAGGTCGAGCATCCTCAGACCGGCCCCGATCCGGACTCCACCGGCTTGCCGTTCTCGCGCCAGGCCAGCATCCCGCCACGCACACAGCTGCCGTCATAGCCGACCTGCAGCAGGTACTGCAGGACGCGCATCGACCGCCCACTGGAGTGACAGATGACGTAGAGGTCGGTGTCGGGATCGATCTCGTCGAGTCGGCCGGGGACCTCTCCGAGGGGGATGTGCACGGCGCCGCGGACGTGGCCGTCGGCCCACTCGTCGTCCTCGCGGACATCGAGCAGTACCTTGTCGGTGGCGGTGCTGAAGTCATCCGGCAGCTCGGTCACGGGAACCTGTGGAATCTCGCCCATGCTCACCGATCCATCGTCGCACAGGCGCGGCGATGCCGACCGCGCCGCCGCACGAAGGTGGTCACCTCCGAGGGACCGGTCCGGCCGTCGAGTCGACGCACTACACCCCGACTTGACATCAGTCCAAACCCGACCGGCCCTCTATGTAGGTCTACATAACGCTATCCACATGCGCGTCCACTCCCGCTGTGACCTGCAGCACAGCAGACCATCAAGGTGTGGATGAGACTGTGGAATCTGTGGAGAATTGGACACGGTCAACCGACCCAGTGTGACGACGGTCACGAGTTCGCAACAGCAGCGCGTCAAACAGTTCACGACAGTGCAGCGCATGAGCGAAATGCGGAGTTCACATTCATCCCCATCACCTGTGGATAACGTGGGGACAACAGTCGGCCGGACGAATGATTCGCATCACATCAGCGCGTGTTACGGCCCGATGTCGCACCAGCGGGGCGTCCGGCCCGGTCAGCGCAGACGCACCGCGCTGGCGCGTTCGAGCGCACTCACGGCGCCGCCGATCAACTCCTCGGCGACCACCGATGCCCGGACCTGATCCCCGACGATCCGCGCGAGCAACGGTTTGGGGGCGTCGACGACGGTGATCTCGGCGTCGGGATAGTGCTCGGCCACCACCGATCGCATGACCCCGACGCCGTCGACGAGTCCTAGTTCGGCGGCCCGCTCGCCGATCCACACGTCCCCCGTGAAAAGGACCTCGTCGTCGGCGGCAAGTCGTTTGCCGCGGCGCTGGCGCACCCACCGGATGAACGTGTCATGGAGTTGGTGCTGCAAACCCTGCAGCCACTCGACGTCGTCGGCCTTCTCCGGCGAGAAGGAGTCGAGCCGCACCTTGTTCTCACCGGCCGAGTACAGACGCCGTTCCACGCCGAGCCGACCGAGGACGTCGACGAACCCGAACCCGGACGACACGACACCTATCGAGCCGACGAGCGAGGTGTGGGCGGCATAGATCTCGTCGGCTGCACACGCGATCCAGTAACCACCGGAGGCGACGACATCCTCGCAGAACGCCAGGACGCGCACGCCCTTCTCCGAGGCGAGCTGCCGGATGCGTTCGGCGATGTATTCCGACTGCGTCGGCGACCCGCCGGGGGAATTGATGACGATGACGACCGCGCGCAGATGCTCGATGTCGAAAGCACGCGTGAGAACCGGCTCGACGCTCGTCGTCGACAAACCCGGCCGCCCCGGCCCGCCGTGGCCGATCACCCCGTCCAGGCGCACCACGGCGACCTTGTCCGACCGCTTGTGCGCCAGCTTCTTCGCAATCCGCCCCAGCGGTCCACGGCTCATCCCACCGAGCGTAGGGCATCGGTCGCGTTGGGTCGGCACCCTAGACTGCTGACGTGCAGATCCGCTGGCTCACGGCGTTCCTGGACTTCGGAGCGTCGCACTTCGGGACCGAGGTCACCTATTGGCGCGCGATCACCGGGTCGACGGTGTCACCCCCACGCGGTGAGCACCGCGAGTTCGCCACGCTCGAGCCCTTCAGCGGCGACGCCCACCTGCGGGTGCAGCGGGTGCAGGACGGTGCAGGTGGCGTCCACCTCGACATCCACGTCGACGATCCCCGGGCCGCGGCGATCGAGGCGGGCGAACTGGGGGCGAGGATGATCGCCGATCACCCGACCCATCTGGTCTACGACTCCCCCGCCGGCATGCGCTTCTGCCTGGTGCCCGCGGTGGGTTCACCGCGTCGCGCCCGCCCGATCCGATGGCCGGAGGACACGATCTCGATCATCGACCAGATCTGTATCGATGTACCGGCACCGCTGTTCGATCGCGAGGTCGTCTTCTGGTCACAGTTGACTGGCTGGCCGACGCAGCAGCGGGCCCGTGCCGAATTCGTCGCGCTTCGCCGCGATCCGGCGTTGAGTCTCGGAATCCTGTTGCAGCGCTTGGATTCCGCTGGCGATTCCGACCAGGGTGCCGATATCGAGAAGGGCACCGATACCAATAAGGGCCCCGGGAACGCGTCGGCCCATCTCGACCTGGCCACCACATCGGTCGACGACGAGGTGGGCCGCCACGAGGACTGGGGCGCCCGCGTCGTGGCGCGGTACCCGTCGTGGACGGTGATGGCCGACCCGGTCGGCAGGTACTACTGCATCACCGACCGGAATCCGCGGACGGGACAGTGACACCGTTGTTG
The DNA here is from genome assembly GCF_000241325.1 of Gordonia polyisoprenivorans NBRC 16320 = JCM 10675. Lineage (GTDB taxonomy): Bacteria > Actinomycetota > Actinomycetes > Mycobacteriales > Mycobacteriaceae > Gordonia > Gordonia polyisoprenivorans. The sequence goes on along the minus strand of NZ_BAEI01000031.1, from coordinate 171,166 downwards.
CTGACATCGGTGTTGCTACAACGCACCCACTCCCGCAATCGGGTGATCTCGGCGTCGAGTTCGGTTCGCGCGGCACGGGTCGGCGTGCCGAACAGGGTGGTCTCCACGGTGTCGGTGCCGGGCGGTATCCGCCAGGTACCGGCCAGCCGGCCGTCGATGAGGACGAAGCCCGGCGAGCGTCCGTTGGGGGTGACGGTCCGTGCGAACAGGTCGTCGTCGGCGACGCGGGCCCGATCTCCCTGGGCGACGAGGACGTGATCGAACGGCGCGATCAGCCGGACGGGCGCGGGCTCGTCCTCGTCGGCGAGATCGAGACCCTCGAGGTCGTAGAGGGTCTGCCCCTGCGGCCCGGTGTAGGCGGCCAGTTCCCACTCGCGTTCCATCTGCTCGATGAGCGGACGTAACCCCTTGAGCCCCGACCACTTTCCGATCGCGGTGACCGACGCCGGGCCGAAGCCGCGCAGGTAGAGCCGGATCAGTTCGCGGCGCGCCTCCTCGCCGTCGAGCGCCGGCTCGCCGGGACCGATCCAGTCGTCGAGAAGCGCATAGGTCGGGCGGCCACTGCCTTGCCAGAGTCCGCGTGGCGGGACCTGCACGAGCGGCAGCGCACATCGCGCCATCCCGGTCAGCGTCGACGGCTTCTCCCCGGGATGTCGTTCGGCAAGAGCGCGTCCGAGCTCGTCGCCCCCGATCGGGCCGTCGCGCAACAACTCCCGGGCATCGTCGATCACTGCCGCCGGGGTGGTCGACGCGAGCTTCGAGGCGTGCACCGACCGCAGTTCGCCGTCGAGGACCGGCTGCGTGAGTGGGCGAATCCAGCGGGCATCGGCGCCGTCGAGGAGAAAGACGGTGCCGCGCAGCAACGCCATGCGCACGACCTCCCGGTCGGTGAGCAGCTCATCGAGTTCGTCGGGTTCGAAACCCTCGATGCGGCACTGCAATCCGAAGAAGGCGGCTTTCGGGTCCTGTGACTGCATGCCGACGAGCCGGTCGATCACCTCGATGGCGTCCTCGTCGGCGCGGGCGAGCAGGTGTTGACGACGCAGCAGTGTGCGATTCCACTGCCCCGCGGTGATGGATGGGGGCACCGCCGCGGATCAGGCCGGGTAGGCGATGCCGGTGGCCGCGTGGCAGCGATACCCGTGCGGGTTCTTCGCGAGGTACTGCTGGTGATAGTCCTCGGCGTAGTAGAAATGCCCGTCACCGGCCCGCTCGAGCGCTGCGATCTCGGTGGTGATCGGCCCCAGACCGGCGGCGTCGAGCGCTTTCTGGAAGGTGGCCGCACTCGCCGCGGCCGTCTCGGCGTCGGTATCGGAGAGGGTGAAGATCGCCGAGCGGTACTGGGTGCCGATGTCATTGCCCTGCCGCATCTCCTGCGTCGGGTCGTGGTTCTCCCAGAAGATCTGCAGGATCTTCTCGAGGCTGACCTGCGTGGGATCGAAGACGACCAGCGTCGACTCCGTGTGCCCGGTGCGAGCGGTGCAGGTCTCCTCGTAGGTCGGGTTGGGTGTGTAACCGCCGGCGTAGCCGACCGCGGTGGTCCACACCCCCGGAACCTGCCAGAAGATCTCCTCGATACCCCAGAAGCAGCCGCCGGCCAGGACCACCGCCGCGAGCCCGTCGGGAAAGACGCCGATACCGGGACCGTCGTCGGCGGATTCACCACGCATCGGGTGGTGCAACACGATGTTCTCCGCGGCGAGCGGGACCGGCGTCGCACGACCCGGCAACGCCGCATCGGCCGAGATCAGCTGCTGTTTTCCGGAGCGGGAGGTGAGGAGCTCGTCAAGCCACGACATGCCGTCGAGTCTACGCGGGTCGCCGGGGGCGAAGTTGAGCCCAAACTGCCCGTGTGTTTATGATGTCGAAGACGGCTGTGATATCCGTCACTGAGAAGTCCGACTCGACAGCCCCGAGGCGCCTGGTCCACCACGCGACCCGCATACCCGTAAGGACGACGATGGCCACTGATGCGACCCACGATTTTCGTCCGTCGCTCACGCGTGGCCAGTCGATTCCCCGCCCCACCTACAACGTTCGCTCGTCGTGCATCGGCATCGGTCTGAGCATCTTCGCGCTCGTCGTGTTGCTCGTCGCGCTCGCCCTCTGGTGAGGGCGCACCATCCGGAGTGATTCGCTCACAGCGAAGCGATACTCGGTATGAATCCCGCAAATCCATTGTGCTTCTTGGATTCTCATTGACCGCACCTCGTCGATACCTCAACCCTGCTTGAACTTTGTTGGGCCGTGTTTGTTGCATTCCCACAAACACTGGGGAAGGCTGGAAGTATCCGCGAGGCGGCGTCCACCCTGGGCGATCACGCGCGCGTCGATAGTGAAAGCAACACCCGAACGGCATGTGCCCAAGGGGGTATGTGCGCAGAGAGGATTACCGTGGCTGAATACACCTTGCCGGATCTCCCGTACGACTACGCGGCACTGGAGCCGCACATCTCCGGCAGGATCATGGAGCTCCATCACGACAAGCACCACGCCACCTACGTCAAGGGCGCCAACGACACCCTCGACAAGCTGGCCGAGGCTCGTGCAGACGGATCGATCGCCGGCAAGGTCTACGGACTGTCGGCAACCCTGTCGTTCCACCTGGGTGGCCACACCAACCACTCGATCTTCTGGAAGAACCTGTCGCCGAACGGTGGCGACAAGCCCGAGGGCGACCTGGCCGCGGCCATCGACGACCAGTTCGGTGGCTTCGACAAGTTCCAGGCCCACTTCACCGCTGCGGCGACCACGCTGCAGGGGTCGGGCTGGGCGATCCTGGGTTACGACACCATCGGTGGCAAGCTCGTGATCCTGCAGCTGACCGACCAGAGCGGCAACATCCCCGCCGCGATCATCCCGGTCGTCATGCTCGACATGTGGGAGCACGCCTTCTACCTCGACTACCAGAACGTCAAGCCGGACTACGTCAAGGCCTGGTGGAACGTGGTCAACTGGGCCGACGCCGCCGAGCGCTTCGGCCGGGCGACCTCGCAGGGCAAGGGCCTCATCGTCCCCGCCTGAGTTCTTCGTCTTCACCGCCGACGGCGGCCGACCCTCCATGGGTCGGCCGCCGTTGGCATTTCGGCCACCGTCATTGTCGCGGAAAGATTCTCACCGTTTACCGCCACGTCGCGCGGCCTGTCGCGCCCGTCGCTTCCGCCCCGCCGCATACTGCCTGCTGGTGTACCACCCGTAGCCGATGTAGATGGCGCCGTAGCTCACCGCCAGCACCACCAGCCCACCCACCACCATCACGATCCAGTGCGATCTTGCAGATGTCTCGGCCGTGACCGCGGGATGGCAGAACAACGTAACTGCAAGTGCAATCCCACCCACCACCACCGCTCCGGCGAGCAAGATGACGAAAGACCGGTTCGTCAAGGACCATCGTTCTTGCCGGCTCGGCGGCCGGTCGTGGTCCGCGATGAACCGACTGCCCGCGGCACTCGCCGCGAACATCGGCGCCAGCAACGTCACACCCCAGGTCGCAGCGCCGCCGAATACTGCGGCCACTGCCATCACGACAGCGCCCATCACCACTGACATCAGGGCGCAATAGCCAGCGAACAACACCAAATAACTCCGCATGAGTTCATGATGACGCATCAACGATCCGGGATCACACACAGGCTGTCAGGCGTCTTCGGAGTGATCCGAGTTGCGACGTCGGCAAATCGTCGTGCCCCCAATTCTGGTGCCGTAGAGCAGTTTTCGGCCGAACGGACGACACCGAACAGAGATGAATGGACCGAACGACCGATATCGGCGATATGCCCGAGGCGGTTAGCGTCGCACTGCTCTGTTCACCGTGACGTTCCCTCGAAGGAGAACTCGTGCCCTCTCGCACCGTGCGCGCCCTCTGCGCCACCGCCCTGTCCGCAGCCGCTTTGGCCGTCGCCGCTCCCGGTCTGGCCCAGGCCGACGGAACCCAGGACCCGGCCTATAGCCACCCGCCGACCTCGACGCCGAACGACGACCGTGGCGCGGCACCGCTCAACGAGCAGCGTGCCCCGCTTCAGCAGTGCCCGGGAGGTGCGGCGGACGGCACCTACAGCGCAAAGCCCTCGTACTTCCCCATCGGACTGGGCCACAGCGGTCCCACGACCTTCACCTTCTCCTTCGACGCCTACTCGATCCCCGACAAGTTCGACATCCTCTATGAGGGCAAGCAGATCTACACCACCGGCTGGCAAGGCTCGGAAAGCCAGAACAACAACCGGCACCAGCTCGCCGGCGATGGAGACGACAGCGTGCGGGTCACGCTGCCCGCCGGCCGATCCAGCACGATCGAGGTGCGGGTCAACACCGACGACACCGGAACGGCATGGGAATTCTCGGTGTCGTGCCCCAGCTGACGCCCCCGCAACCGGTGAGTTCACAACCACCGTCGCGCCGGTGCCAGTGATCGCCATATTCGCGACGTGTGCGTGGCAGTGATCCGGTCGAGAACTGCGGTCAGCGACAACTGCGAGGCCGCGACCGGGAAGGCGACGACCACGACCGACAGCAGCACCATGATCGGGTACTCGCCGATGAGTTGATCCGCGGACCAGTACGTCATCAATGTGAACACCGAGCCAAGCGCTGCCGGAAGGGTGAGCACACCGAGGACGAGAACGACTCCGAGCGCCGTCTCGAGTGCGGGCATCACGAACCCGAACAGGGTGGTGGTGTGGCTCAACACGTGGTCGGAGAACGCGGTGAAGTACGACGGAACACGCGGATTCGACGCCGCGCTTTCGACGACGAGTCCGATGTCGGCGGAGCCGAATCCCGCTTGGTATTTCAGCAAGCCCTCATGGAGCCACAGCACACCGAGCGCCACCCGGACCACGGTTGCCGGCAACCAGCCCAGCACCTGGCGGGTGGCGCTCATGACAGCGAGGCGGCACCGAAGACCGCTTTGGCCTTGTCGCAGTGGATGACCACGTCGCGATACATCGCGGTGTCGACCCCGGTGACCATGAAGGTCTGGGAGGCAGCGTCGTAACGGACCGGACCGATCTGCTTACCCGCGCCGACGGCTGCCTCATCGGTGCCGTTCGTCAGATAGAGGTGGAGGTCCGGGCCTTCGTCGGAGGAGAATCCCGTCAGCACAACGCTGTCTCCGTTGACAGTCACCTTGCCGGAGACGTTCTTGCCGTTCATGCCGGCGAAGGTGCCACCGCGGGAAGCCCCCATCGGCTGCGACATCGACATCGTCGAGGTCATCGACATCGACGAACTGCCGGCGGGTGCAGCCGTCGTCGATGAGCCCGAACTGTCACACGCGGAGAGCACGAGCGTGCCGGCGGCCAGTGTTGCGGCACAGAGCCCGGCGAACTGGGTTTTCTTCATGGGGATCCCTTTCGTGTACTTCGCGGAGTCATTCGGTCGGCGTCTTGCGTGTGCCGATGTCGTCGTCTATGGATGACGACTGAGCCGAACGTAGTGAGCGACACCGGCCTTGCGGGAGAAGATTTCAGCACCGTAAGAGTTGTCCGGACCACCGTGGTCGGCGAACGCACTACGCTCGGTGCGGTGAATGCAGGAGCCGAGATCATGGTCGTCGAGGACGACCCCGCGGTACTCGTCGCGGTGGGTGACTTCCTGCGTGCCGCCGGGTTCACCGTCCACCAGATCGCCGACGGATCGCGAGCCAGCGACGTGTTACGTTCGGCAGCACCGGATCTCGTGGTTCTCGATCGCATGGTGCCCGGAGTGGACGGCGATCAGCTCTGTCGCCAGATCCGCGCGGACATCCCACTGACGCCGGTCATCATGCTGACAGCACTCGATTCGGTGGATGACCGTATCGCCGGACTCGAATCCGGCGCCGACGACTACCTCGCCAAACCTTTCGCGTTGCGCGAGTTGCAGTTGCGGATCGACGCCCTGCTGCGCCGTAGTCATGGCCGCCAACCGATCTCGGCGTTCTCGAGCGGGCCTTTCGGGGTCGATCCCGCGCGGCGTCGGGTCTTCCGCGATGGCCGCGAAATAGCGCTCACCACAAGGGAATACGAGCTCCTACTGTTCTTCCTTCAGCACCTCGACACCGTGTTCTCACGCGGCGACATCCTGCGTGAGGTCTGGGGCTGGGCGTTCGGCGACGCCTCCACGGTGACCGTTCATGTGCGACGGCTTCGAGAGAAGATCGAACCGGAGCCACGCTACCCGCGTCACCTGCTCACCGAGTGGGGCGCAGGGTACCGATTCACCGTGGCCGGCGACCGATGATGGGGTTGACCTACCGCGACGTGCTGACGGTGATTGCGATCGCCGCAGTGTGGACGATCGCCGTGTCCGTGCTGGCACTGGCTGCGATCCGACTCGGCCGGCGTGCCTCCATCACCGCGCAGTTCGCCGTCGTCGTGTTGACCGCCCCCGTCGCGATTGCCGGGTCGGTGATCGTCATCGCCGCGGAAATGTATGTGTCACATCACGATCTACAGGTATTGATCTGGGTCGTCGCCATCTCCAGCGCCATGAGTGTGCTCGCGGCGGTGGCCGTCGGACGGATCGCCCGCACGTCGATGAGCACTCTTCGCGACACGGCACGCCGTGTCGGCGACGGCGAGATCGTGTCCATCGAGGCAGGAGCGTCACGCGAGATCTCCGAGGTCTCGGCGCAGCTGGCCGACACCTCGGCGCGGCTTGCCGAGGCACGCGCCGAAATCGAGCGACTCGACGCCTCGCGCCGCCAGTTCTTCGCGTGGATCTCGCACGATCTGCGGACCCCGCTGACCGGGATCCGGGCTCTCGCCGAGGGGCTGGAGGAGGGCGTCGCCGACAAGCCCGTGGAGTACCTCCGGGCGATCCGCACCCAAACCGACACCATGAACCGGCTGGTGGATGATCTGTTCGAGCTGTCTCGGCTACGCAGCGGCGCGCTGGTGCTCCGGTGCGAGTCGGTCGAGTTGCTCGACATCGTCTCCGACGCAGTGGCGGACGTGGCACACCTGTCCCGCGCTCGCGGCATCACCATCATCCAAGCCGACATCGCCGGGCACATGGTCTGGGCGGATGCGCACGAACTCACCCGGGTGGTGGTCAATCTCCTCACCAACAGCGTCAAACACGCCCCGGCGGACTCGGAGATCCTCGTCTCCGCGGACTGCGTCGAGGACGGTCACCTCATCCTCTACGTCCTCGACCACGGCGACGGCGTCGCCACCGAGGACCTCGGCCGGATCTTCGAGGTCGGGTGGCGGTCCGAGCGCGCCCGCACACCCCACGACAGCGGCGCCGGGGCATCGGCAGGAGCCGGGCTCGGACTGGCGATCGTGCACGAGATCGTCCGTGCCCATGGCGGCGAGGTCAGCGCCGAGAACGTCGACGACGGGTTCCGGCTCGCCGTGGCACTCCCGACGCTCAGAGCAGCACCGTCGCCGTGATCGCCCCGGCGCAGGCGACAGCAACGATGCCGAGCACGAACCAGTCCCGCCGATGCGGTCGGGATGGGTAGGCGGTGAGGCGGCCGGTGCCGCCGCGCGCGGTGATCGCCTCGGCCATCTCCTCGGCACGACGCAGTGCCGAACTCATCGCCGCGACCACCATGTCGATGATGCCCATCTCGGCGGCCGGGTGTCCGGAGTCGGCCGGCGCGGTCGGTCGCAGCCGGTGTGCCGCGCGCAGCAGACGTAGCTCCTCGATGAGCATCGGCAGGCCACGTAGGCACAGCGCGATCGAGACGGCCCACTCGTCGACGGGCAGCCGCAGCCATCGCAGCGGGCGCATCAACGTCGCGATCGCGGGGGCGACGTCGGCCAGCGGCGTCGTCCAGATGACCAGGATGGAGGTGGCGACCAGCACCAGGCCCAACGCGGTGGCCCGCGCGAACACGACCACAGCGGCAACACTGACCGCGGCATTGACGGCCGCTCCGAGGAGCAACAACCCCCAGAACCACCACGGCGGTCGGGGAATCGCGCCCAAGGGGATGCCGGCGATCAGCGCGGTGATCACCAGCACCGCGGCGACCATGCCGAGTGCCGGCCACGACGGCAGCACCCAGGTCATCACGCTGAGCACGAGAACCACGAGGAGCTTCGTGCCCGCCCACAGCCGGTGGATCACCGAGTCGCCGGGCACCTGACGTAAGGGCACCGTACGCATCGTCATTCGTGAGACCTCTTTCCGCGGAACAGCGTCGGCCGGGCGGCGTCGGTCACCTCGGGCTCGTGCGGGTTGATGTCGAGCGCGGGACCATCGTCGACGTGGTCGGTGCCGCCTTCGGTGAGGACACCGCGCACCAGGTGGACGCGGCGATCGCACACGTCACCGAGGGAGGCGAAGTCGTGGGAGATGATCACGATCGTCATACCCGCCCGCCGCAATCCGGCGAGCACGCCGATGACCTCGGTGCGAGCGCCGGGGTCGAGACCGGCCAGCGGCTCGTCGAGGACGAGCACCTCCGGCCGGCGGGCCAGCAGACCAGCCAGCACCACCCGGCGCATCTGACCGCCCGAGAGTGAGTCGGTGCGGGCGGCGGCGATCGAACGCGGCAGTCCCACCGACTCCAGGGCCCGCGCCACCTCGGTGGTACCGACCTTCTCACCGCCGGCGGCCATGATCTCCTCGCCGACGTTCTGCTTCTGGATCTGCAGGCGCGCGTGCTGGAAGGCCAGCCCCACCTCACCGACCTTGCCGGTGACCTTGGCCCAGTCACCGTCGTCGGAGAGTTCGCACGTGCCCTCCGACGGCGCGATGAGTCCGGCCATGATCCACGCGAGAGTTGTTTTCCCCGAACCGTTTCCACCGACGATCAGCAGGCCGTCACCACGATCGACCGTCAACGACACTGCACTCAGGGCCCGTACCTCCCACGGCGAACCCGCGAGATAGGTGTGCCCGACGTCGGTCAGCCGCAACAGCGGCGCGCGATGGCCGATCGCGTGGGTCTCACCGACGGTCTCCGGCCGCGCCTCGCCGCCCGGTCCGGCGGCGGGGAACCACGTCGGCGATTCGGGGACCGCCCGACCGTCGACGATGTGCACGACGCGGTCGGCGGCCGAGGCTTCCGAGGCACGGTGGGTGATCAACACGACGGCGACGCCGCGGGTGCGCGGCAACGCGGTGAGCAGCGCCATGATCTCCTCGCGGCCCTGCGGGTCGACCATCGAGGTCACCTCGTCGGCGATGAGCAACGCGGGATTGCGGGCCAACGCCCCGGCGATGGCCAGGCGCTGCTGCTGACCGCCGGACAGATCCGAGGTCTCGCGTTCACCGAGGCCGGCCAGTCCCACCTCGGCGAGCAGCGCCTCGACGTCGACGTCGGCGCCCGCGGGCAGACCCCAGACGACGTCGTCGGCGACCCGGGAGCCCAGCATCTGCGTCTCCGGGCGCTGCAACACCATGGCGGTACCGCCGAGGCGACCGAGGCCCGCAGCACCCGGACGGGTCAGGGTGCCCGCCGAAGGATGTCGTCCGGCCAGGATCTTGGCCAGCGTCGACTTGCCCGAGCCGTTGGCGCCGACGACGGCGATGAACTCGCCCGGCTCGATGGTCATGTCGATGCCGCGCAGGATGCGCCGACCGACGGGTTCGTAGGAGAACTCGACGTCGCGCAGGGTCATCGGCAAGGGAGCGATGACGGTGTCGTCACCGATGGTGACCTCCGCGTCACCGGCGTCGAGGGTGTCCTCGCTGGGCACGTCGGAGAGCCGCTCGATCACCGCGCCCAGAATCCACCAGGCCACCACGATGGTCAGGAAGGTGCCGACCGCCCCCGACACCAGAATCCACAACCACCACCAGTCGACGATGCTGGTGCGGAAGCTGGTGAGTCCGTGGGCGATTCCGTCCCCGATCGACGGGATCTTCCCGATCCACCGGGCCGCGCCCTCGAGGGAGTTGGACAACGCGGCCAGCACCAGCTCGCGCAGGGGCTTGAGGATCAGCAGGATCAGCACGGTCACCGCGGCCACGACGGGCGCCACGATGGTGGCCGCGGCCAGCATCGCCGGCACGCCACGGCCGCGTCGTTTGAGTTCGCCGATGATGCCACCGAGGACCGCCGAGCCGAACACCGACAGCGCGGCACCGCTGCCGGCCATCGCGAAGGCCACCCCGGTGGTCGCGACCGCCGCCGCGACGGTGGCGCGCGGACGCGTCCGGGCGGCGATCAGGGCCAGCGGCACCGGGGCGAGTACGCGCACCGCACTGGCGAGTGGGATGACCGCGGCGATGACGACGGCGGCCACGGCCAGCCCGCCGAAGATCGCGATCGAGGCTATTTCGACCGGGCGCAGCGGTCCGCGGGGTGCACTCGGCTTCCCCGCCGAAGGTGTCTCGGTCTTTCTTCGCACCCCACCAGTGTGCCTGGACGTGCTCGCCAGCCCGCTGCGGCGTCGGCGCACACGGTCCGCAGCAGGCCGCGAACGCGAAGTGTAAAAGTACCGTCACATCCGGGTGATTCGAGTTGTCGCGGCGCTGGGAAGGGTGGATATTTTCTTCACCGGTTGTTCGCCAGCCGGTTCAGTAGTACCTCGTCAGGAGGGAGTCACCATGCAGTCCACCGCGATCGGACTCACGCCGGTTCACCAGGAAGGCGAACTCAACGGCATCCTCATCTCCGGCCGCTGGCCGGAATCGACCCTCGAATGGACCCAGACCCTGGTGGCCTCGGTCCGCATCGCCTGCCGGCCCGGATTCCTGCCCACCACCACGATCTTCGGCGTCGTCGAGGAACGACCCGAGGAGGCCGCCGACGACGCCGTCGGGATGATGGTCGCCGTCGGCAACGTGGTCGACGACAGCTTCCTGGAGGCCGGGCGTTTTCTCACCAATCCGCCTGCCCTGCTGATGCTGCACCCGCCATCACGGACCCGTCCGTCGTTGCCGGAGTGTTCGCAGGTGGCCTCGGGGTGCGTGCTGCTGCCCGGACTGCCCGAACTCGGTCTCGAGCACCGCGCCGGATGGGCCGAGGCCGAAGCCGACGGGACCGTGGTGAACCTGCGTAATCAGGTCGGAATCGACCCCGGCGCCGACCCGGACACCGCGGTGCTGGCGATGCTTCTCGCAGCGTAAGCCGCCCAAGCCTTCCGAGCCGTGTGCCGGATCGATTTTTGAGGGTACCCAAACTTTCGGTTTTGTGCCCCCTACCTGCGGAAATACGGCCGCGCGAGACGTTGCGGGCGGCACTGAGGTCTGGCTAACGTGGCCCTCATGATTGCTGCCCTCCTGCTGAGCTTCGGCGTGATCTTCGTCGCCGAACTCGGTGACAAGTCGCAGCTGATGGCCATGACCTACGCCCTGCGCTACAAGTGGTGGATCGTTCTCGGTGCCATCACCGTGGCGACCACCGCCGTCCACGCGGTGTCGGTGTTCTTCGGCCATTTCCTGGGTCTGTCGATCCCGTCGGACATGCTGTCGATCTGCGGCGGCCTGGCGATGCTGATCTTCGGCCTGTGGACGCTGCGCGGTGACGACCTCGACGACGACGAGAAGACCAAGGCCGACCGCGTCGGCGCCTCGGTCTTCCTGGCGGTGATGTCGTCGTTCTTCCTCGCCGAACTCGGCGACAAGACGATGCTCGCGACCATCACCCTGGCCACCGACAACGACTGGGTCGGCGTGTGGATCGGTTCGACGATCGGCATGGTCGCCGCCGACGCCCTGGCCATCGTGGTGGGCATGCTGCTCGGTAAGCATCTGCCCGAGCGCGTCATCTCCCTCGGTGCCGCGGGGCTGTTCTTCGTCTTCGCCGGCTGGCTGCTGTTCGAGGGCCTCACGGCGGCGAGCACCCCGGTCGTCATCGCGACCGTGACCGCGGTGGTCGTGCTCATCGGCGTCGGCTCGGTCTACATCCGCCACGTCCATCGGCGTCGCCGGGCGAACGAGGCGGCCCGGTCGCCCGAACAGCAGGTGGCCGATCAGCCGGAGCCCGATCAGCACGTGGTTGATCACACACCCGATCAGCCGAGTCGCACCGACAGGTCCCGATAGCCAGTCGACCACGACATGTCCTAGGGTGTTCGGGAAAACACCGAACGAACGATCGGCCAGGGGTGTTCGACCTCCGGCCGGACCCGAAAGGACATGAAAGATGGACGTCTCCGGCTCCTCCGTCATCGTCACCGGCGCCGCCTCCGGCCTCGGTGCGGCCACCGCGGCCCGCTTCGCCGCCGCCGGCGCCGAGGTCTTCGGCCTCGATCTGCAGGCGGGTATCGACAAGGCCACCGAAGACGGCGCGCCAGGCGGTGTGAACTTCATCGCCACCGATGTCACCAGCGAGGACGAGGTGTCGGCGGCCATCGAAACCATCGCCGAATCGGGCGCCCCGCTGCGCGTCGCGGTCAACTGTGCCGGTGTCGGCTGGGCGTCACGCATCCTGAGCAAGAAGGGCCCGCACGATCTCGATCTGTTCCGCAAGATCATCGACATCAACCTCATCGGCACGTTCAACGTGATGCGGTTGGCCGCCAACCGCATGCAGCAGGAACCGGCGGTCGGCGACGACGGCGCTCGTGGCGTGATCATCAACACCGCGTCGGTGGCCGCGTTCGAGGGGCAGATCGGTCAGATCGCCTATGCCGCGTCCAAGGGCGGCGTCCATGCGATGACGATCTCGGCGGCCCGCGATCTCGCCCAGGTCGGCGTGCGCGTGTGCACGATCGCGCCGGGCACCATCAAGACCCCGATGCTCGCCGGGATCACCCCGGAGTTCCAGAAGACCCTCGCCGAGGGCATCCCGTTCCCGCAGCGTCTCGGCGAACCCGACGAGTACGCCCAACTCGCCGAGTTCATCGTCGCCCACGACTACCTCAACGGCGAGACGATCCGGATGGACGGCGCACTGCGCATGGCGCCGCGCTGAGGACAGTTCGACCCTCGGGGCCGGTCAGCGCGCGGCGCGCCGGCCCTGGGGATCGGTCGGCGAATCCTGTTCGCCGACAAGGGAATCCACCGTGACATCCCCATGCTCTCCGGCGTCGTCGTCATCGATGTCGGGGAGGGCGGCCACGGCCGCGGACAACTCCAGCAGAGGTGCCGCGTCGCCCTCGAGACCGTCGTCGAGAGCGGGTAACAGGGCCCGCACCGTCCCCGATCGCACCCCCTCGGCTTTGCGCCGCTCCACCGCCATCCGCACCATCCCGGCTCGCACATCGATACCCGCGTAGTCGAAGGCGTCGGAGAGGAACGGGCTCAGTTGTGCGAGGGCGTCCCGGATCTCGACCACCCGCCGATGCAGCAGCGCCGTCGGCGACATGCGCCCGGGATCGGGCAGGACCACTTCGGGGACCGCGTCGGCCACCAGCTCCCACAACGGCAACAGTTCCTGCGCGGCCCGACGGCGCCGACGATTCGCGGTGAGTCCCTGCCACTTCGAACGCAGCATCGGGAAACTGATCCCGAACAGGAACCCGACGACACCGAGCACCTCGAGCCATCGGCTGGTGGTCAACAGCCACGACGCGTCGATCACGCCGGTCGCGTTGCCGAGCACGTAGACGATCTGCACCACCGAGCCGATCGCCAGCAGCCCCAGCCCGGCGATCAGCAGGATCAGCGCGGTGCGCATGTACCCGTCTGCGTGCGTCAGATACTTGGCGACGCTGCGCACGCAGGCGAAGAACCCATACGCCAGATAGCCGCAGGCGATCAGATAGAACAGCGCGTAACCCCAGTTGGTCAGCGTCCAATGACTCAGTGACGCATCGCGCATCTCCTCGGGCACGAACGACAGGCTGACCTGCAGCCCGATCAGCGCGGCGACGAGCGGGAGGGCTTCGACGCCTGCGCGCCGCTCCCGGGTCACCGAGCGGCCGGGATAGAAGAACACGACGATCAGGGCGGCCACGCCCAGCGCCAGCAGGCCGTACAGGACAACCCGCGAGGCCCCGGCGAACAACCAGTCGTCGAGGGTGTGCGCGACCGAGTCGTTGTCGACGACGAAGGCCAGGGTCAACGCCGTGACCGCCACCGTCATGGCGAAGGCCTGCAAGCCACCACCGTGCCGACGGAGTTGGTCGATCCGCCAGCACAACGCCGCGGCGAAGATGACCAGCGCGAGCACGTTGATCACTGCCGGCGCCGTCAGCCATCGCGTGGCGAGAACCTCGGCGGCCACCGGATGCACCGACATCACAGCCACCCCTTGTGGCCTCCGAGAAGGCGCTGGAGCCCGCGGATCTCCGGGTCGGCGGAACTGTGCCCGACGCCGTCGCTGGCCTTGGCCGCCCACGTGAGGATCATCGACGCCAGGGTCTCGGCCTCACGTTCGCGGTCGTCGTCGTAGCAGGTGCCGCGCAGTGACGAGTCGGCGTCGGCTGCGCTGAGCCCGGCGAGCACCTCCGGCATGCTCGCAAGCATCTGATGACCGGCGATGAGATGCGCGAACTCGTGGATGACGATCTGATCGCGATGCCAGCGCGTGGTGTTGAGCTGGTGGAAGAAGTAGTCGGCGTCTTCGGCGGCCAGCCACACGCCGTTGGGCACCCCCGCCGGAAGCGGGTGTGCGATGAGGCGGATCGGCCGTCCCCTGCGTTCGCCGAAGCGGTCGCAGAGCTGATCGACGTCGAGCGGCAGATCGAGGTCGAGCGGGGCGAGTACCGAACGGCACAGCGACCACATCTCGCGGGAACTGCGCATCGGACACCCCTCCTCGTCGTGGCGGAGCGGGCCCGCGGCGACGACGGAGATCAGTCCTCGATCTCCTTGCCGCCGACGACGCGTAGCCGCGCATCGGCCTGCTCTTCGGTCAACCCCGCTGCCACAATATCCGGCGGATCCTTCGGCAGCCCCTGCTGCTCGCGCAGAACCTTGATGAGCTCGTTGACCACGGTCACCGAATCGCTGGACAGACCGGCCAGACGGAACGCCGCGAGCTGGACGTTCGTGTCGGCTTGCAGGCGCATCAGGTCGATCTCGTCCCGGGTGCGTTGGGCCGCCCGATCCTCGAGGAAGTAGTGCACGTCCACGCCGAACGCGGCCGCGATCCCCTCGACGGTACGGAACGACGGCGACTTGGCCTTACCCGAGCGCAACTGGCTCAGGTAGGACTCGCCGAGTCGGAATCCGCGCTCGGTCGATCGCGCCGCGATCGCCTTTGCGCTGTACGCGCGGCCGTTGGGCCCCGGTACCGTGCGGAACAGCTCTTCCAATCTGCGCGCGAACAGGCCGGGGTCGGTGTCGACCGGCTTGTCTTTGTCGAGCGCCCCCGTCGTCGAACCCGCGGGCCGTTCATCGCCTCGTGACGTCATACCTTCTCCGAAACCTGAAACTTGCATTTGCAAACATTAAAGACCGTAAACCCGAGATTCCGCAACGGCAGCTATCATCAAATTTTGCACGGCCGCGTCCTCGGGAACTACTTCAGCCGCACAGCCAGCACTCCTGAAGCTTTTGTGGTGTTGATCACAGTCAATGTGACAGGGGTCCATTGGCCGTGATCAGTCTGTGATCCTACAGACACAGATCGGTGAATACGAGGCAAACACGGCCGCGCGGGAATTGATGGATCACTCAGAAATCGGGAGATCCACCCGACGACAGCAGGAGAGACCAGCGATGGGACGGCACCGCACACCGACGCCGCGTCGGCATCGACGTGTGCCGTTACTCACGCTGCTCGCCACATTGATGATGATGGTCGGCACCGGGGTCGGGGTGGCCGTTGCCACGCCGCCGAGCGGGACCGGCCCCACCGGCGGCGGGATCTGGTTCACGTGCTGCTCACATACGCAGCCGACCGGAAGCGGCAGCCAGTCGCCTGGTTCGTCCGGATCGTCCTCGTCATCCCCGTCGGGGTCGTCGCCGTCGGGCGGCAGCAGCGCTGTGGTCCCTCCTCACCCCGCACCGACCTACACGCCACCGACCGTGTCGACATCCACCTCGTCGTCGGGCAACGTGGTGTACCCGCAACGTGAGCGTCCCCGGCCGACGGCCACTGCACCCGCACCCGCGGCACCCGCCGCGCCGGTGCCGCCGGTCGTGCCCGTCGCACCACCTGCCGCAGGTGCGGGTGGTGCGGGCGCGGTTCCCGGGACATCCGCTCCGCACACCGGCCGATCGACACCGAATTCCATCCCGGCGGCGTCTCCCGCGCCGGGCGCACCCGCACCGCGCGCCACCACACCACGGCCGGTCTCGACGGCTCCGCAGGCGGCTCCCGCCGCGGAACCGAAGGTCACCCTCGCCGGCGTCGGCGGCTTCTTCCGCGACATCTCGCCCGGCCTGTTGCTACTGCTCGGTGCCGTCGCGCTTGTCGGCACCGGGCCGTTCCTCGACGCCCTGCGTTCGACTCGCCTCTGACCGTCGACGCAGCGTCAACAGCTCTTCTTGATAGGGGACGCGCCGGGCGAGGTCGGGATCGGTCCAGTCACCGTCCATCCATTCCCGCAACACCTTGGTGGCGAGCACGTCGTCCTCGTTGTAGGCCAAGAGCCGATCACGTTGGGAGAGATCGAGTTCGGTGGTGCCGAGCGCGACAGCCGCCTTGTACCAATCCATCGACGCGGCGCCGCCGGCCTCGTCGTCGCGCCAGGTGAAACCGGCGACGGGAGCGACCTTCTTCAAGCCTTTGCCCTGCGGGCACACGAAATTCGCGCTCACCGCCTCATAGATGTCGACCCACTCCGACGAATCGATGAACGCCTGGACCTCGGCGCGCGTGGGGACACCTGGTGCGCCGGCGAACCGATTGGCCGAGGAGAGCAACCACCGGTTCTCGGCCTGCTGCGAATAACAGTAGGCGGCAAAGGTTTTCCCGCTGTCGTGCGCGGCCTGCCGTTCGGCTTTCAGCCACGCCCAGAACTCGGCGAATGAGCGGGCCTCGTCGGCGGTCGGGAGTGGGTGCCAGGTGACGAAGGGCCGATAGCGCACCGGCCGGTCGCGGTCGACGTTGTCGGTGAGCAGCGTGCCCCATAGGTAGGCGCCGTCCTCGCCGTAGCTCTCCATGTCGACGTCGACCTCCACGTCGGCCCGCCGCACCAGGGGTCGCTCGACCCGGCGCACCAGGGGCACGTCGGTGAGCCAGGCGATCGCGTTGACCACGGCGTCGTCGAAGGCCACGTTCGACGGCCACGACTGCGGCGCCGGCCCCTCGTACCGGGCGAGCTGGTCGACGGTCCGGATTCCCGCCTCGGTCAGGGTGTCGGCCTGCCCCGAGGAGACCACGAGGCTGATGTCGCGGCGCGCCTCGAGTTCGGGACCACATTTCTCCCACCACGGGCAGCTGCGGCACTCGGAGACCCGGCGCGGCGCGGTCAGCACCGACCCCGCGGCGATGGCCTGTCGCCGCTCGAACACCGACCGGTAGTCGGGCAGCGTCGTTCCGATGCGGTGCACGACGATGCAATCGATGTCCAGGCCGATCACCCCGGCGCACAGGTCCGGCTCGTCATGCGTCGGGGCCAGCCCCTCGTCGAGCAGCATCTGGGTCAGATGGGCCAGCCGCAGCTGGTCACGACGGTGGTTGCGGATGGTGCGGTGCGGGTCGGGGGTCGGCAGCCATCCCCACAGCGGGCTGGTCAACAGCGCCACCGTGCCCTCGGCGGGCGCACCGCGTCGCGGCTTGGCCGGATACGACGCCCGATGATTCACCACGATGATCGGGAGATAGCCGTCGTCGACGCGGACGAGAAGTTCCGAATGTCCCCGACGACCATGGTCGGGGTCGATCGGCAGCGTCGCATTCCAGATCCAGTGCGCACCCTCGTCGCATGCCTGCAACGTCCGCGCCGCCCGCTGTGCCGAGGAGCCCGGGCCGACGGTGACGAACGTGTTCGGTTCCTGGTCGCTGTGGATGGCCCGCAGCAGGTCACGGACACGATCCCGATGCAACGCCGCAGCCTCGGTGCGACGCGCGGCCTCGGGTGTCTGCGGACGGTCTCGGGTCATCTCGGGGTGCGCGGAATCCAGGGCGAGGCGATGCTCGCACCCGGCGAGGTCCCGGGCGTGCAGCAGGCTCACCACCGTCGTCGTCACCTCCTGCAGTCCCCGGTTGTGCGGTATCGCCCGTCACAGTCTGTTTCCGAGCCTATGTAATGCTTGTGTCGGTGGGTTCACCATCGCGGTCGCGCGCGTCATGTAGCGATCGTGTAGGTGGACTCGTACAGGTGGACAAAGACTCGGCAGTCCCAGCGAAAGGTGCCCCGATGGGTGTGTTCTCGTCCGACGGTAGAAGCCGTGCCGAACGGCGGGCCGAGGCCAAAGCACTCAAGGCCAAGGCGAAGCTCGAGGCCAAGTTCGAATCCAAGGATCGCCGCAAGGCCGCCAAGGAACGCCGCAAGGCCGAGCACAAGCTGCGGGGCAAAGAGCTCAAGGTCGAGCAGAAGACTGCGAAGAAAGCCGCCAAGGCCGACCGCAAGGCGAGCAAGGCGCAGGTGAAGGTCGCGCAGGCCGAAGCCAAGACGGTGGCCGCGAAGGCGAAGGCTGCCGCCGACGCCAAGCCTTACAGCCCGGCGAGCGTGCGCCGCTATCTGACGGTCGGACGGCTCGTCGCCCCGATCGTCGCGCCGGTTGTGTATCGCGCCGCGGTGGCCGCACGGGGTCGATTCTCGTCGATGCAGGCCGAACGGGTCGGCGTCGCGCCGGACGTGCTGCGTCAGTTCTCCGGACACGGTGCGAGCCTCGCCGCGCGGATTGCCACCGCCCGCACCTCCCTGGACAAGGTGGCCGCCCAGGACACCACCGCCGATGCCAAGGCCTTCGTCGACGCGATCGGCAAGCGTCTGGACAACCTCGCCATCGCGGTGGACGCCGCCGAGGCGATGGCGTCGGGACAGCGTCGCACCGCGCACCGCGCGATCGAGGACGAACTCGGGGCGATCGACGCCGACATCCTCGCGAGGCTCGGCGTCCGGTCCTGAGCAATGTCGGCGCCATGACGGCGTCGTGAGACGGCGTGGTGCTGTGTCCGGGGTGTCCGTGTCCGGTGTGTGTCATGTCTAGGATTGGTTTCGCCACGTCAGCGACATGCGAGGGAGCGACCGCACCATGACCGACCCGGACCCGAACAAGGCGCGCCCATCGTCCGACGGCCGGACGGCCGGGAGTGGCGAGCCGGAAACGGGTTCCGGCGCGGCCGGTCACAGCACACCGGCCAAGAAGGTCGCGAAGAAGAGCCCCGCGAAGAAGGCACCCGCCAAGAAGGCTCCGCCGAAGGCCGCTGACGCCGAGGAAACCGCCGCCGACAAAGCCGCAAACGACAAGGCCGCAACCGACAAGCCGGCGGCCACGAAGACCCCCGCGAAGAAAGCGCCCGCGAAAAAGGCGCCGGCAAAGAAAGCCGCGGTGAAGAAGTCCGCTCCGAAGAAGGCCACCGCCGAGAAAGCCCCAGTGAAGAAGGCGCCGGCGAAGAAGGCGCCGGCGAAGAAGGCGCCGCCCACCAAGCGGCCGTCACCGAGCGCGGGCACCGCGCCGGCCAAGAAGGCGCCACCCAAGTCGGCTCCCCCGTCACCTGAACCGGCACCCGAGCCGACACCGGCCCGTGCCGCTGTCGAACCCGAGCTTCCCTTCGACGAGCCGGCCGCCGCCGAACCCACCACCGAAGCCGTGGCGTCCACCCCCTCGGCTTCCGAGCAGCCTGCATCCGCAGAATCCGACAGCGCCGCGGAATCCCACAGCACGGCGATCGTCGACGTCGTCGCCGAATCCGATGCTCAGCGAGCCACTTTCGCGCAGCTGCGCGCCGGCGCCCCCACGGAGCTCCCCTATCCCGTTCGTGTGCCGGTCGTCGTCGGCGGCGGCCTACTCGCCGTCCTACTGCTCCTCATCGAGGTACTTCGGCATCGGCGGAGCTGACCGACCATGGCCGCGGTTCGGTGCCTGTGGTGCGTAATCGCCGTGGGCGCTCTGGCATTCGTGATCTGGGCGGCGTATCAGCCGGTCGGTTTCGTGTCCCTGGGATGCGGCAAGGGCGGCGTACTGGAGGAGACGGGCACCCGACCCGGTGCCACGTGCGCGGATACGACCTTCTCCGCGCTCGGACCGTGGCCGTTGATCCAATTGGGTCTGGCGCTCGCCCTGCCCCCGATCGTGGCGGCGATCGTCATGCGGTGTTGGGTCTCGTGGCTGGTGGTCCCGGTGATTCTCGTCGTAGCCTTTGTCGGCCTTGCTAATTGGGCCTTCTTCTGGGGGTTGCTCACCCTCGCCGGGGTGCCGATGGCCGTCCTGTCGCTCATCATCGCCGGTGCACATCTCGGCGTGAAAGCGCTACAGGACTCGGAACGCACACGCGCCGACAGCACGGGGTCGCTTGGAGAGATCCTGCGGCGAGCGTAGTCGCGGAGGGGAGCTAGCAGCGCGGAGCCGAAACCAGCATCGGTACAAGCGATCTCGCGGCTCTCCGCCTGGCGGCTCATCATCCCCCCGATCACAGCGAAAGCCATACCCACTACCACACCCCACCGACAGACAACTGCCGCCAGCCCACCAGCCAAACCTGTTGTCCACAAGCACCTTTCCTTCCACACAATCCGGTGCAACGGGTCCCGGGGCCCGGCGTCTGCGGCGCCGTGCACCTCGACCATCGGGTGGGGAGTGTCCGATCGTCGGATGGGGAGAGCATCAGCATCATTCGAGGGGATCGTCGTCCCCCGCTGGTCGAGGTGCGAGCCGCGTGCGGCGAGCCTCGAGACCACCCGCGCCGATGCTGGATTCGGGTCACGGTGGACCGGGCACCCATCGGTGCAACGGTTCTCGGGGCGGGACGGCCATCGGGACGGAAGGGCCGAACGTCATGAACCGACGGGCGGGTGCAAGCCGCGACCGCGAATACAGTTTCCACCGAATTGGGCCGAAAACCCCGAAAATCGGGGTCGGATACCCGCTCCGGTGGAAGTTGTATTCATATCAACCGCGACCATCCACTGAAGGCAAGTTCCACCAGCGCGGCGCCGGCGACTCAGGCGATGCGAGCGAGGATCGCCTCGGCCACCTGTTCCGGGCGGCGTTGCGGAATCCAGTGGTCGACTCCTTCGAGGACGATGAAGTCGTAAGGGGCGTCCACCATCTGGGCGCAACCGCGGGCGCCGGCCCGGGACAGGTAGACGTCTCCGTCGCTCCAGATGTGGGTGGTCGGCACCGTGACCTTGCGGTTCATCAGTCCGCGATCGCCGTACTTCAGTGCGCGATACCAGTTGAGTCCGCCGGTCAGTGCACCGTAGTCGATGATGTCGGTCTGCAGCTGCTCGGCGAAGCCGGGCGGACCGAATCGTGCCGCCCTCGGGTTGGACATGCCTTTGCTCAGCGCCCATTCCGCGAATCCCGGGATCTGGAACACTCCCATGTACCACGACCGCAACAGCTGACCACGCGGCATCGCGCGCAGATAGGCCCCCGGATGCGGAACCGCGAGTGCGGTCAGCGTGGCGACACGATCGGGATAGTCGGCGGCGACGGCCCACGCCACTCCCGATCCCCAATCATGGCCCACCAGATGAATTTTCGGTGCGTCCAGCGTGTCGGCCAAGGCAATGACGTCGCGGGCGAGCTCGGAGATCCGGTAATCACGGACGGCGGCCGGACGCGCCCGCGGGGAGTATCCGCGCTGATCAGGGGCGACAGTGCGGTAGCCGCGCTCATTCAGGATCGGGGTGACCAGGTTCCAGCACGCGGCGCGTTCGGGAAATCCGTGCAGCAGCACGATCGGGATGTCGGCTCCCGGCACCTCCCCCGACCCCACACGACCGGAGTCGATCACATCGAAAACATATCCGTCCCTGCCGAATTCACTGATTCTTCCGGTCTCGCCGGTATTGCTGTCGTCCGTCATCATGCCTCCCGTCCAGGACCGCCGAAGCCGTTCCGGCGGCAGCGCACTGCTCGACAGTAGCGCGTCCGGCGCTCATCGAACCCGCTCACCGTTCGCTGCCCCCGGTCCGTTCGGTCCGGACGTAGGTGGCCGGGGGTTTCCCGACGATGCGACTGAACGCGCGCGTGAGATGCGATTGGTCGCTGAATCCCAGACGCACCGCCGTGTCGGCCCAGTCGACGTCTCCACCCGCATTGGCGATCGCAGCGACATCGAGTATCCGGAACCGCTGGATGACCCACTTCGGTCCGATGCCCACGTACTCACCGAACTGCCGCTGCAGCGTCCGCAAACTCACGCCCGCCTGTGCGGCGAGTTGCTCGGCACGAGTGATGGACGGGTCGTGTTCGGCCGCCTCGGCGAGCGCGGCAACCTCGTCGATCACCGGGTCGTCGACGGGATCACGCTCGGCGAGCCACCGGACGGCGATCGTCACCAACTCGTCGTCGCCCACGTCGGGGTCGAGGAGTTGCCGCGCAACCTCACGGTCATCGACGCCGAGCACGTCGGCCACCGTGCGCACCGATCGGGTCCACGCACTCACCGGACCGTCGAGAAATCCCCGAAATCCACCGGCACGGAAGGCGATGCCGAACACCTGGCCGTCGTCGGTGAGCGTCCGCGAAAACCTGCTCTCCCCCACGCCATGCACCCAGAGCCTGCCGTCCTCGGCCGCCACGTGCACCACGGGTTGCGGAATGACCTGCTGCTCATGAATTTCGACGGTGGACCAGCGCACGATCCAGAAGTAGTCGACCCAGCGAGCGAGATCGGCAGGCGCACGCAGACGCGACACCCGGAACGGCATCGCGGCGGCAGGCCCGATGATCGCCCGTGGCCCGCGGCCCAGCACGGGCTGCGTGGTGAAGCCCTCGTTTCCGTCCTCGCTCATCACAACCAGTGTCGAACCGATGTCGCGTTTGTACAAGACCACACCCGCACCCCAACCGCACCCTGGAGCCATGAGCACCTCATCGACTTCCCGGACACACTCCGTCACAGCCACATTCCAGGTCATCTCGTGGAACGAGGAGAAGATCTACACCACCGACGACCGCACCGTCGAGATCAGCGGCGTCACCTACCCGGCGCGGGGGTTCAGCCGCGCCGACGTCGCCTACTCCTACCAGGGTGACGTCACCGGCACGGGCACCCTCGCCTACCTGCTCACCTACATCGAGGGCGCCGACGCCCCGACTGCGGGCTTCGAGGCGTTCGAGGGATCGATCGATGGCCACGAGGGCAGTCTCGTGCTGCGGCACAACGGTTTCCACAACGCCACCGGCGTGCACGAGACCGTCGAGATCGTCGAGGGCCTCGGCACCGGCGGTCTGGCAGCCATGCGCGGACACGCCGAGATCGACCTGGCCGGCCACAGCGACGACGGCTACCCGATCACCTTTCACTACACGATGGAATGAGCAATCCACCCGGGCCCACCAGCACGGCAGCCGCGACCGATTCGGTCGCGGCTGCCGTGGTCTGGCGGGCGTGGTCTGGCGGGCGTGATCAGACCGAGGGGATCAGATCAGCTTGTACACCGTCTGCCCGCCGACGGTCATCGCGGTGAAGTTCTGCGACACCCAGGTCGAGATCTCCGAATTGCCGCCGGGACCGCCGCCCGATCCGCCGATGTAGTAGGCGATCTTGCCCTCCGACACCATCTTCTTGAATTCGTCGAGCGTGGGCGCGGGGTCGTTGCTCCAGCCGCCGATGGCCATCACCGATTTGCCGGTCGCGATCTCGATCCCCGACGCCGACTGCGATCCGTTGGTCGCCGCCGCCCAGGTGGTGCTGGTGGACTGCAGTAGCTTGACCAGATCGCTGTTCGACGACACGTCGCCACCGAAACCGCCCATGCCACCGCCACGTCGTCCCTGCTGATCCGAACCGTTCTGGGCCGAACCGTTCTGGGCCGAACCGGTTTGGGCCGAACCGTTCTGGGTCGAACCGTTGTGGGACGTGGTCCCCGACGGCGGGGTTCCCTGGGTACCCTGCGTCGACCCGTGCTGCCCACCTCGTCCGCCGAAGCCACCGAAGCCGCCCATGCCACCGGGTCCGCCCATGCCGCCACCGGCCGAGGAGGTCTGCACCGCGGTCGGGATCGACCCGCTGTGTGCGGTGGTCGCGGTCGCGATCGAAAAGGCTGCGGTACCACCGAATCCGGCGAGTGAACCCGCCAGCACCGAGGCGGCCACGACCTTCTTCAGGCCCAGCACGCTTCCGGCTATCACACCGATCACGGCGACGACGGCCACCACACCGATCAGCCATCGGCACCACACCGGACCCCAGTCGTTGCGATTGAGCAGCACGATGGCCCACCATGCGGCCAGCCCGATCATGGCGGCCATCGCGATTCGTCCGTCCCAGTGCGCCCGCCGACGCCACGCGAACACCGATCCCAGACCGACGAGCGCGCCGATCGCCGGGGCCAGCGCCACCGTGTAGTACGGGTGGATGGTGCCGCTCATGTAGCTGAAGATCATCCCGGTCACCAGCAGCCAGCCACCCCAGGTGACGATGGCGCCGGACTCGACGCGGTCAACACCGTTGCGGTAGTTGAAGATCGGGAAGCTGCGGATCATCAGGTACACCCCGAAGGCCACCACGAACAGCGCCACCGGCAACAGCCAGGAGATCTCGTTGCCCATCTCCGAGCCGAACAGTCGATTCAGACCCGTCGAACCGCCGAAGGAGCCGCCGGCCTGCCCGCCACCGGGACCACCGCCACCGCCCGGGCCGTTACCGCCACTGATGCGACCCAGCCCGTTGTAGCCGAGCACCAGATTCATGAACGAGTTGTCGGTGGAGCCCCCGATGTAGGGCCGCGAGCTCGCCGGGACGAGGATCGTGACCAGCACGAACCAGCCCGCCGACACCACCAGCGCCACCGCTGCGAGCAGCAACTGCCCGATCCGCTTGAGCCAGCCGTTGTTCGCGAACAGCAGGTAGGCCAGCGCGAATGCCGGCAGCACCAGCAGGCCCTGCATCATCTTGGTGAGGAACGCGAAGCCCAGCGCGACACCCACCAGGGCCAGCCAGCGGCCAGAGTTGGTCGCGATCGCCCGCGCCGTGCAGTAGGCCGCGGCCACCATCAACAGCACCAGCAGCGCGTCGGGGTTGTTGAAGCGGAACATCAGGGCGGCCGCCGGGGTGAACGCCAGCACGGCGCCGGCGATGAGGCCGGCCGCGGTGCCCTGGCGGGGATCGGCGATGACACGGCGCATCGTCGCGTACATCAACGCGACCGACGCGACGCCCATGATCGCCTGCGGCGCGAGCACCGCCCAGGAGTTCATCCCGAAGATCCGCACCGACAACCCGGTGACCCATAGCGAGGCCGGCGGCTTGTCGACGGTGATGAAGCTCGACGGATCCAGCGCGCCGAAGAACCAGGCACGCCAGCTCTGCGACCCGGCCCAGGCGGCCGCGGCGTAGAAGGTGTTGGCGTAGCCGCTGGCCGAGAGGTTCCACAGATAGAGAACTCCGGTGATGGTCAGCAAGCCGGTCAGGCTCAGCTTGCTCCACGGCATCGGTCGCCCGGTGCGCCGATGGCTCGGTGGGGCGGCGTCGTCGGATGGCGGCGACGAACTCGGCCGATCCAGAATTGCGGTCATCATTCCTCCTGTCGCGAGACCTTCACGTCTCGCCGTTGCTCACTGCGTGTGTTGCCGGGTGGACGTACGCCGGGCGATCCGCCCCGCCAGTGCACTGGCCTCGTTCATGGCAGCGCACTGCATCGGGTTCAAGAATGATGTCCGGTTCTCCACCCCGACTGGACGACGACTGGGAGAAGCCTGTGAGCATGCGAGCGGTGTTGGGTTGCTCACACTTCGTCGTTACCTGGGCTTTCGCGTTTGTCAAAACCGTTACCGAAGCGAATTGTGGAAGGTGAATGTGTTCGCGATCGCGAGGTAATGATGGACAACCGGATGTCGTATCGGCGGAGGGCCGCGTATCTACCGTGGTCCCACAATCCGTTGATGCGACGCGGCGATCGGATGATCGCCGCCGCGGTCGTCGCATCCGTCGTCATCCTTCTCCTGGCGATCCCACTGAGCGTGTGGGCGGCCGATGCCACCTATCGCTCGGTCACCGACCGCGCCGACGCCGCGATCCCCATCTCCGCCACGGTCGTCAGCGTCTCCGATTCGGATCCGACCGCCGTCGAGACCACCGCCACCGTCTCGTGGCGCAATTCCTCGGGCGTGCACACCGATTCGACGTCGGTGCCCCGCGGCACCAAGGACGGCTCCACCACCCCCGCATGGACCACCGCGGACGGCACCCGGCTCCAGGATCACCCCGGCCCCACCGAACGCGTTCTGGGTGCGGTCTGGGTGGGTGTACTGGCCTGGTGTGCGATGTTCGCGCTGGTGATGAGTGGGGTCACCCTGGTTCGACGCCGGGTCGCGCGCATCCACGACGTTTTGTGGGACCGTGAGTGGTCGCAGGCGGGCAACGCCAACGGCTGGGCGTCTCGCTGACCCTCAGCCCGGTCCGCCCACCCCACCCGGCCGTGTCGGGGTCGTCGGGACATTGTTCGGGTTCACCGGCACGAACGCATTGGCGGCGCGGCCGTTCAGCGTCGGGGAGAGCCCGTTGATGAACGTCAGGACCTGCGCCGCCTGCGCCTGCGGATACGGCGTCGGGACGTAGTCGTTGTAGGACTCCGTACGTGACACCCGCGTCGGGATCACCCGGAAATCGACACCGCGCACCGCGGTACCGGCCATGTCGAAGCGGGTTTGCAGGATGAAGGTGCGTTTGTCGGTGGGGTTGCTGTTGCCACCGAAGGCGAAGTTGCCGAACGAGTATGCAATCAGCTTGCCCCGATAGATCTCCATGGACTGGATGACATGGGGATGGGTTCCGACGACGAGGTCGGCGCCCGCGTCGATCGCGAGATGGGCGAGCTCGGTCTGCACACCGTACGGTTCGTGTTCGCTCTCGATGCCCCAGTGCATGAACGGGATCACCACGTCGGCGCCGCGGGCTCGCAGGGATTTGATGTCCGACACCAGTTTTCGACGCATCTGTGCGCTGTCGGTCCACGCCTGGTATCCGACGAAGCCGAACCTCACGCCCTTGATCGTGGTCAGGTTGTCCAGGTCGTACCCCGACCCCTCGCTCTCGTCACCGGTGCCGAAGTACTCCACGCCGACACCCCGGAGCGCGGCGAGTGTGTCATCGAAACCGACCTGGCCGTAATCGAAGGTGTGATTGTTGGCGACGGTCACCACGTCGATCCCGCCCGCGGGCAACGTCGCCGCGAGCGCCGGATCACCGTGGAAGTGATAGACCTCGCCCTCCCCCTTGTAGCGCTGCGTGCCGCGGCGCGTGAGCGCCACCTCGAAGTTGGCGACGGTCAGATCGTCCGCATCGAACAGCGCCTTGACGTTCTGGAAGAAGTAGTCCGGCCGCCGCCCGTTGTCCGCCCACACCGTCGGCAACGACGTCGCCGTGGAGAACTTGTCGTCGGTGCCCAGGATGTTGTCACCGGTGAAACTCAGGACGAGCTGCTGGGCACGGGGCATCGGCGGCGCGGCAACCGGCCCGGGCACCACCCGTGCGACCGGCGCAACCGTCGTCGACGATGCCGACGACGCCGCCACCACTCCGACGACGACCCCGATCACCACGACCAGCCAGACGCCGGAACGTCGGCGCACACTCGCGAACACTCTTGCATCCAACCGGATTGGCACGCCGTGTGCGTGTCGGCTGATCAGGGGATTTCAGGCCCGGGAGGGGCCGGAACCCCGGGTGTTCGAGTGCTTGAGAATCCGATCAGCGACCGGGCAGATACTTCAGGGCGCGCATCGCGAACGGCGTCGCCGCGCGGTAGAGGCCCTGCGGGATGCCGGGTGCGCGATCGATGCCGATGAACCGCTGCTCGGCGATCGTCTGCGGCTCGGTGTATTTGAGCAGGCCCTCCTCGCCGTGCCGGCGCCCGACGCCGGAGATGCCCATGCCGCCCATCGGGGCTGCCGTCGACGCCCACGCCGCGGCATAGCCCTCGTTGATGTTGACCGTGCCGGCCCGCAGCTTCTCGGCGATCCGCTGGGCCTCGTCACTGCTGCCCGCCCACACGCTGGCGTTGAGTCCGTAGTCGGTGTCGTTGGCGAGTTTGATGGCCTCGTCGATCGAGTCGACCGGGTACACCGACACCACCGGACCGAAGGTCTCGTTGGCGAAGCACTCCATCGCATCGGTGACGCCGGTGAGCACGGTCGGCTCGAAGAAGAACGGTCCCAGGTCGGCGCGGCGCTTGCCGCCCGCGATCACCGTGGCGCCCTTGGCCACTGCGTCGTCGACGTGTGCCTGGGCGGTGTCGACCTGGGCGGCTGAGGCGAGCGAGCCCATGTCGGCACTGAAATCGTAGGTGGCGCCCAGGCGCATGCCGCGGACGAATGCACCGAACTTCTCGATGAACTCGTCGGCGATGATCGCGTCGACGTAGAGGCGCTCGATGGAGATGCACAACTGCCCGGAGTTCGAGTAGCAGGCGCGGGCGGCGCCCTCGACGGCGCGGTCGATGTCGGCGCCCGCGGTGACGATCATCGGGTTCTTGCCGCCCAGTTCGGCGGAGAAGCCGATCAGACGTCGGCCGGCCTGCTCGGCGAGCGTGGCGCCGGTCGCCGACGAGCCGGTGAACATGACGTAGTCGGTGGTGGCGACGATCGCTTGTCCGACAACACTTCCCGGTCCCGGTACAACAGCGAACAACTCGGCCGGCAGGCCCGCCTCGTAGAGCAGTTCGGCCAGCGCCAGCGCACAGTACGGGGTCTGGCTGTCGGGTTTGATGACCACACCGTTGCCGGCGAGCAGCGCGGCCACCGCGTCGGAGACCGCGAGGGTCAGCGGATAGTTCCACGGGCTGATCACGCCGACGACACCCTTGGGCTGATATCGCACCCGCACACTCGTCGCGCCCGGGATGATGCCCTTGACCTTGCGGTCGGCGAGCATCTTGGGGCCCGCGGTGGCGTAGTGCCGCGCGGTCAGCGCGACGTCGATGACCTCTTCCTGGGCGTAGACGCGCGCCTTGCCGGTCTCGGCCTGCGCGATGTCCATCAGCGACGCCGCGTTGCGGTGCACCAGCTTGGAGAACTTGTCGAGGACCTTGGCGCGGTCCTGCGGGCTGCGCGCGGCCCAGCCCTCCTGGGCGACGCGGGCGCGGGCCACGGCGGTCTCGAGGTCGGCGGCGGTCCCGACCGGGATGGTGGCCATCTCGACACCACTGAACGCCTCGAGGACCGGGCGGGTGGGCCGGTCGGCGGCGTTGTCGATGGCGACGAGCGCACCGAGACGGGCGAAGTATTCGGGAGTGGGTCGGGCCATGATCTGTGCGCTCCTCGTCAGCGATCGGGAGGTGGGTGTGACGGTCAGACGGCGGCGACGAGCACGATGCCGTCGTCGTCGGAGTAGAGGGTGTCGCCGGGGACGAAGGTGATGCCGCCGAGGTCGATGGGCACGTCGCGCTCACCTGCACCGGTCTTGGTGGACTTGCGCGGGTTGGTGCCCAGTGCCTTCACACCGATCCCCATCCCGCCGATCGTCTTCGCGTCGCGGATCGCGCCGTTGACGATGATGCCGGCCCAGCCGTTGGACCGGCCGAGTTCGGCGATCAGATCGCCGACCAGTGCGGTGTGCACCGACGCGTCGCCGTCGACGACGAGGACACCCCCCGGGTTGGATTCGCCGAGCACCGACTTGAGCAGGGCGTTGTCCTGGAAGCAGCGCACGGTGCTCACGCGGCCGACGAACTCGCGCACGCCGCCGTACTGGGTGAACTGGACGTCGCAGCTACGGACATCGGCACCGATCTCGTCGACCAGGTCGGCGGTCGGGGTGAAGGTGAGCTCACTCATGCCGACCAGCATAGGTGTAACCGCAACCAACAGGTAATGACCCCTACTCCGCCGACAGCGCCCTCCAACCCGCCGACAGCGCCCATCACCTCGCCGACAGCGCCTTCGCGACGCGTCCTCGAGCGCTCTCGGCGTTGAGACAAGCGCCGTCGGCGTGAAACCGGGCGCCGTCGACGACGGTTATCCCTCGTCGGGCTTGACCAACGGGAACGGCAGCGATTCGCGGATCGACTGACCGGTGATCAGCATGACGACGCGGTCGACGCCGACGCCGAGTCCGCCGGTGGGCGGCATCGCGTATTCGAGGGCCTCGAGGAAGTCCTCGTCGAGTTCCATCGCCTCCGGATCACCGTCGGCGGCCAGGATCGATTGCGCCGTCAGCCGTTTGCGTTGTTCGACCGGATCGGTGAGCTCGGTGTAGGCGGTGCCGAGCTCGACGCCCCAGGCGACGAGATCCCACCGTTCGGCGACACCCGCGCGGCTGCGGTGGGCACGGGTGAGCGGCGAGGTCGACGTGGGGAAGTCGATGTAGAACGTCGGGAACGTCGTGCGGTCCTCACCGAGGTGCTCATACAGTTCGAGCACCAGCGCCCCCGCGTCCCAGTCGGGGCGGTGTGCGATCTCCAGCCGATCACAGATCCGACGCAGGTCCTCGGCGCTCGTCTCCGGCGTGACCTCCTCACCGGCACCCTCGGAGACCACCTCGTGCACGGTCTTGACCGGCCAGTCACCGGAGATGTCGATGCGCTCGACGGTGCCGTCGTCACCGGTCCGGTAGATCACCGGCTCACCGTGCGCCGCGGTCGCGGCGAACTGGATCATCTCGCGGGTCAGATCCAGCATCTTCAGGTAATCACTATGCGCCTCATAGGCTTCGAGGCTGGTGAACTCGGGGTTGTGGCTGAAGTCGACGCCCTCGTTGCGGAAGTTCCGCCCGATCTCGTAGACCTTCTCCACCCCGCCGACGCAGAGCCGCTTGAGGTACAGCTCGGGTGCGATACGCAGATAGAGGTCGAGGTTGTAGGCGTTGATGTGCGTCTGGAACGGGGTGGCGTTGGCGCCGCCGTGGATTCGCTGCAGGATCGGCGTCTCCACCTCCAGGAAATCCCGGGTGGCGAGGAAGTCGCGCAGCGCTTTGACGACGACGCTGCGGGTCTTGAGCAGGTCCCGGCTGCGGGCGTTGGTCGCCAGGTCCAGATAGCGTTGGCGCACACGGGCTTCCGGGTCGGTCAGACCGGCCCACTTGTCGGGCAGCGGACGCAGGCATTTGCCGTTGATCCGCCACGCGTCGATCAGCACCGACAACTCGCCCTTGCGGCTCTCGCCGAGCATGCCACGCACCTCGACGAGATCGCCGAGGTCCACATCGGAGCCGAAATCCGGTGTGCCCGGAATGATCCGGGAATCCTCGATGAGCAACTGCACCTGCCCCGACCAGTCGTGGAGGTCGGCGAAGATCACTTTGCCGAAGTCGCGCAACCGGGTGATGCGGCCGGCGATGGTGACCTGGGTGCCCTGCGGTAGTTCCCGGGCCGCGGCGATGGTGTGGGTGGGCGCGTCGGCCGGCGGGTACGGGTCGAAGCCCTCGGCGATGAGCCGATCGAGCTTGGCCATCCGAACCCGGACCTGCTCGGGCCGATGCACGGAGACCGCCTGCTGATCGGCCTCCTCGGCGAACTGCGCGACGAGCGCGTCGACGTCGACTCCCTGCGGCACCGACGGCTCGCCGGCTTCGTACTGTTCCTTGCGGCCGAAGCGCGGCAGCCGCACGAAACCCTCGGTGACGATGCTCGCCAGCCCGGCACGCGGGAGCATCCGGGCGTCCTCGAAGCACAGGTACCGCGGCTGCCAATCCGGCAGGTACTTCGCGTTGGAGCGATAGAGCGACTCCATCTGGAAGAACCGGGAGCCGAACATCAACGCCGAGTAACTCGCCCGCATCACCGGTCCGGCACCGATCTGCCCGCCATGCTCGAAGAAGGCGCGAAACGTCGCGAAATTCAGGGAGATGTCGGTGACGCCGACCTGTTCGGCACGCTGACACAGCTCGACGACCATCGTCTCCACCACGCCGTTGACGCCGTTGCGGTCGCGGCGCATGAGGTCGAGCGAGACCCCACGCCGACCCCACGGGACGAAGGACAGCAAGCCGATGACCTTCTCGTCGTCGGTGCCCTCGTTCTGGATCGCCTCGACAAGCAGGCAGTTGCCAT
This sequence comes from Gordonia polyisoprenivorans NBRC 16320 = JCM 10675, assembly GCF_000241325.1. GTDB lineage: Bacteria > Actinomycetota > Actinomycetes > Mycobacteriales > Mycobacteriaceae > Gordonia > Gordonia polyisoprenivorans. Next base: position 139,337 of record NZ_BAEI01000031.1, on the reverse strand, counting down.
CGGCGGGGTCGCCGAGTCGCGAGAGTGCCATCGCGAAGCCGCGTTCCTCGTCGGTGTCGCGCCACGCGTCGGCGCGGGCGATCGCCTCGGCCATCTGTGCGTCCGACAATTCGCTGTGCCGTCGGATTCGTACGGTGACCCCGGCCCGCCGGTTACGGGTGACCGCCTGGCGCACACTCTTCATCGCCGGTCCCGACAGCGTGAAGTCGCGGGTGTGGATGATCGCCTCGTCACCGATGTTGAGCGTGCCGAAGCCCGCCGCGTCGTATGCCTCGGCGCCGCGCTCGCTGGCGCCCATCGCCGCCGGATGCCAGCCGTACCGCTCGCACAGCGTCAGGAACTCCGCGATCGCCCCAGACCACGAGTCCGGGTCGCCGATCGGATCACCGCCGGCCAGTCCGACGCCGAGTTCGACGCGATAGGTGATCGCCGCCCGACCGTCGAGCGAGAACACCACGGCCTTGTCGCGGCGGGTGGAGAAGTAGGCCAGCGAGTCGTCGTCGCCGAACCGGTCGATGAGCGCGCGGATCAGTCGTTCGTCCTCCGCGGTGATCAGCGACTTGAGCCGCTGAGACCGGAACAGCACGATCGCGGCGGCGATCAGGGCCAGAGCCCCGAACAGTCCCAGCAGCCCGTTGATCCACGGATGGGTGTGGTGGCCGTCGAAGGTGCGCTGATCGATGGTCGCGAAGGCGACGACGCGGTTGAACGCATACGGCAGACGCTCCCCCGACTCCAGGCTGCCGGGTACCAGCACCACCAGACCCCAGCCCAGCATGGTGGCAACAACCAGCCCGGTGATCAGCACACCGAGCGCACGCAGCAACGCGGCGCGGCGGACCCGGGTGTAGAACTGCCGGAACGTGAGAACCAGGAAGAAGAGGATGGCCACCTGTATCGCCAGCCCGATCCCGGTGTTGATCCGCTCGGTGCGGGTCATGTCCAGATCGGAGCCGATCGCCGGGATCAGGAGCAGTGCGTTGGTGAGCATGAACAGCACCAGCAGGATGACGCAGATCCACCAGGCGATGCGTTTGCGGGCGGCGAGTGCGATCGCCACCAATGCCAGCACATAAGCCCATGCGAAGCTCGTCTCCGGCATCGCGACGATGTAGTTGTCGACGTAGTCACGAGGAACGTGAATCCAATGCCGGAAGAACGGAAAAACGCTCGACGCCAACGCAATTGCCGCCATGACGCCCACCACGGTGCCGGCGATCCGCGGCGCGTTGTGCCCGAAACCCCGTGGATGCCGGATCTGGTCGAGCAGATCAGCCGAACGGCGTTCGGCCGCTGTCCGATCCGGCGGCACCGATCCGTGCTGCTTCTCGTCGTCGGGGGCCTGCTGCACTCCGGTCTCGACCGCCATGACAGACAACCTTAGTGCGCGGTTCGGCTCGCCGGGAACGCTTGCCGTCTGCCAGGATGGCGGTGTGTTCGACGTCGCGATCAGTGATCAGGTCATCCGGCTCGGCCAGTTCCTGAAGCTGGCCAACCTCATCGACTCCGGTGCGGAGGCCAAGGAGGTCATCGCCGACGGATTGGTCTGTGTCAACGGTGACGTGGAGACCCGACGCGGTCGTCAGCTCGTCGTCGGCGACGTCGTCGAATTGGGCGGGCAGTCCGCGCGTGTCTCGGCGGGGTGAGTCCCACCGGCCGGGCGCAACGGCGGTCGGCCCCGGCTCAGCCGTGGAGTCGATTCAGCCGTGGAGCCGACGGAGTTCAGCAGCGGTGATCAGTCGTTCGGCTTCGGCCGGGAATATTCGTGCCTGACGGCGGGTGCGTCGGATGGACAGCGCCCCGAGCCGGGCGGGTCGACGGGGTCCGTGGAGTGTCTCAGCCAACTTCATGACTCAACGCTTCCCTGAATCAATACAACGGATACTGACTTCGTCTTACTGTAGCGGCGGTTTTCCAACTCGCAACCACACCCGTGTACGTCGATGATGACACGGAAATCGTTACCGTCCTGGTAGCGACGCGCGACCCGGTGACCTGCGGAAGATCACGACGTGGCGAAGATCACGCCAGTCCGGCGAGGTAGTCGTGCGCCCACTGCACCGCCGTCACTCCCGGCTTGACCTGGAACGTCGCGTAGTCACCGTGCGATCCCGACTGGATGAACTTATTGAACTCGATGATCTGCTCACGCGCCCGCGCGTTGCTCAACTCCTGCACGATCCGCCCGGGGCCACCCTGGGTGAGCATCTCGTTGACGATCGCCGCCGCCTCGAGCTGGTACTGGCCGTACTGGCTGGGCGTCGGATCACTCGTCTCGGCGAGGTAGCCGACGACGCGCGTGACGTAGTAGTCGCGCGGGGTGTTGCAGTAGAGGTCGCTCGGCACGCAGATCTGCCGGGTGACCGGCGTCAGCCATCCCATGCCGCCGATGCGGGGTCCGCCACTGCCCTGGCCGGTGAGCGGGGGTCCCACCAGCGGATCCTTCGACGAACGACGCGGATCGGCGAGGAGCACCACCCCGGCGACCTGCTGTGGACGCACCCGCTCGGTGCCCGCGCCGACCTCGGAGGCGAAGTCGCCGGCGGCGTCGGCACCCTGGCTGTAGCCGGTCAGCGCGATCTTGGTGGCCGGGCAGCGTCGCAACATGGTGACCGCGAGGCCGGTCACGTTCGAGACCGCCTGCGCCTTGGACTTGCCGTAGATCGCCTTCTCCCAGGGGAATGCGGTCGCGTCGTAGCGGACGTAGGCGACCTGGGTGTCGGCGCCGAGGCCGGAGGTCACGTCGCCGAGCAGTCCGGGTCCGTCGGCCCATGTGCCCGGTACCGCGATGACATAGAGCCGCGGACAGTCGGCGGCGTGCGCCGTGCCACCCGCCGCGACCGCGCCGATCGCCGCGATGAGCAGGGTCAGGACCATCACAAACAGCTTGCGCACGAGCGCCTCCCCTTCAATCGTGGCCATCGGCCGGGTCCCCGCAGACCCGCGACCACCGACCAATACCCGAACGAGTTTAGGACCGGGGAGACGGTCCGCAAACCCTTCGGCGACGAAATACCGGTGAACGACACCGCTTATCGGACAAAGGAGCCATGCTGTGGTCAACGTCTCGCGCACCTTCACCGTCGACCGTCCCCGCGACCAGGTCGTCACCTATCTCCGCGACTTCGCCAATGCCGCGGAATGGGATCCGGGAACCGTCGAATGCACGCAAAACACCCGGGGCCCAATCGGTCTCGGCACCACCTGGCGCAACAAGACCACGCTGTACGGCATCTCCACCGAGCTCACCTACGAACTCACCCGCGACGACCCCGACCACGTCGTGTTCACCGGTTCCAACAAGACCGCCACGACGACCGACGACCTCTCGTTCACCGACGCCGGCAACGGCCGTACCTCGATCACCTATGCGGCCACCGTCGATTTCCAGCGATTCGGCGCCATCGCCGAACCGATCTTCGCGGTCATCTTCAACCGCCTCGCCGACTCGGTGCCCAAGGAGATGACCAAGGCCCTCGAAGGCCGGTCGAACTGATCTCCGCCTGGTGAGCCTGCCTCCGCAGACGACTCGACCGGTGACCGGCGCCCCGTGCGGGACCGCCGACCACCGGTCGTCGTGATCGTGTGCCTCAGCGCTGGGCGACCTGCGTGGGGTAGATCGGAGCGGGCAGGTCGGTGCGACCGGCCAGGTACTGATCGGCGGCCGCCGCGGCCGAACGCCCCTCGGCGATGGCCCACACGATCAGTGACTGACCGCGGCCGGCGTCGCCGGCGACGAAGACGTTCTCCTGGCCGACCGCCCGGAACTCGTCATCCCGCTTGATGTTTCCGCGCTGGTCGTATTCGACGCCGAGCTTGTCGAGCAGGTCGGTGCGTTCGGGTCCGACGAAGCCCATCGCGAGCAGCACCAGGTCGCACTCGAGCTCGAAGTCGCTGCCCTCGACCTTCTCGAAGCGGCCGTCACGCATGACCACCTCGTGTGCCTTGAGGCCGGTGACCTTGCCGTTCTCGCCGACGAACATCTCGGTGTTGACCGAGAACACCCGCTCGCCGCCCTCTTCGTGGGCCGAGGAGACGCGGTACATCAACGGGTAGGTCGGCCACGGGGTGGACTCGGCGCGCTCCTGCGGCGGACGCGGCATGATCTCGAACTGGTGCACGATCTCGGCGCCTTGACGCAGCGAGGTACCGAGGCAGTCGGCGCCGGTGTCGCCGCCGCCGATGATGACGACCTTCTTGCCCTTCGCGGTGATCTGGCCGTCGACGGTGTCGCCGAGCTGTACGCGGTTGGCCTGCGGCAGGAACTCCATCGCCTGGTGGATGCCGTCGAGTTCGCGGCCCTCGATCGGCAGATCGCGACCGATGGTCGAGCCCATCGCCAGGATGACGGCGTCGAAGTCCTCCCGCAGCTGCGCGACGGTGATGTCGACCCCGACGTTGACACCGGTGCGGAACACCGTTCCCTCGGCCTTCATCTGCTCGAGACGACGGTCGATGTGGCGCTTCTCCATCTTGAACTCGGGGATGCCGTAGCGCAGCAGGCCGCCGATGCGGTCGGCCCGCTCGTAGACGTAGACGGTGTGACCGGCGCGGGTGAGCTGCTGTGCGGCGGCCAGTCCCGCGGGCCCGGACCCGACGACGGCGATGTTCTTGCCGGTGTGCTCGGTCGGCAGCACCGGGGTGACCAGTCCACTGTCCCAGGCGTTGTCGATCAGCTCGACCTCCACCTGCTTGATGGTGACCGGCGGCTGATTGATGCCGAGCACGCACGACGCCTCGCACGGCGCCGGGCACAACCGCCCGGTGAACTCCGGGAAGTTGTTGGTGGCGTGCAGACGTTCGATCCCGTCGTCCCACCGATCCTTGTACACCAGGTCATTCCACTCGGGAATGAGGTTGCCCAGCGGACAGCCGTTGTGGCAGAAGGGGATACCGCAGTCCATGCACCGGCTGGCCTGTGTCTGCAGGTGGTCCTTGTCGAAGTCGGTGTAGACCTCTTTCCAGTCGAGCAGGCGCAGGTCGACCGGACGACGGTCGGGCAACTCCCGCTCGGTGTGCTTGAGGAATCCTCTGGGGTCAGCCACGTGCGGCCTCCATGATCGCTTCGTTCACGTCTCGTCCATCTCGCTCGGCGTCCGCGGCGGCTGCCAGCACACGCTTGAAGTCGCGCGGCATCACCTTGGCGAACTGCGTCTGCGTGGTCTCCCACTGCTCGAGCAGTGCTGCGGCGACCGGTGATTCGGTTTCGTCGCGGTGCTCGGTGATGATGCCCGCGAGGAACTCGAGATCGTCGTCGTCGAGCGGTTCGAGTTCGACGAGTTCGGGATTGAGGTTGTCGGCGAAGTTCTGCTGCGGGTCGTACACGTAGGCGATGCCGCCGGACATGCCCGCGGCGAAGTTGCGCCCCGTGCCGCCGAGGACCACCACACGACCGCCCGTCATGTACTCGCAGCCGTGGTCGCCGACGCCTTCGACGACCGCGGTGACACCCGAGTTGCGCACACAGAACCGCTCGCCGACCACACCGCGCAAGAAGATCTTGCCCGCCGTCGCACCGAACCCGATGACATTGCCGGCGATGATGTTCTCCTCGGCGACGAACCCGTCCGGGGCGTTGCGCGCCGGACGCACCACGATGCGGCCGCCCGAGAGTCCCTTGCCGACGAAGTCGTTGGCATCGCCCTCGAGGCGCAGCGTGATGCCCTTGGGCACGAACGCACCGAAGCTGTTGCCCGCCGAGCCGGTGAAGTCGATCATGATCGTCCCGTCCGGGAGACCCTGCGCGCCATAGGCCTTGGTGACCTCGTGGCCGAGCATCGTGCCGACGGTGCGGTTCACGTTGGTGATCTTCGACGAGAAGCTCACCCGGGTACCGTGGTCGATCGCCTCCCGGCTCTGCGCGATGAGCTGCTGATCGAGAGCCTTGTCGAGACCGTGATCCTGCACGCCGGAGCAGTACAGGTCCTGGTTCATGAACGGCGATTCCGTCTCGGCGAGCACCGAGGACAGGTCGAGCTTGCCGGCCTTCGCCGAACCCCAGTGCGACAGCGCCTTTCCGGTGTCGAGGGCCTCGACGTGGCCGACCGCCTCCTGCAGGGTGCGGAAGCCCAGACGGGCCAGCAACTCGCGGACCTCCTCGGCGATGAAGAGGAAGAAGTTCTCCACGAACTCCGGCTTGCCGGTGAAACGCTCACGCAGCAACGGATTCTGGGTGGCCACACCCACCGGGCAGGTGTCGAGGTGGCACACGCGCATCATGATGCAACCCGACACCACCAGTGGGGCGGTGGCGAACCCGAATTCCTCGGCGCCGAGCAGCGCGGCGACCACCACGTCGCGTCCGGTCTTGAGCTGACCGTCGACCTGTACCGAGATGCGATCGCGAAGACCGTTGAGCAGCAACGTCTGCTGGGTCTCGGCCAGACCGATCTCCCACGGCGCACCCGCGTGCTTGAGCGAGGTGAGCGGCGAGGCGCCGGTGCCACCGTCGTGCCCGGAGATGAGCACGACGTCGGCGTGTGCCTTGGACACACCCGCGGCGACGGTGCCCACGCCGATCTCGCTGACGAGCTTGACGTGGATGCGCGCCTGCGGGTTCGCATTCTTCAGGTCGTGGATCAGCTGGGCGAGATCCTCGATCGAGTAGATGTCGTGGTGCGGCGGCGGCGAGATCAGCCCGACACCGGGGGTGGAGCCTCGCACCTCGGCGACCCACGGGTACACCTTGTGCGGCGGCAGCTGGCCGCCCTCGCCGGGTTTGGCGCCCTGTGCCATCTTGATCTGGATGTCGGTGCAGTTGCTCAGGTAGTGCGAGTGCACACCGAAACGGCCCGACGCGACCTGCTTGATCGCGCTGCGGCGCCAGTCACCGTTCTCGTCATGGTGGAAGCGACGCGGATCCTCGCCGCCCTCACCGGAATTCGAGCGTCCACCGAGCCGGTTCATCGCGATCGCGAGGGTCTCGTGCGCCTCGGCCGAGATCGAGCCGAAGCTCATCGCACCCGTGGAGAAGCGTTTGACGATCTCGCGCGCCGATTCGACCTTGTCGATCGGGATCGGGTCGCGGTCACCGAAGTTGAAGTCGAACAGACCGCGCAGCGTCGCGAGCTTGCGCGACTGGTCGTCGACGAGCTTGGTGTATTCCTTGAACACCTTGTACTGACCGGTGCGCGTCGAATGCTGGAGCTTGAACACCGTGTCGGGGTTGAACAGGTGGTACTCGCCCTCACGGCGCCACTGGTATTCGCCGCCGACCGGCAGTTCGCGGTGGGCCCGCTCGCTGGGACGGTCGTTGAACGCCAACGCATGTCGGGCGGCGACGTCGGCGGCGATCTCGTCGAGACCGATTCCGCCGAGCTGGCTGCGCAGCCCGGTGAAGAACTCGTCGACGGTGTCCTGGTTGATGCCGATGACCTGGAACAGCTGCGCGCCGGTGTAGGAGGCGAGGGTGGAGATGCCCATCTTGCTCATCACCTTGAGCACGCCCTTGCTCGCGGCCTTGATGTAGTTGGCGCGGGCGGTCTCGAAGTCGATGTCGCCCAACGCGCCCCGCTCCACCATGTCCTCGATCGATTCGAAGGCCATGTACGGATTGACCGCCGCCGCACCGAATCCCACGAGGGTGGCGACGTGGTGGACCTCACGGCAGTCACCGGACTCGATGATCAGTCCGACGCGGGTGCGCTTGCGCTCGCGCACCAGGTGGTGGTGCACGGCCGCGGTCAGCAACAGCGACGGGATCGGGGCCAGCGTCTCGTCGGATTCGCGGTCGCTCAGGATGATCAGGTTCACCCCGTCGGCGATCGCCGCGCTGACCTTGGTGCGGACCTCGTCGAGGGCCGCACGCAGACCGGCGCCGCCCTCGGCGACCGGGTACAGGCCGTGGATGTGGGCGCTGCGGAAGTCCGGGAGGTTCGGGTCGTCGTTGATCCGGACGAGCTTGGCGAGGTGGTCGTTGTCGAGAACCGGGGTCGGCAGCACGATCTGCCGACACGACTGCGGGCTCGGGTGCAGCAGATCGGCCTCGGAGCCGATGGTCCCGCCGATCGCGGTGACGATCTCCTCGCGGATCGCGTCCAGCGGCGGGTTGGTGACCTGGGCGAACATCTGCTGGAAGTAGTCGAACAGCATCCGCGGCCGGGCCGAGAGCACCGCGATCGGGGTGTCGGTGCCCATCGAGCCGATCGCCTCGGCACCGGTGCGCGCCATCGGCGCCACCAGCAGGTCGAGCTCCTCGGTGGTGTAGCCGAAGGTCAACTGCCGCAGGGTGACCCGGTGATGCGACATGTGCTGGTGCGGCAACGCCTTGACGTTGTCGATGTGCACCAGGCCGTTATCGAGCCACTCCTGGTACGGGTGCTCGGCGGCGAGCTGATCCTTGATCTCCTCGTCGTCGACGATGCGGCCGGCGGCGGTGTCCACCAGGAACATCCGGCCGGGCTGCAGCCGCATCTTCTGCACGACGTCGGCGTGGTCGATGTCGAGGACGCCGACCTCCGAGGCCATCACGACCAGTCCATCCTTGGTGACCCAGATCCGGCTGGGGCGCAAGCCATTCCGGTCGAGGACGGCGCCGACGACGGTACCGTCGGTGAAGCAGACCGAGGCCGGTCCGTCCCATGGCTCCATCAACGTGGCGTGGTACTCGTAGAACGCCTTGTGCTCGGGCTTCATCGACTCGTGACGCTCCCAGGCCTCCGGGATCATCATCAGCACCGCGTGCGGCAGGCTGCGACCACCGAGGTGCAGCATCTCGAGGACCTCGTCGAAGCGCGCGGTGTCGGAGGCACCGGGCGTGCACACCGGGAAGATCTTCTGCGAGACGTCGTCACCGAACAACTCGGTGTCGATGAGCGCCTCGCGCGCCCGCATCCAGTTCTCGTTACCGGTGACGGTGTTGATCTCGCCGTTGTGGGCGACGCGCCGGAACGGATGCGCCAGCGGCCACGACGGGAAGGTGTTGGTGGAGAAGCGCGAGTGCACCAGGCCCAGCGCGCTCTCGACCCGCGAGTCCTGCAGGTCCAGATAGAACTCGCGCAGCTGCGGGGTGGTCAGCATGCCCTTGTAGACGAAGGTCTTGCCGGACAGGCTCGGGAAGTACACGGTCTCGCGGCCCGGGCCGTCGGCGCCTGCACCCTTGGTGCCGAGCTCGTTCTGGACGCGCTTGCGCACCACGAAGGCCCGGCGTTCGATCACCATGCCGTCGGGATCGGGGGTGCCCTCGGGCAGCGCGATGAACACCTGACGGAAGGTCGGCATCGCGTCGCGGGCGAGTGCGCCGAGACCGTTCTCGTTGACCGGCACCTCGCGCCAGCCGAGCATCCGCAGCCCCTCGGCCTCGACGATCTTCTCGACCGACTCGCACGCCTCGGCGGCGTCCTTGGAGCCCTGCGGCAGGAAGGCGATACCGGTGGCGTAGCCGCCCTCGGCGGGCAGCTCGAAGTCGACGACCTCGCGCAGGAAGCGGTCGGGAACCTGGATCATGATGCCGGCGCCGTCACCGGTGTTCGGTTCGGCACCCGCGGCTCCGCGGTGCTCGAGGTTGATCAGCGCGGTGATGGCCTTGTCCACGATGTCCCGGCTGCGTCGGCCGTGCATGTCGACGACGAAGGCGACACCGCAGGCGTCGTGCTCGTGGATGGGGTCGTACAGCCCTGTGGGACCAGGAGCATGCTTCATAATCTGCCTCACTTCGCGCGCGACGTTGCGCACCGATTGACCCGTATACGTCTGTGCGGACGCGGCACCGTCGACTGTGCCCCCGGAAGTGCCGAAACCATGGGCTGACCTGGCTCTTCCGACGATCGGACGGTGGCGTCCCCTGAGGTCAGCGCCGTTGCTGACACCTGGACCCGGCAGTCGTTGCCAGGCAGGAACCACCCTGCTCGCTAAGCATTGTCAGGTATTTTCTCACGCGCGGTGCCCAGTATCGAAATCCGGCTACCACATCGACGCCGACGTCGCAGCGTATGGCGCACAACGAGTGTTGCCTTACGCCGTCCCCGACAGCGCCCATCTCCTCGCCGACAGCGCCCTCCCAGCCGCCGACAGCGCCCAATCCGCTCATGCCGGGCCGTCCGTCGTCCTACTGTCGATTTCGTGAACACCGTCGCCCCTGACCTGTCCGATCCTGCGGCACCACCGCACCCCGACACCCACGTCGGTCCGGGTTCGCGCCGGTCGCACGCCCTCAACAGCTATCTGAGCCGGGTCAGCCGACCGCTGATGGCGGCCACCCGCTACGGCCCCTCTCCGGTGGCGGTCCGGATGCTGCGGGCCACGCGGCCGGGCGTGAACCGCTCGCTGGCCGCGATGTGCCCGGTCCCCGCGGGCACCGCGGTGCTCCCGATCGCCACCCGTCACGGTGACGGCCAGGTGCGCGGCGAGTGGGTGGGCACGGTCGACACCCACGGTCCCGGCCTGACCCGCGGGCGTGATCGGCCAATTATCTACTACCTGCACGGGTCGGGATACGTGGTCTGTTCACCGCGCACACATCGCGGTCTGGTCGCGCGGTTGAGCAGGCAGACCGGTTTCCTCGCGTTCAGCCTCGACTATCGCCTCGGTCCCGAATACCGGTGGCCGACCGGCGGAGACGACACCATCCGCGGCTATCACTGGCTGCTCGACCAGGGCATCGACGCCGACCGCATCGTCGTGGCAGGGGATTCGGCGGGCGGTCATCTCGCGCTGGATCTGCTCGCCGACAATCACCGAACCGGCACCCCACAACCCAGCGCCATGGTGTTGTTCTCCCCGCTCTACGACCCCAGCTTCGCCACCGCCGTCGCTCACGAACGCGCAGGGGCGCGCGATCCGATCATCGATGCCGTTGCGGCGCAGAAGATCCTGCGTCTCTACACCGGTGACGCCGATCCCGACCACCCGCGGATGCGCATCCCACTCGACGACGGGATCACGTTGCCGCGCACGCTGATCCAATACGGCAGCCTCGAGGTGATGGGCCAGGACGCGCGCGACTACCACCAGGCACTGGTGCGCGCCGGCGGAGACGCGCAGATCGAGGCCTGGCGTGGTCAGGGCCACGTCTTCCAGATGTTCGGCCGACTCACGCCCGACGCCCGCCCGGCCGTCCGGCGCGCCAGCGCATTCCTGACCGAATCGGTGACCGCGCACTGAATTTCACCTCCCTGGAGACCCCTTGAAGCGGCCGATCACCGTGCGTGGATGTGACCCGCGCCCGGTTTCGTGCATCGATGGTCGAGGTGCGAGCCGCGTGCGGCGAGCCTCGAGACCGCTTGAGGCGGCGCTGCATTCGAGCTACCGCGGACACCGAGAACGTCGCGTCGGCGTGAATGCACGAGCTCCCCGCCGCAGCCGTCGATGTCGGAGAGCGCGGCCACTCAGCCCACCGATCCCCGCTCCGACCCGTAGCCCTGGCGATCGGGGGCAAGCGCGAGCCTGCGGTCGAGCGGGACCTGCCACTCGCGGTCGATCTGTTCGTCCAGCGCCGCAAGACGTTCGGTGATCGGTGGCTGTTGATCGTCCGGGCAGCGGCGCGCGAGTGTCTCGTACAGCGCGCGCAGACGGCGGTGGACCTGCGCCTGCCCGTGACTGTGCCGACGGATCTCGTCGGTGCCGATGGCGACGTAGTCGGCCCAGCTCCGTCGGTACCCACCGACCAGGGTGGCTCGTGTGGAGAGCAGGTCCGCACGCACGCGGGGCGCCAGCATCAGTAGCAGGTCCTCGGTGTGGTCGAGCGCGAGGACGACGGTGCTCGGGTCGTTGCCCGCACTCGAGATCGCCTTGAGGGCGATGTCGGAGATCGATTGCAGCGCGGCCGCAGGGCTCACCGACGGCTGGTGGGTGTCCCCGAAGAGCAAGCAGCGCAACACCTTGTGGGCGGCGATCGAGTTGCGGCGGTCACCGCTGACGGCGATCACCCCGACGTCGTGCGGGACGTGATCGCCCACGGCGACCAGCAGATCGAAACGCACGTGCCCGGCGACGGCATATCGCTGTAGTTTCGCGACGTTCACCGCCAACAGCACGCGGCCGCGGGTCGCCGTTTCCTTGAGGTGAATGATCCGGCGCGCATCGTCGGGATGCCCGGAGTCCACCGCGGGCGGGCCGACGGGCACCACAGCGTCGTGCGTACCGTCTTCCGGAACCTGCTCCGGGGCAACCTCCTCTGCGGCAACCTCCTCTGCAGCAACCTCCTCTGCGGCAACCTCGTCGGGAAACTGGCGGCGGATCGCCGAGCGGCCGTCGGCGGCGATCCAGCGCATGAGTTGCGCAGAGTTGAGCACGGTGCCGACCTTGGCCACCAGCGCGATGAACAGGAAGGCCGAGACGACGGTCAGCAACGCCGCGATCGCCGTCGACACCCCGGGCGTGGTGTCGTCGGGTTCGGCCAGCGCCAGGTCCATCGCCACCATCACACTGAACACGAATGTGGCCAGGAAGAATCCGATGGACCAGCGCATCACCGGCTCGCGTTGCAGCCGTGGGATGACACGCACCGAGATCTGCGACGCCCCGAACTGCATCGCCAGGGTGACCGCGGTGAACACCAGACCGGTCAGCGTGGCCATTGCTCCCGCGATGACCCCCAACACCGTGGCCAAGGTCCCCGAATCCACCTGCAGCCCCAGCGATTCGTCGAGGGTGATGCACAGGATCGCGGCAATCACCGCGAGCACCACCAGGATCACCGGCAGACGCCAGGTCGGCACCACACGCAGTTCGCGACGGGTCCGTCGCCATCGGATGGCCGTCGCCACCGCGTTGGGCGCGGCGACCCTCGGCGGGACGGGAGCCGGGGTCACCGGGAGCACGGGCGGGAGGTCGGGGACGCCGAAGCGACCGGCGAGCGCCTCCTGGACCACGATCTTCCAGCGGATCAGCGGCTCCCGGTAGCGGATCTCACGGCGGATCGCCTTGTCGAGCTTGCCCTCCTTGCCTGCGTAGAACCAGCGCGCCCACGGCGATCGGGGACGGGCCACGCGAAAGGTCCCGAACAACAACAGGAACGGGATGAACATCCCGATCAGCCCGGTCCACAGCTTGCCCTTCATCAGGGTGATCACCGCCAGCACCACATTGGCGGTCACGATCACCGCGGCGGCGATCCGGGTACCCGGGTCGGGGCCTGCGGCGATCTCGGTGGCCGCGTCGGAGAAGCCCAATGGCCGTAATCCGAGGAGAAACAGCACCCCGATCGCGATCGCGACGAAGACCGCGTCGACCGACGAACGGCCTTCTTTCTCCCAGTACACATCTCGCAGATGCAGGATCAGTGCGAACTCGTCGAGCACCAACGCGCAACCGATTCCGAAGATCGCCGCGAGCACGCAGTCGGCGATCGGGGTGTCGAAGCGCGAGAGCGCCACGAGACCGAACCCCGACAACAGCATCGCGATGACTCCGAAGAACTCGTGGTGCAGGTGCATCCCGCCGGGCGTGACGTTGCCCGGCCACCAGCGCACCTGCGCGCGGATGAGCCGCACGCTGATCCGGATGAACAGGAATGTCGCGATGAACGCGAGGAGGAACAGGAACAGCGGCAGACGACCGGTGGCCACGATGGCGTGGTCGAACCAGTGGGTCATCGTCGTGCCCTGTCTCGGTTGCCGTGTCGGTCTCGGGTGCACCCGGGTCGATGCCGGTGAGCTTACCGCCGCGCGGTGTCCCGATTGCCGCACATCGTCGATCGCGGCCCCGGCTCGCGCCATCTCGGCCCGGTCTCGCGCTATCGTGGACACACTCACACGAGGTCGGGGGGCCACGATGACGTCAGCACGTTCCGGTGCCGCACGCATTCGACTCGACGAGACATCGCTGCTGTGGCGTTTTCTCGCCGATCGACGTTTCGTGATGTCGATCTGCCGAGCGGTGTCGTTGCAGATGTTGCACCCGTCGATCGCCGCGGCGACGCACGAGTTCTCCATCGTTCCGCGACGGGTGTTCGTGCACAAACAGCGCACCGTGCCGTGCATCATCCGGTCGGGATACGACGCCGGCTTCGACGAGGTGCGCCTCATCCGCTACAGCCACGACTCGTTTCGCGGACGCCGACCGGACGGACGTGCGTATCACGCACTGAATCCGTCGGTGTTCTTCTTCGAGCACGCCACCTACGTGGATGCCCTGTTCACCTGTGTCGAGGTGTTCTTCGGTGGTCTCGACGCCGACGACAAGCGTCGGCTCTACGACGAGACCTGCGAGTGGTATCGGCGGTACGGGATCTCGGCACGGGAGATGCCCGCCTCGCTCGACGACTTCGGCGACTACTTCACGCATGCGCTGGCCACCGAACTCGATCCGGTACCGGGCCTCGACTGGTATCGGGATCAGTTGCTGCGCCCGGATTATTGGCTGTTCCAGCAGCTTCCGACCCGGGCGGTGCGCGCGATCCAGCATCCGGTGGCCGCGCAGATGTTGGGGATCACGGTCTCGGCGGCCGACCGCCGGGCACTGTCTCGCTTCGCCGGACGCCTGCGGACGATGGACGCCGTACGCCCACGACGCAACATCCATCCCGACGACCTGGCCGACAAGGTCCTCGCCGCCCGCCGGAGCGTTCAGACGATCGCGGCGAGACCGTAGAGCGCCGAGTGCACGGCGATGTCGGTCTCCGAGCCGAGTTGCTGTGCGGCGGAGAGCACTTCGACGGCGAGTCGACGTGCCGCGTCCGACGGCGCGGGTCGCTCGGTCTGCAATGTGATGCCGCGTACGGTGTGGCGCAGTTCCATCGGTGCCGCGCCCGGCCCCGTCGCCACGAACTCCCACTCCCCCGCACGTAGCACCGGCGGCTTGGCGGCACGGAGCAGCCTGGCGGGTTGCTCGGCCCGATAGACGAGTCCGGGCACATCGGCGAACGCTCCGATGGCCGTACACGCGCCCGCCGGCGATGTCAGCACCGCCGCGAGAACCCTTGTCGCGGAATCAACGTCGAACCTCTCGGAGTCAGGGATGGTCATGATCAGAAGGACAGGACGGGCGAGGGACGCACCGGGGTGGGCTCTCCGGTTCGCCGTACTGCGGTACCGATCACGAAGAACTCCAATGTGTGTGGCCCCCAAACCCATTCGGACACCGAGAATTGCACCCCGACGATGCCCGTACCCCCGTCACGCTCGGCCTCGGACTGCATGCGCGTCATCGCGAGTTCTCGCGCCTCGTAGTAGGCCTGCGTCCACTGCGGCATCTCCACGTTGCGGCCCATCTGCTTGAGCGTCTGCATGAATCCCTGCACTGCAACGTGATACACGCAGTTACCCAAGGTGAACGCGACCGGCGCGTACCCGGCCTGCGAGAGTTTGAACAGGTCCTGACCCGACAGATGCGAGCTGAACGCCCGCCCGTCGGGACGACGATAGGCGCCGGGCTTCGCGGTGAACCGCACCGCGGTGCCGATCGCCAGGTATTCGATGTGCTCCGGCGAGGCGCCGTGCGGCCGCCATTCCAGTCGCACACCGACGATCCCATCGGCGTGCAGCGCGTCGGCCTCGGCCTGCATCCGCGCCATGGCGTTCTCGCGGACGTTGTACATCGCAGAGGTGAGCACCTGCATCTCCGTGCTCTGCCGGATCGACGCGGTCTGGATGCCGACGTGATACACCGACGTCCCCATCACCAGACCCAGCGGCTCGAATCCCGCCGACTCGACCAGGACGAATTCGTCGATCGACAAATCCGAGGTGAAGAGCCGACCACTCTCGGCGAGCCGCGCACTCGCAACGGGGTCCAACGGAGCGTTCACTGGCCTTACCTCCCTGATCACCTCGCGGGGAACTCACCCCACCACGCGAGTATGACACCATTGCGCCGCTCGGCCGATGGACCTCGGTTGACCGAATTACCTTGCCCACCAGTCAATCCGAACTATCGGACAAACCGCCCGAATGCACCGTCCTCGAGACCTACTGCCCCGCTGCCGATTCCGCACCACCGGCGGCAAACTCTCCGACAAACACCCGAAACCGCTCAGCCGCCACCGGAAGTGGTCGCGGTCGAAACCACGTCAACCCGATCTCACGTGTCTCACCAGCCAGCGGGACGAACACGACGTCGGCGACCCGGTTCGCATCGTCGACGGGGACCACACCCACTCCCAGGCCCGCCCCGACCAGCCCGGCGATCGTCGCGAGCTCGGCCGACTCGAACGTGATGGTCGGGGTGATGTCGGCGGACGCACACAGCTCGTCGAAGATCCGGCGCATGCCGAATCCGTGTTGCATGACGATGAACTCCTCGTCGGCGGCCTCTGCCAGACCGATACTCGTCCGGCCGGCAAAGCGGTGACCACGCGGCACGACGAGCGCCAGATTCTGTTGCGCGATCGGCTGCCACGCCATGTCGGTCCGCATCGGCCGCGGCGCGACGATGGCCAGATCGGCGTCGCCGGTCTCGATGTGCTCGACGACGGTGGCCACGGAGTCCTGCGCGAGGGTGAATCCCGCACCCGGATTGCGCTCGCGGAATGCCCGGATGAGTTGCGGCACCAGGCTGATGCCGAACGAATGCAGGAAAGCCAGCCGGACCACACCTCGCGTCGGTCGTCGCATGTCGTCGATTTCCCGGCGTGCGGCGTCGAGTTGTGCGTGCGCGCGACGCGCCCGTTCGAGGTAGACACGGCCGTAGGCGTTCAGCGCCAGACGTCGGCCATGCCGGTCGAACAGCGCAACGCCGACCTCTCGCTCGAGCCTGCCCACGAATCGCGACAGGGTCGGCTGCGAGACGGCGAGCCGCTCACCGGCCGCCGTCAGGTTCTCGGCCTCGGCAATGGTGATGAACCACTCGATCTCGTCATGCACCATGCCATGCTAGCTGCGCTTATTCATTAGTGAATAAACAAGTCTACAAAGATTCATTTTGAGCATGTGGAGAGTCGGGCTCACGCTGGAACAGTGAGCACCACAACAGACGGCATCGCCGCACCCGCGCTTCCCCAGACCCGTCACGCCCTGGGCTCACCGGGCTATCGGCGCGCCACCGTCGCCCTGTTCGCGGCCGGTATGACGACGTTCATGGCCCTGTATTACGTGCAGGCCCTGCTACCGCATCTGTCGGAGCACTTCGGGACATCGCCGACGACGTCGGCGCTCGCGGTCTCTCTGACCACCGGTTTCCTCGCGATCGCGATCATCCCGGCGAGTGTCGCGTCGGAACGTTTCGGGCGCGTACGGGTCATGGTGATCTCCGCGGTCGCCGCGTCGGCGATCGGCGTCGTGTTGCCGTGGTCGCCGTCGATCGACGTCCTGCTCGCCGGGCGCGCCCTCCAGGGCGTTCTGTGCGCGGGGGTGCCTGCGGTGGCGATGGCCTACCTCGCCGAGGAGGTGGAGGGTCGCTCGTTGGGCACCGCGATGGGTCGCTACGTGGCGGGCACCACCATCGGCGGTCTCGTCGGCCGGCTCATCCCCGGGTTCGCCGTCGATGTGATGTCATGGCAGTGGGCACTGGAGATCGCGTGTCTGGCCTCACTCGGTTTCGCGCTGCTCTTCTGGCGGACGATCCCGGCCTCCCGATTCTTCACCCCGCGTCGGGTATCCCCGTCGGTCACCGCGCGAAACCTCTTGTCGCACCTCGCCGATCGCCGACTACTACCGCTGTTCCTCATCGGTTTCGTGTTGATGGGTGGCTTCGTGACGGTCTACAACTACCTCACCTATCGGTTGCTGCAGAGCCCGTTCGACCTCGGTGAGGCGGTGATCGCGTCGATCTTCTTCATGTACCTCGCCGGCACCGCCTCCTCGGCGCTGGCCGGCCGGCTCGCCGACCGCATCGGCCGCCGGACAGTGCTGGCCGCCTCGATCGTGGTGATGCTCACCGGCCTGGGAGTCACTGTCCCCGAACATCTCTGGTCGGTGCTGGTGGGCATGTTCCTGTTCACCGCGGGCTTCTTCGGGGCGCACTCGGTGGCGAGCGGCGCGGTGTCGGCGCGGGCCACCACCCATCGCGCCGAGGCGTCGTCGTTGTACCTGTTCCACTACTACCTCGGCAGCTCAGTGGTGGGAGCCGTTGGCGGCCTGGTGTTCTCGTCTTTCGGCTGGAGCGGTGTCGCCGTCTTCGTCGGTGTGCTGGGCGCCGTCGGCCTGGGACTGGCGATGGTGCGGTCCGAGACGATCTGATCTCGGTTCAGCCGAGGAGGTCGAGTGCGGCCCGCACGATGCTGTCGGTGTCGATGCCGTGGTGGCGGTAGACGTCATCGAGAGAACCGACCTGGCCGAAGCGGCTGACGCCGAGCGCGGCACCGGTGACTCCGCGGATACCGGCGAGGAATGCCAGGGTGTGCGGATGACCGTCGAGGACGGTGACCATCGGGGTGGCCCGATCGGCCGGGAACGCCTGGTCGAGAATCCAGGTGGGTGCCTCGGCGAGGCCACGCCGTGCCTGAAGTGCCTCGAAGAGAAGGCCCGGGCTGGTGACACACACGACGTCGGCGGCGATGTCCTGAGCAGCCAAACGTTCTGCAGCTGCCAGGGTTTCGGTCATCAACGCGCCCATGCCGACCAGGGTGACCACCGGAGCGGCGACCCGGCGCAGCGGATAGGCACCGGCGATGACCTGACGGCGCCGACGCTCCCGGGCCGCGGGATCGGTGGGCACCGCCGCCAGTGTCTGATCGACCGGTCGGGTCGACAGGCGCAGGTACGCCGAACTCCCATCGGGGCGCCCCAGCAGACGCATCGCCGCGAGCAGCGTCCATTCGGTGTCGATCACGAATGCGGGTTCCCAGCTGGCGCAGCCGGGTTGTTCCATGCCGATCGAGGGAGTCGTGATCGACTGGTGGGCACCGCCTTCCGCGGCGAGTGTGACACCCGACGGGGTACCGACCAGGATCGATTGGCCGCCGGCGTAGATACCGTAGGACCACGGTTCCAGAGCCCGCTCCACAAACGGGTCATACATCACCCCGATGGGAAACAGCGGCTGGCCCCACCGGCTCCATGTGGCTCCCAGCTCACCCATCAGCCCGACGAGGTTCGTTTCCGCGATCCCCAGTTCCATGTGCTGACCGGTCGGCTTCTCCCGCCAGTGCATGATCGTCTCGGCGTCGTCGTCGAACCAGTTTCGTCGTTCGGCCGGTGACCAGATCTCCACCTTGTTCAGCCATCCGGCGAGGTTCGTCGTCGAGCTGACGTCCGGGCTCACGGTGACGATGCGTTGGGCCGCCTCCGGTGCGTCGCGGGTCAGGGCGAGCAGGGCCCTACCCAGGGCCGCCTGCGTGGTCGACGTTCCGCCCGGTGTCCGTCCGAGGTCGTCGGGAACCGTTGGCGGAGTATGAGTCTGAATCGGCGCGCGAGTCAGTCGACGTGCGGTCTCCACACACATCCGTCCCGCGTCGGTCTCGGGGTCGAATCGAGCCCACGGATGTCCGGGATCCATCCCCATCGTCGTTGCCAACTCGTCGAATTGCTCCACCGTCAACAGCGACGAGTGATTCTGCGGGTGTCCTTCGGTGGGCAGCGCATGACCCTTGATCGTGTACGCGATGATGACCGTCGGCCTGGTGTCGTCGATGTCGGCGAACGCCTGACGCAACGCGTCGAGGTCGTGGCCGCCCAGGTTGCGGATCGCAGCCGTCAGGGTCGCATCATCGAGTTCCGCGACGAGAGTGGCGATCTCCGGCGCCCGCTCGTCGTCACCGGGCATCCGCGCCCGCAATTCTTGCGCGGTACAACGCAACAGCCTCTGGTACTCCGCGTTGGGCATGCTCAGGATGCGCTCGCGCAACGCGTCGCCACCCGGACGGGTGAACAAAGTCTCGAGGAGGTGGCCGAATTTGACGGTGATCACCTGCCAGCCGGCGGCCTCGAACATGCTCGCCAGCCGCCCGGCCGCGATGTTGGGAACCACCCGGTCCAGCGACTGCCGATTGAGGTCGACGATCCACACGATCTCACCGAGGTCACGGACCGACGGGTCGAGAATGGCTTCCCACACCGCGCCCTCGTCGAGTTCGGCGTCGCCGACCAAGGAGTACTGGCGTCCCTTGCCCGCCGGGCCGATCTTGGCGTCGACGTAGCGACGGGCGATGGCACCCCAGATCGGTGCCGTGGCGCCGATGCCGACGGATCCCGTGGAGTAGTCGGCGGGATCGGGATCCTTGGTGCGGCTCGGATACGATTGGAGCCCACCGAATTCACGCAATGTCGTCAGGTAGCGCTCGTCGAGGTCGCCCAAGAGGTAGTTGATCGCGTGCAGCACAGGCGATGCGTGCGGTTTCACCGAGACGCGGTCGGCGTCGGTGAGTTGCTCGAACCACAGCGCGGTCATGATCGACGTGATCGATGCACACGAGGCCTGGTGACCTCCGACCTTCAGCCCGGACGGGTTGGGGCGTACACGATTCGCGTGATGAATGATGGCCGTGGACAACCACAGCACGCGCTCCTCGATGCTGCGGAGGGCGTCCGGCGTGACGGTGTCGGCGGAGGGCTCGGTCGGATCGACGATCTGAGCTGACTTCATGGGGTGGCATCCTTACCCGGCTCTGGGTGCAGAACTCGTCCCCCAGTCGACCACCGGCGCGCACATCAATCAAGCGGCGCCGTGCGATCTCAGCATTGTGCACACCATCCCTCGGAAGGCCGGATCGTCGGTGAGCAGTATGTGCAACAGCCTCGAAACCGGTTGCTTGCTTGCCGGTTGGGGTCAGTCCGCGGTCAACCGCTCCAAGAGCCCGGATAACCGATAGTCGACCAGTTTTCGCATCACGAGCGCGGTGGTCGTCCGCGTGACCCCGGGGATGTCGAGAATCTGGCCGGCGATTCGATACAGATCGTCCGCATCGCGAGCGACGACATGCACGAGCAGGTCGCTGATCCCGCTGAGCCCGTGGACCTCGACCACCTCGGGAACGTCACCGAGTGCCGACGCGATCGGCGTCAATTGGCTCTGGGTGACATTCGTCAGGATGAATGCGGTGAGCGGGTAACCGAGCGCCGCCGGATCGATACTGCGCTCGAAGGAGCGCAGCACTCCCCGTTGCTCGAGCTTCGACAGCCGGGCCTGCACGGTGTTCCGCGAGAGTTGTGTCCGATCCGCAATCGCCAGGACGGTGGCTCGTGGATCATCGGCGAGCGCGGCCAGGATGCTCCCGTCGATGGCATCCACCGTTGCAGGCGGCTGGGAGTTGGGCATGGTGACAACTTTCCGAATCTTCTGCGCATACCAGCACGCGCTTCGGGTGTGAGTTCATGGCAGTGCTGCAAGCAGCGTACTGCGACGAGCACCCCGCGGGCCCCGACCTGAGATGCTGTAGCGCATGAGCACCATCGTCTTCGTCCACGCCCATCCCGACGACGAGGCCACGGCCACCGCGGGCAGCATGATCCGCGCCGCACGTGAGGGGCACCGGGTGGTCGTCGTCTACTGCACCGACGGCGACCCGGGAGAGCACGGCGACGGCGACGTGCCCGATGATCTCGCTCCCGGAGAAACGGTGGCCATGAGACGTCGCGGTGAAGCCGAGGCGTCGGCGGCGATCACCGGCACCGCGCGCGTGGCGTGGCTCGGATACGCCGATTCGGGGATGACCGGGTGGACCCAGAACGGCACCGACGGCGTCTTCTCCCGCGCGCCCGTCGAGCAAGCGGCTCGCCGACTTGCCGGCATCCTCGACGAGGAGGGCGCCGACGTCGTCGTCGGCTACGACTGGCACGGCGGCTACGGTCATCCCGATCACGTGATGCTGCACCACACCACCCGCGCCGCAGCAGAACTCGCCGTCAAGCGACCGCGCTACCTGGAGGTCACGATGAATCGTGACCTCATGCGCCAGCTGTTCGTCCTGGCCGCCGAGATGGGCCTCACCGGCGAGAACAACACCGACGGATTCAACCCGGATGCTCCGGGCGACGACGGCAATCCGATCGGCACACCGGAAGCCGAATTGCATTGGGCCGTCGATCTCGGCGACGACGTGACGGCCAAACGCGAAGCGTTGGCCTGCCACGCCAGCCAGAGCGACGTCCGTCAGCTACTGGCACTCCCGGTCGAGGCGTTCCCGTTCGCCTTCGGCACCGAGCACTACATCGAACCCGGCCGGCCACCCGGCATGGTGCGGGGCTGGTGGCTCGATGCTGACTGACACCCCAGCGTCACAACGGATTACGACGCCGGATTACGACGATCCGGGTTACGACGATCCGAAGCTCGGGAGTTGAATGCCGCCCAGCGAGCCGTTGCTGCTCCGGACCGCGAAGTTGGTCGTGCAGCCGTTGAAGGTCACGTTGTCGACGTGCACGGTGCCGGTGCCGCCGTTTGGCTGGCTGGAGATGCCGTAATCCTCGACGACCGTGGCCTTTCCGCCGGAGTTGGCGGCGGTGGTCAGCTCGGCAAGAGTGCCGGTCTGGCCCCGCGGGATCGTGCCCAGGGAGCGGGTTGCCCACCATTGATCGGACGATGCGGCGTCAGGCGCACCCGCTGCGTCGGAAGCCGACCAGACCAGCGTCGCGAAGCCATTCCCTTCACCTGTGTTCGCGCCGGTCACCCGGATCTGCCAGTTCGCATTGCCCGTGGACTTCTGGAAGGTCAACGGCTTTCCGGCCAGCTGGGTCAACGGCAGCTTCCCCGCCGAGTGGTACGACGCCTGACGCGGTACCTGCGGACTCGTCGCGAACTCCAGTGATCCGTCGTCGTCGCTCACGTTGGTTGCCGTGATCTTGCCTGCCTGACCCTGTTCGTCACCGAAGCTGTTCCCCCATCCGTTCGGCGCCGTCGGTGTCGCGATCCTCGCGCAGTTCGCCGACGACACCGGCGCCGCCGACGCCGTTGCCGGGACCATCAGGGATGCGGCACCCACGACCGCTCCGACCGCAAGGGCACTGGTCATCACACGTTTCATCGGGTAATTCGCCTCCGTCACATCGCCATTGGTGGACTTGGTTGCACTACGCAACAGCCTCGACGGTAACAGCGGCAAATATCGACCATTGCCGGTTTCGGACATTTCCCCCGATGAGACGACAGACATCCTCTCGACACGACGAATGCCCGCCGGCTCGCCGAGCGAGCCAACGGGCACATGCCGATTGGTACGTCGCGGAAACGATCAGACGCCGACCGCCGCACCGGTCAACGGCGGGTTCGCCGACAGCACGGCATTCTCGTCCTCACTGAAAGCCCTTGCCCGCGAGAGGAATCGCACTCCTTCGGGGGATTCCAGGCTGAATCCGGCGCCCCGTCCGGGCACCACGTCGAGGATCAACTGCGTGTGTTTCCACAGTTCGAACTGATCGCCGTTGATCCAGACCCGTACTGCCGGAATGGGTTCGGGCAGATCGATCTCGCCGACCAGCACGTCGCGCTGGCCCACTCGGTACTCCCCGACGGGGTAGCACATGGGGGCGGAACCGTCACAGCATCCACCGGACTGGTGGATCATGAGTCCGCCGTGCAGCTCCGACAACTTGGTCAGGAGCTGCACGGCGGCGTCTGTGGCGACCACCCGATCAGGAACGTTCTGTTCGGTGGTCATCGTTGCACCTCTTCGGTTTAGAAGAATCCCTTCGCACTCTGAGCGTATCCGACCAGGAGGTTCTTGGTCTGCTGGTAGTGCTCGAGCATCATCAGGTGGGTCTCGCGTCCGATGCCGGACTGCTTGTAGCCACCGAACGCGGCGTGGGCCGGGTAGTCGTGGTAGGTGTTGGTCCACACACGGCCGGCCTGGATCTCGCGGCCCGCACGGTAGGCGGTGGCACCGTCACGGCTCCACACACCGGCACCGAGTCCGTAGAGGGTGTCGTTGGCGATGTGGATGGCGTCGGCGTAGTCCTTGAAGGTGGTCACGGCCAGCACCGGGCCGAAGATCTCCTCCTGGAAGATGCGCATCTTGTTGTGGCCGTCGAACACCGTCGGCTTGATGTAGTAGCCGCCCGAGAGGTCGCCGCCGAGGTCGGCCGGCTCGCCACCGATGAGGACCTTCGCGCCCTCTTCCTTGCCGATGGCCAGGTAGGAGCTGATCTTCTCGAACTGATCGTTGGAGGCCTGGGCGCCCATCATGGTGTCGGTGTCGAGCGGGTTGCCCTGCTTGATCTTCGAGACACGATCGACGGCCTTGCCGATGAAGTCGTCGTAGATGTCCTCCTGGATGAGCGCGCGGCTCGGGCAGGTGCAGACCTCACCCTGGTTGAGCGCGAACATCGAGAAGCCCTCGAGCGCACGATCGAGGAAGCCGTCGTCGGCGCTCATCACATCGTTGAAGAAGATGTTGGGGCTTTTGCCGCCGAGCTCGAGGGTGACCGGGATCAGGTTCTCCGACGCATACTGCATGATCAGCCGGCCGGTGGTGGTCTCACCGGTGAAGGCGATCTTGCGGATGCGGTTGCTCGATGCGAGCGGCTTGCCCGCCTCCACACCGAAGCCGTTGACGATGTTGATCACGCCCGCGGGCAGCAGGTCGGCGATCAGGCTCATGACGTAGAGGATCGACGCGGGGGTCTGCTCGGCCGGCTTGAGGACGACGGCGTTGCCTGCGGCGAGCGCGGGCGCGAGCTTCCACACGGCCATGAGGATCGGGAAGTTCCACGGGATGATCTGGCCGACCACACCGAGCGGCTCGTGGAAGTGGTAGGCGACGGTGTCCTCGTCGACCTCCGAGATCGATCCCTCCTGGGCGCGCAGGGCGCCGGCGAAGTAGCGGAAGTGATCGACGGCGAGCGGGATGTCGGCGGCGAGGGTCTCGCGGACCGCCTTGCCGTTGTCCCAGGTCTCGGCAACGGCGATCTTCTCGAGGTTTTCCTCGAGACGATCGGCGATGCGCAGCAGCACCAGCGAACGTTCGGCGACCGAGGTCTTGCCCCACTGCGGTGCGGCCTTGTGCGCGGCATCGAGTGCGAGATCAATGTCCTCGGCGGTCGACCGGGCGACCTCACAGAACGTCTTGCCGTCGACCGGAGACGGATTCTCGAAGTACTGACCCTTCACCGGCGGGGTCCACTGACCACCGATCCAGTTGTCGTAACGCGACTCAAAGCTCATCACCGAACCCTCGGTACCCGGCTTCGCGTAAACAGTCATGTGTGTCCAGCTCCTCAGTGCAGTAACAGGCGTCGGCCAGTTGCGGGATGTCACACCGAGCCGCGACGGCAGCCGGTGTGATCTGTTCCACAGAGTAGGAGGGCTGTGGTTGCAGCCACGTTGCAGACGCGTTCGCAACGTTGCATCGCCACGAAACGGCAGGTCAGGTGCCGTGAGTGGCAGGCCTGATCCACTCACCGTTGGCCCGACGTTGGGTCCGCCGAAAAGAGGAATTCGCACCGATTGCCTGGTGTGCAAAGGGCGATTCGCGGTACTCAAGTCGTGGAAGGTGCCCACAACCACTAAGATCCAGTTTTCGTAATCTGATTCAGTATCTGCAATATGTCAGATCGAGCTGCCAGGAGGGTGGTGCCACGATGGTTCTCGCTCAGAACGATCCCGCACAACGCGGCACGGCCGGTACTCGCGACGAGTCCGAACCGCACCCGCTCGTCACATTGGGCGTCGGGCTGCTGCTCGTGGTGCTGTGCATCGTGACCACCATCGCGGCGGCGCTGCTGCTCATCGGTTCGATGCCCGACGCGCAGCCCTGAGGGCCGCGGGCACGCCGATGCGGAATATAACTTCCACGGATCCGGCGCGACACGCCGTGATTTTCGGGTCGGCGGTCCGCTCATGTGGAATCTGTATTCGTACAAGGCTCCATGACGCGGAGTGGCCACATCCTCGGACGCCTCGCGCCACAGGCCGGGTCAGACCCCGTATCGCTTGTCCAGCAACCTGATTCGCCCGCCGACCACGGCGCGGTCGGGATGTCCCACGGGAAGGCGGTGCTCGAGTCGACGCCACGCGACGAGATCATCGCGACCGTGGATCGATGACGTCCAGGTCCGCAGGGCCCCGACATCTCCCTCGGCGATCACCCGCGACCGCACATCCTCACGGACCACTTCGAAGATCTCGGTGATGCCCGGCGCCGTCGACTCCACCAGCAGTCCACCGCGGCCGAGTTCGTCGATCACCGACGGCAGTTCGCCGCGCTCGGCGATACGCCGGCGCAGGTCGGCGACGTCGGAGGTCATGTCGACGGTCAGGCGGTAGGGCCGCGAGGTGACCACGTCGTTGCCGAGATCACGGCGCAGCCTCGAGATCTCGGCGCGCACGGTGACCGGGTCGATGCCGTCGCCGGCCAGGTGCATGGCGAGTTGTTCGGTGTTGAGGCCCTCGGGATACTCCTGCAGCAGCAACAGGATCTCGGCGTGCCGGCGCGACAGCGTCCGCTCTCCGGCCGGATCACCCTCCCGATGCCATCGATAATTGTTGTCGCCCAATACCGTCAGCCGCGCATCACCCTTGTCCTGCGACGACGCGAAGGTCGCCGGGTCGGCCAGGTTGACCGCCTGGGACTGCAGTTCGCGTTCGACTGCGGCCACCACCGAACGGACGGCGGCCAGGGCGAACGGTGCGGCCACCTCGCGGCCACCGGTCACATCGATGACGCCGATGACATGTCCGGTCACCGGGTCGTGGACGGGCGCGGCGGCACAGCTGAAGTCCTGCACCGAGCCCGCGAAGTGTTCCGGTCCGATCACCTGCACACCCTTGCCGACCGCGAGTGCCAGGCCCGGTGCGTTGGTGCCGACGACGTCCTCGCTCCACACCGAGCCCTCGACGAAGTTGATGCGGCTCGCACGGTCGACGGCGTCGGTGCTGCCCTCGACCCACAGCAGTCGTCCGACCTGATCGGTGAGTGCGACAACGACGCCGGAGTCGGCGATGTCGTCGAGCATCAACGACTGCACGAGCGGGCGCACCGACGTGATCGGATGGGCCTCGCGGTATCGCGTGAACTCGGCCATCGTCATGCTCGCGCTGGTGTCGTCCTCGGGGAGCGCCTCGATCGGATCGACCCCGCGCGACAACGACCTCGACCACGAATCACGCACCACGGAACGCACCGCGTCGGAGGGCGGTGTGATGCCGGAGAGGAAATCCTCATAGGCACGCCGGATGCGCGACGAGCCGAGTTCGGTCATAGGTCTTCTCTCGATTGCCTCTGTGCTGTCGATTATGCCAACTCTGGTGTGACGCGGGCTACAGGCGGCCTTGTCATCAGCCCGAACAACATCGAAGGCACCCGCGATGGGGGTCACCGCGACCTGGGGGGTCACGGAAGCCAGGCGTTGCGGCGCGGGTACCTCGCCCGCAGGTAACTGTAGAGATATGTGCTGATCAGCAGCGCGACCGCACTCCCGACGGCCGGCCACAAGAAAATGTTGTTCATCGAATCCCGGATCGCCGCGACCGCCCAGCCGATGGCGAGCAGGATCACCGCGATCGTCGCGAGCAGACGGATCACCAGGACGACGGTGGTGATGACCCACCACACGGTGACACGTGCACGCTCGGCGTCGGGGGCCATGGGCACAGGTTAGCCAGGGCCGACGACACCACGCATGACATCGGGCAGACCCCGCAGGCTCGGGCCCTGTTCGTCGAGATGGCGGCCGACGGTTGCCCGACGTTGCACCACGATCATCCACGACAGCGGACAATGGGCGTATGCGCACACTCCTCAACATCATCTGGTTGGTGCTCTGCGGGTTCTGGATGGCGATCGGATACGTCGTCGCCGGAATCATCTGCTGCATCCTGATCATCACGATCCCGTTCGGCATCGCATCCTTCCGCATCGCCAACTACGCCCTGTGGCCGTTCGGGAGGACCGTCGTGCGCAAACCACAGGCCGGTGCGGCGTCGACCATCGGAAACATCATCTGGCTGATCTTCGCCGGGATCTGGCTGGCCATCGGGCACATCACCTCCGGCATCGCGATGTGCCTGACCATCATCGGCATCCCGCTGGGCATCGCCAGTTTCAAGATGGTGCCGCTGTCACTGTTGCCACTCGGCGCCGAGATCGTCGACGCCGACCAACGGCAGGCCGGCTACATCGCCGCCCCGCCCCCACCGCAGCGGTACTGACCCATCCGAACGGCCGTCGAGTCCGAACTTCGGGCATGACAACCTCGGGTCCACCGGTACCCCACACCGGCCGTCCCCACCGAGTCGCGGTGGTGGGCAGTGGCGTCGCGGGTCTGGTTGCCGCCTACCGACTCTCCGCCGACGCCGACGTCACCCTGTACGAGGCCGATCACCGTCTCGGTGGTCACGCCCACACGCACTCGATCACGCCGCCCGGGGCCGGCGGCACCGTCGCCGTCGACTCCGGGTTCATCGTCCACAACGACCGCACCTATCCCACTCTGCTGCGGCTCTTCGACGAGCTCGCGGTGCCGACCCAGGAGACCGACATGTCGATGTCGGTGCACTCCGAGCGCACCGGTCTGGAATACGCGGGAGCCCTGGGTCTCTCGGGGCTCATCCCGACCGCGCGCACCCTCACCCGGGGCCGCTATCTGTGGATGCTCGGCGAGGTCGTGCGCTTCCATCGCGCGGCGCGCAAGGTCCTCGACACCCCTGACTCCGACGAGCCGATCACCGAGTTCGTCGCCCGCGAGAAGCTGTCGGACTACTTCGTCGACAACTTCCTGCTCCCGCTGATCGCCGCGGTGTGGTCGTGTGATGCGCGCACCGCGCAGGCCTATCCGGCGCGCTACTTGTTCACCTTCCTCTCCCACCACGGGATGCTGTCGGTGTTCGGGTCACCCACGTGGCGGACCGTCGTCGGCGGTTCGATCACCTACGTCGACGCCGTCGCCGACCACCTGCGTGCCCATCGCGGTCGCATCCGCCTCGGCGCGCCGGTGCGCTCCGTCGAGGATCTCGGTACCGCGGTCGCGGTCACCGCCGACGGTCATCCCACCGAGCGGTTCGACGCCGTCGTCCTCGCGACCCATCCGCACCAGGCCCTCACCGCTCTCGACCACCCGACCGCCGCACAGCGACGGGTCCTCGGCGCCATCTCCTACTGCGCGAAACCCGCTGTCCTACACACCGATATCTCGTTGCTGCCGCGCGCCCGCCGGGCCTGGGCGTCGTGGAATTACCAGATCCGCGCCGACCACGCACCGACCGACGCGCTCGATGGTTCCGGCGTCGCCGTCACCTATGACATGACCCGTCTGATGCGACTGCCCACCGCCGACCCCCGCATGCTCGTCACCCTCGGCCGCACCGACCTCGTCGACGACTCGACGATTCTCGCCGAGATGACCTACGAGCACCCGATCTACACCACCGAATCGGTTGCTGCACAAGCACTCCTCCCGGACATCGAGAGCGACCGCATCGTGTTCGCCGGCGCCTACCACGGGTGGGGATTCCACGAGGACGGCGCGGCGTCCGGCGAGCGCGCCGCCCGCCGGGCGGCCGGCTCCCTACACCGAATGGCCGCGCAATCCGTTGCTCTCCAGGATGATCCGACATGACCCGCCCGGCATCCACCGCGACCCCGTTGCCGGCCGTCGTCGCCACGCGCATCACCCACACCCGGCGCTCACCGCTGCGCCATACGTTCACCTACCGCAGCAGTTCGTGGCTCATCGACGTCGACGAACCACCCCGGTTCCGTGGTCTGCTGCGCCTGGCCGCCGACGTCCGTTCCGCCGACCATTTCCCGGAGCCGATGCGGCCCGGGCAGTCGCTGCGGCAGCGACTCGACAACCATCTGCGCGGCGCGGGTGTCACACCCGCCGACGGCCCGGTGTGCGCCCTGCTCTCACCGCGCGTCGCCGGATACACGTTCAATCCGCTCAGTGTTTTCTGGTGCCACCACGCCGACGGCACCCTCGCGCATGTGGTGGCCGAGGTGCACAACACCTATGGCGAGCGCCACTGCTACATCGTGACGCCCGACGCGGACGGCCGTGCGGAGGTGGACAAGGAGTTCTACGTCTCACCGTTCCACGACGTCTCCGGTCGCTATCGGCTACGCGTCCCCGAGCCGGATGGCCAAGGCCGCGTAGCGGTCTCGATCATCCTCGACCGTCCGGGAGCCGAACCTTTCGTCGCCGCCCTGACCGGACATGCCCGCCCGGCGACCACCCGCGCGATCGTCGGAGCCCAACTGCGCACGCCGCTCGCCCCGCTCGTCGTCTCCGCCCGAATCCGGCTGCAGGGCATCGGATTATGGGCTCGCCGTCTTCCCGTCCAACCGCGCCCCGATCATCCCGTTCATTCCACTCTCGCCTCCACCGCGACGAAAGGACACCGATGAGCACCCACATCCATCGGCCTGACGATTCCGAGGTCACCCCACCCGACGCCGGACGCTGGCCCGACGCCGCCGCGATCCCCACCGGCCGATCCGCGCGGGTCCGCGGCGCCGCGGCGTCCTGGCTGTTCCGGCACGCCACCGCCGGGCTCGACGTGCGCATCGAGTATCCGGACGGCACCCGCGGCGGCCGTCGCACCGACGATGTGCAGCCGCGCATGATCATTCGGCGCCCCACCGACTTCGCGCGTCGGGTCGGGTCTCACGGGTTGATCGGATTCGGCGAGTCCTTCATGGCCGGCGACTGGAGCACCGATGACCTCGTCGGCGTCCTCACCCCGTTCGCCTCTCGGGTCGCGCGGCTGGTCCCCCGACCCCTACAGGCGCTGCGCCGGGTGGTGCTGCCGAAACATCCCGAGGACGAAGAGAACACGACGGCCAACACCCGCTCCAACATCTCGCGCCACTACGACCTGTCCAACGAGTTGTTCGCCACCTTCCTCGACGAGACGATGACGTATTCGAGTGCACTGTTCGCCGACCCCGGGGTCTCGGCCGAACATGCCGTGCTGCATCCACTTTGGGATGATCTCGCCGATGCCCAGCGCCGCAAGGTGGACCGGCTGCTCGATCTCGCCGGTGTCGGGGAGGGCACGCGCCTACTCGAGATCGGAACGGGCTGGGGCGAACTGTGCCTACGCGCCGCGGCCCGGGGGGCCACGGTCCGTTCGGTCACCCTGTCCTCCGAGCAGCGCGAGCTGGCGTTGCGTCGCGTCGCCGACGCCGGCTTCGCCGACAAGGTGCAGATCGATCTCCTCGACTACCGCGAGGTCGACGGCACCTACGACGCCGTCGTGTCGGTCGAGATGATCGAGGCCGTCGGTGAAAAGTATTGGCCGACATACTTCTCCACCATCGACCGCGCCCTCGCGCCCGGCGGGAAGGTCGCGATCCAGGCCATCACCATGCCGCACGATCGCATGCGCGCCTCCCGCCACACCTACACCTGGGTGCACAAGTACATCTTCCCCGGCGGTCAGCTCACCTCGCTGCCCGCGCTGCGCGCCGTCACCGACAAGCACACGACGCTGCGGCTGACCGACTCGCTGTCGATGGGCGCGCACTACGCCGAAACGCTGCGGCTCTGGCGCGAACGCTTCGATTCCCGTCGGCGCCGGATCGCCGACCTCGGCTTCGACGCCACCTTCATGCGGATGTGGCAGTTCTAT
Organism: Gordonia polyisoprenivorans NBRC 16320 = JCM 10675; assembly: GCF_000241325.1. Lineage (GTDB taxonomy): Bacteria > Actinomycetota > Actinomycetes > Mycobacteriales > Mycobacteriaceae > Gordonia > Gordonia polyisoprenivorans. Next base: position 108,023 of record NZ_BAEI01000031.1, on the reverse strand, counting down.
CTCGCCTACTCCGAGGCCGGATTCCGGGCGGGGTACCTCGACGTCCACCAGTTGTTGTTCACCCGCAGCTCGGCCGGCACGGCTCCCCGGGAGCGGTCATGACCGGTTGGTCGGGATTTCTCGTCCTGACGCTGTCGTCGCTGGTCCTGCTCGCGGTGATGCAGGCGGTCACCTTCGCGATCGGCTATCGGATCGGGCGTTTCAACGTCGTCGACGTCACGTGGGGCCTCGGATTCGTCGCCGTCGCCTGGTTGTCGCTGATCCTCGGCGGCGGTGACCCCACGCGCCGCTGGCTGCTGGCGCTCGGCGTGAGCGTGTGGGGGCTGAGACTGGCCTGGCACATGGTCGGCAAATCGAAGGGCAAGGGTGAGGACCCGCGCTACACCGAGATGCTGGAACGCTCCGGCGGCAACGGTTTCACAGTCGTCGCCCGCAAGATCTTCGCGACGCAGGGGGCCGCGCAGTGGTTCGTGTCGCTGCCGATCCAGGTGTCGGCGGTCGCCGGCCCCACCCCCGCACTCGCATGGATCGTCGGCGGCCTCGGCATCGCGCTGTTCACGCTCGGGCTGTGCTTTGAGGCGATCGGCGATGCGCAACTGCGCGCCTTCAAGGCCGACCCCGCCAACAAGGGCGCGATCATGGATCGCGGACTCTGGGCGTGGACGCGTCACCCCAACTACTTCGGCGACGCGTCGGTGTGGTGGGGCATCTGGCTGCTGGCGGCGACATCGGGGGCGATGACCACCGGTCCCACGCTCGTCCCGTGTCCCGGCGTGCTCACCGTCCTGTCACCGGTGGTGATGACCTACTTCCTCGTATTCGCCACCGGCGCCCGGTTGCTGGAGAAGTCGATGAGCACGCGACCCGGCTATCCCGAGTACCAGCAACGCACCTCGTACTTCTTCCCGCTGCCGCCCTCGTCGACGCCAACGGCCGACTCCCGCGCCACGCCATGACCTCCGGGTTGGCGGTGGCCCGGCCGTCAGGCCGCACGATGACACAGCCGGACGGCCGCCCGGTGTCACCGTTGCCCGGCCCGTCGGCGACCGCACCGGGAGATCTCCGGGCGAGCCGGACACCCGAATCGTTGAGTGGCCCCCTGCCGCGGGTTAGGGTGATCGGCGATGAGATCAGAGGCGTCGAGGTGACGGCAACCGACGGCCGCGAGGACGCGGCACTGCCGGATCTGCTGGCGCGGATCGCCGACGGCGACTCGGCGGCCTTCGCCGAGTTCTATGACCGGACCGGGGATCGCGTGTACGGCATGGTCCTTCGCGTTCTGCGCGATCCGGGATACAGCGAGGAGACCACGCAGGAGGTGTTCCTGCAGGTGTGGCGGTCGGCCGACAAGTTCGATCCGGCGGCCGGGTCGGCGCTGAGCTGGTTGATCACCCTGGCGCACCGACGCGCGGTCGACCGGGTGCGCTCCGAGGTCGCCGGCGATCGGCGGGAGACCACCTACAGCCAGGCCACGGCGACGATCAGCTTCGATCAGGTCGCCGACGCCGTCGAGGTCCGCGAGGCACGTGAACGCGTCATCAACTGCCTGGGCAGTCTCACCGACATCCAACGCGAGTCGGTGTCGCTGGCCTATTACCGCGGGCTGACGTACCGGGAGGTCGCCGAGCAGCTCTCGGTCGCACTGCCGACGATCAAGTCGCGCATCCGGGACGGTTTGGCGCGTCTGCGGGAATGCCTGGGGGATCGGGATGTCTGACGACGAGTTGCTCGCGATGGCGCCGCTGATGGGACTCGATGCCCTGTCGCCGGCGGAACTGGACTCGGTCCGACGCCGGCGTGCGCAGGCCGACGACGCGGTGCGCGCGGAGTTCGACGCGCTCGTGGCCGCGACCCGGGAGACGATGGCCGCGGTCAGCGCGTCGACCGCCATGACCCCGCCCGCCGAGCTGCGTGACCGACTGTTGGCTGCGGCCACCGCCGAGGCCCGCGAGGCCGCCCACCCGAGCACCGCCGGTGTCCGCGAGATCCGCCCGCGATCGACCGACGACCCCGCACGCTCGGATGCCCCGGAGTCCGTCGCGTCGGGCGGTGCTGCGGCCGCTCCCGACGTCACCCGGACCGGACGTCGGATTGCCTATCTCGCCGCTGCCGCGGTGGTCGCCGTCGCGGTCGGGGCCATCGGGTGGGCGATCGGCAGTGGACTGTCGAGCAAGACCACCACCGAACAGCCCACCGCCGCCAAGGTGTTCAGCGCCAAGGACGTTCGGACGAGCTCCGGGTCGGTGGCCACTGGTCGGGCGTCGGTGACCTACTCCGAGCGCGCCGACGCGGCGGTCCTCGTGATGAACGACGTGCCACCACCTCAGCCCGGCACCGTCTATCAAATGTGGCTACTCGGCCCGCAGGGCGCCACCCTGGCCGGCACGATGACCGACAAGGACGTCGCACCATCGACGACTGCGGTCATCCCCCATATCGGCGACGCGACGGCGCTGGGCTTCAGTGTCGAACCCGCCGCCGGCGCAACGTCTCCCGGTTCGATCGTCGCCGAGCTCCCGCTGCGCTGATCATGGCGCCCAGACCGGCTCACGTCCTCTCGGTGACGGGAGCCGGCGCAGCCATGGGTTCCTCACCTATTGACAGAACACCGGGCTGGCACAACACTTGTTGCAACAGGTGCGCAGAGTTGCGCACAGAGCAACACTGTGACCCGCCGTCCGTAGGGGCTCGCGCACGTCCACGCGCCCGTGCGAGCCCTGACCGCCACCGTGGGCGCGTCCCACGCACTCGTTCGTGTTCGCAGTCTCGTCATGTTCATCCCGTCTTTCGTCACCCCCGTCTTCGTCATCAGTCGTGAGAACACCATCCACCAACGCGGAGAGGCCACTTCACGTGAGCACCACCGATCAATCCGTCTCGTCGGACACCTTTTCATCACCGCTTCTGGGCGAGGCCCAACTGTTCACCGCCGGGCGGTGGCATCACGCCGCCGACGGCGGTACCCGCGAGATCATCGACCCCGCGCTCGGTGAGAGCTTCATCCGGGTCGACGAGGCCACCCCCGAGGACGTGACCGCGGCGATCGCGGCCGCCCGCACCACCTTCGACGACGGCCGGTGGCCGGCCACCCCGGTCGCCGAACGCGCCGCACTGCTACGCCGCATCGCCGATCTCCTCGTCCGGGACAAGGCCGAACTCGCCCGTATCGAGACCCTCGACACCGGAAAAACACTGGCCGAGAGCGAGATCGACATCGACGACGTCGAGTCGGTTTTCCGCTATTACGCAAGTCTGGTGGAGACCGAGGCCGATCGGGCCGTCGACACCGGGGTGCCCGGGGTGATCAGTCGGGTGGTGCGCGAACCGATCGGGGTCTGTGTGCTGATCGCACCGTGGAACTATCCACTTCTGCAGATCTCGTGGAAGATCGCCCCTGCGTTGGCCGCCGGTTGCACAATGGTCGCCAAGCCCAGCGAGGTCACCCCGCTGAGCACCATCGCGTTCGTCCGGTTGTGCGAGGAGGCCGGTGTGCCTGCAGGTGTGCTGAATCTCGTTCAGGGAGCCGGTTCGTCGCTGGGTGCCGCACTCACCGACACCGACGAGGTCGATTTCATCTCGTTCACCGGCGGGCTCGCCACCGGGCGGATCATCTCCGAGACCGCCGCGCGTCACGTCACCAAGGTCGCCGTCGAACTCGGCGGAAAGAACCCGCACATCGTCTTCGCCGACGCCGACTGGGACTCGTCGGTCGAACAGGTACTCGCCGGGGTGTTCCTGCACTCGGGCCAGGTCTGTTCGTCAGGAACGCGCCTCATCGTCCACGAATCGATCGCCGACGACTTCGTCGACGCCCTCGTCGCCCGGGCCGACCAGATCGTCATGGGCAACGGGCTCGACCCGGCCGCCAAGACCGGTCCCCTGGTGTCACAGACCCAGCTGGACAAGATGAACGCCCACGTCGCGTCGGCCATCGCCGAGGGCGCACAGTTGCGCTGCGGCGGTGGACATCCCGAGCGTGAGGGACTCGCACCCGGCGGATACTGGTTCGCGCCCACCATCTTCGACCACTGCAACCGCACGATGTCGGTGGTCCGCGACGAGACCTTCGGGCCGATCCTGACCGTCGAGCGATTCACCACCGAGGAGCAGGCACTCACCCTCGGCAACGACACCGATTACGGGCTGGCGGCCGGGGTGCGCACCTCCGACGCCGCGCTGGGCGAACGCATGGTGCGCGCGCTGCGCCATGGGACGGTGTGGCTCAACGACTTCGGCTACTACACCCCGGCAGCCGAATGGGGCGGATTCGGGAAGTCCGGCAACGGACGTGAACTCGGTCCCACCGGTCTCGCGGAATACCAAGAGACCAAACATATCTGGCACAACACCGCGCCGTCGGCGTCGCAGTGGTTCACTCCGCACGAGGATGATCAACAGAAGGACGATCAATGAGTACAGCTCCCACTGGTGCGCCGAAGGATTCGGCGGACGAATCGTACGGCCTGTCCGACTTCGGCTACAAGGAGTCCCTCGACCGCTCCATCGGCAAGTTCGCCAGCTTCGCCGCGGGCGTCAGTTACATCTCGATCCTCACCGGCACCTTCCAGCTGTTCTACGTCGGTTTCGGCAACGCCGGACCGGCCTATCTGTGGTCGTGGCCGATGGTCTTCGTCGGACAGCTCTGCGTCGCACTGTGTTTCATGGAACTCGCCGCGAAGTATCCGGTGGCCGGATCGGTCTACAACTGGGCCAAGCGACTCGGCAGCCAACGCGTCGGATGGTCGGCGGGCTGGTTGATGTTCACCGCATCGGTGGTCACCCTCGCGGCGGTCGCCCTGGCGATGCAACTCAATCTGCCCCGACTGTGGAGCGGCTTCCAGATCTACGGCAGCGGTGACGATGCCACGGACTACGCGGTCAATGCGGTCATTCTCGGCGCGATCCTCATCGCACTGACCACGGCCATCAACGCCTGGAGCGTACGGCTGATGTCATTGATCAACTCCGTCGGTGTATTCGTCGAGCTGATCGCCGCGGTGTTGATCGCGATCATTCTGGCCTGCAACATCACTCGTGGTCCGCAGATCTTCTTCTCCACCAACGGCTACGGCGCAGGCGAGAGCAGCGGCTATCTCGGTGCGTTCCTGGTCGCGTCGCTGGCCTCCGGGTACGTGATGTACGGCTTCGACACCGCGAGTTCGCTCGGTGAGGAGACCGTCGAACCCCGCCGAACCGCACCCAAGGCGATCCTGCGCGCCATTCTCGCCTCGTTCGTCATCGGTGGTGCCATCCTGGTATTCGCGATCATGGCCGCGCCGAACCTGTCCGATCCGAAACTCGGTGACGCGTCCGGCGGCCTGCAGTACATCGTCGAGCAGGTGATGTGGGGGCCGGCGAGCAAGGTCTTCCTCGTCGCGATCGTCGTCGCGGTCTTCGTCTGCTCATTGGCGGTGCACACCGCGGCCATTCGGCTGATGTTCGCGATGGCCCGCGACAATGCCCTGCCCTTCGGCGAGAAACTCGCCAAGGTCGATCCCGTCCGGCAAACTCCGGTGATCCCGTCGCTGGTGATCGGGATCGTCGCCGTCCTCATTCTCGTCATCAACGTCGGTCAGCCCAAGATCTTCACCGTGCTGACCTCCATCGCGATCATCATGATCTACCTGGCCTATCTCCTCGTCACCGGGCCGTTGCTGGCCAAGCGGTTTCGCGGGGAATGGCCGCCGAAGGACCTCGCCGAGGGCGGATACTTCACCATGGGCCGGTGGGGCCTGCTGGTGAACATCGTCGCCGTGGTCTGGGGTGTGGGCATGGCACTCAACCTGGCGTGGCCACGCTCGGAGATCTATGGCGAACCCTGGTACAACACCTGGGGCGCCTTCGTCTACATCGGCATCATCTTCGGCGTCGGTTTCGTCTGGTACCTCACCGTCGGCCGTCGCCACATCGGTGTACTCGAATCCCATTCCACCGCAACAAGGCTGCCCACCGCCGACGAGATCGGCGGCGGACTGTGAGCGACTGTTCTGCCGGTCGTATCCCGCCTCGTCATATCACCCCCGAAAGGATCTGAGCACGCTCATGACCTCTTATGACTACGTCATCGCCGGTGGCGGGACCGCCGGATGTGTGCTCGCCGCACGCCTTTCCGAGGATCCGGCCGTCACGGTCTGCCTGATCGAGGCCGGGCCCAGCGACGTCGACGATCCCAACATCCTGGTACTCAAGGAGTGGATGCACCTGCTCGACTCCGGGTACGACTGGGATTATCCGGTCGAACCACAGGAACGCGGGAACAGCTTCATGCGGCACGCCCGCGCCAAGGTGCTCGGCGGGTGTTCCTCGCACAACTCGTGTATCGCGTTCTGGCCGTTGGCCCAGGGGTTGCGTGACTGGGAGGCGGCCGGCGCGACCGGCTGGGGACCGGACGACGTGCTGCCCTACGTCTCCCGCGTCGAGAACAACGTCGCCGACGGCGACTACCAGGGCTATCCGCACGGTCACGACGGACCGGTCCGATTGCGCGATGTCCCGCCGGTCGATCCGTGCGGCCAGGCTGTCCTCGACGCCGCCGCGAAGGTCGGTCTACCCACCGTGCAGTTCAATCGCGACCAGTGGCATCTCAACGGCGCCGGATGGTTTCAGATCAACGCGAACGAAGCCGGCGAGCGCATGTCGACCTCACACGCCTACCTGCATCCCATTCTCGGCACCCGCCCCAACCTCACCGTGCTCACCGACAGCTGGATCAGCGAGATCCTGATCGACGACTCGCTGCGCGCCACCGGTGTGCGATTCCAACGACCCGACCTCACCGGATACGACGAAGTGACGGCCGACCGCGAGGTGATCGTCACCGCCGGTGCCATTGACACTCCGAAACTGTTGATGCTCAGCGGGATCGGCCCGGCCGAGCATCTGCGCGAGATGGGCGTGACCGTTCGCGTCGACTCCCCCGGGGTCGGCGAGAACCTCGACGATCACGTCGAGGGACTGGTGTTCTGGGAGGCCTCTCGCCCGATGGTCACCGACTCCACCCAGTGGTGGGAGATCGGATTGTTCACCACCACCCAGGAGGGGTTGGACCATTCGGATCTGATGATGCACTACGGCAGTGTGCCCTTCGACATGAACACCCTGCGCTGGGGCTATCCGACCACCGAGAACGGATTCTGCTTGACCCCCAACGTCACCCAGGGCCGATCACGCGGGACCGTTCGTCTGCGGTCACGGGATTTCCGGGACCGGCCCAAGGTCGACCCGCGTTACTTCACCGATCCCGACGGCCACGACGAGCGCGTCATGCTCGCCGGCGTCAAGCTCGCCCGCCGCATCGCCGAGCAGTCACCGCTGCGGGAATGGGTGGCCCGCGAACTCGCCCCCGGCCCCGACGTCACCTCCGACGACGAGATCATCGATTACTTCCACAAGACCCACAACACCGTCTACCACCCGGCCGCCACTGCGCGAATGGGTGCCGCCGACGACCCGATGGCGGTGCTCGATCCGACCCTGAAGGTCAAGGGTGTCACCGGTTTACGGGTCGTGGACGCCTCGGCGATGCCCAACCTACCGATCGTCAACCCCAACATCACGGTGATGACGATGGCCGAGAAGTGCGCCGACCTGATCCGGTCCGGTACCTGAGTGATGGCCGGGGCCGAGGACTCCGACACCGTCGAATTCCTGGGAGCCCATTCACCTTTCCAGGAACTGGCCGACGATGAGCTGGCCCGGATCGCCGCGGGCGCGAGCGTCCGTCGATTTCGCGCCGGGGAGGTCATCGCCGAATACGGTCACGGCTCCGCGGATGCGGTGTTCATGGTGTGCGCCGGACGGGTCGAGCTGACGGCTCCTGGGGCAGAACTCGATCGCCCGGAGGTGTTCGAAACCCTGGGCCCTGGAGCATTGTTCGGCTACATACCACTCATCATCGGCGGTGAGGCACGGTTCGTCGCGCGTGCTGCCGAGCCGGCGTCGGCGATCGCATTGCCCGCCGACGAGGTGCGGGCCGTGCTCGGCAGAAGGTCGGGACTGACCTTCCTCGCCGAGTCGGCCTGGCAGTCGATCTCCGCCCGGCCCGCACCCACCGCAGGCTGGTCGTCGACGACGCGGGTGTCGTCGTTGATCCGCGACGCTCCGGTGTTCGTCGCTCCGCACACCCCCGTCGTCGAGGCGGTGCGCGCGATGGGTGCAGCCGGCCAATCGTGTGCGCTCATCGAGTTGCCCGACGGCACACTGGGAATCGTCACCGAGAGCGACGTCACCCACCGTGTCGTCGGTGCCGGACGGTCACCGGATGTGCCGGTCGCCGAGGTGATGACCGCACCGGCCCGCTCCGTCGACGCCGGACGCTACGCGATCACCACCTGGCTGGAGATGTTGGAGGCCGGCGTTCGTCACATGCCGGTGTGTTCTCCGCGGGGCCGCGCCATCGGGGTATTGGAGGAGACCGATCTGCTGGTCGCCGCGAGCCGTGGCGGCTCACTGCAGCGACGGATCGCTCATGCCACCGATGTCGCCGCACTCGCATCGGCAACCCAGGCCATGCCACGTTTGGCCGATGACCTCGTGAGCGCGGGCCTCGATGCGGAATCCACGTGCGGTGTGCTGTCGTTGATCATCGACACCACTGCCCGCCGTGCCGTCGAACTCGCGCTAGAGGATCACCCCGACTTGTCGGGCTTCGCCTGGATCACCCTGGGTAGCGTGGCGCGGCGGGAGGCGATGCCGTCCTCCGACGTCGACTCGGCTCTCAGCTGGATCGACGACGGCGACCGTTCGGCGGACGAGTTCCGTGCGCTGGCCCGCCGCACACACACGATCCTCGACGACTGCGGTCTGCCCGCCGACACCAACGGTGCCGTCGCCTTCTCGCCGAGCTTCTCCCGCTCCTGCGACGACTGGCTGCTCGCAGCACGACGATGGTTGACAGCACCACTCGCCGACCACGGTCTCATCATGTCGTCGCTGCTCATCGACGGCCGCGTCATCCTCGGCCCCGAAAGCCTGCACACCGCGCCCTCGGCGTTCTCGTCGATGCCGGCCGACCATCCCGAAGCCCTACGCCTGCAACTGCTCAACGCGCTGTCGCTGCGGCCGCGCGTACGGAGCCTGCGCGACGTCCTGTCCCGTCGCGGCGGGACCGTTGACCTGAAGGCGCACGTCATCGCACCCATCGTGAACCTCGCACGCTGGGCCGGCCTGACTGCGGGGATCACCTCGGCTCCCACCCCTGCGCGCCTGCACAGCGCCGTCGACGTCGGCACCCTCACCTCCGCCGAAGCCTCACTGCTGCATGAGGTTTTCGCCATGACCCAACGCCTGCGGCTTCGTCACCAGATCACCCAGCTCCGCGCCGGCCACACCCCCGGCGACGTCATCGTCCTCAGCGATCTCAGCCCCTTGGAACGCAGCATGCTCAGCGAAGGCGTTCGCGAGATCAGCGACATCCAACGTCGAGTTCGCACCCGAATCACGGTTCCCCTCAACTGACTTGCGGCTCCCGCTCCAACTGTCGAGCACTCTCCCCCCCGATCCGCGAGAGCCGTTCCCCGATGCTCGACAACCCCTCTCCCGATGCTCGGTAGCCTTTCCCCCCGCTCGATAGCCTTTCCCCCCGATGGTCGAGACCCCTGTGCTCGATAGTCTTCCCCCGATGGTCGAGACCCCTGTGCTCGATAGTCTTTCCCCCGATGGTCGAGGTGCGAGCCGCGTGCGGCGAGCCTCGAGACCCGGTGAGACAACAAGCTTCCCAACCACATCGAGAGCAAGACAAACGAAAAACCGCACCGCCTACCACACCCCACCGACAGAAAACTTCCGCCAGCCCACCCCCGAAACCCGTTGTCCACAAACACCTTTCCCTCCACAGAACCATCGAACACCCTTGCCTTAATTCAAATGTTCGAGTACGATGGAGCCACCACACCGATCAGCCACTGGGGAGGGGCCCATGATCGACACCACCGAAGCTCTTGACGCCGAAGCACTCTTTGCCGACATCGTCACCCAACTGAGTGACCTGCAATGGAATCCGGAGATGACCGGGCCACAAGCTTTCGGTGCGATGAAACAAGTCCTGTTGTTGCGGAACCTGGTTGATCACCACGCCACCACCCTCACCGGCGAGATGGACCGGCTGGGCGTGGCCGATCACAAGACCACCCGTTTGCGGGAACTGTTGATCAGCATGGGTTGCGCACCGGCCGTCGCTGCCCGGTATGTGCGGGTTGCCGCCACCACCGATGTGGATCTGTTGTTGGCGCACGCCGCGGACGGGTCCATCTCCTCCGAACACAGTGATGCCATCGTCCGCGGATTGGCGCACATCGACACCCGATGCCCCGAACCCCTCGACACCGTGCAACGGTGTGAATTCCTGCGGAAACTCTTGTCGCACTACTTCGCCGGCTTCACCCCCGCCGAGATCACCACCTACGCGCGGCAGTTGGGTAACGAGCTCGCCGCGGAGACGCCGGGCGGGTTACCGGCCGCGGAGGACAAGACGATCAACTCCTACACCGACCGCATCACCGACGACGGACGACTGGAGATCTCGGCGAACCTCGACATCATCGCCGGGGAGAAAACCAGAACTTTGATGGAAACCTTGTCGGCGCCGAAGCCTCAGCCGGATGGGTCACCCGACCCCCGGACACCCGAACAGATCTGCGCCGCCGCGTTCGAAACGATCGTGGAGTTGGCGGCACAAGGTTTGGCCGACACCACGTTCTCGGCCAAACCCACCAGCGGACTGTTGTGGACCTGGTCGGCGGACAACCCGGCACTCGGCGGGGATTTGCAGAACATGGGTGCGATCACCGAAGCCACCGCGAAACTGTTGTCGTGTGACACCACGATCACCAAGATCATGCTCGATCCCAACGGTGTACCGCTCAGTGTTGGGGAGGCGAAACGCTTCTTCACCCTCGGCCAGCGCAAAGCGTTGTTGGTGCGGGATCGCGGGTGCATCAAATGCGGTGCGCACGCCGGACGCTGCCAAGGACACCATCTGCACCATTGGGCCGATGGTGGGCCCACCGACCTCGACAACGGCTGCCTACTCTGCACCAGCTGCCACGACGATGTGCACCACCACGGATGGGACATCATCATGGGATTCGACCGACACCCCTGGCTGATCCCACCCGCCAGCATCGACCCGAAACGCCGACCGATACCGTCCTATCACCGCAGAAGCATGCGACTCGACGACGTAGCAGCCTGACCCACGCTGCCCCACAACCTGATTCCCCGCACCCGGCCAGGCCGGGACCGCATCTGTTGTTTGAGAACTCCATAGCGATAATCCCCACCCGATGGTCGGGATGGTCGTGCCCGTGGCCCGGAATCCCTTCGGCACACGGGGTCTCGAGGCTCGTCGCTGGCGCTCCTCGGCACCTCGACCACCGGGATGGGGAACGGCCCGATTCATCAATCGCTGGTCGAGGTGCGAGCCGCGTGCGGCGAGCCTCGAGACCGCCTGTGCCGGAGCTGGAATCGGCCCACACGCTCATCGCAGAAGCCCGCGCACCGCATCGATGGTGTCGGCGAGATCGGCGGTCTTGTCGGGGCGGTACCGCAGGACGCGGGCGAATCGGAGGGCCACCCCGCCCGGATACCGCGAACTGCGTTGTACACCATCGAGTTCGATCTCGACGACGATCTCGGGGCGCAGGTAGACCGTCCACGAATCGCGGTGGTCCTCGTGTTTCGGGAACTCCTCGGTCTGCCACTGGAGCAGTTTGTCGGTGAGCCCCTTGAAGGTCTTGCCGACCATCACCGGCGGACCCCCATCGGGATCACGCGCTCCCAGATGGATGTTCGAGAGGTATCCGGTCCTACGCCCCGACCCCCATTCGGCGCCGAGGACGACGAGGTCGAGGGTGTGCACCGGCTTCACCTTCTGCCAGGCCTTACCTCGTCGACCGGCCGCGTACGGACCCGACAACGACTTCACCATGACCCCCTCGTGACCGGCGGCCAATGCGGCCTCGAGGGTGTGCCGGGCCTGCTCGGGCGTCGGATTGCGCACCGATGTGATCCGCAGATGTGGCGCAAACGAATCCAGCGCGTCGAGCCGCTCGACGAGGGGGCGGTCGATCAGATCCTCGCCGTCGAGATGGAGACAATCGAAGAAGAACGGTCGCAACAACCGCGGACCACTGTCGACCCCCGGATCTTCCTCCACCATTGACCCGAACCGACTCATCGTCTCCTGGAACGGACGGGGCCGGCCGTCGTCGAACAGGGTCAGGGTCTCGCCGTCGAGGATCACCGATCGCAGCGGCAGCTCCCGCACTGCGGCAACGAGATCCGGTACCCGTGCCGTCACGTCGTTGAGGGTGCGGGTGAACACGGCCACCTCATCACCGTCGCGATGCACCTGGATGCGGGCTCCGTCGAGTTTGTGGTCGACGACGAGATCCGGTCCGAGACTGGCCAACGCCGAGTCGAGATCCTCCGCGGGTGTCGCCAGCATCGGCGACACCGCCCGCCCCACCTGCAGACCGATGCCCTCCAAGACGGCACGGCCACCGTCGATCGCCGATGTCGCGGTCTCCGACAGTGATCCGGTGAGCATGTGCGCTCGACGGACCAGGGGCGCAGGTTGCTCGGACACGGCGATGATCGCCTCCACCATCACACCGGCGAGCGCGCCCTGCCGCAGTTCGCCGGTGAGCAACCGGAGCAAGAAGTTCTGTTCGTCGGCGGTGGCGCGGCCGAAGAGGTTGCCCAGCAACTCCGCTCGGGCAGCGACCGACCCGGCTCCCGACGTCGTTGCCAACCGGGTGAAGGTGTCGTCGACCTCTGACACCGTCAGCAGCGACTCCTCGTCGGGGATGGGCGCCACATCGATTCCTCGCACGGTGCGCCAGCCGATTCCGAGGCGGCCCTGCGGAATCTCACCCGACAACCACGCCACCACAAGACCCACCTCGTCGGCGGCGGTGGCGAGGAGTTCGCGGAGCACAGCGGTTTTCGCGGTGCGTGAGCGGGTCGCCGCAACCGCGGCCGACGCCTGCACCACCGACGAGAAACGCATCATTGTCCCCGGGTTTCCGGTGGGAGGTCGAGCGCGGACGGATCGTAACCGGGCGGCGCGGACTCCGGATGCGCCTGCAGGTAGGCGCGCAGCGCATCCTCGAGTGAGGCGAAGATGTGGTCGGGATTCAACTCGGCGAGTATCCCATCGGTGCGCAGTGTCTGCTGCAACTCGGGATCGACACCGGCGAGCGCGAAATGCGCACCGCGGGAATGGATATAGCCGATCAGATCGGTGAGTACCGTTGACGCCGAATAGTCGACATCGGTCATCGCCGACGCGTCGAGCACCAGCCACCGCACCGGGTCCGGCGCCTGCTTGACCAGATGCATGACGTCGTCGGAGAAACGACCGGCGTTGGCGTAGAACAGCTCCGCGTCGTACCGGAACACGATCAGGCCCGGCAGCGACTGACTGCCCGGCGTCGCCGACTCGTACCGCGGCCGGCCGCCACCGCTGACGCCCAGCACGAAACGTTCGGGCCGGTATTGGCGTCGAACCAGTTCGAGCAGCGAGACCACCATGGACGCGACGATACCGACCTGCACACCGAACACGACGACGATGACCGCGGTGAGTACCGCGATACCGAACTCGACCCGCCGAACCCGCCAGATCCGCACGAACCCGTGGACATCGATGAGACGCAGCGCGATCAGGAACACGATCGCCGCCAGCACCGCATGCGGCAGACGGGCCAGCACACCGGTGGCGAATACCACCACCAGCAACGCGATCACCGCCATCGTCAGATTCGCGACCTGGGTGCGGCCGCGTTGGTCGTCGAGGAGTTGCGTCTTGGTGGGACTGCCGTTGACGACGAAGGTGCCGGAGAAGCCCGCCACCAGATTGGCCCCCGACAGCCCCAGGACGTCACGGTTGATGTCGGCGTTCTGCCCGTGCCGCTGCGCGAAGCTGCGTGCGGTCGCAGCGCTCTGGGCGAGAATCACCAGCGCACAGCCGAATGCGACAGTGGTGGCCTTCGCGATCTCCCCCAATCCCATTCCTCCCGAGCCCATTCCGCCCGGCCATCCGAAGGACGGGAGGCCACCGTGGACCGACCCGACCACCGGAACGTGCGCGGACCATCCGAAGGCCGCGACGGCGACGATCGACCCGATGACCACCACGACGGCGGCCGGGAAACGGGGCATCAGGCGCCCGCCCGCCAGCAGCGCGACCAAGGTGACCGCGGCAAATCCGACCGCTCCCCAATTGATGTCGCCAAGATGGGTGAGGATCGCCCACCACCGCGACCAGATCGAGCCGTCGGTGCTCGACAGTCCCAGCATTGCGGGGACCTGGCCGGTCATGACGGTGACACCCGTGCCCGCGAGGAATCCGATGAGCACCGAGGTGGACAAGAAGTCGCCGAGGAATCCCAGGCGCAGCAACCGGGCCACCGCGAGCAGTCCACCGGTGACGATCGCGATCAGGCACGCCCACTGCAGCCACGCCTGCGAGTCCGGCACCAGCCCTGCCACACCGAGCCCGGCGATACCCGATGCCAGCAGCGCCGCGGTCGCCGAGTCCGCGCCGACGACCATCAGCCGGGACGAGCCGATCAGCGCGAACACGATCGTCGGCAGGATGATCGTGTACAGACCGGCAACCACCGGCACATGCGCGATGGCGCTGTAGCCCATCGATTCGGGGATCGCCACGGCCGCGAGGGTGCATCCCGCGACCAGGTCGGCCCGCAGCCACGAGCGCTGATAGCCGGCCAATGCCGGCGGAACCAGCCGCGTCAGCGCTCCCCGCTTCATCCCGTCAGGCTAGTGGTTTGCGGACCGAAATCGGTGGCATGCGCCCGGCACAACATTGCTCGATCCGACAAGTCGGACGGCCTCGGAAAAGGCCATCTCCGATGCGGTTGACATCGTCTGCCATAGACCGCACACTTGTTGCATCACGTGCGCGGTGTTGCGCATAGTGCAACTACAGACGTTGATGCGGTAGCTGGGGTGGTTCGCGGAGCCCGCCCACCCGGCGCGCATATCCACATATCGATTCCCACGTGAAAATCACTGGCCAAGAGAGGCATTCATCTCCCATGACCGCAAACATGGTCGCGGGCGCCGCCGAGGCGGGAGCCGAATCCGACCGACTCGACCCGGCCGCCAGAGCGCTCCTCGACGAGCGCGTCGTCGGCGAGAGCCTGCCCGCCCCGTTCTACGTCGACCGGGAGTGGTTCGACCGCGACCTCGACGAGATCTTCGCCAAGCGGTGGATCTTCGTCGCCACCGAAGCCGAGATCGCCGAGCCCGGTGACTACCTCACGGTGAATCTCGGCCGCAGTTCGGTCATCATCGCCCGCGATGACGAGCAGGTCGTCCGTGCCCACCACAACGTCTGTCGGCACCGCGGCGCCCGGCTGCTCACCGACGACCACGGCAGCACCGGCACCATCGTCTGCGCCTACCATTCCTGGACCTACGGTATGGACGGCCGGCTGATGTTCGCCGACGCGCAGGCGCCCGGCTTCGACAAGAAGTGCTTCTCACTCCGGCCGGTCGCGCTCCGCACGATCGCCGGGCTGATCTTCATCTGCCTCGCCGACGAGCCGCCCGCCGACATCGACGAGGTCGCCGCGATCGTCACGCCCTACCTCGAACCCCACGGTCTCGGGAACGCCAAGGTCGCCAAACAGACCGATCTCATCGAGAACGGCAACTGGAAACTCACGATGGAGAACAACCGCGAGTGCTATCACTGCGGTGGGCATCCGGAACTGCTCAACGTGTTCTTCCCGATCTGGGGCTTCGCCGACTCCGACGCCATCCCCGAACGGCTCCGTCCCGCCACCGCCCGATATCGTCAGGCCACCGACGAGATGACCGACCTGTGGCGACGACGCGGACTACCCTATGATCGGATCGTTCAACTCGACACGCGCACAACCGGTTTCCACATCGAGCGTGAGCCGATGGATCTTGCCGGCGAATCGTTCACCCTCGACGGCACCGTCGCCTGCACCCGCCCGCTCGCCGACGCCCTTCCCGATCGCCGACTCGGTCGCCTCTCGATGCACCTGCAACCCAACATGTGGCTACACATCACCGGCGACCACGCCGTGCTCTTCTCGGCCATCCCGCTCGCCCCCGACCAAACACTGGTCCGCACCACCTGGCTGGTCCACGCCGACGCCGTCGAAGGCGTCGACTACGACCTCGACCGGCTGACCGGCGTCTGGGAGATCACCAACCAGCAGGACGCCGACCTCGTCGCCCTCGCCCACCAGGGCATCGCCGACCCCGCCTACCTTCCCGGCCCGTACGGCCCGTCCGAGGTCCAGGTCGAGGCCTTCATCAACTGGTACATCACCGCGTTGCGCACCACACTGGGCGTCACACATCAAGTGGCGCAACCGGTGTCACAGATTCCGGAGAGCGCCTGATGAGCGACGAACACCTTCTGGTCTGCGTCGAACGCACCCCGGCGACCCACGACATGACGACGTTCACCTTTCGCGCCGTCGAACCCCACACCTTCGTGTTCAACCCCGGACAGTTCCTCACCATCGGGGTCACCATCGACGGCCGCACCGTGCAACGCTGCTACAGCATCTCCTCACCGCCGACCCGCCCCGACACCCTGTCCATCTCGGTCAAACGCAAGACCGGCGGCCACGTGTCGAACTGGTTGCACGACAACATGACACCGGGCATGACGATGACCGCCAGCGGTCCCCTCGGCCGATTCAGCTACATGGGCAAAGGCGCCGAACGCTACCTGTTCATCTCCGCGGGTAGCGGGATCACCCCCATCATGTCGATGATCCGCGCCGCCACCGACGGCACCACGTCCGGGCCGTACCGCTCCGGCGAGCACACCGACATCGTATTCATCCACAGCGCCCGCACCCTCGAGGACATCCCATTCCGGGCCGAACTCGAACAACTCTCCGTCGCCCACCCCGGACTCGACGTGGCCTTCGCCCTCACCCGTGCACACCTCGACGACCCGTCGGCAACCGCTCCCCGGCGCCTCGACGCCGCCACCCTCCTACGCATGTGCCCCGACCTCGCCGACCGCGAGGTCTTCCTCTGCGGCCCCGGACAATTCCGCAGCGGCGTCCGGTCCGCGCTGATCGCATCCGGCGCCAGTCTCGCCCACATCCACGAGGAGAGCTTCGGTTTCGTCCTGCCCACGCCCACCGACGACGACGGCCCCGGCATCACCGTCGACTTCACCCGCCGCGCCCGCCGCGTCAACGTCACCGCGGGCAGCAGCATCCTCGCCGCCGCCGCGGCCGCCGGCGTCACCCTCCCCTCGACCTGCGGCGTCGGCCTGTGCGGCTCCTGCAAGGTCACCAAGGTCTCCGGCGACGTCGTCATGAACCATCAGGGCGGCATCCGCAACCGCGAGATCGAGCAGGGCAAGATCCTGCTCTGCTGCTCCGAACCCATCTCCCCCGTCGTCATCGATTTCTGAGGACACCATGACCCCCGACCCCGCTCGCTCCGCTCCCGGCGCCCAACCGACACGGCCCGCTCGCTCCGCTCCCGGCGCCGGCTCCACTCGGCCCGCTCGCTCCGCTCCCGGCGCCGGATTACCCGAGCACCCCGACTTCCTCTGGCACAACCCCGAGCCCCAACCCACCTACGACGTCGTCATCGTCGGCGGCGGCGGTCACGGGCTCGCCACCGCCCACTACCTCGCCCACAATCACGGCATCACCAATGTCGCGGTCCTCGAACGTGGTTGGCTTGCCGGTGGCAACATGGCCCGCAACACCACCCTCATCCGTTCCAACTACCTGTGGGACGAGAGCGCAGGCATCTACGGACACGCACTGAAACTGTGGGAGGGTCTCGAAGAGGAGCTCGGATATCCGATCCTGTTCAGTCAGCGGGGCGTTCTCAACCTCGCACACACCGAGCAGGACGTCCGCGACTCCGTTCGCCGAGTCGAGGCCAACCGGCTCAACGGAATCGACGCCGATTGGCTCGACCCCAAGCAGGTCGCCGAGATCTGCCCGATCGTCAACACCTCCGCCGACATTCGTTATCCGGTCATGGGGGCGACCTTCCAGCCGCGCGGTGGGATCGCCAAACATGACTGGGTCGCTTGGGGATTCGCACGCAGCGCCAGTACCGCAGGCATCGACATCATCCAGAACTGCGAGGTCACCGGGTTCGAGACCACCGACGGCAAGGTGACCGCGGTCAACACCTCACGCGGGCGCATCGGGGCGGGCACCGTCGCCCTGTGCGCCGCCGGGCACACCTCCACTCTCACCGATCAACTGGGCTTCGGCTTGCCGCTGCAATCCCATCCGCTGCAGGCCCTCGTCTCCGAGCTCCTCGAACCCGTCCATCCGACCGTCGTCATGTCGAATGCGGTGCACGTCTACGTCTCCCAGGCCCACAAGGGAGAACTCGTGATGGGTGCGGGCGTCGACTCCTACAACGGCTACGGCCAACGCGGCGCGTTCCACATCATCGAACGACAGATGGCCGCCGCCGTCGAGCTGTTCCCGATCTTCGCCCGCGCCCGGCTGCTCCGGACCTGGGGCGGCATCGTCGACGTCACCCCCGACGCCTCCCCGATCCTCGGCGCCACCCCTTACGACAACCTCTTCGTCAATTGTGGTTGGGGCACCGGAGGATTCAAGGCCACCCCCGCTGTCGGCTGGTGCCTGGCCCACACCATCGCGACCGGCGCGCCGCACCCGATCAACGCCCCGTTCACCATCGACCGGTTCACCACCGGTCGACTCATCGACGAGCACGGCGCGGCCGCCGTGGCGCACTAGCCCACCGACCCACCAGCGCAGACCATCGACTCCACACAAGCCCGGAGAACCCCATGCAACTGATTCCCTGCCCGCACTGCGGGCCGCGCGAGGAGACCGAGTTCCACTACGGCGCCGCCGCGGGCGTCGAGTATCCCGCGCAGCCGCAGACCCTCGACAACGACGAGTGGGCCAACTATCTGTTCTTCCGTCCGAACCCGAAAGGTGTTCTCGCCGAACGCTGGTGCCACAGCGCCGGTTGCCGACGGTGGTTCACCATCACC
Source organism: Gordonia polyisoprenivorans NBRC 16320 = JCM 10675 (assembly GCF_000241325.1). Taxonomy (GTDB): domain Bacteria; phylum Actinomycetota; class Actinomycetes; order Mycobacteriales; family Mycobacteriaceae; genus Gordonia; species Gordonia polyisoprenivorans. The sequence continues at coordinate 88,993 of NZ_BAEI01000031.1, read as the reverse complement.
CGAGACACCGTGACCTACCGGTTCACCGGCACGCCGGCCGCCGCCCCGGTGTCGACCTCAGCTCCCGGGCCACGCCGATGACCCACTCACTCACCGATCTCCGCACCCCCACCGGCGGCCGCATCGACCGCACCCGACCCATCGACTTCGTCTTCGACGGCGTCACCTACACCGGCTACGCCGGCGACACGCTCGCCTCGGCACTGCTGGCCAACGGCGTCCGCACCATCACCAGCAGCGTCAATCTCGGTCGGGTCCGCGGGATCACCGGCTCGTGGTCGGAGGATGCCACCGCCCAGGTCGGGATCGACGCCCCCTACAGCGAACCGATGGTGCCGGCCACCATGATCGAACTCTGTCCCGGGCTCGTCGCGCATGGCGTCCCCGGATGGGGCAAGCTGTCCGCCGACATCGACACCGCCCGTTACGATTCGCTGCATCACCATCCCGAGCTGCTCGTCGTCGGCGCCGGTGCCGCCGGTCTGATGGCGGCGGTGATGGCCGCACGCGCCGGCGCGCGGGTCATGCTCGTCGACGAACGCCCCGAACCCGGGGGCGCCACCCCCGGCGCCCCGTGGGTCGCCGACGCGGTCGCCGAATTCGACGCACACCCGCACACCACCCGACTCGTCCGCACCACCGCATTCGGTGGCTACGACGATGGCTTCGTGCTGGCGGTGGAACGCCGCACGGATCATCTCGGCGAGTCCTCTCTTCTCGGGGCAGCGACCCGGATCTCGAGGCAACGCGTGCACCGCATCCGAGCGAAACGGATCGTCATCGCGGCCGGTGCGCATGAGCGTCCGATCGTGTTCGGCACCAACGACCTTCCCGGCGTGATGCTCGCCGGAGCCGCCGCCGACTACCTGCACCGGTACGGGGTACTCGTCGGCCGAGAAGCCGTGGTGTTCACCGCCTGCGACTCCGCGTACGCCGACGCCTTCGACCTCGCCGAGTCGGGTGTGCACATCGCGGCCCTCGTCGACGTGCGGCCGCACGTCTCGTCGGATCTGCTCGAGCGCGCCACACATCTCGGTATCGACCTCCGCACCTCCGATGCGGTGGTGCGCGCCATCGGCGACGAGTCCGTCGAGGCCGTGGAGTTGCTCGACGGCACCATCATTGGCTGCGACACCGTACTGGTGTCGGGTGGTTGGAATCCGGCGGCGCACCTGTGGAGTCAGCTGCGGGGTGCCATCGCCTTCGACGCCGACGCCGCCGCCTTCCTGCCCACCGGCACCCTCCCGAATACCGATATTGCCGGTGCCGCAGCCGGACTGTTGACCACCGGCTCCTGTTTGACCGACGGCAGGCGGGCCGGTCTCACCGCGCTGCGTGCCCTCGGTGCGGTGCTGCCCGAGTACCGCGGTGTACCGCGCACCGCCGACCGCACCCCGGCCGCGACGGCCGTGTACTGGCTTGTGCCGCAGTCGGAGCCGGAGTCGTCCTTCGTGGACCTGCAGCGCGACGCGACCGTCGCCGACGTCGAGCGAGCGGTCGGCGCGGGTATGCGGTCGGTGGAGCATGTCAAGCGCTACACCACCATCGGCACCGGCCACGATCAGGGCAAGACGTCGGGGATCGTCGCCTCCGGCATCGTCGCCGAACTCCTCGGGATCGACGTCTCCGACGCCGGTACCACCACCTTCCGTCCGCCCTACACGCCGGTCTCGTTCGCCGCGCTGGCCGGACGCAACCGCGGCGACCTCTACGATCCGATCCGCCGGACCCCGTTGCACGAGTGGCACATCGAGCGCGGTGCGATCTTCGAGGACGTCGGGCAGTGGAAGCGTCCGCGGTTCTACCCGCGCGGCGGCGAGGACATGGAATCGGCGGTGCTGCGCGAATGTGGTGCCGTCCGTTCGGGAGTCGGCATTCTCGACGGATCCACGCTCGGGGTCATCGACGTGGCCGGCCCGGACGCACCGGTCTTCCTCGATCTGCTCTACACCAACCTGATGAGCACCCTGAAGGTCGGCAAGGTGCGCTATGGCGTCATGTGCGGGCCCGACGGGATGGTCCTCGACGACGGCACGGTGATGCGGATCGCCGAGGACCGCTACACCGTCTACACCACCACCGGCAACGCCGCGAAGATCCTGGACTGGATGGAGGAGTGGCATCAGACCGAGTGGCCGCATCTGCAGGTGTTCACGACGTCGCTGACCGACCATGTCGCCACGTTCCCGGTGGTCGGGCCGCACTCGCGTGAGGTCGTCGGCGCGGTATTCCCCGACCTCGACGTCACCAATGAGGCGTTCGCCTTCATGGACTGGCGCGACACCGCCTTCGACGGGGTCCCCGTGCGACTGGGCCGGGTGAGTTTCTCCGGTGAGCTCGCCTACGAGGTCAACGTGGCCGCCGAGTACGCCGAAACCCTGTGGCGTGCACTGATCGACGCGGGCTCACCGTATGGCATCACCCCGTACGGCACGGAGACGATGCACGTGCTGCGCGCCGAGAAGGGGTACCCGATCATCGGGCAGGACACCGACGGCACCGTCACCCCGCATGATCTCGGGATGAGCTGGGTGGTGTCGAAGAAGAAGGCCGACTTCCTCGGCAAACGCTCCTTCGACCGGCCGTCGAATCAGGACCCGAACCGCAAGCACCTGGTGGGATTGCTGCCCACCGACAGCGCCACGAAGCTCCCGGAGGGTTCGCAGATCATCGCCCACCGCGCCGACCGCACGCTGCCGGCACCGCCGGTCGCGATGCTCGGGCATGTCACCTCGAGTTACCGCAGTGCCGAACTCGGTCGGCCGTTCGCCCTCGCCCTGGTCAAGGGTGGACGCGAGCGGATCGGCGCCCTCCTCGATGTGCCAATCGGTGATCGACTGGTCGAAGTCGAGGTCACCACAACGGTTTTCGTCGATCCGGAAGGAGCTCGTCGTGATGGTTGAGCACACCTGTACTTCTCGCTCGCCCCTGCACGGCTGGGCGAGCGCCTTCGCCGCCCTGGCCCCTGCGGTGCAGGTGTGCGAGTCACCTGTCGCGCAGGTGGTGGTCCGGACCACCGACGCGAACGCGATCGCGCGTCTGGATCTGCCGGCAGCCTGCCACGTCCGTCGCGGCGGTGCGGATGGCGACGGTGATGACGGTGACCGGGGCGAGGTGGCGATCTGGCTGGGCCCCGACGAATGGCTGCTGTGCCGGCCCGGGATCCCCGGCCACGAGTACCTCGCCGAGGTCACCGGGCGACTCGGCGACGCCCAACCCGGCACCTTTCTGATGGATGCCAGCGGGCAGCGCACCCGCCTGCTCCTGGCGGGTGAGCACGCGCGCACCGTCCTCGCACACGGCTGCGCGATCGACCTCGCACCGGAATCGTTCGGCCCGGACGAAGCCGCGCAGACCCTGCTCGCGCAGACCGGGGTCATCCTGCATCGCTCCGGCGACGACCCGGCGTCGGGATTCGCTCTGCTCGTGCGTTCCTCCTTCGCCGACTACCTCGCCCACTGGCTGCTCGACGCGGCAGCGGAGTATTGCCACACCGACGCGGCAGCGGAGTATTGCCACACCGACGCGGCAGCGGAGTACTGCACCAGCACAGAAGGACCCGGCCATGTCTGACACGTTCATCCTCACCCTGCGTTGTCCGTCGCGCAGCGGCATCATGCATGCCGTCTCGTCATTTCTCTACAGCCACGGATGCGAGGTGGCCGATCACCGGCAGTTCGACGACCCGCTCACCCACACGTTGTTCGTCCGCACGGAGTTCGTGTGCGCGCGCGAGGCCGGCGCCGAGGAGATGACCCGCGCCTTCGAGTATCTCGCGGCCGGTATCGACGCCGAGTTCACGATCACCGATCACGCGCCGCAACGCATTCTGGTGATGGTCTCGACGCTCGGTCACTGCCTCAACGATCTCGTGTTCCGTTGGCGCTCGGGCACCCTCGGCGGCGACCTGGTCGCGGTCGTGTCCAACCACACGGCTCTCGAGCCGATGGCGGTCTCTGCCGGCTTGCCGTTCCATCACGTGCCGGTCACCCCGGATACCAAGGCGCAGGCCGAATCCCGACTGCTCGGACTCGTCGACGAGTACGACGCCGATCTCGTCGTACTGGCCCGGTACATGCAGATCCTCTCCGACGAGACGTGTACTGCGTTGCGTGGCAGGGCGATCAACATCCACCACTCATTCTTGCCCGGCTTCAAGGGCGCCAAGCCCTATCACCAAGCCCACCAGCGGGGCGTCAAGTACGTCGGCGCCACCGCGCACTACGTGACCCCCGACCTCGACGAGGGACCGATCATCGAGCAGGAGGTGATCCGCATCGACCACACCCACGACCCGCGACGTCTGGCCACCGTCGGCAGCGATGCCGAGGCACTCGCCCTCTCGCGAGCCGTGCGCTGGCACAGCGAGAATCGCGTTCTGATGAACGGCACCAGCACCGTCGTCTTCAGCTGACCCCGACCCGAAAGAACCCTCCCATGAGCACACCGAAAGTCGTGATCGTCGGCGCCGGGATCGTCGGCACCTCGCTGGCCGACGAATTGACCGGGCGCGGCTGGACCGACGTCACCGTCGTCGACCGCGGACCGTTGTTCGCCACCGGCGGATCGACTTCGCACGCACCGGGACTGGTCTTCGCGACCAACCCGTCGAAGACGATGACCGAGTTGGCGGCCTACACGTGCGAGAAGTTCTCCGGGCTGACCCATCCCGACGGATGGTGTTTCAACCACGTCGGCGGACTCGAGGTGGCGACCACCGACGTCCGGTGGGGTGATCTGCACCGCAAGGCCGGGTGGGCCGCATCCCGTGGTGTCGACCACGAGTTGCTCACCCCCGCAGAATGTGTCGCGAAGTATCCGCTACTCGACCCCGACCTGATCCTCGGTGGGCTGTACACGCCGCGCGACGGACTCGCCAAGGCGTTGCGCGCGGTGGAGGCGCAGGCCACTCGCGCCACCGAACGGGGCGCACGGTTCGTGGGCCATCAGGAGGTCGTCGACGTCATCGAGTCCAACGGTTCGGTCCGGGGTGTGCGCACCACCACCGGGACCTTCGACGCCGACATCGTCGTGTGCTGCACCGGGTTCTGGGGCCGGGAGTTCGGCCGCCGGGTGGGCCTGACGATCCCGTTGGTGCCGATGGCCCACCAGTACGCCTACACCACTCCGCTGGCCTCGCGGAAGGGCGTCAATTCGGCTGTCGCCGAGGCATCGCTGCCGATCCTGCGTCACCAGGATCAGGATCTCTACTACCGCGAGCACGGCGACCGGCTGGGTATCGGCTACTACGGTCACCGCCCGATGCCGACCGATGTCTCCGCCCTCGACCACGAGTCCACGATCTCCCTCGAGGAGATGCCGTCGAAGGTGATGTTCACCCCCGACGATTTCACGCAGGCGTGGGAGCAGAGCACCCGATTGCTCCCCGAGCTGGCCACCGGCAAGGTGGAGGAGGGCTTCAACGGGATCTTCTCGTTCACGCCCGACGGCCATTCGGTGGTCGGCGAACACCGTGAACTGCACGGCTTCTGGGTCGCTGAGGCCGTGTGGGTGACCCACTCCGCGGGCATCGCACGCACCGTCGCCGAGTCGATGATCGACGGTGCCGCCTCCGTCGACACCCATGAGTTCGATCTGTACCGCTTCGAGGAGGCCGGGCTGACCGACGACGCGATCCTCGCCACAAGCTCACAGTCTTTCGTCGAGGTCTACGACGTCATCCACCCGCACGATCAGCGCACGGCGCCGCGGCAGGTGCGGACCAGCCCGTTCTACGACCGTCAGGTCGCACTCGGCGCGCAGTTCTGGGAAGCCGGCTTCTGGGAGCGGCCCGCATGGTTCGAGGCCAACCAAGGTCTGCTCGACGACCTCGTCGCCGGCGGATTCGGGATACCGGAACGGGATTCGTGGTCGGCGCGGCACTGGTCGCCGATCTCGGTCGCCGAAGCCGCCCACACCCGCAGCCACGTCGCCCTGTACGACATGACCCCGCTCACCCGCTACGAGCTGTCCGGGCCAGGGGCTCTCGATCTGTTGCAACAGCTGACCACGAACAATCTCGACAAGTCGGTGGGATCGGTGACCTACACCCTCATGCTCGACGAGAAGGGTGGTGTCCGTTCGGATCTGACGGTCGCCCGGCTCGCCGACGACGTCTTCCAGGTCGGCGCCAACGGTCCCGTCGACTTCGACTGGATCGCCCGACACCTGCCCACCGACGGCGTGACGCTGCGCGACATCACCGGCGCCACCTGCTGCCTCGGCCTCTGGGGGCCATCGGCGCGGGAGGTGCTGGCGCCACTGACACCCACCGACCTCACCAACGAGGGGCTCAGGTACTTCCGGTGCGTACAGACGACGATCGGCCCGATTCCGGTCACGCTGATGCGGGTGTCCTACGTCGGCGAACTCGGTTGGGAGATCTACACCGGCGCCGAGTACGGGCGTGGCCTGTGGGATCTGTTGATGACCGCCGGGCACGAGCACCGGATCATCCCTGCGGGCCGAATAGCGTTCAACGCGTTGCGGATCGAGAAGGGCTACCGGTCGGCCGGCACCGACATGACCACCGAGCACACCCCCGATGCCGCCGGCCTGGGCTTCGCGGTGCGCATGAGCAAGGACGACTTCGTGGGCAAGAGTGCACTGGCCGAACGTGTCTCGACGACTCGCCTGCGTACCCTCCGATTCACCGATCCCACGGCCGTCGTCCTCGGCAAGGAACCGGTATCGGTGGGCGGTGCGGTCGTCGGCTACATCACCAGCGCGGCCTGGTCACCGACCCAGCGGGCCTGCCTGGCCTACGCGTGGCTGCCCGCTGATCTCGAGGATGGCGTCGAGGTGTCCGTCGCCTACCAGCGCACCACCTATCGGGCGGTACTCGGCCCCGACGTCTCCGTGGATCCCGCGATGTCGCGCATCCGGAAGTAGACCCTGTGACCTCGGTGTTCGATCCCCCGCTGGGGTGGTCGGCTAGAGTTGGTCGGGTCATGCCCACCAAGGAGAGCAACCCGTCCGAGAACTCCGGCTCCGGCGCCGTCCAGTCGGTCGACCGGGCCCTGCAGATCCTCGAGCTCATCGGGCAACACGGGGCGGCCGGCGTCACCGAACTCGCCGCCGAACTCGGCGTGCACAAGTCGACGGTCTCCCGTGTCATCGGCTCGCTGGAGGCACGCGGCTTCGTCGAGCAGGAGCCTGGCGGCCGCAAGTATCGCATCGGTTTCACCGTGGTGCGTCTGGCCAGTTCGACCAGCGCCACCCTCGACCTGTCCAAACAGGGGCAGGAGATCTGCGAGATGCTCGCCGCGGAACTCGGCGAGACCGCCAACATCGCCGTACTCGGCGGCACGCAGGCGGTCAACATCGTTGAGGCACAGGGCACCTCGAGCGTCGCTCTGCACACCTGGATCGGTCAGACCTCCCCGGCGCATGCCACGTCGTCGGGCAAGACCCTGCTCGCCGCGCTATCCGACGACGAGGTGCGCGCCACCTTCATCGCCGGACTGCCCGGCTACACCGAACACACCATCACCGAGATCGACGCCCTGCTCGCCGATCTCGCCCGTATCCGCGACCGCGGGTGGGCGATCGCCGAGGAAGAACTGGAACTCGGACTCGTGGCGGTCGCGGCACCCATCCGGGATCACAGCGGCGCCGTGATCGGCGCGTTGAGCGTGTCGGGACCGAGATACCGCCTCGATCCCGACGACGCCCCCGCCCTCGCTGCCACTGTGCAGCGTGCCGCCGCAGAACTCAACTCACGCTTCGGTTTCCGCGGCTGACGCCGGTCGTCGGTGGGCCCGGATTCCCATCGGTGCGGCGGGTCTCGAGGCTCGGCGCCCGGGGCGCCGAGCACCTCGACCATCGGGGGATGGACTCGCCCACACGCGGGCAACATCCCATTCGATGGTCGAGGTGCGAGCCGCGTGCGGCGAGCCTAGAGACCACTTGCGCCGCAGCTGATTCCGATCACCAGGCAAAACGCCTCAGGCCGGCTCGGCCACTCCTGCCTCGCCCGACGCAGAACCCTTGCGCGACAACACCGATCCCAGTGCGAGCTGGCCGGCGCCGACGAAGACGAGCAGCAGCAATGCCCAGCAGAACAGCGCTGCCGAGTCGCCCTCGTTCTGGATGGGCAGCAGACCGTCGCCCTGATGCTTCCAGAAGTAGGCGACGGCCATCGATCCCGATCCGATGAGCGCCGCGACGCGGGTACCCACGCCGAGCATGATCAGCAGCCCGCCGACGAACTGGATGGCCGCAGCCCACCACGAGGGCCAGGCACCGAAGTCCGCGGTCTGACCGCTGTACGGCGCCACCGGCCACGCGAACAGCGTGGACGTGCCGTGGCAGAAGAACAGGAAGCCGACGACGATTCGGAAGACCCCGATCGCCCACGGGGAGAGTCTCTCAAGTGAGGTTAGCATTGCCTAATAGTGACAGTGTTTGCGCATGCAACCAATAGTCTGGCAAGCAACTGTGAGCCACTCCATAGATCGTGATCATCTGGCCCGCAGGGCCCCGACCTCAGCTGCCGCGCTTGATCCATTCCTCCAGATGGGGCGCCTCGGCGGCGACGGTGGTGCCGTCGCCGTGACCTGTGTAGACCTTGGTCTCCGGGTCGAGGGTGAAGATCTTGGTCCTGATGGACTCGATGATCGTCGGGAAGCTCGAGAACGAGCGCCCGGTCGCGCCGGGCCCGCCCTGGAACAGGGTGTCACCGCTGAACAGCACGCCGGCCTCCGGCGCGTAGATCACCGATGAGCCCGGCGAATGCCCCGGGGTGTTGATGATCGTCAGCGCGGTGCCCGCGACCTCGATCTCCTGCCCGTCGGCGAGATCGCCGTGGCCTACGTCGGGATGGGTGTCGTTCCACAGCATGTCGTCGCCGGGATGCAGCAGGATCGGTGCACCCGTCTCCTTCGACAACTCCGGTGCGACGGTGATGTGGTCGTTGTGCCCGTGGGTCAACAGGATCGCCTTGACGGTGCGTCCGCCGACCGCGTCGAGGATCGGCGCGGCCTTGTGCGCCGCGTCGATGATGACGACCTCGCTGTCGTCACCGACGATCCAGATGTTGTTGTCGACGTCCCAGGTGCCGCCGTCGAGGCTGAAAGTGCCTGAGGTGACCACGTTCTCGATCTGCAGGGGCATCAGAGTTCCACCACCGAACGCAGCACCTTGCCGGCCTCCATCGCCGAGAACGCGTCCTCGACGTCGCCGAGGCCGACACGTTCGGTGACGAACTTTTCCAGCGGGAGACGCCCCTGTTCGTAGAGGTCGATGAGCATCGGGAAGTCCCGCTCGGGTAGGCAATCGCCGTACCAGGAGGACTTCAATGCGCCACCGCGAGAGAAGAAGTCGACCAGCGGGAGCTCGAGGGTCATCTCCGGGGTCGGCACGCCGACGAGCACCACGGTGCCGGCGAGGTCACGGGCGTAGAAGGCCTGCTTGTAGGTTTCGGGTCGGCCGACGGCGTCGACGATGACGTCCACCCCGTTGCCGTCGGTGAGATCCTGCACGGCGGTGATCACGTCGTCGACCTCGGCACCGTTGATGGTGTGGGTGGCACCGAGATCGGTGGCCCACTCCAGCTTTGCCGGGTCGCGGTCGATCGCGATGATGGTCGTGGCACCGGCCAGCCGCGCGCCGGCGATGGCGGCGTCACCGACACCACCGCAGCCGATGACGGCCACCGAATCCCCGCGACCCACGTTGCCGGTGTTCATGGCCGCACCCAGACCGGCCATCACACCGCAGCCGAGTAGTCCGGCCACTGCCGGGTCGGTCTCGGGATTGACCTTGGTGCACTGCAATTCGTGGATGAGGGTCTTCTCGATGAACGCGCCGATGCCCAGGGCAGGGGTGAGCTCGGTGCCGTCGGTCAGCGTCATCGACTTCGACGCGTTGAAGGTGTTGAAGCAATACCACGGACGGCCCCGCTTGCAGGCGCGGCACTCACCGCACACCGCACGCCAGTTGAGGACGACGAAGTCGCCGACCTCGACGTGACTGACGTCGGACCCGACGGTCTCGACGATGCCCGCCGCCTCGTGCCCGAGCAGGAATGGGTACTCGTCGTTGATCCCGCCCTGCTTGTAGGCGAGGTCGGTGTGGCAGACACCGCATGCCTGGATCTTCACGATCACATCGCGGGGCCCGGGGTCGGGGACCACCACATCGACGAGCTCCGTCGGAGCACCCTTGCTCCGCGAGATGACTCCCTTGACCGTCTGCTCCGACATATCCGCTTCTCGATCCTCTCGATACGACTCTGGTTGGGGACAACGCTGGACTGCGCCATGCAGTCGTAGTAGTCCCGTCCCAAGTCTTGTGGCGTCGACGAACACATGCATCCGCCCGAATGGATGGTTCTACCTAGACGAAAGTACAGCCGCACTCGACCGCCAAGGGCGATCAGTCGGCCGTGATGCCCGCCCGAGCCGCGAGCAGACCGGCTTCCCCGCGGTTGGAGACCTGCAGTTTCTGCAGGATCGAGGTGACGTGGAATTTGATCGTGGACTCACTGACACCGAGATCGGTGGCGATCGACTTGTTGCGCCGGCCGAGGGCCAGGTGACCCAGCACCTCGACCTCCCGCGGATTGAGCGACGACAGCAAATCCTCCCCGGGTCGCGCGTCGGGAGTCTGCAGCGGGATGTGCGCCGACACCCGACTGCCCCACCCGGGGATCGTCTCGACCTCGAGGCGCCCGTCGAGCGCCTGCAGCCGTCCGGCCAGCTGGCGCCGCAACGCGTCGCCGTCGAGTTCGCCGCTGCCCTGGTCACGGACATCGACGACCAGATCGTCGCCCTCCGCATCCCAGGAGATCCGCACCCGCACGAGGTGCGCCTGGGCGACGACCGCCACCGCAACGGCGCGAACGATCGCCCGCGCGGCATGCGCGATCTCCCCGGGCAGCGACCGGCCGTCGGCGGTCGGTCCACCGAAGTCCACCTCGGCGTCGACGTGCCTCAGCACCGGTTCGAGTTCGGCCCGCAACCGGGAGAACGCGGTGCCCAGCGCCTCGGTCGCCAGCTTGTGGTCGGCGTCGCCGACCGTACGCAACGCGATCAGCGCCGACGACGCGGTGTCGGCGGCCCGGGTGCGGGCTGTCCGATCGTCGAGGTCGCGGGCACGCAGCGTCGTCAGGATCGCCGCGAGGGTGTCCTCGTGGGTCTCGGTCAGCTGGGTGATGGTGCGCGCCCGCTCACTCGACGCCGCCCGCGACTCGGCGAGATAATCCGGGCTGGCCTGGGCGACCTGCTGGCGGATCGAGACCGCGACGATCGCAAACCAGGCGCGCAACAACTTCGGCGACCCCGACAACGCCCGCTTGGGCACCAGGACGAGCAGCGTGTCGGTCTCGTCGCGCACCACCCGCACCCGACGTGACGCGCCCCCGACCACCGCGTCACGCTCGATCACCTCACCGACGACCGTCTCGTCCTTGATCGCATCGAGTTCGGCGATGGTGACCCGGTCGACGATCGCCGGGTCGCCGGCGACCTTGCGGGGCCGTCCGGTGCACTCGCGGGTGAAGATGACCAGAGCATCGTGCGGACACTGCGACGTCAGGAACCGGGAGAACCGGATCGCGATCTCCGGCAGCGGTCCGTCGATGACGGTGCGCAGTCGTTGCCAGCCGTCGGGGTCGCTCGTCACGTTCCCATTCTGGCTGACCGCGGTGGGGTGACAACGACCGCGCCCCGGCTTCTCCCGTACCCGGATGCCCCGGTCAGAAGGTGATCAGCGGTTTGACGATGTTGTCGCGCTTCTCGGCCATCATGACGAATGCCTCCTCGACGTCGTCGAAGCCGAAGCGATGGGTCGTCATCACCGTCGGGTCGACCTTGCCGGTCGTCATCAGGGTGAACAGCCGCGACATCCGGTCACTACCACCGGTACACAATCCGGTCCGAATGGTCTTGTCTCCCATGCCCAGTCCCCACGCCGTCAGATCCAGTGGCAGCGGCGCCGGGTTCTCGCCGTGATAGCCGATGTTCGACAACGTGCCACCGGCCTTGAGGCAGGCCAACGCGGCCTCGAAGGTCTGCGGGAAGCCAAGCGCCTCGATCGAGGAATCCACCCCGACGCCGCCGGTGAGGTCCATGATCTGCGCGACGGGATCACCGGCGGTGAAGTCGACGATGTCGTCGGCGCCGAAACGCTGTGCCAGAGCGATACGTTCGGGGCGCGACTCGACGGCGATGATCCGCCCCGCACCCCGCAGTTTCGCCCCGATGGTGGCGCACAATCCGACCGCCCCCTGCGCGAAGATCGCCACGGTGTCCCCGATCTCGATCTGCGCGTGCTCGGCTCCCATCAGTCCGGTGCTGAGCATGTCGCAGGCGTACACCGCGGCGTCGTCGCTCAACTCGTCCGGAATCGGGGCGAGATTCCCCCGCGCCGCCGGCACCAGGAAGTACTCGGCCATGTTGCCGTCGACCTGCGCGGTGTACTTGTAGCCGCCGAGGAGCCCACCGCATTGGCTGGTGAAACCACGCTGACAGTAGGAACATTCGAAGCACGGCGTCACCGCGTTCACCGCGACGCGCTGCCCCTCGGTGAAGCCGGTGACCGCGGAGCCGAGTGCGGCGATCACGCCCACCGACTCGTGTCCGAGGGTGCGGCCGTTCTCGACGGGCAGCGCGCCCTTGACGGTGTGCACATCCGACGTGCAGATCAGTGAGGCGGTGGTCTTCACCAGGGCCTCGTTGGGGCCGGGGGTGGGTATGGGCTTCTCGACGATCGCGGTCTTGCCGATCTCGAGCATCGTGAAGGTCTTCATCGAGGCGGACATGGGGCTCATCCTTTGGTTTCGGGAAAAGAGAAGTGGTTTCGGAAAGGGAAGAAGGTGTGGCAGTGCCCGGACTCGGGCATGAGTGATCAGCCCGCCATGCCGGGGATGGCATGGCGGGCCAGGGTGCGGGGTAACCCGCACCGGTACTCCTCGGACGTCCGGCCCCGGGGCCGGCCCGTGCAGGGGTTAGGGCTTCAGGGCGTCGTAGAAGGCCGTCTCGAACTCCATGTACTTGGTGAACGAGGTCGGGTCGCCGAACGGCAGGATCTGGGTGGCCCAGTATCCGCCGTACCCGTTCTGCCGGTCGATCCAGTAGAAGAGGTTGGCCAGCCCCGCCCATCCCTGGGCACCTGCCGGGCGGCCCGTCGGCGCCGTCTCGTTGTTGATCATGAACGGCAACGACCACGACTTCGACTGTCCCGGGAAGAATTCCGCGTCGTTGGACAGCGACGGGATGACGCCCGGCAGCATGGTGACCGGCAGATCACCGAGATGATTGCGCAGCGCCATCTCCACGGTCTCGGCCTTGAGAACCCGACCACCTTCTCCCACACCGTCGTTGAGCCACATCCGGATGAATTTCATGTAGTCACCGACGGTCCCGTACAGGCCGTGTCCACCGAAGTCCACCTCCGGCGGCGACGGTAGTTCGAGACCCATCGGGGTCAGCGAACCGTCGGCATCACGCGCGTGGATCTCAGTCAGATGCGACCGGAAGTCCTCGCGCAGAATGAAACTCATGTTCTCGATCCCGAGCGGGGCGAAGATGCGTTCGGCGAACACCTCACCGAGTCGCTTCCCGCGCAACCCCTCGACCACCTGACCGACCCAGTCGATGTTGGTTCCGTACTGCCACCGTTCGCCCGGATCGAAGAGCAGCGGAGTCATCAGCGCCGCCCGGCTGGCCGTGGTGACGCTGGGCTGCCCCTTCTCCTCGGCGAGCCGGTTGTAGATCTCGTCGAAGAAGTCGTAGCCGAATCCGCCAGTGTGCGTGAGCAATTGGCGGGTGGTCGGCACCGACTTCGGTGCCCGCAGGATCGGTTCGCCGGCGTCGTCGAAGCCTTCGATCACCTGCAGGGTGCCGATGGCGGGCGCATAGGTGCTCGCCGGCGCGTCGAGGTCGAGGAGACCTTCCTCCACCAGCTGCAGCGCCGCGGTCGCGGTGATCGCCTTGGTGGTGGAGAAGATCGCGAACACGTCGTCGGTGGTCATCGGAGCCGACCCGCCCAGGCTGCGTTGGCCCGCAGCTCCGGAGTACACGGTGCGGTCACGGTCGGTCACCATCGCCACCACGCCGGGCACGCGGGCGTCCCCGGTGACGGCTTCGGCGAGAATCCGATCGGCGGCACTGGTGAACGCGGAGACATCGAGTGAAGAGAATGTGCTGGTCATAGCTTTATCCTTCCACGGATATGATCTGGATCACACTGTCCGTCAGGACAGTGCGAAACCCTTGTAGCCGGCCGCGGCGGCCTCGAGCGTGGCATCCCGGTAGGCGCCGACGCCGCCGACGTAGGACAGGACCCGACGCGGCTTGCCGGGCACGTTCGACCCGACGTACCAGGAGTTGGTCTTGGAGATGAGGTTCGCGTCGGCGAGTTCGTCGTGGTGGGCGACCCAGGCTTCCTCACCCTCGGCAGTCGGTTCGATGACCGTCTTGCCGGTGGCGCGCATGTGCCGGATGGCCTCGCTGATCCACTCGGTCTGCTGCTGCAGGCAGGTCGTCATGTTGCACAGCGCCGCCGACGGCGCCAACGGCACCGCGGTGGTCAGCATGTTCGGGTAGCCGTGCACCATCAGGCCCATCGTCGTGCGGATGTCACGACTCCAGTCGTCGGCGAGGCTGCGGCCGTCGCGACCACGGATGTCGATGCGGGTGAGCGCACCGGTGCCGGCGTCGAATCCGGTCGCCATGATGATGACGTCGAACTCGTGCACGGTGCCGTCGGCGAGCTCGATGCCGTTCTCCCGGATGCGGGTGATGGGGTTGTCGCGCACCGGAACCGCGGTCACGTTGTCGCGGTGATAGACCTCGAGATAGTTGGTCTCGAGCGGCACCCGGTGCGTGCCGAAGCCGTAGTCAGTCGGGATCAGCAGATCGCACAGTTCCGGGTCGACGAGGCGGGCGCGCATCTTCTCCCGGACGAACTCCGAAACCTCCTCGCTGACCTGTTCGTCGGAGAAGATCTCGGCGAACGAGGCGAGCCAGAGTTTCAGCGAACCGTTCTCGTAGTCGTCCTCGAGCCGCGCCCGCCGCTGCTCGGGGGTGAGATCCTCCCAGGCGTCGGTGAAGTCGTACTCGAATCCGGTGAACGTGTGCGGCAGGGTGTCCTTCAGTTCACCGAATCGCGACTTGTACCAGGCAACCTCGTCGGGACCGTAGGACGGATTCTTCATCGGCAGTGCGTACTGCGGGGTGCGGATGAACACCTTCAGCTCGTCGACGTCGGCGGCAATCGACTGGATGACCTGGATTCCGGTCGCGCCGTTGCCGATCACGCCGACGCGCTTGCCCGCGAAGTCGATGCCCTCCTTGGGCCAACGCGCGGTGTGCACGAGCCGACCACCGAAGTCGGACTGTCCGGGGAACAGATCCTTCATCGGCGCCGAGAGCATCCCGCAGCAGGTGACGAGGAACTGCGTGTCGATGGTGTCGCCGTCGGCGGTGGTCAGTGTCCACCGGTTGCGGTCCTCGTCGAAGACCGCACTGGTGATCTCGGTGTCCAGCGAGATGTCACGGCGCAGGTCGAGCGAGTCGGCGACGTAGTTGAGCCACCGTTCGATCTCCTCCTGCCCGGGGAAGCGCTGGCTCCAGCTCCACCCGTTGTAGAGGTCCTCGTCGAACAGATACTGGTAGATATAGGCCTCCGAATCGAAGCGCGCGCCCGGATAGCGGTTCCAATACCAGGTGCCGCCGACGCCGGACGCCTTGTCGTAGGCCCGCACCTCGAGCCCCTGCTCGCGCAGCATGTGCAGCTCGTACAGGCCGGCGACTCCCGTGCCGATCACGGCTGCGTCGAGTGTGGTTGTTGCCATCATTCCTCCTGGTTGTGACGGTCCTCACGTTCGCCAGCCAGTGTCGAGAGTGTCCGGGCAGTCTCGGGTGTCCCAAATTGGGACACCATTCCTGACCCGTTGAACGGTGTCGTCGCAGTTGAGGGCGTTGCATAATCGACCGTTGTGGGGCAGGTCACAATAGGGGGCCGACGGGAGGAGGACGCACGACGATGACCGATATCCGTGAGCGGCAGCTCCGCATCGCCGCCGCCCGGGCCGATTTTCTCGAGTACGGGCCGGCGGGTGCCGCGGGTGTCGACGACGTGGTCGCGGCATCCTGGGAGCGCAGCCACGATGCCGGCGTCGATGCCGATCACTACACCGTGGCCTACTTCGAGGACATCGACTTCGACTCCCGGTTGGCTCGCTGCGCGCAACCGGTGATCGAGCGCCTCGCCCGGGACATGTCCGACGTGCCGGTTACCATCGCCCTGACCGACGCCAAAGCACGCATCGTCGACCGCCGCGATTGTTCCACGGCCGTCGGGCGCGTCCTCGACCGCGTCGACTTCCAGCGCGGATTCTGCTTCGACGAAAGCGACGTCGGAACAAACGGCGTCGGAACGGTTTTCGAGGTCGGAGCACCCGTCACCGTGGTGGGCAACGAACACTTCAATCAGTCGCTCGTGCAGTTCGCCTGTGCCGGTGCCCCGGTCTTCGACCCGCTGACCGGCCGCGTCGCCGGAGTCCTCGACGCCAGCATGCTCGCCGACACCTGGAATCCCTTGGTGGACGCGCTGATTCGCTCGGCCGCCGCCGACATCGGCCGCAATCTGCTGCTCGACCGCAGCCAGGCCAAGCGCGCACTCTTCGAGACCTATCTGCGCGCCGACTCCCGTCCGCGCCAAGCGGTGATGGCCGTCGGCAGCGCGACGCCCCAGCTCACCGGCGCCGACACCGTGATGGCCAACGAGCGTGCACGAGAAATGCTTTCGCCGGCCGATCAGGAACGCGTGGTGGAGTTCACTCGTTTCCTGATGTCTCGCCACGATCCGGGCGCTCGTCGGGTCACCCTCGATGACGGACGAAGCATTCGGTTGCGATCGACCGCCATCACCTACAACGGCGACACCGTGGGTATGGTGCTGCTGCTCGACGAGGATGCCGGGGTGCCGTCGGGTTCGGTTCGGCTGCAACCACTTCGGTCGCTGTCGACGCCGATCGCGCGGAGCGAACCGGCGAGCAGTCCCGCATGGCAGGCCGCCCGCGCCGAGGCACTCGCCGCCCTCGAATCGGGAACCGGGGTGCTGGTCATCGGCGAGCCGGGCTCGGGACGACTGAGCCTGATCGCCGAGACCTTCCACGAGGTCTACGGCGACGCACCGGTGGTCGTCATCGACGCACAACGCGTCGAACGTGGCGAACAGGTCGCCGGACCCGAGAAGGCTGTGGACGACTGCTCACTGCTGGTGATCCGCCATCTCGACAAGGTCTCCGCCATCACCGTGGACACGTTGACCGACCTGGTGGCTACCGCCACCGATGCGGGGTACTTTCTCGCGGTCACCATCGAGCCGCCCACCGACGACCATCCCTCGGCGGTCTCACTTCCAGGCATCGGTCAGTCCGTCACCATACCGCCGCTGCGGCTGCGGGGTATCGACCTCCACACGATCGTGGTGCGCGTCGTCAAAGCCCTGGCGCCCCAACGCAACAGCCGGATCAGCCCGAAGGCCATGCGCATCCTCGCCGCCTACTCGTGGCCCGGCAACATCCCGCAACTCCGTGAGGCCCTCGCCGAGGCGCTGCGCAGGCGGCCCATCGGCGAGATCCAGCCCGACGACCTGCCCGGGTACTGCCGGGCGAACACCACTCGCGCGCTGACGACGCTCGAGGCCAACGAACGCGACGCGATCATCGTCGCACTCACCGAATGCGACGGCAACCGGGTCCGCGCAGCCGCGTCATTGGGACTCTCGCGCAGCTCGCTGTACCGAAAGATCCACGCGTACGGCATCTCCGGGGTGTAAGGCGGGGCACTACTCCAGTGCCCTGAACGACACAGCGCCTGGTATTACTTCAGGGCTTCGAGGAGTTGGGCCTTGGTCATCGACGAATAGCCTTTGATGCCCTTGGCTTTCGCCTGCGCTCGAAGTTCGGCGACTGTCGGGCCGCGACCGGACGTCTCGGGTGAGGGCGCCTTGGTCGGCGCTGCCGGCTTCTTGGCTGGTGCGGACTTCTTGGCGGGCGCCGTCGCGGACTTGGCAGGCGCTGTCGCGGCGGGCGCCGTCGCGGTCGTGGCCGGCGCTGTCGGCGTCTTGGCGGGCGCCGTCGCGGTCGTGGCCGGCGCTGTCGGCGTCTTGGCGGGCGCTGTCGGTGCCTCTGCGGGAGCTACCGGTTCCTGCTTGTCGCCACCCAGGCCGACGACCTTCAACACCTCGGCGCGCAACGCCGCCACATCACCTTCGGCGCGACTGATGCGCTTGCGCGCGGCCTTCTCGACCTTGGCGAGCTCCTTGGTCAGGCGGCCGATCTCCGCCTCGAGTCGCTTGATCGCCCGATCCTTCTTGCCCGCCCCGTCTTTCTTGCCCACGCCCGCTGTCCTCCCTCGTCAACCCGCTGTTTGGGGACCAGGGTAAGTGGGAAAGACCGTCAGGGAGTGGACTCAACACGCCCAAAGCCGAACTTTCCGGGCATTGCGACCCACTCCGTCAGTACCGTGGATTGCACGAAAGGAGAAAACCATGCCGCAGCAAGAGGATCCCGGCCCGTCGGTGAAGGACGACGAGCTCTACGAAAAGCTCCGCGATGAGGGCAACTCCAAGGAGAAGTCCGCGCGGATCGCCAATGCCGCCGCCAACGAGGGCCGCTCATCGGTGGGCTCCAAGGGCGGTCGCTCCGGCTCATACGAGGACTGGACCGTCGATGAACTCCGATCGCGGGCCAAGGAACTCGACATCTCCGGATACTCGTCGATGAAGAAAGACGAACTGATCGAGACGCTGCGCGACCACTGAGAACAGCCATTGGGGCGACGCAATGCGCGCCATACGAATACAGATTCCACGTGAGCGGGCATCGGACCCCGAAAATCGGGGTTTTTGGGCCAACTTTGTGGAATCTGTATTCGTACTCGGGCCGGACGTGCCGGTCTCAGGCGTAGATCGACTTGTACACCAGGTAGGCCTCCATCGATTGCGGCCCGAGTTCTCGTCCGATACCGCTGTCCTTGACGCCACCGAATGGCGCGCCCGGATCGGGCATGTACCGGTTGATGCCGATGGTTCCGGTGCGCACCCGCCGCGCCACATCCTTGCCGCGGTCGGGATCGGAGGTCCACACCGAACCACCGAGACCGTAGTCGGAGTCGTTGGCCAGCCGGATCGCGTCGTCGGTGTCGGAGTAGCGGATCACCGAGAGGACCGGACCGAAGATCTCCTCCTGCGCGATGGTCGAGTGGTTGTCGACGTCGGCGAACAGGGTCGGTTGCACGAACCAGCCTCGGTCACGTTCGCTGCGACCACCGCCGACCACGACGCGCGCTCCGTCACCCTTGCCCTTCTCGATGTAGCCCTCCACCCGATCGCGATGAGTGCGACTGGCCATCGGGCCGATCATCGTCGACTCGTCGAGCGCATCGCCGACCGGCAGACTGCTCATGAATGCCGCCAAGGTGTCGACGACCTCGTCATACCTGTTGTCGGGGGCCAGGATTCGGGTTCCGAGGTAGCAGGTCTGGCCGTTGTTGACCAGCAGGCTCTCGAAGAGTCGCTCCCCCATCACCGACAGGTCGAGATTGGCATCGTCGAGGACGATCGCGGCGGACTTGCCGCCGAGTTCCAGGGTCACCGGGCGCAGCAGCTGCCCGCAGGTGGCCGCGATCTGTCGGCCGGCCGCGGTCGACCCGGTGAACGCCACCTTGTCGACGTCGCGGTGCGAGACCAGGTAGGCGCCGGTCTCCCGGCCACCGGGCACCACGTTGACGACGCCGTCGGGGATGTCGCTCTCGGCGACGGCCTCGGCGAACAAGAAGGCGTCGAGCACCGTTTCCGGTGACGGCTTGAGCACGATCGCGCAGCCGGCGGCCAGCGCCGGACCGTATTTGAACGCCGCGAGTGCCTGCGGATAATTCCACGGGACGATCGCCCCGACCACACCGACCGGTTCCCGGCGCACCAGCGTCGTCCCGCCGAACAGGTGGTCCTGCTCGACCTCGAAGGAGAACCCACGTGCCAGCCCCGCGTAGTACCGCAGCAGGGTCAGCGGGACGCCGGTTTCGAGCTGACTCGAGATGGCGATCGGCATGCCGTTCTGCGCCGACACCCGGCGAGCCATCTCCTCGCCTTTGGTCTCGAGGATGTCAGCGAGCTGTTCCATCGCATCGGCACGGCGCGACGGTTCCCAGCGCGCCCAACCTTGCGGATCGTCGAACGCCGCCCGCGCTGCGGCGACCGCGGCGTCCACATCGGCCTCGACCGCAGCCGGCACCACACCGATCTGTTCCTCGGTGCTCGACGACACGACCTCGATCTGTTCACCCGATGCCGGGGCTACCCACTGTCCGCCGATGAAGAGTTTGTCGTAGGTGATCATTCACGCCTCCTGAGATGTCCACGCAATCACTGCTGTGTGCCGCGGGTCACAATCCAGTGTGCCGCAGCTGCCCAGTCGTGACACCCGCTTCTGCTGCACATCGGCATGTGCTTTCACTGAGTGGAAGTGCGGTCTGGTGGTTGTGACAACGCTCTCTCTACCGTGTGCTCAACCAGAGGAGTCACATGTCCACCTTCACCAGCACCACCCGCACGCAGGTCGCGATCGTCGGCGGCGGTCCGGCCGGCCTGATGCTCTCGCACCTGCTGCATCGGGCCGGAATCGAGAGCATCGTCCTCGACACCCGCACCTACGAGCAGATCGAGACCACCCACCGCGCCGGAATCCTGGAGCGGGACAGCGTCCGGTTGCTCGTCGAATCCGGGGTCAGCGACCGCGTCCTCACCGACGGCCACGAACACCAGGGCATCGACCTGCGCTTCGACGGTGTCAGCCACCGCATCGACTTCCAGAAACTCGTCGGCGCCTCATGCTGGCTCTACCCACAGACCGACGTGTTCATCGATCTCCACGCCGCACGGGTTCGTGACGGCGGCGACCTCCGCTACGGCATCGCCGACACCGCGGTCACCGACCACCGCGACGCCCCTCGTGTGGCCTACACCGATGCCGATGGGCGCCACGAGATCCGGGCCGACCTCGTCGTCGGCGCCGATGGCTCGCGCAGCATCTGCCGCGACCTCGTCGCCAACCCGCAGCGACTGTTCCGCGAGTATCCGTTCGCCTGGTTCGGCATCCTCGCCGAGGCTCCGCGTAGCGCACCCGAATTGATCTACACCCGTTCCCCGTTCGGCTTCGCGCTGATCAGTCAGCGCACGGAGTCGGTGCAGCGCATGTACTTCCAGTGCGACCCGGCCGAGAATCCCGACGACTGGTCCGACGACCGGATCTGGGCCGAACTGCAGCGCCGGCTGGCCGGACAGGACGGTTTCGCGTTGCAGGAAGGTCCGATCATCGACAAGAGCGTGCTGCCGTTCCGCAGCTTCGTGCAAACCCCGATGCGCGACGGAAAGTTGCTCCTCGCCGGCGATGCGGCACATACGGTTCCCCCGACGGGCGCCAAGGGGCTCAACCTCGCCCTCGCCGACGTCCGGGTGTTGGCCGAGACCATCGAGCGAACCCTGCTCGCGGACGACGAGACGGCACTGGACTCCTACACCGACCGTGCACTCGCCCGCGTCTGGAAGGCTCAGCACTTCTCGTACTGGATGACGACGATGCTGCACAAGGCTTCCGACGCATCGGACTTCGACGAGCGCCGCCAGCTCGGCGAACTCGAAACCCTGACGGCCTCCGAGGCCGGATCGGCCTATCTCGCCGAGGGATACACGGGCTGGCCCTCGGTCTGATCTGCCGGGCGGCCGCCCCGCGATGGTCGAAACACCCCGCGTCTTTCCGATGGTCGAGGAGCCCCGCCCTTTTCCGTTGGTCGAGACACCCTGCTCCTCCCCGATGGTCGAGGAGCCCCGCGCGAGCGCAGCGAGCCGGAGCGCCTCGAGACCACCGCAAGCCGACGCTGGAACTCCGCAACTCCGGAACCAGCAGCAACACAACAGGTCTCGAGGCTCCGTCGCTAACGCTCCTCCGCACCTCGACCACCAGGCGATGGGACACCGCCAATGAGGGTGGGCGCCCCGAGCGAGCGCCCGATCCCTTGTGCGGCAACCTGCAACGCGGCGACGATCCGCGGTAGCCGACCGCTGATCGACGGCACCACCATGCCGAGGGCGGCGACCACGCCGTCGGGACCGCGCACGGGGACAGCCACCGAGCAGGCGCCGAGCGTCATCTCCTCGACGGTTGTCGCGTAGCCCTCGTCGTGAACGCGGCGCAGCTGGTCGTCGAGGAGCTTCGGGTTCACGATGGTGTGCGGGGTGATCCGCGTGAGCGAGGCCATCACCTCCTCGCGAATGTCGTTGGGGGCGTAGGCGAGCAACACCTTCCCGACGCCGGTGGCGGCCAACGGGAGCCGCCCGCCGACCCGGCTGACGACCGGCACCGACTCCTTTCCGGAGATGCGGTCGAGATACAGCGCGGCGGTACCCTCCCGGATGGCCAGGTGCACGGTCGCCGTGGTCGCGGCGTAGAGGTCGTGGAGAAATGGTTCGGCGACCTCCCGAATCCCCGACTGGATCGGCGCGAGAAGCCCGAGATCCCACAGGCGTCTGCCGATCACGTACCGGCCGTCGGGCCGGCGCACCAGCGCACCCCACCGCTCGAGCTCGCCCGCGAGACGATGCGCCGTCGGCAACGGAAGACTTGCACGCGCGGCCATTTCGGACAACGAGAGCACCCGATGAGTGGAATCGAACGTACCCAGCAACGCGAGCGTGCGCGACGCCACCGACGCGCCCGGAGTCGAGGTGTTACCGGCCATCGACACTCACGGCAGCAGACCGGAACGCCGCCGTTTCGCCGGTGACCGCCGGCCGCAGCCAGACCATCAGAGCTCCCGCAGGTAACAGAGCATCCGGTAGTCCTCACCGGGCTCGATGTTGGTGAACCCGAGCCGCTCGTAGAAGCGTCGGGTGTCGGTGTCGATCTCGTCGACGTTGATGTGCATCTCGATCGCGTCGCGGTCCAGCACCTCGTCGACAGCTTGGGTGAGCAGGGCGGTGCCGATGCCCCCGTCCCGGAACGCGGGTACGACGTACAACTCCTCCAACTGCGCGAGCGGCCCGTCGCCGTACGGGGTCGGGCGGAGCGTCAGGTAGGCGAATCCGGTGGGCTCCCCGTCGGACTCGGCCAGCACGACGAGCACGTCGTCACCGGCGAGCAGACGGGTGAAGCGGCCGGCGAACTCGTCGGCACTCGGGGTCGGACTCTCGAACTCGGTGTTGAAGTCGAACAGCAGCCGACCGACGACCGCCGCATCGCCCGGGCCGGCCAGGCGGACGAGGCGGCCCGGGACGCTCATGACACTCACGGCAGCAGACCGGAGCGCCGCGCGATCACCACTGCCTCCAATCGGCTTGTGGCACCGAGCTTTCGCATCGCGTCCTTCACATAGCCCTTGGCGGTCTGGACGCCGATGCCCAGCGAGTCGGCGATTCGTGCGTTGGGATAGCCGAGCGCGGCCAGCGCCAGCACGTCCTGCTCGCGGCGGGTCAACGCCACCGACTCGTGATCGGGCGCGGCGTCGAGGAGCCCGTCGGTGATGCGACCGATCGCGGCGGCGACCTCGGCGTCGTCGACCGAGCGCGCGAGGTCACGCAGTTGTGCATACGCCTCGGTCAGCCGAACGCGCAGCGCGTCGGCCTCGGGCTGCCCGGTCACGGTTTCCACCGACGTCCGGGCGGCGACGATCTGCTGTTCGAGCGTGCGAGCCTCCACGGCGAGGGCGTCGAGTGCCCGGTCGCCGAGCGGATCGTCGGTGCGCAACGCGCCGTAGATCACCGCCACCGGTGTCCGGTCGACGATCACCGGCGCCGCGGCCATCGCCCGCAGACCCTCCGTCGCGATGACCGCGTTGTAGCGGTGAGTGATCCGCGGCGTCTTCAGGTAGTCGTCGACGACCATCGGCCGGTTGGTGGCCACCACCTTGCCGCCGAGTCCGTGCCCGATGTCGACGGCAACGCCGTTGAGCGCACCGACCGTGTGGCCGACGAAGTGGCTCAGACGCAGTCCGTGCCCGCTCTGCACGACACCACCGAAGGCGAGGGAGACGCCGCTGGCCCGGCGCAATCGGCGCAGCGCGTCGGTCACCGGCGCCGCGAGAGATTCGGGCATCTCGGTCACCTCCTCCGGTCGTGTGCGCCCCCTCTTCGGGGGGTGGCACACATCGTTGGTCGCGGCAGACAATGCGTGCGACTGTGATTCAGCTTACTCATGAGGCCCAGGTGAGACCATGACCCAGACCGCTCCCGCGCATCCCTCCGCCGAGGCCGAGGTGGCCGCGTTGCTGGCCGAGTTCGGCGCGAACGACGCGAATGCCGCGACCCTGCTCGTCGACCGGCACGACCCGGATGCCGTCGCTTTCGTGACGGTCGGCACCAGCGGCGACGACCTCGTCACCACCCGCATCACCTACGGCGACCTGGCCGCTCAGTCACGGAAGTTCACGACCGCCCTGGCCGGGCTCGGCGTCGAGCGCGGTTCGCGAATCGGTGTGCTGATGGGCAAGCGCGTCGAGCTGGTGGTCACATTGCTGGCACTCGCCCGCCTCGGCGCCGTCTACATCCCGCTGTTCACGGCGTTCGCGACACCGGCGATCGAGATGCGGCTACGTGGAGGCGACGCCGACATCGTGGTGACCGAGGCGAGTCAGGTCGACAAACTCGACGGAATCGAGGGCCTGACCACGGTGGTCGCCGGTGCCGGGAGTCCGGCCGAGAGCGCGTCTGGCACCCACGATTTCGACACCCTGCTCGCCGCGAGTGCGCCCTGGGAGGATTCGGTGGCCGTCGGCGGCGACGGGCACCTGATCCTGCTGTTCACCAGCGGAACCACGGGCGCGCCCAAGGGGGTTCCGGTGCCGGTGCGCGCACTGGCGGCGTTCGTCACGTACATGCGTTTCGGTCTCGACGTGACCGACGACGACGTGTTCTGGAATGCCGCCGACCCGGGCTGGGCCTACGGCCTGTATTACGGCATCCTCGGTCCGCTGGCCACCGGACGCCCGAACATCTTGCTGCAGGCCGGTTTCACGCCGGAGCTGAGCGCTCGCATTCTCGGCGAGCTGGGCGTCACCAACTTCGCCGCCGCCCCAACGGTATATCGCGCGCTGAGCAAAAGCGGTGCGATCGAGGGCTTTTCGCTACGGCATGCGTCGTCGGCGGGCGAGCCGCTGACGCCAGATGTGATCGATTGGGCAACAGGCGCATTGGGAACCGAGGTGCGCGACCACTACGGCCAGACCGAACACGGCATGTTCATCAACAACCACTGGGCCCCGGAAGTGCGGCGACCGCTGATCCCCGGATCGATGGGCCAACCGATGCCCGGTTTCGCCACCGGCATCGTCGACGGACAGATCGCGATCGATGTATCGGCCAGTCCGGCACTGTGGTTCACCGGATACCTCGACGACCCGGAGAAGACCGCGGCCCGGTTCACCGAGGACCGGCGTTGGTATCTGACCGGCGACACGGGCCGGGTCGACGAGAACGGCAACTACTTCTTCAGCGCTCGGGACGACGATGTGATCATCATGGCCGGCTACCGGATCGGACCATTCGACGTCGAGAGCGTGCTGATCACGCATCCGTCGGTGATCGACGTCGCCGTCGTCGGCCGGCCGGACGAGTTGCGCGGCGAGGTCCTCGAGGCCTTCGTCGTGCTCGCCGACGGTGTGGTCGGCGACGACGCCCTGGAGTCCGAGCTGCAGCAGCTGGTCAAGACGGGTTTCGCCGCGCATGCCTATCCGCGCAGCGTGCATTTCGTCGACGCGCTGCCCAAGACACCGAGCGGCAAGATCCAGCGATTCGTCCTGCGGCAGAGGTAGTACCGGCCCCGTCATCACAGGTCACCGTCGTCGTCGGCCTCCGCTCGCCAGGCGCCGCACCGACTCGGGGATCTCGGTGCCCGTCGCGGGAATCGGGTCGTCGTAGACGGTGCGGACGGGCACGACGCCGGTCCAGTTGTCGGTGTCGACACCGGGACCTCCACTGCGGGCCTTGGCGATCCACTGACCGTCGACGATCGGCATCCGCAGGGCGACCGTCGCGGCACGCTCCTTGCCGGTGATCGACGGCGTCTCGGCGACGCGGCCCGGGATCAGCTTGTCCGACAAGGCTTCCAGTGCGGCCAGGTCGTCGTCGGCGCGTTCGGGGATACCTCGCACCACCGCGGACCGATAGTTCGCGGAATGGTCGAAGAGACTGTCGGCCACCACGATTGCGTCGAGGACGAACACGGTGAACGTCGACGGCGCACCCTCGGCCACATGACGCAGTGCGCCTGCCGCGATCGATCCGTGCATGAGGATGTCGTCACCGTCGCGGGAGAAGAGCAACGGCACCGACCACGGCCACCCGTCGACGACGGTCGAGAGGGTTCCGACGAGGACCGAATCGAGGACGTCGTCGAGCAACGCGCGGTCGCCACCGCGAGTCGGCTTGCGGCGCAGAGCAGACAGTTCGGCGGGTTCATCGGAGTACGAGGAGGACTCGGGCATGAGGGCATGGTGCGCGTCGCGCGGCCTCCCGGCAACAGATTTCCCTTCCCGAGAAAATGCGGACCGGATATGTCCGCATTGGTTCGTAGCTTCGGTGGTGACCGCGAACCACTCCGAAAGGCACCATCATGGCCGGCACCTACACCTCCGTCACCCTCTCCGTCGATGTCACCGGCGAGAAGGCCGACGTCTTGACCCTGTTGGAGGATCAGCGCGCGATGTTCCTGGTGACCTTGCGCGATCTCGACGACGAGCAGGCCCGCCGCCGCAGCACCGTGAGCGAACTGACCCTCGGCGGTCTCCTCAAGCACCTGACGATGGTGCAGCGCGAGCACACGCAGACCATCCTCGACCGCGACCCGAACGCCGAGATCCACATGGACAATCTCGAGCACGGATACGAGCTCACCGACGGCGAGACGTTCGAGGAGTGGCTCGCCGCCTACCGGGATGCCGCGCTCGCCTACGACGCGGTGATCGCCGAGGTCGGTTCACTCGACGAACTGATCCCGCAGGCGACCGCACCATGGCAGCCCGAGCGAGAGTGGTGGACGGTACGCAAGATGGCCCTGCACATGTTGCGCGAGACCGCCCATCACAGTGGCCACGCCGACATCATCCGCGAGGCGCTCGACGGCCGGACGACGATGGCCGCGCTCTTCGATTTCGGCGATCCGGCCTGAGGTCGGGGCGGCATCGGTCGGTGTTCATCGCGACGAATCGGACGCCTGTTACGTCGGTGTAGTCCGTTCGGGTGGATTTCCCGATCAGCCGACCGAATCCGCCCGAACGCGGTTGCCCCTGCTCAGAGCCGCTCACAATACTTGTGGCTCGGGGAACACACCACCACCGATCCGTGCGGCGATCGCGCCGGGCACGGGCGTTCGTAGGAGACCGAGCAGATGTCGTACTACCCACCGGGGCCACCCACGTATCCGTCGATGCCGTTCGGCGCCGTGCCGCCCGAACCGCAACCGCGTAATCGCCGCAATCTCACCTTGATCCTCGCAGCGATCGTTGCGGTGCTCGCGCTCGTGTTCGCCTCGGTCGTGGTGATCGTGCTCAAGAACAAGAAGGGCGAGTTCCACATCCCCTTCCTGTCGCTGACGTCCGCGGACGCACCGGGTGATGCGCCGTTCATGGCGCAGCCGAATCTGACCAACAAGCCACTCGACAACGGTCTGCGCCTGAGCGCGCAGACCGGCGCGCCGGATCAGGGCACGCGACTGGTCAGCGGCACCACGCCGGGCCTGTACGTCGGTGGGTCTACCACCTGTGACCCGGCCGGTCTGGGTAATTTCCTCGCGCAACACCCCTCCCAGGCGGCGGCGTGGGCGAGTGTCTACGGGATCAGCACGCAGGCCATCCCCTACTACCTCGACACCCTGACGCCGGTGATCCTCTCGGCCGACACCTGGGTGACCAACTACAGCTACACCGGCGGTTCGGCGGTGCCGTTCCAGGATGTGCTGCAGGCCGGCACCTCGGTTCTCGTCGACAGCGCCGGCGTTCCCCGGGTCCGCTGCCAGTGCGGTAATCCGCTCGGGCCGGCCGCCTCGGCCCCCATCGGCGGATACCGAATCCGCGGAACCCATTGGCAGGGTTATCAGGTCAACTACATCACCCGCGTTGCCTACAACACCCAGAACGTCACCGTCGTCAACAACACCACGACCGTGATCAATCAGGCTCCGGCCCAGGCGAATACGCCGGCCGCCGGTGCTGCCGCGCTGCTGACGCTACTCAATCCCGATACCCGTCAGCTCTTCGATCGCACGGTCGGCGGCTTGCTGGATCTGTCGGGTCAGCCGCCGCTGACCGAGGCGCTGCCGACGCCGGCATCACTCAACGTGCCGTTGGCAGCGCGCAGCGACGAGGCCGCGGCACAGAACGGGCTCGCCCGGGCAGGCGAGACGGCCGCCGCGCCGGAGGTCACGCAGATGGCCGAATCCAACGGCAACACCCCGCCGACCGAGGGCCAGACCACCGAAGCCGCGTCGGGCACCGAATCGGGAACCGACACCTCGGCCGCGGGCCCGACCTCGAGCGAGGAGACCTCGGCGGCGAGCAGCACCACGACATCATCCGACACCAGTTCGAGCGCGAGCAGCTCGTCGTCGGCGGCACCGTCGCCCACCGTTTTCAGCGGTAGCGGTGATTCCATCGGCAGCTTCAGCTTCACCGAGAACAATCAGTCGGTGACGTGCCAGGCGCCGTCGCAGGAGACCACCGGCTCGGTGTCGCTCACCTGTAATGACGGGCTGTCGCGGTCGGTCTATCAGAGTTCGCTGTCGCAGTCGTCGGTCACCTCGGCCACCGACTCGACCGGAATCTGGCGATTGTCCTTGGGTAGTACTTCGGTGCCGATCACCTCGGCCACGTGGCAGACCCTGATCGCGACCACCACCGAAACCACGACGGTGGAAACCCCGACGGCGACGGAGACCACGGAGGTTCCGACGACGACCGAGGAAACCACCACGGAGACAACGGAAGAAACCACCGAGACGCCGACGACAACCCCGGCGGGCTGACCCCCGTGCGCCGGGCCTCGAGACCACTCGCACCGAAACCAGCACCGCCGCAGCCGGTCTCGAGGCTCGTCGCTAACGCTCCTCACACCTCGACCACCGATCTGGGCAGCCCTCCGACCGACGGCGACCATCCCCCGATGGTCGAGGTGCACGGCGCCCAAGGCGCCGGGCCTCGAGACCACCCGCACCAACCATCATCCCCGGGCCACCGGGGACCGAAACCAGCACCACCGCAGCCGGTCTCGAGGCTCGTCGCTAACGCTCCTCACACCTCGACCACCGATCTGGGAACCCTACCGCTCAGCGGCACGCGAGCATCGAACCGGGGAACCCTCCCTACCGCTCAGCGGCACTCGACCACCGATCCGGGGGCTCCATCACCGGTCTGTACCATCGACCCGGGGCGCCCTCCGACGACGACCTCCACCAGCTGGGCATCGGCGTCGATCACGAGGTGATCGGCGACGTATCCGGGAAGCAGATCCCCGACGCCGTCGAGGCCGATCGCGCGGGCCGGTGTGCGCGAACACATCTCGACGGCGGCGATCAACGCCTCGCGGGTGATGGGGCCGCCGTCGGACAGGCCTTGCGCGGCGCGGCGGAACAGCAGGTCCATGGTGGCGGTGCTGCCGGCGATCGCCCCGGTCTCCCGGACCCGGGCGACACCGTCGGTGACGTCGACGTCGAGCACCCCGAGACGATACGAGCCGTCCGACATTCCCGCCGCCGACATGGCGTCGGTGACCAGCGCGATCCGCCGCGGACCGGCGACCCGTTCGACGTAGGACGCGAGGTCGCGGTGCACATGCACTCCGTCACCGACGAGCTCGACGGTGACGCGGTCGTCGCCCAGGAGCGCGAGTACCGGGCCGGGTTCGCGGTGGCGCAGCGGCCGCATGGCATTGAACAGGTGGGTGCCCACCCGTGCGCCGGCGCCGACTGCGGCGCGGGTCTGCTCGTAGGTCGCCTCGGTATGTCCCACCGCAGCAACGACTCCCGCGTCGGCAATACGGCGAATGGCATCGAGACCGCCGTCGAGTTCGGGGGCGATGGTGACCATGCGGACGGCGCCGCCCCCGGCGCGTAACAGCGCGGAGATCTCCTCCGGGTCCGGATCGCGCAGCGTGGTGGGATCGTGCGCACCGCACCGTGCGTGCGAGAGCCACGGCCCTTCCAGGTGGATGCCGGCGATCACTCCGGCCTCGACCTGCTCGCGCAGCGCGGCAACCTGATCGAGCAGCGCCGACGGCGAAGCGCTCACCAGACTGGCGAGAGTGGTTGTGGTGCCGTGTGTTCGGTGAAAAGCCGCCGCCGCAACGATCTCCTCGGCGACACCGTCGGTGTAGCCGGTGCCACCACCGCCGTGCACGTGCATGTCGATGAAGCCGGGAACGATGGTGGCGTCCGGGAATTCGCGGTCGGGCAGGGTCGGCGGCGCCCCCTCCCAGACGGCGACGATCCGGCCGTCATACATGGTGAACCAGCCGGGCTCCAGCGCGCGCCCGCCGCTGATGATGCGACCGGCGGCGACGGTGATGACAGTCATCGGCGGTCTCCCTACAGCGTCTCGGTGACCTTGCGCAGACCGCGAGGGGTGTCCGGATCACCGCCGCGGGCGACCGCGAGGTGCAGGGCAAGCTGCTGGAAGGGGATGATCTCGAGCAACGGCGACAACGCATCCGGCGCTCCCGTCGGCAACACGAAGCCACCGGTCAGCCCGGACACATACTCGGCGGCCCCGACTCCGAACACGTCGGCGTCGCGTTCGGCGAGCCGCTCCAGCACCGGCTGCATTGCCGCGCCGCCGGCACCCTCGGGAACCACCGCGAGCACCGGCACCTGCGGGTCGACGGTGGCCAACGGCCCGTGCAACAGGTCGGCGCCGGAGAACGCCTGCGCCGACAAGTAGGAAGTCTCCATCAATTTCAACGCCGCTTCGCGAGCCGTCGGATACGAGTAACCGCGGCCGGTCGTCACGAGCCGCTGCGCAAACCGATACCGCTGCGCCACCTCTCGCACCCGATCCTCCCCGTCGAGGACCCGGTCCCCCAGATCGGGTAGCGCCGACGCAGCAGCAGCACCGTCGCGGCCGAGGATCGACTCCGAGAGCAGATACAGCGCAAGCAGTTCCGCGGTGTAGGACTTGGTGGCGGCCACCGACCGTTCGGCTCCGGCATGGACCTGCAGGTCGAACTCCGCGGCGTCGGCCAGCGGTGACGCCGCGGCGTTGGTGATCGCCACCGTGAGCGCTCCCTGCTCCCGGGCCACCTGCACCGACTGCACCAGATCGGGCGACCCGCCGGACTGGCTGACCGCGATGTAGAGCACGTCGCGCAGGTCCGGGCGGGCGCCGTACACCGTCATCGTCGACGGTGAGACCAGTCCGGCGGGCAGTCCGTGGCGGATCTCGATCAGATACTTGCCGTAGAGCGCGGCATGGTCGCTGGTGCCGCGTGCAACGAACTGCACGAATCGTGGTCGACGCGCGGCGATCCGAGCAGCAACATCTCGAATCTCGGCATGCCCGTCGCGCAACAGATTTCGCCAGACGTCGGGTTGTTCGGCGATCTCGGCGGCCATCAGGTGTCCGGGTCGGTCGGTGAGGACGGTGTTCATGGGTCTCCTTCGAGAAGTCTCGGCCGGTGGGCCGGTCAGTGGGTCAGTGGGCGTCGACGAGGGATGCGGCCAGGCGCACCGCACCGTGGACCGGATCGACCTCGAGGACGCGGATGTCGGTGATGCCCATCGGTGCGACGAGTTCGCGAATCCGGTTCTGTAACAAGGGCTGATGGACCACCTGGCCGCCGGCGAGGACCACCGGTCCGGTCGATCCGAGCATCTGGGCGACGGTGCCGACGAGGTCGGCCAGTGCGTGGGCCGCGGCCTCCACGATCTCCAGCGCACGCTCGTCGGCCACCGCGGCGCGCTCGAACACGACGTGGGAACGGCGCGCCCAAAATTGGCGATCGGCACGTGTGTAGAACAGGTCATGCAGGTCGAGTACCTCGCCGACCCCGCACTCCTCCGCCAGGCGCAGCGACAGCGGTGCCGGGGCCAGCCCCTGATCGTTGTCGTGCAAGGCACGCCGAACCACCTCGCGCGCAACCCAATAGCCGCTGCCCTCGTCGCCGAGCAGGTGTCCCCACCCGCCGGCCCGACGCGAACACCCGTCACGCCGGCCCCAGGCGACCGCACCGGTGCCGGAGATCACCGCGATGCCCTCATCGAGGCCCGCGGCGGCGAGGATCAGGTGGGTGTCATGGACGACCCCGACCCGTGCTCCCGGAACACGCTGGGCCAAAAGGCTTTCCAGACGTTCGACACTCGCCGGGGTGTCGACACCGGCCGATCCGGCCAGCACCGTGTGCACACCGTCGGGACCACCGAGCTTCTCGATCGCGGCGTCGAGTTGACGTCCGGCCTCCTCCACCCCCATGGAGGAGACATTGGCGCTGCCGACGATGGTCTCGGCGACGACGGTGCCGTTCTCGGCGCGCACCGCGTGGGTCTTCGATCCGCCGATGTCGAAGGCGAGGGTGACGCTGGGGTTCGCGCCTGACGGGTCAGCGACGATACTCATCGGACAACCTTGGTCTGTCGGGGCGACGCGTCGGCGATCGCTTCGGACCACCGGCCACCGCTGCGCCAATAGTGTTGGATGTCTTCGAGCTTACGGCCCTTGGTCTCGGGCGCCAGGAAGAAGACGAACACCAGACCGACCAGCGCGAATCCGCCGAAGACCGCGAAGGTGCCCGCGCCCCCGATGACGTTGATGAGCGAGAGCGTGAACGCGGCGACGATCGCATTGGCCACCAGATCCGAGGTCAGCATGAGCGACGATCCGTTGGCGCGCAGCCGCGCCGGGAACGCCTCGCCGGCGTACACCCAGACCAGCGCGCCGAAGCCGAAGGAGAATCCCATGGTGAACAGGACCAGGCCCGCGAATCCCAGCACGTGCGCGGTGGTACCGGCGCCGTGCAATGGGCCGTAGGTGACGATCAGCACGACCGTCGCGATCACCATGGCGCCGATCCCGCCCAGCAGGATCGGGCGGCGGCCCAACCGGTCGACGGTGAACAGCGAGATCAGCACCGCGGCCAGACCGGCGATCTGCACGAAGGCCGGCAGCATCAAGGTGCCGAAGTCGCCGGTGAAACCCATGTCCTCGAACAGCTTCGGGCTGTAGTAGACGACGGCGTTGATGCCGGTGATCTGGATGAGGAAGCCCAGTCCGACGACGAAGACGGTCGCGCGAATCCAGGGTCGGCGGAACATCTCGCCGAGCGAGCCGCCGGATTCCTCGGTGAGCGCCTGCCGCATCTCGGCGATCTCGGCGTCGATGTCGGCGTCGGGTTCGATGTTGCGCAACGTCGCCCGGGCCTCGTCGAACCGTCCCTTGGACACGTACCAGCGCGGGGTGTCGGGCATGACGGCGACCAGGGCGGTCACCGCGAGCGCCGGGATCGCGGCGATGCCGAGCATCCAGCGCCAGGCGCCGTGGCCGGCGAGGAAGTACCCGACCACGTAGCCGCCGATGATGCCGACGATGGTCGCGACCTGATAGGCCACCAGCATCGCTCCGCGCGAGCGTGGTGGGGCGGATTCGGCGACGAAGACCGGTACCACCACGATCGACACACCGACGGTCACGCCGAGGAGCAGCCGCGCCACGAGAAGGACGTCGTGGGTCGGCGACAGCGCGCTGAACAGCGCGAACAGGCAGTAGGTGGCCGCGACGAGGAGCATCGAACGCTTACGGCCGAGGCGGTTGGCCAGCCAGCCGGCCCCGATGGCGCCCACGATCTCGCCGATCACGACCGCAGTCGCGAGTGCCTGCTTGCCGGCATCGCCGAGGCCGAAGTCGGCGCCGATGAACTTCAGGGCGGCGCCGATGTTGCTGCTGTCGTAGCCGTAGATCACGCCGATGCTGGCGGCGGCGATACCCACCATCAGTCCGGACGTGCGTCTTGTCCCGACCGGTGGTCGGATTGCCGGGTAGGTCGTCATCGGGGTACCTCCGCGAGGTCTGGATTGGTGTATACCAATGTGTTGGCGGTCTCAGATTGGCATATACCAATCTGGTTCGTCAATGGGTACGCTCGCATTCATGCCGACGCCTCCTGCGACAACACGCAACCGCGGACCGCGGTACTTCCAGGTCAAGGTTGCGCTCCAACAGCGCATCGGCGACCTGGAACCGGGAATGTCGTTACCTCCCGAGCGCAAGCTCGCCACCGAACTCGGTACCTCGCGTACAACCCTGCGCCGGGCGTTGGCCGAACTCACCGCCGAGGGCGTGCTCAGCAGTACTCAGGGCAGCGGAAACTTCGTCACGCCACCGAAGTTGGTGCACGTGCGGCAGCTGACGTCATTCAGCGACGACCTCGGCGCGCAGGGCCGCACCGTGGATTCGGAGATCCTCGACGCCGGCCACGCGCCGGCCGACACCGACCTCGCCGTGCGTCTGGAGGTCCCGACGGGCACCCCCGTCCATCGGCTCACCCGTCTGCGCATCGTCAACGACGAGCCACTGGCGCTCGAAACCGCGCACATCCCAGGCGAATTCGACGATTTCGCGGACGCCGTCGCCGCGAGCGGCTCGCTGTATGCGACGCTACGGGCCCGCGGGATCGTCATCTGCGACGTCGAGGACAGCGTGCAGACCGCACTCGCCGTCCCCGATCAGGCGGCGTACCTGCGGGTCGCCACCGGGACCCCGCTGCTCCAGATCGAGCGCACTTCACGCGACGCGGACGGGACCTGCGTCGAGTGGACCCGCTCCTACTACCGAGGCGACCGCGTGCGGTTCGTCGCACGCGGTCGCCTCGGAGGGTGATGGGGGGTGATGAACGCCGATCAGGCGCTCGCCGACTCCAATTGCGCATCGGCGCCGGACTGCGCCGGCAGTGTCCGCGTGAATTCCAGGTTCGGGTCGGCGACATCGGAGTCGAAGGACTTACGGTCCCGGTAGTAGCTCATCGACATCGTCCACGGTTCTGCCACACCCTGTTTCGGCAGATTCTCGAGCGACCGCTGCACGTAGCCGGCCCCGAAATCGAGCAACGGGCGGGTCTGCATGCCGGGGTCGGCGATCGGGCGCACGGCGGGATACCCGCGGGCATCCATGTAGGCGAGCAGCCGGCAGAAGTGCTCGCACAGCAGGCCCACCTTGAGGGTCCACGACGAGTTGGTGTAGCCGATGGCGAGCGCGAAATTCGGTACGCCACTGAGCATGAAGCCGCGGTAGGCGACGGTGTCGGGCATCGAGACGGGCTCGCCGTCGATGCTCAGCTCCACGCCCCCGAACAGCTGCAGATTCAATCCGGTGGCGGTGACGATGACGTCGGCCTCGAGTTCCTCACCGCTCTCGAGCAGGATGCCGTTCTCGGTGAAGGTTGCGATACGGTCGGTGACCACCGACGCCTTGCCCTGCCGAATGGTGCGGAACAGGTCGCCGTCGGGCACCGCACACAACCGCTGATCCCACGGGTTGTAGGGCGGATTGAAGTGCTTGTCGACGTCGAAGCCCTCGGGCAGCAGCTTCTTGTTGATCGCACGGATCACCTTGCGCGACGCCTTCGGGAAACGCTGGCAGGCTTCGTACAGAACACGTTGTTGCGCAATGTTCTTCGCGCGTGCGAGCGCGTAACCACGCTTGTCGCCGAGGACGGCGCGGCCGATGTTGGCGACCGGATCGTGCTTGGGCAGCGGAACGATGTAGGTCGGGGTGCGCTGCAGCATGGTGATGTGACCTGCGGTCTTGGCCATCGCGGGAAGCAATGTCACCGCGGTGGCGCCGGAGCCGATCACCACGACCTTCTTGCCCGAGTAGTCGAGGTCGGCGGGCCAGTGCTGCGGATGGATGATCTGCCCGCGGAAGCGCTCGCGCCCCTCGAACTGCGGGGTGAAGCCCTCGTCGTAGTTGTAGTAGCCGGCGCCGGAGAACAGCCAGTTGGCCTTCATCTGGAACCGCTCGCCGGTGTCGGTGCGCTCGATGTCGACCGTCCACAGGCATTCCTGCGACGACCACTGCGCCGCGTGCACCTTGTGCCGGTAGCGGATCTTGTCGCCGATGTTGTCCTCGTCGATCGCCTCGTAGAGGTAGTCGAGGATGCGCTCGGCGTCGGCGATGGACTGCTTGTCGGTCCACGGCTTGAACTCGAACCCGAAGGTGTGCAGATCGGAGTCCGAGCGGATGCCGGGGTACTTGAACAGATTCCACGTGCCGCCTGCCACGTCGCGGCCCTCGAGGATCACGAAGGACTTCTGCGGCACCATCGTCGTCAGATAGTGGGCGGCACCGATGCCGGAGATCCCGGCACCGACGATGAGCACGTCGACGGTCTCGACGGGGGTGGTGGTCTGGGGCACGATCTCTCCTCGGGGCTGGGCCTCGCCGGTGTCGGGGCGTGGCTGTGACGCTCACTCCAATATGACACTCAGCATTGTCACGATCCAGGATGCCTTCGTCCGGCCGATCACGCCAGTGACATTATGCCCATGATGAGCTCAAGCCACGGTGCACAATGTGCACATGGACATTGAGTGGCCGCAGGTGTCGGCACGTACGAAGGAGCTGATCCGCGCCGGCGCGCAACTCATCCTCGATCCGCCGGAGCCGTGGGTCGAACAACTCCACGAGGCGTCGCTGTCCGGGGCCCGGATGCGTGCGGTCGCCGAGGACCCGGTGCTGGCGGCGGGCACGCGCCGCACGAACTGGGCCAACACCTCGCGCTGGGCACTACACAACATCGATTCGCCCGGCGAGCGGGTACCCGCGCAACTGACTCCCGAGATCATGCTCGCCACCCACGACCTGGTGCGACGCGGGCTCGACGAAGCCTCGCTCGACGCGTTCCGCACCGCACAGAGCGTCGCGTGGCGCCTGTGGATGGACATCTGCTTCGGTCTCACCACCGACCCCGCCGAACTCCGCGAACTCCTCGACGTGACCTCGCTGTCGATCTCGACGTTCATCGACGACACGGTCACCGCTATGAGCGAGCAGATGCGCGCCGAACGCGAAGAACTCGCGCGCGGCACACATGCCCGTCGGCGCGAGGCCGTCACCCTCGTTCTCGAGGGCGCACCGATCCCGTCGGCGCGCGCCGAGGCGCAACTCGGCTATCGCCTCGCCGGCCCGCACATCTCGGTCGTGCTGTGGAGCGCGACGCCCGACGCCGCACCGGATCTCGAGGCTGCAGCCGACATCCTCGCCCGCTCCGCGGAGGCGACCACGCGACTGACGGTCACCGCCAGCGCCACCTCCTGGTGGCTGTGGCTCCCGGTCGACGGGCTCGGCGCACCCGACCTGTCGTCCCTGCCCGACGTCCGCGTCTCCGCCGGCCGACCCGGCACCGACGTCGACGGATTCCGATCCAGCCACTTCCAGGCGATGACCACCCAACGGCGCCATGCCCGGCTGGGTGCGACGCGCCAGATCGTCCACTATGACGACATCCGTTTGGTGTCGCTCTTGACCTCCGACACCGCAGCGGGCGACGACTTCGTCACCGACACCCTCGGCGATCTCGCCGATGCCGACCCCGATCTCATCGAGACGCTGCGCACCTGGATCAGGCTGCAGTGCAACACCTCTCGCACCGCCGAAGTGCTTTACACCCATCGCAACACCGTGATCCGCCGTCTCGACCGCGCCGATGACCTGCTCCCCCGACCGCTCGCCGACACCGTCGTCGACGTGGCCGCGGCCCTCGAGGTCCTGCGCTGGCGGGAGTGAAGGCGTCGGATGCGTTTCGGCGTCGGCGTGCGGCGGTCTCGAGACGCGACGTGCTCGCTGCGCTCGCTCGGCGCTCCTCGACCAGCGGAAGAAGATGGTCGAGGTGCGAGCCGCGTGCGGCGAGCTTTCCCCGATGGTCGAGGTGCGAGCCGCGTGCGGCGAGCCTCGAGACCCCTTGCCCCACAGCTGGTTCCGGCTCACCACTCCGAACCACAACCATCACAAACCACCCAGCCCGAACCGGACCCGTGCTACAAACAGACCCATGACCCGTCTCCGGTGGGCGTCCACCGCCGCGCTCGCGGTGAGCGTCACCCTGCTCACCGCATGCACCGGACCCTCCACCCCGCAGCCGACTTCACCGTCGTCGACCTCCGCCACGTCATCAACGGCAATCCGCCCGGTGTCCTCGTCAGCGCCGATTCCGCCGGTGTCGGCAGCTGCTCGACAGGTGGGACTTGTCGATGTGCGATCGGTGGTGCCGTCGGCGATCGTCGATCTGCGTTACGCGACGCCGCACAACTTCGTCGGAATACAGCTCTACCCGACGGGCGCACGGTGTCTCGTCCACGAGTCCCTGGCCGACGGACTGCGCACCGCGGCGGCGGCGCTGCGCACATCCGGTGACACCCTGGTGTTCTGGGACTGCTACCGGCCGCACTCGGTGCAGCAGACCATGTTCGAGAAGGTGCCCGACCCGGCGTGGGTCGCCGCACCCGGGCCGTACTCACGCAGCCACGAGTCGGGGCGGTCGGTGGATGTCACACTGGCGACGCACCAGCCCGGGTGTCCGGTCGATCGACGTATCACCAACCAGTGTCTGGTCGACATGGGTACCGACTTCGACTCGTTCACCCCGCAGGCCACGGCCTTCGCGACGGAAGGGGTTCCGGTTGCCGCGCAACGCAACCGCGCGCGTCTGCGCGCGGCCATGTCGGCGGGCGGGCTGTCGGTCTACTCCGGTGAGTGGTGGCACTTCGACGGTGCCGGTGCCGACGTCGCGCGGCCGATCATCGACGTCCCGGTGACGTGAGGCTCCGGCCCAGAACACCATTCAGCTCCGGCGCAACACCGAGGTGATGACCAGGGTCCGCCCCTGGGATTGGGAGTAGTAGCTCGACCGGTAGGCCACCGTGCCATCGGCGGACGGCGTCACCTCGATCTGCGAGGTGACGCAGGTGCCTTGGGTGATCTGCTCGGTCAGGGTGACCGTCGATCCCCGCCGCGAGTTCTCCGCCCACGTACCCGCGCACCCGAGTTGCGGGTAGTGGACGATCGCGGTGAGCGGTGCGGTATCGGATATCTGCGCGACGACGTCGAATCCGGTCTGATCCCCGGTCACACTGCCACGCCAGTTCCCGGCGAGCGAGGCTGCCACGGGCAGGGTCGTTTGTCCGGTGGTCGGTGCAACGGTGGGCGCCGACGCCGCGGCCGGTGACGACCCTGTCGAGGTATCGGTGCCCCGCGTCGCGACCAGCACGACCGCGACGGTGGCGCCCACGAGCATCAGTGCGAGTCCGGCGAGGAGCCACGGCAGCACGCCATGGCGTCTGCGGACGGGAGGTGCCGGCGTCACCGGATCGGGCTGGATCGGCATCGCCGCAGACGGCACACCCATCGGCGGCGGCGCAGTCGGCACGCCCATCGGTCGCGGTCCGCGCGGCGGCGGTGGTGGACGCAGACCGTCACCGCGTCCGGGTGTCTGGTGCGGACCGAGGATCGTGGCCGGGGCCGGCTGCTGAACACCGACGATCGCCGTCGGGCGCGGGTTGGTGGCCACCGCGCGTGCCGCTGCCGCCGCGAAGGCGCCTGCGGAGCCGTGACGCTCGTCAGGGCGCTTGGCCAGCGCTTGCGCGATGACGTCGTCGATCGCCTCGGGAAGGTCGGGGCGCAGCGCCGTGCATCGCGGCACGGGCGCGTGGGTGTGTGCGCTGATCAATCCGGCCGCGTCGGTCCGGTCGAACACCGCCCGGCCGGTGAGTAGTTCGTAGAGTGTGCAGCCCAGGGCGTACTCGTCTACGGCCGGGGTGAGCGCGGTGTCGGTGAACATCTCCGGAGCGGCATAGGCGAGCGTGGCGATCACATTGCCGGTTGCGGTGAGCCCGGTGGATTCCGACATCAACCGTGCGATCCCGAAGTCGGCGATCAGTGCGCGCCGCGCCGCGACGGGACGGTCCCAGGCCGGGGTGACGAGGATGTTGGCCGGTTTGACGTCGCGATGCAGCGTGCCCTGCGCGTGGGCGTGGTCGAGACCTGCGGCCACCTGGGTGATGAGGTCGACGATCGGTGCGGCGGGCAGCGGTTCGGTCGCCTCGCGCAGGATCGCTGCCGCGTCGGTGCCCTCGACGTACTGCATCGCCATCCACATGGTGTCGCCGTCGATACCGGCGTCCTGCACGGCAACGATGTTCGGGTGATCGAGGCGGGCCGCAAGATCGACCTCACGGCGAAAGCGTTCGCGGAATTCCGGATTGGCTCCCAGGCTCGACGACAACACCTTGAGGGCTTGCCGGCGGGGCAGTCGCGGATGCGCGACGAGATAGACGGTGCCCATCCCGCCGGAGCCCAGGTGGCCGATGATCGTGTACCCGCCGACCACATCGTTCTCACGCAATGGCGCGCCGGCATCGTCCACGACCATCTCCTCATTGCTGGGTGCCCGTTCACCATGACAACCACACCCGGCCCATTCCAGCAGACTCCGGACAATTCGGCCGCGTGACGGACACCCGAGGCAATCAGATGTTCATCTCGCAACCCCCGTTAAATCCTGGACGCCTCCGCGAAGCGGCGGTACCCTGGGCGCGCTGTCACACACGAGACGACGAAGGGAGGTGGCGCAGATGATCTCGCAGATCGCATGGCGAGACGACAACGAATTCGGTTGTCGGCGTGGACTGTCGGACGACGGTCGCACGACGGCCCCGATGTATCGATTCCATCCCTGCGCCACCGGCCCCGGAAACCTCTGCGGCTGATCCGGAAACGGTGACGCTCCCAGCAGAGTTCGTCATCGTCTTTCAGGAGTAGCCATGACCATTTTCGTCACCAACGCCGGTTTGCAGATACTCGCGCGCGTCACCTGGCGCCGGGCCGCGGTTCTGTTGACCACCGGC
This sequence comes from Gordonia polyisoprenivorans NBRC 16320 = JCM 10675, assembly GCF_000241325.1. Classification (GTDB taxonomy): domain Bacteria; phylum Actinomycetota; class Actinomycetes; order Mycobacteriales; family Mycobacteriaceae; genus Gordonia; species Gordonia polyisoprenivorans. Next base: position 48,114 of record NZ_BAEI01000031.1, on the reverse strand, counting down.
GTCGCGCGCAACGTCGAGGGCACCCCCCTGGTGCGCACCGTGCATTCGCCGAGCATCAGCCTGCCCATTCATCAGGTGGTCGCGATCAAGCGTGATGCCTACCGTCCGTACGCCGGAAAGACGATGGACTCCTACGCCTCTGGCGCCTCGATCCTGCGTCGCGATCAGTGGATCTGCGCGTACTGCGAGGGCCCGGCCGACACCGTCGACCACATCATGCCCCAATCACGCGGTGGCGCATCGACGTTCGGGAATCAGGTCGCGGCATGCAAGTCGTGCAACGGCTTCAAGGCCGATCGCACACCGCGAGAAGCCGGAATCGCCCTGCGCCATGCACCGTTCGTCTATGACCCGTGGGCGCAGGACCAGAAGGAAGTCTGGGAGTTGTTCACTCTCGGAAGACAACTCGAGTAACCGCCGGTAGGCGGGGAGAGGAGACCGCCGATGACCGCCCCGGAGTTGCGTCCCCTCTCCCTGCCACTGTCGATGCTGTTACGGCCCACCCTCGACGTCGACTGGGCGGCAGCCGCCTGTGCGGCCGTCGACGAGAATCCCGAGGACTGGTTCCCCTTTCCCACCGACGACTACTCCCATGCCGCGTCGGTGTGCGCGGCCTGCCCGATCCGGGCCGGCTGCGAACAGTGGGGCCGACGCAACCGGATGAGCGGCGTCTGGGGTGGCGTCCGGTTGGAGAACGGCCGGCCGCGGCCGTGAGAGCCCGGGTCCGTCTCACCCAGTGAGGCGCACCCGGGCTCTTGACCGGATCACAAAACACGCGCTACTGTGCCTCCCATCACGAATTGAAACGTTTCATTCGTGCGGAAACGGAGGTCCGATGCCCACGACCGAACGAGTGTGCCTGGTCATGCGCCTGCGGCCCGACCGCATTGATGATTACCTCGCCGCCCACGAGCACATCTGGCCGGAGATGCTCGCCGCGCTCGAGCGCACCGGATGGCGCAACTACTCGCTGTTCCTGCACCCCGCCGAGCACGTCGTCGTCGGATACCTGGAGACCGACGACTACACCCGCGCCGTGACCGATCTCGCCGCCACCGACGTCAACACCCGCTGGCAGGCCCACATGTCGGAGTTCTTCCTGCCGCCCGACACCGATACCCCGACTCCCGACGCCGCACCGACCACCGCGCTCCGGCTCGACGAGTACTTCCACCTCGACTGATCACCCCTTGACCCCCACTCACCCGCCGTTCTCTACTGAACACCGACACCCCGAGGATCATCATGAAAGTAGGAGCCCGCTCCACGACCGGCTGGCGTGCCACCATCTCGGTGGCCATGTCCAACTACATCGAGGCCGGATCGATCATCGCGATCGCAACCAGCCTCACCTTCTGGCAGGACGCCTTCGGCATCAGCAACTTCGCCGTCGGTCTGCTGGCCGCGTTGAGCGCCAACGCCTTCGGCGCGGCGATCGGCGCCGCTCTGGGTGGTCCGCTGTGTGATCGCTTCGGCCGCAAGGCCATCTACACCTACGATCTACTGGTCTACATGGTCGGCGTGCTGATCGCTGCATGCGCGGTGAACTTCGGGATGCTCTTGGCCGCATTCATCATCACCGGCATCGCCGTCGGCGCAGGCGTCCCCGCCTCCTGGACCTACATCGCCGAGCAGGCGCCGACGACCGAACGCGCCAAGCACGTGGGAACCGCGCAGTTGGCCTGGTCGATCGGCCCGCTGATCGGCTTCGCACTGGCCGCCGCCCTCGCACCATTGGGTCTGCTCGGGTCCCGGCTGATCTTCCTGCATCTGTTCGTCGTCGCCGCCGTGGTCTGGTGGATCCGGCAGGGCCTGCACGAGTCGACCATCTGGAAGGAAGAGGGCCGGGACGAAACCCGGCAACTCGCCTCGAGCGTCGGCGCGCGCGGACTACGCGGCCTGTTCTCCCGCAAGGTCAACATCACCGCCCTGCTGTTCCTCGGCGGCATCTATCTGTTCTGGAACACCGTCGCAGGCCAGGCGGGCATCTTCATGCCGCGGGTGTACGACACCGCCGGACTGCACAGCGCCGTCCAACAGAATCTGCTGCAGGTCCTCGTGTGGGGCTGCACCGTCGCGGCGACGTACTTCGGGTTCATGCGCTTCGCCGACAAGATGTCGCAACGGTTGCTGTACATCATCGGTGCCGTCCTGGGCATCATCGCCTGGATCGTGCTGGTGGCCTTCACCTCCAGCGGCATCCCCACCATGTTGACGTTCGCGATCCTGTGGGGAATCTCCAGCGGCATCGGCGCCCAGGCGTTCTACAGCCTCTGGGCCAGCGAACTGTTCGCCACCCCGTATCGCGCCAGCGCGCAGGGCATCATGTTCTTCGTCGTCCGCACCTTCACCGGCCTGCTGAGCTACTTCTTCCCGACCCTGCTCGCCGCCACCGGACTCCCCGTCGTCGGCAGCCTGCTGGTGGGTCTGCTGACCGTCGCTCTGATCATCGGCGCGGTGTTCGCGCCGCACACACGGGGTAAGACGTTGCAGCAGATCGAGGTCGAACGTTACGGCGCACCGGTCGAGCGCGCCGACGCCGCTCCCCTGACCACCACCGATTCCGCCGCCACCGCCACCGGGCTGCCGGCGGCCGCCGAGTCGCGCACCGTCGCCTGAGCTCTCGAAGGACCCCGTGATGACCTCCCCCGACCTGACCCTCCTCGACAATCTCGCCATCGAACTGCCCTCGTGGGCATTCGGCAACTCCGGCACCCGCTTCAAGGTGTTCAGCACGCCGGGCACCCCTCGCACCATCGAGGAGAAGATCGCCGACGCCGCCACCGTCCATCGGCTGACCGGCCTGGCTCCCTCTGTGGCCCTGCACATCCCGTGGGACACCGTCGACGACTACGCCGCCCTGCGCAGCTACGCCACCGATCTCGGCGTCACCCTGGGCACCGTCAACTCCAACACCTTCCAGGACGACGACTACAAGTTCGGTTCGCTGACCCACGTCGACAAGACGGTGCGCCAGAAGGCGATCGACCACCACCTGGCCTGCATCGAGATCATGGGTGAGACCGGCTCGTCCGATCTCAAGATCTGGCTCGCCGACGGCACCAACTACCCGGGCCAGGGTGACATCCGCGGACGCCAGGACCGGCTCGCCGAGTCCCTGGCCGCGATCTATCAACACATCGGTGAGGGTCAGCGACTTGTGTTGGAGTACAAGTTCTTCGAGCCCGCGATGTACATGACCGACGTCCCCGACTGGGGTACCTCGTATGCGCAGGTGACCGCGCTCGGCGAGCGTGCCGCCGTCTGCCTCGACACCGGACATCACGCCCCCGGCACCAACATCGAGTTCATCGTCGCGCAACTGCTGCGACTCGGACGTCTCGGTTCGTTCGACTTCAACTCACGCTTCTACGCCGACGACGACCTCATCGTCGGCGCCGCCGACCCCTTCCAGTTGTTCCGCATCATGGTCGAGGTGATCCGAGGCGGCGGCCTCGACGCCGACTCCACCGTCGCGCTCATGCTCGATCAGTGCCACAACGTCGAGGAGAAGATCCCCGGCCAGATCCGCTCGGTCCTCAACGTCGAGGAGATGACCGCGCGTGCCCTGTCCATCGACACCGAGGCGTTGACGGCTGCACAGGACGCGGGTGATGTGTTGGGCGCCAACGCCGTCTTCATGGATGCGTTCTACACCGACGTACGCCCGATGCTCGCGCAACGCCGCACGGAAAGGGGCCTGCCGGCCGACCCGATGCGCGCATTCGCGCAGTCCGGATACGCCGAGCAGATCGCGGCCGATCGCGTCGGCGGCACCCCGTCGTCGTGGGGCGCGTGAGCACGGATCCCCCCAGCGCCGTCGCCCCTGAACCCCTTTCTCCCAAAACATCTCGCCAAGGAGTCTTTTCGTGACCACCAACCCGACCGTCGCCGCGCTGATCGCTCGTTCCCATCGCCTCGGCGCCGACCCGAAGAACACCAACTACGCCGGCGGCAACACCTCGGCCAAGGGCACCGACGTCGACCCCGTCACCGGGGAGGACGTCGATCTGTTGTGGGTCAAGGGTTCCGGCGGCGATCTCGGCACCCTGACCGAAAGCGGGCTGGCCGTGTTGCGGCTCGATCGCGTGCGGGCACTGGTCGATGTCTATCCGGGCGTCGAGCGCGAGGACGAGATGGTCGCCGCGTTCGACTACTGCCTGCACGGCAAGGGTGGGGCCGCGCCGTCCATCGACACCGCGATGCACGGACTCGTCGACGCCGCCCACGTCGATCACCTGCACCCCGATTCCGGGATCGCGATCGCCACCGCCGCCGACGGGGAGGCGTTGACCCAGAAGATCTTCGGTGACCGGGTGGTGTGGGTGCCGTGGCGGCGTCCGGGGTTCCAGCTCGGACTCGACATCGCGGCCATCAAGGCCGCCAATCCCCAGGCCATCGGCTGCATCCTCGGCGGTCACGGCATCACCGCCTGGGGTGACACCTCCGAGGAAGCCCAAGCGCGCTCCCTCGAGATCATCGCGGCCGCTGAGGAATTCATCGACAGCAACGGCAAGGATCAACCGTTCGGCGCGCCGGTGGACGGCTTCGGCGCACTGCCCGAGGAGCAGCGTCGCGCGAAAGCGGCCGCACTGGCACCGTTCATCCGGGGCCTGGCCTCCACCGATCGCCCGCAGGTCGGCCACTTCACCGACACCGCACCGGTCCTCGAATTCCTCACCGGCAGTGAACTTTCCCGCCTCGCCGGCCTGGGTACCAGCTGCCCGGACCACTTCCTGCGCACCAAGGTCAAGCCGATGGTGCTCGACCTGCCGGCCGACGCCTCGATCGAGGACTGCAAGGAGCGTCTCGCCGAACTGCACCACGCCTACCGCGCCGACTACGCCGCCTACTACGAGCGGCACGCGACCGCCGAGTCCCCGGCGATGCGCGGCGCCGACCCGGCCATCGTTCTCGTACCCGGCGTCGGAATGTTCAGCTACGGCAAGGACAAACAGACCGCACGCGTCGCCGGCGAGTTCTACCTCAACGCCATCAACGTCATGCGCGGCGCCGAGGCCGTCTCGAGCTACTCCCCGATCAACGAGGCCGAGAAATTCCGGATCGAATACTGGGCTCTGGAAGAGGCCAAGCTGGCCCGCATGCCCGCACCCAAACCGTTGGCCACCCGGATCGCACTGGTCACCGGGGCGGCCTCGGGAATCGGCAAGGCCATCGCCACCCGGCTCGCCGCCGAGGGCGCGTGCGTGGTGATCGCCGACCTCGACGCCGAGAAGGCCCAGGCCGCGGCCGCGGAGATCGGCACCTCCGATGTCGCCATCGGCATCGCCGCCGACGTCACCGACGAGGCCGCCGTGCAGGCGGCCGTCGATGCCACCGTCCTGGCGTTCGGGGGCATCGACCTCGTCGTCAACAATGCCGGGCTGTCGCTGTCGAAATCGTTGCTCGAGACCACCGCCGCCGACTGGGATCTGCAGCACAACGTGATGGCACGCGGATCGTTCCTGGTGTCCAAGGCAGCGGCGCGGGCGCTGATCGAGCAGAAACTCGGCGGCGACATCCTCTACATCTCGTCGAAGAACTCGGTGTTCGCCGGACCCAACAACATCGCCTACTCGGCGACGAAAGCCGATCAGGCGCACCAGGTGCGGTTGCTGGCCGCCGAGCTCGGTGAGCACGGCGTCAAGGTCAACGGCATCAACCCCGACGGTGTGGTCCGCGGATCGGGGATCTTCGCCGGTGGCTGGGGTGCGCAACGTGCTGCGGTCTACGGTGTCGAGGAGAAGGATCTCGGCGCGTTCTACGCCCAGCGCACCCTGCTCAAGCGAGAGGTGTTGCCGGAGAACATCGCCAACGCCGCATTCGCGCTGTGCACCTCCGATTTCAGTCACACCACCGGCCTGCACGTCCCCGTCGATGCCGGCGTGGCCGCGGCATTCCTGCGATGAGAGCCGCCTCCGGCCAGGTCGCGGCCATCGACCTCGGCGCCACCAGTGGTCGCGTCATGGTCGCCGACATCGCGCCCGGCCGAATCGAACTCGAGCAGGCGGCACGGTTCGCCAACACCCCCGTCCACCTGTTCGACGGCTCCCGCACGGCACTGCACTGGGATCTTCCCGGACTGTTCGGCGCCGCCTGCGCCGGACTGGCAGAGGCGGGCAGGCACAGCGACCGGCTCGTCGGGATCGGTGTCGACTCCTGGGCCGTCGACTACGGCCTCATGCGCAACGGTCGTCTGCTCGGTGTGCCCCACCACTATCGCGACCCACGCAGCGCGAGCGGTGTCGAGGCGGTCCACGAGATCATCGAGCCCGCAGAGCTGTACCGGCGTAACGGCTTACAGTTCCTGCCGTTCACCACCGTCTATCAGCTCGCCGCCGATCACGCGGCCGGACTGCTCGACATCGCCGATTCGGCGTTGCTGATCCCCGACCTCATCGGATACTGGCTCACCGGCGAGCGGGCCACCGAACGCACCAACGCCTCGACCACCGGACTACTCGGTGTCGACGGCTCCTGGGATCGCTCGTTGACCCGGCAACTCTCGCTGCCGGACAACCTCTTTCCCGATCTGACCGAGCCCGGTAGATCTCTGGGCGGAGTGCTGCCGGAGATCGCCACACCGTTGGGCCTCCCGTCATCGGTGTCGGTGACCACCGTTGCCTCCCACGACACCGCCTCGGCGATCGCGGCCATCCCGATGGACCCAGATTCCTCGGCATACATCTCTTGTGGCACCTGGGGTTTGGTGGGTGTGGAGACCACCGCGCCGGTGCTCTCCGAGGCGGCGCGCGAGGCCAACTTCACCAACGAGGTCGGCGTCGAGAACACCACGCGGTTCCTGCGCAATGTGATGGGTCTGTGGCTGCTCAGCGAGACGGTGCGCCGGTTTCGACGTGACGGCATGCGCGCCGATCTCGACGAGTTGCTCGCCGGGGCGGCGTCGGTGTCGGAGCCGGTCGAGGTCTTCGACACCGACGACCCGATGTTCCTCGCGCCCGGGAACATGCCCGAACGCATCGGCCGGTGGTACCGCGACCGCGGACTGCGTGCGCCGCGCGGACCGGCGGAGCTGGTGCGCGCCATCGTCGACAGTCTCGCCGCCGCATTCGCCGAGACCGTCCGGGTGGCCGCCGAGTTGTCGGGCACCGGTGTGGACCGCATCCACCTCGTCGGCGGTGGTGCCCAGAACCGGTTGTTGTGCCAGCTGACCGCCGACCGCAGTGGTCTGCCCGTCCTCGCCGGTCCGGTGGAGGCCACCGCACTCGGCAACGTGCTGCTGACCGCACGCGCCCATGGTCTCCTCGACGGCGAGCTACACGCCCTGCGCGAGTTCGTCGCCCGCAACGTCTCCGTCCAACGGTTCCTGCCGCGGGTGGGCACAGCACCGTCCTTCGATCTGGCCGGGGCGTGATCTGGTGAGATGGATGGGTGAGCGTGAGCATGCGGGAGGTGGCGGCGTCGGCGGGCGTGTCGGTCGGCACCGTGTCGAACGTGCTCAACGCACCGGAAAAGGTGGCTCCCGCGACGGTGGAGCGGGTCCGCCGAGCCATCGACGACCTCGGATTCGTCCGTAACGACGCCGCCCGCCAGCTTCGTGCCGGCCGCTCGCGCAGCGTCGGTCTGGTCGTCCTCGACGTCGGCAACCCGTTCTTCACCGACGTCGCCCGCTCGGCCGAACGAGCGGCGGGCGAGCACGGACTCACCGTCTTGTTGGGCACCTCCGACGACGACCCCGCCCGCGAACGCGCCTACATCGATGCCTTCGACGAGCAGCGCGTGTTCGGGGTACTCGTCTCGCCGATCGGCGACGACCTCGCGCGACTGACCGCGCTGCACCGGCGCGGCGTACCGGTGGTGCTCGTCGACCGGGACGGCACCGGCACCCCGTTCGATTCGGTCGCCGTCGATGACGTCGCCGGTGGCCGCCTCGCGGTGGAACACCTTCTCGCGCTCGGGCGCCGTCGGATCGCGTTCGTCGGCGGACCGGCTGGCCTGCGTCAGGTCTCCGACCGCCGCCGCGGTGCGGAAATGGCGGTGGCCCAGATCGATTCGGCAGAGCTGGAAGTGATCGACACGCCGACGCTCAGCGTCCTGGCCGGTCGTGCCGCGGGAGAAGCGCTGCACCGCAGGCCTCCTCACGAGAGGCCCGACGCCATCTTCTGCGCCAACGACCTCCTCGCGATCGGTGTCCTACAGGCTCTGACCATGCTGGCCGATGTTCGCATCCCCGACGACATAGCCCTGATCGGTTACGACGACATCGACTTCGCGGCGTCGGCGGTGGTTCCGTTGTCCTCGGTACGGCAGCCGACCGCACGGATCGGTGCGACCGCCATCGAACTGTTGGTGAGAGCCGCCGAGACCTCGCGGGATCACCGGGCCACACACACCGTGTTCCAGCCGGAACTCGTCACCCGCGCGAGCACCGTCGGCAACGAATAGGACTCGACCCCGACACGATCGGTTCCGCGCCGGCACCGTCGTGGGATCATGGAGACAGGTCGGGCAATCCACGACCGGGCCCCACCCCCGGGTGAGGAGTTCTCATGTCCCGCACACGAATTCGCACCGCGGCCACCATCGCCGCAGTCACCGCCGCAGCTGTGTCCGGCCTGATCGGAGCGGGCGCCGCGCACGCCGCACCCGCCATGCCCGGCGGCTACTATGCGGGGACGGTGACCAGCTTCCCACCGGGCAACACCGTCTGGTACGGCAAGTCCTTCACCGGATCGTCGGTCATCAACAACACCGCGATCGGCTGGGCGTTCCCCGGCCGGGTGTATCCGGGACGCTCGGTGCTCGACAACGCCGAGGTCGTCGTCATCGACTACAGCGGCACGCCGGTCGGATTCGTCCGCGACGAGCTGACCCCCGACGGCCGTGGCGGATACTGGGGCCGCTCGATCAACGGCCGCACCACCCTGCTGACCTTCCACCTCTCACGCGGCTGAACCCGCGGGCCCGACTTCTCGTCGACTTCGGCCGATTCGCTGCGCTCGCGCCCGTGCTCGTCACACGATGGGAGCACGAGCATCACGAGGAGGTCACCGGTGACAACTACCGACGAGCCCACCACCAGCGGCGACGAGCCGATCACCGTCGACACCGACGTCGTCATCATCGGAGCGGGATTGTCGGGGATCGACATCGCCTATCGCCTACGCGAACGCAATCCCGACGTGCGCTACGTCATCCTGGAGCGCCGCCCACGGATCGGCGGCACCTGGGATCTGTTCCGGTATCCGGGTGTGCGCTCCGACAGCGACATCTTCTCGCTGAGCTATCCGTTCGAGCCGTGGCGGCGACCGGAAGCACTCGCCGACGGCGAGCACATCCGCGAGTACCTGGTCCACACCGCGCACGCTCACGGCATCGATACCCACATGCGGTTCGATCGCCGGGTCGAGGGCGCCGACTGGGATTCGAGCACCGACACCTGGACGGTCTCCGTCGAGCAGGGCGAGTCCCACCCGGCCGAGCGCTACCGCTGTCGCTTCGTCGCGCTGGCCACCGGGTACTACGACTACGACCACCCCTACACACCGCCGTTTCCCGGCCTCGACGACTTCACCGGACCGGTCGTCCACCCGCAGCTCTGGCCGGAGGATCTCGACTACGCCGGCAAGCGCATCGTCGTCATCGGCAGCGGGGCGACCGCGGTCAGCCTCATCCCGGCGCTGGCCCGTACCGCCGCACACGTGACGATGCTGCAACGCTCGCCGTCCTACATCTACTCCTCGCCGCAGAAGCAGATCTTCGCGCCGCTGGTGCGGAAAGTATTGCCGCGCAACGCGGCCCATCGTGTCATCCGGTCCCGATACGCGCTGCAGACCGCCGCGCTGGTGCACGCCACCCATCGCTTTCCCACGCTGGGGCGCAAACTCATCCGCTCCGGCGTCGTCAAGAACCTGCCCGCGGACTATCCCGTCGACGTCCACTTCAACCCCACCTACGATCCGTGGGATCAGCGGATGTGCATGGTTCCCGACGCCGACCTGTTCCAGGCGATCGCGTCGGGGTCGGTGGAGATGGTCACCGACCACATCGAGCGCCTCGACGCCACCGGCGTCACCCTGACCTCCGGGCGTCATCTCGACGCCGACATCGTCGTCACCGCCACCGGCCTGCAATTACAGGCCTTCGGCGGGATCACCCTGCGCATCGACGGCGCCGAGGTGAAGCCGCACGACCGGTTCCTGTTCAAGAGTCGCTTCCTCGAGGACGTGCCGAATCTCGCGTGGTCGCTGGGTTATACGAATGCGTCGTGGACGCTGCGCGCCGACATGACCGCCCAGTCGATCGCCGAGCTCGTCGCCTACATGCGCGAGCACGGCTACACCCACGCCTATCCGCATCTGGGCGAGCGGTCGATGCCGTCGAAGTCGATCTGGGATCTACAGGCGGGTTACGTGCTGCGCTCGCCGGAGGCCTACCCCAAGTCGGGGACGCGTGGAGCGTGGGAGGTTCGACACAACTATTACCGTGACCTGCTCGATCACCGGCTCGACAAGGTCGACGACGGGCTGGTGTTCGGTCGCGCGCCGGTGGCCGCCGACCACGGGTGACGCCACGGCACCCATTCCCGATGGGGGTGACGAGGGCCACATCCGACTTGTACACTGAACCTCATTGACACAAAGGCTACGATTTGTGTCTAGTAGACCCGGCGTACTCGCGCCGACGACGTGGGAGGTCAGACGATGCCAACGGTGGCGAAGCGATTCCAGAAGGCGCTGGCAACGGCCACGTCCGTGTACCCACGACCCACCAAGGTGCTGGCCGAGCCGCCGGCCGGCTCCGGCCTGAAGCCGGTGTTGGGCGACGCGGGTCTGCCGTTCTTCGGCAACACCTTCGAGGCACTCGCCGATCCCCTCGGCAGCGCGATGGAGCGGTTCGAGAAGTACGGGCCGGTGTCGTGGTCGGGGTCGCTCAACATGGACATGGTCACCCTCGTCGGCCCCGAGGCGATCGAGTGTGCGTGGATGAACCGCGAGAAGGCGTTCTCCAGCGAGCAGGGCTGGGAGCCGCTCATCGGGCCGTTCTTCCGGCGCGGGGTCATGCTGCTGGACTTCGGCGAGCACATGCACCACCGCCGGATCATGCAGCAGGCGTTCGCCAAACCACGACTGACCCGCTACCTCGATCTCATGACCCCCCACATCGAGAAGACCCTCGCGAATTGGGATGTGGGACGCGGGTTCCCGATGTACACCCAGACCAAGGAACTGTTGCTGTCGCTGGCGTCGGAGGTGTTCGTCGGCTCAACACTGGCCGCCGAGGAGAATCACCGCCTCGAGCAGGCCTTCGAGGCGGCGGTCCGCGGCGGCCAGGCGATCATCCGGGCCGACGTCGGTAACTTCACCTGGGCGCGCGGTCTGCGCGGGCGCGAGTTGCTGCAGGAGTATTTCCGCTCCGAGATCCCGGCCCGCCGCGCAGGAAACGGCGACGACCTGTTCTCGGTGCTGTGCCACAGCGAGGACGACGAGGGCAACACCTTCTCCGACGAGGACGTCGTGAACCACATGATCTTCGTGATGATGGCCGCCCACGACACCTCGACCATCGCCCTGTCGATGATGACGCACTACCTGGGCCGCAATCCGGAATGGCAGCAACGCCTTCGGGACGAATCGCTGGCCCTGGGCAAGGACACCCTCGACTACGACGACCAGGACGCCCTGCCCAGCATGGACCTCGCGTTCAAGGAGACCCTGCGCATCAACGCCCCGGTCGGCATGTTGTTCCGAAAAGCCATCGCCGACACCGACATCCTCGGCCACTACGTGCCGGAGGGCACCATCATCGCGATCCACCCGTGGGCGACGATGCTGCGCGAGGAATGGTGGCCCGAGCCGACCAAGTGGGACCCCGGGCGCTTCTCCCCGGAGCGCCGCGAGGACAAGGTGCACCGCTTCGCCTGGGCCCCCTTCGGCGGCGGCGCACACAAGTGCATCGGCCTGTATTTCGGTGGGATGGAAGTGAAGTCGATCCTGCACCAGATGCTGCTGCGCTTCGAGTGGACCGTTCCCGCCGACTACCGCCTCGATCTCGAATACGGCACCGGCCCCACCCCCGCCGACGGCCTGCCCATCGACATCCGCAGGCGGTAGCCCCGGCGCGCGCCGATCCGCACCTCGACCCGATCCCACCGCTGGTCGAGGTGCGAGCCGCGTGCCGATCCCACCGCAAGCCGCGCGCCGCCCACCGCTGGTCGAGGTGCGAGCCGCGTGCCGTTCCCACCGCGAGCCGCACGCCGCCCCCCGCTGGTCGAGGTGCGAGCCGCGTGCCGTTCCCACCGCGAGCCGCACGCCGCCCCCGCTGGTCGAGGTGCGAGCCGCGTGCGGCGAGCCTCGAGACCGCCTGCCACGGTGCTGGTTTCAGACCACAACGCACCGAACGCCCACCGGCACGACTCGGTCTAGAGACCAGGCGATAACCCGAACCCGGCGACTCCGCCCCCGACGTCCGGCATCATCGGCGTAGGCGCGTTCACCGACGCGCCGTCGCCGACCACGGAGTCTCCATGACCGACCCGATCAGTACCGCACCGACGATCCCGACGCTCATGGACGACGCCGTCGCCCGCACGCCCGACGCCCCGTTCCTCGTCACGCCCGAGGGCACGTGGTCATACGCGCAGGTCCGCGACACCGCCGACCAGTTGGCCCGCGCACTGCACACCATCGGCGTCGGTCCGGGCGATCGGGTGGCGCTCGCGGCACCGAATTGCGCGGAGTGGATCATCACGCTGATCGGCGCCACCCGGGTCGGCGCGACCGTGGTGGCGCTCAACGTCCTCTACCGCGAGGCCGAACTCGACTACATGCTCAACGAGTCCGGGGCGACGGTGCTCATCTGCGCGGCCGAACACCACGGCTTCGATTTCGTCTCCTTTCTCGACGATTTCCGCAAACGCCTGCCCGGGGTGAATCACTACGTCTTCCTGCACGGTGCCGGGTTCTCGACCAGCCGCACCTGGCAGCACCTCATCGATTCCGCACCCGACGTCGACACCGAATGGGAGCCGGTCGGAATCCTCACGCCCGCGGTGCTGCTCTACACCTCGGGTACCACCGGAGCACCCAAGGGCGCCATGCTCACCCACGCGAGCCTGCTCGCATCGGCGCGTGCGCAGGCCGCTCACCTCGGACAACGTCCCGACGACGCGGTGATCGCGCACATGCCGTTCAATCACGTCGGCGGGCTGACGTGCACCGTCCTCGCGGCAATGACGGTCGGCGCACGACTCATCCTGGTGCCCGGCTTCCATCCGCAGCAGTCGCTGGCCGCGATCGTCGCGCACGGCGCCACCATGTGCGTGGGTGTGCCGACGATGTTCGCGTTGATGATGGCCGAGCCGACGTTCGCCGACGCCGACCTCTCGCGGGTCCGGACCTGTGTGATCGGCGGGTCGAATGTCGATCCCGCCTTGGGGCGACGCGTCATCGACGCCTTTCCCGGCGCGCGCCTGGCCAATCTGTACGGTCTGTCGGAAACCTCGGGTGGCTGCATCATCTCCGCCGAGGGCGACGATCTCGACACACTCGTCGAGACCCTCGGCGTTCCCATCGGCGACTTCCGGGCGCGTGTCGTCGACGCCGACGACAACGAGGTCGACGCCGGGGTCGACGGGGAACTCCAGATCGCCGGTGATTGTGTGGCGGCAGGGTACTGGCAGCGTCCGGATGCCACGACCGACGCCTTCGGCACCGACGGCTGGCTGCGCACCGGCGACATGGCGACCGCGCGCCCCGACGGGCACATCGTGCTGCGGGGGCGCCGCAAGGAGATGTATGTGCGCGGCGGCTACAACGTGTATCCCGCGGAGGTCGAGAACGTGCTGACGTCGCATCCGCATGTGGTGCTGGCCGCGGTCATCGGGGTGCCCGACGAGACCTACGGCGAGGTGGGCGTGGCCTTCGTGGTGCTCGACGACGCCGTCGACGTGACCGAACTGCGGGCGCTGTGCGCCGAGCAACTCGCGCGCTACAAGCAGCCCGGGGAGATCGTCGTCGTCGATTCCCTGCCGCTCACGCCGTCGGGCAAGATCAAGAAAGCCGACATCAAGAAGAGTCATTTGTCGTCAGCCGGGTGACATTCACCGCTCGTCGTCAACAATGTCGGGACGATGTAATCTTTTGCGCATTTCTTGACACCAGATCGCGACATTTCCTGCGGTGACAGGAATGCCTTTCACCGCGTAGTGTCCTGTGGGTCCACAATTACACGGGGGTTACGAATGGATCTTCAGTGCAACATCTGCGTGCCCGAATTGTCCTGTTCGCCTCCACCGTCGCCGTCCTCGCCGGACTGATCACCACGGCTCCCGCTCATGCGGCCCCTGCCAAGTCCCCGGCCGACGCCCAGGCCACGACCGTATTGACCTGTCAGCCATTGGATCTCAATCTCGGCAACCTGTTCGACCTGATGAACACCACGTTGAGCGGGTTCGCGCCGTCGCACGGCACGCCGGTGACCGTGCCCTCGAATGCCGATTTGACGATGGCCGGATTGAATGCCGGGCGCGACGCATTGAACACCGCAATCATGAATACTCCCGGCAAGAAGATCGTTTTCGGCTACTCGCGCGGCGCGCAGATCGCCTCGGAATGGCTCCGGTACTACGCGAACAAACCGGGCGCCCCCGCCGCCGATGAGCTTTCCTTCGTGCTGATCGGGAATCCGCAACGACGTCTCGGTGGGGCGCCCGGGAAAACGCTCGACGGCGTGCAGTTGCTGCCCACACCGGACACCACCCAGTACTCCGTCACCGACCTCAGCCGCCGCTGGGACGGCTGGGCCAACACCGACAACTGGCCCGACGGCGCCAGCTTCAGCGCCTCGAATTACCTGAACACCATCGGCCGGTGGATCGTCCACTCCAACTACACCCAACAGTCCGTCACCGATCCCGCCAACATGACCCGCGCCGTCGTCGGCCACACCACCTATGTGGTGACGCCCTGACGGCGCGGTGACGGACTCACGAGTCCGCGTCCTTGCTCGGGAGCTTCCATCCGAATGTCGCCGTCGGCGGGGCGTTTCGCGCGTACAGGCGGGCCGGCCGACCCCCGGCCACCTTCGTCACCGGCTCGCCCGCACCGTCGACCTGCGGCGCGAGTAGCGGCTGCACCCGCCGGTTGAACGAGTCCCGCATCAGCCGTCGTCCGAGGATCGCCTCGTGCAGTTCCCGCAGTTCGGTGAGGGTGTAGGGCGTCGGCAGCAGGTTGTCGGGATCGGGGCGATCCTCATAGCGTTCGCGAAGGCTGTCGGTGGCGGCTGCGATGATCTGGTCATGGTCGTAGAGCAGTGGCTCGGCTGACTCCAACGCACCGGTGGGAGTGACCGGAACCAACTCACCGACCACGCTCGTCAGCTGCGCGGCAGGCAGCGCGACGGCATGTGCGATCGAGATCGTCCACCCGCGGGGATCGCGATCAGGATCGTCGAACACCCGCAGCAGATGCGGGTGGACGCGGTCGGGCGAGAGCCCCAACTTGAGTTCGAGCACCTCCCGCACGGTGTCGGCGACGCTGCGCCGCTCGCGGATGAATCGTCCGGGCAGCATCGCGGTACCGGCGTCATCGCGCTGGATCACCACGCACAGATGCGCGTCGACGACGCTGAGTACGGCGATGTCGACGGCGACGCTGGGTCGCGGATAGTCGGTCAGACGACTGCTTTTCCCGGCGGCCACGAACGACAGACTATGCGAATGTCTGCGCAAAGTAGTAATCTCATAATCGCGCAAAGTCGCCTCGGTCCGATGCCGGGGCGGAGAGAGGAAGACACCATGCAGTTCTCCGCCGCGCTCGACGTCGACGTCGTGGCCCTCGAGGCCGCCGACGAGGTGACCGTCATGCTCGATCTTCAGGCCCCCGCCGCTGCTCCGGCAGACTCCGCGCGGCCACCGACCGCGTTGCAGATCGTCCTCGATCGCAGCGGCTCGATGAGCGGCCCGCCGTTGGCCGGCACCCAGCAGGCACTGGCCGGCGTTGTCGCCCAACTCGATCCGAAGGATGTCTTCGGCGTCGTCGCGTTCGACGACGCCGCGATGGTGGTGGTCCCGGCAGCACCGCTGACCGACAAGCTGCGCGCGATCGATGCCATCGGTGCGGTGACCCCGGGCGGATGCACCGACCTGTCGTCGGGGTATCTGCGGGGTCTGCAGGAGTTGCGCCGCGCCACCGCGAGTGCAGGCGTCCGCGGCGGCACGGTGCTGGTGATCAGTGACGGCCACATCAACACCGGCATCCGCGACCACGACGAATTCACCGGCATCGCCGCCAAGGCCGCGGCCGACGGCATCACCACCTCCACCCTCGGTTACGGCCGCGGCTACGACGAGTCACTGCTGGAGGCGATCACCCGAGCAGGCAACGGCAACCACGGTTTCGCCGACAACCCGGATGCCGCCGGCGCAGCGATCGGCGCCGAAGTCGACGGACTGCTCGCGAAGTCCGCGCAGGCGGTCACACTGACGGTGCGCTACGTCGAGCAGGTCGGCGAGCTCGCGCTGTACAACGATCTTCCGGCCCATCAGATCGGCAACGGCGAGGTGATGATCGAACTCGGCGACCTCTACGCCGACGAACAGCGGAAACTGTTACTACGCATGAAGGTCGACGGTCTCGCCGCGCTTGGCCTCACCCGGCTCGCGACCTTGGAGCTGCGCTATGTGGAGACCGCCACCCTGACCGAACACACGGTGGCACTACCGATCTCGGTGAACGTGGTGCCCGGCGACGAACTCGGGGACCGTGTTCCCGATCCCGTCGTCCAGTCGGAGAAGCTGTACCAGGAGGGCCAGCAGGCCAAGCTCGAGGCCTCTCGCGCCTACGAGGCGGGCGATCTCGCCGCCGGCTCGGCCCACCTCGCGCGCTCCCGCTCGAGTTACGAGAGCGCGATGATGGCAGCCCCACCGGCCGCGGCCGTCGCCATGGCCGCAGAGATCGACTTCGTCGATCAGTTGGAGAGCGACGCAACGGTTCTCGGTGCCGGCTACGCCTCCAAACGCTCCCGCGACTCCTTCCACGAGGGCAACCGCAAGCGCGGGCGGTAAACCGCCGACGTCACCCTCCTCCCGATAGCCGCGACACCTTCATTCGGTGGTCGAGGCCTTCGCTCACCCGATCTACCAACCCGGTGGTCGAGGTGCGAAGGCGCGCTAGCGCCGGAGCCTTCTTTCCGATAGTCGAGGTGCGAAGGCGCGCTAGCGCCGGAACCTTCTTTCCGATAGTCGAGGTGCGAAGGCGCGCTAGCGCCGGAACCTTCTTTCCGGTGGTCGAGGTGCGAAGGCGCGCTAGCGCCCGAGCCTCGAGACCCCTTGCACCGCAGCTGTTTCCCTCCCCAAGCACACCTCTACCACCCCACTCACCCCGAAGCGGAGACCCACCCATGCCCCACCCCGACCGCGCTTACGGCGCCCTGCTCGGGACCGCCGTCGGCGATGCCCTCGGCGTTCCCTACGAGTTCTCCCGACGCCTCTCCCCCGACGAGAAACCGGAGATGACCGGCGGCGGTCTGGGCGGATACGAACCCGGCGAGTGGAGCGACGACACCACCATGGCCGTCGCGATCGCGCTGGCCGTCGCCGACGGCCACGACCTCACCTCTGAGACCGGACTCGACGCCGTCGCACGCGGATTCCTGCGCTGGTACCGGGATTTCAACGGCCGCCCACCGGATATCGGCAATCAGACCCGAGCGGTACTCGCCGCCACGGACCGCCGACTCCACACCGACCCCGACGCGAACGTCGGCGCGATCATGCGGGAGGAGTCGCTGGTCTTCGCCGCCGACCACCCCCGCTCGGCGGGCAACGGCGCGTTGATGCGCACCGCACCGGTGGTGCTCGCGCACCCCGACGACCGTGACACCCTCGCCCGGGCTGCCCGTGCGGTCGCGAATCTCACCCACTCCGACGCCCTCGCCGGGGACTCGTGCGTCCTGTGGTGCGAGGCGATCCGTGTCGCCATCACCGAGGAGCGCCTCGACGTCGGCGCCGGTCTCGACCTGATCCCTGCGACCCGCCACGACCAGTGGTCGTCGTGGATCGACGAGGCCACCACCGCGTCCCCGGACCGGTTCTCGCCCAACGGTTTCACCGTGTCCGCACTTCAAGCCGCCACCGCCGCCATCATGCAGACCACCGCCGACGATCCGACGACACACCTCACCGAGGCGCTGTACGCGGCAATCCGAATCGGCGACGACACCGACACCGTCGCCGCCATCGCCGGCGGACTCCTCGGCGCCCGGTGGGGTGCGAGCGCCATTCCCGAACACTACCGACGTGCCGTGCACGGATGGCCGTTCGTCGACTCCCGCCCCACCGACGCCGACGATCTCTTGCGTCTGTCGACCGAAACCGTCACGAGGTAAACCTCCGCCGCACAGCCTATCCCGGACCCTCCACCCGTCCAGGTGCCCAGTCCAGAAAAGCCTGCAAGGGTCGTGAGACCGCGCGACCACGGGGCCAGGCGATCACCACGGCGACCGGCTCGGGTGCGGGATCCAGTTCTCGGACCACCAGTTTCCGTCCTTCGTGGCTGGTGTCGGAGGCGGGCCGGTTCACCAGCACGCTGTAGCCGAGCCCACGGCCGACGAGGGATCGGGCGAGTTCGTAGTTGCCGGTGACGTATTCGACGCGCGGGCTCACCCCGGCGGCGGCCATCAACGCCGACGTGTTCTGCCAGGCGGGCGCCACGTCGAACTGGATGAACGGGTCGTCGGCCAACTCGCGCAACGACACCCGCTCGGCACCGGCGAGGCGATGATCCGCCGGCAGCAGGACGTGGGCGCGAACCTGATAGAGCGCACGGGTGTGCGGTAGCCCGGTGATGTCCCGGTCGTAGAGAATCGCCGCGTCGACGCGTCCGTCGTCGAGCGCGGTGAGCAACTCATCGCCCGACCCCTCGGTGAAGTCCACCTCGACCCGCGGGTGCGCTCGCCCGAAGCCGTCGAGGATCGCCGGCAGCAACGACGCCGACAACGTCGAGTAGATGCCGAGCATGAAGTGCCCGCGGACCTGACCGTCGGAGACCGGCGCCAGATCACGAGCGGCCGCCAGCAGCGCCCGGGCCTGCGGCAGGAGTGCCCGGCCCGCGGTGGTCAAGGTGACCCCATGTGCACGCCGACGAATCAGCAACGCCTCACCGAGGTGTTTCTCCAGCTCGGTGACCGCGGTATTCACTGCCGACGGCGACGAATGCAACGCACCCGCGGCGTGCGCGATGGTGGCGTGGTCGGCGACAGCGACGAAACACTCCAGTTGACGCAGGGTGAAGTCCGGCATTCATCGATCCTCTCGTGTTTTCAGCACGAAATTCACCGCTTTACGCGAGTTTGTTCGCCTGGTGCACTCAGAGGTGACCGCGACCACAGCCCTGACCGCATCCAGCCCAAGTCACCCCCTCCCCATCTCACCGAGGAGTCCCCGATGACCACCACCTCACCCGCACACCCGGCGGTCACCGCCGACTGGGTCACCCTCGACGATCTGCACCGCGACCCTTTCCCGATCTACGCACGACTCCGCCGCGAGACCCCGGTTGCCTACGTGCCCGCGGCCGGCCGGTTCTTCGTGACCCGTTACCACGACGTGCACACCGTCGACCACGATCCCGACACCTTCACCGCCGACGAGACGAACTCATTGATGAAGCGGGCGATGGGGCATTCGATGCTGCGCAAGGACGACCCCGCGCATGCCGTCCAGCGCGCCTCCTACGGCGGAGTACTCAAACCCCGTGCGATCACACAGGTCTGGAGTGCTCGCTTCGCCGAGAACTTCGAGCGCTTCTTCGCCGAGTTCACCGCCAAGGGCCCCGGCGCCGACCTCGTCGCCGACTTCGCCGCCCCCTATGCCGCCGAAAATCTGCGCGCCGTCCTGGGTTTCGAGAACGCCACCCACGCGGACATGCTGCGGTGGAGTCAGACCATGATCAACGGCACCGGCAACTACGCCGACGACCCGCAGGTGTGGGAGGCCGCGCGCCGCGCTTATGACGAGGTCGATCAGGCGCTCGACGAGATGCTCACCCGGGTGCGCACCACCCCCGATGACTCGCTGATTTCCCACATCGCGGCCTTCGGAGATGACGAGGTCACCCTCGCCGATACCCGTGCGAATCTCAAGATGTCGATCGGCGGCGGTATCAACGAACCCCGCGATGCCTTGGCCACCACGGTGTGGGCACTTCTCGAACGTCCGGGTCAGCTTGCCGCGGTCCGCGAAAAGGGCTGTTGGAAAGATGCTTTCGAGGAGAGCGTCCGGTGGGTGGCGCCGATCGGGATGTATCCCCGGCAGACCACGCGTGCCGTCGAACTCGGCGGCACGCTGTTGCCGGCCGGCGCGAAGCTCGGTGTGGTCGCGCTGAGCGCCAACCGTGACGAGGAGGTCTTCGAGCGCGCCGAGGACTACGACGTGTTCCGCCCCAAGGTCCCACACCTCGGCTTCGGTGGCGGTGCGCACTTCTGTGCGGGCGCATGGGTGGCCCGTTCCCAGGTCGCCGACATCGCTCTCCCCGCCCTCTTCGATCGCCTGCCCGGGCTGCGCCTCGACCCCGAGCAACCAGCCCGCATCGAGGGGTGGGTGTTCCGCGGCATGACCGCCCTGCCGGTGCGCTGGTAGCCGAAAACCACTCCCGCACAAGAAAGAAGGATCATGATGCCACAGATCACGTATCGCCACCCCGACGGCACCGTCGACCACGTGGAGGTCGACACCGGCATCTCCGTGATGCGCGCGGCCCTGGAGAACGGTGTCGCCGGCATCGTCGGCGAATGCGGCGG
The DNA here is from genome assembly GCF_000241325.1 of Gordonia polyisoprenivorans NBRC 16320 = JCM 10675. Taxonomy (GTDB): domain Bacteria; phylum Actinomycetota; class Actinomycetes; order Mycobacteriales; family Mycobacteriaceae; genus Gordonia; species Gordonia polyisoprenivorans. The sequence goes on along the minus strand of NZ_BAEI01000031.1, from coordinate 27,354 downwards.
CCAGGCGATGTGTGCGACCTGCCACGTCTACGTCGACGACGCCGCGGCGTTGCCGCCGATCGGCGACGACGAGGAGGAGATGCTCGACTGCACCGCCACCGACCGCACCGACGCCTCGCGGCTCGGCTGCCAACTCCGCAGCGGTGAGCACTTCTCCGCTCTGGCCGTCCGCGTCCCCGAAGCGCAGGTGTGACGATGGATTCGGTGGTGATCGTCGGCGCCGGGCATGCCGGCGTTGAGGCCGCGGACGCGTTGCGCCGCAATGGTTACGACGGCGAGGTGACGCTGGTGGACCGTTCCGGCCATCTCCCCTATCAGCGTCCACCACTGTCCAAGGATTACGTCACCTCGGCCGCAAGCCCGTCGCCACTGCCGTTGCGGCCCTCGACGTTCTACGACGACAACGGCATCAACCTGCGGCTTGGTGTCGGCGTCGACGGGATCGATCGCGATCGGCACGCGGTGAGACTCGCCGACAACGCCGTAGTCCTCTTCGACCATCTCATCCTCGCCACCGGCGCCCAACCACGCCGATTGAGCTGCCCCGGAGCCGATCTCGACGGCGTTCACCATCTACACACCGTTGACGACGCCGCCCGCGTCCACGCCGCCCTCACCGAGGCGAGCAGGGTGGTCGTCGTCGGCGCCGGCTTCATCGGCCTGGAGTTCGCCTCGGCGGTCGCCGATCGCGAAGTTCCGGTGACCGTCCTCGACGTCGCCGACCGTCCGATGGCCCGCGTGCTCAGCGCCTCGAGCTCACACCTGTTCGCCGACCTCCACGAAAGTCGTGGTGTGCAATTGTGTTTCGGTACTGGAGTGCAGCGCATCGACGGTTCCGGCGGCCATGTGACAGCGGTCGTGGACGACTCGGGCACCCGCCATCCCGCCGATCTCGTGGTCGTCGGCATCGGCGCCGTCCCCGACACCCGACTAGCCTGCGATTCCGGGCTCACCGTCGACAACGGTGTCGTCGTCGACGAGTACCTGCGCACCGATGACCCACACATCTTCGCCGTCGGCGATGCGGCGTCGTTCCCCGGTCACCACACCGCCGGACGGGTGCGGCTCGAAGCCGTCCAGAACGCCACCGATCAGGCGCGCTGCGTCGCCGCGTCGATCTGCGGTGCGCCACTGCCCTATTCCGCGGTGCCATGGTTCTGGACGGTGCAATGCGGACGAAAGTTGCAGATCGCCGGCCTGCCCGCGACCGCCGAGGAGATGGTGCGACTCGGCGACCCGGTCGCGGACAAGGGCAGCATCCTCGGCTTCGTCGACAACTCCCTGGCGTGGGTCGAGAGCGTCGGCGCACCGGCCGATCACCTCGCCGCCCGCACGCTACTCGCCCACCGACCGGCCCCGCTCACACCGGAGCGGGCCCGCGAACCAGGCTTCTCCCTCAAGGCTCACGCCAAGGCCGTGCGCGCTCAGCTCGACGTATCGGAGTCATTGGTTACGTTGTGACAGAACAGTTCTCCGCACCACTCACACCCAACAAGTTGTCCGATAACGCTGTTGGGAAAGCACTTCGCCGACTACGCTGGAGGAGTTGATCGAAGGAGTCTCAGTGACGAGCGCACCACCCGCCGGCCGCACCGCAGGCACCGCCCAGCCGCCGGTTGCATTCGCCACCGAGTCGGCGCTGGCGTGGCAGCGGGTGGTGTCGCGGTCGTTCGTGCCGTTGATGGTCGACGACCTCTCCGACGGTCATTTCGCGGGCACCATTCGGGGCCGCGTCATCGACGACGTCTTCTTCTCGCGGCTCGCCGTCACCCCGCACGAGGTCCATCGCACGCCCGCCCTCATCGAGGCGTCGGAACGGTTGTTCTACAAGATCACGCTGATGATCGACGGTGCCGGCGAGCTGGTGCAGGACGGGCGCACGGCGTTGATGTCGCCGGGCAGCATCAGCGTCTACGACACCGCGCGCCCCTATGACCTGCGGTTTGCCGGTGACATCGACGCCGTGGTCATCATGTTCCCCAGGGATCTGATCGACCCGAGCCCCGATCACGTCCGCGCGATCACCGCGATCTCGTTGGGCCGGGAGGAGTCATTGACGCGACTGGTGGCGCCGCTACTGACCGAGATCTCGACGGATTTCGCCTCGGTCGAGGGTCCGGCCGCGGCGCGGGTGGTGCGCACGACGATCGACCTGATCTCGGCGTTGCTGAGCACCGCGGCACTCGCACGAGCCGTCGAGAGCGGCTCGCCCGGGCACCTGCCCCTGATGCTGCGGATTCGCGAGTACATCGGCGAGAACCTGCGCAACAGTGACCTCAATCCAGACGCGATCGCGCGGGCGGTGTACATCTCGACCCGTCATCTGCACGAGGTGTTCCACGAGCAGGGCACGACGGTCTCGGCGTGGATTCGTGAGCAGCGTATCGAGGCCATTCGCCGCGACCTGGCCGATCCGATGCATGCCCATCGCGCGATCGCCGACGTCGCCGCCTCATGGGGCTACCCCGACGCCTCCCACTTCTCGCGCACGTTCCGCAAGCAGGTCGGCATGTCGCCCAGCGCATTTCGCCGGGCCGCGCAGTGAGCGCGACCCGGCGACAGGCGTGGCGATCAGTCAGTGCGGCGCAATCGGGTAGTCGATCACCACCGCACCGCCACTGGCATAGTTCGGCACATCGGCTTGTACCGCTTGACCTTCCGGTGACGACATCGCCGCTCCGAGCGCCGCGGCATCGCCGAAATCGCCTTCGAACACCGCGAAGTACGGGCTTTGCGGATCGGCGTTGATCGAGAGGCTGTGCCGCCAGTCGAGCAGCCCCGGCAGCGTTGCGGCGAGCGGGAGATGGGTGTTCTCGTAGTACTCGCGGAAGTGGTCGGGATCGTCCGGAGTCGGGTACAGCACAACGAGTTTGTGCATCAGGCGACCTTCCCGCTCGCCGTTGCCGCCCCCAGTGAGGCGTGCCGGGCGATCGCAGCGTCGACGCGCTCGGGGGTCGCCACCATGTCGCCGTTGCGGTGGGGGTGGCTGAAGTTCTCGGTGAATTCGTCACAGAGCGTGCGCATCTGGGACATCGCGCCCAATAGCTTCTGCAGATGCGGTGGCGTCGGGGTGGCGATCATGGTGTTGACCCAGGCGCTGAGTCCGTCGACGCGTTCGCGTCGGCGCAGGGCAACCTTCTTGGCGAACCGTTCGTCGACGATCTCGTCCTCGATGATCGCGTCGGCGACGACCTGCGCTTCGAAGGATGCCGAGTTCGCGCCCTGGCCGGTGACCGGGTCGACGGTCGAGTGCGCGTCGCCGAGCGCGAGAACGACCGTGCCGTCGTCGAGAAGCCGGTAGTCGTCGCGGATCACCGGCCGCACCGCGCCCTGCAGGATGTCGCCGGGCCGCATGAGCCTGAAGCGGGACTGATCGATGCGCTCGTAGACCGTCGGGTGATGCACCTTGAGCTTGTCGAGCAGCAGTTGCCGGTAGGCGTCGGGATCGTCGGATTCCTTCTGCGTCATCAGGATCTCGAGGTCTCCGCCGGGCACGTTCTCGCAGAGCAGCGCGCTGGCCCAGCCGTCGAAGGTGGTGATCGGCAGGTCGAGGAGTTCGCCGTGGCCGGGCGAGATGCTCATGGTCACCGCGCGCGGGTCGGTCTGCTCGACGCCGTCCCAGAATCCGACCGCGAGGTGACGCTGCGGCTTCGCGTACGGCGAGACGTCGGGTCGTTCGCCGAAGTACTCGCCGAACGACCGCTTGCCGGCGGCCACCACGACCAGATCATGCTCCCGGCCCAGCGCCGCGAAGTCCGACGGCTCGATGTTGCGGATCTCGATGGTGCCGCCGCGATTCTCGTATTCGGCCATCAACCTGGGCAGATAGATGCGGTAGTCGAGGACTCGGGAGGGTCGCAGGAAGTCGCCGCGGAAGACCGGCGGGCCGTCGGGCACGTTGAGGTGGTGGTAGTGGACCTGGTAGCCGTACTCCTCGGCGGGCCAGAAGTTGACGCCCATCGCCGCCTCGCGGGCGATGGTCGGCGCGTGGTGCGAAACGCTGTTCTGCGGTCGGCCCGCGGCCACCTGCTCGGCGGTCTGGTTGGTGTAGATACGCGTGGTCACCCCGGCCTGTTGCAGGAGCAGGGCGAGGTGTAATCCGGCGGTACCTGCGCCGATGATTCCGATGTCGGGCGTGTCTGGCATGTGACTCTCCTTGGTGACGCGTGCGCCGTGGGGCGCTCGACGACGATGTCGGTGGAGCCATGGTGCGCCGCCGGCGGGCGCTGTGACACCCACCTCAGGGCGTCTCGCTCTGTGACACACAACTCCCGCGCGCATCGTCAAGTCGGCTTCGGCGATGCCCCCAGCGCTCTGGACCCGGGGTGCACGAGACTGTGCATTCCGCGCGCGACGCGCTCAACAGCACGTTTGCCCATTGCCGCGGTGTCCGAGGCGGCCCTAACGTCTGCGGTCATCGCCCACCGGACCTTGTAGGAGACTCGCGATGACCCTCACCGACGCACCGCCCACCCCTCATCTGCGCGGCGGATTCGGCCGCTTCGCCACCGGCGTCGCCGTGGTGACCTTTGACGGCACCGACGCCGACGGAACCACCAAACGCCATGGGCTGACCGTCAATTCGTTCACCTCGGTGTCCATGGACCCGCCGTTGGTGTTGATCTCCATCCAGCGCAACGTGCGCGCACACGCCCTGTTGACCGGAAACCCGTTCACCGTCAACGTCCTCGGCGCCGAACAACGCGACCTCGCCATGCACTTCGCCGGCCGGCCCAACCAGGAACCCCGCTGGATCGAGGGCGACCACGCACCCCGCCTGGCCGACACCGCCTCCTGGTTCACCTGCACCCCGTGGGCCGAATACGACGGCGGCGACCACACCCTATTCGTCGGCCGCGTCGAGGACTTCGGCTACCGCACCGGCGACTGCCTGGGCTTCCTCGACGGCGGGTTCGTCACCGTCCGGCCGTGATGCCCTTGGGCGGCCGAGGTTCTCCTCCCGACGGCCTCCGACACCCACTCCCCGCTCCCCCTCCCCATGGCCTCCGGCGCCCCGCTCCTCCTCCCGATGGTCGAGGTGCGAGGCGCCCCAGGCGCCGAGCCTCGAGACCCCGCACGACGACAACGCACTTCACTCCCGCAGGATCGACGTCATCTTCTTCCCGCGCGCCACCTCGTCGACGAGCTTGTCCATGTACCGGATCTTCTGCATCAGCGGGTCCTCGATCTCCTCGACCCGGTACCCGCAGATCTTGCCGGTGATCAACGACGTATTCGGATTCATCTGCGGCGCCTCGGCGAAGAAGGCCTCCAGATCCACCTCGGCGTCAACGGCTTTCTGCAGCCCGTCGGCGTCGTAACCCGTGAGCCAGCAGATGACCTGATCGACCTCGGCCTGCGTGTGCCCTTTCCGCTCGACCTTCTGCACGTAGAGCGGATAGATGCTGGCGAACGGCATCCGGAGGAGTCTGTCGGCAGGCATGCTGTGGTCCTTCGCGGGTGGGCGGTTTGTCTGATCCGAACCTAGCGCGTCACCCGGTGGGAGGACAGCCCCGCACGGATGAGGGAACTACGATCGATCGCGATGAGTCTGGGCTTTCGGGTTGGTGTACCGGGGATGCGCGTGCGGGTGTCGACCCGGGGCGTCCGTGCGTCGGTGGGTCCCCGCATCGCACGAGTTCATGTGGGCAGCGGGCGTACTCGGGTGTCGACGGGGATGGGACCGTTTTTCGCCTCGACGGCGTTGTCATCCGGGCGCAGCGGATCGCGCCGTCGCACCACCACGACTCGACGCGGCGGCACTCGTTACACCGGCCCCTCGCCGGCACAACTCGCCCGTGCACAGCGGGCCGCCGAACGGGCCCAGCAGCAGGCCGAGCGTGATGCGGCGATCGAGCGTCTCCGCCAACTGCACCACGACACGACCACCGCGCACCTTCAGCAGTTTCCGACAGCGTCTCGTCCGATGTTGCCACCGCCGCCGGCGATCTCCACCGACGTGGTGCGCGCACAGGCAATGACGCTCTACCTCAACGGGATCGGACGATTCGCGCGCAGTGCCCGGGAACGTGCACGCGCCGACGCCGAGCTCGCCGCACGCATGTACTGCGACAGTGAATCACAACGCCTCAATCAGCTTCACGCACAACTGTCCGCCGAGGCCGACCGGTGGTGGCAAGCGTTGTGCGCCAACGAGGAAACCACCGTGTGCGAGGCGGTCAACGCGGCCTTCGCGGACAATCCTGCGGCGGGATGTGCGGTCGGCGTCGATGGGTCTGCGCTGTCGATCATCATGCGTCTGCAGGATCTCGACACACTGCCGACGCAGATGCCGGCCCTCACGCCGGCCGGACGTCCCACTCTCAAGACCATGGCCAAGCGCGACCGGATGCGTTGGTGGATGCACATTCTCGTGTCCAACCTGGCGGCGACGGTGTCCGAGGCATTGGCCACGGCCCCGTCGATCACCGCGGTCAACGCCGCGGTGATCACCCGAATGCCCGACACTGCGCGTCTCGGTCTGATCGCCTACGGGTCGTGGTCGCGGGACGAGGTCGAGCGGGTATCGTGGCGGACCGCCGACGACGCCTGGCGACTTCTCGACATCGGCACCGATGTGCGCTGTGGCATCAAGGCGACCGCGTCCGGCAACATCTCCTCCTCTGTCACCTCGTTGCCGCTGGACGGACTTCCCGGTGTCGCAACGCTTCTCGACAACTGCGAAGTGGACGACGACTCGGTTCTCGGCGACCTGGATGCCGATCTCCAGGGTGGGCAATCGCCGGCCGACCCGGCCGACTCCACCCCGTACACCCTCGCGCCTTTCGGAGAATGGTTGCAGGAGCAACTTGCCCGCCCGCAACCGGATCGCACCAACGCCTCGCCGACCGCCGATCCCCTGCCGCCGACAGGGCCCTCGCCGGCCGGTGGCCGACCAGAACCAGAACCCCACGCGTACACCATGAGTGCCGGCGAGTCCATCGTCCTGCCCGATGCCGCGCACGCGGAGATCCGGGTGGAGTTCACCACCGCGGGTGGCGCGGCCGACCTCGGATTGTTGTTGCTCGACGCCCACGAGCGCGTGGTCGATGACGACGCGTTCATCTTCTACAACCAGCCCTGCAGCGCTGACGGCAGCGTACGGCTGACGGGCAAGAGCCACAACGGTTCCGGTTCTCGGGAAGGCGCTGTGGTGTACCCGGGCGCCCTGGATCCCCGGATCGTCAAGGTTCTGATCTGCGCCACCGCGGACGTCGACACCGGTGAGACCTTCGACAGCATCGCCCCCACAACCCTGTCCGTTGCCGCGAACGAGAACCGCTGGGTATTCACGCCCCGGCAGGAACCCGGTATCCGTGCACTTGTCCTGGGCGAGATCTACTTACGCGGCCGGCCCGCCGGAACCGAGTGGAAGCTGCGAGCGCTCGGCCAGGGGTGGCGCGAAGGGCTTGCCGCGCTGGTTCGTGCCTATGGTGTCAGCGTTGACGAGTAGGCACGCCGCCATGACGACCTCACGACGATCGAACCGATCCATGGCTCACGTACTGCTCCGCACGATCAACTCCGGTTCCAGCAGCACCGACTCCGGCTCCTCACCGGCAAGCACCTGCATCAGCAAACCCACGGCGCGCCTGCCCATCTCGTGCATCGGGGAGCGGATCGTCGTCAGCGGCAATGCCCCGGCCGCAGCCAGTGGGGTGTCGTTGTAGCCCACGAGCGCGACGTCGTCGGGGACGCGTAACCCCGCGTCACGCAGCGCGCCGAGCGCACCCAGTGCGGCAAAGTCGTTGGTGGCGAACAGCGCGTCCGGCACCTCGCCTCGCTCGAGGATCTGTTCGACCGCTCGCCGGCCACCGGCGGGGTCGAATCCCGAGAAGATGACGGCCGACTCGGGAACCTCGATGCCGTTGTCGGACAGCGCTTCCACCGCACCACGCGTGCGGTCTCTGGCCGTCGAGGTGAACTCCAGGCCCGCCACGACGCAGACCTTCTTGCGGCCGGTGTCGGCGAGGTGTTGTCCCACCAGCCGGCCGCCGAGTACGTCGTCGACCGTCGCCGACGGATAGGAGCCCGCGCTCCTCGATACGAGAGTGAACTTGATGCCTTGTGCGTCAACCTCATCGAGGAACTCGTGATCGAGGTGGGCATCACCGTAGATCAGTCCGTCGACCCGACGGTCGATCATCGCCTTGGTACGTGCGCGCTGCGCCTCGAGTCGGTCCAGCGAGTTGGTCACGAACGTCGACAGACCCGCTTCGCCTGCGGCCTCCTCGATCCCCTCATAGATGGTTGCCAGGACGTAGTCCTGCAGACGCGGCACCAACACCCCGATGAGCCCCGAGCGCCGCGTACGCAGGCTCGACGCCTGCGGATTGGGTGAGTAGCCGTTCTCCGTGGCGAAGGTGCGAATCCGTCCTACCGTGTCCGCCGAGGCCCAGCGCAACGCATCTTCACCCGGGGTGTTCAGCACTCGCGAAACCGTCGATGGGCTGACGCCGAGCTCAGTGGCGATCATCCGCAAGGTCAGGGGTCCACGCACCCGCCCCATGGTGCCTCCTCCCTCGACGTCGGTGCCCCACGTTACAAGAGCCGTTACACAAACGTTTGGCGCAATTTACACAAACGATTGCCACAAACGTTTGTGTTGTGGTTTGCTGATCGACATGACCCAGTTCACACCCAGCGCGCCACCGTCTCCGACGTGCGCCGATACGGCGAAGAGGTGGCCCTGATGCCACGGATCGCCCTCATCGGAACCGGTGGGACGATCGCCTCCACTTCGACCGCGACCGGAGTCGTCGCCACCCGAACCGTCACCGAACTTCTCGGGACCACCGGACTCGCCGACGTGGAGGTCGAGTCGATCGATCTCATGACGGTGGGCTCCTACCGAATGACGCCTGCGCACCTACGCCGGATCAGCGACACCGTTGCCCAGCTCTTCGAGCGCACCGAGAATCCCGTCGACGGCATCGTCATCACCCACGGCACCGACACCATGGAGGAGACAGCCTTCCTCCTCGACCTGGTCCACGCCGACGCGCGACCGGTCGTCCTCACCGGCGCACAACGCGCCAGCGATGCGCCGCACGGCGACGGTCCCCGGAATCTGGCCGATGCGGTCGCGGTGGCGGCCGACCCGCATGCCCGTAAGCTCGGCACATTGGTCGTCTTCGCCGGACAGATCCTTCCCGCAGCCGGGACCCGCAAGCTCCGCACCCGCGCCCTCGACGCCTTCGGCTCCACCACGCGTGAGCCGCTGGGCGAGGTCGCCGACGGCAAGGTCGCCATCCGTGAAACGCCCACGCGACCCGCTGCGCTCCCCCGTCCCACCGACGCCTTCGACTCCACCCGCGTCGACATCATCGAGGTGTACCCGGGCGCCGATGCAACCCTGATCAACGCGGCGGTGGCCGCCGGTGCACGCGGAATCGTGCTGGCCGGCACCGGAATCGGCAACGCCAACCCGACGATCGTCGACACCTGCCGCCAACTCGCCGGTGACGGCATCCCGACGATTCTGGCCAGCCGGGTGCCGTTCGGCGAGGTGGCCGCCGTCTACGGGCACGGCGGCGGCACCGACATGGTGGCTGCCGGCGCGATCCTGTCCGGTTCACTGCCGGCCACCCAGGCACGCATCCTGCTCTCGCTGCTGCTGTCCCAATCATCGGACATCACAACCACTCTCACCCACATCATCGACACCTACACACCCACTCTGGAGGATTGACATGGCCAAGGACATCTTTGTCGCATTCGGGATCGACGTCGACGCCGTCGGCGGCTGGCTCGGCTCGTACGGTGGTGAGAACTCCCCGGGTGACATCTCCCGCGGAATCTTCGCCGGCGAGGTCGGGGTCCCGCGACTCAACCAGCTGCTCGAACGCCATCAGCTTCCGGCGACCTGGTTCTGGCCCGGCCACTCCATCGAGACGTTCCCCGAACAGTTCGACGCCGTGGTCGCCGCCGGACACGAGATCGGACTCCACGGTTACAGCCACGAGAATCCGATCGCGATGTCACGCGAGCAGGAGTCGGAGATCCTCGACCACTGCATCGACCTCATCGACACCCGTACCGGCAAGCGCCCCACCGGATATGTCGCACCGTGGTGGGAGTTCAGCAAGGTGACCAACGAACTGCTGATCGAGCGTGGCATCGCCTACGACCACTCCCTCATGCACCGCGATTTCGAGCCGTACTACGTGCGCGTCGGGGACTCGTGGACACCCATCGACTACGACCAGCCCGCCGCCACCTGGATGAAACCCCTGCAGCGCGGCCAGGAGACCGACCTCGTCGAGATCCCGGCCAGCTGGTACCTCGACGACCTGCCTCCGATGATGTTCATCAAGGGCAGCCCCAACAGCCACGGATTCGTCAATCCACGGCACATCGAGGAGATGTGGCGCGATCAGTTCGACTGGGTGTATCGCGAGATGGATTATGCGGTCTTCACTTTCACCATTCATCCCGATGTATCCGGCCGACCGCAGGTGCTGTTGATGCTCGAGCGACTGATCGAACACATCAATGGCCACGACGGGGTCACCTGGACGACCTTCGACGCCATCGCCTCCGACTTCAAGTCCCGCCGGCCGCGCCAGAGCTGACCGGCAAAAGACCCGACGACGTGTCACCCCCTCCCCTCCGCTCTCACACCCTTTGACGAGAAAGACCCTCAGATGCCCACCCAATCCTCCACGCAGCTCGGACTGCGCCGGGTGACCGGCCGAGAAACCCGCCGCGCCTCCGGAATCGCCTTCTTCGCCTGGACAATCGCCGTCTACGACTTCATCCTGTTCGGGACATTGCTCCCGCGAATCGAGGAGTCGTTCGGCTGGACCACCAGCCACGCCCTGCTCGTCTCCACCCTCGTCAGCGTCGGGACCGCGATCGTCGTGCTGCTCGTCGGGCCAATGGTCGACAAGCTGGGACGACGCAAGGGCATGATCATCTCCGTCGCCGGGACTGCCGCGTCGTCGGCCGCCACCGCTGCCACCTTCGGCGCCGGATCGTTGATCGGTGTGCGCTCGATCAGCGGCCTCGGTCTGGCGGAGCAGTCGGTCAACGCCACCTACCTCAACGAACTCTATGAGCTGACCGAGGACGAGAAGATCAAGCGCCGCAAGGGCTTTGTCTACTCGATGGTGCAGACCGGATGGCCCGCGGGTGCGCTTATCGCAGCCGGCTTCGTCGCCATCGTGACATCGATCTTCGGTGCCGACTCGTGGCGCATCGCGTTCCTCCTGGCCACCGTTCCCGCGGTGATCGTTGCCCTGATCTGTCGCTCGCTCAAGGAAAGTCCGCAGTTCGAGGCTCATCAGGCCATCAAGAAGCTGCGGGCGGACGGCCGCGACAAGGAAGCCGCAGCGCTGGCCACGGCCACCGCCACCGTCGAGCAGACCGCCGCGCCGTTCAAACGGATCTTCCAGGGTAAGCACCTGCGCAACACCCTCGTACTCTCGGCGGCGTGGTTGCTCAATTGGTTTGGCATCCAGACGTTCTCCGTCCTCGGCACCACCGTGCTGGAGAAGGGCAAGGACATCGATGCCTCGAGCACCCTGCTCCTCGTCGTCGTCTCCAATCTCGTTGCCGTTGCCGGATATCTGGCCCACGGGTGGGCGGGTGACCGATTCGGGCGCCGCAACACCATCGCGGTCGGCTGGCTGCTCGCCGGTGTGTTCTTCGCGGCCATGCTGCTCGGTCCGTCCGGCCAGCTCTACGTCATGGTGACCTACATGATGGGCCTGTTCTTCCTCCTGGGACCGTACGCGGCCATCATGTTCTTCCAGGCCGAGTGCTTCGACACCGATTGCCGGGCAACAGGTTCTGCGTTCATCGGTGCGATGTCCCAGCCCGGGGCGATCATCTCGGGCTTCATCCTCACCGCCCTGACCGCGGCATCCATCGGCTACTCGACCGCGGCGCTCTGGGTGGGCGCGCTCGGCGCGGTGGCCTCCGGGGTGGTCGTTCTCGGTGCACGCAAGGTGTCGTCGCCGACTCCGGCGGTCGAGAACGCCGAGGTCACGTCATGAGTGAGAATCCCGTCGCGATGATCACCGGCGCGGCGTCCGGCATCGGGGCAGCGACATCGGTCTGCCTCGCCGAACGGGGGGTGCGCGTGGGTATCGGCACCTTCAGCGGCGATCCGCACGACCCCGAGCACACTCTGCGTGCAGTACACGACGCCGGCGGTGAGGGACAGATCGTCGAGGTCGACGTCCGATCGACGGACTCGGTGAATGCGTTCGCCGACAGCCTCGTCGCCGCCTGGGGTCGGCTCGACATCGTGGTGGCCAACGCCGGGATCCTGCGGCAGGCCTCGTTCACGGACCTGCGCGACGAGCAGTGGCACGACCTCCTCGACGTCGACCTGCACGGTGTGATGCGCACGGCACGAGCAGGTTTGCGTCACATGGGTGCCGACGGTTCGGTGACCGCGGTGTCGTCGATCGCCGGCGGTGTATACGGGTGGCAGGATCACGCCCACTACGCCACCGCCAAGGCCGGTGTCCTCGGGTTGATCCGCAGTATCGCCGTCGAATTCGGGCCCCGACAGATTCGGGCCAACGCCGTCATCCCGGGTCTGATCCGCACGCCACAGTCCTCCGACGCGGTCAATTCGCTCGGTCCGGAAGGACTGGATCGAGCGGGCGATTACATCCCCTGGGGCCGAGTCGGGGATCCGCGTGAGGTCGCCGAGGTCATCGGCTTCCTGTCGAGTCCGGCGGCGTCGTACGTGAGCGGTCAGGCGATCGTCGTCGACGGCGCGCTGACCACCGCGATGCGCGACTGAGAGGAGCACGCAGATGTCTGAACTTCTGAAAGGCAAGCGCGCCTTGGTGACCGGCGGCGCGTCGGGTATCGGCCTGGCGATCGGATCGGCATTCGTCGACGCCGGCGCCACCGTCGTGCTGGCCGACCGCAACCCGGTGGTCGCGACCGTTGCATCCGAAATCGGTTCCGAGGGAGTCGTTCTCGATGCGACGTCGGAGTCGGCGATCGTTGGCGTCGTGTCCGACATGGTGGCCCAACTCGGTGGGATCGATATCCTGGTGTGTTCCCATGGGATTCTCACCCAGGCGCCGGCATCCGAGATGACGAGCGCCCAGTGGCGCGAGACGATCGACATCGATCTGACCAGTGTGTTCATGCTCAACCGGGCGGTGTTGCCAACGATGGTGTCGCAAAAGGACGGTCGCATAATCAATGTCGCGTCGCAATTGGCGATCAAAGGTGGAGTGTCACTGGCGCACTATGCCGCCGCCAAAGCGGGCGTCATCGCGATGACCAAGTCCATCGCGCAGGAGGTCGCCGGCGACGGCGTGTTGGTCAATGCGATCGCGCCCGGACCCATCGAGACACCCCTGGTCGACGGTATCGACGACGACTGGAAGCGAGCCAAGCGTGCCGAATTGCCGTTGGGCCGCTTCGGCACACCCGAGGAGGTGGCACCCACCGCGGTTCTGCTCGCGTCGAATCCCGGCGGGAATCTCTACGTCGGGCAGGTCCTGGGTCCCAACTCCGGAGACGTGATGCCCTGATGTGCGGTGGATGTGCCGGGGCGCCGGTGGACTGGGCCGCTCGCTGGGTGAGCGGGCCGCGTCGGCGGGCGGCGGTTGCCCGTCGGCTCGCACCACTGGCTCCCCGGCTGTCCATCAGGGTGATCACTCAGGGGTGGACGGTCGGCACCGCAACGGGAGCCACCCACGTGTGCCGGACCTACGACGACCTCGTCGCCACCGTCGCACTGCACAGCGGCCGCCGCGTTGCTCACCTCGCCCAGGTCGGGTTGGGCCCGGACTGGGACGAGGCGAGAAGGGCCGATTTGCGTCACCAAAGGTCGTAGGAGACGTTCACGTTCGGGTATCCGGTCTCGATGTGCGGGGCGTTGATGAAGTAGTGGCCGCCGCCGGAGGTCCCGGTCATCGCGGTGTTCACGTTGCCCGCCATGTTCTCAATCTCATAGGTGGCGCGCGGCCCGAAGGCGCCGATCCGGTAGTTGACGAAGTTCGTCTCCTCCGGGCTGTTCGGGGCGTTGGAGACCACGATCTCCGAGGCTCCGGGAGCCAGTGTCTGCCGCGGGGCCTGCACCCACTGGCCGGTCCCGGCGGTGGCGCCGTCCAACCATTCGGTCTTGTCGGTGTGGTTGGTGATCGTCATCGCGATCGTGGGCTCACCGGGATGGGTGACCGGGACGGTTCCCGCGCCGGCCAGTCCGGCACCGCCCAGTGCGAGACCGGTGGCGATGCCGATGCCGGCGATTCCGGCGAGTGCGCGGTTCTTCATGCTCTTCGAGATGTTCATGATGTTCCTCCTGTTCCGCGGGTCCTGGCCGGGAGTGGTCGGGGCTGGCGAAGTCGTTCGTTCTGACATCACTGACTTTGCCCGCCGCGCACCCGTTCCGAACCCCGCCGACCGGCGGATCCACCGGTGGATTCGTGCCTCCCCCGATCGGGGGAGGCACAGCTACGAATACAACTTCCACCGATGTGGCCCGAAACCCCCGATTTTCGGGGTCGGTGGCGCGCTCACGTGGAATCTGTATTCGTATCGCGGCATGTGTCAGGCCGACCAGTCCTCGACAAGCGACCGGTCGTAGTCGGCGGCCGCCGCGGGAGCGCGCAGATGGTCACCGCGTCTGAGGATCGCCGTGAGGGTTTCTGCGACTTCGTCCCACGCGAACATCACGCGCTTGTAGGAGAACCGCAGCGGCAGGTAACCCAGCCGGTGCGCCATCTCGTCGCGGATACGGTCGGCTTCACGCTGTTCCGGTGAGAGGTCGTGGAATTCGATGCTGTCGAGTTCGATGATCAGTCGCCTGCCGACGACGAGATCGACCCGTCCGATTGCCTGAATGGTCACCTGCACCGCTACCGACAACCCCATCGCCAGGAGCCTCAGTCTCATGATGGATTCGGTCCCCGACTCGGCTCGATCGTCGCAGCGTTCCAGCAGTTTCCGCACTCGTTCGGGAGCGGCGGCGAACACCTCCCGCAGATCGCACATCTCTGCGAGACCTCGGTGAAGGATCGAGTCGCACACCGCGATGATCCCTTCGGCGTCCAGACACTTGATGGCATGGGCGAGAGCGGTGAGGACGTCGTCGACAGGGTAGATCTCCGGGAGCGGACGGCCGTAGCGGCGGCAGAAGCGTGCCGCCCGACCATTGCGATGCCCGGACTCCCGCGACCGCACGTGAACCCGTTTCCCGTGCGGCGGCACCCACACGTCGTGCAGGTCGAGCGCCGTCACACAACTGCACACCCCGTTGGCGGCAACAGCCTCCACCACGCGGCTATCGGCGTACGGGGTCGCGTACCACCCGCGGCGAAGAGGGCGCAGATCTCCGCTTTTGGCCATTCGGGTCACCTGTGATTGGCCCATTCCGCGTCGAGTGAGTTCGGCGAACGAGAAGACGCCGAACCAGCGGTCATCGGCGGCTGAGGTGAGATCGGCGGGACTCATGACCCGAGAGTGTGCCGTGCGATTGCCCCGATTTCGGGCCTCGATCGCGCTCGGCGGCGGATCTGTGGACAACTGCGGCTCCCGACAGCCCGGGTGTGAATACAACTTCCACCTGAGCGGACCACCGACCCCGATTTTCGGCCATTATCGCGCGATTCGGTGGAAGTTATATTCGTACCCCCGCGTGCCCGGGCTCCCGAGTCCCTGGACACCCCGTTCACCCACCAAGCGCTCGCTTGGTTTGTTAGGTTCGGTCACGGCACAGTGATCGAGGAGCGCGAACACGTATGGGATTTCTCCAGCAGAACACCCCCGACATCGACTTTCCCACCTGGAGCCAGGGCAGCCGCGCCGAGAAGATCAAGCCGATGGCGCGGCACTGGGCCGAGGTCGGTTTCGGTACGCCGGTGGCGTTGCACCTGTTCTACGTGGGCAAGATCCTCGCCTACATCGTCATCGGCTGGGCGATTGTGGTGGCCACCCCCGGTATCCACGGCATCCTCGATGTCGCCTCCTGGTACAACGAACCGATCGTCTTCCAGAAGGTCGTGCTCTACACGATGTTGTTCGAGGTCGTCGGATTGGGTTGCGGCTTCGGCCCTCTCAACAACCGATTCTTCCCGCCGATGGGATCGATCCTCTACTGGTTGCGCCTCAAGACCATTCGCCAACCACCCTGGCCCCAGGTCCCACTCTCCGCCGGAGACACCCGCGGCCCCTTCGACATCACCCTCTATGCGGCACTCCTGGTGATGATCGTGGTGGCACTCGCGAGCTCGGGGTCACGCTCGACCGGCGACCTGCACTCCGACGTCGGGGTCCTGCCGATCTGGCAGATCGCGACGATCATCGCACTCCTCGCAGTCCTGGGCCTGCGCGACAAGACGGTCTTCCTCGCCGCCCGCGGCGAGGTGTACGGCGCGTTCTGCGTGACGTTCCTGTTCGTCGGCACCGACATGATCCTCGGCGCCAAGCTCGTCTTCCTCGTCATCTGGGTCGGCGCGGCGACGAGCAAACTCAACAAGCACTTCCCGTTCGTGATCGCCACGATGATGTCGAACAACCCGATCTGGCGGTCACCGACCATCAAACGTACGTTCTTCGAACACTTTCCGGACGACCTGCGTCCCGGACGGCGCTCCCGCTGGATCGCGCACATCTCCACCGCCGTGGAGGGCTTGGTGCCGCTGGTGCTGTTCTTCTCCGGCGGCGGATGGCTCACCGCGGTGGCCGCGGCCGTCATGCTCATCTTCCACTTCGGCATCCTCTCGTCGATCCCGATGGGCGTGCCACTGGAGTGGAACGTCTTCATGATGTTCGGAATCGTCGCCATCTTCGTCGGCCATCCCGGCATCGGTCTCGCCGACCTTCACTCCCCCTGGCCGATCGTGCTGTTCTGCGTGTCGGCGGGCACGGTCATCCTGGGAAACCTGTTCCCGCGCAAGGTGTCGTTCCTACCCGGGATGCGTTACTACGCAGGCAACTGGGACACCTCGCTGTGGTGCATCAAGCCGTCGGCGTCGGCGAAGATCGAGAGCGGCATCGTCGCCATCGCATCCATGCCCACCGCGCAACTCGAGCGGTTCTACGGCAGTCCGGAGGCCGCTCAAATCCCGCTGTACATGGGATATGCGTTCCGTGCGTTCAACAGTCACGGCAGGGCGCTGTTCACCCTCGCCCACCGGGCCATGGCCCCGCACGACGAGACCGGCTACGTTCTCACCGATGGTGAACGCATCTGCAGCACCGCGATGGGCTGGAACTTCGGCGACGGTCACCTGTCCAACGAGCAGCTCATCGAATCCCTGCAACGCCGTTGCCATTTCGAGCCGGGCGAGGTCCGCATCGTCCTCCTCGACGCCCAGCCCATCCAGCATCAGACCCAGCAGTACCGGCTCGTCGACGCCGCCACCGGCGAATTCGAACGCGGCCACGTCAACGTCGCCGACCTCGTCACCCGCCAACCCTGGGACGACGACGTGCCGGTCACCACGACCTGGCTGGCCGACAGCCCTTAGCCATCACCTGCGGATGACCGACGACGCGTTCATCCCCGATACACGGTGTCGATCGTCAGCCGCTGCCCGCCGAGGTGAGGGGCACGCGGGCTGACGGTCACGTCGTACACGCCTGGTGCACCCGGTGAGACGATGTCGGCGCCGGGCAGGCCGATGAATCCCGGTCCCGAGAAGTGACGGGTGAAGGTCGCGGTGTGCCCGTCGGCGCGGCTGGTGAAGACGAAATCGATGTCGAGAGAACAGGACCCGACGCCGTAGAGGGTGCCGCTGGCGACGAGGTCGGCTTCGTTGGGGTAGTGGCTGACACCTGCGGTGAGGGTTCCCGCGCACGTTCCGGTGCTCGCCAGTGTGTACAGGGTGGTGCTGGTGTTGCCGTCGTCGGCAGCGGCAACGCCGGTTCCGAGAGCCGTGGCAACGGCCGCGGTCGCGGCGATCGCTGCCCAGCGCGCGACCGTGCCCCGCGAAGTCGGTGATGGAGTCGATGGCATGGAGCTCTCCTTCTCCCCGACTCGTGACTGTGACGGGAATGTCGTTTCAGCCACCCGGATCGTTACCACTGCGAACATTCTGGCCGTGGGACCTCACCCACACCGCTACGGTCCCCGGCACCCCACACCCGGTGGCGTATAGTCCCAGGTAACTGATTCGCACTCATACCCAACGTGGACGCGTGGTCGTGTGTTGGTCATACGATGCGGGAAGACCGCAAGTCAGGAATGTGCGCAGTGAATGCAACCCCCGGCCGTCCCTCGGTGACCCTCGGACCGACGCGAGTCCGCTTGTGCAGCGACCCGAAAGCCTCGGTGGCCGGGGCCTGGTATCCCTACACCGTTCAGATCGCCGACGAGTTGAGCCGGTTGTCGACGGCGGTGGCGCCGGTCCTCGGTGAGATCACGGCAATCGAGGTCAACTGGCAGAGCTTCCGCCGGTATCCCGGCCTCGATTCCGCGGATGCGCCTGCGGTCCCGCCGCTGATGACGCTGACGACACCCACGACGACGGCGTCGCTACTGGTGATCCCGTCGCGCACCGGGTCGGCGCTGGCCGCGCTGCTCCTGCGTCTGGCCGGTCAGACCGAGATCACCGACGGTCGCATCCATTCGCTGGATGCCCGTCGCGCTCAGCAGATCCTGGCGCGGGCCGGGCAGTATCTCGCAACCGCCTGACCCGCACCCACACTCAGGTTCGGGAGCGCTGCACCAGCCCGAGGATCCACAGCAGGATCACTGATCCGAGGATCGCGGTGAACAGCGTGAACCACCAGCCACCCGACGCGGTGTCGACGAAGAAGCTCAACAGGAAGCCGCCGATCAGCGCGCCGACGATGCCGATCACGATGTTGAGCAGCAGGCCCGAGCCGCCGCCCTTCATGATCTTCCCGGCGATCCAGCCGGCGAGGGCGCCGATGATGATGTAGCCGATCCAGCCGACGCTTGTGGTGGTCGACGATCGGGCGAGAATCTCGGTTGCCGCGAGTGTGGTCATCGTGAACTCCTCTGGTTGGCTCCGTTGCCTCTGAGGGCGACGGTAGTCCACACGGGGCGTCGTCGTGGCCGATCGCCGTGGGCCCAAAGCTCGGCACCAGGCCGTCACCGTCGTAACCTCGGGCGATGACCTCCGAGTTCGCCCTGCTTGCCGAGATCGCCGACGAGATCGGCCGCACCGAACCGCTGCCGCAGGTCACCCGCGTCGACGCCGACGTCGCCGGGCAGCGGATCAGCGCGCTCGCGTGGACGCCCGCGTCACCACGGGTGGTGTTGCTGCACGGCGGCGGGCAGAACGCCCACACCTGGGACACGATGATGCTGCATCTCGACGTGCCCGCGCTCGCCGTCGACCTGCCCGGACACGGGCATTCGTCGTGGCGCGACGACCACGACTACCGCCCGCACGTCAGTGCCGACACCCTCCTCCCGGTCCTGCGTGAACTCGCCCCCGATGCCGACCTCGTCGTCGGGATGTCGCTCGGCGGTTTGACGACGCTGCGGATCGCCGCGATCGCTCCCGACTCGGTGCCGCGCGCCACCCTGGTCGACGTCACACCCGAATCACCACGTCGCGCTGCCGATCTCACTGCCGCGGCGCGCGGCACGGTCGCGTTGATCGAAGGGCCGCAGGAGTTTTCGACACTCGAGGAGATCGTCGACCTCACCGCCGCCGCATCCCCGAATCGCTCCCGCGCATCGGTCCGTCGGGGCGTCATCCACAACACACGCCAACGCGACGACGGTGCGTGGGTGTGGCGTTACGACCGGATTCGCGAGGCACCCGATCCGGCACCGATGTGGGACGACCTCGCTGCGGTGCAGGCGCCACTGACCCTCGTCGAGGGCGGTCGCTCACCGTTCACCACCGACGACGACATCGCCCGCCTCCGTCGGGTCCGGCCGTCCGCCCAGGTGATCACCGTCGCCGATGCGGGCCACTCGGTGCAGAGCGACGCGCCGGACCAGTTGGCGGAAATCATTCGCCGACAACTCGATTGAGCCTCCCGGCCACGCTACTCCTCGTCACTCATTCCCCGACGTGACAGTTCGTTGGCGTCGGCCCATCCGACGATGTCGCCGCGATTGATGGCGACGGCGAGCAGGTCGGGGAAGGCATCGGGGGTGCAGGCAAAGGCCGGGATGCCCATGGCCGCGAGCGCTCCGGCGATCTCGCGGTCGAAAGCCGGTGCGCCCTCGTCGGACAATGCGAGCAGCACCACCACCTGCACGCCCGCGGCCTGCATGTGGGCGACCCGCTTGAGCATCTCGTCGCGCACGCCTCCCTCGTAGAGGTCGGAGATGAGCACGAAGATGCTGTCGTTGGGCCGGGTGATCAGGTCCTGGCAGTAGGCGATGGCGCGGTTGATGTCGGTGCCACCGCCGAGTGCGGTTCCGAACAGCACGTCCACCGGGTCGTCGAGGTGGTCGGTCAGGTCGACGACCTCGGTGTCGAAGACCACCAGCGAGGTCCGCACCGACCGCATGGTCGCGATCACCGCACCGAAGATCGACGCGTACACAATGGATCTCGCCATCGACCCGGACTGGTCGATCGCGAGGATGATGTCCTTGCTCACCACCTGGGCGCGTCGCCCGTGCCCGACGAGGCGTTCGGGAACGATGGTCTTCTGCTCGGGCAGATAGTTGTGCAGGTTACGCGCGATCGTGGCGTTCCAGTCGATGTCACGCAGTTTCGGGCGGTGCACGCGGCTGGCACGGTCCACCGCGGCACCGACGGCGCTGCGTGTGCGTTCGGCGATCCGCTTCTCGACCTCGTCGACAACCTTGCGTACCAACGCCCGCGCGGAAGCCTTGGAGCTTTCGGGGATCGCGCGGCCGAGACCGATCAAGGTGGTGACCATGTCGATGTCGGGCTCGACGCTGTCGATCAGTTCCGGTTCGGTGAGCAACGCATGCAGGTTCAGCCGGGTCACGGCATCGTGTTGCATCACCTGAACGACGGTGGACGGAAAGTACTTTCGGATGTCCCCGAGCCACCGCGCGACCGACGGCGCTGATGCCCCGAGTCCGCCGCGTCTGTTGGTGGAGTCCGCGTCATAGAGTGCGGCGAGTGCGCCGTCCATCTCGAGGTCGGCGCCGCCGAGTCCGGCGAACTGTTCCGCGGCGGGGTCACCGAGGACGAGTCGCCATCGCCGGTCACGCTGATTCGCGCCGTCTTCTGCAGGGGCGGTGGGTTGTTCGGTCATGGCAACCCCAGGAGTGCGGCGATCGTGGCCACCGCGGGCGCGGCGAGTTCGGGGTCGAAGGTGGTGGCGTCGGCATTCTGGCTGGAACTGCCCTGATCGAGCGAGGCGACACGGTTGCCGATGTTGCGTCGCACCGATCGGTCGAACAGGCCGAAGGTTCTGCGCAGCAACGGGAGAACGTCGGTGAAGTCTTGTTCGGTCAGCCCGGTGAGCCAGCCGTCGAGGACGGCGAGCAATTCCCGGTCGTGTACCAGCAACAGTCCACCGTCACCCAGGAAGCCTTCGATCCATTGGGCTTTCGCGGTCGGCGTGGCGCCGCTCGAGAGGGCGAACCGTACCCGGGCCGCGGCGTCGGCGGTGTCGATGTGGTCGCCGTCGAGCAGTAGCCGAGTCGCCCGGCCCACGAGAAGCCCGTTGACGTCGGTGCGGTCGGCGATGATCCGCACCGCTGCGGTCCACCGGGTGCGGTCCTCGTCGGAGAGCAGCGCGACGGTCTCGTGGACAGCGTCGACGTGCTCCTTGAGGGAGCGGGCCGCGTCGTCGTTGAGGTTGGAGACGGCGCCGGGGATGCCGATGCAGATCCGCAGCAGCAACGACGACGCGACGTCGCCGAGTGCACCGGTGTCGGTGCCGCGGACATCGCCGTAGCGCCGGGCCCGTCCCAGCGCCGGCAGCGCGGACATCAGTTGCGCCACATCGTGGTCGACGGCGACCCGGTCGGCCAGTGCGGAGAGCACCGCGGGCACTGCGTCGACGAGCTCGGCGGGCAGCGCCGCCTCGAGGGCAGCGGTGACATCACCCAGGGACTCGCCGCGGCCGGCCTGGTCGACGATCTTTGCGGTTGCCGCGGCGCGCACCGTGGTTCCCCAGACCGATGCCATCACCACGTCGATAACGAACTCGGGTCGCCACGCCAGGGTCCATCCCTCTTTGAACGTGCCGGTCCCGCGCACCTCTGCGGGTGTTCCCCACGGGACGCCGAGGATCGCGAGGCGATGCAGCAGCAGCGATTTCGCCTTGTCGGCTGGCTTACGAAGATCGACGACGAGTTCCCGGGCGACCGGGTCCATTTTCAGCCGAGCCGATTTCGCGGCGGCGGTCACGTCGGCCTGCAGGGGGACGACGGGCGCGTCGTCGGGGACGCCGCCGAGTCGCTCCCCGATCACCGCTTCGCGGTACATGAGGTCGGCGAGGCCCGAATCACCCTGACACATCACCGATAGCGTGGCCTCGTTGATCTCGGCGAGCCCTGGCAGCGGCCGATGGCGCATCAGTGCGAGCGCGTTGGCGAGGCGTGCGGTCTCGATGATGTGCGCCGACGACACATCGATGTCCTTGTCCCGCAGCAGGTTGGCTTGATGGATGAGCCAGCGCACCACGACGTCGTCGGTGGTGGCGAACAGATGGTGGTACCAGCCCGGCGAGATGACACCGGCGGCGTAACCGGATGCGCTGGCGAGGCGGGAGTGAGTCCACGGCACCCACGCCACCCGGCTGCGGACCTTGGGCATGCCCTTGAGCAGTCGGGTATCGGCGACGGCGGGTGGCAGTTTCCCGGACACCGCCGGGACATGCCATGCCCCACAGACGATCACCACACGCTCCGCGCCGGGCGCCTTGAGTGTCTTCCGGAGCACCTGCCGCATGTGGGCCTCGCGGCGTGCCTCATGCAGGCGTTCGGGATTCGGCTCGTCGGGCTCGACGGGTGTCTCGTCGTCGCGCAGTGCGGTCATGGCGTCGGCGATCGCCTCGAATCCGCCGGTTTCGCCACGGGTTTCGACGACGTCGTCCCACCAGCGTTCGGGATCGCTATAGCCGGCCACGGCGGCGAGCCGCCCAATCGGATCAGCGGCGAGCCGCCCGATCGGGTCGGCGCGAGTGGGGTCGAACTCCTGGTCCCGCTCGACTGGTCCGGCGTGATGGGCCAAGACGAGAGAAGTCGGCAGGTCGCAGAATTCGACGGGCACGTCTGCCCGGGTGGCCCACCGCATCGCCTGCCATTCCGGGGAGAACTCGGCGAACGGCCAGAACGCGGCGCGGGACGGGTCGTCGGCGGCGTAGCCGAGGAGCGCGACCGGCGGTGTCATTCCGGGATCGACGATGGCGGGGATCAGGTCCGACGCGTCGGCCGGGCCCTCGATGAGCACGGCGTCGGGCCGGATGCGGTCGAGTTCACCGAGAACCGCTCGCGCCGAGCCGGGTCCGTGATGGCGGATGCCGAGCACGTAGGTACCCGGAGCCACGACGGGCGCGCTGAGGTCCTCGACGGTGGTGGGTGGCATGTGCTCAGCTCAGTGCCGATCGGGCGGCGCGGTAGAAGTCGGCCCAGTCGTCGCGTTCGCGCACAACGCTTTCCAGGTATTCGGTCCAGACGACGGCGTCGGCGGACGGGTCCTTGATGACCGCGCCCTGGATTCCGGCAGCGACGTCGGCGGGGCGCAGCACACCGTCGCCGAAGTGCGCCGACATGGCGATGCCGTGGGTGATCACCGAGATGGCCTCCGCGGTCGAGAGGGTGCCGCTGGGTGTTTTGACCTTGGCGCGGCCGTCTTCGGTGACCCCGGACCGCAGTTCGCGGAAGACGGTCACCACGCGGCGGATCTCGTCGGCGGCGGTGGGCAGATCGGGTAGGTCCAGTGTTTTGCCCAGTGCGGCAACGCGTTGGGTGACGATCGAGACTTCTTCGTCGGCGCTGGCGGGCAGCGGCAGCACGACCGTGTTGAAGCGGCGGCGTAGCGCCGAAGAGAGGTCGTTGACGCCGCGGTCGCGGTCGTTGGCGGTGGCGATGACGCTGAATCCCTTGGTGGCTTGCACTTCCACGCCGAGTTCGGGGATCGGGAGCGTCTTCTCCGACAAGATGGTGATGAGTGCGTCCTGCACGTCAGAGGGGATGCGGGTGAGTTCCTCGAGGCGCGCGATCTTGCCCTGCTGCATGGCGATCATGATCGGTGAGGGCACCAGCGCCTCGGTCGACGGTCCTTCGGCGATGAGCCGGGCGTAGTTCCAGCCGTAGCGGATTGCTTCCTCCGGAGTGCCTGCGGTGCCTTGCACAAGCAGCGTGGAGGTCCCACTGATGGCCGCGGAGAGATGTTCGGACACCCAGGTTTTGGCGGTGCCCGGCACACCGAGGAGCAGCAGGGCGCGGTCGGTGGCCAGGGTTGCCACCGCCACCTCCATGATGCGGCGTGGGCCGATGTACTTCGGGGTGATGACGGTGCCGTCGTCGAGGGTGCCGCCGAGCAGGTAGGTGACGACCGCCGACGGCGACAGCAGCCAGCTGGCCGGTCGGGCGGCGGTATCGGTGCGGGCCAACGCTTCCAGCTCCGCGGCGTAGAGCTGCTCGGCGTGGGGGCGGAGGAGTTCGTTGTCGGTGGTCACTCAAGCTCCCTGTCTAGAACGGATCGGATGCGTAACGCCTCGGCGAGCGTGGCAAGTTGGGTGGTGACGACCGGATACGTCTCCCGCGCGGCGTCGACCGTCGCCCGCCAGGTATCGGTGGCGGGGAGTCCGGTTGCCATCATGTCGAACCAGGTGGCGGTGCCGCGCGGAATGAACTTCTGGCTCGCCACCATCTTGAGGACAGCGGTGAATGCGCTGCGCGCCAGCGCTTCCGGCCACGGCGACGGCAGAGCACCGAGTGCGACGAGTTGCCGCTCCGCCGTCAGCGTCGTGAACGTGTCGATAACGACCTGCCGATCGGCGATCGACACCACCATCGACAAAGCTTCGCGTTGCGCGAGAAGCGCGGTGGCCCAATGGGAGTCGGAGAATGCGATGGCTGCCGTGCACAGTCCGCGGATCAGCGCGATCTCGTCGGCGTCGATCGCGGCGACGATCTCGTCGGGTGACAACTCGAAGTACTCCTCCCACGATCGCGGCGGGATTCTCGAGATCAGTTGCGTCAGGACATGTCTGCCGATTCCGATACCGCGGGGCGCGGTCAAGGAGATCCCGTCGCGGGCCAGCGCGGGATCGGGTGCGGTGGGCAGGGTGACGCGCACGATGTGGCGGCGAACGAGCCCTCGTCGTTGCGTGCCGAGTTCGAGGAGGGCACTCGCCGCGGCGATCAGGCGTTGTCGGTGCGCCGACCCGTCGAGGTGGTCGAGGATCTCCGCGGCACTGGCACGCACCTTGGCACGACGATCGTCAAGCGCGCGTTCGAGGAAGTCCTCGTCGGCTGCCGACAACCGACGAGAGAGGATGGGCAGCAACAGTTCCCGGTCCGGTCCGCTCTCCGTCGCCCAGCCGGACGCGAGGAGTTCGCGGGCGGCGTCGGGTTCACGTTCGCGCAGTGCCGTGAGATACGCCGCACGGTCGGCGAGCTCGCCGTGAGTCCAGTCCGAGTCGTCGAGATCTTCTGTGGCGGTGAGGGTTGCGGCGTCGTCGAACACCGCTTTCAGCTCGGGCGCGTGACGGGCGAGCCACCGGCCGCGGGGGCCGACGATCACGGTGATCGCTGCGCGGACGTCAGCGGATCGTGCGGTGCGTCGCAGCAAGTCGGGCAGCATCGACGGCGGCGGGCGCAGACCCGACGCCGCGAGCCGGTGCAGGCACCACTGCGCCATCCCTGACGACAGGGTGAGCGCACGCTCGGCGTACGCGGCGGCCAGTGGTGACATCGGAGGTCGCGGATCGTCGGATGCCTCGGGAATGGCTGTGGCGCTGGTGGTTTCGCATCCGGTCGCGGTGTGCGCTGCAGCGGTCAATGCGGCCATCTGCAGGCTGAACACCGCCGGGTCGGCGATCTCGGTGGTGAGGTGTGCACTGATGAGCGGGTCCGCGCCGTCGACGCCGATCGGTCGGGTGCGTACGCCCACCAGCGCCGCCGACACCACGTCGTCCCAGGTGCTCACAGTCCGATCACCGTGCCATCCACCAGCACCGACGCCACGTCGAGTCCCTGCGGGCCGAGGTCACCGAACACGGCGACGTGCGCGCCGCCGGTGAGCGCGAGCATCAGTGGCCACCGATCGGCGAGGCCGCTGAGCGGGACCGCGGTGGCGTCGGCATCGACGAGCGCGGGCGTCGCGTCGTCGGCGCGGCCGAGCCGTCCGGAGACGAGGACCGGCCAGGTCTGTGCCCACGGGTCGTCGGCGATCGCGCGGGCGCGGACGTGTCGGGCGGCGGTGAGGGTCATCGGTTCCAGTGTGCCGACGGGGTCGGCGGCGGGTGCATCCGATGGTGGTGTGGTGTCGTCGTACACGCACCGAAGGCGTGGTGTGCCCGGGTAGAAGTGCATGGTGGTGGCGATCGCCTCGCCGGTGACCGGTCGCAGTGGCAGGGTCGCGCCGGTGGGCGCGTAGTCGAGCACCATCCCGTAGCGGCGCGCGGTGGCACCCCACAGCCAGGTGCGTCGGCTCAGCAGGCCGTCCTCGTCGGTGTCGCGGCGGCCGACGCACAGCCAGGTGTCGGCGATCCCGTCCGTGGCGAGCACGTCGGCTTTGGCTGTCGGATAGCCCACGTGTCGGCGGATGGTGGCCGCGAGGTCGTCGGGGAGTTCGTCGAGGCGTTGGTGGGCGACGCTCAACGACCACAGGCGGCCCAGCTCTTCGAGGAGGCGGGCGGGCCAGTCGACCGCGGCGGAATCAACGCCGGAGAACAGCGCGGGCAGGCGTCGGACGCGGGTTGCCAGTCCGGGCGCCTGGGCGTCGACGAGCCGTGCCGCGACGGCGTCGAATCGTCGGTAGGCGTCGATCTCCGCGCCGGCGAGGCCGTTGCCGACCTGATCGGTCAGCCACAGCTGTAGTTCGTCGATACCGGAGCGAACCCTTTCGACGCGCTGCGCGGCGGTCTTGGCGGCGCGGTCGGGATCTTTCGGCGCGGACGGTTCGGCGGATTTCTTGGTGGCACGGTCGGCGCGTCCGGCCTGCCATGCCGCGGCGAAGTCGGCGGGTTCGGCGGCGTCGGGGACCTCGTTCTGCGACCACAGCAACAGCAGGCCGAGTGCGTGTTTACACGGGAATTTGCGTGACGGACAGGAGCATTTGTAGGCGGGCGCGCCGATGTCGACGATCGTTTGGTACGGCGTCTTTCCGCTGCCCTTGCACAGGCCCCAGACGAGGGTGTCGGTGGCGCCGGTGCCCGTCCACGGGGTGGGGGTGGCGAGTTTCTGGCCAGCCTTGACCGACGACGCGTCGGGTGCGAGCGCCAACACCTGATCCGCCGACCATCGCCCACCCATGGCAGACAATCAACCACAGTTCACTGACG
>NZ_BAEI01000032.1 GCF_000241325.1 Gordonia polyisoprenivorans NBRC 16320 = JCM 10675 | reverse complement strand
CCCCCTCGAGACGGTCCAGACCTCCACCGTGAGGTCACGAGCTGGGGTCAGATTGACCGCTGATCCAGCCTCGGCTGAAAATAGAGTACTGTTGACTGCAGCCGGAGCCTCATATCTGACAGGTATCTGTCGGCGCCTCCGGCGTCACAAGGACCACTTTGCTGTGGCCAGTCAGGTGAACTCGTAATGATCACCAGTTCTCATATTCTCAACACCACCCCGCGTAGCCGTCTGTATGGACATATGCGCGACTACCACCGTGTCCGGCCAGGGCACTCGTCACGCCCGCACGTTCTTGTATCCGGCATCAATGACGAGGAACTCGAATCTACCTCGGTGGGTGCCCTGCCGGAATGGGACATCCGTTTTCACCAGGACACCACCCCCAACGGCACAAACAAGGCTATCGGCGATCTTCTCGCCCTCCGCACCGCGCACCGATCCGGCAGCCTACAGCCGTCGATCCTCGACAGCGATTCGCACCCAGTGATCCTGTTGGCCACAGACGTTGCCCTGACGGACGCGGCGCAGGTTGGGAGACAGGTCCTCCTCGCCGCCGAACGCGGCGGCACATTGTCGGACGTGCCGTTCGAGAGCGCCCCCTGATTCAAGGCTCTCCCACTCGACCAACAGGACACGATGAACTCAATTCAGCGATCGCACGTTACTGTTTACCCTCAACTATTCTCCAGCACAAGAGATTCCGGCGACGAGACCTATCCTTCGGCCTCCGGCACCTTCGCCGGCCCGCGGCTTCAGCGATGAAGCTGAGTCCAGAGCGTGCATTCGAAAACTCAGATGGGACGACCGAAAAATGGTGGGCCACACGACGCACGGAGTACCGCGGCGTGGAAATCGCCACGACGGTCAAGACGCTGCAACGTGCCGACAATGAGCTGACCGACCAAGACGTGGCGCTGCTCATCAGTGATCACACCAACCCGCGTACAATTAGTATCCCGGTATCCATTCTTGAGCAGGTGATCTCCGCCTTAGAGGATGCGAAGCACGACGTCTCGCACGTATGGGAACGCGTAACGAAGTAGGAATCGCCTATCGGCAGACCGTCAGTCGCACTCCTGCATACAGTCCCGGAGACGACGCAGCCATCACGTATCCGCGATTTGATCGTCGGGAGTGGCGTACCGGTGGCCGCAGCCACTTCGGGGTAGGTCATACCGTCGAGGTAGGACATCTCGATGCTGGATCGTTGCAGCGCGGTGAGGTCATGGAGACACGCATGAACCTCTCGAGCTTCCTCGGTGTCGATCACGACCTCGAGGGGCAACGGTGCTGTTATCGAGGCCTGCGCGATGCCGGCCTCCACGATCCGACTGCGTTGCAGTTCTTCGGTACGGACGCGGTCGATCGCACGGCGGTGAGCGATCGTCATCATCCACGTCATCACCGACCCGCGGTCGGGTTCGTACAATCGCGCTTGCTGCCAGAACTGTAGAAACGCTTCTTGCACAACCTCTTCGGCATAGTAGGTGTCACGGATCACCCGCAGCACCAGCCCGTAGATGCGGGCACTGGTCAGGTCGTAGAGCTTGGCGAACGCAGTGCGGTCACCATCGGCCGACCCTGCAAGTAGCGCTCGCAGCGATGCGTCCGCGTAGTGGTCGTGTGGTGAGGAAACCTCTGTCATCTGAACAGATGAATCCTTGCCCCGGGGCAGGACAGAAAAGGTAGATGTTCGTTCCAATCGCTCTGAGTCCGCCCGGCGTCCACTCCGGGACGGGCTCAGCGGTTGCGTGAAGGCCGCCACCACGTGTGCATGGCCCCCCGACGATGAACAACCTTCGCTGATTGAGACTACGCCGTGGGCTCGCTGCAGATCAGTGTTTCGCTGACAATGCCGTGGGGTCATTCGCAGGAGACGCCGTCGGCGACGGCGAGAGGTCGCGGTAGGCCACGGCTGTGAGTCTACGATCATCCCGTGACATCGGACCTGACACCGGTAGTGGAGGCACTGCTCGGCGAGTCAGAGAACGAGCTGGAAACAGCCGACTTTCCCTGCGTCGCAGAGGCAAAACCAGCCGGGGTGAGTGACCAGGAATAGCAAGTGAAGAATCCAGTCGCATCGAGTAGCTCTGCGCGAGACCCGTCATGTATGTGATCGGGGATCTCGGCGAGATGGTGGTCTGGCGGGATGGTGTCATTGTCAATCCTGGCGGCACCAAGCCTCGGACGATATCGCGCTGCTGTGTGCTCACGCCGGGAGGCCGGTACCCGCGTCTACGTTCATCGCCGAGGTGTGGGGCGCCGACGCCCCGGCAAAGAGGCTCTTCCGGATTCAGAGTGCGTCCAGGTGTTCTGCGAGCTGTCCTGAGTGGATGAGTGACCGCAAGATGTAGTGGGTGAGGTTGCGGAAGCCCAGGGCGATGCCGCGGAGGTGTTCGAGTCGGCCGTTGATCGCTTCGACGGGGCCGTTGGAGGCGCCGGTGTCGAAGTAGGCCAGGATCTCTTTGCGTCGAGCCCACAGCGATCGGCCGAGCTGGGCGAGTTCGGCCAGACCGGCCGGCAGGCCGGTGTGGATCTTCTTGAGCACCTTGTACATTAAGATCTTCCCGTCCCGCTTGCGTTCCTGGTCGTAGGCATCGATCAACTCTTGATAGATCGCGTAGGTGACCGAGACGGCCAGATGCTCCTCGTGAGCGTCAAGGCCGGTACGCAGTCTGGTCTTCTGCTTGTCGGTGAGCAACCCGATGCGGGTGAGCAGAGTCCGTCGGATACCGAACAACGGATCCCCGGACCGGCCACGGTGTCCGCACGTAACCTGTTGCACGCGTTGACGACATAATGTGAGTTTCTCTGCGGCGAGGTGGATCACGTGGAACGGATCCATCACCGGGCGCGCCTTGTCGAGCGCTTCATCGGTGGCTGTGCGATAGCCGGTGAACCCGTCCATCGCGACGACCCGGATGCGGTCGCGAAATGACTGATCGCGGGCACCGAGCCAGGCCTTCAAGACGGCTTTCGACCGGCCAACGACCATATCCAACAACCGGGCCGCCCCGGTGCCGTCAACGACCGGGGTGAGGTCGACCAACACGGTGACGAAACTCGAATCGCCCTTGCCGCGAACATGTTTCCACTTGTGCTCATCGACCCCCAAGACTCGCACTCCGGCCAGACGGGCCGGTACCGACGCCAGGGTGTGGGCCGCATCGAGGGCCAGAGTGTTGACGGTGTTCCAGCTCAGCCCGACCGAGGCAGCGACAGCCGACACGCTCATCTTGTCGAAGATCATCGACCGCATGATCCAGGCGGTGGTACGGCGAGTGACCTGGGCTCGCGGCGCCGCGATCGTGCTGATGTCGGCCCGGAAGACCGATGTTGTGCACTCGGCGTTGGTGCAAGCGTAACGCGGCACTTTCAGGTGCAGGCGCGTCGGATGCCCGACGATCGGCAGATCAGCAACCTCACGGTCCACGTGATCACGCAGTCGACCGGCCTGCACGACGGGCACGCGTCTTTCGGGGCCACGACCTGGCAGAACAGGTGTGTCTGGTCTTCGGCATCGATCGCGGCGTCGGTGATCGTCACGCCAAGTTCGATGGTGCGGCAAATGGTGTCGGCAATAGCGCTACGCTGCGTCATGGGTCGGTCCTGTCGGTGTCAGGCTGGTTGTGTCAGAGCTTTCATCCTCACACCGCAGGACCCGCCTACACCTTCAGCCACACCACCCGCCCACAGCGATGCTTGATCACCCCTACATCTTGTGGCCACAAGAACCCGTTCTACGCACCGTCATTCCGGAAGAGCCGGCAAAGACCCAGCGGACGCTGGAATCGCAGATGTGGCGGTTGCGGAAGGCGTTGGTACCGGAGGGCTTTCCGGCAGTGATCATCACCGAACGCGCCGGGTATCGGCTCGATCTCGATGAGGTGTCGGTGGACTCGATCGATTTCGATGCTGCCGGCGTCGCGGTGCTCAGTGGCGCTGTGGTGGACCCGTCGGCACTCGACGCGGTGCTCTCGACGTGGCGCGGCGAGCCGTTCACCACGGTTGCGCCCTCCCCAGGCCTCGATCGGGCCCGTCGGCAGCTGGACGTCATCCGCACAGCGTTGTTGACCCGTCGTGCCGATCTGAGTGCGGAATCGGGTCAGCACCATCGGGCGATCGAGGAGGCCCAAGCATTGATCACCCGGGACCCGCTCGATGAGCACGCGTGGGCGCTGAAGATCGCGGCCCTCGCCGCGACCGGCCAACGCGCCGAGGCGTTCACCGCCTACCGCGACGTTCGCGAACTCCTCGCGACCGAACTCGGCGTCACCCCGGGAGACGAAATTCGTGCAGCTCATCGCCACGCTCTCGGCCAGCACAATCGGAGCGTCAGGCGGCTCCATCTGCCGTCGCAACACACGTCGTTCGTCGGGCGCACCTCCGAACTGGCCGAGACTGTGCGGTTGCTCGAATCGGAACGCGCCGTCTCGCTCGATGGCATCCCGGGTGTCGGCAAGACGCGCCTGGCGCTGGAAGCGGCACGGCGCGTTGCCGATTCGTTCGACGATGGCGTGTGGTTCATCGACCGGAGCACCGATGCGGGCGTGGCCGAGACCGTCCTCACCACGATGCGAATCCAGCCCGCGGCAGACTCCACCGCAGGTCTCGATCAGGTGTGTGATCATCTGGCGACGATGTCAGTGCTACTTGTCCTCGACGGCCCCATGTCGTCCGAGGACGCCGACGTAGTCGACGCGATTCTGCAACGGTGCGCCGCAGTGACGATTCTCGGCTCAAGCGGACCAATGGGGGTACGGGGCGAGCGGGTGCTGACCGTGCACCCATTGACCGTCGACATCGGTCGCACCGGCGGCCCGTCACCCGCTCAGCAACTTCTCGTCGACCGTATCCGCGTTGCCCGTGGCGTCTTCGATCCCGACCCCGCCGACCTCGACGATCTCGACCGGATCTGTACGGCGATGGGTGGATTGCCACTGGGTCTCGAACTCGCCGCGGCCCGGATGGCGACGTTCTCGGTGCGGGAAGTGGCCGACCAATTCGGAAGTGCGGTCCCCGAGCCGATCGACCGCGCTTTCCGGCTGGCCTACGAGTCCCTGAGCGTCGGCGTGGCGCGCCGGTATCTCCGCCTCACCGCTCTGCGCAGTCCGTTCACCTCGGAGCTGGCCGAAGCCGTGTGCGGCGCCGACGTCGCCGATGACCTGGCTGAACTGTGTCGCCGATCATTGTTGTGGCCCATCCGTGGAGACCGACTCCGGCCGACCCGATTCACCATTCTCGACACGATCGCCGAGCACGCTCGAGTACTCGACCGACCAGCTGCACTCGAGGCGGTACGACGACGAGACCACGCAGTCACCGCGCTTCTGGCCACGACTCCGATGCACAGCACCATGTCGTCGGCGCGAGACCTCGCCCGCGTCGACAATGATGTCTCCACGGTGCTCGCCTTTCTCGAGTCCGTCGTGAGCGACCCCGCTCGCCTCGACACCCACATCGACCTGATCGAACAGCTCGGCCCGTACTGGTACCTCTGCCGACGTCTCGCCGCCGGTATCCGCTTGCTCCGCATCGCATCCGAAACCTGTTCGCGGGGCGGGTGTTCGGCGCGTACGAGCGCGATGGTGACTGCCTGTCTCGGTGCAGCGTCGGCATTCAGTCAGCAGACTGCCGAAGCCCACCGGCATCTGACCGCGTTGTCACCCGATGACCTCGACGCGGCGATCGTCGTGGACGACCAGGACCCCGACGTCGGCTGCCGGCGCTTCGCGTTTCTCGCCCTGGCGAGTTGGACAGGTGACGACCATGCCCTGGCCGGCATCTTCGCGCAGCGGGCTTGGGACGCACTGGTCACGGGTTGTCGCGAGGCAGCCATCGTGACCGCAACCAAGGCACTGTGCGAGCTGACGGCCGGCAACGTGGCGGAAGGCACGCACCATGCCCACACCGCACTCGCGCTCGGAGCCGAACTGGGCGATCCACTGGCCATCCATCTCGCGGCCGTGATGCTGGGCATCCGAGGTCTGCTCAACGGCGACACCCGCATGGGACTTCGCTGGAATGACCAGGCGTTTCACGCATACCTTGACGCCGGGGGCGTTCAGATCTGTGACACGGTCGAACAGCGCGGCAACCACCTGGCCGCGGCCGGTGAAGTGAACCGCGCCGGCCGGGCGTTCGCGGTCGCACGCACCTACGCGCTGGACGCGGGCATGGAGTGGCCGCGTCATCCGTTCACGCACGACGCCATCCGCCGGTGCCGCGACGACGAGAACACGGCCTTCGACCAGGGGTGGCGCGCAGGTACTGCCGATGCGCGAGACGCACTCGTCATGGGTGATCACGAGCGCTTCGCCGGCATGTGAGCGTTTTGTGAGGACCGCACGGTCTTCTTGTCACATCACGACCAGGGTCGACGGACCTCGTGATCCGACAACCACCATGGAGGTACTCATGACACAGCACCTGGCGATGTCCGACGAAGAGTTTGACGGACAGTTCAGTCGCACACGGCAGGCCGCGGTCGTCGGCGCCGCCGATCTCGGCGAAGCCCACGCCACCGCTGACCTGATCGGCGGGAGGTACAACACGCAACGCTGGTACACGCACTGGATGGCCCGCGCCGAATCGGTGCGGGAATCCGCCGAGACAGCACACGTCACCGGCCACCTCGTCACCGCCCATCAGTCGTACCTTCGTGCCAGTGAGTACTACCGGCAGGCGTACTACTTCCTTCGTGCCGATCTCGATGATCAGCGGTTGCACGACGCTTATCACGCGCACTGCGACACCTTCCGTCACGCCATGGAACTGTTGCCGCACACCTCGGTGCCCATCGTCGCCGACGAGGTCGCGATTCCGTACGCCGACAGTCGGTCCACGGTCGGCGGCCGCACCGGCATTCACGCCTGGCTCTTCCGGCCGGTGACCGACCTGAATCGACTTTCTCCGACCATCGTGATGCCCTGCGGATACGACTCCACTGCCGAATCGGGATGGGTCTTCGCCCAAGGCGCGCTCACGCGTGGGTACAACGTTCTCAGCGTGGAAGGACCAGGCCAGGGAGCGTCACTCTATCTGCACCGCATCTTCTTTCGACCGGACTACGAGCACGTCCTATCGCCGATCGTCGACTGGCTGATCGCCGCACCAGGCGTCGACCCCCAACGGATCGTCGCCATGGGCCGTTCCTTCGCCGGGTATCTCATCCCACGTGCGGTGGCCTCCGAGCCCCGCATCGTCGCGATGATCTGCGACCCCGCCCAACCCGACATGGGGGCGAAGATCCCCGGTGGCTGGAAGGGCCGTATCGCGGCACCGCTCATGACGGCCCTGAGCCGGGTCAGCCGGAAACGGGCCGACTTCTTCGGTGCACGCATGGCATCCCATGGAGTGCGCACCATTGCCGACTACCTCGCGGAACTCACGACCTACACGATGACCGATCGAGCCGCCGACATCGGTTGTCCCACAATGATCATCGAGTCTCCCGGAGATCCTGTCGGTGGGCACGGTGCGGAGCTCTACAATGCACTGGCAGTCGAACACAAGATGATATGCACGCCCGTGGCGGGTACCGGCATCTCCGGACACTGCGGCGGCGTGGGGCAGAAGGCGTGGGACGCGGTCGTTTACGACTGGCTGGACGACTGTCTCGCAGGCGTCGATTCGGCAACCGTCGGCGTGTCCGGAGCGCCACGATGATCTGCGGTCGTCCTTGATCGGGAGCCTGGTGTAGGCCGGTTCGTCACGTCAATGGTTCCTGACATCAACAAGGTTCGTCGTGATCGAGCCGCACCACGACCCCACGGTCCCCATCCACTCGCACTCGGTCACCGGTCCGGAGCAGGTGAGTGCCGACCAGGGTGTTCACGACGCAGGGTAAGCCGTATTCGCGGGCGACCACGGCACCGTGGGAGACCGAACTCCCGATGTCGGTGACCAGAGCGGCGATCACGGTGAAGTACGGCGTCCATCCGACGTCGGTGACCGGCGCGACGAGGATCTCCCCGGGCCGGATATCGCGCGCCTCACCGATCGTTTTCGCCACTCGCACTGTGCCTTCCACGACGCCCCTGCTCGCCGGTCGACCCACGATCCGGTCGTCGGCGATGTCACGCTCGGCGACGGTCAGGCGCGGGGACGGCCGCCCGACCGAGACGTCGTCGAATTCGAGAGAGTCCTGAAATGACAACGCCTCTCGTCGTCGAATGGCGCTCTGTACGAGGTCGGTGATGTCGTCGGCGTCGACGACCCGCCGCAACTCGGTCCGATCGAAGAAGAAGACGAGATCGGCGTCGGGGAGCCGACCGCTCTCGGCGAGCACCTCGCCGAGATGGCGGTAGCCCCGCTTGAGTTGGTGGGCCATCAACGCCATCCGCGATTTCGTCTCCTCGCGTCCACGCGCGCCGCCCTGCGCCAGGCGTGCCAGGAGGCGCATCGTCGACGACGAGTGCTCGGGTGTCGGGGCGCGGCTCGGCTCCCGACCGCGCTGCTCGGTCGCCGATCGCACCATGACCTGCATCATCGTTCCCAGCCCGGCGGGATCGTCGGCCCAGGACGGGTCGCGCATGCACAGTTCCCGGTATCCGCGATGGCCGTGGCGCTCCAAGAACTTCCGCAAGGCGACTCCCGCGTCCCCGGGCGCCGCGCGCAATGCGGTGACCGCGTCATCCGGTGCTGCGGAGAGGAATTCGTCGGCGATGGCTGTGTCGGCCGCAATCTTCTGCACGACCGCATCGAGTTCGCCGAGCATCTCTGCGCTCTCGACCCCCGACGCCCCCGCCATGAGACGGGCGGCCTGAGCTTTGCCCTCGTCCTCATCACGGCCGTCGGTGACCGCCTGGCGAACCATCACGCTCTCGAGGACATTGGCCGCGACGGCCGCGCGTGACGACGAACGGACGTGCGTGAGCGTGAAGTCGCAGTACAACTCCACACCGTCGTCCAACTGCCGCAGCACGACTCGTGGGTCCAAGCTGGTCGGAACCCGGAAACCGGCGATGTCAGAAGGCATCCGGCGGATCGCCGGCCCCACCGTCAGCGCATGGGTGGTCAGCCTGATCGTGTTGCCGAGCTTGCGCAAGAATGGTTGTGCCGGTTTCGGTTGCAGCTCGTCGACCACGCGGCCGCAGATCGAGGTCGAGAACTGTTCCAGCGAGTTCCCCAGAATCCCGGAACTCAGCGCCGTGCCCTCGGTGAGGTTGAGGAACATGTGGCCGTAGAAGTATCCGACCTGCAGCCACGGCGTGTGGTAACCCTCCTGTGCCCGCGCGACGACCTGAATCGTCTGCATCGCATAGTCGATCGCGAATCCGGACACCGACGCGGTCAACGGGCAGAACGCGCCCGGCATCATCTCGCCGATGTTGCACCGCGTGTACACGTGGTCGGCGCCGGCGACGGGGGAGTCCATCTCGTTGAGATCGCCCGGCAAGGTGGTGATCGGTCGGGCCTGCAACCACCAGAGGTCGCCCGACCGGTCGATGGCCCATTCGAGGTCCATCGGTGTGCCCCATTCGTGCGCCGCGCGCAGCGCACCCGCCCTGATCAGGTCGATCTCCTGCGGTGACAAGACCGGAGCGGCAACGTATTCCGCGACCACCGGTGCACCCTCCTCGTCGAGGACGAGGTGATCGGGAGCCGAGGTTCCGTCGACCAGCGCCTCACCGAGTCCGGCGACGGCATCGATCACCATGAGGTCGCGGCGACCCGACGCTGGATCTGCGGTGAACACCACTCCGGCGGCGCGCGAGTCGACCATTCGCTGGACGACCAGATTCATGGTCGCCGCGGTGTGACCGCTGTAGGCGGACGCGCGCGCGGAGTGCACCGAGGCGGCGCACGTGTGGATGGCCTCGGTCAAGGCGTCGATGGAGTCGACGCCGAGCACGGTGTCGTATTGGCCGGCGAAGGACTGTTCGCTCCCGTCCTCCCCGGCCGCGGAGGACCGCACGGCCACCGGAGTCGTTCCGGCGGCGGCCATCTCGCCGAACCTGGCCATCACGCGGTCGAGAGATCCGTCCACCGGGGCATCCGCGACCACGAAACCGACCGGGACGGGCAGCCCCAGAGCGCGCAGACGCGCGAGGCCGGCGGCTTTGCCGCCGTACCGGTCGTCGGTGATGTCGTCGAACTCGACGGTGGCCGCTGTCATCGCGAACCACCCAGCGCATCAACGATTTCGGCGAGTGCCTCGACGGCGATCGGGCCTGGCTGGTAGAGACAGATGCTGTCGGAGACACCGTCGACGCGGTCGCGGATGTGCGCGGCGATCTCGGCCGGCGTCCCACATGCCGCGATGGTGTGCAGCATCTCGTCGTCGATGAGCGCCGCCATCTCCTGCCAACGCCCTTGTTTGGACATCGCGTTGAGTTCGGGCTGCAGGTCGCCCCATCCGTGCGCGTCGAGCACAGGTCGGTATGCGGGGGTGGAACCGTAGAAGGCCAGCAACATTCGCGTCGAGGTGTGGTCATCGTCGTGGCCGGAGGCGACCGACACGATGATCTCGGGGATCACCGTGAAGTCGTCCGCTGCTCGCCCGGCTTTGGCAAGCCCGTCGCGTACTGCGGGCAGTGTCGTTCCGTGTAGGAAGCGTTTGGACCCGAACGGCATCACCAACAGACCGTCGGCCACCTCGGCCGTCACACGGGTGAGCCGAGGACCCAACGCGCCCAGATAGATCGGCGGCGGCCCATACGGATTGGGGCCGGGGTTGAACGTCGGGGTCATCAGCGTGTGGCGATGGTACTCACCGCGGAAGTACAATCGTTCGCCGTCGTTCCACGTCGCGAAGATCGCACGCAATGCACCGACCATCTCCGTCATGCGCTCGACCGGCCGATCGAACTCGGTACCGTAGCGTTTCTCGATCTGTGCGCGCACCTGGGTGCCGAGCCCCAGGATGAACCGTCCCTTGCTGAGCAATTGCAGGTCATTTGCCTGGTGGGCGAGTTGAATCGGGTTGCGCGGGAAAGCAATCGCGACGTTGGACATGAGGTCGAGTCCGTCGACCGACGAGGCCAGCACCAGGGGAGTGAACACATCGAACGGTCCCTCGAAGGTGAAGACGCCGGACGCGCCGGCCTCCTTGAGGAGCTTGGCCCGGTCCACGGCGTCGGTGGGTCCGAAGAGTGCAGTCATGATCTTCATGGGGTTCCCTACTTCGCCACGTCGGTCCAGTCGGAGAAGCCCGACGGATGGTGTGGGCCGATGATGCCGTGCTCGAACAGGCCTGCGCCGCGGTGTTGTCGGCCGTTGG
Source organism: Gordonia polyisoprenivorans NBRC 16320 = JCM 10675 (assembly GCF_000241325.1). Taxonomy (GTDB): domain Bacteria; phylum Actinomycetota; class Actinomycetes; order Mycobacteriales; family Mycobacteriaceae; genus Gordonia; species Gordonia polyisoprenivorans. Next base: position 69,711 of record NZ_BAEI01000032.1, on the reverse strand, counting down.
CTTCGGTGCACATCGCACTCCCGACGTGATCGATGAGGCTGAAGGGTGCGCGGGCCATCACCTGCCCGTCCGTCAGATCGAAGGTGACGCGTTCGGCGAATGACCCTTCTTTCCACGTGCCGTGCGCCCACGTCGAATCGCCACCGTATCCCGACCCGAAGGCGATGGGCGCGAACAACTTCGACTCGACGTCGAGGGAGATCTGCTCGCCCGCGCGATTGAGGAACTCGATGTGCGCGCCGTGCGGAATCCTGGTCCCGGCGGTGTAGTGGATGGTGACCCGTACGCCGTCGAGTTGCTCGATTCGCCCATCGCGCCACCGACGGGTGCAGTCGTAGAGACTACGGTGACCGTCGGGGTCCTCCTGCAGGATGAGGAACAGGACGAAGTCGTCGAACGCCAAGGGCAGGTAGAGCCACCACATTCCGCGGAAAGCGGTGTCGGGACGTCCGGGCGGTTCCGGCTCACCGACCGGCCGGATACCCCACGACCGGTCGCGGCTCGCCACACTGGTGTCGTGCTCGACGGTCAGTCGTTCCCCGTCGACGTCAATCCATCCCTCCCAGGAACCCACCTGGGCAAAGCGGCACGCCTGCAACGTCACTCGCCGCTCGGTGAGCATGGTGTGCGGCTTCTCCAGCGCTGCCGGGAACAGTCCACGCCAGGTGAGGTCGGCGGCGATGCCCTCGGTCTCTGCGAGGGTCAGATGCATCTCCTGCAGCGGCTCGACGACGTCGAGGCGATATCCGTTGACGTTCTGGTGGAGTCGGTCGTCGTCGATCGCGTCGCTCAGATGAACAGCGGTCTGGGTGTCGCCGCGGCGGACGACGAAGTAGGCGTCCTTGACGCCCAGACGCGGGTAGTAGCCGATGCCGGTCAAGGCCATGAAACGGCCTTGCCGGGCGAGCACGTTGAAGTACGAGCGATCGTAGAAGTTCCGGTCGGAGGTGGCCGGCCAGGTGATCGGGGCCGGTGTCTGATGGATCGGATACTCGTCGAGTGGGCTCAGCTCCACCGAAACTCCCTATCAATACGATGCACATTGCATTGGAACTAGACTGTGATCCATGACACCAGATCGCCAAGGCGATAACAAGAGGTCGACGCCGGCGGGGCGGCCCCGCGATGGCCGGATCGACGCCGCGATCATCGCCGCCACCCGCGAGCTGATTCTCGAGACCGGCTATCCCGCGCTGTCGTTGTCGGCGATTGCCGCACGTGCCGGAACGACCACGGCAGCCATCTACCGGCGATGGTCGGGTAAGGCACAGTTGGTCCACGAGGCGGTGTTGTCGGCGGAGGTCTTGACGCCACCGACGGGGTCCGGGGACGTCCGACAGGACATCCGCGCGCTCGTCGAGATCGTGCGCTCGATGTTCAACCGGCCAGAGGTGCGGGTGGCGCTACCCGGGCTGATTGCCGACACCGTGGCGTCGCCTGAGGTGCACAACCAGATGATCGCCAGGCTGGCCGGCGACCTCACCGCCTTCGAGTCCCGCTTCGGTCAGGAACGTCGCGACGACGATCGACTGCCGATGCTCGCCGAGGTCGTCGCGGGCACCGCGATCTTCCGCATCCTCATTCGCAGCGATGCCGCGCTCGACGACGCCTGGGTCGACGAGATGGTCGAGCTGATCACCGAACGGTGGCCGAGCGACGGCGAGAGGTCGTAACCTGGCTCCATGGGACGCGGGAGCGGGCACGGAGGCTGGCGTGATCGGCTCAGCAAGCTGATCCCGCGACGTGAGAAGCGCGCCTATCACTCGACAAGTGGTGGGTACTCACCGATCGCGCCTCGCAACGAGGATGGGGAGCGCGGACCGATCATGCCCTTCAATGGCAACGGCTGGGGCCGCTGAAGACCCGAAAACCCTTGTCCGACAACTGTTTCGACGCGATACTCGACGTGGGCTGATTGATCGGTCGACTCGGGTTCGCGGCCGGCGGCCCAGCCGGATGCAAATATGGTTGACGCAGACACGCCGTGGCGAACCAAGGATTCGCGGCGTGTCGCGGCGGATCGGTGGGATCTGTATTCGTATCGGCGGGACTCGACCAGATTCCCCGACCGGTGGTGGCGGCACGCGGGGGCCGCGAACGATCGAGTGAACACCCAAGCGCGCGATCAGGATTCGCAAGCCACTCCGTCGCCGTCGCGGTCGAGTCCGGATCGGTAGCCGGGGTCTCCCACATGCAGCGGCGCTGCTCCGGCGGCGCGTGCCTGGGCGCAATTGCTGTAGTAGACGCTCGATCCCTCGTCGGTGGTCGGCGCCGCCGGCGCATCGGTGGTCGGGGTCGTCGTTTGGGGGATGAGCCCGCGCGCCACGGTCGGGCCGCCCGTTGGCTCGCTGGTGGTGGGCGCCGGCGTGGTGGTGCTCGCGACGGCGGAGGCGGTGGTGGTCTCGGTCATCGTCGCGGTGACCGTACTGACCACGGTCCGCGTCGCTGGAGCGGCCGCCTTGTCGCTGCCGTGCATGGCGGATCCGACCCCGCACGAGAACAACATGAGTATCAGGACCGTGATGATCCCCAGCCCGATCGCCAACGGACGCTTCTTGCGGCTGGGAGGGACCGGCAAAGGGGGTGGTGGACCGAATGGCGCTGTCACTGGTGGGGCCTCCTTTGCGCAGAGGAAGTCGCGGGCTGAGAGCATGTGAAGGAGAAGCGAGCGACAATTGTGTCGATTGTGCGCTCGAATCGACCGTGCTCGGTATCCGTTGACCGGACGAACCGGCCCATTCGGTGAAAGGCAAGAATTCTCTCGCTGCCGCCCTCCGACTGCGGTATCGCCCGCCGACTGCGATATTGTCCGACGTCGGGAACCGTCGATCGAGGAGTACTCAATGAAGATCAGCTTCCGCAGCCTCGTGGCCGCGGCCACCGTGTCCGTAGCGCTTGTCGCGGGTTCTGCATTGGGCGCACCCGCGGCGTCGGCGGCACCGACCGGAGAAGCGCTGGCCGCCAAGCAGGCTCTCGACGCGATCACCCCGCACCCCCAGGACGCGGCGAGTGTGATCGACGGAATCGGCGCGGCGAACGCCGTTCTGAAGAAGCTGGGCATCACCCCGTTCACCCCGACCATCGGTGCCTGCACCGACTTCACCTTCCCATCTGCGCTCGGCGGGGCGATTGCGGGGCCGTATACGCCGGGCTTGGGCAATTTGACCTTTCCTGTCGTCGGTGACATCAACGCCGTCCGGAAGGGTGAGGTCCTCTACGGCTTCGTTCCGGTCGGCACGTTCAACGACTCCGGCAACAAGTCGGGAATGCAGGTGGCGTGGTTCAACGTCAACACCTTCCAAGGCGGGTTGGGGGCGCCGATGAGCGGCTTGGCCGAAACTCTCGTCAACGCCGTGGCAAAGCGACTTCAGGCCGCCGGGGTTCCGGAGGCGCAAACCGTGGCAAACAAGGCGCTCGCCTCGGTGGTGAACGCACTGCCGTCCAACGGCGTACGCGGCGGCCTGGTCGACACCGGTTCGGGAACTGTGCTCTCGGCGATCTACGGCACCGTCAACAAGGGCAACGCGACGTGCTATTTCTTTCCGTCGCTGGGTATCGCCACCGCCCGCTGATTTCGACGGGCGGACTTACCCACTCTCGCGATTCACGAAAGTGATGGAAATCTTCATCTTGCCGAATTCGGTGAGCTGTGGTTGGGTTTCTCGTGGGCATGATGGCGAATGCCGGAGTGCGCGATCGGTGGGCCGGTCGGTGGTGTTGCAGTAGGGGGCATCATCGACGCGGAATGTGCCGGACCAGCGGGGGGTGAGGTCTGGAGGCGAACCCGCCGAAACCGACATTCTGCCGACGTCGAACCGGGATAATCGGGCGATGTCACGGCCCCAGAGAACGGCGGTCGTGGTCCGTAGCGCCTACGGAACCACGACCGTCGAATGGTTTCTGATATACACCATCGGCACGATTCTCGTCACGCGTGCCTATCTTCAGCTCACCGGCTATCCGCAGATCGGTGGCGGCACATTACACATCGCGCATGCGCTGTGGGGTGGAGCGCTGATGATGATCGCGCTGATCGTCGGGTGGCTGTTTCTCGGTGCCACCGTTCGCCTTGCTGCGGTTGCCCTCGGCGGCATCGGATTCGGGCTGTTCCTCGACGAGGTCGGCAAATTCGTCACCAAGAACAACGATTACTTCTACGGACCGTCGGCGGAGATCATGTACATCCTCGTCGTGGTCGTGCTGCTGATCAGCAGGGTGGTCCGAGATCTCGCGAAACCGACCGTGGCCGAGGCGCTTGCGAACGCCGCGTCGATCGCCGCCGACGGGGTGAGTCATGGTTTGCCGCCCCGTCGACGTACACAGGCACAGTGGTTTCTCGCCTATGCCGCCGATCGAGGTGGCGACCCGACGCAGATCGCCACGATCCGAGAGTTGCTGTCCACCAGCGCCACCGGTCCCGACCGGCTCGTGGCGTTGCGGGCTCGGGCCGTGCGGTTGATTCCCGGGTTCGCGCGCAGTCCGCGCTGGGTGACGGTGTTCGGCGCCCTGTTGGTGATCACCTCGTTGTGGGCGACCGTGCTCGGGGCGTGGCAACTGTTCGTCGGACACGTCGACAGCGGCGAACTCCACCTGTACCTCGAACTCAGTCGAAACCGGCACGCCGCATGGATTCTGTTCATCAGTGGCATTGCGACGGCGCTGATCTCGATACCGGGAATGATCGCCCGCCGACGCACCGAACGGGCCTGGCCGCTCCGTCTGCTGCGACTCGCCGCGCTGATCTTCACGCTGAGCAATGCGCTGGTCGACTTCGCGCTCGAGGGATTCGGCGCCCTGAGTAACCTCGCCGTCGGCCTCGTCGCACTGGCGGTGATGAATTACCACCTCTCGGCTCGGATGTCGGCCGAGGTCGGCGAATATGGGGTCGGCGAGAAGGGGGTCGGGGAAGTGGGGGTCGGGGACGTACGGGTCTGAGAGTGTGTGACGGGCTCTCAGCGATACATGCGAACCAGGGGGCAGGTGAACGGATCGCGTTCGCCGAGCCCGACCTGGTTGAGGTATCGGACGACGATGGCGTAGGAGTCGATCAGCGACGTCTCGGTGTAGGTGACCGAGTGGCGCGCGCAATGCGCCTGCACGAGCGGTCGGACCTTGGCGAGGTTGGGGCGCGGCATGCTGGGGAAGAGGTGATGCTCGATCTGATAGTTCAGGCCACCCATCATGAAGTCGATGATCCGCCCGCCGCGGATGTTGCGTGACATGAGTACCTGCCGGCGCAGAAAATCGACACGTACATCCTTGGGTACCAACGGCATACCTTTGTGGTTGGGGGCGAAGGCGCCGCCGAGCAGAACGCCGAACACGGCCATCTGGAGCAGAACGAACACGACGGCCTGGGCCGTCGTCATCACCACGAAGGGCAGGACGGTCGCCAGGCCGAGCCGGACCACGATGAGTGATAGCTCCAATACTCGATGCGGCACAGGTGCTTTGGATGTGAGTCCTTGGATACTGGCCACGTGCAGGGCGGCGCCCTCAAGGGTCAACAACGGAAAGAAGAACCAGCCCTGGCGACGTGTGAGCCACGCGGCGATGCCCGACCGCTGCGCCGCGACGTCGGGAACGAAGGCGATGGGGCCGTCGACGATGTCGGGATCGGTCCCGATCTGGTTGGGCGCCTTGTGATGACGATTGTGTTTGCCGCGCCACCAGTGCAGCGAGAGTCCCGCGCCCAGCGCCGCCACGATGCGAGCCGTCCACTCGTTGGCCGCAGCCGAGGCGAACATCTGACGATGGGCACCGTCGTGCCCGAGGAAACCGAACTGGGTACTGACCACTGCGAGCAGCACGGCGAGTGCCGGTTGCCACCACGACTCACCCAGGAGGAGAACCATCGTCCAGAGTGCGCAGAAACTCGCCGATGTGGCGACGACCCGGACCAGATAGTAGTTGCGGCGACGGTCGAGAAGGCCGGAGGCGCGAACCTCGGCGGCCAACTCCGTGTAAGAACTCACGAATTCGTTGCGGGGGGCCGAGATTTCTCGGGTGGGGGACACAAGTGCCTCGATCTGTGGTGCTGCGCGACGGCAGTGGAAGTGGTCGGGCTGACGTGTTGTGCGAGAGCAGAAGTCGGCCACCGGCCCGATCGGCGGGTGGACGCGTCGCGTGGCATCGACTGTGCGGCGATCTGAGCCGTCGGCGTCGTGCGACGCCACACTGAGTGAGATGTTCGTGCGGCCGGGTCGCGCGGTGTGCGCGGGCTACCAGGTCGACTCTACAGCAGGCGGCGCAATCGCAGGAGAAGACCGCCGACGGCGGAGTCCAAATCTTTACGACGGCGGAGGTGATGAAGCGTGGCCGACCGGGGTCGGCGGGCCGGCTATCGGCCGGATCGGCGACCACTCGAATCGCGTGCCGAATCCGCGGCCCGGCGCTCTGCGGTGTCGGAGAACACGAGCTGGAAAGACATCGGATTCTGTGTCAGATCGTCTGTCTGGGAGGGGTTTTCGTTTTGATGTGAAAAGAGGTTGTGGTCCATCGGGGTCCTCGATGTCTGTGGGTGACGCCGTTCGTCAGGGTATTTGCGAGAATCCGTCATCGTTGAGGATCTCTCACGGGTGACGATCCACACCGGCCGTCGGTGATGAGCGAGGCGAGTGTGTGGCTGCATCGCGCGGTGTGCGCGGGCTACGGGTTCGACCCTACAGCAGCAGACGGCGAGCGGCAGGCGACAGGCCGGTGGAAGGGCGCGGGTAATGGGCTCGGTGGACGGAGCCCGGATACGGCTCGGCCCCGACACCGAATCGGTGCCGGGGCCGAGAGGCCGTAGCGAGACTCTTACAGAGCGCTCACGTTGGTGGCCTGAAGTCCTTTGGCGCCCTGCTCGACGTCGAATTCGACGCGCTGGGCTTCCTCGAGGGTGCGATATCCGTTCCCGGTGATCGCAGAGAAGTGGACGAAGACGTCCTCACCCTGCTCATCGGGGGCGATGAAGCCGAAGCCCTTTTCGCCGTTGAACCACTTGACGGTTCCCTGTGCCATCCTGCTACTTCTTCCTGTTGCTTTGGGACGTCGATGCGACGACCCGTAACCAGGGTCTCATACTTTTCGTCGATACCTGACATCGGAGGGTCCGCGTACGCTTTCGCCATGACTGCAACCCGCGTTCCCGCGAAGTTCGAATCGATGTTCGGCGACGTCGGGATCGACCCCACCTTCGAAGCGGTCGCCGATGAGTCCGGAGTGGGCGTCGATGACGCGCGCGGCGTCCTGACCGGCGCAATCGATGATGCGGAGACGGTCCAGAAGATCGCCGACACCCTGTGCGTTGTCCCCGAGGCGCTCGCCGACCTGATCGCGGATCGGTAGCCGACACACCGACGAGTCCGTCGCCGATTTCGGCGATCACCCAATCCGTCGCCCAAGCGCTTGCTAGGTTGCTCGCATGAGATTCCGGGGGATCGTCGTCGTCATCGGTGTGCTCGCCGCCGCACTCACGCTGCTCCTCGGCTCGGGTGGCGGAATTGCCCGAGCCGATCTGCCGGTGACCTACAACTTCCTCGGCGGTATCCCCGACGAGCTCACCCACCCGGGCGGCTCCCTACCCGGCTCCAACGATTTCGGCTGTAAGCCGTCGCCGGCGCATCCGGAGCCGGTCGTGCTCGTGCACGGCACGGGTGGCTCACAGCAAACCAACTGGGGCACCTACGTGCCGCTGCTCAAGAACCAGGGATATTGCGTCTTCGCACTGACCTACGGAGCAATCGACGGAGCGCCGTGGCCGGTGAGCGCGGTGGGCGGCATGAAGCCGATGGAGTCGAGCGCGGCGCAGCTCGCCACCTACGTCGACAAGGTCCTCGCGGCCACCGGGGCCCGCAAGGTCGACATCGTCGGCCACTCCCAGGGCACGGTCATCCCGGACTACTACGCGAAATTCCTCGGTGGAGCGAACAAGATCGACAAGTACGTCTCGCTGGCACCGCTGTGGCAGGGAAGCAATGTCGGCGGCGCCGCCGTCTTGATGCCTCTGCTGCGTGGGCTCGGGTTGACCGACGCACAATTCCCGCTGTGTCAGGCCTGCGCCCAATTCGATCCGACATCACCGTTTCTGACCAAGCTGCGCGCCGGTGGCGTGTATCTGCCCAACATCACCTACACCAATATCAGCACGCGTTTCGACGAACTCGTCGTCCCGTATACCTCCGGGCAGCTTCCCGGTGGCGCGAATGTCCACAACATCGTTGTGCAACAAGGATGTTCGGTGGACTACACCGAGCATGCGGGTCTCGCCGGTTCACGTCGGGCGGCGTATTTCGTGCTCAACGCGCTCGACCCGACTCACCCGAAACCGGTGCCCTGTGACCGGGCCGCGCCGATCACGGGAAGTGCGTTCTAGGGCGTGTCTCCTTATTGTGTGAGGGTTTGCGTCCAGAGTCGGATTCCGGCCAGAAGGACTGTGCCGCGGTAGGTTAGGGCGAGTTTGTCGTAGCGTGTGGCGACTGCGCGCCACTGCTTGATGCGGTTTAAGAAGCGCTCAACGACGTTGCGGCCCTTGTAGGCTTCTTTGTCCAAGGAAATCGGGCGCCCTCCGTCGGAGCCCTTGTTCTTGCGGTTGGCGATCTGATCGTCGCGTTGCGGGATGATGGCCCGGATGCCGCGTCGGCGCAGGTTTTCGCGGTGGGCACGCCCGCAGTAGGCCTTGTCGGCCAGTATCGCCTCGGGGCGGGTCCGTGGCCGCCCACGTCCGCGACGGGCGACTTTGAGCTGGTCGAGCAGGGGCTCGAGCATAGGCGAATCACCGCCCTGTCCTGGACCACACAGGACCACGAGTGGCAGTCCACGTCCGTCGACCAGAGCGTGGACTTTGCAGGTCATGCCGCCGCGTGAGCGGCCCAGCGCGTGGTCAGCCGGCTCGTCGCCACGATTGGTGTAATTCGACAGATCCCCCTGTGTGGCGTGGGAGGGTCGTGGCGTGCTGGTGGGCGCGGGCGACGGTGGAATCGACCGACACCGTCCATTCGAGCACCTCACGCGCGTCGGCATCGGCGGCCAGCGCAGCTAGAATCTTGTCGTAGGTGCCATCCCCGCTGTAGCGGCGATGGCGCTTCCACACCGTCTGCCACGGACCGAACTCCGCAGGCAGATCACGCCACGGACACCCGGTGCGCGCCCGGTAAACGATTCCTTCGATCACCTGCCGATGATCGCGAAAAGGACGGCCCCGCACACCATCCGACGATGGCAAGATGGCTTCGAGCAGTAGCCACTGCTCATCTGTGAACACCTGAAATCTCGACACACCCAAAATCATGCGCTACAACAACACTCAGAATTGGGAGACACGCCCTAGGTCTTACCAAGGCCCGCCCGCACTCACGCCACGCCGAGCGCGCGCAGTCCCGCGGCGCTCGCGGCGGCGAGTACCACGACCATCATGATCGGCGCTTTACACAGTGCGGCAACGACTCCGACGGCCACACCGGCCGGACGCGCCCACCCCACCACTTCGTGGCCGGAGTAGAGGGCTCCGGTGAGGGCCACCGACACGAGCAGCACGACGGCGGCGCGGTCCATGAGTGCGGCGGCGCGCGCCGACACCTGGATGCGGTTACGCAACGCCGGGCCGGCGATGCGCAGCAGGTAGGTGCCGATCGCGAGAACCGCGACGCCGACGATGATTCCGGTGGAGTGACTCATGACGTGCCCGCCTCCGGACACTCGTCCTCGGCCACGGTTGCCGACGTCCGGGAACGGTGGCGGACGGTCGCCAGCACCCCGACCAGTGCGACGAGCACGGGCAGCCCGGCCGGCACGAACGGCGTCGCCGCCAATGCCGCGGCGCCACCGATGAGCGCGGCCGCCAGCGTCGCGCGATCACGCAGAGCGGGTAGCGCCAGCGCGGCCAACAGGGCGGGGAACGCCGCGTCGAGTCCGAGTGACTCGGGTGAGGCGACGAGCGATCCGAGCGCGGCACCCAGCGCCGCACCGAGCGGCCAGCATACGAGAATGCCTGTGCCGCAGAGGAAGAACACCGCACGCCCACGTCGGCGGTCGGTCTCGGCGGTGGCCAGGGCGGCGGTCTCGTCGTTGATCAGGTGTGCGCCGACGACCATCGGAATCCCGCGGTCGAGATGGCGACCGACGGCCAAGCCGTAACCGAGGTTGCGGGTGTTCACGAGCAGTCCGGCGGCCGCGCCGAGCAGCGGAGCGCCGCCTGCGGCGAGGACGGCGACGAAGACGAACTCCGACGACCCGGCCAGGACGACGGTCGCGATGATCACCAATTGCCACCACGCGAATCCGGCGCTGTGCCCGGAGACGCCGTAGGACATGCCGATCACCATCACCGACAGACACATCACCGCGACGGCGCGGATGGTGGCGCTGTCCAGGTCGCGCCACGGCCGTTGAAGCCTCCCGGCCGAAAGAGTCGTACTGTCTGGCGAACGCATGGCCACTATGATGAACACATGGCTCTTGTACGTCAAGGAGAACGATCGTTCGACGAAGCGAACGCCAGGCCCGGGGGTGCCTCGGCGTCGGTCGATCCGAAGAAGCTCGTCGCCGCCGGACTCAAGCGCGAGCGCACCCGCGCCGGCCTGTCGCTCGGCGAGCTCGCGCGTCAGGCCGGGGTCAGCAAGTCCACCTTGTCCCAGCTCGAATCCGGCGTCGGGAATCCGAGTGTGGAGACGATGTGGGCGCTCAGTACGGCGCTGGGAATCCAGTTCTCGGCGCTGCTCGACGCCCCGGAACGCAGGGTCGAGGTAGTGCGTGCGGGGGAGGGGCCGGTCATCGCGGCCGCCGACGCCGACTATCTGACGACGCTGCTGTCGGCGGCACCGCCCGGTTCGCGTCGTGACATCTATCTGATCCGGGCCGAACCGGGCGCGCCGCGGCGATCGGCTCCGCACGCACGCGGCGTCGTCGAGCACGTGGTGCTCAGCGCCGGCCGGGCATTGATCGGGCCGACCGACAACCCCGTCGAGCTCGCACCTGGCGACTACATCGGCTATCCGGGAGACGTCGAGCACATCTTCGACGCGCTCGAGCCGGGCACCGCGGCGGTGCTGGTCAGCGAATCGCTATAAGAAGTCAGGACGTCATCGTCTGACTGCGTGCCGCGGCGAGTCGCCGGTTGAGCCCGAGTGCCAGCCACGGCTTGGCGCCCCAGGCGAAGGCGCGGCCGCCCAACAACGCCGACCCGGGCGAGAAGCGGCCGTGCGCGGCGAGGACGACGGTCTCGGCGTCGATGCTGATGAAGACGTCCGGGTGCGGCGGGTCGGTGGGGTCGATCTCCAGACGGCCGTCGACGAACCGATAGATGATCCGCTCGGAGGTGCGGCGGATGCGGATGTCGTAGGTGGCGTTATGGCCGCAGCAGTGATGCGAGTCGGCCCACGGGCGCAGCAACTGATGGCCACCCCGTGTCACCAACGGGGCGATTGCCGGATCGATCTCCCACTGCTCGCCGACGGCACGAGCGATGTCCCGGCCCCGCACGGCCATTTCTCCGATGAGGATTCCCAGCGCGGTATCCGAGCGTACGCGTTGACGTCCGCCGATGCGCATCATCGGTACGCGTGCCCCGAAATGCGACACAGTGTCGAGGAGTTCGTCGAGGTCGGCGAGGAAGCGCTCACTCAGGGTGCATGTGTCCCGGGTGGGGAGGTTGGCGATCTGCTTGGCGTAGATATCGGCCAAAAAGCTTGGATGGCAGGGCCATTCGTCTTTGCCATGCACCAGGTCGAGGTAGCGGGAGGGTTCGCAGGCGATGTGGCCGACGCAGTCGGCCAGTGACCATCCCCGCCGGGATGCGACGCGCGCATCAGGGGTGTCGACGTCACGGACGAGTCCGGCGAAGCGCTCGCCTGTCGTTCGTGCCGCGTCGATGTAGTCGAAACGAGAGATCGTTCCGGGCATGCTCACCCCCATTCGCGCCGACGACGTTACTCGGCGGTGGGGAGATGCGCAGCAGGCGATTCACAGGCAAAAGTCAAAGGACGCCAAATCGTGACCGTTCCCGTTTTCCGGGGACATTCCGTCCACTAAAACGTGAGAGCTGTCCACAAATTCGTGGGGATCAGCTGCGGCCGAGTCGGGATAAAATCCCTCGCCGCGAGCCTCCCGCGGCGGTGAGCACGCCGCTCTCGAGGTCGTCGACGAGTGACCCGACCGTCTCCGCGGAGTCGGTCTTGTTGGTGCCGATGAACCCCGACGGCCCACGCCTGATCCATCCCGTGACGTACATGCCGGGCATCGCGTCTCCGGTCGATGAGTCGGCGATGACGCGTCCACCGGAATGGGGCACCACGCCCGCGGCATCATCGAAGGGTAGTCCGGGCACGGGACGGCCCCGGTACCCGATCGACGTCAACACCAGCCCGGCGTCGAGGACCTCGCAGGTGCCGTCGGGGCGGTCGGTGACCACCCCGTTGGCGCGGCCGTCGACGACGCGGATCTCGCGTGGCGCACGGCCGAACGCGAAACGGATGTGCGGAACCGTCGGGGTCGGGCGGGCCGCGATTTCGCCGAGCACCTCGAGTTTGGCGCGAGCGGTCGGATCGGTCGTGGACGCCGGGTCGGGGACGTCGTCGGCGTCGATGGTCACCGGGATGCCGCCGTCGACGAGCCCGACGAGTTCGGGCAGGGTGAACGCCGCGTGTTCGGCGCCGCGACGGCCGACCACCGTCACCCGGCGCACCGCGGATGAGCGCAACGCCGCGAGCGCACGGGCAGCGATGGAGGTACCGGCGAGATCGTCGGGATCGCGGACGAGGATGCGCGCCACATCGAGGGCGACATTGCCGGTACCGATCACCACCGCCTCGGGAGATGACAGGTCGACGTCGAGGTCGGCGAAATCGGGATGATCGTTGTACCACCCGACGAAGGAGGTCGCGCTGGTCACGCCGCGGGCGTCGGCGCCGCCAATCTGCAGACGCCGATCGGTGGGCGCGCCGCCCGCCCAGATCACCGCGGTGTGCCGGGCCCGGAGGTCTTCGAGGGTGAGGTCGCGGCCGATCTCGGTGTTCAGCCGGATCTCCAGACGCGGGTGGCCCGCGATGTCGTCGAACAGGCGCATGACGGTGCGGGTCGACTCGTGGTCGGGGGCCACGCCGAAGCGCGCCAGCCCGAACGGTCGATCGAGCCGCTCGTACATCGTGACGCTCACCTGTGGATACCGCAGCAGATCGTCGGCGGCGTACATCGCCGACGGCCCCGATCCGACGATGCCGACCGATACTTTCCCGGCCACCGCGAGCGCATCGGGGTGGCTGATCGGCGCGAGCGGCAACCGGCGGCCCGGATCGACAGGGAATCGGGCTTCGGTCAGCCCGATCCGCGAGCCAGCGGCACCCGAGGTGGTGCCGGCGTACATCGACGCGTTGATGTCGATGAACCGTTCCTGGCCGTCGGTGAGACGATGCGACGCCGTGATCGCGCCGACCGGGCACGCGGTGACGCAGGCTCCGCAATCGACGCAGGTGTTGGGGTCGATGTAGAGCATCTCGGCGATACCGAAATCGGGCTCGTCGGGCGTCGGATGGATACAGTTCACCGGGCACGCGTACACACACGACGCGTCGCCGCAGCAAGCCTGGGTGACTACATGGGGCATGGGATGGGCGATCTCTTGCTTCTACGGAAGGGACCGGACGCTTGCTACGCCGGTGATCGGCGACCGAGGGATGCGGCGACCGAGAGAGTCGGGGCGACCGATGGACGGGGCGATCAGGGCGCGGTGTAGACCGGTTCGCTGCGGAACCGCGACGACCGGCCCGAGATGCCGAGTGCACGCCACAGCGTCCGGGAGGCCGGATTCATCAGGCCGCACTGTTCGCCGAGCATCCGGACATCACCGAAGACGTTGCGTCGCACGCGCTTGGATTCCGGTGACCGCCAGAAGATCTCGCGCATCACTGCGTCCGGGACGTCGAACTCGCGACGGAAACTGCGCGGCGGCACCATGATCGCGCCCAGCAGCAGACGCATCGCGATCGGTAGCGCCAGCGACAGGACGAAGCGCTGGAAACGGTTCTTCTTCGGGACCGTCTCGCGCAGGTGGTGATGGGCGAAGGAGATGTGGCGCGCCTCCTCGGCGACGTGCAGCTGCATCACCGCGGCCATCGCCGGGTGCAGGCTGTCGGTGGTACGCAGGAAGTCCTTCTGCAGGTGATCGATCGGCTCCTCGCCGCCGAGTACGCCGAAGAAGAAGACCGTCGGGAAGATCGTCGACACGAGGGGAACGAACATCGAGACCCGGCGATAGAACGTCTTGGCCCCGGGAACATCCATCCCGATGCGGTTCACCAGCTCCTGGAACATCAGGGTGTGGTTGCACTCCTCCTTGGATTCGTGCGTGGTGTAGCGAAACCGCTTGTCGCCGTTGTCGAGTGCGAAGCTGTACTGCATCAGGCCGCGGATCAGGATGGACTCGAACTGCAGGCCGACCTTGGCCACGTTGGCCTGGCGCCACATGCCGATCGCGATCTGCTTGTCCTGCGGGAGCGCCTGATACCACGGGTGGCGCCCGATCGGGTCGACGTCATACGACAGGATCCACCGCGGGTCGTCGGGGACGACCGCCATCTCCGGGGCGTCCCAGTCGATGTCGAGGTAGGGGTCGAAGTTGCGGTGCACCGACGCGGCCGACAGGTCTTCGAGGACCTGGTTGTAGTTGTTGTCGGCGTCGGACTTGTCGTGTTCGGGGACGTACTTGAGAGCCTGGGTCATCGTCGGTCTCCTCCGAGATCGGTGGGGCGTCGTACGCCGGTGGCGTCGGGCGTGATGCGACAACAATCGTTGTCATTGACGGTAGGGGCGCCCACCCGCTTGTGTCAACAGTCAATGTCACAGTCGGCGGTGTGCCACGTGTCCTCATGTTTGCCGGATGCTCGTACGGTATTGCGCGGTTCGCCCCTTACCTACGATCGACCCAGCCGCCGTTCGACTTCGTCTGGCTCGAGCACCGGCATTCGGGAGACGATGTGGGTCATGGAGAAGATCCTGATCGTCGTCGGAGCGATTCTGCTCATCGTGGCCGTCACCGAGATCGCTCCGCGTATTCGTGTGCCCGCGGCACTCGCGCTGGTGGTGATCGGCGCGGCCATCGGCATCATGCCGATCGTTCCGGCGCTGCACCTGGACCCGGAATGGATTCTCGTCGGCGTGCTCCCACCCTTGCTCTACGCGGCGGCCGTGCAGATGCCCGCGATGGAGTTCCGTCGCGACTTCGGGACGATCAGCGCGCTGTCGGTGCTGCTCGTGCTGGTCAGTGCGCTGGCCCTGGGGTTCTTCTTCCGGGTGGTGGTTCCCGGGATCGGCCTGGCCACCGGGGTGGCGCTCGGGGCCATCGTCAGTCCCACCGACGCGGTGGCCACCTCGATCGCCAAGAAACTCGGCGTGCCGTCGCGGGTGACCGCGGTGCTCGAGGGCGAGAGCATGCTCAACGACGCCACCTCGCTGGTGCTGTTGCGGGCCGCGATCGCGGCCACGGCCGCGACCATCTCCTTCTGGGGAGTGCTGGTCAACTTCGTCTACGCGGTGGTGCTGGCCGTGGCGATCGGCGCGGTCGTCGGGATGCTCAATCTGCGTGTGCGGGCTCGCGTCCACGACCCGGCGGTCAACACGGCGATCTCGTTCACCGTGCCGTTCCTGGCGTATCTGCCCACCGAGGAACTGGGTGCGTCGGGGTTGGTCGCGGCCGTCACGGCCGGGCTGATCACCGGCGCGGGGGCCACGCGATTCCTCACCCCGCGCCACCGCATCTCCGACACCCAGAACTGGCGGATGGTCGCGATGCTCGCCGAGGGCGGCGTCTTCTTCCTCATGGGCCTGGAGTTGTTCGGCCTCATGGGAGACGTCGTCAACGAACACAACGGGGTGCAGCACGCGGTGTGGCTCGGTCTGGCAGCGCTCGGGGTGGCGCTGGCGATCCGGGCCGTCTACATCGTGCCGCTGGTGTGGTGGGTCGATCGCCGACGCCAGCGCGGCGAGGCGATGCGGCCGATCCTGGAGAACTACACCGCGACCGCCACGGCAGGGGCGTCGAAACGCGACGACGCCCGGGTCCGCCGCCGATTCACGCGGTGGCGACGCCGGTTCCACCTCCGTCGCCATCCCGACCCGGACAAGACGTCTCCGACGACGATGTCGCCGGAGACCGCGGGTCGGATCAACGCGCGGATCACCCGGGCGCTGGCCGACATCGACTACTACGACGACGCGCCCTTGGGGCGCAAAGAGGGCGTCATCATGGTGTGGGCAGGTCTGCGCGGCGTCGTCACCGTCGCCGCCGCTCAGACCCTGCCCGACGACACCCACTCCCGCTCACTGCTGGTGCTGACCGCGTTCGTGGTGGCGGCCGCGTCACTGCTCCTCCAAGGCGGGACGCTGTCGTGGCTGATCCGCAGACTGCGACTGCCCGACACCGTCGAAGACAAACGCGCCGAACGCCTGCGACTGCGCGCCGACATGGACGCCACCATGCAGGCCGCAATGGCGCAATCCGAGGTGGTACGTGAGATCCCTTGGCTGCGTGCGCGTATCGAGCAGGCCACTCGTGAGGCCGAAGACATCGGTGAGGAAGATGCCGACGACGAGGACATGATCGACGGGGACAGAAGCGAGGGGGCGAACCCCGGACCCGTCATCGGAACGGGCGCCACCTATGGCCTGAACCTCGCCGAGCGCGCACAGATGCGGGCGGTGCGCCGGGAGATCATCGCGGTCCAGCGTGCACGCCTGTTGAGTCTGCGCCGCGAGGGCAGCTACTCGTCGGAGGCGTTGTCGCGAGTCCTCAATCAGCTCGACGCCGAGGAGATCAGCCTCGAGCTCCAGGGCGGTTGAACCCGGCGTCAGCGTCGGGAGTCGAAGGGCAACAACGCCATTTCTCGCGCATTGCGGATCGCGGTGGCGACCTGACGCTGCTGCTGTGGGGTCAGACCGGTGACCCGACGCGGGCGGATCTTGCCGCGATCGGAGATGAACTGCCGGAGTGTCTCGATGTCCTTGTAGTCCACCGGATCCCGACCGGTCGGGTGTATGCCCATGGCGGTCAGCTTGTTTCGTGCTCGTTGCGGGGTCTCGTCACGGCGCTTGCCGCGCTTGGTGTTCGACGGGGGCATGGATGTCCTCCTGAAGGGGTGGATGGATGTAGAAGGTGTCGGTGCGAGGTCACCAGCTGGATTTTGCGATCCCGGGCAGCTCGCCGCGATGTGCCAACTCGCGGAAGCGGACTCGGGAAAGGCCGGCCTTGCCGATGTAGCCCCGGGGACGGCCGTCGACGGCGTCGCGGTTACGGATGCGCACCGGGCTGGCGTCGCGGGGCAGTGCCTGTAGGCGGCAACGGGCGTCGTCACGCGCCTGCGGGCTCGCGGTCGGATCGGCAATGACACCCTTGAGGTGCGCGCGCCGCTCGGCGTAGCGGGCGACGATCTCCTTGCGCTTCTCGTTCTTGACGATCTTCGATTTCTTGGCCATCAGCGGTCCTCCTTGAAGTCGACGTGCCGTCGAACGATCGGGTCGTATTTCTTGAGGACCATGCGATCGGGATCGTTGCGGCGGTTCTTGCGGGTCACGTAGGTGTATCCGGTGCCGGCCGTCGAGCGGAGTTTGACGATCGGGCGGATTTCGTTGCGGGCCATCAGATTTTCTCCCCGCGAGCGCGGATCTCGGCGACGACGGCCTCGATGCCGCGCCGATCGATGGTCTTGATTCCGCGGGCACTGACCCGCAGCGTGACGTGGCGGTCCTCGCTGGGTAGATAGAACCGGCGTCGTGGGATGTTGGGATTCCAGCGGCGATTGGTCCGCTTGTGTGAGTGCGACACCGACTTACCGAAACCGGGTGTTGCGCCGGTGACCTGGCAACGCGCAGACATGCACACCTCCTTATTGAAAACGATTGGCGTTAGAACCCGCAGAAGGCTACCGTGAAAGCCCTGTAAATGAAAATTGTTGCCAACAATGGAAGGGGTGATCGAGATCGACCCGCACTCGCACGGGACCGGTGGCCCGACGCGCCGCCGGACGCCGGTCACACTCGTCACCGGACTCGATTCCGCCGCGGTCGGGCGCGCAGCCCACGCACTCGTGATGGCCGGCACGGTGCTGGTGCACCACGATCTCGGTGCCATCGCGTCGGGCCGGGTGATCCGCACCGTCACCTCGGTCAGCCCCGACGGCTGCGCCGTCGAGCAGATCACCGAGGTCGTCCTCGAGCACGGCTGCGTCTCCTGCACGCTGCGTGAGGACCTGTTGCCGCTGCTACGTCGGCTGCATCAACGGGACTCGGTCGACGAGATCGTGTTGCGTCTCGACCCACTCGTGGAGCCGGAAGCGTTGAGCTGGGCCATCGACAACGTCATCGTCGCCGACATGCCGGGTTTCGTCGACGGTCCGGCCGGGCGGGACGTGCAGATCACCGCGACGATCGCCTGCGTCTCGGAGATGGGATGGCTCGAGGACGCCACCGGTGACGTCACCCTGGCCGAGGCGGGGATGGGTGTCGACGACGACGATCGCACCCTGGCCCAACTCGCGGTGGGACAGGTCGCCTTCGCCGACGCCCTGATCATCGCGGCCGCCGACCCGGTCATGCGTGACGCATGGCAATCGGCCCGGCTGATGGCGGTGCTGCGTCGGGTCGCACCGCGCGCACCGATCCTCATGGAACTGCCGCAGCGCCGGTTGACCGCGGTCACCATCATGCAACTGCTGCGCGCGATCCCCGACGATGCGCGTCGTGGCCGGATCGACGGCCCGCACGATCCGCTGCTGCGCCACCAACCGCCGCTGGTCGACGAATGTGGGGTCGGCATCGTCGAATTCAACGCCGATCGTCCGTTCCATCCCGGGCGGCTGCACGAGGCGCTCGACGCCCTCCTCGACGGCGTCGTGTGTGCACGCGGCCGACTGTGGCTGGCGACCCGCCCCGACCAGGCGTTCTGGTTGGAGTCGGCGGGGGAGGCGCTGAAGGTGGCCGAAGGTGGCCGGTGGCTGGCCGCGATGGACGCCGACGAACAGGACGAGCAGGACCCGGAACGACGGGCGATGGCGGCCCTGCGCTGGCATCCCGAGCACGGCGACCGGCACAGCGCACTCGTCGTCATCACCCATCGCGCCGACCCCGACCACATTCGTCACGCGCTCAACGGCGCCTGCCTCGACGACCACGAGATGGCCGCCGGCCCCCGGGCGTGGGCGCACTTCCCCGACCCCTTCGGCACCGAACACACCGACCCGTGCGACGACCTGACCCTCGGTGACCCCGCACTCGCCGACCACACCGACATCCCTCGAGAGGACCACCCATGAAACCCGGCATCCACCCCGACTACCACCCGGTCGTCTTCCGCGACGCCTCCACCGGCACCGCGTTCCTCACCCGCTCGACGATGACGTCGGAGGCAACCGTGGAGTGGTCCGACGGCAACACCTATCCGCTGGTGGTCGTCGACGTGACCAGCGACTCGCACCCCTTCTGGACCGGGGCGAACCGTCTGGTCGACACCCAGGGTCGTGTGGAGCGTTTCCGCCGTCGGTACGGCGATCGGGCGAATCGGACGAAGGGCACGCCCGCTCCCGCGCCCGAATAGGCCCTCACCAGCGGCGACGGCGTCGTCCTCTGTTCGATTGGTTAACTCCGCTGCCACCGGCGGTCACGGGTTAAAGTGGCTGCGTCATGCAGTCGAACCCACCGGAGGACACCATGCTCCCGCGTCCCGCGCGACCGGCCCGAACGTTGCGAGGCCACGCCGTTCGGGTCCTGCTGGTGACCGCGGCGTTGCTGGTGGCGGTCCTCGCGACGGGCGCGCCGGCGTCCGCGGAACCCCCGGGCGGCGCGCCGTCGGCGCCGGTGGTCGACGATCCCGGCAGCGTGACCCCGTCGCCTTCCGACACGCCCTCGGAGACCACGACGGTGCCGACCACCTCCGAGCCGCCCGTGTCCTCGACGCCGCCGTCCGAGCCGTCGTCGGCACCGCCGTCCATCCCGAGCCGGACACCGTCGACGACGGTCGCACCGACCACGGTGCAAGAGGTCCCGCAACAGACCATTCCGCTGCCGAGTAGCACTGCACCGTCGTCGTCGGCGCCGGCGACGGTCACCCAGAACGTCATCCCGGTGGCGCAGAAGAAGTCGACGAACGCGCGGACCGCGCTCATCGCCGTCTCGGTGATCGCGATCGTCGGTGCCGCCGCGATCCTGGCCTATCTCCTGGTCGGCCGAATGCGGAGCCGGCGATGACAGCGCGGAGTCGACGATGACGGTGCAGGGCCCCGGTTCTCACGGACCCCGGCCGGGAGGGCCACCCCATCAGCCCGGCGTGCGTCCGCCGGTGCCGCCGGCGAACCCGACACGCCACGTTCCCGCACCGGGTGCGCCCGGCCCGGTGGGGCCGCCGCCGGGTGTCGCACCGCGCCCCGGGCCGCCGGGCCGCCATCCGGGTGCGCCGCAGCCCGGCCGGTACCAGCCCGGCCCGGCTGGTCCCGCGTATCCCCGTCCGCCGCAACCCCGCCGGCCGCAACCCGCTCCGCCCGGCCCGCCGCTGCCGGGTCCCGAATCGCGGGGTTTCGACGACGCCGAACGCCGAACACGTTCGGGCCGAGGCGATCTCACGCCGGAGCTCATCGAGACCGACGTATGGACCGACGCCATGGTCGAGCAGGCCGGTATCCCGGTCGTCGACGTGCCGTTCGTGACCGTGGGGTCGGGGATCGGGTCGTTCGTCACCGTCGATTACCTGCGGATCTGCGGTGTGCCACTGGACCGGATCGTCGTGCTCGGCCCGCAGGATGTGCCGTGGCACTCCTACGAATACCTCACGCGGGTCTCGCAGATCCCGCGTGGTGAGCGGCTGCGATCGGATTCGGCGTCCACGCCGGACAACATCTGGGGCTTCCCGTCCTACGCTGTCCGCGAGGCGTGGGCGACCAAATCGATCAAGCCGCTCTGGAGTGTCGCCGTCGAACCGATCTTCGCCAACTACTACACGCCCAAGGCGGGCCACGCCTTCGAGTCGATGGAGAAGGAATGCCACCGCATCGGGTATCTGCAGTGCCTGCGACAGGGCCAGGTGCGGATGATCCGACGCCGTGCCGGCGGCGGGTACTTCACGATCCTCACGCCACCGAGCGGGCCCGAGGCGGGTGTGGGGGCCCCGACAAAGCGAATCGCGTTCCGTAGCCAGTGGGTGCACGTGGCGATCGGCTATCCCGGCATCAAATTGCTGCCCGACCTGCAGGCGTTCCGGGAGACCTATCGGGATGCAAGCAAGGTGGTCAATGCCTATGAGCCGCACGAGCACATCTATCAGGCGTTGCAGCGGCGGCCGGCAACGGTGATGATCCGTGGCGCGGGCATCGTCGCCTCGCGGGTGTTGCAGCGGCTGATCGACGACCGCGACGCACTCGGTCTGCAGACGCAGATCGTGCACCTGTTCCGCACCTACGTCGACAAGTCGCACGGGCCGCATATCTTCATGCGGCGCAAGGGAAAAGACGGCTGGGCCTATCAGGGCTTCAACTATCCGAAGTCGGTGTGGGGTGGCCAGCTCAAGGCGCGGATGCGCAAACTCGAGGGGCACGAACGCGCCGAGGCGTACAAACAGATGGGCGGCACCAACACACCGGTGCGCGACTCCTGGCAGGAACAGCTCAAGCGCGGCCGTCGCGAGGGCTGGTACCGGGTGGCGGTCGGCAAGGCGGAGTCACTGGTGCCCGCCGCCGGAGGACAAGGCGTGGTGGCGACGGTTCGCGTCGACCCACACGCCTCGATCACACAGGAGGCCCGACCCGACGGGACCTTCGAGCTGTACGCCGACTACGTGATCGATTGCACGGGACTCGAAGCCGATGTGCGCGAACATCGGTTGCTCGCCGACCTGCTCGATCACACCGGCGCGGGTATCAATCCGGTCGGCCGGATGGACGTGGACCGCAACTTCGAGCTGATCGGTACTCGCAACGGCAACGGCCGGATCTACGCGTCCGGGTCGGCCACTCTCGGTGGCTATTTCCCCGGCGTCGACACCTTCCTCGGTTTGCAGATCGCCGCGCTGGAGATCGTCGACGACCTGGCGAAGCAGGGCTTCTGCAAACGGTTGTCGCCCTGGCGCTCGACGGCACAGTGGTGGCGCTGGGCGCGCGGGAAGGGCGTGGACTGACATGTTGCCGACCCTGTGGGGAAGAATTCAGACGCGAATCCTGGTGCTGGGCATCGTCGGTGGGATCTGGACGCTGATCATCGGTCCGTTTCTGCCCGACGGCGCCGCGCTCGGCGACACCTATGCGGTGGCGTTCCTCGTGCTCGCGGTGGTCGTCGTACTCGGCGTCGCGTGGGAGTTCGTGTATCACCTTCTGCAACAATTCCGTTGGGAAAAGGACTGGCCGACGTTGTTCGGGTTGCTCACCGGGATCAACGAGGGCGTCGTCGCCTGGTTCGTCGTGCAGTACGTGCCGATCTTCCCGGGCGATCTCGGCCCGCCCCCGGCCGGTGCGTATGCGCTGCAGTTCGTGACGACCTGGCTGGTCGTGTGGGTGGTCCTCAACGGGCCGTTGCGGGTGATCTTCCCGCACTGGAGATTTCAGGGAGGGCGGTTCGTGTGAGCGCTCCTGTGCCAAGCCCGGGTGTGACACCGCTGGTGACGTTGGTGCCCGGCCCGGGGATCGTCATCCGCAAGACCGCGTTCCTGTGTGTGCTCGGGGACAATGCTCGTGCACTGCTGCCCGACATCCTTGCGATCGAGGACGCGGTGGCCACCGCCGACCGGATGCCGCGCCGCGGTCGCCACGTGGTGCGGGCGGTGGCACAACTCGCGGCGACCGCCGATCTCGATCAGGTCGCCGACATCGGTTTCGCCGCACCCGACAGCGTGGGGATCGCGATCTATCTGAGCGGCACGGTCTTCGGTGAGGCCGATGGTCGTCGCCTGCGCGCCGACGGGTCCGAGCCGTTCGACCGGGCGATCCCCTGGCCGTATGAGGGTCTCGGGCTGTACCTCGCCGATGCCGTTCCCGCCGAGCCCGGTGAGGAAACCTACGATCTCGTCGAGGGTTTCGTCCCGGCCGCCGGCGCCCTGCTGCACACCCCACTGGGTATGCGCGGTACCGAGGTCCTCGATCTCGGCTCGGCGGCCCCCGAGCCGCGCGCCGCGACACCGCCGCGCCCGGCACCCCAGCCCCCCGCACCCCAGGACTCCGCACCGGAACCCGAAGCACCGCAACGGGTTCCCGCCCAAGCCGACTCCGCCCATCCTGGTCCGGATCGGCCCGAGCCGGCCCGGCCCGAGGCCGCACAGCCGGTGTCGATCGCCAAGGCCCCGGAGCCGCCCCGGGAGTTCCAGTCGTCCTCGCTGGCCCCGGACGACGCCGACGAACCGCCACGCCCCGGGCTCGCCCGCGCCGACCGCCCCGCACCCGCGGCCCCGCAGCGTGAATCGGGACAGCGTGATCCGCTGCCGCACCGCGACCAGTCGCCACCACCGGCGCCGGTGCCGAATCACGACTTCCGGGTCGACTCCTTGCAGGACGCTGTGCCCGAACAACGCGAACCGTTGCCGGTGCAGGAAAAACAGAAACCCGCCACCGAAGTCGTCAAGCTCGTCGAGTCACGCGCTCACGTCCACGGAATCCGCTGTAGTCGTGGACATCTGAACCATCCGCGGTCCTGGCTGTGCGGGGTGTGCGGGATTCGGATGGATCAGCTGACCGGCATTCTCGTCGAAGGGGAGCGCCCGCCACTGGGATGGCTGTTGCTCGACAACGGCTCCACCTACCTGCTCGACGAGGACCTGGTGATCGGACGTGAGCCGGGAGCGCCGACCCGTCCGGGCCGAGGCGCGCCGAAACCCATCCGGGTGCAGGACGAGTCGGGTCAGCTCTCCCGCAGGCACATCGAGATCCGGTTGGTCGAGTGGGATGTGCACCTGATCGACCTCGGCTCGGCGAACGGCACCTACGTCAGCGACCCCGCGATGGGCAACCGGGAGATCCGGCTGACGCCTCGGCAACCCCACCTGCTGACGCCCGGATCGCACGTGCGAATCGGGGGACGGCACTTCATCTTCGAGTCCCCGCACGCCCGGGCGTGATCCGGGTAGCGAGAATCGTGACGGGATCGGACTGATGGACGCACACACGGTGGCCTTCCTGCTGATCGACGTGGCGGTGGTGATCGCCGCCGCGCGGATCGGCGGACGTATCGCGCAGGCCTTCCGGCAGCCCGCGGTCGTCGGTGAGATCGCGGCCGGAATCGCGTTGGGCCCCAGCCTGCTCGGGCTGTTGCCCGGAAACCCGACCGAGGCGTTGTTCCCCACCGAGGTGCAACCGCTGCTCGGCGCGCTCGCCCAGATCGGGCTCGTGCTGTTCATGTTCATCGTCGGACTCGAACTCGACATGCGTTTGGTCGCCGGACGTGAACGGGCCGCCGCGACCATCTCGGTGTGCTCGATCGTGGTGCCGTTCGCGCTCGGTGTCGGTCTCGCGGTGGTGCTCTACCCGACCAACAAGGTGGTGGGCGGCAAGGAGATCGGCCTGACCGGGATGGCCCTGTTCCTCGGCATCGCGATGTCGATCACGGCGTTTCCGGTACTGGCCCGCATCCTCACCGATCGGGGTATGCAGCGCACCCCGCCGGGTGTGTTCAGTCTGGCTGCCGCGGCCGTCGACGACATCATCGCCTGGACCGCATTGGCTTTCGTCATCGCGGTCATCTCCGGTGGCAGCCCGCTCGCGGTCGCGCGCATCGTCGGTCTGACGGCGGCCTACGTGGCGGTGATGTTCCTGATCGTGCGGCCGTTGCTGCGCAAGCTCGTCACCTGGCGTGACCGGGCCGGTCGCATGACGCCCGACATCCTCGCGGTCATCCTGATCGGGTTGTTCTGCTCGGCCGCGGCGACCGACATCATCGGCATCCATCAGATCTTCGGTGCCTTCGTGTTCGGCGCGATCATGCCCAAGGTGGGCGGTGAAGCGCTCACCCGCGAGATCCTCGAACGACTCGAGCAGGTCAGCGTCCTGCTGTTGCTCCCGATGTTCTTCGTCGTCACCGGACTCGGCGTGAACCTCGCCGGTATGGGACCCAACGCCTGGTGGCAACTGCTCGCGGTCCTCGCGGTCGCGATCGTCGGCAAGTTCGCCGGGGCCTTCACCGGCGCGCGACTCTCGCGAATACCGTCACGCCAGGCGTCGGCGATCGCGGTGCTGATGAACACCCGTGGACTCACCGAACTGGTGATCCTCAGTGCCGGAAAGCAACTCGGGGTCCTCTCCGACGAGCTGTTCGCGATGATGGTGGTCATGGCCCTGGTCACCACGATCCTCGCCGAGCCGCTGCTGCGGGTGATCTACCCGGACTCGGTCATCGCCCGGGACATCGCGGCCGCCGAGCGGCGGGCCCTGGCCGCGGGCACGGCGTCGCGCACCATGATCGTCCTCGGCGACCTCGATGCCGAGGTCGGCGAACTCCTCACCCGACACCGCCGACTGCTCGCCGCCGGGGTGGGCACCGACGTGGTGATCGCCGGCGTGTTGCCCGCCGTCGGGCCCACACAGCGTCTGGAACTCGGGGCGCCGTTGGTACCCGACCTCTCGGCGATGGCGTCGGCGGTGGAGAAGCTGACCGCGGTGGGCAACCGGCTCGAGGGTGTGTGTTCGGTGTCGGTGTTGTGCCGCTTCAGTTCCGACCCCGGTGCGGATCTGGAGGAGATGGCCGCCAACTGCGCCGCCGACGTCGTCGTCATCGACACGAGCCGGCGCGACATGGCCGCCGAGGTGACGAGTGCACCGGTGCTCGTCGTCGACGAGTCACCGGCCCCCGGTGCAGTGCCGGGGACCGCGCCGCTGGTCTGCGCCGCCACCGACAGCAGGTCCGGGCGCACCGCCGTGCTGTTGGCCGCTGCGCTGTGCCAACCGGTCGGCGGCACGTTGACGGTGATCGCCGCCTCGTCGCGCCGGCGTCTGTCCGCCGACCTGGCGCCGGTTTCCGACCTCGGGGTGCGCGTGACGGTGACCGGTGACGCCGACCTGCTGGTGATCCCTGGCACGCTCGTTCTCGTCGCCGACGACGCCACGACACCGGGTGCCGGACCCGCCACCCTCACGGTGGCCCCGGCCTACACCGTCATCGATCACACCGGCACGAGCGAGCAGTCGATCGCCGAGCGCATCGGAATCCGGTTCGCCGGACGTGGCCCGGGAACCGCCGTGGCCGCACCGCCACCCCCGCAATCACCAGAATCCCCGTCCCCACAATCGCCGCCACCATCCACCGCACCCCCGGAGAGGCACTGACATGGCAGAAGTCGATGTCCCACAACAGCTCGCGGATTTCACCGTGCTGCGCCGACTCGGTGAGGGCGGTAACGGCACCTTCTATCTCGCGGTGCCACCACAACGACTCGGGCTCGCCACCGACCGCGTGGTGCTCAAGGTGTTCAGTGGGGTGTGCAGCGACGACGCGTACCGGCGCGGGGTGCGGGAGCTACGCGCGTTCGCCGCGGTGCGCTCGCCCTATCTCGCGTCGCTCTACGACGCGGTGCTGCAGGGCCAGTTCATGTACGCGATGGAGTTCTTCCCGCTCGGTTCGCTGCAGGCGCCCGCGGAGGCGCTGACCCGGGAGGTGGCGCTCGCCGCACTCGCCGACGCCGCCCGTGGTGTCGACGCATTGCACGAGGCCGGGATCGCACACGCCAACATCACCCCGTCGAGTGTGATGCTCACCGGGGGAGAGGGCCCGAAGGTGCACGGTGGCAAGATCTCCGACCTCGGCCTGGCCCGGGTGCTCGCCGCCGACGAACCGATCACCAGCTTCGCCCAGCCCGGCGCCGTGCAATACATGGATCCTGCGCTGCTCGCCGGTGATGTACCGTCCCGGGCCACCGACATCTGGTCACTCGGCGCAGTGCTGCATCGCGCGCTGACCGGTAAGGGCGTCTACGGTGAGGTCCCCGACGCCCAGCCGTTGCTGGCGATCCGCGCGGCCCTGTCGACCCCGCCCGCGCTGTCGGAGAACCTCGAACGCGCCGAACGTGCCCTGATCGCCAATTGCCTTGCGCTGTCCGGGGAGCGGCCCGCGACCGCGGGCGAGGTGGCCGAACGGATCGACCGGCTCAGGCACGCCTGACCGGCGGCGGGCCGGCGATGCCCACCCGGACGGGCCGAGCGCCCTACGAGCCGAAAGGTGCGTTGCGCCACCACTCGTCGAGTACCTGCTCGCCGGTGTGCCCGGCCCAGGTGGCCACCACCGTGTAGGGCGCGCGGGCGGAATCGTTGAAATTGGTGATCACCCACCCGTTGGCGACGGTGGTGCGCGACACCCGAACCGACCCCTGCGCCCACGTGCGGGGCGTGCCCGGCTGGGAACCGACGAGGTCATCGACGATGGCGCGGTCGTCTGCGGTCGGGGTGTGCCACACCGTGTACTGCACCCCCGAGGATGCGGTGCAGCTGATCGCGTCGAGTCCGTTGCCGGTGGCCGCCGAGCACGTCGCGCCGCCGAAGCCCTGCGCCTTGGGTCCGGCGGGCAGCAACTGCGGGAACTGTTCGGCGATGGATGCGCTTGCCGCCGACCACGTTCCGGTATCGGGGCGATCGACGTAGGCCAGTGCACCGGCGATCACGCCGATCAGCGCGAGAACCGTCGCCAGCGACACCAGGAGCGTCGTCTTGCGACGTTCGTCGCGTCCGGTGGGTGGCGGCGTAACCGGCCGTCGGCCTCGGGTCTGGACCACCTGGGTTGCGCTGTCCGGGTTTCCGGCGGGGGAGAACACACGACCCGACATTCCACCGGTCCGGGGGTCGGAGCGCCTCGCATCGGAGAAACGTGGATCGGAGAACCGTGGATCGGAGGACACCGACGTCGGCGCCCGCCGGGAACCGGTGTGCGCGCCGGAATTCGACGTCTGCCCGGTGATCAGGGCGGTGTGCATCCCCGACGACAGCGGCGAGTTCGGTGACGGCGCCACCCCGACGGCGGTGGCGGCGGCATAGCAGAACTCCGCGCACGTGCGGTACCGTTCGTCGGGTTCCTTGGCCAGTGCGATCGAGAGGACCGTGTCGAGTTCCGGCGGCAGCGTCGGTACCCGGTCTCGGACCGATGGCGGCGTGTCGTGAAGGTGTGCGCTCATCGCGGCGAGTCGATTGTCACGGGGGAACGGCGGTGCGCCGGTGAGTAATTCGACAAAGGTGCAGGCGAGCGCGTAGATGTCGGCGCGCCCGTCGAGCTCGTAGCCGTGCAACTGCTCCGGGGACGCGTAGGGCACCGAGGCGACGGTCAGCCCGGTGTCGGTGAGGTGTATGGCGTCATCGACGGCGCGAGCGATACCGAAGTCGGTCAACATGATCGCGCCGGTGGTGCCGTCGTCGTCGGACTCGATGAGGATGTTCGCCGGTTTGACGTCACGATGCACCATCCCGCGCCGGTGCGCGTGATCCAGCGCGATCCCGATCTCGGAGATGATGTGCACGGCGAAGGCCGGGTCGATGCCCGTCGGGCGGCTACGGATCAGCGATGCGGCGTCGTAGCCGCGGACATAGCGCATCGCGATCCACAGCTGGCCGTTCTCGACGCCACGGTCGTAGACCGAGACGATGTTGCGGTGCTCGAGGCTGCCGGCGAGGTCGGCTTCGCGTTCGAAGCGGGCACGAAAGCTCGGATCACTGGAGAACGAGGGATTGAGCAGCTTGAGGACGTCCAGACGTGGCAGGCGCGGATGCGCCGCCACGTACACGGTGCCCATTCCGCCGTGACCCAGCACCCGATCGATGCGGTAGCCGGCGAAGACGGTTCCGGGGCTGAGTTGGCCGTAGTGTGCCGGTGCCTGCGGCTGTGTGGGGGCAGGCTCGGACGGCGTCTGCTGTTCGGGCGGTGTGGTCGGGCCCTCACCCTCCGGCGCAACCTCACCCTGCGTCACGTTCTCGCTCCCGTTGCGCTCCTGGCCCATTGCGGTACGAGTGTAGCCGGTGCACCTGCGCCGATCCGGCGGTGTGTGGGCCGATCAGGTGTGGACCGATCAGCCGACCAGTGCGGGAGCCGTGCTGAACAGGAAGACCACGAAGGTGGCGAGCAGAAACCACGCCGCACCCTGCCACACCTGCCAGCGCCCACCCGCGCGCCAGACGGTGTAGGTCCGCCACAGCCCGCCGAGGGCGCCGACGCCGACGACGATCGGCGCGGCAACCACCAGGGCGGTGCGCAATCCGTCCGAGGACGCCAATGCGACGAGCAGCGTCGCCAGGCCGAGACCGATGACCACGATTCCGTAGGTGACGGCGGCGCGCAGAGTCGACGGCTCCTCTGGGCCCGGTCCCGGGGGAGAACCGGGCGGGCGGGAATCGGGTGGTGGGGGTGTTTCGTCGGGGGTCATCGACCTTCCGGACATCGGATCGCGGGGGATGTGAATCGGTCATCTCCGACCCTACGCTCCGGGCCGAAACCCGCAATGGTCAGGACTTTCTTCTCATTACCGGTGAGTTCGGACGTGGCAGGATGAACAGTGGAAGGTATGTCCACAGATGTTCGCCACAAAGGGAGATGACAAGACAATGAGCGCAATCCTCGTCGGCGTCGACGGGTCGGAAGCGTCGACCGATGCAGTCAAGTGGGCCGCGGCCGCCGCTCACCTCGAAGGGCATGAGCTCAAGCTGGTCGGCGTCTACGACGCGAGCACGAGCGACTACGCGCCCGGCCTGATCATTCCGCAAGACGTCATCGACGCGATCCGTCAGGACGCCACCGACGCCGTGCACGCCGCCGCGGACGTGGCGAAGGCCATCGCTCCGGACCTGACGATCCACGCTTCGATCGTCGACGGCGACGCCGCACGCGTGCTGCTCGAACTCGGCAAGGACGAGGCCGCGATCGTGCTCGGTACCCGTGGGCTCGGCAGCATCAAGGGACTGTTCCTGGGATCGGTGAGCACCACCGTGGCCTCCCACTCGCGTGGGCGCGTGGTGGTGGTGTGCGGGCCGTCGGAGCCGAGTGCACCGGTCGTCGTCGGCATCGACGACACGCCCGTCAGCGACAGCGCCATCAAGGAGGCCTTCCGCCAGGCGTCGTTGCGCACCACCAAGCTCATCGCGGTGCACACCTGGACCCCGCTCGACGCCGACGCCCTGCACGGCTACGGCATCGACCCCGACGAGGTCGAGCGGATGTCGCAGGACGCCGTCGCCGCCCTCGCCGAGCGTCTGGCCGGATACAGCCAGGAGTTCCCCGACGTCGAGGTGGTGCGCGAGGTGCTGCCGGAAGAACCGGGCAAGGCCGTGTTGTCGGCGGCCGAGAAGTACAACGCCGGTCTCGTCGTCGTCGGCAGCCGTGGCCGTGGCGGCTTCAAGGGTCTGCTCCTCGGTTCGACCAGCCAGAAGATCCTGCACCAGGCGCATCTGCCGGTGATGGTCGTCCGCAGCTGAACCGAGCAATCTCCGGCACGGGTTGCGGTGGCGATCGCCGCCCGGTGGGGCATCATCGGTTCCCATGGGCCTGAAGAAGATCGAGCTCTCCGTCGGGGAACTCGCCTTGCGAGCCGGGATCGCCACGTCCGCGGTGCGGTACTACGAGGAGCAAGGTCTCATCTTCTCCCGCCGCACCGCGGGCAACCAGCGTCGCTATCACCGCGCGATGCTGCGCCGGGTGGCCTTCATCAAGGCCTCCCAGACCGCCGGGATCCCGCTCGCGGTGATCGCCGAGGTACTCGGCGAACTCGGTGACGCCGAATCACCGTCGACGGCCATGTGGGAAGCGGCGTCGAAACGCTGGATCGACGACCTCGATCACCGCATCGCACTGCTGGAGAAGATGCGCGACATGATCGGCTCCTGCGTCGGGTGCGGATGTCTGTCGTTGAGTGCGTGTCACCTGCTCAATCCCGGGGACGAACTGCACCGGCAGGGTCCCGGGCCGCGTCGGTTGCTGGAGGAATGAGACCACTCCCCGGCGGATGCATGAGGCGCCCTAAGCTGGACCCATGGCCGGAGGTTCACGGGTGGCCCTCGCCCTGGGCAGTGGAGGTGCGCGCGGGTACGCCCATATCGGGGTGATC
The DNA here is from genome assembly GCF_000241325.1 of Gordonia polyisoprenivorans NBRC 16320 = JCM 10675. GTDB lineage: Bacteria > Actinomycetota > Actinomycetes > Mycobacteriales > Mycobacteriaceae > Gordonia > Gordonia polyisoprenivorans. Next base: position 38,711 of record NZ_BAEI01000032.1, on the reverse strand, counting down.
GCCGAACTCGAGGCCCGCGGCTTCTCCCTCGTCAGCATCGCCGGCTCGTCGATGGGCGCCCTCGTCGGCGGATTGCATTGTGCCGGTGGACTCGCCGAGTACGTCGAGTGGATCAGCGGCCTCAACCAACTCGACGTCATGCGACTGCTCGATGTGTCGCTGACCAAACCGGGCGGGGTCATCGGCGCCGAACGCATCGTCGCGCGCGTGCAGGACATCCTCGGCGACGTAGCGATCGAGGACCTGCCCATCCCGTTCACCGCCGTGGCCACCGACCTCGGTGCCGGCCGGTCGGTGTGGTTTCAGCGCGGGCGACTCGTCGACGCGATCCGCGCGTCGATCGCGATCCCCGGAGTCATCGCACCCCACCTGCTCGACGGTCGGCTGCTCGCCGACGGCGGCATCCTCGACCCGCTGCCGGTGGCGCCGACCTCCGCGGTCGCCAGCGACGTCACCATCGGCGTGGTCCTCGACGGAGAGGGTGGCTCCGCGGCGCGCGCGGCCCGGGAGACCAAGGCCAAGGGCGTCATCCGACGCAACGTCGACCCCATCCTGTCGAGCGAATTCGTGCGCTCGGTCCGCGACCGCATCGGTCTCGACCCGCACGCCGACGCCCCGGATTCCGCCGACACCGTCCCCTCCGGGACCGAGGACATCGGGTCGGCGGGCGAGGACCCGGGCGGTGAACCCAAGACCGGTGAACCCAAGACCGGAGAGCCCAAGACGGGTGAGCCCAAGACCGGGGAGCCCAAGACCATGGGCCGCATCGAGGTGCTCAGCCGGTCCCTCGACATCATGTCGATCGCCCTGACCCGACATCAGATCGCCGGGTATCCGCCCGACATCCTCATCGAGATCCCGCGGAAGTCGGTGCGCACGCTGGACTTTCACAAGGCCTCGGAGATGATCGAACTCGGCCGATCGAAGACCGCCGAGGCCCTCGACCGGCTTCCCGAACTCCCATGAGCGACCGCGGATGAAACAGATCCCCCGCGGAATCTGGGTGTTGCTGAGCGCCAATGTGGTCATCGCGCTCGGCTTCGGCCTGATCGCCCCGGCGCTACCGAGTTTCGCGCGTAGCTTCGACGTCGGCTACACCGCGGTGTCGGCGGTGGTGTCGGCGTTCGCGGTGATGCGTCTGCTGTTCGCCCCGACCACCGGACGGCTGGTCACACTGCTCGGCGAACGCCGAATCTATTTGTCCGGCCTGCTGATCGTCGCCGCGAGTACCTTCGCGTGCGCCTTCGCCCAGAGTTACGTGCAATTGCTGATCTTCCGGGGGCTCGGCGGTATCGGATCGACGATGTTCACCGTGTCGGCGATGGCGCTTCTGATCCGGTTGTCGCCCAACGACATCCGCGGCCGCGTGGCCGGGTTCTTCTCCGCGGGTTTCTTGATCGGCAACATCACCGGTCCGCTGGTGGGTGCGGCACTGGTCGGGTTCGGGTTGCGGATGCCGTTCGTCGTGTACGCAGTCGCGTTGGTGATCGCGTCGCTGGTGGTGGCCACCCAGCTCCGCGACAGTGGTGCCCCGCCCACCGAGACCGGCGCCGCCCACGGGGTGATGACGCTGCGGACGGCGCTGCGCGACAGCGCCTATCGGGCGATCCTGGCTTCCAACTTCACCCAGGGCTGGGCGTCGATGGGTGTTCGGGTGGCGGTGGTGCCGCTGTTCATCACCGATGGTCTGGGTCAGGAGCCCGCGATGGCCGGTGTGGTGCTCGCGGTGTACGCCGTCGGCAATGTCGCCGCGATCCTGGCGGCCGGCCGCTTCTCCGACCGCTACGGTCGCCGCAAGGTGATGCTGCCCGGGCTGCTCATCATGGCGGTCTCGACCGCGGTGCTCGGCTTCTCACCGAATATTTGGGTGGCCTTGGGGCTCTCGGTGCTCGCCGGCGTCGGCTCCGGGTTGTTCGCGCCGACCCATCAGGCCGCGCTGGCCGACGTGCTCGGTGCCCGTAAACAGGGTGGATCGGCGCTGGCCGCCTACGGCATGTCGTCGGATCTCGGTGCCATCGGCGGGCCGGTGATCGTCGGATACGTCGCCGACAGAGTCGGATTCGGGCCGGCCTTCGTCTTCACCGCCGCCGTCGCGGCGTTCGCCTTCGTGATGTGGCTCTTCGCCCGGGAAACCGCCCCGGAGGTGCTCGGCGCACCGGCCAAGCTCACCGACCCGGAGACACCGGCCACTCCCGACTAACGTATGAGGGCATGGCGAGGACCCCCGAATCCCCCGCGCCCCCCGACGCCTCTGTCGCGGCCGGCCCGTCCGTCCTGGGATGCACGACCGAGGTGGGCCGACTGCGTGCGGTGATCATGCATCGCCCCGGCCCGGAGCTGGCGCGGCTGACCACCGCGAACGACGCCGACTACCTCTTCGCCCGGGTTCCCGACCTCACACGCGCCCACGACGAGCACGACGCCTTCGCCGGCGCGCTGCGCGACCGAGCCATCGAGGTGCTGTTACTCGGCGATCTGCTCACCGAGGCGATCGAACACAGTGGGGCCGCACGCATCCAGGGCATCTCGGCGGCCGTCGGGGTGCGCAGGCTCGGCCCGCACCTCGTCGACGAGCTCAGCCGCCATCTGCGCGCGCTGCCGGCCGCCGATCTCGCCCGCGTCCTCACCGGCGGGATCACCTTCGGCGAACTGCCCGACATCAACGTATCGACGTCGTCGTCGCTGGTGCGGCAGATGCATCGCGACGACGAGTTCGCGATCGAACCGCTGCCCAATCTGCTCTACAGCCGCGACAGCTCGTTCTGGGTGGGTTCGCGGTTCGCGATCTCGTCGCTGGCGCGTCGGGCGCGGGCCCGCGAGGCGTCGCTCGTCGACCTGATCTACGCTCACCACCCGCGGTTCCTGGGGGCGCGTCGCGCCTACGAGTCCCGGGTGGCACCGGTCGAGGGCGGCGACGTCCTGCTGCTCGCCCCGGGTGTCGTGGCGGTCGGGGTGGGGGAGCGCACCACCCCGGCCGGCGCGGAGGCACTGGCCCAGAGCCTGTTCGCCGATGCGCTCGCCCACACCGTCCTCGCGATCCCGATCGAGCGGACCGGGGTGTTCATGCACCTGGGAACGATGTGCACCATGGTCGACGCCGAGAAGTTCCTGGTGCGCCCGGTGATGGCAGAAGGCATGTCCGCCTTTGCCGTTCGCGACGGCGGCACTGGCGGAGTGAGCGTGTCGCAGGCGCGTCCGTTCGCCGACGCCGCGGCCGAGGCGATGGGCCGGGACCGCATCACGCTGATCGAACCCGACCTCGCCACCGGGGTGGCCGATCCCGGTCAGTGGAACGACAGCAGCAACACCCTCGCCGTCGAGCCCGGCGTCGTCGTGTCCTACCGCCACAACTCCGACACCAACCGACGGCTGCGGGAGTCGGGCATCGAGGTCATCGAGATCGACGGTTCCGAACTCGACGCGGGGCGTGGTGGCCCGCGCTGCATGGCCTGCCCGCTCGCACGTGACGAGATCTGAGGCCCCGTGACCACCGACCCCAACGTGCCCATCCACCTCGCCGGGCTGCTGCGCATCGATCCCACCGCCGCGCGCCCGCCCTACGAACAGATCCGGTTGGGCGTGATCGAGCTCATCGGGTCGGGAAAGATCTTGGTGGGGGCGCGGATTCCGACGGTCCGGGCACTGGCATCGGATCTGCGCCTCGCGCCCAACACCGTTGCCCGCAGCTACCGCGAACTCGAGGCGGGCGGCATCATCGAGACCCGCGGACGTCACGGATCGTTCATCAAGGCCGGCCCCGACGCCCGGCTCGCGGCCGCCCAGAACACCACCGTCGAGCATGTGAAAAGCCTGCGTGAGCTGGGGTTCGACGACGCGGCGATCCTCGACATGCTGCGGCGCGCTCTCGGCTGGAGTTGAAGTTCGCCAAGATTGTTGCTTGTGTGAATTGGTGCAAAAAGCCCAAAAACCCGCAACCGGAACGCGAGTCTCGTTGGATCCGACGGTGTTCGGGGTCACTGCCGCGATCGTCATCGGTTTCGTCGCCTGGGGGCTGATCGGCCCCGACAGCCTCAACACGGTCAGCGACACCGTCCTCGGATGGATCACCACCAATCTCGGCTGGCTGTTCGTGTTGGCGGCCACCGGATTCGTGATCTTCGCGGTCTATCTCGCGGTCAGCAAGTACGGTCGCATCCCGCTCGGAGCCGACGACGAGAAGCCCGAATACCGCACGGTCAGCTGGATCGCGATGATGTTCAGCGCCGGCATGGGCATCGGCCTGATGTTCTTCGGCTCGTATGAGCCGCTGTTCCACTTCGTCGACGCGCCACCGGAGATGACCGCCGCCGACGTGCGCACCGCCATGGCAACGACCATGTTCCACTGGGGTTTTCACCCGTGGGCGATGTACGCGGTGGTCGGGCTGGCGATCGCCTACGGCACCTACCGATGTGGGCGTACCCAGTTGATCAGCTCGGTGTTCGCCCCGCTGCTGGGGTCGCGGACCAACGGTCCGATCGGCAAGATCATCGACATCCTCGCGATCTTCGCGACCCTGTTCGGGACCGTCGCCTCGCTGGGACTCGGTGCGCTGCAGATCGGTTCGGGGATCAGCAAGGTCGGCTGGCTCGACAATCCGGGCACCATGCTGTTGGTGGCGATCGTCGCGATCCTCACCGCGTGCTTCGTGGCGTCGGCGGTGTCGGGGATCGCCAAGGGCATCCAGTGGCTGTCCAACATCAACATGGTGTTGGCGCTGATCCTCGCGGTCTTCGTCTTCGTGGTCGGCCCCACCGTCTTCATCCTCGATCTGCTGCCGACCACCCTCGGCGCCTATCTCAACGATCTGCCGTTCTTCTCGGCGCGCTCGGGCGCCACCGTCGACGCCGACGGTCAGCAGTGGCTGGCCGACTGGACGATCTTCTACTGGGCGTGGTGGGTGTCGTGGACCCCGTTCGTCGGGATGTTCCTGGCCAAGATCTCCAAGGGCCGGACGATCCGCGAATTCGTCATCGGCGTCATGGTGGTGCCGGTGGTGGTGTCGTTGCTGTGGTTCTGCATTTTCGGCGGCACCGCGATCCGGGAGAACATGGACGGCGTGCTGCCGTTCGACCCGGCCACCGCCGCCAGCGAGGACACCCTGTTCGATGTGCTGGCCAACCTGCCGTGGACGGGTATCGCCTCAGCGCTGGTGATGATCCTCGTCGCGATCTTCTTCGTGTCCGGCGCCGACTCGGCGTCACTGGTGATGGGTACGCTCTCCGAGCGCGGCACCCACGAGCCACGCCGGGTGACGACCGTGTTCTGGGGTGTGCTGACCGGTGCCGTCGCCGCGTTGCTGCTCGCGATGGGCGGCGACGACCCCGACCACGAAGCCCTCAACGGCATCAAGCAGATGGCGATCATCGCCGCGCTGCCGTTCGTCCTGGTGATGATCGGCATGTGCGTCTCGCTGTACATGGATCTGCGGCGTGACCCGCTGATCGTGTCGCGTCAGATCCTCGCCGGACAGGTCGACGACCACATCCGCAAACAGGCCGAGGTGATCAGCACCGGTGAGATGCCGGTCGCCGGTACCACGCCGATCGTGGCGAGCCCGGACGGGCAGGTTCCGGACGGTCGCGTTTCGGACGGGCAGGTTTCGGACGGGGCGGGCGCGACACCGCGCACCGAGTAGCCCGGCAACAACCGTCGAGTGGGCGCCCTGTCGCATCGATCGGGCGCCCATTCGCGTCGACCGTGCGCTGTATCCCGTCGACCGTGCGCTTGATCGCGTCGATCGGGTATCAGCCCCAGCTGGGCAACCAGATCTCCTGCCGCCACATCGTCGGCGAGATGGGGGAGGCGGTCAGGATCGGCCACAGCCAGACGAAGTTGGCGACGACGAGCCCCACATAGAGGGCGACGACGATGACCGCGAGCGCCTGTCTCTCCGGTCTGGTGCCCGGCACGGCGCGTCGCGATCCGCGCAGGATGTCCCCGCAGGCCAATGCCAATCCCATCACCAGGAACGGCGCGAGCACGGTCGCGTAGAAGAAGTACATCTGACGGTCGAGTTCGATGAACCACGGCAGGTAGCCGGCGGCGTAGGCGGTGACGACCGCGGCGTAGCGCCAGTCGCGTCGCACGAACCACGACCACATGCCCCAGAGCAGCATCGGCACCGACAACCACCACATCGCCGGTGAGCCGATGAGCATCTGCGCGCGGACACATTCGCCGCCGCCGCATTGGTCGGGTCCGTTCTCCAGGGCATAGAGCATGGGCCGCAGGCTCATCGGCCACGTCCACGGCTTGGATTCCCATGGGTGGTGGTTGCCCGCCGAGTTGGTGAGGTGCTCGTGGAAGCTCAGTACACCGGCCTCGTAGTACCAGAGTGAGCGCCACGCGCCGGGCAACCACGACCATGTGCCACCGGTGCCGATGGTGTTGCCGACCTGATAGCGGTACACCGACGTCTCACTGGAGAACCACGGGATGAACGTCGCCAGGTAGATGGCGATCGGCATCACGGCAAGGCTCATGCCCGCCGGGAAGACGTCGCGACGCAACGTGCCCAGCCAGGGGCGCTGCACGTGATAGGCCTTGCGGGCGGCGACGTCGAAGCCCACCGAGAGCAGCCCGAAGAAGATGATGTAGTAGATCCCCGACCATTTGGTACCGCAGGTCAGCCCGAGCATGACGCCCGCGGTGAAGCGATACCAGCGAAAGCCCAGGCGCGGCCCGAACACCGAATCGTGGATGCGGCCTTCCAGATACACCTTGTGCATGCGTGCCCGCACCTGGTCGCGGTCGGCGATCAGCGCGGTGAAGGTCGCCACGACGAACAGTGCCTGGAAGATGTCGAGCATGCCCAGCCGTGACTGGACGACGAGCACGCCGTCGCAGATCGCGAAGATCCCGGCGATCGCGCCGATCAGGGTGGATCGGGTCATGCGTCGTACGACGAGGTAGATCATCACCACGATCGCGATGCCCGACAGCGCCGAGATCACCCGCCACCCGAGCGGGGTGTAACCGAACATGGCCTCGCCGGCGGCGAGTAGCCATTTGCCGACCGGTGGATGCACGACCAGCCCGTAGGCCGGGTTGTCCTCGATCCAATTGCCGCCGGTGAGGACCTGCCAGCCCTGCGGGACGTAGTGCTTCTCGTCGAAGATCGGGGTGCCGTCGTCGGTCGGCGTGTTCAGCGACCAGAAGCGTGTGATCGTCGCGAGCAACGTGATGACCAGGCCGACGATCAGTCCGCGAACGCGATCGGGAGCGCCGAACAGAGGGTTCGGGATCTCCGGGCCGGGCCGTGGCGCGGTCGGGTGCGCCGACGCCGTGATCTCGGCGCTGAGGTGTCGGTCGCGCTGGGCGACGTCGCCGGCGGTGAGGGTCACTCGTCCGATCGTAATGGTCGCCGGACGGCGACCGGCCAGGCCGTAGGCTTGCGGGATGACTTCGCCGTCGCCGACGGGTGCCCTGGTGCTCGCGGCCACCCCGATGGGCCGATACGACGACGCGTCACCTCGCCTGGTCGAGGCCCTGCGCACCGCCGACATCGTCGCCGCCGAGGACACCCGCCGCGCCCGCGCCCTGGCCGCCGGGCTGGAGGTGACCATCGCCGGTGAACTCATCAGCTACTACGACCAGGTCGAGGCCGCCCGCACACCGCGCCTCGTGGAGGCCATCGCCGCCGGCGCCACGGTGCTGCTGATCACCGACGCCGGCATGCCGTCGGTCAGCGACCCCGGCTATCGCATCGTCGTGGCCTGCGCCGACGCCGGACTGCGGGTGACCGCACTGCCCGGGCCGTCGGCGGTCACCACCGCGCTGGCGGTGTCGGGGATGCCGTCGGAACGGTTCTGCTTCGAGGGGTTCGCACCCCGCAAGTCCGGGGCGCGCCGCGACTGGCTGGGCGTGCTGCGCGACGAGTCACGCAGCGCTGTGTTCTTCGAATCGCCGCACCGACTCGCCGACTGTCTCGCCGACGCCGTCGAGGTCCTCGGCCCGGAGCGTCGGGCGGCGGTGTGCCGTGAGCTGACCAAGACCTACGAGGAAGTGCGGCGCGGAACGCTCGCCGAACTGGCCGCGTGGGCCGCCGACGGGGTCAGAGGGGAGATCACCGTGGTGCTCGCCGGTGCCGTTGCCGGCGAACCCGACCTCGACGAACTCGTCACCCGTGCAACGGCACTCGCCGACGACGGAATGCGTTTGAAAGACGCGTGCGCGCAGGTCGTCAAGGGCACCAACGCCTCTCGACGCGATGTGTACGAGGCGGTGCTGGCGGCACGATCGGTGGACTGACCGGCGACTCGTGGCGTCAGGCCTGTGCGGAGATGATGCTGGCCGCCTTGTCCAGGCACTCCTGCCATTCACGTTCGGGATCGGAGTCGATGGTGATGCCGCCGCCGACGCCGAGCTCCAGCCCGCCGCCGGGGGATATCTCGACGGTGCGGATGGCGACGTTGAGATCCAGGAGCGCGTCGGGTCCGGCGAAACCGACTGCGCCGCAATACACTCCGCGCGGCGACGATTCCCATTCCGCGAGCAGCTCGCGCGCACGTAGTTTCGGGGTGCCGGTGACCGAGGCCGGTGGCCAGGTGGCGTCGAGGAGTCGGGAATTGCCGACGTCGGGCGCCACGATCGCCTCCACCCGCGACACCAGGTGCCACACACCGGGTGCCGGGACGACGGTGAGGAGGTCGGCGACTCGCACCGATCCGGTGACCGCGACGCGCCCGAGGTCGTTGCGGACGAGGTCGACGATCATGATGTTCTCGGCGATGTCCTTCGTCGACGCCGACAACAGGCTCGGGTCGGCGTCGGCGGCGATGGTGCCCTTGATCGGCGACGACGAGACGATGTTGCCGGTCCGGCGCAGGAACGTCTCCGGCGAGAAACTCGCGACCGCACCCCACTCACCTTGCAGGAAGGCCGATTTGGCCGGACGGGTCGCGCCGGTGAGGTCGAGATAGAACTCCAAGGCCGACCCCTCGAGGTGGCCGGTGAAGCGGGTGCACACGCACGCCTGGTAGATGTCGCCGGCGCGGATCGCCTCCAGACACTTCTCGATGGCCTCGACGTGGTGCGCGTGATCCGGTGGCGTCCATCGTGCCGACCACCGCGACCCCGAACACATCAACTCCGAACGCGGCGGGTTTCCGCCGACCCGACCCAGCGCGGCGTCGTCCATCGCCCGGGTCACCCAGCCGGGCTGCGGTGAGCCATCCACCGACACGTGTCGCCACTGCCCGTCGCGCAGTACCAGTAGACGCTCGGTGAGTCCGCCCGCACACGACGGCAGCGTGGCCGCGGGTGCGTGTGAACCACCGAAACCGCAGTAGCCCAACCAGAATCGGTCGGTGCGGTCGGGTGGGCCCGACCCGGCGCGAATCTCGATCGACGGCGCGATCACCGCGTCGGCATCCCACCAGTCGCCGATGAGTGCCGCCGGACCGGGCACGCCCTCTTTCGCCGCGTGCCGCAACGACCGCAGAACGTCGAGCGCGGTGGCCGTCATGCCGGAACGATCACGCCTCGTAACGAGGGAAAACCGGTGCGGGCTTGGGTAGTTCGGTTCCCGGCACCAGTCGCTGCGCGACGGCCGCGAAGTCGCGGTGGTCGCCGACGCGCAGCAGATCGAGCAGTGTGCCGCAGGCCGTCGGCATGACCGGCTGGGCCAACAGGGACACCACACGCACAACCTCGGCGCACACGTAGAGCACGGTGCCGGTGCGCGCCAGATCGGTCTTGGCCAGTTTCCACGGTTCCTGTGCGGAGATGTAGCGGTTGGTCTCGGCCAGCGTCGTCCACAGCGTCTCGAGACCGAGATGAATCGCCTGGGCGTCGAAGTGCTCACGCATCTTCGGTAGCAATTCGTCTGTGGCCGTGAGCAATCGCCGATCGTCCTCGGTGAACTCGGCCGGAGCCGGCACCGCGCCGTCGAAGTACTTGCCGATCATCGACAGGGTGCGCTGGGCGAGGTTGCCGAACTCGTTGGCCAGGTCGGCGTTGATCCGCGAGACGATCGCCTCCGCCGAGTACGACCCGTCCTGCCCATAGGACACCTCGCGCAGAAAGAAGTACCGCACCGGATCGAGACCGAACTCGTCGATGAGGTTGTCCGGGTCGACGACGTTGCCGACGGACTTGCTCATCTTCTCGCCGCGGTTGAACAAGAAGCCGTGGGCGAACACACGTTTGGGCAGCGGCAGGCCTGCGCTCATCAGGAACGCCGGCCAGTACACGCAGTGGAAGCGGATGATGTCCTTGCCGATGATGTGCAGATCGGCCGGCCAATACCGTTCGTAGGTGGCCTCGTCGTCGGGAAAACCCGCGCCCGTCAGATAGTTGGTCAGCGCGTCGACCCACACGTACATGACGTGATCGGGATGCCCGGGCACCGGCACACCCCAGTCAAAGGTGGTGCGCGACACCGACAGATCGGTCAGCCCACCCTTGACGAAGCTCACCACCTCATTGCGCCGCACGTCGGGCCCGACGAACTCCGGGTGGCTCTCGTAGAGATCGAGCAACTTGTCCTGATACGCCGACAGCCGGAAGAAGAAGCTCTGCTCCTCGGTCCAGGTCAGGACGTGACGGGTGTCGGTGGCCACGCGCTGCCCGGCGTCGTCGACCTCGGTGTCGCCCTCGGCGTAGAACATCTCGTCGCGCACGTCGTACCAGCCGGAGTACGTGTCGAGGTAGATGTCGCCGGCGTCGACCATGCGCTGCCAGATCGCCGCCGATGCCCGTTTGTGATCCTCGTCGGAGGTCCGGATGAAACGGTGATAACTCGAACCGAGACGATCCTGCAGCTCCTGAAACCGGTCGGAGTTGCGGTTGGCGAGCTCTGCGGTCGGGATGCCCTCCTTCTCCGCGGTCTGCTGCATCTTCTGCCCGTGCACATCGGTGCCGGTGAGGAAGCGCACGTCGAAGCCGTCGAGCCGCTTGAACCGGGCCAACGCGTCGGCGGAGATGTACTCGTAGGCGTGCCCGATGTGCGGTGCGCCGTTGGGGTAGGCGATCGCGGTGGTGAGGTAGTACGGGCGGCCCGCTCCGTGCGAGGCGGTCGCGTCCGTGGTCGGGGCGTCCGGCGAAGTTGGGGCGTCGGTGCTGGTCAGGTCACTGGGCATAGTGATGACAGGATACGGGGTCGCTCCCGGCCGCAGCCCACCCCGTCACGCTCTGGTCAGCGCGAACGTCGGCGAATCCCGCGGCTCCCGGTCGCCGCTGAGCGGTGTACGAATACAGCTTCCACCGCAGCGGGGTACCGACCCCGATTTTCGGCTGTTTTCACCCTATTCCGTGGAAGTTGTATTCGTACTCCGGCTCAGGCTCCGGGCTCCGGGACGTGGGCGTGCCGCCAAGGCCCCGCCGGTCGCGGATGACCGGGCCGATCCGGACATCACCCGATACCCTGGCCCCATGGTGATGGCTGATCGTCCCGGGGTCGCAACCGCATCGGCGCCGGTGACGGCGTTGACCATGGTCGGCTTGGCCGACAGCATGCTCAACGGCCTGGCCCGCGTGCCGTTCCGCCGGTTCTGGCAGGGGCCGGGCGGACTACTCGACAACGTGGGGCAGTCGGTCACGCGTCAGGCCGTGCGCTCGTTCATGGGCTACATCGTCGGCCTGCCCATCGAGGAATTCCGGTCGATGGAGAAGGTGCTCGACGAACTGTGCCGGACGGTCATCCCACCGTTCATCCACCTCACCGACGACGTCGAGGTCACCGACGACGAGATCAACGGGGTACCCGGGCTGTGGGTGCGATCACGGGCGAGTTCGGATGCCTTCGTCGACGACGACGCGCAGAAGAAGACCATCGACGGCACCATCCTCTACCTGCACGGCGGCGGATACATCGGGACCACCCCGATGATGTACTCGGCCTTCGCCGCATCTCTGTGCAGCGGCACCGGATGCGAGGTCTTCATCGCCGACTACCGGATGGCACCGGAGTTCCCGTTCCCCGCCGGGGTGCACGACGCCGCCGATGTCTACCGCGGACTGCTCGAGCGTGGCGTCGACGCCGATCACCTCGTCATCGCCGGTGATTCGGGCGGCGGCGGGTTGGCGACCTCGCTGGTCACCTACCTGTCGGAGATCGGGGCGCCGCGCCCGGCGGCTCTGGCGCTGTTCTCCCCGGAGGTCGATCTCGATCTCGACCACCCGTCGATCACCGACAACGCCAAGACCGACATCCTGCCCTGGAACGTGCCCGTCACGCCCTATCTGCATGGCGTCTCACCCGATGACACGCGCGTGTCGATGACGAAAGCCGAACCGGACGCGCGGTGGTTCCCGCCGACCTTCGTGACGTGGGGTGCCGACGAGATGTTCCGTGATCCCATCCGCGAATTCGTGGAGACCCTGCGCGCCGCCGACATCGAGGTCATGTCGCTGGAAGAACGCGGCATGTTCCACGTCTTCCCGATCCTGATGCCGTGGGCGGAGAGTTCGCACGAGGTGTACCGCGAACTCGACGAGTTCGTCGACCGCCACGTCACCCCCGACCCGGCCGCCGTACCCACCCACTGACGAGCGCACCAGCCGACCGACAAGCGGCCTCGCGCACACGGCGCCTAGGCTGGCCGCATGGTGATGGCTGATCGTCCCGAGGTAGCGACCGCATCCGGACCCGTGAGCGCGCTGGCCGTGGTGGGTCTGGCCGAGAGCATGCTCAACGGACTCGCGCGGGTCCCGTTCCAGAAGCCGTGGAGCGGTCCCGGCGGCCTCCTGGACAACCTCGGACAGTCGGTGACCCGACAGACGATCCGCGCGTTCATGGGCTATTCGATGGGTCTGCCGATCGAGGAGTTCCGTTCGATGGAGAAATTCATCGACGACATCTGCAAGATCGTGCTCCCACCGGTCGTCGGTCTGGCCGGCAAGGTCGAGATCGTCGCCGACGAGATCGCCGGGATTCCGGGGATCTGGTGTCGCGCCAAGGATTCCACCGACTCCTACGTCGACGACGCCGAGCAGAAGAAGGCCATCGACGGCACCATGCTGTATCTGCACGGCGGCGGCTACATCGGTACCTCACCGATGATGTACGGCGCGTTCGCCGCCGCCCTCGTCCGCCTCACCGGGTTCGAGATATTCATCGCCGACTACCGGATGGCGCCGGAATTCCCGTTCCCGGCCGGGGTACACGACGCCGCCGACGTCTACCGCGGGCTGCTCGCGCGAGGGGTCGACCCCAAGCATCTGGTGGTTGCCGGAGACTCCGGCGGTGGTGGGCTCGCCACCTCGCTCGTGGCCTACCTCCGCGATCACGATCTCCCCAAACCGGCCGCGCTGGCCCTGTTCTCACCGGAGATCGACCTCGATCTCGACCACGATTCCATCGTCGAGAACGCGCCGTACGACATCCTGCCGTGGAGCATCCCCGTCGCGCCCTACCTGCGCGGGGTGCAGCCCAACGACGACCGGGTCTCCGCGGTCTACGGCCATCCCGACCCGCAGTGGTTCCCACCGACGTTCGTCTGCTGGGGTGAGGTCGAGATGTTCCGCGACGGCATCCGGCAATTCGTCGAGAACCTCGAGGCCGCCGGGGTGCCGGTGACCGGCAGGGAGGAGCGTGGCATGTTCCACGTCTTCCCGATCCTCATGCCGTGGGCGGAGTCGTCCAAGCGGGTGCTGCGTGAACTCGGCGAACTCGCCGACCGCTACGTCATCTCGGATCCGCAAGCGGCCCAGACGCACTGACGGTAACGCCAAGATCGGGGACCACCAGGGTTCTCACATCTGACGGCGGTAGGGCTCGCATCCCGGCGGGGCCTTGGGGGGCTCACGCAGGGCGATCTCCGGGATCGACATGGTGACCGGTGTGCCCTCGGTGAGGGTGAACTTGTCGCCGTGATGCGCGAGGTCGATGTCGGGTCCCGAGAGCAGGCGATACGTCGCCGAGCTCTTGTCGATGGCGACCAGCATCTTGGAATCGCGCACCGTCATCCGGAACGACAGGTAGTCCAGTCGTGTCGGCAGTCTCGGCGCGAACGTGATGTTGCCGCCGAAGTCGCGCATGCCGCCGAACCCGGCCACACAGTCCATCCATGCTCCGGCCAGCGCCGCGATGTGCAGACCGCTCGCCACGTTGTCATGCAGATCGTGCAGGTCGGTGAACACCGATTCGACGAGCAGATCGTAGGAGAGGTCGGGGTAGCCGACCTCGGCGGCGGTGACCGCCTCACAGCACGCCGACAACGACGAATCCCGCACCGTCAGTGGGTAGTAGTAGTCGAAGTTCCGCAGTTTCTGTTCCGGGGTGAAGCTCTCCCCGAACAGGTACATGGCGAACACCAGATCGGCCTGCTTGACGACCTGCTTGCGGTACAGCTCGTAATACGGATAGTTCAGCAACAGTGGGTATTTGCCGCGTGAGGCCTCGAAATCCCATGCGCCCAACAGGGTGAACGCCTCGCACTGCTGGTGCACACCGAGTGCCTCGTCGTAGGGCATCACCATGTCGTCGGCGCAGGCCTCCCAGTGCGCCGACTCGGCGTTGGTGACGCCGAACTGCTGAGCCAGATCCGGGCGTCGGTGCACCGCGGCCACCGCATCCCGAAGATTCTGTTGCGCAGCGAGATTGGTGAAGATGTTGTTGTTGACCACGGCGGTGTACTCGTCGGGTCCGGTGATGCCGTCGATCCGGAAGTGCCCGTTGACGTCGTGATGTCCGAGGCCGGCGAACAGGCGGGCGGTCTCGACGAGTATCTCGACGCCGCATTCGGTTTCGAACTGCTCATCGTGGGTGGCGCGCAGGTACCGGCCGGTCGCGTTGGCGATGTCGGCGCTGACGTGCACGCCCGCGGTGCCCGCGGGCCAGTAACCCGAACATTCGTCGCCATTGATCGAGCGCCAGGGGAACATCGCGCCGCGCTGGGCGAGTTCGGCGGCACGTGCCTTGGCCTTGTCCATGGTGGCGTGGCGCCAGCGCAGCTCCTCGCCGGCTGCCGCGGGCACCGTGTAGGTCAGCATCGGCAGGATGAAACTCTCGGTGTCCCAGAAGGTGTGGCCGTCGTAGCCGGGGCCGGTGAGGCCCTTGGCCGGGATCGCACGCGACTGGCCGCGGGCGCCGGCCTGCAGCACGTGGAACAGGGCGAACCGGATC
Organism: Gordonia polyisoprenivorans NBRC 16320 = JCM 10675; assembly: GCF_000241325.1. Taxonomy (GTDB): domain Bacteria; phylum Actinomycetota; class Actinomycetes; order Mycobacteriales; family Mycobacteriaceae; genus Gordonia; species Gordonia polyisoprenivorans. The sequence continues at coordinate 23,641 of NZ_BAEI01000032.1, read as the reverse complement.
GCCTGCTGCAGTTCGGGATCGCCGTCGAGCTCGATGTCGGCGTCGCGCCAGAAGTCCTCGAGGTAGGCGGCCTGGTTGGCTTTCAGCGATTCCCAGCCGGTCTCCATGGCCATCGCCAGCGCGGCGTCGACCTGTGCGCGCAGTGCGGGCACCGATCGCCGCGCCGACCAGCCGTAGCCGATGTATTTGGTCAGGCTCAGCCGGGTGCCCTCGGGGACGTTGGCCGCGACCGTCAGTCGCGCGAGGTCGCCGTCAGCGCGAATGAAAGTGTCTGCGCGATCCGGGAATTCGATCTGATGATCCATGCCGGCGGCCATGTGCAGGCCGGAGCGCTTGGTGTGGTGGACCAGGATGCCCCAGTAGTTGCGACAGGTCGCGAGGTCCGAGACGAGCGGCTGATCGAGTGCGGCGGCGAGGCGCGGATCGTTGCCCGGCGTCGGAATGGGTTCGTTGGCAAGCAGATCCGATTGCAGGACCAGCTTCATGTCCTCGCCGACCGGCTCCACCTCGTAGTGGATCGCGGCGATGGTGCGCTTGGTGAACGACACCAGCCGCTCGGACTTGATGCGTACGGTGCGACCGGTCGGGGAGGTCCACAGGGTGCTGCGCCGCAACGTGCCGGTGCGGAAGTCGAGCACACGCTCGTGCTCCTCGGTGCGACCGTAACGCAGGTCCATCGGCTCGTCCTCGACGAGCAGCCGGATGATCTTGCCGTCGGTGACGTTGACCACGGTCTGCCCGGATTCGGGGTAACCGTAACCACTTTCGGCGTACGGCAGACCGCGCTGCTCGTAGAAGCCGTTGAGGTAGGTGCCCGGGTGATCGACCGGCTCACCCTCCTCGAAGGTGCCGCGCAACCCGATGTGTCCGTTGGACAGCGCGAAGAGGGTCTCGGTGCGCCTGAGCATGTCGATGTCGAGTCCGCGCCAGCGCAATTGCCATGGGTGGACGTCGAATCCGTAGGCGTTGTCGGAGGTGCTCATGCGGGGAGTAACTCCTCGAGATCGTTGACGACGATGGACGCCCCGGCCGCGGTCATCGACGCGGCCTGGGTGCCGCCGACCCGGTCGATACCGACGACGTAGCCGAAATGACCGGCGGCCCCGGCCTGGACTCCGGAGATCGCATCCTCGAAGACCGCGGCGGCGGAGGGCTCGACGCCCATCCGCTGTGCTCCGAGAAGATACGAATCGGGGGCGGGCTTGCCGCGCAGTCCCGCGGCGGCCGTCTCGAGACCGTCCACGCGAACCTCCACGAACTTCGACAGATCGGCGGCGTCGAGCACCGCGGCACCGTTCTTCGACGAGGTCACCACCGCGATCCGCAGTCCGGCATCCTTGGCGGCCTGCAGATAGCGCACCGATCCCGGATACGGGTTCACCCCATCGCGTTCGAGGCTGGCGAGGAACATCTCGTTCTTCCCGCTGCCGATCGACTCGACGGTGGCGTCGTCGACGTCGTCGATCCCGCGGCTGGCGAGGAAGGCACGCACGCCGTCGTCGCGCGGACGGCCGTCGACGTGGTCGAGGTAGTCCTGTTCGGTGAACGGCGTGAACCCCTCGCCGTCACGCTGACGAAGGTAGGCATCGAACGCCGCCTTCCACGCATGGCGATGCAGGACGGCGGTACTGGTGAGGACGCCGTCGAGGTCGAAGAGCGCGACGGTGACGTCATCTGGCAAACCCAACACGAGTGGCCACGCTACCCGTCTGTGGCGGCTGGGGCGCGCTATGCGAGCGACGCGGATCCGCCGGGTGTCGCGCAGGTGCACAAATGTGTGGACGCGTGCGACGCGAATGATGAACCATGAGGCCATGTCTCGTGATGTCGTACAGTCCCGACGCTTCGCCCAGGTCGATGTCTTCGCGTCCCAACCGGTCTCCGGCAATCCGGTGGCGGTGGTCGTGGACGCCGACGGGATCAGCGACGAACAGATGGCGGCGTTCGCACGATGGACCAATCTGTCGGAAACCACGTTCCTGCTGCCGCCGACCGACCCGGACGCCGACTACCGGCTGCGGATCTTCACTCCCGGCTCGGAGATGCCCTTCGCCGGGCATCCGACGCTGGGGTCGGCGCATGCGTGGCTCGCCGCCGGGGGTGTCGCCGCGGGCGACGACATCGTGCAGGAGTGCGGTGTCGGGCTGGTGCGCATCCGACGGACCGACGGTCGCCTGGCCTTCGCCGCGCCGCCCCTGAGCCGCTCCGGGCCGGTCGCCGACGACACCCGCGCCGAGGTGACCGCCGCCCTCGGCGTGGACCCGCAGCACGTACTCGCCGCCGAATGGGTGATCAACGGGCCGCGGTGGATGGTGTTGCAGCTCGATTCGGCGCAGCGCGTGCTCGAGGTGACCCCCGACTTCGCCGCCCTCGGCGACCATGAGGTGGGGCTCGTCGGCGCCCACACCGAGGCGACCGCCCCCGACACCGATGTGATGTTCGAGGTCCGCGCGTTCGCACCCGGCGACGGCATCCCCGAGGACCCGGTCACCGGCAGTCTCAACGCCGGCATCGCGATGTGGCTCCGCGGCGCCGGTCTGGCGCCGTCGTCCTATGTGGCTGCTCAGGGAACCGTGCTCGGCCGGTCCGGACGCGTGCACGTCACCGACGACGGGGAGAACATCTGGATCGGCGGCGAGAGCACGACCGTCATCACCGGCAGCGTCGACCTGTAGGCGGACCGGTAACCCCGACCCCGGTGCGCCGAGCCCTACAGTTGGCCCCATGACCGACGCCGACAGCGCCCACCACACCGCCGACAGCGCCCACCACACCGCCGACAGCGCCCACCACACCGCCGACAGCGCTTCGATGAAGGCCGAGAGCGCCAAGGCGGCCAAGAAGCGGCGGCGTCGGGAGCCGCCGCCGGACCCCGAGCCGCTGCCGGGGCTGGTCGACGCGCACACCCATCTCGCCGCCTGCGGGGGCCGGGATGCGGACTCGGTGCGGGCCATTCTCGATCACGCCGAGAGGGTCGGCGTCGGGCAGGTCGTCACCGTCGCCGACGACATGATCGACGCGCGCTGGGCCCTCGACGCCGCGCACTGGGACGATCGGGCGTTCGCCGCGGTTGCGCTGCATCCCACCCACGCGGGCGAACTCGACGATGCGGCGCGCGCCGAACTCGAACAGATGGCCGCCGATGCGCGGGTGGTGGCGATCGGCGAGACCGGTCTCGACTACTACTGGCCCGGCAAGTCCGAGTCGGCGGCGTCGCCGGAGGTGCAGAAGGAGGCCTTCGCCTGGCACATCGATTTGGCCAAGCGGATCGGCAAACCGTTGATGATCCACAACCGGGAGGCCGACCACGACCTCCTCGACATCCTGGCGGCCGAGGGCTCCCCGGACTCCGTGATCATGCATTGCTTCTCCGGTGACCGAAACGTTGCTCGCGAATGCATAGATCGCGGTTATTTTCTGAGTTTTGCTGGAACTGTGACATTTGCCAATGCCGCCGAGTTGCGTGAGGCAGCTCACCTGGTTCCCGATGGGCAGATCCTCGTCGAGACCGACGCACCTTTCCTGACCCCGCATCCCTACCGTGGCCAGCCGAATCAGTCCTATTGCCTGCCCTATTCGGCGCGGTGGCTCGCCGATGTCCGTCGAACGGATGAGCACACGATGGCGCGGACACTCGGCGACAACGCGCGGCGCGTGTACCGGCTGTCTTTGCAGTAATCACCCCTGCTCGTTATCGTATTGTGATCCGTCGCCTCGGCGGTGGTTTCGTTCCTCGGGATGTGGGCCCTCGGGCCTGTCGGGACGACCACCTCGCGCCGGTGTCGGGGGATGACCACGTCGTCGATCAGGATGCTTGACCTTGTCTGTTTTCGCGAGAATCCACACGTTGGAGTCGATGCGCGCCCGCATCGCCATCGGGGCCGTGCTCTGCACCGTCGCCGCAGGCGGCGTGATGGGCGTGACCATGCACAAACACGTCACCATCGACGTCGACGGCCAGAAGATCCAGGTCGCCACGATGACGATGAACGTCGACTCGTTGCTCGAGTCGCAGGGCTACCAGCCGGCCAGTGGCGACATGGTGTCGCCGTCGCCCGATTCGTCGTTCTCCGACGGCCAGACGATCACCTTCCACCGCAAGAAGCAGGTCGTCCTCGACGTGGAGGGCCAGAAGCGGGTCGTCGAGACGACTGCGGTCAATGTGAACCAACTCCTCGCCCAGCAGGGACTCGCGCACGGCGCAGACCAGGCGAACTTCAACGCGAACGGGCCGATCCCGGTCAACGGCGCGGTTGTTGACGTCACGCTCCCCAAGAAGCTCGTCATCATCGACGGCGGGGTGCCCTCGATCAAGTCGGTGCCCGCCGACACCGTGTCGGAGGCCCTCGAGAGCATCGGTGCGCCGCTGCAGGACGCCGACAAGGTCACCCCGGCCGCCGACGCCAAGGTCACCGACGGCACGGTCATCAACGTCACCCGCATCCGCACCACCGAGACCACGGTCGAAGAGGATGTCAACGCTCCCGACATCACCCAGGACGATCCGACCCTGATCAAGGATCGCCGCATCGTCGTCAAGCCCGGTAAGCCGGGCCGAGCGAAGGTTCAGTACGAGGTGACCACCGTCAACGGCAAGATCACCAAGCGCGTGAAGATCGGCCAGGACGTGCTCACCCAACCGGTTGCGGCGACCGTTCGCGTCGGGACCAAGCCGGGCGCCCCGTTCGTGCCGTTCGGTTCGGTGTGGGATGCGCTGGCCCAGTGTGAATCGACCGGTAACTGGGCGATCAACTCCGGCAACGGTTTCTACGGCGGTATCCAGTTCGACCAGAACACCTGGGATCGCTGGGGCGGCCAGGAGTACGCGCCGCGCCCGGACCTCGCCACCCGTGAGGAGCAGATCGCGATCGCCGAGAAGACCCAGGCCGCACAGGGCTGGGGTGCGTGGCCGTCCTGCTCGTCGCGGCTGGGGCTCTGATCTGACCGCCGACGACGCGCCTGCGCATTCGCGCCTACTCGGTCCCGCGCAGATCCGGGCTCTGGCAACCGAACTGGGCGTTCGCCCGACCAAAACCCTCGGGCAGAACTTCGTTCACGACGCCAACACGGTGCGACGCATCGTCGCCGCATCCGGGGTCGGCGCCGACGACGTCGTGCTCGAGGTCGGCCCCGGCCTCGGCTCGCTGACCCTGGCCCTGCTCGGCACCGTCTCACGCGTGATCGCCGTCGAGATCGACCCGGTCCTGGCCGCGCGACTCCCCACCACCGTGGCGGAGTACGCGCCGACCCGGTCCGCGGCACTCGACGTCGTCACCGCCGACGCGATGACGGTGCGCGCCGACGACTTGCCCGCCGCGCCCACCGCGCTGGTGGCGAATCTGCCCTACAACGTCGCGGTCCCGGTGCTGCTGCACCTGCTCGCACAGTCCCCGACCCTGCAGACCGCGCTGGTGATGGTGCAGGCCGAGGTTGCCGACCGTCTCGCCGCCGGACCGGGCGGCCGCATCTACGGTGTCCCGAGCGTCAAGGCCCGCTACTTCGGTGACGTGTCGCGGGCGGGGGCGGTGGGCCGCAACGTGTTCTGGCCGGAACCCAAGGTGGAATCCGGACTGGTTCGCGTACAACGGCATTCGCGCTATTCCGACGATCCCGCGGTGCGGGCGAAGGTGTTCGCCGTCATCGACGCCGCCTTCGCGCAGCGCCGCAAGACGATGCGGTCGGCGCTGGCCGGGTGGGCCGGCTCGGCGGCCGAGGCCGAGCGTCGGCTACGCGCCGCCGGCATCGACCCGCAGATCCGCGGCGAGAAGCTCGACGTCGACGACTTCGTCCGGTTGGCACAGGTCCCGGTAGGCGATTGAGCGCACCACTTACTGCTTCCCGCTAGTCGTTTTCCCTCCCGCGCAAGGAAATCGTTGCGCGCGAGGGAAAACGGCCAGCGTAAAGGGATCAGGCCGCACCGTCGTCAGGAACGGGCCCGCCGAAGTCGAGCATGACCAGGCGCTTGGTCGCCCGGGTCTGTGCCACGTAGAGATCTCGGAGACCGGAGTGGTCCGCACCCCGGATCTCGTTGGCGCCGAGCACGATCACGGTGTCGAATTCCAGACCACGTGCGTCGGCGGCCGGCACGACCATCACATCGTCTCCGAGTGCGCCGGCGTCGAAGCACGATGCGCGCCGTGCCGTGGTGATGATGCCGATGAGCTCCCCGGGGTGCGCTGCCCGTATCGCCGCGAGCAGTTCGTCCACCTCGGAGTTGACGGCATCGTTCGCGACGATGCCGGTCGTCGGATGTTCGCCATGACGTATCGAGCGTGAAAGCCGCTGTGTGGGAGCGATACGCGCGAGGACGGGCGCCGTCGTTTCCAAGATCTCCGCGGTGGTGCGGTAGTTGATCGTGAGAGTGTGGTGGACAAAGCGGTCGTCGACAAAAGGGTGCAGCGCCTCGCCCCAGGAGCTGATGGTCGTGGTCGGTCCCGCCTGGGCGAGGTCGCCGACGATGGTCATCGAGTGGTTCGGGCATCGACGCATGAGCATCCGCCACTGCATCTGCGAGAGTTGCTGCGCCTCGTCGACGACGATGTGTCCATATACCGACTCCGGTGGCCCGTCGACGAGCGTGCGGGCTTCATCCAGGAGGGCCAGATCGGCCATGCTCCAACCTTGTCGAGCGCAGTCGACGATCGAGGCGACGTCCTTGTCGGTGCACCGGGGGAAGTGGCGGGTGAGCGAGACGGCGTCGGTGAGCACGTCACGCACCACGCCTTCGGCGGTGAGGAATGGCCAGACCTCGTCGATGGCCCGTGTGATTTCGGCGTCGTCGAGGAGATCATCGTGGATACGGTCCCAGTCGATCTCGAGCTCCCCGCTGCCGTCGTCGTCATACCCCGACGGCCGGGCCTCGCCGGCGAACATTCGATCGAGATCGATGCCGAGTACGTTTCTGATCTCGTCCTCGAAGTCCGAGATCTCCTGTGCGGTTTGTGCTTCCAACTCCGTCACCACCTCGTCAACGATCTGTTCGAGGAATGCCTGCCGTGCCCGGTTGTGGCCGACGCCGCCCTGCAACGCGCTGCGGCGCGCGGCATCCACGCGCGCGGGATCAAGCACGACCGCGCCGTACCCGGTCCGCAATCGAAGGGGTATCCCACGAGGCTGTGAGGTCTCGACTCGACCGGCGAGAAGTTCGGCAAAGTGTTTGCAGCCCTTCGCGAGTGCGATCGGATCGGTCTCTGTGCGCGTTACCGTGAAATCCACCAGGTCGGTGGGCGTACGCAGGGCGACATCGTTCTCACCCAGGGACGGCAGAACGTCGGAGATATAGGTGAGAAATCGTCTGTTCGGTCCGAACACCAGTACTCCGCGATCGGCAATCGCGGGAAACGCGTACAGCACATACGCCGCCCGATGCAGGGCAACGATCGTCTTGCCCGTTCCCGGGCCGCCATCGACAACCATGATTCCGCGGTGTTCGGATCTGACGATCTCGTCCTGCTCGGCTTGCAATGTCGCCATCGCTTCGCGCATCCGACCCGTCCGGGCTCCACTGAGTGCAGAGACGAGGGGGCTGTCGCCGACGACGTCGGTATCGATCGGTGCGGTCCCGTCGAGGATCTCGTCGGTGAGCTCGACGACCTCACGGTCTCGCAGTCGCAGGTGACGACGCCGACGCACCCCGAGCGGTGACGCCGCGGTCGCCGCGTAGAAGGGTCGAGCAGCGTCGGCCCGCCAGTCCACGAGCAGGGTGCGGTGCGAGTCCGACAGGAGCCCGATCCGACCGATGTACAGTGGCGCGCCGCCGGTGGTTCCGTCGATCCGCCCGAAACACAGTGCGTGTTCGGCCTTTCGGAGCCGACGGATGGCCTTGTCCAGACGTGAGAGATCGGCGTCTCGCGCAACACGATCTTCGGGACCGTCGATGGGCGACGAGAGGGCCTCCTCGCGCGCTCGGAGACCGGTCATCGTCTCGGTGTCGAGGCGTGTGTACATCGTGTCGACGGCCTGCTGCTCCTCTGCGACCTGCTCCTCTGCGATCTGCGTTGCCCTGTCGGTGATCTCAGCCATTGACCCGTCTTCCGTCGTTCGACCAACGACGTCCACTGTGGAGGGCGGGTACCGACTATGCAACGTTGACTTCGCAGTCCGGTCATGGCCTTCGGGTAAGAACGGAGGTCAGGGTGCGTTCGGCGGAGATCCGTTGACAGAACAGCATTTCCGTGGCCTGGCACGCACCGCGTTCCAGCGTCAGCGCTCAGGCCGACCGCAACTTCTCCAGCAACGGCCCGGCCGCCTCGTCGAGGAACCGCTCCTGGCTCTCGCCGCCGATCTGAACGAGTGCGACGTCGGTGAATCCGGCGTCGACGAATGGCCGGATCCCGTCGACGAGTTCGTCGAGATCCGACCCGCAGGGGATGTTGGCCGCGACGTCGTCGGGGGTGACGAACTGGGTGGCGCCGGCGAACGCCGCGGTGGTCGGCAGGTTCGCGTTCACGTGCCAGCCCCCGGCGAACCACCGGAACTGGTCGTGGGCGCGGGCCACCGCGGTGTCACGGTCGGGGTCCCAACAGATCGGGATCTGGCCGATCGCGCGCGCCGGGTCGAGCGCGGCGCCCTGCCCGATCGAGGTGGTCTCGGAATTGGCATTCCAGTGCTCGATGAAGTCCGCGTTCGGCTCGACGGCGATGAGATGGTCTGCGAGAGGCCCGAATTCGTCGATCGAACGGGGTCCGGACACCGCCACGCCGATGGGCACACCGTCGTCGGGCAGATCCCAGATCCGTGCCGAATCGACCTGGAAGTACTCGCCGCGATGGTCGACGAGACCGCCGTCGAGCAATGCCCGGATGATCTCGATCGCCTCGGAGAGCATGGCGTGCCGCTCGGAGACGGCAGGCCACCCCGCGCCGACGACATGCTCGTTGAGGTTCTCACCGCTACCGAGTCCGAGAATGAACCGGCCCTCGGCGAGCAACTGCAGGGTCGCGGCCTTCTGGGCGATGATGGCCGGGTGGTAACGAATCGTCGGGCAGGTCACGTAGGTCATCAGCTCGACCTGCTCGGTCGCGTGAGCCACCGCGCCGAGCACCGTCCATGCGTACGGTGCGTGGCCCTGCGCCGACAGCCACGGGAAGTAATGATCGCTGGACACCTCGAAATCGAAGCCGGCCTTCTCGGCGGCCACCGCGTCCCGGACCAGCTGCCGGGGTCCGGCCTGCTCGGTCATGAGGGTGTATCCGAATCGTGTCGCCATGCTCGCGCTCCTTCTGATCGGTGCGGACGTCCGAGCGAATCGGAAGTGACGCCACCTCGACGTCCCACCGGCTCGACGTCCAACAGTGCGAAGGTGGATGGTGGGCACGTGGTCTCGACCCAAGAGGAACAGGAGTGACAGCGATGACGCACACCGACCGGACAGAGACGCCGACCGAAGAGGCGCCTGTGGACACCGTGCTCCTCGACGTCGACGGTACGCTCATCGACTCGAACCATCTGCACGCCTTGGCGTGGCAGCGCGCCTTCGCCGGGCACGATCTGTACCCCGAATGGTGGCGTATCCACCGCGCGATCGGGATGGGCGGCGATCAGCTGGTGGGGGAGATCTGCGGGCCGGACGTCGAGAACTCCCTCGGCGATGACCTGCGCGACAAGTGGGCCCAGCAATACCGCAAGCTGCTACCCGAGGTGCGCGCGCTGCCGCGTGCGGCGGAACTGGTGCGGATGCTCGCCGATGCCGGCTATCGGGTGGCGCTCGCGTCGTCGGGGGCGCAGGAGTTCACCGACGCAGCGCTGGATCTACTGGGCCTGACGCGCTCCGATTTCGCCGTCGTGACCAGCGCCGACGACGCCGAGAACTCCAAGCCTGCGCCGGATCTCCTGGCGGTCGCGCGTGAACGTTCCGGCGGTGACACCGCGGTCCTCGTCGGCGACAGCGTGTGGGACGTGGCGTCGGCGAACGAACTCGGTATCGCCTGCGTCGGTGTGCGGACCGGTGGTTTCGCGGGCGCGGAGTTGCTCGATGCGGGCGCGATCGAGGTCGTCGACGACGTCGCCGCGCTGGTCGAACGGGGTTGGCAACCGTGACTCGCACGGCGATTCACTACCCTGGATACCCGTGTCCCCAGCGTCCCTGTCGGTGATCTCCGACGCCGTTTCCGTGCGCGTGCCCGCCAAGATGAATCTTCACCTCGGCGTCGGCCCGCTCCGCGACGACGGCTACCACGATCTCGTCACCGTCTACCAGGCGCTCTCGTTGTACGACGACGTCACCGTCGCGCGCGCCGCCGCCCTCGGGGTGACGCTGCGCCGCGAGGGCGGACGAGGCGCCGACGCCGCCGACGTACCCCTCGACGACGACAACCTGGCGATCAAGGCCGTCCGCGCGCTCGGCAAGTGGGCCGACCGCGATCCGCGGGTGGCCATCGAGATCGTCAAACGCATCCCGGTCGCCGGCGGAATGGCCGGCGGCAGCGCCGACGCCGCGGGTGCCCTGGTGGCTCTCGCCGCACTGTGGAAACTCGATCTGCCGCGTGCGGAGCTGCTGGAGATCGCCGCCGGTCTAGGCAGCGACGTGCCCTTCTCGGTCCAGGGCGGTACCGCGATGGGCACCGGCCGCGGTGAACAACTGATGCCGATGATCGCGCGCGGTGAGCTGCACTGGGTGCTGGCGTTCGCGCGCGACGGACTGTCCACGCCGGCCGTCTTCGCCGAACTCGACCGTCTGCGCGCCGACCACGCCGACGCCTTCGACGTGCACAACCCGCGGCCCGACGAGCTGGTGCAGGCCCTGACCACCGGGGAGCCGACGCAGATCGCGCCGCTGCTGCACAACGATCTGCAGCCGGCCGCACTGAGTCTGCAGCCGGGACTGCGCCGAACGCTGCGCGCCGGCGTCGACGCAGGCGCGTTGAACGGCATCGTCTCCGGATCGGGGCCGACGTGCGCCTTCCTGTGCGCCGACGCCGAGGCCGCGGTGGCCGTGGCCGCCGAACTGTCCGGTGCCGGGGTGTCCCGTTCGGTACGCACCGCATCCGGGCCGGTCAGCGGCGCGACCCGACAGGCGCCCGGGCAGTGATCACGCGACCCCGACGACCGCGCACACGAACGCGGGCCGAGCGGGTCAACGCCCGCGGTGTACCCGGGGCGTTCGCTCGGACGCACCGCGAATGTCGTCGGCTCGGGCTCGTCGGTGTGGTCGCATTCGTGGTCGGACTGATGATGGTCGGCCTGGCGACGGTCGGAGCCGGCTCGGCCACCGCGACCCCGGTCCCCGGGCGCGTGCTCGCCGGCGCCGCGATCGTCGGCGCCGACCTGCCGCCCGGCGCGGCGTCGGGACAACGCCTCACGTATGTGACCCGCGACCAGAATGATCGAATGGCGTTGTCCACCGGCGTGTTCTACGTCCCGAAGGGCACGCCGCCGTCGGGCGGCTGGCGCATCTTCTCCTGGGCGCACGGCACCACGGGGATCGCCGACGAGTGCGCGCCGAGCCGGACCCGCAACGGCGCCGGTGTCGACGCCGCGATCATCGACGCACTCAAGCGCGGATATGCGGTCACCGCAACCGATTACGCGGGTCTCGGCGCACCCGGTGAGACCGAGTATCTTGGCGGACGGGCCGCCGCGTACTCGGTGATCGACATGATCCGCGCGGCCCGCGCCCGCGATGGGTCGCTGGGTACCGAATGGGTCTCCGCCGGCCATTCGCAGGGCGGGCATGCGGCATTGTTCGCCGGCCACGAGGCGCCGTCATACGCGCCGGAACTGGACCTGCGTGAAATCCTGGCCCTGGCACCGGCTTCCGGTATCGAAGGGGTGCTCACCAAGTCGTTCACGCCCAGCGTGCCGAGCCTGGGGAAGCTCAACACCGTCAGTGCGCTGTATCTCTACATCCTCGCCGGCCTCGACCACGCGCGCCCCGATCTGCACGTCACCGATCACCTCACCCAGGCGGGCAAGCGGTCTCTCGATCTCGCCCGCTCGCAGTGCAACGGCGAGGTGTCGACCGCGATGCGGTCGGTGGCGCCGGGAGATCTGCTGGACTCCTCGCTGGGCGACGAGCGCTTCGCGGCCGCGCTCGCCGACTACACGCGGGTGCCGACCGGCGGGTACACGGTGCCGATCCGCATCGATCACGGCCTGCTCGACCCGGTGGTGCCGTTCCCGTTGACCGCGACGCTGGTCCGCTCGATGCAGGCCGACGGCACCGACGTCGACCTGCACACCCACACCCGCGCCGACCACACCGACGTCGTCGCCGATTCGCTCGATCAGGTGATGGGAACCGCCGCGGCGGCATTCGGGCGAGACTGAGCACCGCATCGGCGGGGAGTCGGCGCCACAGGAGAGCCCGACAGTCCCGGGTTGTTATCGTCTACCGGTGCCACCCGCCCCCTCCGCGCTGATCAACGCCGACCGCATCAGCAAGAGCTTCGGCATCAAATCCCTGCTCGACGAGGTGAGCCTCGGCGTGCACGAGGAGCAACGCATCGGGGTGGTGGGACTCAACGGCGGCGGTAAGACCACGCTGCTGGAGATCCTCGGTGGCGTCACCGAACCCGATTCGGGGCGTGTGTCGCGGGCGGGTGGGGCGCGCATCGCCGTGGTCACCCAGCGCGGTGAGCTGCCGGCGGGCAAGACGGTCGCCGAGGTCGTCGTCGGCGGCCCCGACGTCGCCGTGCACGAGTGGGCCGGCGATCCGCGGGTCCGCGGCATCCTCGCCGGCATCGGCGTCGACGAACTGCTCGACGCGCGGGTCGACGAACTCTCCGGCGGCCAGCGTCGTCGCGTCGGCCTGGCCGCCGCGCTGGTTTCCCAGGCCGACGTCCTGATCCTCGACGAGCCCACCAACCACCTCGACGTCGAAGGCGTGCAATGGCTCGCCGACCACCTCATGCGGCGCCGCAGCGCGCTCGTCGTGGTCACCCACGACCGCTGGTTCCTCGACACCGTCGCCACCCGGACCTGGGAGGTCCACGACGGTCGGGTCGATGAGTACGAGGGCGGATACAACGACTGGGTGTTCGCCCGCGCCGAGCGGGTGCGGCTGGCCGACGCCGCCGAGGAGCGGCGACGCAACCTGGCCCGCAAGGAGCTGGCGTGGCTGCGTCGCGGACCGCCCGCCCGAACCTCCAAGCCGCGCTACCGAATCGAGGCCGCCGAGAAGCTGATCAGCGACGTCCCGCCGCCCCGTGACACGGTGACGTTGTCGACGTTCGCCAAGCGTCGGCTCGGACGTGTCGTCATCGAACTCGAGGACGCGCACATCGAGACACCTGCGGGACAGGCGTTGCTGGACAATCTGACCTGGCGACTGGCGCCGGGGGAGCGCATCGGTCTGGTCGGGGTCAACGGATCGGGCAAGACGACGCTTCTGCGTGCGCTGGCCGGGGAGGTCGACGTGGCCCCCGGCCGTCGCATCGAGGGCGTGACCGTGAAATTGGGGTGGCTGCGCCAAGAACTCGACGACCTCGACGAGGACCAACGTGTACTCGATGCGGTGGAGTCGGTGGCCGCGCGGATCATGTTGGGCGACAAGGAGTATTCGGCGAGTCAGCTTGCCGAGCGGCTCGGTTTCTCGCCGGCCAAACAACGTACCCCGGTCGGCGATCTCTCCGGTGGTGAGCGTCGGCGCCTGCAGTTGACGCGTGTGCTGATGGCCGAACCGAACGTGCTGTTGCTCGACGAGCCGACCAACGACCTCGACATCGACACCCTGCAACAGCTCGAGGATCTCCTCGATTCGTGGGCCGGAACCATGGTGGTCATCTCCCACGATCGCTACCTGATCGAGCGGATCTGTGACTCCACGTGGGCGTTGTTCGGCGACGGCTCGCTCACCAACCTGCCGGGCGGGATCGCGCAGTATCTCGATCGGCGTCGTGAGATGCGTTCCGGCACCACGGGTTCGGGTTCGTCGAAGGTGGGTTCATCGCAGGCGGCATCGGGGCAGACCGCAGACGCGCAGTCCCCGGGTACGGCCGACGCTCCTGCCGAGCGACCCGCGGTGAGTGCCGCCGAACATCGCGAGGCACGCAAGGCGATGAACCGGGCCGAACGGCAGATCGAGCAACTCTCGCGGCGCGAGGACGAGTTGCATGCCGCGCTGGTGGCCGCGGCGACCGACCCCGAACGTCTGGTGTCGCTCAATACCGAACTACGGCAAGTGGTTTCCGACAAGGAAGCCGCCGAGGCGGCGTGGCTCGAGGCCGCTGAAGCCATCGAGTGAGGCTCAGGGTGCCGACGTCGGCTGCGTTACCCGCTCGGCGTCGATCGACGCCGCGAACTCACTGATCATCGTTCCCGCCACGGCCGGCTGGATCAGCGGATACAGATGGGTGGCGCGAGGGATGACGCGTAGCCGCGCACGCGGCGACAGAGCGACGAACCTGCGTTCGTGGATTCGGAACTGATCCCAGCCACCATTGGCGAACAGCATCGGTCCCGGATACCCGACGAGTGCGGACAGGGCGTCGAATCCGGCGATCTCGTCGACCACATCGGCGATCGAGTGCAACGCGAGGCCGCCGGCCTCCATGTCGTCGGAGACCTGCGCGCCCAACGCCATCCGGGTGAGGAACCGGCTGATCTCGGCGCTCTGCGCGGGTAGGAACGAGGTGGCCGCGCCGAACAACCGAAACGGTGCGGCCAACAACCCGCTGGGCTGGGCGGTCGACCCCATCGCGACGAGCCCGGCCACGCGCTCGGGATGCGCGGCCACGGTGGCCATCGCGGCATAGCCGCCCAACGACATTCCCGCGAGGACCGCCGGTGCGCCGAGTTGGTCGATGGCGTCGACGACGGCGGACACCGCCTCGGCCATCGTGAAGGTCTCGGCGCTGCGCGTGCCGTGACCGGGTAGGTCGGGGTGGATCACCGGTCGGTCGGTGACGGCGTTCGCGATGCGATGCAGCGACGCACCGCTGACGCGCAGACCGTGAACGAGCACCACCGGAGTGCGTTGCTCCGACCGTGCGCTGGTACCCATTTCGGGTTCGTTGCAGCTCATCGGGAGTCAGTATGACCGCTTTGACCGTCCGCGTATAGTGACGCAGGCCACTATCCGTGGCTCCCCTCGAGACGTCGAAAGGGCCCACCAACGCCATGACGATGACCGAACCGACACCGACGAGCGAGCGACGCGAGGACCATCCGAACGTCGAGTTCATCCGCAACGATCCCGATCTCCCACCGGTCGCGATCATCGACCGCTCACCGATGACCGTGCCGAAGAAGATCCTGTTCGCCATCATCGGCCTGCTCGGTGCGGTGGCGTGGGTGATCGTGGCATTCATCCGCGGAGAAAACGTCAACGCCGTCTGGTTCGTCGTCGCCGCCGTCTGCACCTATGTGATCGCCTACCGTTTCTACGCGCGGATGATCGAGATGAAGGTCGTCAAGCCCCGCGACGATCACGCCACGCCCGCCGAGGAATTCGACAACGCGCAGGACTACATGCCGACCGACCGGCGAGTGCTGTTCGGCCATCATTTCGCCGCCATCGCCGGAGCTGGTCCACTCGTCGGACCGGTACTCGCCGCGCAGATGGGCTACCTGCCCGGAACCATCTGGATCATCATCGGCGCCGTGGTCGCCGGCTGCGTTCAGGACTATCTGGTGCTGTCGATCTCGACGCGGCGTCGCGGACGCAGCCTCGGACAGATGGCCCGCGACGAACTCGGCCGGGTCGGTGGCACCGCCGCGATCGTCGCCGTGCTGGTCATCATGATCATCCTCATCGCGGTGCTGGCCCTGGTCGTCGTCAACGCGCTCGCCGACAGTCCGTGGGGCGTGTTCTCCATCGCGATGACCATCCCGATCGCCCTGTTCATGGGTATTTACCTGCGGTATCTGCGGCCCGGTCGCGTGAGCGAGATCTCGCTGATCGGTGTGGTGTTGCTGCTCGCCGCCATCGTCGCCGGCCGCTACGTCGGCGAATCCGGCTGGGGCAAGGACTGGTTCACCCTCTCACCGGTCTTCCTGAGTTGGGCGATCATCATCTACGGTGTGGCCGCCGCGGTACTGCCGGTGTGGCTGCTGCTGGCACCCCGCGACTATCTGTCGACGTTCATGAAGGTCGGCACGATCGCCCTGCTGGCCCTCGGCATCCTGATCGTCCAACCGGTGATGAAGGCTCCGGCCGTCAGCGAATTCGCCTGGAACGGCAAGGGACCCGCCTTCTCCGGCGCATTGTTCCCGTTCCTGTTCATCACCATCGCGTGCGGTGCGCTGTCGGGATTCCATGCCCTCATCGCCTCAGGCACCACACCGAAACTGCTGGCCAAGGAAGGGCAGGCCCGGATCATCGGATACGGCGGCATGCTCACCGAATCGTCGGTGGCGATCATGGCGTTGATCACCGCCTGCATCCTCGATCAGCACATCTACTTCGGCATGAACGCACCCAAGGCGCTGACCGACGGCACCGCGCAGGGCGCCGCCGACTACGTCAACGGACTCGGGGTCAGCGGAAATCCGGTCACCGCAGCGGACTTCACCTCCGCCGCCCAGGGAGTCGGTGAGTCCTCGATCGTCTCCCGCACCGGTGGTGCGCCCACCCTCGCGATGGGTATGGCCGACACACTGCAGCGGGCCATCGGTGGGGAATCGTTGCGCGCGTTCTGGTATCACTTCGCGATCATGTTCGAGGCGCTGTTCATCCTGACCACCGTCGACGCCGGTACCCGGGTTGCCCGGTTCATGCTCTCCGACGGCATCGGCAACATTCCCGGCGCGAGCCGCTTCAAGGATCCGTCCTGGCGGCCCGGAGCGTGGCTGTGCACCGTGATCGTCTGCGCCGCATGGGGTTCGATCCTGCTGATGGGCGTCACCGACCCACTCGGCGGTATCAACACACTGTTCCCGCTGTTCGGCATCGCCAACCAGTTGCTCGCCGCGGTCGCGTTGACGGTCGTCACCGTCATCCTGTTCAAACGCGGACAGGCCAAGTGGGCGTGGATACCCGGAATCCCGTTGGTGTGGGACGTGATCGTCACCATGACCGCCTCCTGGCAGAAGATCTTCTCGTCGAATCCGGCCATCGGCTACTGGGCGCAGCACCGCGACTTCGCCAATGCCAAGGACGCCGGCAAGACGTCGTTCAAGACCGCCAAGAACATCGGCGAGATCGACGCCGTCATCCGCAACACCTTCATCCAGGGCACGTTGTCGATCATCTTCGCGGTACTCGTGCTCATCGTGGTGATCGTCGGTGTCTACATCTCGATGAAGGCGCTGCGTCTTGGTGGACTCCCGACCACCGAGGACCCACCGGAACCCTCACGCATCTTCGGTCCGAGCGGGCTCATCACCACCGCCGCCGAACGCGAGGTCCAGCGGGAGTGGGATGACATTGCCACCCAGCGCAAGACCGAGACGGTCACATGAGGCAGATACTGCACCGGATGGGTGAACGAGTCGCGTGGTACGTCGGCAGCGTCATGGGTGACCGCGACTACGAGCGCTACTTGCAACACCATGCCGCACACGGTGATCCGACGCCGCCGATGAGCGAGCGCGACTACTGGCGCCACCGCTGGGACCACGTCGAGAACAACCCGCAGGGCCGGTGCTGTTAGGGCGTGTCGCCCCGAGGCGTTGCTCCCGGGTGACACTTACCCGATCCGCACCGTGCGGTCGGTGCCGACGCGGTCGCGGAACCCGGGGTCGTGGCTGACCAGCAGCAGCGCACCGGTCCAGTCACGCAACGCCGACACCAGTTCCTCGGTGGTGTCGATGTCGAGGTTGTTGGTCGGCTCGTCGAGGATCAGGAGCTTGGGTGTCGGGTCGGTGAGCAACGCCGACGCCAACGCCACCCGCAGGCGCTCACCGCCCGACAACTCGGCGAGGGCACGGTCACCGGCGTTACCGCGGAACAGGAATCGCGCGAGATGCGCCCGAACCTGTTGCGCGGTGGCATCCGGGTGTGTCGCCGAGAGATCCTGGGCGATCGTCTGCGACGGATCGGCGAAGGTGATGTGTTGCGGCACCAGGGCATACGGCACGAGTATGCGGTCGCCGGCGATGAGGTCGGCGATGAGGGTGGTCTTCCCGGACCCGTTGGCACCGACGAGCGCGACTCGCTCCGGACCGTCGAGGCGCAACCGGTCGTCGGCGATCACCTGGGCGTGCGAGGCGAGGTCGGGTTCGGGCATCGAGATCCGCGCGGTCCGGTCCGCACGGACGTCGGCGCGCGCCGATTCCAGCCGACCCGCCGCCGCGGCGACGTCCTCGCGGTGCGAGGTGCGATACTTGCCCGCCGATACCTGTGCCGCGTTCCTGCGGCCGTGGGCGACGATCTTCGGGACCCGTTTCTCGCGTTCGGCTTTCGCCGCCGTCCGGGCCCGGCGGTCCAGGGCGATCTGGGCGTCGGCGAGGTCGCGTTTCTGTGCGCGCAGGTCACCCGCGGCGTTGGCGACGGCAGCCTCCGCGGCTGCCTGCTCGGTGTCGAGGACCTCGCGGTACAGCGTGTACGGACCGCCGAAGAGCCGCACTCTGCCTCGGTACAGCTCGATCGTGGTGTCGACGCGATCGAGCAACTCGAGGTCGTGGCTGACCAGCAGGACAGTTCCGGAGAACGCGTCGAGCGCCTCGAAAAGAGCTGTCCGCGAATCGGTGTCGAGATTGTTGGTTGGCTCGTCGAGCAGCAGGACGTCGGGGCGGCGGAGGAGGCGGGCCGCGATCGCGAGCATCGTCGACTCGCCACCGGAGAGGGTGCCGACGGTCCGGTCCAGGTCGGCGACGAGGCCCAACGCCGACAGTTGCGCGAGCGCGCGCTCCTCGACGTCCCAGTCGTCGCCCACGGTGTCGTAGTCGTCGGGTTGGACCGATCCGCTCTCGATCCGTCGTAAGGCGTTGCGAATCGTGGCGATTCCCAAGACGTCGGCGACGGTGTCGTCGGAGTGGGCCTGCGGATGCTGGGGGACCAGCGCGCACTCGCCGGACACCGAGATGCTGCCCGTGGTCGGCGACAGTGCGCCGAGGATGAGTTGCAGCAACGTGGTCTTGCCGGCGCCGTTCGCTCCGACGAGTGAGCTGATCCCTGGTGGGACGTTCATCGAGAGATCGTCGAAGACGGTGGTGCCATCAGGCCAGGCGAAGGAGACGCCGGAGAGGGTGATCGATCCGGAAGGGTGCAGGGGTGACGCCATGAGAACTCCTTGAGGTGGTGAGGATTCCGCGGCGACGTCGCGTACGGCGTCGACTTTCGCGGTGGTTTACCGACCTCAGATGTTCATGACTGTCAGATCACTCCTCGATGTGACTCAGCTGGCTGGCGTGCATCAGAGATGCGCGTTCACGATAGCGCGCCCCCGGGCAAGTGTGTCAACCGCTTTTGTTCGCCGGATGTTCCGGGCTCTGCGGTGGTCGCGGGCTGGTTGGTCCGGGGTGGGGCGCCAGGGTGTCGCACGATCACCAATGACGCGGCGCCCAGTACGAGTCCGATGACGATCCCGATATCGGGGCGTTGGCCGAGCAGACCCCACGCCAGCAGTGCCGACGCCGAGGGGATGAGCGTGAACAGCATCGACGTGGCCGCGGCACCGGCGGTGTTGACCAGCCGGAGGAATAGGGTGGTGGCGATCATCGACGAGGCGATGATCATCGTCGGCAACACCCAGGCGGCCCGGAGTGGGTCGGTGATCGACTCGGGAGTCGCGAGAGTGATTGCGGCCGTGGGTATCAGGGCCACGCCCAGCTGGACGGCGTTGCCGGCGACGAGATCGACTCCGCCGCAGAAGCGTTGCTGATAGATGCCGCCGAGCGCGACACCGGTCAGTGCGAGGAGGGTCAGGCCCACGGCGATGCCCATTGTCGAGGCGTCGGCCATCACCCGGGGAAGGCACGCGGCCAGGACCGCGGCCGTGCCGACCGCGATGCCGATCCATTGCCGCGACCCGAGGCGCTGACCGAGCACAGGCCACGCGAGTATCGCCGTGGCCACCGGGTTCAAGGCAATGACCAGTGCGACGATGACGGCGGGCACCCCGAGTTGCAATGCCAGGTAGGCGCAGCCGAATTGGAGGAACTGAGTCAGCAACCCGACGACTGCGACGTGGCCGAGCTGCCGTCCGCGGGGGAAGGCCCGGCGGGTCACGACGGCGATGATGCCGAGGGCTGCCGCGGACCCGGCGAATCGGATGGTCAGGAGCGCCATCGGCGACATCGCGGACACGCCGAGCGCCCCGAGTGGATAGCCGAAGGCCCACAACAGGATGAACGCCGCGGCGGGTAGGGGAGGGATTCTCATGTGCTCCAGCGTGCGCGGCGACCAGGCGCGCCGTCCAACAATGATCAGTAATCGTGATTGATCATGAATCGTAATCGACGTAGGCTGGCTGGCATGGCCAACACGGTTCTCGACATCACTCCGCTGCGCAGCCTCGTCGCGGTGGCCACCTGTGGTGGATTTCACCGCGCGGCGACGGCGCTGCATCTGACCCAGTCCGCGGTCAGTCAGCATGTCCGCCGGCTCGAGACCGTGACCGGACTCAAGCTCGTCGAGCGTGAAGGGCGGATCACCCGGTTCACCGCGGACGGGGAGACGATGCTCGCCGAAGCGCGTAGCATCCTCGCCGCACATGATGATGCGGTGCAGCGCTTGAACATTCGCTCCGCCACCCCGACGTTGACGGTGGCCACGACGGAGCACGGCGCGGACTGGTCACTACCCTTTCTCTCGCAGATCCTGCGGGAACAGTGCCCCGGGCACGCGGTCACGTTTCGTCTCGACCGCAGCCGTCGGGTGATTGCGGCCATCGAGAACGGCGACGTCGATGTCGCGGTGTATCACGAACCGGTTGGCCCCACGACGGAACTGTTGGGCCCCCGCGTGGCGATGCGCTGGTTCGGGGCTCCGGACCTCATCGTCGAGCCCGACAAGCCGCTGCCGCTGGTGGCGTTCGACGAACCCTGCTCGACCCGAGGTGTCGCCCTCGACATCCTTCGGCGGGCACAGATCGATTTCGCGATCATCGTCGAGTCGGCCGACCTCGCCGGCGTCACCGCCGCGGTCCGTGCGGGGCTCGGCGTGGTGTTGCTGCCGGTGGTCAGCCGCCCGCCGGAGGGGTTGCGTGAGGTCACATCGCTGCCGCCGTCGCCGTCGTGCGCCCTGCAGATCCGCTTCGCGCCGACGGTTCCCGAGTCGGTGCAGGCCGCGACGCGCGCGGCACTGGCCGAGACGACGTCGCAGGTCGAGGTGGGTGACCGACGGCGCGCTGACGCGCTAGCGTGAACGTCATGTCGCACATTCGCACCAACGTCGCCAACGGGGTGGGCGAGATCATCCTCGACCGGCCCAAGGCCCTCAACGCCCTCGACCAATCGATGGTCGACGACACGTATGACGTGCTGTTGCGCTGGGCTGACGATGACGGCATCGACACCGTGATGCTGACCTCGGGTACCGACCGCGCCTTCTGCGCGGGCGGCGACATCCGCGCGATCCGCGACAGCGCACTCGCCGGTGATGGCGAGTCGATCACCCGCTACTTCTCCCACGAATACCGGCTCAATCAGTTGATCGCCGAATACCCCAAGGCGCACATCGCGTTGATCGACGGTGCCGCCATGGGCGGCGGTCTGGGCATCAGCGTGCACGGGGAGATCCGGGTGGTCACCGAAAAGGCGATGATCGCGATGCCCGAGACCGCGATCGGCTTCTTCCCCGACATCGGATCCACCTACTTCTTGCCCCGGCTGCCGCAGGGGGTCGGAATGTGGTTGGCGCTCACCGGCGCTCGGGTGCGCGGTTCGCAGGCGTTGTCGGTGGGTCTGGCGACACACTTCGTGCCGTCCGCGGAACTCGGGGGCGTTGCCGACCGAATCCGTTCCGGCGCACCACTCGGTGAGATCCTGGTGCCCTCACCGGACAAGCACACCGACCACCCTCCGCTGCCCGTGGAGCAGATCGGCGAATATTTCTCCGACACGAATGTCGCAGCGATCGTCGGGGGGTTGCGCGGTGCGGTCGGCGACGAGTGGGCCGCGCAGATGCTCGACCTTCTCGGCCACGCATCGCCGACCAGCCTCTGGGTCACCGCGCGACTGCTCGAACTCGGTGAGACCGCGTTGCTCGACGAATGCCTCGAACGCGAACTGCACTCCGCCGAAAAGATCACCACAACCCACGATTTCGCCGAAGGCGTGCGAGCGGTACTGGTCGACAAAGACCGAACTCCCGCCTTCGTCCCCGCCGAGATCGACGACGTCGATCCCGCAGAGGTCTCCCGCATCGTCGGTGTGTGACACCTCGGATCGGTAGTCTACCTCGAGAACTGTTGTCTTGATGAGTATTCGGGAGATGGTGGCCCGGTTCCAGCTTTGCTGCAGGCGGTCTCGAGGCTCGCCGCACGCGGCTCGCACCTCGACCATCGGAGGAAGGCGACTCGCCACGGAAGGATGCTGACGCCTTCCTGTACCCGGTGGCCCTTCCCACCCGACGGCCGTCCCATCCCGATGGTCGAGGTGCACGGCGCCCCAGGCGCCGGGCCTCGAGACCCCTTGTGCCGATGGGTATACGGGCCACGGTGGTCCGGTTCCAGCTCTGCTACAGGCGGTCTCGAGGCTCGCCGCACGCGGCTCGCACCTCGACCATCGATCTATGATGCTCCGCCCTTCCCGCCCGACGGCCGTCCCATCCCGGTGGTCGAGGTGCCGAGGAGCGCCAGCGACGAGCCTCGAGACCCCGTGTGCCGAAGGGATTCCGGGCCACAGTCGGCACAACACCTCGACCATCGGGTGGGAACAATCTCTATGGAGTTCTCAAACAACAGATGCGGTCCCGGCCGGGCCGGGTGCAGGGAATCAGGCTGTAGTAGAGGCGCTTCGGGTCAGGCTGCTGCGTCGTCGAGTCGCATGGTGCGTCGGTGATACGACGGCACGGGTCGGCGTTTCGGGTCGATGCTGGCGGGTGGGATCAGCCAGGGGTGTCGGTCGTAGCCCATGATGATGTCCCATCCGTGGTGGTGCACATCATCATGACAACTGCTGCAGAGGAGGCAGCCGTTGTCGAGGTCGGTGGGACCACCATCAGCCCAATGCTCGAGGTGGTGTCCTTGGCAGCGTCCGGCGTGTGCACCACATTTGATGCATCCGCGATCACGCACCAACAACGCTTTGCGTTGTCCCGGTGTGAAGAAGCGTTTCGCCTCCCCAACACTGAGCGGTACCCCATTGGGATCGAGCATGATCTTGGTGATCGTCGTATCACACGACAACAACTTGGCGGTCGCTTCGGTGATGGCACCCATGTTCTGCAAGTCCCCACCGAGTGCCGGGTTGTCCGCTGACCAGGTCCACAACAGGCCGTTGGTGGGTTTGGCCGAGAACGTAGTTTCGGCCAGGCCTTGTGCCGCCAACTCCACGATCGTTTCGAATGCGGCCGCGCAGATTTGTTCGGGTGTCCGAGGATCCGGCGAGCCGTCGGGCTGAGGTTTGGGCGCCGACAAGGTTTCCATCAGAGTTCTGGTTTTCTCGCCGGCGACGATGTCGAGGTTCGCCGAGATCTCCAACCGTCCGTCGTCGGTGATGCGGTCGCTGTAGGAGTTGATCGTCTTGTCCTCCGCAGCTGGCAACCCGCCCGGTGTTTCGGCCGCCAACTCGTTCCCCAACTGCCGCGCGTAGATGTTGATCTCGGCGGGGGTGAAACCGGCGAAGTAGTGCGACAGCAGTTTCCGCAGGTATTCAC
>NZ_BAEI01000033.1 GCF_000241325.1 Gordonia polyisoprenivorans NBRC 16320 = JCM 10675 | reverse complement strand
GGACCACCCAATGGGCTTCGATCAGCGGCTACCAGCGCACTCGCCATCATGTATGGGATGTGGCAGCGACAACCCCAGCGGACTCCAGCTCGAGGTATACAGGCATGACGACCACGTCTACGCTGATCTAACCTTCGACGAACGCCAATCAGGAGCACCCGGCCTAGCCCATGGCGGTGCCATCTCAGCAGCCTGCGACGACATCATGGGATTCACCCTGTGGATCGCCCGCACACCTGCAGTCACTCGAACACTCACCGTCGAGTACCGACACCCAGTGCCACTGCACACACCCGTGCACCTCGTCGCCACGGTCGTCGATAACACCGCTCGGGCACTCTCCATCAAAGCGGTCGGCACAGTAGGCAAGAAAGCGTATTTCACCGCGAACGCCGTGTTCGTGAAAGTTGACTTAAGTCACTTTCAGAACCACGGAGACCCGGACGCCGCCACAGACCTGATTACTCGATTCCTTCAAGCCGACTAGAATACCGTAACCGCGCCTGCATCTGGTGTTACCCGATACAGCAAGGCTGCATCAACCCTGAGGGCGAGACGTATCTAACCCATTCGCAGCGCCTTACCGCCCTCCCCGTGAACCGAGCGCTTAGCTTGTGAGGTGAGCCCTCCTGGGTGGTCCAGTCGTTGTGGGACTCTGTTGCTCGATTGTTCGAGCAGGAAGAATCAACGACGTCATGACATCGAACAAGCGCCGCCGGCACACGCCGGAGCAGATCATCCGCAAGCTCGCCGAGGGCAATATGCTCCTCGCCGCTGGTCAGGAACTCGACGAGGTGTGCCGGCACCTCGAAGTCGCGGAGTCCACGTGGCATCGCTGGCTGGCCCAGTACGGCGGCATGAAAGCTGATGACGCCAAGCGGCTCAAAGAACTCGAGGCGGAGAACGCCCGACTCAAGAAGCTCGTGGCCAACCAGGCCCTCGACATTGACATGCTCAAGGACCTGTCGTCGGGAAACTTTTGACCCCGAACCGTAAACGCCGCGCCGTGACGGTGCTGCAAGAACGGTTCGGGGTGTCTCAGCGTCGGGCGTGTGCGGTGGTCGGTATCCACCGCTCGACGATGCGCCTGAGGACACAACCAGCGGACGACGAGGACACCAGGCTGAGGGCCTGGCTACGCAGGTTCTCCACCGACCGGCCCCGGTGGGGGTGGCGGCGAGCAGCGAAGATGGCACGCAAATCCGGATGGGCGGTCAACGACAAACGTATTCGTCGACTATGGTGTGAGGAAGGACTTCGAGTGCCCCAGCGCCGCAAAAAGAAGCGGTTGACCGGCGTCGGTGTCACCGTAGGGGCGATGTGTCCTATCCGGCCGAACGTGATCTGGGCGATGGACTTCCAATTCGACACCCTCGCTGATGGTCGTACGATCAAGCTACTCAACATCATTGATGAGTACACCCGAGAGTGCCTGGCCATCGAGATCGGCAGGTCAATCGACGCCGACCAAGTGGTCGCAGTCCTTGACACGCTGGCTTTGACCCGCGGGGCGCCGGTCTACGTGCGGTTCGACAACGGCCCCGAATTCGTCGCCCACGCCGTACGCGACTGGTGCCGATTCACCGGCACCGGAGCCTTGTTCATCGACCCCGGTTCGCCATGGCAGAACGGCTGGATCGAATCGTTCAACGGTCGACTACGCGATGAACTGCTCAACTCGTGGCGCTTCGATTCTCTGCTCGAAGCCCAAGTGATCACCGAGGATTGGAGGACCGACTACAACACCGCCAGGCCCCACAGCGCCCACGGCGAACTCAGCCCCGCTGAATTCGCTCTACAGTGGACCACGACCCACCAATCCCAAGCCGCATAGCGACTGGACCACCAAACGGGTCCCCCTCA
>NZ_BAEI01000034.1 GCF_000241325.1 Gordonia polyisoprenivorans NBRC 16320 = JCM 10675 | reverse complement strand
GTCCTCTCTGCGGTCCTCGTTCGGTGTTCGAGCACTCGCAGTTTCGTTCTGTTACCGACGGTATCGTTTGTGCTGTTGGTCTGGAGCGGGAAGTGGGCAAGGGTGGAGATCGCCGATATCGATGATGTGGACCCGAGGCGGGTTCGCTCGCGGGCGCGGTTGTTGGATGCTGCCGCGACCCTGCTCAGCAGCGGTGGGGTCGAAGCGGTCACCGTGGAGGCTGTAACCCGGCTATCTCGCGTAGCCCGCACCACGCTGTATCGACATTTTGAGAGCACCACGGACCTGGTGGCAGCAGCCTTCGAGCGGTTGTTGCCTCAGGTGGACAACCCTGAAACCTCGCAATCGATTCGCGATGACCTGGTCACATTGATGCAACGCCAGGCTGCTCTCATCGAACAGGCTCCGTTGCAGTTGACCACACTGGCTTGGTTGGCAATGGTTCCCAAGCAACCTGGCGAAGAACCAAACGCATTGGGGCCGTTGCGGATGCGCGTAGTCAACCAGTACCGAGAACCCTTTGATCGAGTGTTGACAAGTAGCGCGGCCGCCGCTGAACTCGACGATCCGGACTTGACCATGGCGATCACTCAGCTGGCAGGCCCTCTGGTCTTCGCCAAGCTCACCGGGATTCGCGCGATGGATGTCGCTGATCTCGAGCGCCTCGTCGATGACTTTCTTGCGG
The DNA here is from genome assembly GCF_000241325.1 of Gordonia polyisoprenivorans NBRC 16320 = JCM 10675. Classification (GTDB taxonomy): domain Bacteria; phylum Actinomycetota; class Actinomycetes; order Mycobacteriales; family Mycobacteriaceae; genus Gordonia; species Gordonia polyisoprenivorans. The sequence continues at coordinate 6,684 of NZ_BAEI01000034.1, read as the reverse complement.
CGCACAGGCGGCGCCCGCCTACATAGCCTCACCGCCTTCCACTTTTACGCTACAACTTGTAGCGTAGCGCTACCGATGGTTCCACTGTGGGCCAGATGAGTTGGTGAGGTACTGCGTATGGTGGTCCATCGTCCCGATGACAAGCGCTTGGCAAGGCGGCCGTTGGTCGAGCGCAGCGAGTACAGCTCCACGTTGGGACGAATCGCGCGGTTCACTTTGACGCACAAGTCCCTGGTCATCGGGGTGTGGATAGCTGTCGGGGTGGTGTTGGCGGTGCTGTTTCCTCAGTTGGAGACGGTGGTGCGGCAGCAATCGGTAGATCCGATCCCTGCAGGGGTTCCGTCCTTTCAAGCTCTTGATCAAATGGGTGGCGCATTCGGGGAAAAGGGCGCTAAGACCACTGTCTTCGTGACCATGGAGAACCCGAATGGGCTTACAGAGGTCACGCGAGAGCGATACGACGCGTTGGTCCTACAGCTCCGTGAAAATTTTGACGATGTGCAATCGGTTCGTGACTTGCTGTCGGATCCGATCACTGCCCGCCAGGCGTTGAGTGAGGATGGCAAGGCCTGGTATCTGCCCGTCGGGGTCTCGGGGACCCTGGGCGGTCCGGCGGCGACTCATGCGGTGGAAACCGTCCGCGAAACCGCACGCCGGGTGTTTGAAGATACTGGTACCGCGGTTCATGTCACCGGACCCGCAGCCACCTTCAGTGATCAGATCGTGAGTGCCGAGAGCGACCTGGTCGTGATCACTTTGGCCACAGTCGCGCTGATCGCCCTGATCTTGCTGGTGGTGTACCGATCGCTGTTCACAGCACTGGTGCCGTTGCTGGTGATTGGTGTCAGCCTTGGGGTGGGCCGCGGCGTCTTGTCCGCACTAGGTGAGCTCGGAATGCCGGTGTCTCAGTTCACCGTCGCATTCATGACGGTCATTCTGCTCGGGGCCGGGGTGGACTACTCAGTCTTTTTCATCAGCCGCTATCACGAGCGGTTGCGCCAAGGCGCGCCTACCGCGGATGCTCTTGTGGACGCTACAGCGACGATCGGACGGGTCATCTTGGCCTCGGCGGCGACGGTGGCACTGGCATTCCTGGCTATGGCGTTCGGCGAACTGAGCGTCTTTTCCACCTTGGGTCCGGCCTGCGCGATCGCGATCCTCATCGGGTTCCTCGCCACTGTCACCTTGCTGCCGCCGGTGCTGCAGTGGGCAGCCCGCTTCGGTTGGGGCAACCCCCGACGAGACCTCACGCGCAAGTACTGGAATCGCGTGGCGGTGCTTGTCGTCCGCCGCCCAGTCCCCCTTCTCGCTATAACGATGGTGGGGCTGATCGTGCTGAGCACGATCGCGATGGGTATCCACATCACCTATGACGACCGCCAGGGCCAACCCGCGACGACCGACAGCAACCAGGGATATGCGCTGCTTGACCGCCATTTCCCCACAGATGTGACGGTTGCTGAGTTTCTTGTGGTGGATGCGCCGATCGACCTACGCACCGCCAGCGGACTTGCCGACCTCGAGCAGATGGCTTCGCGGGTATCCCAAATTCCCGGGGTGACTCGCGTCATCGGCGTCACCCGCCCCACCGGCGACAAACTCGAACAGGCCGAGCTGTCGTGGCAGAACGGTCAGATCGGGGACCAGGTGGCAGGCGCCGTCGCAGACGGCCAGCAACGAAAAGGCGACCTCGAGCAGTTGCGCTCCGGTGCCAACCAGCTCGCCGACGGGCTGGCCCAACTCGACACCCAGCTACGCCTCAACCTGACGCCACTCGCCGGTATCCTCACCCAAGCAAGCACCGCCGGTCAACAAATCCAGCAGTACCAACCACTCCTGCGCCAGCTCGCCGCGTCCGCGCCCGCACTCGACCGCGCCTCACAGAACGCCCCACAACTTGCCGCCCTGACCCGCCAAACATCCGCGGCGCTGACAACAGTGACCTCAATCCTACCCCTCCTCGACTCAGCGCCCTGGTGCGCCCAAGTCCCCCAGTGCGCAACCCTGCGCGCACAGATTCGCGACCTCAACGCCACACTAGGGAGTGGACTGCTCGACCAGATCACCACCCTGTCAACACAACTCGCACAACTAGACACACCCCTCACGACGGTCACCGACCAACTCACCGCAACCGTCAACTCCCTCAACTCCACCCTGAGCACCATCAACAACCAAGACCTGCCCGCTAAGATCACTCAACTCCAAACTGGCGTGAGTCAGCTCGCCGCAGGATCACGACAACTCGCCGACGGCGTGTCCGCGCTGATCGACAGCAACCTTCAGCAACTAGCCGGGATGGCCACCCTAGCCACGCAACTCCAAACCTCCGCCCGCGAAACCGCCGGAACAGACTCCGCGACCGGCTTCTACCTGCCACCTCAAGCCAACGCAGACCGCCGCTTTGTCGATGTCGCTCGCCAATTCGTCTCGCCCGACGGCCATACCGTGCGCTACGCAATACAAACCAGCTTCGACCCCTACAGCACCGAAGCCATACAACTGACCAACACCATCACCGATGTTGCAAACGCCGCCAGACCGAACACCACCCTGGAGGACTCCCACATCGCAATCGCCGGATTCCCCGCCATCAACGCCGACCTGCAACGCCTACTCGCCGACGACTTTCAACTCCTGGCACTGGCAACCCTCATCATCGTCGGCCTGATCCTAATCCTTCTCCTCCGAGCACTCATCGCACCGCTGTATCTCCTAGGAACCGTCGTCCTCAACTACACCGCGGCACTGGGCATCGGCGTCCTAATCTTCCAACACATCCTCAAAACCGAGATCGCCTGGCCTGTACCGCTATTGGCTTTCATAGTCCTCGTCGCCGTCGGCGCAGACTACAACATGCTGCTCATCTCTCGCCTACGCGAGGAATCCCAGAACAACATACGAATCGGCGTTCTACGAACCGTCACCAACACCGGATCGGTCATCACCTCGGCCGGCCTCATCTTCGCTGCCAGCATGTTCGGCCTCATGGCTGGCTCGATCTCCATCATGACCCAAGTTGGACTGATCATCGGTATCGGACTACTGCTCGACACCTTTATAGTGCGCACCATCGTCGTGCCGGCCATCGCGACACTACTAGGCAAAACCAGCTGGTGGCCGAACAACGAAACCGTTTAACGTACTCCTGGTTTAGTTCCCCAGTATCCGCGCGGGACTGTCGCTAGGGACTGCTGCACGGATAGGTGACATCTGATCTGGCTTGCCTTCGGGCGGTCGGGAAGGATGTAGCTGTGCCCAAGCCGTACCCCCAGGAGCTCCGAGACGATGCGATCCGGGTGGCTCGTGATCGTGGAGAAGGCGTCACGATCGAGCAGGTCGCCAACGACTTCGGTGTGCACCCGATGACGCTGCACAAGTGGATGCGACGCGCGAATATTGATGGGGGCCGCAGCCCTGGCGTGACCTCGACCGAGTCCGCTGAACTGCGCGAGGCCCGTAAGCGGATCCGCCTGCTTGAGCAGGAGAACGAGGTGCTGCGTCGAGCGGCGGCGTATCTATCGCAGGCGAACCTGCCGGGAAAAGGCTGTACCCGCTCGTGAAAGAGCTCGCCGCCGACGGGATTGCCGTCGCGTGTCGTGTCGGGTACTTCAGCTCTCGCGCCAGCCCTACTACCGGTGGCTGGCCAGCCCGGTCACCAATGCCAAGCTGGCCGCGGCGTATCGGGCGAATGCCCTGTTCGATGCCCACCGCGAGGACCCGGAATTCGGCTACCGATTCCTCGCCGGGGAAGCCGCCACCGTGGGTGAGTCGATGGCCGAGCGGACCGCGTGGCGGATCTGCCGCGACAACGCCTGGTGGTCGGTGTTCGGCAAGAAGCGAGGTCGTAACGGCCGACGACCGGGACCACCAGTCCACGATGATCTGGTCCAGCGCGACTTCACCGCCGAGGAGCCACATCGGTTGTGGCTCACTGGTATCACCGAACACCACACCCGTGAGGGCAAGCTCTATCTGTGTGCAATCAAGGACGTGCACTCAGGGCGGATCGTCGGCTACAGCATCGATTCCCGGATGAAAGTCCCGACTGGCCGTGGCAGCGTTGCACAGCGCGCTGGCCCGTCGTGGTGAGGTGGCCGGCTGCATCGTTCACTCGGATCGAGGGTCACAGCTCCGGTCGCGGAAATTCCTACACGCCTTGAATACTCACGGTCCAACGGGGTCGATGGGCAAGGTCGGGGCGTGAGGGGACAACGCAGCTATGGAGATCTTCTTCGCGCTCCTGCAACGCAACGTGCTCGACCGTCAACGCTGGGACACCCGTGAACAGCTACGGATCGCAATCGTCACCTGGATCGAACGGACCTACCACCGCCGGCGCCGGCCACCACATCGGCCGAGAATCAGACCCGGCGGCTGATGCGACTGGCCGGGGTCCGCGGAGTGCAGCGGGCAGCGAAGGCTTTCACCACCCGTCCCGACCCGACCACGGCCAGACCTACCGACCGAGTTCAGCGACAGTTTCGTGCCGATCGACCCAACCAGCTACGGGTCGTCCCAGCTATGGGTCGTCGACATCACCTGCGTGCGAACCTGGCAGGGCTTCGCCTACACCGAATTTGTCACCGATGCCTGCACCCGCGTGATCGTCGGTTGGCATGTTGCGGCTACCATACGGACCGAGCTGATCAGGCAGCGTCGGCCTTGGCGCACCGTCGAGCAGGTGGGGCTTGCCACCTGCGAATGGGTCTGGTGGTACAACCAACAGCGTCTACACGAAGCGCTCGACTATCAACCACCCACAGAGTTCGAGGCCGCCCTCAACGGCGCCTCAGCTATCTGCGAGTCGGCCGCCCCGGCCCTCGCAACCACATAGGAACTAAACCTGGGGTACTTCATGGTCTTGCGTCGACCAAATGAACCCCCAATACATATCGCTGGCCTATGCCGACCGGCTGATCGAGTTTAAAGTCGACCCCTCGGTCAGCACTGTGCGCGACTCCTCCGACAACACTCTCGCCGAAGCGTCAGGTACCGCGAGTGTCATTTGCCACGGTGAAGGGACCGCTGTGAGCTGATTTTTGCCATCGGGATGGGACCACCTGGATTGCCAGTTATGGGACCACCGGCGCGTTGCGCTGGTGGTCTCTTGTTTTGTCCGTTGGGCCTTGACCCCGGATCTTGGACACAGGGTGGGATTTATGCTGCGTGTAGAAGTGTAGCAGCGTAACGGTTTTCGTAGGTGAGTGGTGATTGGTGCCCGCACCACGAGTGTCTTCGGCGGTTGTTGTAACGCACGAGCCACCCAAAGACTTCACGCCGGCAGGTGAACTCATCGGGCCAGGACTGCTCATCTTGAAGGACCTCGCGTTTGAGCGTGGCGTTGAACGACTCGGCCATCGCATTGTCGGCGCTGGTGCCCACCGCTCCCATGGACTGGGTCACGCCGAGTTCAGCGCACAGGTTGGCGTAGGCCTTGCTGGTGTAGACCGAGCCGTGATCGGAGTGAAAGACCGCTCCCGACAACGACCCTCGCGTCTGTTGTGCCGCTTGCAAGGCATCGGCAACGAGATCGGTGCGCATATGATCGGCCACCGCCCACCCCGTCAACCGTCGGGAGTAGCAGTCGATCACCGTAGCCAGGTACAGGTTGGAGCCATCGGCGATCGGCAGATACGTGATATCGCCGACATACACCCGGTTCGTGGCGGGCGCGGTGAAATCGCGTTCCACCAGGTCAGGGACTATGCGATCGGCAGGTTCAGGGATCGTGGTGACCACACGACGGCGCCGCCGATAACCGACAATGCCGTGGGCGCGCATCACCCGCGCCACCCGTTTGTGATTGACCCGGTTCTCCAGCGCCACCCCATCGTTGAGTTCCGCGGTAATCCGCGGTGCACCACAGGTGCTGTCACCATCGTGAACCTCACGAATACGTTGCGCCAAAACATGATCAGCTTCCGCACGAGCCGCCCGGCGCGGGGCCGCCTTGCGCCAGGCGTAAAACGACGAACACGCGATCTCGAGGAGATCGCATAGCCACTTGACCGGGTAGGTGTCGAGGTGGTCGGCGACGAACTGGAAGCGGCTCACCAGTTCGTCTCCCCGGCGAAATACTTGGCCGCCTGACGCAAAATCTCCCGTTCGGTGCTCAGCTTGAGCTTCTCGCTACGCAGTGCCGCGTTCTCCCTCTCCAACCGTGCGATCTTGGCCTCAGCGCTTTCTGGCCCCACCACAGCGGGCCCATCGCCGTTGCGGGCCTTGAGCGGGCTGACCGCCCCGCTGCCATCGGCAGCGGTCTTGCGGCCGGTGCCGTAGCGCTCAAGCCAGTGACGCAACGTGCCGCGCTCGACCCCAAGATCGGCGGCGATACCGCGCACCGTGGCCCCGGGGGTCGACTCGTACAAGTCCACCGCGTCCTGACGAAACTGCTCTGAATAGTGTCTCCGAGCCATACCTTGATCATCTCGCTTCTCCCCGCGAACTGCGGGATTCAACGTGTCCAAGGTCCGGGGTCAGGTCCCGTTGACTCGGCCGTGACGAGCAGTCATGGAAGGGGCGGCGGCATGGGCTATCGGGAGGTTGCTGTGGAAGAGATCAGAGAAGTCCTGCGGTTGTGGCTGGGTCTGGCGGTGGGGTTACCGTCGCCGGGGCTGCGCACGATCGCCGCGCATGCGGGGGTGTCCGTGGCCATGAGAAAGTCCCCACTGGTGGGGGGTT
>NZ_BAEI01000035.1 GCF_000241325.1 Gordonia polyisoprenivorans NBRC 16320 = JCM 10675 | reverse complement strand
GGCCATAACGGTGGCTAGAACGAACCGGCTGGTGTCCTCGGCGAGGCGGCAGACGTTGAGGTGTGGCTGAGAATTGCCGCGTAGGCGATGCTGGCTGACTTGTAACGACCGTGCGCTTCGGACGGGGCGGGCCCGGGTTACCGTATCGAAACGTTATGAACCAGTCGCGAAATTCGTTGTGGTGTAATCAGCTGACGCCCCGATTGGGCTGGTCGAGCATTCATGCGGCTGGCGGGCGTGCACGTCGAAGTCGAAACTGCGACGGGGAGCAGCCGACCCACCGAGCAAACGCATGAGAAAAGCTTGCGACGTCGCAGTACCCCAGTTCGGTAGCAATCTGGCCGATTCCGACGCCGGGATCGAGAAGTCGGAGGATGGCGTGCTCCTGCATGAATTGCTGTCGTAGGCGGCGCAGGGTGGTGCCCTCGGCGTGTAGGTGCCGTTTGAGTGTGCTTACCGATACCGACAGCTCTGCTGCGATCCGACTAGCGTTGACTCGAGCAGGGTCTGCATCAAACTGGGCTCGGACGCGCTGCGTGTACGAGTTGTGACGCCGCTGATCGCAGAGCCGTCGCAGTTCGGCGGTACCGATCCGGTAGGCGACGGGATCGGAAAAGCGGCACACCTCATGAAGCGCCTCGGCTGGTATGCGAACAAATGACGCTGGCGCATCGAAGACGACTCGATGCCCTATCTCTCCCACGTTCAGCGGCTCGGTCGGCGCCGGGCAGGTCAGGTGTAACTCTGCTGAGGACACATCTCCTGTGAGTATTTTCACCAGACGCAGAACGGTCAGGCCCCCATAAGTGACGGCAAAGCAGTCGGTACCCGCGCTGTCGGTGCGCCCTGCGAGACCGATGGTAAGACCACTGGCGCCATGATGAAAGTCCGCACTTAGCGCCGTCGAGATCAACGGCAGAAAACGAAGCAACTCGACGATGTCAACGACCGACCCGGCACTGACCAGCGGCAGGCTCAGTGGACCGAAGGAGGTCAGCTGAGCGTGCTCAGCGAATGCGAGGCCCAGCCGAAACCCGTCGTGCGGCCCCATCGTCGGATACACGTCATGAAACCATTGCATCGGCACCTGCGCTTCTTGCGTGATCAACGTTCTGAGGTCGGTGCCCTCCTGGGCCATTATCCGACCGAATGCGCTCGTCGCCTCCGTGCCCAGCGCACCGCTGTCGAGAAGCTGTGCAAACGCCAACGGGGGCACACCGGATTCACCGAGGGTCACGTGAGCCAGATTAACAACAGATTGCGACGTTCACACATGGATCGGTCGGGATCCGCACATTCACACTCAAGGGGAACCTCATACGTGCAAGGAGGTGGCCATGGCCACGATCACATACATCACCCACGATGGAGACGACTACGAAGCCGATCTCGTGGAGGGGAAGTCGCTCATGCAGACCGCCGTCGACGAAGCCGTCCCCGGCATCGACGGTGATTGTGGTGGCGAAGCGGCCTGCGGTACGTGTCACGTCATTGTCGACCCGGCGTGGATCAAGACCGTCGGGCGCAGCGGCGAGGGCGAGGAAGAGATGCTGAGCATGCATCCGGAACGGGAAGGAACCTCGCGGCTGTCCTGCCAGATGATCGCGACTGAGGAGTGGGACGGCCTGACTGTTCGCCTCCCGGAATTCCAACTCTGACCCGCAACGACGAAGGAATGCAATCATGAGCATCGCAGCCACCGTCGCCGAGAAGGCGCAATCAATGATCCCGATCGACCTTCAGATCCGGGGGGCGCATGTCTATGACAAGACCCGCCGAATCGTCACAAGGACCGACGGCCAGAAGATCTTCACCGAGACCCCGATCCCGCCGGTGGACGAGGTCGATCTCGCCGAAATCGACCTGAGTAACCCGTTCCTGTATCGCCAGGGTATGTGGCGCTCGTACTTCGAGCGTGTCCGCAACGAGGCGCCGGTGCACTTCCGTTCGGAGAGCCCCTTCGGTCCGTTCTGGTCGGTCACGCGACACGCCGACATCATCGCGGTCGACAAGAATCACGAGGCGTTCTCCGCCGAACCGTTCATCATCATCGGCAGGCCCCCGCGTTTCATGGACATCGCGATGTTCATCGCGATGGATCCGCCCCGGCACGACAAGCAGCGCGCCGCAGTGCAGGGCGTGGTGGCTCCGAAGAACCTTCGTGAGATGGAGGGGCTCATCCGCGCGCGCGTCCGCGAAGTCCTCGACGGCCTCCCACTCAACGAGCCGTTTGACTGGGTCCAGACTGTGTCGATCGAACTCACTGCACGCATGCTCGCGACGCTACTTGACTTCCCTTACGACAAGCGGCACAAGCTGGTCGAATGGTCCGACCTCGCGACCTCGATGGAGCAGGCCAACGGCGGCCCCTCGGACAACGACAGGGTCTTCCGTGAGATGGTCGCGATGGCGCAAGGCCTGAGTTCGCTGTGGCGGGACAAGGCGGCACGTACCGTGGCCGGCGAAGAGCCTGGCTTCGACCTCATCACCATGCTGCAAAGCAACGAGGACACCAAGAACCTCCTCGACGATCGCCCCATGGAGTTCCTCGGTAACCTCGTGCTGCTGATCGTCGGCGGCAATGACACGACCCGCAACTCCATGAGCGGCGGAGTGCTGGCCCTCAACGAATACCCCGAGCAGTTCGAGAAGCTCAAGGCCAACCCCGACCTCATCCCCAACGCGGTGTCGGAGATCATCCGCTGGCAGACCCCTCTTGCTTACATGCGCAGGGTCGCCAAGAAGGACGTCATGCTCGGCGGCCAGTTCATCCGCAAGGGTGACAAGGTGGTGATGTGGTACGCCTCGGGCAACCGAGACGAGCGCGTCTTCGAGCGTCCAGACGAGCTCATCATCGACCGGGCCAACGCCCGCAACCACATCGCGTTCGGTTTCGGTGTACACCGCTGCATGGGCAACCGGCTCGCCGAGCTCCAGCTACGCATCCTGTGGGAGGAGCTCCTCCCTCGCTTCGACAACATCGAGGTGGTGGGTGAGCCGGAGTACGTGCAATCGAACTTTGTCCGTGGGATCAGCAAGATGATGGTTCGCCTGACCCCCAAGGGGGAAATGTGACGGCTGATCAGGTCGTCATCCTCGGCGCGAGCCACGCCGGCGTCCAACTCGCGGGCGCTCTCCGAAAGGAGAAATGGGCCGGGGATGTCTTGCTGATCGGCGACGAGGGCAGGCTCCCCTACCAGCGTCCACCGCTGTCCAAGGCATACCTGGCAGGTGCATCACAGCTTGATGACTGCGCGATCCGCGGACGTCAGTTCTACGACAAGCAGCGGATCGAGCTCGTGGACGGAACGGCGACGGCGATCAACCGTTCCGCGCACACCGTCACCCTCAACAGTGGAGACGTGGTGTCTTACGCCACGCTGGCACTGTGCACCGGCGCGCGCGCCCGCGCGCTGACCGTTCCGGGCGCCGAGTTGACGGGCGTCCACTACTTGCGCACCGCCACCGACGTCGAGGCCATCCGTGCCGCGGTGGTGCCAGGTTGCCGGGCCGTCATCGTCGGCGGCGGCTATATCGGCCTGGAGACGGCCGCCTCACTTCGAGCTCAGGGTGTGGACGTCACTGTTCTCGAGGCTGCGGAACGCGTGCTCGAGCGGGTGACCGCGCCGGTGGTCTCGAGGTTTTTCGACCGTACCCACCGGACCGAGGGTGTCGATGTTCGCACCAGCGCGTTGGTCGAGGGTTTTCGCGGGGAGGGGCGAGTCGAAGAGGTGGTGCTCGCCGACGGTGAGACCCTGGCCGCGGACCTCGTCATCGTCGGTGTCGGCATCATTCCCAACACGGATCTCGCGGTCGCCGCGGGCCTCGAGGTTGACGACGGAGTCATCGTCGACGACCATGCACGCACCAGCGACCCCGACATCGTCGCCGCCGGCGACTGCGTCAACCAACGGATCGCACGGTACGACAGGCGCGTCCGCCTCGAATGTGTGGCGGCCGCCACCGAGCAGGCCAAGGTCGCGGCAGCGACCATCTGCGGCAACGAAGCCGGTCTCACCGCGCTGCCTTGGTTCTGGTCCGATCAATACGATCTGAAGCTGCAGATCGCCGGGCTCAACACCGGGTACGACGAGGTACTGGTCAGCGGTGACCCTGACCACGACCGTGACTTCACCTGTTACTACTTCAACGACGGCGAGCTGATCGCCGCGGACTGCGTCAACAGACCCAAGGATTTCATGAACGCGAAGCGTACGATCGCACAGCGTTCGTCGCTCGACAGGTCCGAACTGATCGGAGCCACACCATGACCACATCACCCGCGGCAGCGGAAAGGCCGGCGGCGGCGCTCACAGCATCGACCTTCCTCGACATCCATCACGCGACCGTGCAGGCCTTCACCCAAGACGCGGTCGGCGACGCGGACACCGATCGCGAGAAGGCGCGGCGCCTCTTCGCCGCAGTCCGAGACCAGATCCGTTACGACCCCTACACCGTCTCTGACAAGCCCGATCATTACCGGGCCAGCCATGTCATCGAGTCCGGACGTGGGTACTGCGTACCCAAAGCGGTCGTACTGACAGCCGCGTTCCGCGCGGCAAACATACCGGCCCGGCTCGGCTTCGCTGATGTACGCAATCATCTGCAGACCGACGCGCTGCGCGAACTCATGGGAACCGACGTCTTCGTATATCACGGATACAGCCACGTCTACATCGAGGGGCGCTGGTTGAAAGCTACACCCGCGTTCAACATTGAATTGTGCACTCGATTCGGGGTCCCACCTATCGACTTCACCGGCGATCGCGACGCGTTGTTTCACGCGCACGCGGCGGACGGCTCCGCGCACATGGAGTACGTGCACGAACGCGGCGTCTACAACGACTTGCCCCTCGAGGAAATCCTGGCGGGCCTGCGGCATGCCTACGGCCCTCTGATCTTCTCGGGACGGCCAGCTCCGTCCGACGCATTCCGCGCATAGTGTGCGCTCCGGCGGGCTACCGCCGCAGGTTACTGCCCGCTCGAACACCCGTGCCACCACCTGTCGGCCAGATCCCGTCGCACAGTGTCCACCACCACTAGGGAGACCATGACAATGTCCGAGTCATTGCTCGACACCTATCCACACCGAATGGGCGGCCATTGCGGCTCCAGCGCGATGCGCGACTTGATGG
>NZ_BAEI01000036.1 GCF_000241325.1 Gordonia polyisoprenivorans NBRC 16320 = JCM 10675 | reverse complement strand
AGTGGTCGGGACTAGGCTTCGACGGGCCACCGAACGAGGGTCTGGTGTTCGCTCTGGGCGGAGCACTCTCGCTCACGTATGTTCGCACCGACGCCCTCGTGCCGCCGTTGTATCTGGTAGGACGTGGTCCTGACTTCGAGATGGACCTCCCCCGCCGTCTCGGCGCTACGGTGGAGGTCCGGTCCACCGACGATCCCCAGCTAGGGTGGGATCTCGTCCGCGACGAACTCGACCGCGGCCGGCCCGCGCTCGTGTGGGCCGAAATTGCTGAATTGCCCTACCTGCGCGTTCAGTTGCGCATGAGTCGCCACGATATCGTCATAGTGGGCTACGACAGCGACGCAGAAATCGCTTACGTCGCAGACAACGATCGCGTCGAAATTCAACAGGTTCCCTTCGACGCGCTGGCGCGAGCCCGACGCTCGATGACCTTCCCCGAGCCGACCCGACATACGCTCTTCCGCATTGACTGGCCCGAGGCGCTACCGTCAATCGCCGTCGTGGCTGCGGAGGCGTTCGCGCAATCTGCGGCATGCATGCGCGCGCCCGCAGGATCCACGATCGCCGGCCCTGTCGAACACTCGGGGACACACGGAATAGACGCAGCCCTAGCACTATCCTCTGACGTGGTGCTCTGGCATGAGCTGCCCTCCGACGTGCTCGAAGTCCACCTATTCAGTCTTGGTGCATTCATCGAGAAGGCAGGTACGGGTGGTGGCCTGTTCCGACGACTACTCGCGTGTGGCTGCGACGAGATCGCCCGACTGACCGGCGATGCTGCAACCAGCGACCTTGCCAGAGATGCTCACCGAGCGGCTGCAGCATGGACATCAGTCGCTCAGGCGGCCGTACACAAGGGCTCGACCGCTGCTACCCGGCTCGACCACGTCATCGAGGCCGCGGCGGTTCTAACTGACACTGAGTCGAGCCTTGCCACCTCACTGGACTCCGCCGCCAGATCCCTAAGGTCCGCCGTTTAGAAGAACTGCCAGCACCGCATCGGTGAGTGGCTGGCCCTAGCCCGGCCCTTTCGCATCTGGATCGACTGAGGTGGGTCGCTACCGGAGTCCGACGGGGTGAACCACGAGATCGTGGGCATCAGTTCCTACGAGTTGATTCGGTCCTACTGGTCGCGCCAGACCTGGGGCCTGACTGGCTCGCCGGCTTCATCACCGGGGGCGACGTGATGACACTAGATCAGGTGGTAGACGACGAGTCGTTCGACCCGCCCATCCGACACTTGGACAAGTGCTCCTCGCGATAAGGAACACAGTTGTGATCAAATACTGAGGGCGGAGACTGGGGCGGCACCGTCTCTCGCGAGCGGGATCAGTCTAGTCCGAGGCGAGTGGCGAACGCGGGGTCGCCGAAGGGTCTGTCTCTGCGGAAGCGAACGCCCACTGTGGCCGCAGCGCCGTCAATGATCCCCCACGACGTCTGATAAAGGTGCGCGGAGAACAGGTCCTTGCTCATTCCATTGAGCCGACCGTGATCGATCCACCATTGGGTAGCTGATAGGCCCGCCCCCAAGATGGAGGCCACTACGACGGCGACGAGGGACTCGTCGGCACCGACCGATTGGAGGCTACGGGCGAACTCGTCGGAAATAATATCCATTGCCGATCTCAGCTGATCCGCGGCCCCTCCCTCGCCGGACTCAGAATACTGAAACATGTGGTTCGTCATGAGGAAGCGGACGACCGCCGGATGCTCGTCGACCAATGACACGTATGCGGAGATCGCTGACCGGAAGAGCTCGTCGACGGAGTCCTGCTGTCCGGAGAGCAGAGTTGACTGTGCGGACTCCCACATCATCGAACCCAAACGTGCTGCCACAGCGGAATAGAGCCCAGCTCGGTCACCGAAATGGCGATAAAGCTTCGGCTTCGACGCCCCTGCCTCTTCCGCGAAGTCGTCCATGCTCACAGCGTCGCCAAACTTCTCGATCGCGCGTATTGCCGCGTCGACGAGTTCAGCCTTCACGATAGCGCGGTGGTCGTCCCAACGCGTGCTTCGTGCATCGCGCACACGACGTTGCACTTTCACCGGGGCTGCGGAGATTCGACGGACTACAGACATGACCCACCACGCTACCAGGATGGTTGACCGTCGCCCCAATAAGCACGTGGCGCACGCATGCAGTCGGCAGAGACATGGGTCGAAACGAGCTTCAAGCGGATCTGTCTAACCTGGCCACAGCTGAATTGAAGTCTTCAACGGCCTCTAGGTTGGACATGTGACCGACCTTGTCGAGAAGAGTGAATTCAAATAGAACGCCCTGCCGACCCAGTCGCGCTGCGAGATCCACCGAATGGGCCGCCGGGGTCAGTCTGTCGGCATCGCCCACGATGACCGCCGCCGGCACTGTCAGCGAGTCAACACCCCTGCTGACGTCGATTGTCGCCAAAACCGCACCCCACATCCCCCGCACCTGTGGTGGGCATCGCAACACGATGTCGGCGCACTCATCGATTACCTCGACAGTCGCGCCCGGGCCCAGGGTTCCGTAACGAATCAGGCGGCGAGACAAACGCGTGTCCTGCATCTCGGGTCCCGCGACCGCAAGACTAGCCGCGAAGGCCCGTTCAAGTCTCGGTCGTAGCTGGCGGGGAACTTTGAGTAACGTTGACCGATCCACCAACTGTGATGGCCCGGTGCTTGCCAGTACTACTCCGCGGGCCAGCTCCGACACCGAGGCTGGGTACTCAGCTGCCCAGCTCATGATGGACATACCTCCCATGCTGTGTCCGACCACGACAGCCTTGTCGGTGGGAGTGGCTACCGCCCGAACTACGGACTCCAAGTCATCGGCCAGAAGTCTCGCCGAGAACGGTACCCGGCCCCGGTCGCTCCACCCGTGTCCGCGTTGGTCGTAGACCACTACCCTATGCGTCGCCGCGAACTGTTCGATCTGTGGCCGCCAGAAACGCCCCTGACAGGCCCAGCCGTGACTAAAGACTAGAAGTGGAGCATCCCGGCCCGAGCCGAATTCCTGGGCGAACAACCTGGTTCCGTCGGAGGAGAGGACCTCGAGGTGCCGCGATCCTCGCGACTCGCTCGCTATCTCAGAGGTCATCAAAGCTCACCGTGACTGCATCCGTCAGCGGAAGTGCCTGACACGCAAGCCGTTCACCGTCGGCAATGTCATCTTCAACGAGGATGTGGTTTTGTGCCATTTCTACATCACCCTCAACCAGCTTGCATACGCACGCGCTGCAGGCCCCTTCTCGGCAGGAGTACGGGGCATTGTGACCTTGGGCCAATAGCACGTCGAGCAACGGAGTGTTGCGCGGCCACTCAGTCGTGATGGACTGCCCATTCAGATAGACCGTGGCGGTCGCCACACCATCGTCGTCACTGAGCTGACGCATCGTGGCTGTCTCGAATGGATCTCCGGTCAGTGACTGAAAGACTTCTCGATGTACCGAGGCGTGCTCAACACCGCAGGCCTCCGCCGACTTCTGAACCAGATCCATGAACGGCGCCGGACCACAGGTGTAGATCTGTGCACCGCGGTGCTCACGTATGGCGGATTCGACATCCTCAGGTGCCGGAATCCCCATAGCCGACTCCAACCAGTGGAAGACCGTGAAACGCTCGGGGAACTCGGAGGCGATCTGCGCCAGTTGGCCCTCGTACATGATCGACTCGGCATCGCGATTCGCGTAGAACAGTGTGACTTCGCCCCCGCCGCACACAAGCGCCGACTTAATCAGCGACAAGACCGGAGTGATCCCACTTCCTCCTGCAAAGAATAGAAAATCGACGTCGAGATTCTTAGCCGTGAAGTGCCCCGACGGCGGGAGGACGGTCAACTCCATTCCCGTCATCGCGTTGTCGCACAGCCAGTTCGATGCGTAACCGTTCTCCGTCCGCTTGATCCCGATCTCGAGACGGAAGTCCTCGACGTGAGGCGAGCTGCTCAACGAGTAGCATCGTGCGACATGACCGGTCCGATCAGATGGGATCTTCACGGTGATGAATTGCCCTGGGACATGCTTGAACTCCTCGACCATGGCATCGGGGATCTCGAACGAAATGGTGACGGAGTCTTTCGTTTCCTGGGTCACTTCTGAGACGCGCAAGGTGCGTGAGCGGGCTGCGGCAGCCGGACGTGCATCGGGTTCGACGGTCACTTGAGGATCCCCTGTCTACGTGCGACCGCGTAACCCGCCCGTGTCAGTGGCGCCGCGATGTCCTGGTAGCGGGGACCGATCACCCGTGCCACGAAGTCGAAACCGCGGGCGTCCGCACCGATCAACACTCGTGCCTTCTTCTTGTCCATACCTTTGAGGATTGTCGCCGCTGCTTTATCCGGGGTGCTTCGTGCGATCCTGTCGAACAGCGAGGCGACAGTCGCGGTGTCTGCCCCCATGGCGGAAACGCCTCGGGCATTGTTGACGATGTTGGTTTTTACACCCCCCGGGTGCACACATGTCACTGTGACCGGGTATCGACTGATTTTCATCTCCTGTCGGAGCGCCTCGGTGAAGCCTCTGACGCCGAATTTCGCGGCATTGTATGCGCTCTGGCTGGGGATTCCGATCAAGCCGAAGACGCTCGACGTGTTAATGAGATGTCCGTCCCCGGACGCGATCAGGTGAGGCAGAAACGCCTTCGACCCGTTAACGACTCCGCCAAAGTTGATGCCCATGAGCCAGTCGAAGTCTTCCCAGGTCATGTCGACCACGTCGACGCCCAAGGCCACGCCGGCGTTATTGAACACCATGTCGACGTGGCCCGACTCTGACCGCACTCCGTCGGCATAGTCCTGAAACGCACTGCGGTCCGCAACGTCTAGTACGGCGGCGGTTACCGTCGCCGCATACGTGGTGCGGCAAAGTTCTGCAGTCTCCTTCAAGTGCATCTCATCAATGTCGGACAGTGCCAGTGCGGCACCTCGCTCCGCCAACTGGAGTGCCAGAGACCGACCGATCCCTGACGCGGCACCGGTGATCACTGCCACCTTGCCTGTGTAATCATGCCGGTCAGAATTGCTCACTGTCGTCTCACCATTTCTACGAATCGTGTCTCTCCGTGCGTTCGGGCTCAGGCGATGTCGTACTCAGCGGGGTCGAAATCTTTTGTGGCGCGCCAGTACTGCCATGTGAAGCCCGGCCACACGGTCCGGTTGACGCCCTGCGAGTCGAGATACCAACTCGTGCAGCCGCCGTTGGTCCACACTCCCTTGGCCAGCTTCCGCTGGATGTCGGTGTTGAACTGTTCTTGCACGGACGGGCGTACGTCAACCTTCTCAGCGCCTCGGCTTTCTACTGTGTCGATGGCCTTCATGATGTATTTGATCTGTTGCTCGATCATGAACACCACTGAGTTGTGGCCGAGGCCCGTGTTGGGTCCGAGGAGGAAAAACAGGTTGGGAAAACCCTTGGTCGTGATGCCCAGGTGCGTGTTAATCCCCGTCTGATGCCAGTGGGACGGGAGATCCTCGCCAGTGGCACCTTTCAGGGCGAGCTGATCGAAACCATCAGTCACGTGAAAACCGGTCGCATAAATAATTACGTCGATGAGGTGCTCGACGCCGTCTGAGGTGATGATGGAATCAGCGGTGACCCTCTCAATCCGATCGCTGATGACGGTGGTGTTGGGCGCCGCAAGTGCAGGGTAATAGTCGTTTGACCCCAGAATTCGCTTACAGCCGATGCGATATGACGGGGTCAGTTTCTTGCGTAGTGCCGGATCAGAGATGGAGCGTTCAATGTTCCACCGAGCGACCCGTTCGATTGGCCGCATAAGGTTGGAGTGACCGTTGAGGCCGAAGGCTAGGCTCTCCGCACCCCAGTACACCGACCACCTGGCGATACGACGTGCAATCGGGAGTCTGCTCAGAAGAGTCCGCAGGGCCGGCGGAACGGTGAAATTCTTGCGGGGTAGGACCCAGGCAGGGGTTCGCTGGAAGACCTTGAGGGACATGGCCTCCTTCTGTACGAACGGCACAAACTGGATAGCGCTGGCACCAGTGCCGATCACGGCGACACGCTTGCCCTCCAGATCCACCGAATGATCCCACTGTGCGGAGTGAAACGCTTCGCCTTTAAAGTCCTCAATCCCCGAAATTTCGGGAAAATTGGGGATATGCAGCGCACCGACTCCTGAAACTACGAACTGAGCAATGTACTCACGTCCGGACTCAGTACGCAGGTGCCACCGCGACTCTGACTCGCTCCAGTATCCGGAAACCAACTTCTGACCGAAATGAATCTTTTGTGTCACGCCGCGCTTGTCCGCGACGTCTTGTAGATACCGCTCAATTTCTGGTTGTGACGACCACACCTTCGACCAGCTACCTCGACTTTCGAATGAGTACGAGTACATCAGCGACGGGACGTCACATGCACAGCCCGGATAGGTATTGTCGCGCCAGGTTCCACCGACGGAGCTTGCCTTCTCCAGGATTAGAAAGTCGCTGTACCCGCGACGTCTTAGCTGTGCGGCCATCCCGAGACCAGAGAACCCGCTTCCGATGATCAGAATCTTGGTCGAAATCGGGTCGTCGGTTGAGTCGGTTTTGGCGGCGGCGCGCGAGGCGCGCCGGGTAGTTGAAGATGCCATGTTTATGCTTTCTCCCTCGTGGGTTCGTTGGCACAACACATCACCTGCGCACAGTGGCAGCGGGTGATCTGTTGAGGCGGAAGTGATCGCGAAGCCATCGAGAATGCTCCGCACAGGTCTAACTGATGTCGACCGTGACGGCTCGGCCGCGTGAACGGAGATCAGCGGAGATCGTCGGGAAGGCTCCGCGTCGCGCGCCACATGGCCATTGTGAACTTGCCTTCCAGCATTCCCGCCTCATGGAAGAACCGAATCATGGGCTCCGACATGAACTGCAGGTTGGTCCGATAGTTTGGGCTGGTTTGTTGTGCCCATACGCCACGCCAGCGGCTAATTCCCACTGCGGGGTACACTTTCGGATTAATGAGCAGCGGGTACGCCAGGTTCGCGATGACGGCAAGCACCCCTCGGTGCCAAGCGCGCGTCGCCTTACGTCGACGCTGCATGCCTTCGATCATCTCCAGTCGCGCAAAGGTAATGTGACGGGCTTCCTCGAGGACATGGATCTTCATGAGCTGGCGAAGCTGAGGCTGCATACTTGGGTCGTTCATCGCCTCGCGCTGGGCGCGGTCCAGGATTTCCTCGATCAGCAGCGTGGCTCCGGACACCGACGGTCCGAGCGGGACGAAATGCAGGATCTTTGCGAAGCTCAAGAAGCCCTTAGGGAGCTTGTAAGGGGGCACGCCTGTTTTGTTAATGAGGCGCGCGAACATAGTGGAATGGCGGGACTCATCGCCGATTTCTGTTAGCGCGTATAGGGACTTCTGATCGGTTAGGGCCCCCTTTGCCGACATGCGCAGGAGCGCCGAACTCAAGAGGTTCTCTGCGTAGATGCCGAAACTGAGGATGCTCACGATCTCGTGGCGTCCCAGCTCGCGACGCTGCTCCTCGGTCATCTTGTTCCATAGTTTGGTGCCGTATAGCGACACCCGGTGCTCTGGCAGAAAGTACTTGCCTTCCTCCCAGGGCGACTCCCAGTCGATGTCGATCTCCGCGTCGTAGAACTTCTCCGCGGAAGACCGCAACAGACGACCTGCAGATCGTTCCATGTCGACGGGCTTGCGCCCGTTCACCCGGGCCATGCCCTCCTGTGAAAAGTCGGGCTTGATATGGGCATCCTGCACGGTCATGTCTTCTCCTCGGTCGTTCAAGGCTGGGAGTCGGGGCCTGGCGCCCAGTACCCATTACTCGCAGTATCTGGTACTGCTAGTATCCACGAACCGCGTTATTTGTCAACGCTCAATGCGAAGAAGGTAGGGCTGCATGTCTGACGACCATGACCTCGACTACTCCGGCGAAGGAACCCTGGTGTGCCGTGGGACGGAGATCCATGTCGAAGCGAAAATAAGAGGTTATTTCCAGCCGCTGAACGGCTTATACACCTGGTATGGCCGGATTCAGAAGAATGATGAGCTCGACGGGCTCCTGAAAGGCGCCCGCGCGATCGCTGTATTTACGACCGCTGAGGGGCGGGCGGAGTGTGTCGTCGGGGATCCCGACTTCTGGGGCCGATACCGCATCTCAGGTAAGAGCACCCCCCCATACCACCTGCCCACCACTCTCGAGGAGGTCGAAGACATGGCCGAGCACCACCACAAGTGACAATCATCCACCGCACGGACGTTCGCCAGACGGATCCGAACGATTGGGTCGCCCACTTCAGGTCGAGAGGATATTGCACATGGTGAGTTCGTCTCCCATTCGAACCCGCTCGTCGAGAGGGGGCGAGAAACTCGGCGAATACAGTCCGACCCTTGAGCGGGTTGCATGGTTTACCCTCCGCCGCAAAGGGATTGTGACGCTGGTTTGGCTCGGTGCCGCTATCGGCTTAGGCCTTCTCTTTCCTCAACTGGAGTCAGTGGTACGGGAACAATCTGTGGATCCGATCCCGGCCGGAGTCCCGTCTTTTCAGACCTTGGACCGTATGGGCGCCTCTTTCGACGAGCGCGGCGCCAAGACCACCGTATTCGTTGTGATGGAGAACAGTGCAGGCCTGTCCGACAACACCCGCGATCGATACCACGTGCTTGTCGACACCCTGCGGGCGGACGACAAGCACGTCATCGCCGTCCGAGACCTGCTGAGCGATCCCCTCACTGCGAGTCAGGCTCTCAGCAAAGACAAGCAAGCCTGGTATCTGCCCGTGGGAGTGACCGGCACACTCGGGGGACCCGATACCGCGGAGGCGGTCGCAGCGGTACGCGACACCGCGGAGAGAATCTTTCGCGACACTGAGACGAGAGTCCGTGTGACAGGCCCACCCGCGACCTTTAGCGACCAACTCGCCGTGGGCGAGTCGGATCTGGTCCTGATCACTGTCGCCACCGTGCTGCTGATCGCCGTGATCCTCCTCGTCGTCTACCGTTCGGTGTTCACCGCGCTGATGCCGCTGCTTGTCGTGGGCATGAGTTTGGCCGTGGGTCGCGGAGTTCTATCTGGACTAGGCGAGCTGGGCATGCCGGTATCCCAGTTCACCTCGATGTTCATGACCGTCATCATCTTCGGTGCCGGAGTTGACTATTCGGTGTTCCTCATCAGCCGCTATCATGAGGGTATTCGAGCAGGCAACTCTCCTGATGCCGCTATTGCCCACGCGAATGCAACTATCGGCCGCGTGGTTCTCGCATCGGCGGGCACTGTGGCCCTAGCCTTCCTGGCTATGGCCTTCGCCAAGCTCAGTGTGTTCAACACTTTGGGGCCGGCCTGCGCAATCGCCATAGCATTCGCATTCTTGGCGACGGTGACATTGTTGCCCCCCGTGCTCTCCTTCGCTGCCAAGAGAGGGGCCGGCCTTCCCCGCCGTGACCTGACGCGGGATTACTGGAGAAGAGTCGGAGTCATGGTTATCCGGCGGCCGGTCCCTCTGCTCGCGATCAGTGTAGTCGCGTTGATTGGCCTCGCCCTGGTCGCCGCAACAATCCAGATCACCTACGACGATCGAGAGGGGCAGCCAACTGACACAGGGAGCAACGAAGGCTACGCGCTGCTCAACCGCCACTTTCCGAAAGACATCATTATCTCGGAATTCTTGGTGGTGGAGTCCGAGAACGACATGCGCACGGCTCAAGGCCTTGCCGACCTCGACCAGTTGGCATCCCGCGTCGCGCAGATTCCCGGCGTGACCAGGGTCATTGGCGTGACGCGGCCAACCGGTGAGAAGCTGCAGCAGGCGCAATTGTCTTGGCAGAACGATCAGATCGGTACCAAGATCACCGAGGAGACCGGAGATGTACAGGCCCGCAAGGGTGATCTGGCCGTCCTGAAGACCGGATCAGAGCAGCTCGCCGGAGGCCTGGCACTGCTAGAAGACCAGATCTCATCCAATCTCGCTCCGCTGTCGGGGTTGCTAGACGAGGTGTCGTCATTTGGCCCACAACTCGATGAGTACCGGCCGTTGGTGAACCAACTCGCGAGCGCCGCCCCAACGCTTCGACAGTTCTCCCAGCGAGCGCCTGAGCTGTCTCAACTCGCACGTCGGGCCCAGTCTGCGGCAGACGCGGTCGCGCCAGCGTTGTCCGCATTGGAAGCTCCGTGGTGTCAGCAGATCGCGCAGTGCTCGGCACTGCGCGCGCAAACGGCCGACATCCGGGCACTCGCGGATGATCAGTCGCTCGCGAGGGTGGCTAACTTTGCCGCGCAACTCGGCCGCGTGAGTGCGCCAGGCTCTACCGACATGGCACAGCTGCAGCGTTCTCTTCAAACGCTGAATTCTGCACTACAGACCATCGGTGGACAGGACCTCGGGAACAGGGTCTCGCAACTCGAGTCCGGCGTCGGCGCACTCGCCGACGGCGCACGTCAGTTGTCGAACGGAGTCGGGGCTTTGGTGGACAGCAACGTTCAGCTACTCGGTGGACTAGCACAGGTCGCCGCACAGCTTCGGGCTCCCGCCCGCGAGATCGGCGATTCTGATTCGGCAACCGGCTTCTATCTCCCCGCGGATGCGTTCAAGGACCAGCAGTTCAGTCAGGTCGCTCGACAGTTCATCTCGCCCGACGGGAAAACCGTGCGCTATGCGGTACAGACCTCCTACGACCCATACTCTGCCGATGCAATGACGCTGGCGAACGAGCTGTCTAGCGTCGCCGAGAACGCGATGCCGAACACCACTCTGGAGGGCGGACGTGCTTCGGTCGCGGGCTTTCCTGCGATCAATGCCGACGTCCAGCGGTTGTTGTCGTACGATTTCAAACTGCTTGGCATAGCCACACTTCTCATCGTGGGTCTGATCCTGATGCTGTTGTTGCGGGCCGTCGTTGCACCGGTCTATCTCCTTGCAACCGTCGTCTTGAACTATATGGCGGCTCTTGGTATCGGTGTGCTCGTACTTCAACACATCCTCGGTGCCGGGATCGCCTGGCCAGCTCCACTGGTGTCGTTCATCGTCTTGGTGGCGGTGGGCGCTGACTACAACATGCTGCTGGTCTCACGCCTGAGAGAGGAGACGAGAGCGAGCGTGCGGGTCGGAGTAATGCGTACCGTCGCCTACACCGGTTCGGTGATCACCTCGGCCGGGTTGATCTTCGCAGCCAGCATGTTCGGGCTGATGGTCGGCTCCATCGATGTGATGGTGCAAATCGGGTTCATCATCGGTGTCGGTTTGCTGCTCGACACGTTCCTGGTGCGGACCTTAGTAGTCCCGGCACTAGCGGTGCTGCTGGGCACTGCAAGCTGGTGGCCGGGTGACATCGACCGCTTCCGGCGCGCCCTGGGACCATCGCAAAAGACACGCGGACGGACCCATGGGGATCTGACAAGCGTCGGTCCCTGAACTTCCCGACCATCCCGTCAACAGGTAAGGATCGGCATAGGGCATGACGCGGCACGGTCGCTCGTGATAGACGAATTGCGTCCGTACAACGCTAGACGGTATGGGTGACTCCACGGCGATGTGTTGGGGGTTGCGGGCCGGAGCCTCACGCACAGGGACTGAACGACCCGAGGTTTTGTGCCGCCTCCATTGTGGGCTGGTCCTCGGGCCGAGGCCAGAGTAGTGGAGCGTTTCGAACTCGGTCGGGGGGATCTGGCCGATACTCGAGTGCAGCCTGCTGTTGTTGTACCAGTCGACCCAACCAGCGGCCGCGAACTCGACGTCGGAGACGGTCTTGTACGGGCTGGAGTGGAAGATCGTGGTCCCGCTGTACGCCGGCGGCATGACGTTGCGCGATATCCAACACCATTTGGCCGCCACGATCGGCACCGATCTCTCGCACGAGACGATCTCCAAGATCTGCGACGAGGTCCTCGACGCGGTCGACGAATGGCAGAACCGGCCGCTGGAGCCGTTGTATCCCGTCATCTACCTTGATGCCCTGGTGGTGAACGTCAAAGACAGTTCTCATGTTCGAAACAAGCACGCCCACATCGCTATTGGCGTCGACATGGCCGGCGTCAAGCATGTGCTGGGAATCTGGATACAGGCCGAAGAAGGCGCCAAGTTCTGGGCCGGGGTGTGTGCGAATCTGGCCAACCGCGGCGTCAAGGACGTGCTGATCGTGTGCTGTGACGGGCTCACCGGATTCCCCGAGGCAATCGAGGCGACCTGGCCGCTGGCCACCGTGCAAACCTGTGTGGTGCATCTGATCCGCAACTCGATGCGGTTCGTGAACCACAAAGACCGCAAAGACGTGGCCCGGGCGATCAAACCGATCTACACCGCCCCCGACGCCGAGACCGCCCGCCGCGAGTGGGAAGCCTTCCGCGACTCGGAACTAGGCGCCAAATATCCGAGTGCGGCAATGGCTTTCGACCGAGCCTGGGATCGGTTCATCCCCTTCCTGGCATTCCCGCCCGAGCTGCGCAAAGTCATCTACACCACCAACTCGATCGAGTCATTGAACTACCAGCTCCGCAAGGTCATCAAGAACCGCGGACATTTCCCCAACGACATCGCGGTCCGCAAACTCTTGTGGCTGGCCATCTGCGACATCGAAGACAAACGAGCCGCTCAACGCCTCAAAGAACGCGGGACCAGGCGGTCACAGCCCCGTAAGGCCCTCGGACGACTGGTCGAGGGACAGGTCGTCACCAACTGGAAACAGGCCCTCGGACAACTCGCACTGGCCTACCCCGACCGGATCGAACCCCACCTCAGCTAGACCCCACAGACCACAAGAAAATCAGGAGTCACGTTCTTACACAGACATCTTGACAAGCTCTCGAGCCCCCGCGCACCAAGAGACCGCCCCGCGGCAGAAGCCACGGGGCGGTGTGTTCTTCTGTGAAGCGCTCAAGCGGTAGCTTCGTCTGATCCGGACTCGATCGATCCGGTGACCAGTTCGCCGACGATGTCGGTAATGATTGCGCCCACGATAGCCTCGGCCATGATGGTGGCCCCTTCGATGTTGTGTGCTGATGACTGCGAATGTGGAGCGCTGGCTGCGATGTCCACCTCGCAAACTCTACGACGCTCGATAAAACGGCGCCCAACGAACGATGAGTGAGAGATGAATGGCCGCGCAATTCCCAGTGACGGTTCTGTCTTTCCCACCGGGGCCATCGGGCAGACGGATCGCTCCAATAAATACGTGCCCACCGAACGCTGAGGACGTTCGGTGGGCACATCTGTGCCTTACCTCGGCGGTGTCCTATCTCGGCCAGTGCGGACGCGAAGCCGACCCCGTGCGGCGCTAGTTCGATACAACCGGCAGCTCGCCCTGCTCATGCTTCGCGCGCAACACCTTCTTGTCGAACTTGCCCACGCTCGTCCGTGGTATCTGCTCCATGAACGTCCAGTTGTTCGGGATCCACCAGTGCGGGATCTCCTCCGGGCAATTTCTTAGGCACCACTCGTGGAGCGTGTCAGCCGACACTTCGCGACCCGGTGCCGGAACCACAACAGCGAGAGCTGTCTCCTGCCATCGGGGGTCGGGCATCGCGACAACCGCGGCCTCGGCGACATCCGGGTGCGACATGATCCAGTTCTCGAGCTCCACTGACGAGATCCATTCGCCCCCGGACTTGATGACGTCCTTGGACCGGTCGGTCAGCGTCAGATACCCGTCCGGACTGATGTGTCCCACGTCGCCGGTCCGCAACCAGCCATCCCGAAACCTCTCGGTGTCCTCGAGTCGGTAGTAGCTGCCTGTGACCCACGGACCCCGCACTTCGAGTTCACCGACGGACTTGTCGTCACGGGGAACAGGCAGGCCGCCCTCGTCGATGAGGCGCATCTCCACCCCGCAAATTGCCCGTCCCTGTCGCTTGCGGTAAGATATTTCCTTTGCGGGGCTGATCCCGGCGGGAGGCCGACCTACCGCTGCAAGCGGGGACGTCTCAGTCATACCCCACGCCTGAATAATCTGTACGCCGAAGCGGTCCGCAAACCCCTCGATCAACGACTGCGGGACGGGAGCTCCACCACAGGCGACAAGGTCGATCGATGACAAGTCGACACCCGGATTCGCGATACCGTACTGAAGAAGATCGTTCCAGATTGTCGGTACTGCTCCTGCCTTCGTGGGGCGATGTTGTTGGATCATGTCAGCGAGCGGCGCTGCTTGAAGGTATCGATCAGGCATCAGCAAGTCCGCGCCGGCCATCAGCGACGCGTAGGGCAGACCCCAGGCGCTGGCATGAAACATCGGCACGACGGGAAGTACACGATCGGCTTCTGCGATCGCCAGAGCGTTACCGGTACACGCTGCCATGGAGTGCAGAAACACCGAGCGATGACTGTAGACGACCCCCTTGGGATCGCCTGTAGTGCCGCTCGTATAACACATACCCGCAGCCGACCGCTCGTCGGGATCGACCCAAGAGAACACTGGGGATTCCGCTGCGAGCGCGTCATGATATCGCATCACGGTCACGCCGTGCCCGTCGAGCGGGGAGGTGTCGCCGTCGCCGGTAACGAACACAACCCGAACCGTCGCCAAGCCCGGTAGGACCGCCGCCAACAACGGAACCAGCGACCCGTCCACGATAATGACCTTGTCTTCGGCGTGGTTCGCGATGAACTGCAGCTGAGCCGGTGACAACCGGATGTTCAGCGTATGCAGCACCGCGCCCATCGCGGGTACCGCAGCGTACGCTTCGAGGTGCTCCTGGTTGTTCCACAGCATCGTTGCCACGCGGTCGTCGCCGACCACGCCGACCCGACGCAGAGCATTCGCCAGACGTGCGCATCGCTCTTCAAGATCGCCGTAGGTCGCATACCGGGCAGAGCCGTTCACGGAATAGGTAATCACCTGCCTAACAGTGTGATTGGTTGCGACGTGGCGCAGTATCGATGACACTGTCATCGGCACCTCCTGCATGGTGCTTTTCATCTAACTCTCCTTTCGCGGCGGACGCTGGATCATTCGGCAGGTCCGTAATCCTGGATCTGCCAGCCGTTATCGGTCTTCAGCACGACGACTTTCAACAGTGTGGGGAGTTCGCTCGGCTGAGGGTTCTGAACATTCTGGGTCTTCTGGGTGGCGAAGACCAGCACCGTGTATTCCCCCCGGTTCTCGCTGGCGCTGCCGGTGACGCTGGTCGCCAGTACGCGTCCCGCCGCTTGGACCTTGGCCTGTTTCATGATTTGGGTCAGGGTGGGTTCGACATCGTCGTATCGCTTGACCAACGCATCGCTGGCATTCTCTTTCACTTCGGTAAAGAATGCGTCGGTGTTTTGGTAGCTGTACGTGAGCGACTTTGTGGTGTAGTCCGATGCTGCCTGCGCTGCCTGCGCTCGTTGTGTGGCGGCGTCCTCCAGGGACGTCTTTGCTTGCCGCATGTCAATGTAGAGGTAAGCAAAGAGCCCGGCCAGCACCGCGAGTACTACCACGAGAGCACCGACGGCCACCACCTGGAGGCGTGCTGATCCCCAGCGCTGCTCGGCCTCGGACGTCGGGGGGCTTGCCTCGTCCGAGGCGGAAACGTCCTGTGACGTCGCAGGTTCTGTGGCACTAGTGGCGTCGCCGCGGTCTGCCTTATCGGAAGCCGTAGTCAGCTCATTTTCGGTGCCGCTGTCCTCGGATTCTGATCCGTTGTCGTGTGCGGTCATTTGCTGCCTTCTGTAAATGCTGGGGTAGGGGGGGGGAGACATCGGGCGTCAGCGGGGTGATGGTGTGACGGCGATCGGGATTTGCGCCTGTCCCCGATGGGACGCGGGGACTGTTCGCGCCAGGAGATCACCGATCGATCCGAAGTCGACGTATGTGTCTGCGACTTTCGCCGTCGCCGGTTTGACCGCGCGGGTGATGGCGACAATGTCGGGCTGAAGTATCTGGATGTAACCGCTGAGCTTTTCCACTAGCTTCAGGATTGGTGGCCATTTGTCGTAGGACGTAGAGGTGAAAACGATGAACGCACGTTGGATTCTCGCCAAACCGTCGACGGCATCCGGGGTCCGGACCGACGCGGTACTGAGCACACCGCCCACGTTCGACATGAGGCCCAGGAGGAACTCGGCATTGTCCGCGGTGGTACGGACCGCACCGTCGTCACCGACGAAGTCCACGAGGCGGTGCATCATGTCTCCGATCGTGTCGAGGTCCTTTTGCCGGCCGTCGACTGCAGCCGAGATCGTTTCGTTGATGGTCTGAATCGATGCTGGATCGAGCGCGTCGGCCACTGCCGACATTTTCGGGAGCACCTGGGGAACGGATTGGGACACGTGGATGGCGCTGGCGGGCACTAGGTCCCCACTACGCAAGTACTCACTGGTGGTGGTATCCGGTGGGATGAAGTTGATGTATTGCTCTCCCGCGACCGAGAGGTTCTGGATCGTCATGACACTGCCGCGAGGGATCTTGTAGCCGGAGTCGATGGACATGTCGACGGCGAGCTGATTATCTGTGACGCGAATAGATGTCACCTTGCCCGCCGGCACCCCCTCTAGCATCACCGGCGATGTGTCGAGCAGGCCGCCCGAGCTCTTGAGTATGGCCGAGATCGTGTAGTCGGAGCGGAACGGGTTTATTCGTGCCACGTCGATGGTCAGGTATGTTGCTCCGACGAGGAAGACGACGACAAGGGCAACCAGGGATACGACGGTGCTGCGGATCATGGCATCATTCCGATCGCTCGCAATACGTTAATGAACGACCCGGCATCACGTCGGGCTAGATCTTGGCCGTCGATAGACACGTCGGAAACGTTGATATCTGGCGAGCTGACGAATGGGATGAGCTTCTCGCGTATTACACGCGTCGCCTTGTCGGAAACATCCTTGGAGTAGATGTCCGAGTACGCGATGGACGCGATTACCGGCGCGATCGCTCCTACCGTTTCCTTGATGCGGGAATACTCAGGGTCGACGATACGGCCGGCAGATACTGCGAAGTCGCGCAGGTTGGCGATAAGTAGCGCGACGTCAATTAGCGAATAGCCCAGACCATAGAAGTTCACTCCCCCCTTGGTCAACATTCGGTCAGTACCTGACGGGTCGGCCAGGATCACTTTCAGTGTGCGATCGGCCGACTGCAGGACTACGTCGAGTTTGTCGGTGTTGGCGGACACCTCAGACACGGTGCGCAACGTCGTGCGGTAAAGCGTATCGAATTGGGCGGGGTCACTCGGAAAGGTCGAGTTCAGTGTCGATATCGCGGTATGGATTTTATCGAGTTCACCCCCGCCCAGTACATTAGCCATCCCCCGCATCACGTCCTCGACGTTGGCAGCCGGTTCGGTGCGTGAGAGAGGTATTACCGATCCCGCGTGCAGCAAGGCTTGGGTGGACTGCTGTGCGGGGGGAAGGATGGCCACATAAATCTCGCCCAGGAGAGTGTCTTGGCGGAGTTCCGCGCGCGAATCTTCCTGCAGTTGGGCGTCTTTATCAATTCGGGCGGCAACCAGCGCGTGGCCTCCGTCGTACGTGACGCTGGTGACGGCACCGACGTCAATCCCTCGAGAGAGGACTTTGGCACGGGCAGGCAAGTTCAGAGCACTCGTGAACTCGATCTCGATGTCGTAGCCGTCTCGGGCGGATGATCCGCCGATGGTCGGCGGGTTGTCGGCGTTGATGCTGCAGGCGGCGAGGGCGATGGTCGCTGCGAACAGCGTCACGATCGCGGCCGTGACACGGCGAAGGTAGCCGTAGGTCATCATTGAGATTGCCCTCCGATCAAGTTAGCGATCGTCGCCACTTCGTTACCCGTCCTGCAGACGCCGTTGACGGGGGGAGAGGCACACGCCGTTCTTAGGGTCTGCAGTGGGACAGACACGGCGAATGCCCGCAGGATCGACTTCGCATCCGGATGCTTGACGATGAGGTCAGCCGTTCGAGCGGCGACGGTCGCCAGGATGTTCTCTTGCTTGCCTACTTGCGCGAGGAGTGGAACCGCAGCATCACCAATTGCGAAGATCGGTGGACCGAAGTCGGACGCCAATCGCGACAGGATGGGGACGAAGGTACCTGCGTACTCTGTTGCGGCGCCGAATGTTTGACCGAAAGCAACAATCACCTCGATTGCGCCGACGAAGTTGTCGAACAGCTGGGTCACCTCAGCACTGTTCTCGGTGGCAACACCGGTTAAGGTCGCGAGGTTGGCTACAATTCTGCGTATCTGACCATCACGCCGGGTCGGATCGTTGATCAGCGTGGCCGAGTCCTTGAGAATGCCAGAGATATCGCCCTGGGTTCCCTCCATGTTCTTGGAGACGAGCGTGAGCGCCTGGAGAATCGCATCGGTGTCACGTCCGCCGTCCTTGACGAGTTCATCGGAAAGAGTGCTGATCGCGTCGAGCGTTTGACTAATCCCCAGTGGAGTCCTGGTTTTGTTCAGTGGTATGCACTTGGCCGACTCGTAATGCTCTCCGCCGCGATAGGGATGGGTGAACTCGATTTGTCTTTCGGTGACAATCGAGGTGGACACCAGGGTGGCCCCCACATCCGCGGGAAGCGGCACGGTCTTGTCGATCCGCATGTCGACACGCACGCCCCTCTGGCCCTCCTCGTGAATGCCTACGACCCTGCCCACCTTCTTGCCGAGCATCGCGACGGAGTTGCCTTCGTACAGACCTGATGCGTCGGAAAACTCCGCACATAGTGGCCGCGTGTCGTCGTCGGCTGTCGCATAGTTGATTCCTACGGCCGCGATCACTACTGCGAGTGTGACGATGGTGGCGATCGGGATCAGATGCTGACGCATCCGCTCTGTCAGCATTTTTGATCACCACTCGGGATGCAGATGCGGACAGTCGGTTCAGGACTCGCTGGACCGACCTCTGGAGCGTCGAGAAGAATGCTCAGTCGTCTGGTGATCTGATCGACCTGGGTCAGCGCGTTTGCGTAGGCGGGCATCTGGGCCGACACCTTGTTCAGAAGGGTCTTGAACTGTTGTACCGATGGTTCTATTCCGTCGCGGTACGCGACAAGCGGTCGGGTCAGTAGCTTGAAAAGACGGCGCAGATAATCGAATCCGTTCTGGACGTTGGCGATGTCTGGTCCAAGGGTGCGGGCAAGGAAGCTGAGCTGGCGGAGGAAGTCCACGAGTACCTGCTTGCGGTTTGCGAGGGCGGCGACGTACTCATCGGACAACGTCATCGTCTTGTCGAGTTGTGCGTACTGACGTTGCAGTAGGTCCATCAGGCTGCTCGCGTTTTGCAGGGCATCAGGGATATTGGTGTTTCCGTCGGAGAAAGCATTCTGTAGCAGCGCCGCTGTGCGCCGTAGATCAACACCACGCACGTCACGGAACACCGGTGTGGTTGTCTCAAGCGTGCTGGAAATGTCGTAGGTGCTGCTTGTCTGCTCCAGTGGGATTGCACCGTCGAGGGCCGACGGGCCTGAACCTGGGTCGAGGTCCAATACACGTCCACCAATAGGGGTGATGAGACGGACGTTCGCCGTCGCGTCCGACCGAACGGCAATCGAGTCATCCAGCCGGAATCGCACGGTGATGAACGTTCCGGTCAGGTCGACTGACGCGACCTTGCCTTTCCTGATCCCGGCGATACGTACCTGGTCGCCGGCTTCCAATCCGCCGGTATTGACTAACTTGGCACTGTAGCTAGTTTGTCCGGGCGGTGAGATGTACACAGCACCCGCCACGACGAGGCCGGCCACCGTGACCATCGTAACGACTCCCGCCAGGATGAGGTCGCGCCGACGCTGCGGGCGGTGATGCGGACGCTTATCGAAGAAGCGGGTCACTGGCACACCACCAGTCGTTGACCCATCAGGGCGATCTGCGCTGTTCTCGGTAGGTCGAGCACTCCTCGGGCGCACCCTGCCGCCGAGGACGAAGGTGTCGCTTTGGATGTAGTTTCCAGGGCGTCCAGGAGTGGCTTCAGGAGAACGGCACCGTTCAGTAAGCTTTCTGTATCCCCTGGCTCCCGCACCAATCTCTGATAAATGGCCGCGAAGCTGGTGTCGTAGGTCGACTCGATCTGCTCACCGGAGAGCACAGTCTTCGCCATCGAACGGTTGACCTCCCGCAGCGAGGCCCTCAGGCGATCGCTCACGCGGCTGAACGCATCGACGATTGACCCCAATTTGTCTATCAACTCGACCAGTTCGGCGGAGCGCCCCATCAACTGATCAGACACCTGTCCCAGGCTCGTCACAATGTTGGTGATGATCTCTGAACGCTGGTTCCCGTACTCGGTGATGTTCGCGACTTGCTTCATGACTGGTGCGATACCTCGACCGTCCCCCTGGGCGACCCGTAGCAGGTTCGACTGAAGCTCATTGATCTCGGCCGTATTCAATGTATCGAATACTGGTTTGAAACTGTTGAATAGTGTCGATACGTCGAACGACGGGACGGTCTTGTTGAGTGCCACCTGTGTGATCGACTCCTGGTCGGCGCCTTGTCCGGCATTGATGAGCTCCACATACCGCTGCCCCAGCAGGTTTTGGTAACGGACGGCGGCAGTCGTCGCGGGGGTAATCGAGACGCCGTCGTCCAGTTGGAAACGGACGATCGCTGTTGATCCCTTCAGGTCGACAGCCGTTACATATCCCACCTTCACTCCAGCGAGTCGTACCCCGTCGCGGGGCTTGAGTCCGGAAGCGTCGGCAAAAACCGCGGAATGCTGCGAACTGGAGGATCCTTCGTTGGTCGGCTGCAGAATCGCGATGATGACATACGTAAGGACGCCGATGACAGCGGTGAACGCGGTGATCTTAATGATTGTGGGTGTCAGAGACCTCAGAGTCATCCCGTGGGCCCCCCCATTCTCAATGCGCTTTGTAGAGCAGGTGAGGTCTGGACCACCAGTGCTAGCTGGAGCTGGACTCGGTCGCCGAATTTCGGCAAGGCTTTGTCGATGCCATCGAGGATCTGCGGGATCGTGTACACCGTGCGAACGAGCCCCGAGGCGGATCTGGCGACGGGCCGCGCTAGATCAAGGCCGACGTCTAACAGCGAACTCAGGGCCGGGTAATTCTTGTCGAGCAGTCCGCCGAGTGCACCGAACAGAACCTTTCCCGTGTCGCCGAGATTGCTTTTCGTGCGATCGATGTTCTGTTGAGTGGCGAAAAAGTCAGCGATATCGACGTTCTTCAAGACGC
This sequence comes from Gordonia polyisoprenivorans NBRC 16320 = JCM 10675, assembly GCF_000241325.1. Lineage (GTDB taxonomy): Bacteria > Actinomycetota > Actinomycetes > Mycobacteriales > Mycobacteriaceae > Gordonia > Gordonia polyisoprenivorans. Next base: position 5,623 of record NZ_BAEI01000036.1, on the reverse strand, counting down.
CAGGGACGAACGGCGTCATGAAGTCGGCGACTCCGGTGGACAGATTGGCTGCAATTTCTAGGTCCTCCCCGACCGGCCGTTTCTGGACATCCCGCGTGAGCTTCGCGATCTGGAATACGAGTTTTCCGCTATCAGACATTGCCTGCGAATCCTCGACGATGAACCTCACCACCGCTTCGAACGAGGGCTGGTCCAGTGCCTCGACCAGCGTGGAGATCTTGCGAACAAGTGTTGACACCGAGGTCTGTTCAGACTGCAACCTGCTTACGTAGACACTCCCGCCGGAACCGATGGGCGGTCCGTGTCCAGGATCTACGATTTCCAGTGCCGTCGGTCCCAGTGCGTTTGCCGAAGTGTAATTCACCGTCATGCCCTGCCGGAGATCTAGGTCGTTGCCGGAACCGGTGAAGTTGATTTTGACCGTCGCGCCACGGTCTCGAACCGAGATGCTCGAGACCTCGCCCACGGTGAACCCAAGGTACTTCACTTCCGATCCCCCCTTCAATCCGTCGCCTATCGCGTCGGTGTTGATGGTCAACGACGTGTGATCGCTGAAGTCACCGTTAGCGTCACTTATCAGTAAGTAGGCAGCTATCGCGCCGAGGATTAAGAGGGCGACCCCCCGAAGGACCAGGTTCCCGTGCGATGGTTCGCGCCCGGACGGATCATGAAAGACAGCCACTGAACCCCCCTACCCAGAAATCCGTACGCCGGAATCGAATCCCCACATCAGAAGTGTCAGAATCATGTCCTCCACGACGATGACGATGAGGCTCGTGCGGATCGCTCGGCCGGACGCCCGGCCTACCCCCTCAGCTCCGCCTGTGGCGAAGTAGCCCTGATAGCTATGGATAATCACTACGGAAACGACAAATACAAGAACTTTGATGAGCGAGAAGATAAGGTCCTGAGGTTTGAGGAACTGGTCGAAATAGAAATCATAAGTGCCGCCGGATTGGCCGTGTACCTGTGTGACGACGAGCTTAGCGGCCGCGAATCCGAGAATAAGCGCGATGATGTACAAAGGAATCACGGTCGTGATCGACGCCACTACGCGAGTGCTGACGACGAAGGGAATGGGACGTACCGCCATAGCCTCGAGAGCGTCGATCTCCTCGGAAATGCGCATCGAGCCTATCTCAGCTGTCAACCGGCAGCCGGCTTGTGCTGCGAACCCGATCGCAGCGATCATTGGCGCAAGCTCTCGGGTGTTAGCGTAGGAAGAGATGAATCCAGTCAGTGAACCCATCCCTACGAGGTCCAGCGAGGCGTAACCCTGGATACCGATTGAGGCGCCGACGGCGATGCCGAGGATGGCGAGGACGATGGCCGTTCCACCACCGACCAAGACTGCACCTCTACCCCAGGCGAATTCTTGTATGTAGAGCAGGGTTTGGCGCCGGTATGTGGTGATGACATGGCGGATGCCGAGGACCGCGGCGATCACAAAGGTCGCGACGTGCCCCAAGCGTTCAGGTACTTGTGCAACGGGCGCGATCACGGCACCGACCGGCCGGGTGGCGGCGGAGAACCTCCGGGAGGGAACGGTGGTCACGAGGCGTTTCTCATCCAATGGTTTGGGGGACGAACATGGTTGTTAGTTGCGTGATAAAGACATTGATCACGAAGCACGCGACGACACCCAGCACTACGGTGGCATTGACCGAGGTTGCGACGCCTTTAGGGCCGCCCTTCGTCGACAGCCCGCGGTGACAAGCAATCGTCACCACGACAAGTCCGAACACAAGCGATTTGCATAGAGCGACAACGATGTCGGTTACCGATGCGAACGACGCGAACGATGCAACATAGCTGCCGGGTGTGATGCCTTGGACATCGACGCTGATGGCGTAGCCCGCCAGCAGCCCGGTGAAGACGATCAGCATGCAGAGCATCGGCGCAGTGATCAACACAGATACGAACCGAGGTGCTACGACGCGCCTGGTGGGGTTGAGTCCGAGTGTCTCCATGGCGGCAATTTCTTCGCGAATCGTTCGAGCGCCCAAATCAGAGGCAATCGCTGATCCGGCCGCGCCCCCGAGTAGAAGGGCGGTAACGATGGGCGCTCCCTGTTGAATGATCCCGAGGCCCCCAGCGGCGCCAGCAATTGACGTGGCCCCAACTTGCTGAGTGAGGCTTCCCACTTGTACCGACACGATGACACCGAATGGCACAGCTACCAGAATCGCGGGCAGAGTCGTCACGACAATAACGAACCAAGTCTGCGATACGGCTTCGCGAAACGGAAACCGTCCCGTAGCAATGTCTACCGCTACCCACCGCAGGGCCTGGCCAGCCAAGCCGAGGGTGCTACCGAAAGTGGCGGCGCCGTCCAGGAAACGGTTGGCGCCGGTCCGAGTGGTGATGGACCTCTCCTTCCCTCGTACACGGGGTATGCGCCGCTTAATGCTGGTGCGCGTTATGGACGGTACCAGGTACTGGCAGTATTACCTATAGTGTTTACAGAAAGACCGTGTCGGGACCTGCTCCCACACCTCATCGACCCCCGCACCCTGTTTGAGTAGGTGGCGGCTTAGTAAGGACAACGATCAGAAGATGACCTCAGAAGCAAGACTGCCGGCGCACTCGTCCCAGTGCATGGGCTGCGGAAGCGAAAACCCCCACGGACTTCAACTTGAGGTCTACCGGAGTGGCGAGCGGGTGTACGCCGATCACACCTTCGACGAGAGGCACCTTGGCGCGCCCGGGTTGGCGCACGGCGGAGCGATCTCGGCCGCTTGCGACGACATCATGGGTTTCACCCTGTGGATCGCGCGGACCCCCGCGGTGACCCGCACCCTGACCGTCGAATACCGTCAGCCGGTCCCTCTGCACACTCCCATTCGCCTCTCTGCTTGGATTGACCACGAGTCGGATCGCCTACTGCACATCGCGGCCGTTGGATCGTTCGATGATCGAACGTATTTCACCTCTAGCGGTGTCTTCGTCAAGGTCGACGTCGCTCATTTTCGACGGTATGCCGACCTATCAACAATCGATGACTTCTTCGCCAACTTCACGCGTACAGACTGACGCCGCAGGGGGGACTGTCGCTGATTCGGTGTAAGTGGTTTGATCGCCCCCGGCGTGGGGCAGGAGGAATCACGACGATGACCGACACAGTCGAGGGCGTGGATGCCCTGGTGGCAGGGCCAGTTGAGACTGGTCAAGAACACGATGTCACCACCGCGGATGAGGTGCGTGAGTGAGTAGCCGGCCGATCTACGCCGCGATCGGGGTTGATCTCGATGGGCACAAAGACATCCTCGGCATGTGGGCTGGCGACGGCGGCAGCGAGTCGGCCACGTTCCGGCGGGCGGTGCTCACCGACCTCAAGAACCGGGGTGCCAGGGGCATCTTCTCCCTTGTCTGTGACGGCTTGAAAGGGTCGCCCGACAGTGTGTCCGCCGCGTTTCCGTTGGCCACGGTACAGACGTGCATCATCCATTTGATCCGGAACACCTTCAAGTACGCCTCCCGCAAGTATAGGGACAAGATCAGCGCCGATCTCAGACCGATCTACACCGCGCTGACCGCCGCTGAGGCCCGGCTGCGATGGGAGGAATTCGCTGAGAAGTGGGGCACGCCGTACCCGGCGATCGTGACCCTGTGGGAGAGTGCGTGGGAGGAGTTCATCCCGTTCCTTGACAACGACGTCGAAATTCGACGAGTGTTGTGCTCCACCAACGCTATCGAAAGTCTCAACGCCCCGCTAGCGGCGTGCGGTGCGCGCTCGAGGGCACTTCCCGAACGAGCAGTCCGCACTCAAAACGCTCTACCTGGTGACGCGGTCGTTGGATCGATCCCGAAGGGTATGTTGACGGCGCCTGAAAACTGACCCCCTGACGACGGGTGAATTTTGACCCCCGTCTTGTTAGGAGGGTGATTTCAGTGGAGCAGTGGGCGGAGATCCGCCGTTTGCATCGCAGTGAGGGTGTGCCGATCAAGGAGATCGCGCCGGTTGGGGGTGGCCCGTAACACGGTGCGGGCGGCGTTGGCCTCAGACACCGCGCCGAAGTACTCGCGACCGGCGAAGGGCTCGGTGGTCGATGCGTTCGAACCGCAGATCCGGGCGTTGTTGCGGGAGTATCCGACGATGCCGGCGACGGTGATCGCGGAGCGGATCGGGTGGACGAGATCGTTGACTGTCCTCAAAGACCGGGTCCGGGTGATTCGCCCGGAGTTTCGTGGGGTAGATCCGGCCGATCGGGTGATCTATGAGCCCGGCGGCTGTTCGCAGTGGGATCTGTGGTTCCCGGACTACCGAATCCCAGTGGGCCACAATCAATTCGCCATGTTACCGGTATTGGTGATGACATTGGCGTTCTCCCGATACCGGTCGGCGGTGATGATCCCGTCGCGCCAGGGCGGAGACATCCTGACGGGGATGTGGCTGCTGCTGTCGCAACTGGGCGCGGTGACCCGCAAGCTGGTGTGGGACCGCGAAGCCGCGATCGGCCCCAAGGGCACACCCACCGCGCTGGCCGCAGGATTCGTGGGCACCTTGGGCACTCGGCTGGAGCTGGCGCCACCGCGAGACCCCGAGTACAAGGGCATGGTCGAACGCAACAACCGATTCTTCGAGACCTCGTTCCTGCCGGGCCGCCAGTTCGCCTCACCGGACGATTTCACCGCCCAGTTCGATCGGTGGCTGGCCGATCATGCCAACACCCGAGTGGTGCGCGCGATCGGTGATCGACGCCCGTGTGATGCGCTCGCCGAGGACCTCGAGCAGATGGCCGGGCTTCCCCCGACCGCACCTCATATCGGGTTGAGTAGCCGGGTGCGACTCGGTCGCGACTACTACGTACGTGTGGCCGGCAATGACTATTCGGTGCACCCGTCGGTGATCGGTCGCTTCGTCGACATCACCGCCGACCTGCAGCAGGTGCGCATCCAGTGCGGCGAGGTCACCGTCGCCGACCACGCTCGCAGCTGGGCCAACCACGTCACCATCGCCGACCCTCAGCACGTGCGGGCAGCCAAAGAACTGCGCCGCGACTACCGCCGCCAAGACCTCGCCAACCGGGCCCGAAACGCCGCCCGCATCCGCGCCCACCCCGACGGCCACGAGGTACCGATCCGGGCGCTACCAGACTACGACGACCTGTTCGGGGTGCACTTTGCTACCCCGTCAGGTGCTCAACCACCCACCCCGTCCACTATCACTGAAAGGTGAAATACCATGTCCGACAATCACACAGGTAAGCAGATCGAGTTCGCGGCGCGGGCGTTGAAGATGCCAGCGATCCGCCGCTGCTGGGCCGAGTTGGCCGAGCGGGCCCGCACCGACAACTGGACCCACGAGGAGTACCTCGCAGCGATCCTTGACCGCCAGGTCAGTGAACGCGAAGCCAACGGCACCGTGCTGCGGATCAGTGGCGCTCGCTTCCCCGCGGTCAAGACACTCGAGGACTTCAACTTCGACCGCCTTCCAGGATTGCGTCGCGATGTTATCGCCCATCTGGCCACCAGCACCTGGATCGCCAAGAGCGACAACGTGATCCTTCTCGGACCACCTGGAGTGGGTAAGACCCACCTCGCGATCGCGCTCGGGATCAAAGCCGCGCACAACGCCTACCCTGTGCTCTTCGACACCACCACCGGATGGGTCACCCGCCTT
>NZ_BAEI01000037.1 GCF_000241325.1 Gordonia polyisoprenivorans NBRC 16320 = JCM 10675 | reverse complement strand
GATAGTGCCCCGTGGAGTGGTGGACTTCGGATCGGCGTGGACTCACGCGTAGTGATCAACGAGTCATGGTGAATGCTAGGCGTTTTGGTGGGATTGGTCCAGTACTGCGGCGGCGTGGTGTTTGGCGGCGATCACCTTCTTGAGTTCGAGCATCGATACATCGGAGAGGTAGCGGCGGGTGACCTGCCACTCGTCGTGGGCCTCGATCACCACCGCGGTCGACAGCCGTAGAAACGCCGCCGGGTTCGGGAAGATCTCCACGACATCAGCGCGGCGTTTAATTTCCTTGTTCAACCGTTCGATCGGGTTGTTCGACCAGATCTTTTGCCAGTGCGCCTTCGGGAACGCGGTGAACGCCAACACATCAGCTTTGGCTTCCCGCATCATCGCCGCCACTTTCGGGAACGACGCTTCCAGCGTGTCGGCCACCTGGTCCCACTGGGCGTGGATGTCGTCGGGTTCGGTGTGGGCGAAGATCGTCTTGACCGCCGCGGTCACCACCGGGGCCTGTTTCGTCGAGACCGCCCCGTGCAGGTTACGCATGAAATGCACCCGGCATCGCTGCCAAGTGACGTTGCTGAACTGCTGCGCCACAGCAGCTTTCAACCCTGCATGGGCATCAGAGGTGACCAACTGCACCCCCGCCAGACCACGCGCTTTCAGCGACGCGAAGAACTCCCGCCAGAACTCGAACGACTCCGAGTCGCCGACCGCGGTACCGAGTACCTCCCGCGAGCCATCCATCGACACCCCGGTGGCCACCACGAGCGCCTGAGAGACCACGTGCGCACCGACCCGAACCTTGCAGTAGGTCGCATCAGCAAACACGTACGGAAACGTGGTGTGGGCCAGTGAGCGTTCCCGGAAGCGGGTGATCTCGGTATCGAGACCACCACAGATGCGCGAGACCTCCGATTTCGAGATCCCGGTATCGACGCCGAGGGCGGTGACCAGGTCATCGACGTTGCGCGTGGAGACCCCATGCACGTAGGCCTCCATGATCACCGCATGCAACGCCTTGTCGATACGGCGGCGCCGTTCCAACAACACCGGAAAGAACGAGCCCGACCGCAGCTTGGGGATCTTCACCGACACATCCCCGGCCGGGGTCGATACCGTCTTGGCCCGGTGCCCGTTGCGGTGCACCGTGCGCTCTGCAGACCGCTCGTAGCGGCCGGCACCGATCTTTTCGGTGGCCTCGGCCTCGATCAACGCCTGCAGTCCGGCACGGACCAGCTCAGCGAACATCGATCCGGAATCAGCGGAGGTCAGTGCATCGAGCTGGGCGAGCAAGGCAGAATGGTCCTGGGTCATCGCGTGTGTGTCCTTACTGTGAGTCACTTTGATCGGTAACTCGCTGACCACTACGCGATGGCCCACCCACAGCCCCAACGACACGCCGCACCAGACCGAACCTGGCTCAGCTGACGTCACCCCCGAAACCCCACCACCCCAGGGGACTTA
>NZ_BAEI01000038.1 GCF_000241325.1 Gordonia polyisoprenivorans NBRC 16320 = JCM 10675 | reverse complement strand
CCTGGCGCCGACGGCGCTCCCGACACCGCCGACAGCGCTCCCGTCGACGCCGACCCCGCTCCCGACTCCGCCAAAGACACCCCACACACCAGCTGACGGGATTCGGCGTTCGAGCCGGCTCGGATCACCTCGCCATCACGGGCACCCCGCTGGTGGGTCGGTTACAGTGGGATTTCACGGTTTGCGGCAGCCCATACCCGCGACCGACGTGCTCCACGGGCCAGCGCTGTCCCAGAGGACATCATGCATGCGATTCGTCACGAATCCGGTGGAGGTATTGATGTTGTTTTCGGCGCTCCCTGCCAAGCAGGGCCTGTACGACCCCGAGGCCGAGGTCGATTCCTGTGGTGTGGCGATGGTCACCGACATCCACGGCCGACGCTCACACTCGATCGTCTCCGACGGGTTGCTGGCGCTGGAGAATCTGGAACATCGTGGCGCGGCCGGCGCCGAGGCCAACAGCGGTGACGGTGCAGGCATCCTGATCCAGTTGCCCGACGAATTGCTGCGCGCCAGTGTTGATTTCGAACTTCCCGCGCCGACCGCATCGGGAGTCAACACCTACGCGGCGGGCACCTGCTTCCTGCCGAGGGACCCCGACCTGCGCTCGACGGCGATCGCTCGGGTGACCGACCTCGCGGCCGCCGAGGGCATCACGATCCTCGGCTGGCGCGAGCTCCCGGTCGACGCCGAGGGCGCCGATATCGGCGAGACCGCACTCGATTGCATGCCGCACATGGTGCAGCTGTTCGTCACCGTCGACCCCGGGCCAGGAGTCACACGCATCGGTGGCATCGACCTCGACCGGGCGATCTATCCCTTCCGCAAGCAGGCCGAGCGGGTGACCCCGGAGATCGACGCCGAGGGCACCGGACTCTATTTCCCGTCGCTGTCGAGCCGCACGATCGTCTACAAGGGCATGCTCACCACGATGCAACTGCCGCTGTACTACCCGGATCTGCGCGACGAACGGTGCACGAGCGCGATCGCCATCGTCCACTCGCGTTTCTCGACCAACACCTTCCCGTCCTGGCCGCTCGCACATCCCTTCCGATTCGTCGCCCACAACGGCGAGATCAACACCGTCCGCGGCAACCGCAACCGGATGCGCGCGCGGGAGGCCCTGCTGGAGACCGACCTGATTCCCGGTGACCTCAAGCGCGCGTTCCCGATCTGCACGCCGGAGGCCTCCGACTCCGCGTCGCTCGACGAGGTGCTCGAGCTGCTGCATCTCGGTGGACGCAGCGTCGCCCACGCGGTGATGTTGATGGTGCCGGAGGCGTGGGAGAACGTGCCCACGATGGATCCCAAACGGCGGGCGTTCCTGCAGTTCAACGGCTCGCTCATGGAGGCGTGGGACGGGCCGGCATGTGTCACCTTCACCGATGGCACCGTCGTCGGTGCGGTCCTCGACCGCAATGGCCTGCGCCCGGGACGCTGGTGGCAGACCCGCGACGGGCGGGTGATCCTCGCCTCCGAGGCCGGAGTGCTCGACGTGCCGGTCGACGACGTCGTCTCCAAGGGTCGGCTCGAGCCGGGCAAGATGTTCCTCGTCGACACCGCCGCCGGTCGGATCATCCCCGACGAGGAGGTCAAGGGTGACCTGATCAACGCCGAGCCCTACGACGAATGGCTGCACGCGGGTCTTCTCGACATCGCGACGTTGCCGCCGCGACCGGTCTACACGCCGAATCACGACACCGTCGTACGCCGACAGGTCTCGTTCGGATACACCGAGGAGGATCTGCGTGTCCTGCTCACCCCGATGGCGGCCTCCGGCTACGAGCCGCTCGGCTCGATGGGCACCGACACCCCGGTTGCGGTGTTGTCCAAGCGTTCTCGCCTTCTCTACGACTACTTCGTCGAACTCTTCGCACAGGTCACCAACCCGCCGCTGGACGCCATCCGTGAGGAGATCGTCACCTCGATGGCCCGGGTCATGGGACCCGAGCAGAACCTGTTGCGCCCCACCGCGGCATCGTGCCGACAGATCTTGTTGCACTGGCCGGTCATCGACAACCACGATCTCGCCAAGCTCGTCCACATCGACGACGACGGCGACAACCCCGGGTTGTCGGCCAAGGTGCTCCACGGGCTGTACGAGGTCGCCGACGGCGGGCCGGGATTGGCTGCGGCACTGGAGGATCTGCGGTTGCGCGCCAGCCAGGCAATTGCCGAGGGGCATCGCACCCTGGTGATCTCCGACCGCCACACCGACCGCGAACACGCACCGATCCCGTCGCTGCTGGCCACCTCCGCGGTGCATCACCACCTGGTCCGCACCAAAGAACGCACCAAGGTCGCGCTGGTCGTCGAGTCCGGTGATGCCCGCGAGGTCCACCACATCGCCCTTCTCATCGGATTCGGTGCGGCCGCGGTGAATCCGTATCTCGCACTGGAATCGATCGAAGATCTGATCGCGCAGGGCGAGCTGATCGGGGTGGCCGCCAGCAAGGCCATCCGCAATTACGTCGAGGCACTCGGCAAGGGTGTGCTGAAGGTGATGAGCAAGATGGGTATCTCCACCATCAGCTCCTACACCGCCTCGCAGGCGTTCGAGGCCGTCGGCCTGTCCTCGGAGGTGGTCAGTGAGTACTTCACCCGGACCGTCTCCCGCATCGAGGGTGTCGGCCTCGACGAACTCGCCGAGGAGGTCCGGATGCGCCACCATCGCGCGTTCCCGGAGAACCCGACCGAGCAGGTCTATCGCCGACTCGAGGTGGGTGGCGAGTACCAGTACCGCCGCGAGGGTGAACTGCATGTGTTCACCCCGGAGACGATCTTCCTGCTGCAGCACGCCACCAAGACCGGGCGCGACGACGTGTTCCAGAAGTACTCCGACGAGGTCGACCGCCTACAACGCGAGGGCGGCACGCTGCGCGGTCTGTTCGAACTCGATCTCGGTGCGCGCGACCCGATCCCGCTCGAGGAGGTCGAGCCGGCCGAGGAGATCATGAAGCGTTTCAACACCGGCGCCATGAGTTACGGCTCGATCTCGGCCGAAGCGCACGAGACCATTGCGATCGCGATGAACCGCATCGGTGCCCGGTCGAACTCCGGGGAGGGCGGCGAGGACGTCGACCGGCTCTACGATCCGGAGCGGCGCAGTGCGGTCAAACAGGTGGCGTCGGGCCGGTTCGGTGTCACCAGCGATTATCTGATCAACGCCACCGACATCCAGATCAAGATGGCGCAGGGAGCCAAACCCGGTGAGGGCGGCCAGCTTCCGGCGTACAAGGTGTACCCGTGGATCGCCAAGACCCGCCACTCGACCCCGGGCGTGGCACTCATCTCGCCGCCGCCGCATCACGACATCTACTCGATCGAGGATCTCGCCCAGCTGATCCACGACCTCAAGAACGCCAATTCGCAGGCCCGAATCCACGTGAAGCTGGTCAGCGCAGTCGGCGTCGGCACGGTCGCCACCGGTGTGTCCAAGGCGCATGCCGACGTCGTGCTCATCTCCGGTCACGACGGCGGCACCGGGGCCTCGCCGCTGACCTCACTCAAACACGCCGGCACGCCGTGGGAGATCGGTCTGGCCGACGCGCAACAAACGTTGATGCTCAACGGTTTACGCGATCGCATCACCGTCCAGTGTGACGGCGCGCTGCGTAATGGTCGGGATGTGATCATGGCGGCGTTGCTCGGTGCCGAAGAATACGGATTCTCCACCGCGCCGCTCATCGTGACCGGCTGCATCATGATGCGTGTGTGTCACCTCGACACCTGTCCGGTGGGTGTGGCCACCCAGAATCCGCAGTTGCGTGCGCGGTTCAGCGGGCAGGCCGAGCACATCGTCAACTTCTTCCGGTTCATCGCCGAGGATGTGCGGAAGTATTTGGCACAGTTGGGTTATCGGACGCTCGACGAGGCGGTCGGCCAGTCGCAGCGGTTGCACACCGATGCCGCCGTCGCGCACTGGAAGAGCAAGGGCCTCGATCTCAGCCCGATCTTCCGTCGGATCGAGGACAAGGGTCCAACGCGTCGGGTGCGCGGCCAGGACCACGGACTCGACAAGGCGCTCGACCAGACGCTGATCCAGCTCGCCGAGGGAGCGCTCGAGGACGCACACCCCGTCACCCTGGAACTGCCGGTGCGCAACGTGAATCGCACGGTGGGCACGCTGCTCGGCGCCGAGGTCACCCGCCGCTACGGTGCCGCCGGACTCGCCGAGGACACGATCACCGTCGAGCTGACCGGCTCGGCCGGTCAGTCGCTGGGCGCATTCCTGCCGCCGGGTGTGACGATCAAACTCAGCGGCGACACCAACGACTACGTCGGAAAAGGCTTGTGCGGCGGCAAGATCGTGGTGGCACCGGACCCCGACGCCTGGTTCATCGCCGAGGATCAGGTCATCGCAGGCAACACCATTCTCTACGGCGCGACATCCGGGCAGGTGTATCTCCGCGGCCGCGTCGGCGAGCGGTTCTCCGTGCGCAACTCCGGTGCCACCGCCGTGGTCGAGGGCGTCGGCGACCACGCCTGCGAATACATGACCGGTGGTCGGGTGGTGATCCTCGGGCCGACCGGACGCAACATGGCGGCCGGCATGTCCGGCGGGATGGCCTTCGTCTACGACCTCGATCCCGCCAAGGTCAACATGGCGATGGTCGAGCTGATGCGCCCCGACCCCGACGACCTGCGCTGGCTCCATGAGCACATCACCATCCACACCGAGCTGACCGGGTCGGCGATCGGGGCGTCGATGCTGGCCGACTGGCCACGACGGTGCCTCGCGTTCACCAAGGTCATGCCCACCGATTACAAGCGTGTCCTCGACGCGGCCCAGATGGCCGAAGCCGAAGGGCGCGACGTTGATTCAGCGATCATGGAGGCGGCACGTGGCTGATCCGCGCGGATTCCTGGAGGTCCCGAAGAAAGAGGCCCGATACCGGCCGGTTGCCGAGCGCATCCGCGACTGGGGCGATGTCTACGAGCACGCCGACAACCCGATCAAAGTGCTCTCCGAGGTGAGCGATCAGGCCCGGCGATGCATGGACTGCGGTATCCCGTTCTGCCACTCCGGAACCGCGGGTTGCCCGCTGGGCAACCTCATCCCGGAATGGAACGACCTCGTCCGACGCGGACGATGGGACGCGGCAAGCGAACGCCTGCACGCGACCAACAACTTTCCCGAGTTCACCGGAATGGTGTGCCCGGCCCCGTGCGAGGCGGCGTGTGTCCTGTCCATCTCGGAGAACACCACCGGCGGCAGCGTCACCATCAAGCGGATCGAGAAGACGATCGCCCACGAGTCCTGGGCCGAGGGCATCATCGGACCCGAGCCGCCCGCCCTCAAGACCGGCAAGTCGGTCGCCGTGGTCGGCTCCGGACCGGGCGGCCTCGCCGCCGCCCAGCAACTGACCCGCGCCGGCCACGACGTCACCGTCTACGAGCGTGACGACCGGCTGGGTGGACTGCTGCGCTATGGCATCCCCGAATACAAGCTGCAGAAGTCCGACATCGACCGCCGTATCGCCCAGATGCGCGCCGAGGGAACGGAATTCGTCACCAGTTGCAACGTCGGCACCGACCTGTCGGTGGCGGAGCTGCGCGAGCGCCACGACGCCGTCGTCCTCGCGATCGGTGCGATGGCCGCCCGCGACAACCCGGTACCCGGGCGCGACCTCAACGGTGTGCACCTCGCCATGGAGCATCTGGTCCCGGCGAACCGCGAATGTGAGGGCGACGGCCCCGCGCCGATCACCGCCAAGGGCAAACACGTCGTCATCATCGGTGGCGGCGACACCGGTGCCGACTGCCTCGGCACCGCGCATCGGCAGGGAGCGGCCTCGGTGGTCCAACTCGACTACAACCCCGAACTGCCCTCCGATCGCGACGACACCCGATCCCCGTGGCCGACCTGGCCGCTGGTGATGCGCACCTCCAGCGCGCACGCCGAAGGCGGCGAACGCAAATATCAGGTGGCAGTGCAACGATTCGTCGGTGACGAACACGGCAACGTCACCACGTTGGTTCTCGCCGAAGTCGCCGTCGTCCGCGAACCCGACGGCCGACGGGTGATCACGCCGGTCAGTGAAGAATTCGAGATCCCCTGCGAACTGGCGCTTTTCGCGATCGGATTCGAAGGTGTCGAACGAGGACCGCTACTCGACGGGCTCGAACTCGCACCCAACGGACGCGGTGCGCTGTCCTGCGGCAGTGACTGGCAAACCGACGCCGACGGGGTATTCGTCTGCGGCGACGCGCACCGCGGTGCGTCCTTGGTGGTGTGGGCGATCGCCGAAGGTCGTTCGGCGGCAAGGTCGGTCGACGAATACCTGATGGGTGCCTCCGATCTTCCGTCACCGGTCCGCCCGGCGGCGTTACCACTTTCGGTGCGTTGACAATCCACCGAGGCCGCCGCCGCGATCACGGCACAGCCGTCGGGCGGCGCGCCCGGACTGCGACCCCGATCGGGCTGAACACAATGAAACGGTAGCGCCGCCACTGACCTCGGGGGAGTGGACGAACGCGGTGTGGCCGGGTGATGACCAGTGGCCGCCACCGATAGAGATGCTGATCCGACACGACTAAGGTGAGCACCGTGACACGTCGTACCAAGATCGTCTGCACCCTGGGTCCCGCCACCAACTCCGAGGAGCGTCTCAAAGAGCTCGTCGAGGCGGGCATGGATGTTGCTCGACTCAACTTCAGCCATGGCAGCCATGAGGACCATCGCACCGTCTACGAGCGTGTGCGTCGCGCGGGCGATGCCGCGGAGAAGGCCGTGGGCATTCTCGCCGACCTACAAGGACCCAAGATCCGGCTCGGCAAATTCGTCGACGACGGCGCACTCAACGGACAGGTCATGTGGGCCACCGGAGAAGAGGTCCGCATCACCGTCGACGACGTCGTCGGGACCCACGACCGCGTCTCGACGACCTACAAACAACTCGCCGAAGACGCCGAAGCCGGAGACCGCCTCCTCGTCGACGACGGCAAGGTCGGACTGAAGGTCACCGCCATCGACGGCAACGACGTCGTCTGCCTGGTCACCGAAGGTGGTCCGGTCAGCAACAACAAAGGCCTGAACCTGCCGGGCGTCAAGACCTCGATCCCCGCCCTGAGCGAAAAGGACATCGCCGACCTCGAGTTCGCGCTGCAACTCGGCGTCGACCTCGTCGCCCTCTCCTTCGTGCGCAGCCCGGCCGACATCGAACTCGTCCACGAAGTGATGGACCGCGTCGGCCGCCGCGTTCCGGTGATCGCCAAACTGGAAAAGCCCGAGGCCGTCGACAACCTCGAAGCGATCGTGCTGGCCTTTGACGGAGTCATGGTCGCCCGCGGTGACCTGGGCGTGGAACTGCCGCTCGAGCAGGTCCCCCTGGTGCAGAAGAAAGCCATCCAGATGGCCCGCGAGAACGCCAAACCGGTGATCGTGGCCACCCAGATGCTGGACTCGATGATCGAGAACTCCCGGCCCACCCGCGCCGAGGCCTCCGACGTCGCCAACGCCGTCCTCGACGGTGCCGACGCGGTGATGCTCTCCGGCGAGACCTCCGTCGGCAAATGGCCGATCGAGACCGTACAGACGATGACCCGCATCTGCGTGGCCGTCGAAACCGGCTCACGCGACGTACCGCCGCTCTCCCACGTTCCCCGCACCAAACGCGGCATCATCTCCTACGCCGCCCGCGACATCGGCGAACGCCTCGAGGTCAAGGCCATGGTGGCCTTCACCCAGTCCGGCGACACCGTCCGCCGACTGGCACGGCTGCACTCCCGTCTGCCGCTGCTCGCGTTCACGCCCACCCAGGCCGTACGCAGCCAACTCGCCCTGAGCTGGGGAACCGAGACCTTCATCGTGGATCACGTCGACACCACCGACCACATGATCGATCAGGTCGACCACCAGCTGCTGCGCATCGGTCGGCTCAAGGACGGCGACGTCGTCGTCATCGTCGCCGGCGCTCCGCCCGGCACCGTCGGATCGACCAACATGATCCACGTCCACCGGATCGGCGAGCAGGACCACTGAGTTGTTGGCGCGGACTCCGTCCGCGCGTGCCCGGCGAGCTGGAGGCACCGTGTCTTCCTCCTCATCGCATTGTCGCTTCGCTCCTCGCTCTTCGTCGTGCAGACACGGCGCGCTCGCCGGGCGGTGAGTGGGGAGCACACGGGCGCGCGCTTCGTCGTGCAGGCGTGGCGCGCCCGGTGAGCGGTGGGCTGTGCGCGCCGCGGTCCCGGTGACCACCGGGCACGCGGGGGTCCCTAGTCTGTTCGCATGACTGCGGACCCCACCAGCGACCTCGGCAAGCTGCTCGAACTGCTCGACGTCGAGCAGCGCGACGCCGACCTGTTCATCGGGCAACACCCCGAACAGAAGACGGCGCGCACCTTCGGTGGGCAGATGCTCGGTCAGGGTGTGGTGGCGGCAGCCCGCACCCTGACCCGCGGAACGCCGCCGGTTCATGCCCTGCACGCGCACTTCATTCGCGGCGGCGACGTCAACGAGCCGTTGGAGTACCACGTCGACCGGTTCCGCGACGGCAAGTCCTTCGCGAATCGGCAGGTCACCGCCAAACAGAAGGGTGAAGAGATCTTCACCATGCTGGTGGCATTCCAGGACAACTCGGCCGGTCTCGAACACGCGGTGGAGATCCCACAGGTGCCCTATCCGGAGGAATTGCCGCCCCTCGGTGAGCATTTCAAGGGTTTCGAGGATCGGATCGCGACCTTCGTCGACGCACTGCACCCGATCGACATCCGGTTCGCCAACGACCCGTCGTGGAAGATGCGTGAAGCAGGGGAGAAGCTGCGCGACAACCGCGTGTGGATGAAGACCGACGGCCAGATGCCCGACGACCCGATCATGCATGTGGCCGCCATGTGCTACGCCTCCGACACCACCGTCCTCGACTCGATCATCACCACACACGGCTTGTCGTGGGGCATCGATCGACTCTTCGCGGCCACCGTGAACCATTCGATGTGGTTCCACCGTGACTTCCGCTTCGACGAGTGGATGCTCTACGCGACGCGGTCCCCGGTGGCGACCGGATCGCGCGGGATGGGTTCGGGGCGGTTCTGGATGCGGGACGGAACACTGGCCACCTCCGTCGTGCAGGAAGCACTCATCAAGTACTTCCCGCCCAAGAAGTAGCGCGCCCTCGCCCACTTCGACGGACCAGAAGCCCCTGGAACTGGGAATTTTACCGTCTCATTACCTTTTCTTCGGATCGGCTGTGCCGGTGGATGCCCGCGGCTAGTGTGATGCACATCATCACCCAGACCACTCTCGCCGGGGGCAACCATGTCCGAATCCGAACCGATCCTCTTCCCGCACGAGAGCGGCCGCTCCGTCGCCACACTGCCCGAGGCCTTCCAGGCGACGGTCGGCATGCGCCCGACCGCGATCGCGCTGCGCACCGTCGGCGGTATCCGAGAGGTCACCTGGGCCGAATACGGACGCCGGGTCGAGGCGATCGCCCGCGGTCTGGCCGCGCTGGGCGTCGGCCCCCGCGACACCGTGGGCATCATGCTGACCAATCGGCCCGAGTTCCATCTCGTCGACACCGCGGCGCTGCACCTCGGTGCGGTGCCGTTCTCGATCTACAACACCAGCTCCCCGCAGCAGATCGAGTACCTGTTCGGCAATGCCGGCAACGCCGTCGTCGTCACCGAGCAGATATTCGGCCCGGCCGTCCGCGCCGCGTCCACCGCGGTGACGACGACGATCGTGGTGGACGGCCCGGCCGCCGACGCGATCACTCTCGACGACGTAGAACATTCCGGCGCAACGGATTTCGACTTCTCCGCCGCGTGGCAGGCGGTACGGCCCGAGGATCTCGCCACCATCATCTACACCTCGGGCACCACCGGTCCGCCCAAGGGTGTCGAGATCACCCACCGCAACATCATCTCCGAGTTGACCTCACTGGCCGAGGTCGTCGACGTCGGCTTCGACGACCGCGTCATCTCCTATCTGCCCGCCGCACACATCGCCGACCGGGTCTCCTCGCACGCGGCCAACATGGTGCGTGGTATCCAGGTCACCACCGTCCCCGATCCGCGGGAGATCGGCGCCGCACTCCCCGAGGTCCACCCCACCTTCTTCTTCGGGGTACCCCGCGTCTGGCAGAAGATCCGGGCCGGCATCGAGGCCAAGCTCGCCGAGGAAACCAGCCCGGTCAAGAAGAAGCTGGGAGCCTGGGCGATGAGAACCGGTGCCGCGGCCGCACAAGCGCAGCTCGACGGCCGTACGCCCAACGCCATCGCCACCGCCCAGCACACCCTCGCCGACAAGCTCGTCCTGCAGAAGGTGCGGTCGGCGATCGGCATGGACCAACTCACCTTCGCCGGGTCGGGTGCCGCCGCGATCCCGCCGGAGGTGCTGCAGTTCTTCCTCGGGCTGGGGATACCGGTGCTGGAGGTGTGGGGCATGTCGGAGACCACCGGCGTCTCCACGATGACCACGCCGGAGAACATGAGGCTCGGTACCGTCGGCAAGCCGGTGTCGGGTGTCGAGGTCACGCTCGCCGACGACGGCGAACTGCTGATCCGGGGGCCGGTGGTCATGCGCGGTTATCGCAAACAGCCTGACAAGACAGCCGAGACGATCGACTCCGACGGGTGGCTGGCCACCGGTGACATCGCCGAGATCGACGCGGACGGCAACGTGCGGATCGTCGACCGCAAGAAGGAACTCATCATCAACGAGTCCGGAAAGAACATGTCGCCCACCAACATCGAGAACGCGCTGAAGGCGGCGTCGTCGCTGATCGGTCAGGTCGTCGCGATCGGCGACGCCAAACCGTTTGTGTCGGCGCTCGTTGTGCTCGATCCCGACGCCGCGGCGGCCCGCGCGAAGGCGCTGAACATGCCGGACGCCGACGTCGCAGCCCTCACCGGGCATCCGCAGGTTATCGAGGAGGTCATCGGCGCGGTCCGTCTCGGCAACGGCCGACTCTCACGTGTCGAACAGGTCAAACGATTCACCATCGTGCCCGAGGCGTGGGAGCCCGGCGGCACCGAACTCACCCCCACGATGAAGTTGCGGCGCAAGCCCATCGCCGACAAGTACGCCGAGCACATCGAGTTGCTCTATGCCGCCGACGCCGGTGACGGTGTGATCGACCTTCGCTGAACGGCCACCGCAGCACCCCACACCACCAGATACAGCGTCATGCCGCCGATCTGAATGCGTTGTGCGAGCCCCAGCAGCCAATCCCCGGACAGGTTGTCGGCGGCCAACATCCAGACCGTCGCGACAGAGATGACCACCAGGATCGTCAGGCCGAGCAGACGCAGCACCGGCCAGATCGGCGTTCGCCGGGCCGCGACCACGCCGAGGATCATCGCGATGAAGATCGCGAATACCGCCACACTGCTGGTGAAGGCGTGGATGTGATGGAGTTGGGGCAACAGCCCACTCGGCTCCGACGGGCAATTCGGGTCGACGTGCGGAATGCACTCGATGGGCGACAATGCGTCGGTGATGGTGGACACCCCGAACACCACGAGCGAGACGAGCGCCCCGCGGGCGAAGCCGCCGGCCACCGCGGGACGAGGAATGAACGCCAGCACCCCGGCAAGCATGGCGCACACCGCAGTGATGACGTCGCCGTAGACGTAGACCAGCCGATGCGGGCGGTGCTCCGCGTCGAGTTCACTCATGAAGCTGCGCAGCGGATCCAGAGGCGAGGCCCAGAAGAACTCCAGCACCCACGACGAGTAACAGACGCCTGCGGCGGCGATGAGGATGCCGACGACGATCAGGCGCGGCGACAGCTCCCGGACAGACAGCACCTCGTCAGGTTATGTCATCGGTGTTCACCCACCGTCGACCCCACGTTCGCCGTACCCATGCACCGGCGACACCTCTCCGACGCTGTGATCCGAGTCACTACCTGTCACATTCTCGGCCTGCGTGGTGTCTCGGGTATGTCAGATCCCCGGCAGTCAAGGAGTGAGAACCATGAGTGAACAACACAGGGTGGTGGTCGTCGGTGGCGGGTACGCCGGCACGATGGCAGCCAACAGACTGGCCGCAGAGTCGTCGTTCGATGTGGTGATGGTGAATGCGCGCGACCACTTCGTCGAACGTATCCGGCTTCATCAATGGGCGGCCGGCACCGCCACGCCCACCCGCGACTTCGAGACGCTGCTCTCCGCGCGCGTCCGCCGCATCGTCGCCACCGCGGAACACATCGACGCACCTGGACGTCAGGTCGGCCTCGACTCGGGTGACCGGCTCGACTACGACTGGCTGATCTACGCCGTCGGCAGCTCCGGCAGTGCGGCGATCGGCAGTGCGGCGATCGGCAGTGCGGCGATCGAGGGTGCCGCCGACCACGCCCAGCTGGTCACCGACTGGGAATCGGCCACCCGCCTGCGCAACCGGCTGGCCGAGCTGCGAGGCGCCGGCCGCGTCACCGTCGTCGGCGGCGGCCTGACCGGGATCGAGACCGCCGCCGAACTCGCCGAGGCCGGCCACCGGGTCACCCTCGTCACCGCCGACGAGATCGCCTCGAGTCTGTCCGTCCGTGGGCGTGAGCGGACACGCCGCGCGCTCGAGCATCTCGGCGTCGTCTGCCACGAGCACACCCGGGTCGAACGCATCGGCGCCACAACGGTGACACTCGTCCACGCAACAGGCGAGTGCGTCGAGGCGGCCACCGACATCACCGTCGTCACCACCGGTTTCGCGGTACCCGATCTCGCACGCCGCAGCGGGCTGACGTGCGACCACCTCGGTCGGCTGTGCACTGACGCCGCCCTGGTCAGCGTCGACGACGAGCGCATCCTCGGAGCCGGTGATGCCGTCGCGCCGGCGGGTAACGTGCCCCGCATGAGCTGTCAGGCCGCAATGCCGCTCGGTGTGGCCGCCGCGCAGTCGGTGCGTTCGCTGGCCATCGGTGAGCACCCGGTCGCGGCGTATCCCGGGTTCGTCGCGCAATGCGTCAGCCTCGGACGGCATGCAGCCACGCTGCAACTCACCCACAAGGACGATTCGCCGACGCGCGGCGTGGTCACCGGCCGTGGGGCCGCGCTGATGAAGGAGCTGATCTGTCGGGGCACGATCTGGGGTCTGCAACTGGAGGCCCGGCATCCGGGGATCTATCCGGCCGCCCGCTCGACGGCCTCGGTCGACCACCGCGACCCGACCCCGAACGGACAGGTCGTGCGGTGAGCACCGGTGGCACACGCGACGAGCACCTGCGGATCTTCCTCGATCACCGCCCGCTGCTGTTCACCATCGCCTACGAGATCCTCGGCTCGGCCACCGAATCCGATGACGTGCTGCAGGAGAGTTACCTGCGCTGGTCGGAGGTCGATCTCGACGCCGTCGACGACCCGCGGGCCTATCTCGCGAAGGTGGTCACCCGGCAGGCGCTCAACGCCGCACGCGCCGGACAACGGCGCCGCGAGGACTATGTCGGTCCGTGGTTGCCCGAACCCATCGTCATCGACGTTCGCGATCCCGCCGACGACGTCGTCCTCTTCGAAGCGGTGTCGACGGCGATGATGGTGGTCCTGCACTCGCTGGGACCGGACGAACGTGCGGTGTTCCTGCTCCGTGAGGTGTTCGGGTTCGCTCATGCCGAGATCGCCGACATGACGCAGAAGTCCGTTGCCGCGGTCCGGCAGATCTCCCACCGGGCCCGCGAACACGTGCAGGCGCGACGGCCGCGGTTCGCTGCCGACGCCGACACGGGAACGCAGGTGGCGCACGCTTTTCTGGCCGCAGCGGCCACCGGTGACGTGCAGGCGCTGCTCGAGGTGCTCGCGCCCGACACGGTGTATCTCGCCGACAGCGACGGCAAGGCGCCGGCGGCGCGGCGCCCGATCCACGGTGCCGATCAGGTCGCGCGGATCATGGCCAACCTGATGCGCCTTGCTGAGAAGCGGCAGATGCAGGTCGGCGAGATGGAGGTCAACGGGATGCCGGGATTCACCGTGGCGGTGTCCGACGATCCGGGTGCGATCCTGTGGCTCGATGTGGTCGACGGTCTCATCCGGCACGTCTTCGTCATGCGGAATCCGGCCAAGATGGCAGCGGTGCATACGGTACGGGAGATCTCACGTCACTGAGGTGGCGCGTGCACATCTGCGGTTCAGGCGACCTGCCGGTCGGCGGAGTGGACGTCGTGCAGTTGTCCAGCCGGGTCGACGACCATGATCACCGGGCCCATCGTGTCGGTGGCGCGTTCGATCAGTGCCTCGATCTGCGTCGGATCGGCCGGATCGCAGACGACCGCCCAGACCCGGTCGTGGACGGCGGCGTCCACATAGGAGACGAGATCGCGCGTGTGACGCCCCGCGACCACCGCATTGCGGCCCGAGCGCAGAACCTGATCGATGACGGTGCGCGACCGCAGCGAGCCGTCGGTGACGACGAGGACGGTGTCGGTGAAGGAGTGCTTCGTGGTGTGCATACCGATCATCACACTGCGCGCAGCTGGGATGGCACCGCGATCACGCTGGCAGTTGGCTGGACGTCGCGCGGTGGGTCGCCACGGCGGCGCATTCGGTGATCCTCGATCAGGGAATCGCGAAGGCCGCCAACAGCATTCGCGCACAGGTGTCGACCAGTCGCCGGCGGTCGGCGGTCGCCGGGCGGGCCAGGGCCACGCGGAGACACAGGCTCGCGGTGGCACCCATGGTGAGGAACACCAGGTCGTCGAGCTCCGCGGGCGACAGATCCGGCCGGAAGCGCGTCGGGAGGATGCGGCCCAGCGGGACCAGTGGCGCCTCGATCTGTCCCCAGGCCGATCCGAACTCGGCGTTGTCGCCCGCCAGCGATGCCGCGATCACCGGCGCGTGCCGCTCGAACGAAGAAGTGAGGGCATCCACCACGGCGGTGATCGCGGCGAGTGGTTCGGCGTCGATCGCCTGCCCGATACCGACGGCGAGGTCCGAGCTGATCTGCTGGATCGCCTCCTGCCGGAGATCGAACAGGATGTCGCCGACGTCGGCGAAGTAGCGATACACCGTCCCGATGCTGACATCGCAGTGATCAGCGATGTCCTGGGTGGTCGGGAGACCGTCGGGCCGCTCGGCAAGCAGCGTCGTGGTCGCGTCCAACAGTCGCCTGCGCATCGCGACGGCGCGCGGCTGACGCGGCGCGACGCGCGTGCGAGCGCCCGCCGCGGAGCTGGCAGGGGTTCGGGCCATGAAATGAATGGTAAGTGAGGATTCCTCGTGTTTGGCTGGTGTCATGACTCTTGTGCCGCCCACCGGGTTGGTGAACACCGACCGAGCCCGCACGTTGTACGGACACGCGGGAGACACCTGGATCGCCGCCATGTGGCGTGCCGATGATCTCGCCGACGCCGTCGTCGCCGAACGGGGGTCCGCCGCTCTGATCCGCCCTGCTCTCGCCGATGGCATCGGCTCGCTGGCCGAAGCGCCACCGGCACTGGTCGCGCTGTTCGACTCGATCGAGCGCGAACCGGACTGGCTCGACCACGATCGTTGCGACCGCGCCGCCGACGCCCTGGTGCGGCACTTCCCGGCCATGGCGATCGTGCTGGCGGCGGCCTCGCTGCTGCGCGGCGCGGGCAACAGCATCGCGGGCAAGCCGTTGGCGCTGACCGGACGGTACTCGACGATGCCGGGCGTGCGTTCGGTGGAGGTCGGCGAGTGGCTGCGTCGGGTGTTGACGCCGGGCGGAATGCGCCGTGACGGTGCGGGTTTCGCCTACACGGTGCGGGTGCGGATGATCCACGCGCACGTCCGGGCACATCTGCTGCGCAGCGGCATTTGGGAGCACGATGCGTGGGGTGTCCCGATTCCGCAGCCGTACATGGCATTCACGCTTGCCGAGTTCGGGCACATCGCGATCGAGGCGATGGGCACACTCGGGGTTCGTTTCACCGCGGACGAACTCGACGACATCTATCACCTGTGGCGCTACGTCGGCCACGTGATCGGCATGGACGACGACCTGAATCCCCGAAACGAGGCCGATCACCGGCGGATCGAGGAACTGTACCGATTGACCTCGCCCGGCCCCGATGCCTACGACCGCGAATTCGTCACCGCGCTCAACGCCGACTATCTGATTCCCGAGTTCGCCAACACCATGTCGTTGCCGCAGCGGTGGCGGGTGCCGATCGCCACGGCCGTCATGGAGGGATACGAGCGGGTCTTCCTCGGCGACGCCGACGCCGATGCGCTCGGCATCCGTCATCGCCGGATCGCCCGGCTGCTCCCTCGATTATCCGGGGTCATGCAGCTCATCAGCCGCGGACAAATCCGCCGCGCCGGCGGGCTCGACGAGTTCACCCGACGCGCCTACGCCGACCGGGACACCGAGATGGCGCGCATGCGTGCCGCCTACGCGATGACCCACGACATGGTCGATACCGCGCCGGACCGGGCGTCCGTCTGAGCGTCGCCCGTGTGACGCCCGGTCTGTTCGTCGCCGATCGCGGTCACCGCGCCCGCGTCGAGGAGGCGCTCGAGGTGCAACTGTGCGGTCCGACGCTCCACCGATCGCACCCACGGCGCCTCGACATGTGGGCGATACACCAGCCGGTGCGCCACGATCTCGTCGAAAGTCCTTGGCTGTCGTAGGAATTCGAGTAGCCGTTCCTCGCGCTCGAGAATCCGATGACGGTAGGCCGCGAGCCGGTTACCGAACTCGGAACGCCCGGTCACCACACCTTTGTGGTGGAAGGTTCCGTACCAGCGGGCGTCGATCTCGCCGACCCGGTCGATGGAGGCGAGGAAGTCGTCGAGACTGGACCCGAGATCGCCGTACATCGGCCCGAACGACGTCAGGTCGATGTCGGCGATGTAGAGAAACCCGGCAGGTTCGATCAGCACGCCGCAGTGCCCGGCGGTGTGTCCGGGCAGATGGATGACCGTTGCGGTGTGGTCGCCAAGGTCGAAGGTGTGGCCGTCGGTCACACCCAGGACGCCGTCACGTACGGCCGGCAGGTGGTAGTCGTCGGTCATCACCGTGGTCATCGCGGCGCGGAGATCCGGGTCGAGTCCGTAGCCGGCGATGAGGGTGTCGAGCGAGCCGACGGCGGCCGCGTCGTGACGGTGGGCGAAGGTGTCGGCGGTGAAGTGCCGCAGCCCGGCGATGTGGTCCTCGTGCGCGTGACTGATCATCACCGCGTCGGCGCCGACTGGGTCGTCGTCGAGGGCGAGTGACGGATCGATCACCAGCACCGCGTCCGATCCGCGGACCACGACGGTGTTGCCGTACGGTACGACGCCGCCGTTACCCGCCGTCAGGACGTCGACCGCCCCGAAGCGGTTGACGGTGTACATCTCTCAGCCCTGCGCGGTCAGGGAGGCGACCACGCCGCCGTCCACGAGCAGATCGGTGCCGGTGACGAACGACGATTCGGGGCCGAGGAGGAAGGCGGCCGCGGCGGCGATGTCGGACGCGGTGCCCAGCCGTCCGGTGCCCGAGCCCTCGATCATCGACCGCATCGTCTCTCCGCTGGCGCCGGCGAGTTCCTGGCGACCCATCGCCGTGGCGATCACCCCGGGAGAGATGCTGTTGATCCGGGCGCCGCGGGCGCCCCAGCTGCGGGCTGCCGCGCGCACGCGGATGTGGTTGGCCTGCTTGGCGATCCCATACGCCAGTGCCGGATTCGAGGCGACGTCACCCTGCAGGAAACCCAAGCCGAGCAGGTCCTCTGCGGCGGTGGCGGCCAATGCCGCGGCCTGATCGGCCGGCAGCGGCCCGAACATGTGCCCGGCCATGCTCGCGATCACCACACCCGCACCGCCGGGGGCGATGACCTCGCCGAAGACGTCCAGCGACAGGGCGACCCCGAGGAGATCGACTCGCAGGATCGCCTCCGCGCTCGCCTGCACCGGCGACAAACCGGCCGTGTGGACGACCTGGTCCACGGCGCCGAGCCCGGATGCATGCTCGGCCAGTGCCCGCAGCGAATCCGCCGACGCCACGTCCACCGGATGGCCGGACACGTCGAACCCCTCGCCGTCGAGGGCGTCGACCCGCGCGTCGAGAGCGGTCGCATCGGCATCGGCGAGCAGCACCCGCCGCCCGCCGCCCTGCCGGCGCGCGATGGCCACACCCATGCCCCCGGTTCCGACGACGACCAGCACACTGCGGCTCATTGCAGACCTTCTCACCGTTGACTCCAGATCATCTGATGCCGCCGAATCTTCCGGTCCCCGGCGGGGATGTCAAGGGCGGGATGCCAAGGGGGATGTCACCGACCGTCGAGCTCGGTGCGATCCCGAGGGCGTTGCGACCGGACGGGATACGCTGGCACTCATGCGTGTGGTGTCATCCGATGACCGATGCCCGTGTACCTCCGGGCTGACCTTCGGCGAGTGCTGCGGACCGCTTCTCGCGGGTCGGCGGCGCGCACCGACCGCGCAGGCATTGATGCGATCACGATTCACCGCGTTCGCCGTCGGCGATCGGGAGTACCTGCTTACCACCTGGCATCGACGTACCCGCCCCGGCGATCTCGAACTCGACGACGAGATCGACTGGTATCGCCTCGACGTCACCGAGACCTCCGGCGGCGGTCCGTTCGACGATGCAGGCGAGGTGTCCTTCGTCGCCCACCACCGAGCCGACGGAGCGCGCCGGACGATGTCCGAGCACAGTCGCTTCATGCGCGAGCACGGCCGGTGGTACTACGTCGACGCGCTCGGGGTGAGGTGATCGATCGGGGGTGACTCAGATTTCCTCGGCGAGCACGGTCGAGGCGATGCGGAATGCGGAATTGGCATCGGGCACCCCGCAATAGATGGCGCTCTGCAGGATGACCTCCTTGATCTCCTCGACGGTCAGTCCGTTGCGGCGGGCGGCGCGGATGTGCATGGCGAGTTCTTCGTGATGGCCGCGCGCGATCAACGCGGTGAGGGTGATCATCGACCGGCTGCGCCGGTCCAGTCCCGGGCGCGTCCAGACCGTTCCCCAGGCATAGCGGGTGATGAACTGCTGGAACTCCTCGGTGAGGTCGGTGATGGCGGCGTTCGCCCGGTCCACGTGGGCGTCGCCGAGAACCTCACGGCGGACCGTCATTCCGGCGTCGTAGGGATCGGTGTACGGATCGGTCACGAATGGGCTCCTTCGAGATAGCGGTGCGCGCGCGCCACGACGTCGTCGACCAGGATGTCGGTGGCGCCGAGATAATCCGGCGACGCCGCATGTCCCGCCAGTCGTGACATCGTGTCCTGCTCGGTCAGAATGCCTTGGGCCGATGCGAGATTGGCGGCGGCGCGGTCGGGATGGAACTGTACACCGAACAGCAACTGCGCGGCCTGGGCGGCGGCGGTGACGGTGTGACGGCTCAGGGTGCGCAGCGTCGACCACTCGGCGTGCCAACCCCCGTCGGAGCGTTCGTCGATGCTCGCCGCCGACGCGGCATGCAGGGTCGCGGCGAGGCCCGGTGCGACCAGCGCGGCCCGTCGGAGCAACACCGTGAGGACAGGATTGTTCTTGTGCGGCATCGTCGATGACCCGCCACCGCCGCCCTCGGTGAACTCGCCGATCTCGGGACGTCCGGCGATCGCCAGATCACCTGCGAGGTGCCCCCATGCGTCGCAGCAGGTCACCAGCGCGTCACCGATGCGGGTGGTGGTGGCGCGGGTGGTGTGCCACGGCGGTGAAGCTGCCAGACCCACGGTGCCTGCCGTTGCGGTCACCAGTGCCCGCGCGGCCTGCACCGAACCGGTCAATTCGACCGGTGCTGCGAGAGTGCCTGCGGCGCCACCGATCTGGACGGGAATCGGCGGGAGGGCGTCGAGGGTGTCGGCGGCGTCGAGGATGGCGGTCAGCCATACGCCGAACTTGCGTCCCGCGGTGCTCGGCAGTGCCGGCTGGGTCAGTGTGCGCGTCAGCAGGGGGGCGTCACGGTGGGCCTCGATCAGTGCCTGTAGCGCCCGGACCTGCGTCCGCACGTGGTCCTCGACGCGGCGCAGGACGTCTCGCACACACATCATGAGTGCCGTGTCGAGGGTGTCCTGACTGGTCAGTCCCCGGTGCAGCCACCTTGCAGCGGTGTCGCCGGTGCGCGAGCGCAACAACGACACCAGGCCGCTGACGGGGTTGCCGTCGGCCTCGGCGTCCACGGCGATGGCCGTGAGATCGTCGGCCCCGACGAGTGGACGGAGGTCCGCTGCTGCCTCGGCGGGTGCCACACCGTTGCTGACAAGTGCTGTCAGCCAAGCGTTCTCGACCTCGATGAGGGCCCGCAAGAGCGCTTCGTCGCTCATCAGGTCGTCGGCGCGGTGATCGCCCGGCCAGAACAGATCGCTCAACGTCTACTGTCCCGGGTAGTGGAGGAAGACGGTCTCGTCGGCACCCTGTAAGCGCAGGTCGAAACGGAATCCGTCGGCATCGGCCGCCGCGATCAGGGTGGCGCGCCGATCCTCGGGCACGCCGGCCAGGAAAGGATCCGCCTCGGCGAGCGGACCTGGCAGGTAGGCGCGGGTGAACAGTCGATGCAGCAGGCCGCGACCGAACACGGTGATCAGGAAGTATGGTGCCGCGCCGTCGATCGGTCCGGGTTGGACTGTGGTGAACGAATATTCGCCGGCGCCATCGGTGGCGCAGCGTCCCCAACCGGTGAAGGTCCACCCGTCTCGGCGAAGCGATCCGGCTCGCTGCACGACGGTGCCGTCGGCGTCGGCCTGCCAGAGTTCGAGCAGCACGTCCGGGATGGGTTGGCCGTGGCCGTCGGTGACGAGTCCGTGCAGGCGGATCGAGCCGGGGGAGCGTGGCGGCACCAGCTCGTTGTCACCCTCGAAGGGCAGTGCGTACCCGTAGAACGGTCCGATGGTCTGAGCGGGTGTGGGCGGCAGCAGGGCGGTCATCAGTTCTCCTCGTCGTCGAGCGGGGTGCGATTGCTGCCGGTGAGCACGATGTCCCAACGGTAACCGGTGGACCATTCGTGACTGGTCACGTCGTGATCGTAGGCGGCGACGAGTCGCTCGCGTGCCTTCGCGTCGACGATCGACTGGTAGATCGGGTCGAAGGGGAACAGCGGGTCGCCCGGGAAGTACATCTGGGTGATCATCCGCTGCGTGAAATCGGTTCCGAACAGCGAGAAGTGGATGTGCGCGGGCCGCCACGCATTGTGGTGGTTCTTCCACGGGTAAGGGCCGGGTTTGATGGTGGTGAAGCGATAGTTCCCGTCCTCGTCGGTCAGGCACCGCCCGACGCCGGTGAAGTTGGGGTCGATCGGCGCGTGGTGCTGGTCCCGCTTGTGGATGTAGCGCCCGGCCGAGTTCGCCTGCCAGATCTCCACGAGCTGGCGACGCACCGGCCGGCCCTGACCGTCGAGAACACGACCGGTCACCACGATGCGCTCACCGATCGGCTCGCCGCGATGCGCGATCGTGAGGTCGGCTTCGAGTTTGTGGACATCACGTTCGCCGAACACCGGCGAGGACAGCTCGAGGGTCTCCGGATCGGCGTGGTGCGGGTCCTTGGTCGGATGGCGCAGCAGGCTGCTGCGATAGGGCGGATAGTCCAGACGCGGCTGGGTCTCCTCGATGCCGGCGTGCTGATATGCGGTCTCGATCGCGGTGATCTCACCGCTGATCTCCCGCTGGCTCGCCGACGCGCTGTCGGGGTTGGTGTTGAGGGCTGTCATGTGGCTCACAGTAGGTCGGTCGGTGTGAACCGGGAAAGAGTAGGCTTCCGCTGAGCGGAAAGCGTGTGTCAGAAGGAGTGCTCATGGCCGGCAACACCTCGATCGCCGGGGCCACCGTCACCTCGCGCGTCCTGGCGATCATCGGGGCATTCGACGAGCGCCACCGAGTGCTCACGCTCAGCGAACTCGCCCGGCGCTCGGGGCTGCCGGTGGCGACGACGCACCGACTCGCGGCCGAACTCGTCGCCGGGGACGCGTTGGCCCGCCGTCCCGACGGCCGGTTCGTGGTCGGTCGACTCCTGTGGGAGGCAGGCCTGCGCGCACCGGTCACGGGCCGACTCAAGCAGGTCGCGGAGCCGTTCCTGCACGACGTCTATGCGGCGACGCTGGCGACCGTGCACCTCGCGGTTCGCGATGGAGCCCAGGTGCTCTATGTGGAGCGGATGGCCGGGCGTGCCTCGGTGCCGATCGTCAGCACCGTCGGCAGTCGGCTCCCGTTGCACTGCACCGGCGTCGGCAAGGTGCTGTTGGCGCACGCACCGGATGATGTTGCCGCAGAATCGATGTCGAACCTGGTGCGGATCACCGCGCACACCATCACCTCGCCGGATGTCCTCGCACGTCAACTCGAGGACATCCGGGCACGCCGATACGCCACCACCAGCGAGGAGATGTCGCCCGGAGCCTGCTCGCTGGCCGTGCCGGTGATACCGGTCAGCGATCCGACGTCGGTGGTCGCGGCCATCGGGGTCGTGGTACCCACGCTCAAACGGGACCGCAATCGGCTGCTCGCGGCGCTGCAGGTCGCCGCGAGTGGTATCGGGCGGCAACTGTGATCGCCGTGCTCACGCGGGAACGGCACCCGGCACGTGTCTGTGGGCCATCATGACAGGGTGACCTCGACGACGGCAGAGGTGCGGCAGCGACCGGCTACGGTATCGGTCGCCGGCATCGCCGTGCTGCTCGTCGTCGTTCTGCTCGCCCTGTCGGGCCGTTACGGGTATCACCGCGACGAGCTGTACTTCCGGGTTGCCGGTCAACATCCGGCGTGGGGGTATGTCGACCAGCCGTTCATGACGCCGATGCTCGCACGCGTGGGAATCGCGGTGTTCGGGGACTCGCCGACGGGGCTGCGCGTCCTCCCGGCACTTCTCGCGGGGTCGACCGTGCTCATCGTGGCGTTGCTCGCGCGGGAATTGCGGGCCGGCCCGCCGGCGCAGGTGCTGGCCGCCTTCGCGGCCGCCGTCAGCGCGATGGTTCTGCAGGGTGGGCACATGTTGTCGACTCCCACCACCGACGTGCTGGCCTGGTTGGTGATCTCACTGCTGGTCGTCCGGATGCTGCGGTGCGCGGAACCACGCTGGTGGGTGCCGATCGGGTTGGTGAGTGGGTTGGCGGTGGACAACAAACTCACGGTCGGGATTCTGCTCGGTGCCATCACGGTGACGTTGCCCGTCGTCGGGCCGCGCGTCGTGCTGCGTTCGTGGTGGCTGCCCGTTGGCGCGGTACTCGCCGTTCTCGTGGCCCTGCCGACCATCGGATGGCAAGTGGTACATGACTTTCCGCAGGGACGGGTCGCGTCCTCGATCGCCGGCGATGACGGGTTCACCGATCGGGTGCTGTTCGTGCCGATGCAACTGGTGCTGCTCGGCCCGTTGATCGTGCCCCTCTGCGTGGCGGGGTGGTGCGCGCTCTGGCGCGATTCGCGGATCCGATATGCCAGGCTGTTCGCTCCGGCCTACCTGCTGGCGGCCGTCGTCGTGATCGTGGCCGGCGGCAAGTTCTACTACACCGCAGGCCTTCTGCTCGTGCTCATGGCGGCCGGTGCGCAACCGGTGGTGGAGTGGGCACGTACGCCCACCCGACGACGGCTGCTCGTCGCCGGGTCGATCGTCACCGTCGTCTCCAACGCCGTGATCGCGCTGCCGGTGCTACCGGTCGGCCTGGTGGGAATCGTCAACCCGGTCAACAAGGAACAAGGCGAACAGGTGGCGTGGCCGGAGTTCGCCGCAGCGGTCGACAGCGTGTGGTCGGCGATCCCGGCCGATCAGCGTGAGCGCGCCGTGGTGGTGACCGCCAACTACGGCGAGGCCGGGGCGATCGACCGCTTCGATTCCGGGCTGCCGGTGTATTCGGGACACATGAGCTACTACGACTGGGGCCCGCCGCCCGACGCGCGAACCGGGCCGGTCCTGCTGATCGATCACCTCGGTGACACCGGACTCCGGGACCTCGTCGGATCATGTTCACTCGCAGTACGTTTCCGGAACCACGAGCACCTCGACAACGACGAGGACGGCGTCGGCATCTGGCGATGCGACCCGCCGCACGAGCCGTGGTCGCAGGTGTGGCCGCGCTTCCGGCACACCTGAGGGTCTCCTCATGCATTGCCGTGTCGCAGAATCCATTCGATCAATGGCGTGGTGGTCCGCCAGTCGACCCGAACGCGGTCGACGAGATCGGCGGTATGGATGACCGGATCGAACCCGTAGTCCCGCATGACCGTGATCGTCTTGTGTCGCAGCAGATCGATCCGCGGATGATCCCGGTCGAATCCCCGCGGCGCGGTCTTGAGCTTGTCGCCGCCGACTTCCCAACCCGCGTCGGACAACTCGCCGACGATCCGCTCCAGCTCGGTTCCGCTGCGTTCGTTGACGATCGCGGCGCGGATGGCGGTGAGCCGGTCGGCCGAGGTGTCGTAGATACCCCCGCCGACCCGGACCCCGGGCGCACCGATCTGCACGTAATACCCGGTGGCCGGCGCGACCGCGACGTATGCGCCCTGATGGGTCTTGTAGGGAGATTTGTCCTTGGCGAACCGCACATCCCGATACGGCCGGAACAGTTTGGCCTCACCGAATTCCTCGGCGAGGTCTGCGGTCAGCGCAGCCATCGGTTCGGCCACGGCCGAGGAGTACGTGGCCTTGTGCGCCGTCCAGAATGCCTTCGTGTTGTCGATCTCGAGATCGTCGTAGAAGTCCAACGCAGCCTCGGGAAAACCGGTGAAGCCCATGACGTCAGCTTAGGATGCCGACCGTGGTTGCGGTCGTCACAGCCGAGCGAGCTGGTCGATGTCGTCGAGAAAATCCGCCACCACGTCGGAGGCGACGGTCGCTCGCGTCGCCGAGAGGGCGTTGAGGTAATCCGCGGTGGACGGACCGTCGGACTTGTCCGGTGCGTCGTCGCGCAGGGCCCGTTCGAGTGCGTCCTGTGCTGCGCGCCGGGCAGCGTACTCGATATCGGCAGGCGTCAGACCGTCGCTGGCTGCCACGAGGCGTTCCACGTCGACGCCGCGGGCGGCAGATACCTGTTCCAGATGGCCGCCCTGGCCTCCCGATCGGGAAGACCGATCGGGATGACGTAGTCGAATCGTCCGTGCCGCAGGAACGCCGTGTCGAGTGCACGGATGAAATTCGTGGCACAGATCAGCAATCGGCCAGGGCTGGAACGGAATTCGGGAATGAGTTTGAGCAGTTCGTTGGTCACGCCCTGTCCGGCGTGGGCCGGTTCGCCGGTGCGTCGGGACGCGATCTCCTCGACTTCGTCGATGAACACGACCACCCGGTTGATCTCCACGATACGACCGAAGGTGTCCCGTAACCCCGATGCGAGTCCACCTCCGTCCACCGCCAGCCGAGAGGGGAAGACCTCAACAAACGACCAGCCGAGTCGCGCGGCGACCGCCTTGGCAAAGGTGGTCTTGCCGGTTCCCGGTGGTCCGAACAGGATCACCGCCCGCGGTGGCACGACGCCGAACCGCACGGCGAGATCGGGCCGGTCGAGCGGGGTGATGAGCCGCAGTTCGAGGAGTTCTTTCTCGCGGTGCATGCCACCCACCGCAGTCCACAGATCCGGTGGGAGAGTGTGGCCGCCCAGCTCACGGAGCACGGCCAGTTCATGCGCACTGACGGTGACCATCCGCTCCAGATAGCGCAGGTTCTCCCGTGCGGAGAAGCCCTCGCGCACATAGTCGTCGAAACGGGCCTCGTCGCTGGACACGATCGCCGAGAGGCGGTCGAGCCCCAACGGTCCCATCTTGCGAGCCAGATGATTCACCAGCGCGCTCGCCACCGTCGAATCGTGACGGCTCGGTGTCACGCCGAAGAACACGATCCACCCCTGAGCATGCGCGGCCCGGCCGACGATCGCGCCGACGACGGTCTCGTTGTCGTCGACAGCCACCAGAGCATGATCCTCACGGCAGGACGCGAGCACCTCCGACAGCGAATAGACGGCGTCGGCGGGGCGCGTGACGGTCCGCTCCCAGAGATCGACGATCCCGTCGATGTCTCCCGGATGGAAATCCCGGGTGTGCGGTGGTGACGGTGTCGGGTCATCGCTGATCGTGGAACTCATGTTCTGCCTTCCGCTGTGTCGACGAATCGCCACAGCCTAGGGGTTACCCGCGGGTTGGACCAACGAATTCCGAGGTGCCCGGAGAGCGGCATTCGTGCTGGTGGACGGCGTCGTGACGAGGAGCCGGACCGTCGACGATTTCGGTGGGACGGCCCCATGGGTCCAAAGATGTGCTCATAGTGGAGGTGAGGGCGGTGCCGTACGGGCACGCCCCGTTCGAGGAAGGATCACCGATGGCACTCGATGACGACGACATCACCACCTCCGGCCCCGGCGGTGAGGGACCGGCCGACGGCGGCTCCAACCCCGGTGGCCACGACGGCGGAGCCGACGGCACCGCAGACGGTGAAGGTCCGGCCGACGGTGGCTCCAACCCGGATGGCCACGATGGCGGAGCCGACGGCACCGCAGACGGTGAAGGTCCGGCCGACGGTGGCTCCAACCCCGGTGGCCACGACGGCGGAGCCGACGGAACTGCCTGAGCGACAGCGATGTTGGAACGCTGCATCGCGATCGACCCCGATGTCTTCGCTCGCGAGCATTGGGGTCGATCGCCGTTGCTGAGTCGCGCGGTGAATCTACCGCGCGACTTCGTCGACCTCCTCTCACCCGCTGTCGTCGACGAACTCCTCGCCGAACGCGGCGTGCGCACGCCCTTCATCCGCATGGCCAAGGAGGGCACGCTGCTCGCCCGCGAGAGATATGTGGGTCCGGCGGGTTTCGGGGCCGAGATGCCCGACCAGGTGGACTCGGCAAAGGTGTTGGCGCAGTTCGCCGACGGAGCCACGATCGTCCTACAGGGACTACACCGGCTGTGGCCCCCGGTCATCGACCTCGTCCGTGGCCTCGTCGACGATCTCGGTCATCCGGTGCAGGCCAACGCCTATGTGACCCCGCCCAGCAATCGGGGATTCGATCCCCACTACGACGTCCACGATGTGTTCGTTCTCCAGATCTCCGGCGAGAAACATTGGACCGTGCACGCACCGGTGCACCTCGATCCGGTGGACTCGCAACCATGGACCGACCATCGCGAGGACATCGAGCGGCGGACCGACGACCCGCCCGTCATCGACACCGTCCTGCGCAGCGGCGATGCGCTCTATCTCCCCAGGGGTTGGGTACATTCGGCCCGAGCGTTGGGCACCACGTCGATCCATCTCACCATCGGCACCGCCGCACTCACCGCGCTCGACGTCCTCGGAGCAGTGGTCGAACAGCTCACCGATATTCGTGAACTACGCGAATCATTGCCCATGGGAATCGATCTCACCGATCCGGACGCGACCGCGGCGCTGGTCGGCAAGACACTGGCCGCAGCCCTCGAGGCGGTGCGGGACCGCTCCACGGAGATCGAAGCGGGGGCCGCCGAGATACTCGCCCACCGGCACGCCGATCGCACCCGGCCGGCGTCGGTACGTCCCCTCGCGACGGTGGAGGCGTTGTCGAACCCGGCATCGGTGGGAACGGTGCAGTGGCGACAGGGGCTGCCGCAGTGGTGGTCGAGGTCGCCGGCCGCGTCGAGCTCCGCCTCCCGGATCGGACAATGAGCTTTCCCGGATTCTGCGCGGACGCTCTCGTCGAGGTGCGTCGCGGGACAGCGGTGCGCGGCGACCGGCTACCGGGACTCGACGCCGCCGACGGGGAGGTCCTGCTGCGTCGGCTGCTGCGCGAGGCGGTCGTCGTACCGGCGCCCAGAAGTACTGAGACAGAACAAGAGTCATGACCGATCGCCGCCCGTGCAGTGATCAGTCCCTCGCTCGTGACGATCCGATGTACGGTACCGCGTCGGCGGGCTCCTCATGGCTGCTGCTCGAACTCTCCGGTCCGTGGGGGCCGTCGGCATTCCTCACCTCGCCGTCGGTCCTCGACCCCGACCTGGGACGCGTCATCGTGCGCCGCGTCGAGTCGGCGGGAATGCGGATCGTCGCGATCCGCAGACCGGGCCGACGACCACCGACACCTCGATGGCGGTGGTTCGTCGTCGACGCCCGCCCCGGACACGAATCGGTGCGTCGTGGCGAGGTATCGGGTCCGGCCGACTATGTGGACCTTGCGCTCAACGGGTCGGCCGGTGAGGTCTCCCGCGATCCCGTCGTCGCGGTCTGCGCCCACGGCAAACACGATCAGTGCTGTGCGGTGCGCGGTCGTGCCGCCACCGCCGCGATCGCCGAGGCCTATCCCGAATGGACATGGGAGTGTTCGCATCTGGGCGGTGATCGCTTTGCCGCGACGATGCTCGTGCTTCCGCACGGACTCTGTTACGGGCGGGTCGATTCGGCAACCGATCCCGCGATGCTGATCCGGCACTATACGGAAGGACGACTGGTCGACTCGTTGCTTCGTGGCCGTACATCACTGCCGCACGCGGTACAGGCGGCCCAGCATTTCGTGCGTGAGCAGACCGGCGAGGATCGGATCGATGCGCTCGAGCCGCTCGATGTCCGGCACGAGGACCACCGCATCATCGTGGCCCTGACAGGTCCCCACGGACCGATCGAGGTCGTGCTCACCGAACACCTCACCGATCCGCTGTACTCCAATTGTTCTGCGCGCGTGGCGGGTCGGGTGCGCCAGTTCGTGCTGGTGTCGATCGCCGGGCTGTCGTCGGAGAGCTCAGATGCCGGCGAGTTCGCGTGACTCGCCGAGCTCCATCGTCTCCAGTGGTGTTGCGGTCAGCGAGTTCTCACCCAAGAACATGCCGGTCGTCGACTTGCCGGCATCGCTGAGCATCAGGTCATGAATGGCGATGCTGCGCTGCGGTTTCACCGCCCGCACATAGTCGATGGCCTGCTCGGTGGAGATCCACGGTCCACTGACCGGTAGGAGCAGGGTGGTGATCGGTCGTCCGGGGTTCAGGTAGGCGTCACCGGGATGGAAGACGGTGCCGTCGATCAGGAAACCGATGTTGTCGACCACGGGGATCTCGGGATGGATCACTGCATGATCGGTGACGAATGCCTCGACCGTGAATCCGGCGATGTCGAGGGTCTGATCGGTCGAGATCGCATGTACCTGGTCGGCGACCTCCGAGAGGGGCTCGGCGATCGAGGCCGGGCCGTACAACTGCAGCTCGGGGTGATCACGCAGGGCCGCA
This sequence comes from Gordonia polyisoprenivorans NBRC 16320 = JCM 10675, assembly GCF_000241325.1. GTDB lineage: Bacteria > Actinomycetota > Actinomycetes > Mycobacteriales > Mycobacteriaceae > Gordonia > Gordonia polyisoprenivorans. Next base: position 14,405 of record NZ_BAEI01000038.1, on the reverse strand, counting down.
AGGATCTTCTCGACATCGAAATGGTCGAAGTGCTCGTGGGTGATCACGACGGCGTCGGCGTCGGCCAACAGTTCCGCGGCATTCGGCGTGAAGGTGCCGGGATCGACGAGGAGCGTCGAGCCGTGATCGGTCACGGTGATGGTGGCGTGGGTGTGCTTGGTGAGAAGCATGACGACCTCCGATGATCGGAAAGCTGGTGGGACTGCCATCGACACTACTGTCGTGGAGGAGGTTGTCGAGTCCGGGTCCGGCCGTACAGGGCAGGGACGCGATACGGACAAATACCTCGAAAAGGGTTAGGGTGAACGCTTTTTCGTCATCGCCGGCAGTATGTCCGACTGACGTCGGGCACCGTCGGTTGTGAGAGGATCAGACGATGGGCGACACGGGCGACGGACGGCGTGTCCGACCCGGTCGCGCAGGTCGGACCCGAGGCCGTCGAGGACCGGTGACGATCCTGTTCGGCCTACTGATCCCGGTGGTCGTGACGGGGTGTCTGATCGCCGGGGGGATCAGCATGGTCACCGCTGCGACGACATGCGCAGGAGAACCGATGACCACCACCGAGGAGTGTGTGCACTTCGGTCGGGAAGGTGAGGAACTCATCGACAAGGGCGATCCGCTTCCGCCGCACGCCTCCAATGTGTCCGACCGGAGTCACGAGGCCAGATCGAATCGGGTATTCGGCGGATTCCTGATCGCGATCGGGGTGGGCTTCGGTGCCTTCTACCTGACGGCGGTGGGTCGCCCGCTCGTGCAAGCATATCGGCGGCGGCGCAAGCGAAGGGGCTGACGGTCCGCACAGAGCACCGAGCGCCGGTCCCGGCCGATGGTCGTGACTTCTATGTCGGGAAAGCGTACTTTACGATCCGTTTACCTTTGGTGACATCGTCGACCCATCACCGGCCTAATCTCACCACTGCGTACACCGTCGGTACGCCTTGTTCAGTGAGAAGAAACAGTTCGCGTGCCGGGAGGTTCGATTTGTCCACCGAGGTCACCGACGCCATCACCACGATGGCGTCGGTCAACAACGAGTTCTTCTACTGGGTCTCCATCGCATTGATGATGTTGATCCACGCCGGGTTCCTGGCGTACGAGGTGGGCGCCTCGCGGTCGAAGAACGTATTGGCCACCGCCATGAAAAACCTGCTCGCCTTCGCCACCATCGTGGCCTCGTTCTACTTCGTCGGGTGGTTCCTCTACAACGCGATGCCCAGCGGTTTCATCGAGTTCAGCGATGCCGCCAAGGCCGCGCTTCCGTGGAGCGACAACATGGGACCCAACGTCGAGGACTCGGCCAGCGGCATCTTCTGGGGTGCGTTCGCCCTGTTCGCCGCGACGACCGGCTCCATCATGTCCGGAGCGGTGCTGGAGCGAATCCGCACCAGCGCATTCCTCGTTCTCACCGTGCTCGTCGGCTCGGTGGTGTGGATCATCGGCGCGGCGTGGGGTTGGCACGGCGCCGGCTGGATGTTGACGAAATTGGGGTTCCATGACGTCGGAGCTGCCGGTTGTGTGCACATGATCGCCGGATTCGCCACTCTCGGAATACTTCTCAACCTCGGTCCACGCATCGGCAGGTTTCGCGCCGACGGGTCGGCGGTCACCATCCGACCCCACAATCTGCCGCTGACAATGCTCGGCCTGATGTTGATCTTCACCGGCTTCTTCGGCTTCCTGATGGGCTGTGTCATCTACGGGCCCGGCGGTTACGCGACGATCTACGGAAGCCCGACCACGTTGTCCGCGTTCGCCTTCAACACGTTGATGGGTCTGGCCGGTGGCATCATCGGCGCCTATCTGACCTCGCGCGGCGAGCCGTTCTGGACGATCTCCGGCGGGCTGGCCGGGGTGATCGGCGTCGCGTCGGGCATGGATCTCTATCACCCGGCACTGGCGTTCATCATCGCCCTGGGTGCAGGAGCGTTGATCCCGTTCATCGGAAAACTGTTGGAGAAGTTCAAGATCGACGACGTCGTCGGTGCGGTCTCGGTCCACGGCGGTATCGGATTGTATTCGGTGCTCATGGCCGGGGTGTTCCTGGCCGGCTACCCCAACACCGACGGCAACCCGTCGATCTCGTTCTGGGGACAGGTCGTGGGCGCGCTGACCTTCGTCGCGCTCGGATTCATCCCCGCCTACCTCGTGTCCCTTGCCCTGAAGAAGGTGGGGATGCTGCGCATTCCACCCGAGGTGGAGGAGCAGGGACTCGACCTCACCGAGGTTCCCGCCACGCCGTATCCCGAGGGCATTCCGGTCACCGTCATGCGCACCACCGACGAGTTGCTCGTCGCCACCGAGGAGGTCAAGTAAATGTTCAGTCCCATCGAGTCCTACGACGGAGCCTCTGTGGTGTTCACCTTCGGCGGGTTCTCCGTCGGGGTGTGGATCGTCTTCGTGCTCGCGGTGCTCCTGTTCGTCGCCTTCTTCGTCCGCATGGTGCGTCACGAGAATCACGCGTACAAGTCGATCATCGAGAACACGCCCGTGGAGAAGGGGCCGGCGGCCGAGGGAGAACCGCCGGCCTACTGACCCTGAGGCCCGTCGTCAGCCGGCCGGTTCGTCGACGATTCGGTAGTCGGCAGAGGTTGCCCCGTGCTCGGCCGTCGCGACCACCAGGACCAGCGCGCCGTAGGGGTCACGCCACGACGAGTGGGTGCGGCGTAGTTCGGCGGTCGGCACTTGTGTTGTCGCCGTGAATGAATGGTCGTCGCGGTCGACCTCGACCGCCGAGCCGTCGACGAACACCTGCACCATCGGGGCATCGGTGCTGCCGGTGACCTCGATGACGGTGACGTCGCCATCGCCGCGAGCTGTCGCGGTCATCGTGAGTTCGGGGGCGGCACCGGCGGCGAGGGTTCCCGGCCGGGTGAGTGCGGGCAGCTCGGGGGTTCGCGGTGGCGCCGTACGCCGACTGGTCCGGTGCTCGAAGGCCCACCCGTAGGCGAGCAGCGCGTTGTCGGTGTAGGCGCGGCCGGCGAACGTCAGGTTCACCGGCATGCCGATATCGCTCATCGTCCCCATGGTGACGTTGACCGTCGGAATGCCGTAGTGCCTGATCATGGTGTTGCCCGTCGACACCCACACCCCGTTGGCCATGGCGTGATCGTGGGCCTGCGGGTCGGTGTCGGCATCGGCGGCCCCGACGTCGAGAGCCGACGGGAACACCAGGGCATCGAGCCCCAGCTCGTCGAGCCAGTCCTCGAAGTCGATGCGGCGCAGTTCTTCCAGGCCCCGCACGCCGTCGGCGAGGTCGGGGATCTCGGTCAGCGGTGTGATGCCTTGCGCTGCGCGGTGGGGGTACTCGCTGATGTCGAGGTTGTAGCGTGCGTAGTAGCCGTCGAGCGGGTCGGGGATCGCGCCGTCGGGTAGCGGGAAGATCAGCTCGCCCTTGACATCTTCCAGGCGGTGCAGAGCCGGATCGCCGGTGGCCTGCAAGAAGTCATCCCACGCCCAGGTGGTGAGATCCCACATCTCGGCGTCGAAGAAGCCGGCAGGCAGGATGCCCCGCGCGTAGCCGTCCTGTGCGCCGGGACGGTCGAGTTCGTAATTGGTCAGCGCCGGGAAGTCGACGTCGACCACCGTGGCACCGGCGGCCTCGAGATCGGCGCGGGCTCGCTCCCACAGCTGCAGCACCGACGGCCGCGGCGTGATCGGCCACCCGGCCTGATCGTCCTGCCCGAGAATGATGCGTGGTACACCGAAACGTTTGCCGCGCAACGCGTCCCCGTCGCGCAGGTCGAGGTAGGAAGCAGGCCGAACCTGGGATGCGGCGGGCAGGTTGACCCACGGCTGGGTCCGCCAGAAGTCGCCGCGGGTCTGCGGATCGTCGTCGACCAGCACGTCGAGCAGCGCCAGCATGTCGTCCATCGTGCGGGTGTGCGGCACCACCACGTCCATGGTCGGTGTCAGCGGCCAGTTACCGCGAACCGAGATGACACCCCGGGAGGGGGTGTAGGCGGCCAGCGCGTTGTTGGACGCCGGCGACCGTCCGCTCGACCAGGTTTCCTCGCCGAGGCCGAAGGCGGCCATGCTCGCCGCGGTCGACACGCCCGATCCGTTCGACGACCCCGACAGGTACGCCGCCGCGAGATAGTCACCGTTGTAGGGACTTTCGGCCCGGCCGTAGACGCCGCGCTGCATGCCTCCGTTGGCCATCGGCGGCATGTTGGTCAGGCCCACACAGATCGCTCCGGCCGCGCGCAGTCGCTCGATGGTGAAGGCGTCGTCGCCCGCGATCAGGTTCTCGAACGCCGGAGAACCCGCCGCCACCGACAATCCCGCAACCCGGTAGCTGTCCTTGGCGGTATAGGGAATCCCGTCGAACGGGCCGAGTGTCTCACCGCGAGAACGTCGTTCGTCGGAGGCTCGAGCCTCGGCGAACATGTCCGGATTGAGCACCGGGACCGCGTTGAGTGCGGTGCCGTGGCGATCGTAATACGCGATGCGGTTGAGGTAGGCGGCGACGAGCTCGACGGCGGTCACCCGGCCCTGCGCGAGTGCCCGGCTCAGCTCGGCGATCGACGACTCCACCAACGGCGGAGTCTGTGTGCGCGGAGTGCTCTCCAGACGGCTGGTCATCACACATCCCCGACGGACGGCTGCTGCTGAGTGATGCAGTGGATTCCGCCGCCACGCGCCAGGATCTCCCGCGCGTCGATGGTCACGACTCGTCGTCCGGGATACACGGAGGCGAGGATCTCGGCGGCGCGCTCGTCGGCGGCGGGTTCGCCGTAGCCGCAGGCGATCACCCCGTCATTGACGACGAGATGGTTGATGTAGCTGTAATCGACGAATCCGGTCTCGTCGCGAATCGCGTCGGGGGCGGGCAGGTCAACGATGTCCCATTGGCGCCCCGCTGCATCGGTGGTCCCGGCGAGGAAGTCCCGGAGCTCGCGCATCACGACGTGGTCGGGGTGTTCGGGGTTGGGCTGCTGGTGCAGGAGCAGCGTGCCGGGGGAGGGGATGGTCGCGACCATGTCGACATGTCCGCGGGTGCCGAAGCGCTCGTAATCGCGGGTCAGACCGCGTGGCAGCCAGATCACGTTATGCGCGCCGATCGTGCGGGCGAGTTCGGCCTCGACGGTCTCTTTGGTCGCGTACGGGTTTCGGCCGGGATCGAGCTGCACGGTCTCGGTGACCAGGACGGTGCCCTCGCCGTCGACGTGGATCGCGCCGCCTTCCTGGACGAGCATCGAGCTGATGACCGGCACGCCCGCGGCTTCGGCGACGACGCGGCCGATGCGGCGGTCGTTGTCCCATTCGGCCCACTCCTGGGCGCCCCAGCCGTTGAAGGTCCAGTCCACGGCGGCGAGGTGTCCCGCACCGTCGGTGACGAAGGTCGGGCCGATGTCACGCATCCAGGCGTCGTCGAGTTCGGCCTCGATGATGTCGACGGCTGCAGTGAGCATCGTGCGTGCGCGGGAGGTTTCGGTCGGGTCGACGACCACCGTCACCGGTTCGAACTCGGAGACCGTGTTGGCCACCGTACTCCAAGCGGCATAAGCGGTTTCGGCGTCGGCGGCGCTCTCGGCGAGGGTGGTGTTGGCCCTCGGGAAGGCCATCCACACACGGTCGTGCCGAGCGGTCTCGGCGGGCATGGTCCACGACACTTGATGTTCCCCTTGCTGGTCCGATATTGATCTAGTGGTCAATAACTGTCGAGAGTAGGCGGTTGTCGACGCGCGAGTCAAGGGTTTCCGAGAAATATTGACGGACCGATCAATAGCTATTGACTGTGTGATCAACACGCTACATGATCGCTGTCACACCCCGACCCGATCGGGTCGCGGTTTCGAATTAGCCGAGGAGTACCGCCATGACGCCTGCACCATCCGAGCCCGACCAACCCGACGGCGCCGAGGTGATCGCGGACCCGACCGACCGGGTCGGACGGATCGAGGAGTCCGGTGTCGACTACCTGCCGGAGAGCCAGCGAGACTCCAACCCCCGCAACGTGTTCGCCGTCTTCGCCGGCGGCAATCTGGGCTGGACGATCGCCGTGTTCGGCTGGGTCTCGATCCAACTCGGACTCGACTTCTGGGGAGCTGTGATCTCGACCGTCGTCGGCACGCTCATCGGGACCGTCGTCGTGCTGCCGCTGGCCGGCGTCTCGCCGCGGACCGGAACCAACATGACCGTTTCCAGCGGGGCCTTCTTCGGCATCCGGGGCCGGCTCATCGGATCGGCGCTCTCGCTGGTGATCGCCATCGTCTTCGCCGCCATCACCGTATGGACCAGCGGCGACGCTCTCGTGGCAGCAGCGCATCGCCTGGTGGGTCTGCCGCAGAACCCCGTCATGCTGGGGGTGGGGTACGCGGTGGTCTCGGTCGTGATCGTGGCCGTCGCACTGTTCGGCCACGCCACCATCGTGGCCATGCAGAAGTTCCTCGTACCCGTGGCCGGGGCGGTCTTCGTGCTCGGCTTCGTGGCGTTCGCGCCGACCTTCGACGTGCACAGCGCCACCGGACATTTCGCGGTCGGCGGCTATTGGTCGACGATGGTGCTCTCGACGGTGCTCGCCACCGCCGGGCCGATCTCCTACGCGCCGATCATCGGCGACTACACCAGGCGTATCTCGATCAAACGCCACAGTGATTCGTCGATCCGGTGGGCGTTGTTCGCCGGCTTGATGTTCGGCACCCTGCTGCCCGCGATCCTGGGCGCCTTCGCGGGATCGGCGATGACGGTGAACTCGGGGGAGTTCATGGCCGACCTGGTGTCGTCGTCGCCGTTCTGGTTCCTGATCCCCATCCTGATCGTGTCGATTGCGGGTGGTTTCGGTCAGGGCGTGATGTGCATCTACGCGACGGGACTCGACCTGGAGACCTTCTTCCCCCGGCTCAAGCGGGTCCACACGACGGCGCTCGCGGCCGCAGTGGCGGTCGCCCTGCTCTACGTCGGTGTCTTCGTCCTCGACGCCGTCGATGCGATCACCGCGGCAACGGTGGTGGTCAATGCGGTGGCCACACCATGGGCTGTCGTCATGGTCGTCGGCGCGCTGCGCACCCGCACCTACGATCCGTTTGACCTGCAGGCATTCGCTCACGGACGCCGTGGTGGACGGTACTGGTTCGTCCGGGGCTGGAATCCGGCAGCCGTCGCGGCGTGGGTCGGAGGTTCGGCCTTCGGACTGCTGAGCGTGCAGACGGATCTGTATTCGGGGCCCCTCGCCGGCATCTTCGGGGGCATCGACCCCAGCGCGATCGGGTCGGGCGTGGTGGCGGCCATCATCTACCTTGGACTGGTGATGATGTCGCGACAGCGTATGGAGGTTCTCGACGCTCCCGCCTTGGCGACTCCGGCCGGACCGGAGCCCGCATGAGCAGATCGTCGAGTGCGGTCCGACCGCGCGCCGCGCGCAAGTCGCCCGAGGAGCGCGCGGAGGAGATCCGGTCGGCTGCATGTGAACTCGCCCGCAGTGACGGACTCCCCGTGCTGACCCTGCGGTCGGTGGCCGCCCGGATCGGTGTCGCCCCGGCGCTCGTGGCCCACTACGAGCCGAGTATGGACGAGCTCGTCGCCGCCACCTTCACCACCGTGACCACCGCCGAGGTCGACGAGATCGCCGAACTACTTGCCGAGGCGCCGTCCGCCACCGACAAGCTCCGTCGACTCGTCGCGACACTGCTGGAACCCTCGCGCGACGACGTGACCACGGTGTGGGCCGACGCCTTCAGCCTGGGCCGTACCAACGACTCACTCGCCGCCGCGGTGCGCGCCGTGATGGACACCTGGCAGGCGCTCGTGGTCGGGGTGATCGAGGAGGGCGTCGCGTCGGGGGAGTTCACCACCGATGAGCCGGCGGATGTGGCATGGCAGTTCCTCGGCATGGTCGACGGTGTCAACGCGCACGCCCTGGTGCACTACGCCGGCACACCCGACCGCGGACGCCTCGTATGCCGCGCCCTGGAGAACGAGCTCGGTCTCGCTCACGGCACGCTACGAACCCAGAGCGGAATGTCTTCGGAGACAACCGAGTAGGTCTGCACTACCGTGCTCGTGCCGAGCGGATCGTTGTCGTGGCGTTGGCCGTGGCCACGATCGTTCCGCTCGGAGTGAACAGTTCGCCGGCGAGGAACGCGATGGTGTTGCCCTTGCGAACGATGCGGCCGTGACCGACGAACAGGCCCGGTTGTGCAGGTGCGAGGAATTGGACGTGCAATGAGGCTGTCGGTGCCCACTGATCTGGCCCGAGCGTGGCGACAAGAGCAGGTCCGAGAGTGTCATCGAGCATGGCGGCCAGGAATCCACCCTGAACGTGGCCGACGGGGTTGGTGAAACGTTCGTCCACCGAGAACCCGACTTCGATGGTGCCCGCTTCGGGATCGATCGCGCGCAGCGTCCAGCCGAGCAGGGCGGCCGCCGGAGCCGGCGGTGCAAACCCGTTGATGACGTCCCAGAATGGTCCTGTGCGATTCGTACTCACGGTTGCGAGTCTCACAGATTCGGGTTCGCGTTGCGCGGATGCAGGGCGCTATAGGTCTCACCCTCGGCGCGGGAGGTTCGCGGCCGCCGGGCAGGTCACATACCACTTCACGAGACTCCATTCAGGCGACTCAATGGTGGTCGAGAGCCAGCAGGCCATGTTCGCCCAGGTCGGTTCAACGAGCGCATCCTCGGAAACTACGAGAATGCGTGCGGTGTTAGTCGCTTGAGCGTTTCGGATGTCAGGCTGCCGCCAGCATCAGCCCTTGGGACTGCGAGCATGTCCTCTCCGACCTGGCAGTTGATCATTGGCGAGTGTGAGTTGCCGGTGGTGATCGAGCGTGTGTAGGTGGCTCGGTCTGCCCGACCTCGCAGGCCACCTGCGTTCGCTGCGCCTCCGGTGGTTGGGACGATGGGACGGTGCTGGATGGAACCGGAGCGTTCTGGTGACTCTCGGCTCAGGTCTTCGATCCCGCCATGGTAATTGTGAGCCGGGGGCATTTGCCTGTCGGTGCCGACCTCTAGTGTCGCCGTCATGGTCATGCAGTGGGTCAGGTGCATCAGCTGCCGGAAATCTCTTACTGGTGGCCGTAAGGCCGTAAGGCATCACGTCCAGGTGTGCATGGCGCGACGTGCTCGACATACCCACGCCCAGTGAGTCGACCTTGTAGCTACGTGATCATCGAACAGATCCAGGCGATGGCGACGGTCGTGGCCACTGGTGAGATGCCGCCGACGATGACGCCGACCTCGGGGTGTCGACGCATCCATTCGTACGTCCCGCTGTTTGGTTGCAGCCGGTGCCTACCTGTCACAAGTTCAATTTAGCGAACTGGCGATGGTCGCTGTTGGCTTTTTTCTGGTCGCTGCGGGTGCAGCCCTGCCGGAGCGCTCGACGCGGAGACGCTGGCTCTCGGTGACCATGGCGCGTCGGACAGACGCGCGAGCCTGTTGACCTTTGCGAATCCCGTTGCGGCGTGCAATTTGCCACGGCCCACCTCGGTTCGGTTGGGTGGGGCTTGGCGTACTTGCCGGGAATCGGACGCGGACCGTTGGGCGCCACCCAAAGGACTACGCCGCCAAGCCGGTTGCTGAGAGTGATTGTGCAGCAACAGAGTTGGCGGACGAGGGACTTGGGGAGCCAAGAACTCAGGGCTAAGTGACTGGTAGACCGTGCGCGTCGACCAGTGCGCCGATCAGGCTGTCGAGGTCGGTGAGACTGTTGATCTCGATGGTCGCTCGGATGCCGTCCAAGAAGACGGCGGGGCCTTCCTGGGCGTCGGATGGGAAGTTCATAGCGCTGGTAACGGTGACCGAGAGGTGTAGGCCGATCCAGGTGCGTGTCCAGTCGATCGGCTGCGGCGAGTATTGCGATCGGGGGCGGGGTATTCAGGGATGCGGTTGAGATCGATCGGTGGAGGCTTGGTGGCCTAACTCCTGAGTGCGGGGCCAGACGAGGAGCCCTGGTACTCGCGGGCGAAGGGTCAGTATGGCGAATCGGGGCCAAAGTAGAAAACATCTGTGACCCGGGTGGTTAGTAGATACGTTCGTACAGGCATCTGAGGGGTATTCGCGGGGTCGACGGGCAGTTATCGCCGTCGGTCTCACTGCCCGTCTGCCTCACTTCTGCCGCACAATTCGCTGCGTGGCAGTCATATAAAGCGAAAGACCCCTGCTGAACAGGGGTTTTGGTGCCCTCGGTGAGACTCGAACTCACACTGGACGGGTTTTGAAACCGATCCTGTAAAATCAATACCATACGATGTATGCGCTGGTCAATCGCTGATATTACCGCTGGTGGAGGCGATTTCGTCCATGTACCTGGTTCCGTGAGAACCCCTCAGGGGACAGTCTAGGACAGCGATTTGACCCACGTTGCCCCACTACCAAATCAGTCTTGCCCCACGCTACGATCATCCGCATGGCATGGGTGGAACCGCTCCCATCGGGCAGATACCGAGGACGCTACCGAGACGAGTATGGGAAGCGTCGATCCGCCGGCATATTCGACAAGGAACGAGTGGCACTCGGGAAGGCTCAGGCAGCCGAGGACGCGGCCCGTGCACGGAAACCCAAGGAGACGATGACGTGGGGCGAGTGGCGGGAGCGATGGACGCCCACGCGAACCGTTGAAGCGTCGACACTGACCCGTGACAACCACCGCATCGACACCCATATCGCACCACGGTGGGATGACGTCATGCTTGGCGACATAGACCGACCTTCAGTCCAGGAGTGGGTGCGTGACCTGTCCAAGCAGAAGGAAGACGGTGGTAGCGGCTTATCGGCGTCGACTGTCCGCAAGACGGTTGGGGTGCTGTCCGCGTCGCTGAAGGCTGCGATGCGTGATGGCCTATTGGATGCGAACCCCTGCACAGCGTTGGAGTATCCGGCGATCCCGCCGAGTCCTGAACGGTGGCTGTCGGACGTCGAGGTCGAGGCAATCAGGGCGGTCCTGGCGGACTCATACTTGTTCACGTTTGAGCTTCTGTTGGGCACGGGTTGCCGCTGGGGTGAGGTGTGCGGCATTCACTGGGATGACGTGGATTTGACGCGCAGGACAGTGACAGTTCGTTGGGCGTGGGAGCGTCGCGAGCGCTACATGAAAGCTCCGAAGAGCGGGAAGGTAAGGACCGTTCCGATAGGCCAGCGGCTGACTGAGATTCTTGAAGAGCGCCTAGGCATGGAGGGGCTAGGTGAGCCGCCGTCCGTTGAGTACAAGAACGGCAGGAGCCCTTTGTACGGCCTGGTGTTGCGGACCGACAAGGGCACGCCCCCGAATGGGACGTCGTTCGCTCACGGTCTAACGGCTGCCGGGAAAGCGGCGTTCGTGGGCTCGGGGAAGGATCGGCGTCGAGTGGGCAATGTGCGCCCACACGACTTGCGCCATACGTACGCGTCGCGGCTGGTTCAATCTGGTGTTCCGCTGGATACGGTGTCGAAGCTGATCGGTCACTCGTCGGTCTTGGTGACCCAGAGGTACGCGTCGGCTGCAGAGTCGCAGTGGGACGCGGTGCGTAACGCGCTCGGGTGACGACATCTACGGCAAGGTCCTGCAAAGTGTTCTGGTTGGCCAGATGCGACCTCGGGGAGATGTCGTTCTACTTCGTTCATGACGCTGAACTGCATAAACCCGCACGCACCCATCCTGAGATGGACGAACGAGCGGGTGGTGACACGCCGATCAGCCCATCGAACATGCGTTCTGACCTGCGCAGATGAAGGCTTCTGATTCACAACATCTTGGGGTGCTCGGAAATGTCAGACACTAGGTGTAGTGTCCCCTCATGTAGTTCAGAGGTGCACGGATGGCCCCACGAAACCCAACTCGGTGGAGATGCCCCGGCCCTGGACACCCGTTCATTCAATCCATGTTGGCAGGGGTGAACTCTGCCCAAAATCTTTGCAGGAGAATCAAATTGAACATTGACTGGTTGACCGTCTGCGAGGCGGCGCAGGAGGCGAAGGTCTCGGAGAAGACGATTCGCCGTTGGTATCGGTCGGGTCGGTTGCGTGCTGATCGTTTGGGGGAGCGGACGATTCGGATTCGGCGTTGTGAGTTGGTGGCGATGGCCGGCGACGCGGTGACCGCGTGAACATGGCTACCGACCAGGAGCCCATTCGCATCACCTCTTCGCGCGGCCCGAAGCGTTTGACGTGTGTTCGTGAAGCAGGAACGTGCACGGTCGAGATCGAGTCAGACGAGCCGTTCGAATTGAAGGTAAGCGTGCGGCAGATTGTGCGTCAGGCCCGCGCCGACACCTGAGTTGCGTTTCCCGAGCATCCGGAAACACCCGTGCTCGGTCCAGGATAGTTGCAGGTCAGAGCGTTTCCCGTACCTGCAACCCCTAGGTGTGCAGAAACCGGGAAACAGAAGTGAGTGAGTTATGTATGTGAATGTTGCAGAGCGTCTAGCTCAAGGTGTGCAGGCACCCGAACCAGACATTATGCGGATACAGCCGGGAAGTCATCTGTTCTACTCCGGCGAACTGAACCTTGTGTTCGGTGACAGTGAATCCGGCAAGACTTGGCTGTGTCTTGCGGCTGTTGTCGACACTTTGCGCGAGGGCGGCAATGCCGCCGTGGTTGACCTCGACCACAACGGGAGTGCATCAACGTTGAACCGGCTGCTGGAGATGGGTGCGCCAGCCGATGTGCTCAATGACCGTGAGCGTTTCCGCCTTGCCGAACCATTCGATGATCTGGACCTCAGAACGGTAATCCAAGACCTCGCGCACTGGCATCCTGACGTAGTGACGTTGGACAGTCTGGGGGAGATCATGCCGTTGTTCAAAGCGAACTCCAACAGTGCCGACGATTTCACGGACGTGCATCGTGATGTGATTAAGCCGTTGACGGCTGTGGGTGTGGGGGTGCTGCTCGTTGACCACTTGGCGAAGGGTGCCGATTCGCGGTCGTTCGGTCCTGGTGGCACGAGTGCGAAGAAGCGTGTGGTGGGTGGTGCGAGCATTCGAGTTACCTCTGAAGGGGCATACACACCGGGCAACGGTGGGTCGTCAAAGTTGGAGTTGCACAAGGATCGTCATGGGGGTTTGCGTCGCCACTATCCGGCAGTGAGCGGCAAGGAGGCTGTGATCGGGTCATTTCGGCTGGACGAAGACGAGGATGGGGTTAAGGCGTTCTCGATCACTCCGGCGTTGACGCGGACTGTCGCTGTTCAGGAGGATGCCGACCGGAAGCAGTTGGAGTCTGATGTGACTGCGTTGTTGGCGGTGGCTGATCCGCCGAAGAGTGTTCGTGAGGCGCAGGGGATTTTGAAGTGTAAGACCACTCGGGCGTCTGCGGCGATGGCGGCGTACCGTCAGCGAGCGGGAAACGATGACGGAAACGCAGCGTAGCGTTTCTGGTCAAACATGCCCTTGACCTGCGGTGTTTCCCGTTTCCCGGAGTTTCAGGGTGCTAGGGTGCTGGGTCTCGGGAAACACGCGTGCCGGGTTTGGAGTCGTTGTGTCGATCTAGTGGTTGATCGTGGGTCGAGTGCCGCGTGTGATGCTCGGCCCACGGTCCTCCTTTGTTCTCGCCGTCAGGGTGCCTGGGTTCGTCTGAACCCACGTCTAGCATCGTCGGCATGACCGAGAGTCAGCAGGCTATGACCGTTCAGCAGGAGGCGTGGTGCTTCTTTTGCAAGCGCCGTGTGGTTGGCTCTCGGAAGCGAATTAGACATCATGTGCAGATCTGTGTGTTCCAGCGTGCTCGTCGTGCTGGGGTCCGCTGACTGACTGCGTAAAGGGCTCTCATTTCAGTTCTAAGCGAGTTTCGGTAGTTTCGTGGGTGAATACTCGTGAGGTCCGTAATGCATGGTTTGACACGATGCGAGCAAATGGGGTCAACCGCAAATCGGCGGCAGAAGCGTCCGGAATCGCGGAAGAAACAGCGAGGCGACGCGAGAGTGTCAAAGTGTCAGATGGCACTTTGACAAATGATGAGAAGCGCGAGGCAGTCCGCAACCACATCAACAACCACCCCGACGACAAAGACCACCACATAGCCGAAGCAATCTCGGAGTCTCCAAGAATACAGTCTCCAAGGTCGTGACGAGATGCGCGAAGACGCTCGACTATATGCTGCTTGACATAACAAGAAATGTCATTGTCTACCCATTTGATACTTTAACGTTAGAACCAACAAATAGGGAAAGACATGACGCAATGACTCAACTCTACGAACCGGTGCACAATCGGCTTACCGATATCACCGGAAAAAGCAAACGAGCACTCACAAACGGCATCAGTGCCGGCACAATTCCAGGCGTCAAAGTCGCCGGAACATGGCTGGTCTCGACAAGCTACGTCGATGAGCTGATCGACCGGGCGACCAGTGGTCGACAGGCTTGACTCCAAGATCAAACTGCCTGATCGCAGACCAAACGTTCGTATCGGTGACCTAGACGAACTGCCCGCCAGTCCGCTCGGAGTCTCCTGCCCGCGCTGCAATCGGTATGGCGTTGCCTGCGA
>NZ_BAEI01000039.1 GCF_000241325.1 Gordonia polyisoprenivorans NBRC 16320 = JCM 10675 | reverse complement strand
CCCAGGATCGCCGTGGCGATCGGGAAGATGAGACCGACGAAGCTGAAAACGCCGCTTCCGAAACCATTGCTGACGCCGTTGTGACTCAACGCCGACTCGACGGCCAGGCCCGCGATCGCCCCGACGATGCCGAACACGATCGACACGCCACACCCCGAGGCGACGAGAATTCGGCCGATCATCTTGTGCCGCAACACCGAGACGCCACCCCAGATCAACAGCACGGCGAGCACCACGTCGACGATCATCTGCATCACGAGGACGGCGTTGTACCACCCCGGAATCCGATCCACCTCGGTCGCCAGAGCCGAGATCGCGACCAGCACGCCGATCGAAACGATGAGCCCGACGATCGCCGAGACGCCTCCGAGGAAGCTGAGAACTGTCGCGGTGATAGCGGTGCCACCCGAGGGCTTCGGCGTGTACGGATCGCCGTACGGGTTCTGGGGATAGGGAACATTGGCTCCTGCGGGTTGTCCCCACACCGGTTGCTGGCCATATGCGGGTTGCTGGCCATATGCGGGTTGCCCATAGATCGGCTGCTGCCCATAGGTCGGCTGCTGCCCACAACCGGGCTGGCCATACTCGGCACCAGGCTGACCGTACGCGGGCGATCCGGCCGCAGGCGACTGACCGGCGCCGCCGTACACCGTCTTCTGGTCCCACGGAGACGGTCCCGGCGTCGCCCCCGGGTTGGACTGTTGGCCATACGGCTGCGACTGTTGGCCATACGGCTGCGACTGTTGGCCATACGGCTGCGATCCCGAGCCATCCTGCGGAGTGGTCATCACCCGAGCATACGGTGATACTTCGGCCTGCTCCCGGATATTTCGGCCCGCTCCCGCTCAGCCGAACAACGCCGGCAGTGTTCCCTCGTAGGCGGTGCGCAGTTCCTCGAGGGTGACCTCGAACTGATCCTGCACACTCACCGAATCGCTGCCCTGATCGACGACGCCGATGCGGGTCCACGGCATGCCGCGGGCGTCGAGCATCGCAACGAAACGCGACTCCTCGGTGCGCGGCACCGCCACCAACACCCGACCGGTCGATTCGGAGAACAGCCAGACGAACGGGTCGGCACCCTCGGGCAGCAATACCCGGCAGCCGGTCTCGCCGGCGAGCGCCGACTCGACGACGGTCTGGATCAGCCCACCCTCGGAGAGGTCATGGGCGGCGGAGACCAGGCCGTCGCGCGATGCGGCGGTGAGGATGTCGCCGAGCAGCTTCTCGTGGTCGAGGTCGACCTCCGGTGCCACGCCGCCGAGGTGATCGTGGGCGACCTGCGCCCAGATCGAGCCGTCGAACTCGTCACGCGTCTGCCCGAGCAGGATGAGCGTCTCGCCGGGCTCGGTGCCGAATCCGGTGGGGATGCGGCGCCGGACGTCGTCGATCACGCCGAGCACACCGACCACCGGTGTCGGCAGGATCGCCGTCGCGCCGGTCTGGTTGTAGAAGCTGACGTTGCCGCCGGTCACCGGGATACCGAGCTGCGCGCACCCGTCGGCGAGACCGCGAACCGCCTGCTGGAACTGCCACATCACCGCCGGGTCCTCGGGTGACCCGAAGTTGAGGCAGTTGGTGACGGCCTTCGGTGTGGCACCGGATGCGGCGACGTTGCGATAGGCCTCGGCGAGGGCGAGTTGCGCTCCGCGGTACGGGTCGAGATAGGTGTAGCGGCCCGACGCGTCGGTGGCCAGCGCGATCCCGCGGCCGGTGCGTTCGTCGATGCGGATCATTCCGGAGTCGGCGTTCTCGGCGAGCACCGTGTTGCCGCGCACGTACCGGTCGTACTGCTCGGTGATGAACTTGCGGCTGCACAGCGCCGGCGAGGCCAGCATCGTCAACAACGTCGAGCGCAGTTCGCCGGACGTCGAGGGCCGCGCCAGCGACGCCGTGCTCGAGGCGATGACCTCGTCCTGCCACTCCGGTCGGGCGAGGGGCCGCTCGTAGACCGGCCCCTCGTGGGCCACCGTGCGCGGCGGTACGTCGACGACGGTCTCACCGTTCCAGGTGATCTCCAGATGATCGCCGTCGGTGACCTCCCCGATGACCGTGGCCAGCACGTCCCACTTGCGGCACACCGCCAGGAATGCCTCCACGTTCTCCGGCGTGACCACCGCGCACATGCGTTCCTGGGATTCGCTCGAGAGCACCTCGGCCGGTGTCATACCGACCGCACGCATGGGTACCTTCTCCAGCTCGATCCGCATGCCGCCGTCACCGGCGGCAGCCAATTCCGAGGTGGCACACGACAATCCGGCGCCGCCGAGATCCTGGATACCCACCACCAGTCCCGCGTGGTAGAGCTCGAGGCAGCATTCGATGAGCACCTTCTCGGTGAACGGGTCACCGACCTGGACGCTCGGGAGCTTCTTGCGGTTCGGACCGGCCTCCCCCGAATCGTCGAAGGTCTCCGACGCCAGCACCGACACACCGCCGATGCCGTCGAGCCCGGTCCGCGCTCCGAACAGGATGATCTTGTTGCCCGCGCCGCTGGCGAACGCCAGGTGCAGATCCTCGGTGCGCAGCACACCCGCACACAGCGCGTTGACGAGCGGGTTGCCGGCGTAGCTGGGATCGAAGACGGTCTCGCCGCCGACGTTCGGCAGGCCCAACGAATTGCCGTAGCCACCGACCCCGCGCACCACGCCGTCGACGACGCGCCGGGTGTCGGGGGCGTCGGCAGGACCGAAGCGCAGTTGATCCATCACGGCGATCGGCCGCGCACCCATGGCCATGATGTCGCGCACGATGCCGCCGACGCCGGTCGCCGCACCCTGGTACGGCTCGACGTAACTCGGGTGATTGTGCGATTCGACCTTGAAGGTCACCGCCCAGCCGTCGCCGACGTCGACGACGCCGGCGTTCTCCCCGATCCCGGCGAGCATCCCCGCCCGCATCTCGTCGGTGGTGGTCTCCCCGAAGTACCGCAGATGCACCTTCGAGGACTTGTACGAGCAGTGCTCGGACCACATCACCGAGTACATCGCCAGCTCGGCATCGGTGGGTCGGCGTCCGAGGATCTCGCGGATGCGGTCGTACTCGTCGTCCTTGAGACCGAGTTCACGGTAGGGCTGGGGATGATCGGGGGACTGGGCGGCTGCGGAGACGGTGTCCACATGAGTCTGATCGCTCACCCGGCCATGATAGACGTGGCCACCGGCGCCTCGTGAGTCCACACAATCCACAGCGCACGTGGGTATCGGTGCACATCATCTCCCCGTGACGCGCGCCACCGATTAGGCTCCTCGCAGGGTCCGAAACGGGGGGAGTTCTCGATGGTCGACGTCGGCAGGGCACGACAACTGTTCGAACTCGGCGTGCTGTCGATGGGTATTGCGGTCGAGGGCACCGATCCGGTGGACAATCCGCAGCAGGCGGCTCTCGCCTTCACCCGCGCCAGCGAGTGGGACCCGGGCATGGCCGACGCCTGGATCGGCCGCCTCGCGTGCGGACCGGCGGCCGTCGGTACGGGCGACGCGGTCAACGAGGCGCTGCTCGCGGTGTATCGCCACCGCGATGCGATCGGTCGCGAACAGCGTCGGCTCGGGCTGCCGCCGGGACTGCTCGTCGGCCGCTGGTACACCGGGATGTTCATCGACTATCCACTCGTCGATGCCGACCACGCCGTCGCCGCGTACGCCGCCACCCTCATCCGTGGACACGATCTCGCCGGGGCCGCCGAGGTCCTGTCACAGATCACCGGCGACGCACCGATCGCCGAGTTCATGACGGGCGTGCTGCACTTCTCGGCGCAGCGCTGGCCCGATGTCCTGACCGCACTGGGGCGAACCGACTCCTGGGCCGACGAGTATCTGGGCAGCGCCGCCGACTACATGTGCGGCAGCGCGTGCGTGCAGCTGGGCATGTTCACCGAGGGGCTGCGCCGGCTGCAGCGGGCCATCGACGGCCCGATCCCCTCCTGCGCGACCCGGGCGCTGTTCGCTCTCGGGCTCGCCTTGCGGGAAACCGGTCAGGAGGATCAGGCCCGCGCGGCATTCGAGCAGGCATTCTCCCGGGATCCGGCGTTCACCGCGGCCGCCGACGCGATGCGCAGCCAGACTCTGCGGCTGACCGTGACGAGCGCCGAGGAGATCGCGGCACGGGCCGACATGTGGGACCCGGCGTCGACACCCGGCACCGACGCCGCGGACCCGCCCTCGGTCGACGGCGACGACCTCGTCGCCCGGGCGCAACGGGATCTCGACGCACAGATCGGTCTGGAGTCGGTCAAAGAGCAAGTGGCCAAACTGAAGTCGGCGGCGACACTGGCACGGATCCGGGCCGATCGCGGGCTGTCGACGTCGGCGCGCAGTCTGCATCTGGCCTTCACCGGACCACCCGGTACCGGTAAGACGACGATCGCCCGGGTGATCGCCACGCTGTACTGCGGACTCGGATTCATCAAGTCCGACAAGGTGATCGAGGCGACCCGACGAGATCTGGTCGGCGAGCACCTCGGCTCCACCGCGATCAAGACATCAACGCTGATCGACTCCGCGATGGACGGTGTGCTGTTCATCGACGAGGCGTACACGCTGATCCAGCAAGGCCTTTCCGGGGGCGACGCCTTCGGTCGGGAAGCCGTCGACACCCTGCTCGCGCGAATGGAGGACGACCGCGACCGGTTGGTGGTCATCATCGCCGGCTACGACGCCGAGATCGACCGCTTCCTCGCCGCCAACGAAGGGCTGGGTTCGCGCTTCGCCCGCCGCGTCCGCTTCGAGTCCTACACGCCGGGCGAGCTTGCCCGCATCGGCGAGTTCCTGGCCGCGCAACGGGATTCGATCCTCACGGCAGAGGCGATGGCCGAACTCGAGCAGGCATGCACACCGCTGTATCACGATGTGCGCCAAGGCCCCGGTGGAACCCAGCGAGCCACCGACCTCGCCGGCAACGGCCGGTTCATCCGCAACATCATCGAGGCCGCCGAAGAGGAACGCGAGGTGCGCCTGTCGGCGGGCGGTGATCTGGAGAACCTCACCCACGACGAACTGATGCGCATCGAGGTCGCCGACCTGCGTGCCGCGCTGAACTCGGTGCTGTCGGGCCTGGCACCGGCAAGAACTCTCGCATGAACACGGAGTCACCCATGCGTACCGAATCACCCACGAGCACACGCCGAATCCGGGTGGCCATCATCGCGCTCGCCGCGGTGGTGTTCGCAGCGGTGCCCGCGTGCACCGTCAGCGGCGACCCGGTGGCCGACCCGTCGGGCGCCTCGATCTCCACGACGACCACCGATCCCGACGCCACCACCAACTCCCCAGCTCCCGACTCCCCAGCTCCCGATGCGACAGAACCGGATTCGACCGAACCCGATTCGAGCACCGACGCACCGATCAGCGACGTGCCCGCGCCACCGAACGCGACGACGATGACGTGCAGCCAGTTCGTGACACTCGATCGCTCGACGCAGGCGGCGGTATTGCGCGCCAACGGCGCCACCGCCGACAACACCCGGCTCGGGGTGGTCATCGACATCTACACCACCGTGTGCCCCGGCTACCCCGATGCACTCATCGCCGACCTCGTCGCCGGACGCCTACCGAACTGACCCGAGGCTCAACCCACGGGGGTTCTCAACTCGCAGACGTCACCGCGATGATCCGTTCGGTGAGCTCCGGTCGGCAGATCACCAAGTCGGGCAAGTATGTGTCGTCGCGGTTGTAGACCAGCGGCGAGCCGTCGATCCGGCCGCACCACAAGCCTTTTGCCTGTGCCACAGCGACCGGCGCCGCCGAATCCCACTCGTACTGGCCACCGGCGTGCACGTAGGCATCGGCCTCACCGCGCACCACGGCCATCGCCTTGGCGCCTGCCGATCCCATCGACAACACCTCGCCGCCGATCGCGTCGGCCACCGACTGCGAGAACGCCGGGGGCCGTGAACCACTCACCACCACCCGCGGCAGCTCGCCCTTCGGGGTACTCGCCAGCCCTTCGGTGGGCGTGATCGGGAGGTCGTCGTCGACGTAGGTGACCGCCAACGCAGGCAGTGCCACGGCACCCGCGATCAGTGTGCCGCCACCGTCGGCCGACCACAGCGCCACATGCACCGCCCAATCGGTGTGTCCGTCCATGCCGTATTCGCGTGTACCGTCGACCGGGTCGACGATCCACACGCGCTGCGCGCCCAATCGTGACTTGTCGTCGGCGGACTCCTCCGAGAGCACCGCATCATCCGGCCGTTCCTCGGCGAGGCGGCGCATCAGCAGGTCGTTGGAGCGCAGGTCCCCCTCCTTGCCGAGGTCTTTGCCCGTCAAGCCACTGGTTGCACGGATGTCCAGCAGCAGATGTCCTGCGGCCGTGGCCAACTCACCGGCGAGTGCGCGATCGTCCATCCTCGTCTCCCATGCTCGATTCCCCGATCGGCCCGCGACTTCCGCAGGCCACGCCTCGGGGCACTACAGGCCCAGATTACGCAGGACCGCGTCGGCGGCCTCCGACGGGGAACCGTCGGCGGGGGTCACGACGAGGTCGGCGTGCTCGGGGCGTTCGTACGGCGAGTCGATGCCGGTGAATTGGCTGATCTCACCACGTCGGGCCTTGGCGTACAACCCTTTCGGATCACGCCGCTCGCATTCGTCGAGGGGGGTGTCGACGAAGATCTCGAAGAACGGCAGCCCGCGTTCGGCATGGATCTCCCGCGCTCGGGTGCGCTCGTCACCGAACGGCGAGATGAGCGAGACGATCGCGATGGATCCGGAGTCGGCGAACAGTGCCGCGACCTCGGCGGTGCGCCGGATGTTCTCGCGGCGGTCGTCGTCGCCGAATCCGAGGTCGGAGTTCAGTCCGTGCCGCAGGTTGTCGCCGTCCATCAGGTAGGCGGGCCGCCCCTCGGCGACAAATCTTCTCTCGAGTTCCATTGCCAGTGACGACTTTCCGGACCCCGACAGCCCGGTCAGCCAGACCGTCGCGCCGGCGTAGGGCCGATGCTCACGACCGACCTTGGTGGTCTGCCAGACGATGTGGCTGTCGTGGCTGACCGGGGCGGTGATCATGCCGGCACCGACCGTCTTGTTGGTGGCCTCGTCGATGAGGATGAAGCTCCCGGTTTCCCGGTTGCGCCGATACGAATCGAACATGACGGGCTGCTGCGTGCGTAGTGTCACGCGTGCGATCTCGTTGAGGCGCAACGACGTCGCCGCCTCGTCCCGGTGCAGGGTGTTGACGTCGAGACGATAGGCGAGGCCGGTGATCTCGGTGCGGGTGGATCGTGTTCCGGCCATCAGCGCGAACCTGCTGTGCGCGGTCAGCGTCGAGTCCTCCGAGAACCAGCACACCATCGCGTCGATGTCGCGGCCCACGTAGGGCCGGTTGTTCGGTCGGGCGAGCATGTCACCGCGGACGATGTCGATCTCGTCGGCGAGTTCGATCGAGCACGCCATGGAGGCGAACGCCTCGTCGACCTTGGTCCCGCCGGGTCCCCAGATCTCGGTGATGGTGGTGGTGAAACCGCTGGGCAGCACCACGATCTCATCGCCACGGGCGAAGACCCCGCCGGCCACCGTGCCGGCGTAGGCGCGATGATCCGCGCCGTCGCTGCGCTGCGGCCGGATCACGTACTGCACCGGCATCCGCGCGTCGATGAGGTTGCGGTCGGAGGCGATGTGCACATTCTCCAGATGGCTCAACAACGTTCGGCCCTGATACCAGTTCATCGCTTCCGAGGCGTCGACGACGTTGTCGCCGCGCAGCGCCGAGATCGGGATGAAGGTGATCTCACCGATGTTGAGCTTCGCCGCGAAATCGGCGAATTCCGAACAGATCTCGTCGAAACGCGCTCGGGACCAGTCGACGAGGTCCATCTTGTTGACGCAGACCGTCAGGTGCGGGATGCCGAGCAGCGACGACAGGAAGGCGTGCCGCCGGGTCTGTTCGAGTACTCCTTTGCGCGCGTCGATGAGGATGATCGCGAGGTTCGCGGTCGACGCGCCGGTGACCATGTTACGGGTGTACTGCACATGCCCCGGAGTGTCGGCGATGATGAATTTTCTTCTCGGCGTGGAGAAGTAGCGGTAGGCGACGTCGATGGTGATGCCCTGTTCGCGTTCGGCGCGCAATCCGTCGGTGAGCAACGCCAGATTCGCGTACTCGTCGCCGCGCTCAGCGCTGGTCCGTTCGATCGACTCGAGCTGGTCGGCGAAGATCGATTTCGCATCGTAGAGCAGACGACCGATCAGCGTCGATTTCCCGTCGTCGACCGACCCCGCTGTCGCGATGCGTAGGAGTTCTCCTGTGGCGCCGGGCATCTCGATCTGAGCCATCGGAATCTGGGGCGTCGGAATCTGCGGCGTCGGAATATGCGGCATCAGAAGTAGCCTTCCTTCTTGCGGTCTTCCATACCCGCTTCGGAGATGCGGTCGTCGGCACGGGTGGCGCCCCTCTCGGTGACCCGCGTCGCCGCCACCTCCGCGATGACCTTGTCGACGGTGTCGGCGTCGCTGAGTACGCAGCCCGTGCAGGTCGCGTCGCCCACCGTCCGGAATCGCACGCGCTCGGTGTGAGGTTGCTCCCCCGGCAGTCGTTCGAGGAACCGTGTGTCCGCCAACAGCATTCCGTCGCGCGGTATCACCTGACGCTCGTGTGCGTAGTAGATCGACGGCAACTCGATGTGCTGTTCGGCAATGTACTGCCAGATATCGAGTTCGGTCCAGTTGCTCAGCGGGAACACCCGAATGTGCTCACCCTTGTGGTGGCGGCCGTTGTAGAGGTGCCACAGCTCGGGCCGCTGAGCACGAGGGTCCCACGTGCCGAACTCATCCCGGAAACTGAAGACGCGCTCCTTGGCCCGAGCCTTCTCCTCGTCGCGGCGCGCCCCACCGAATACCGCATCGAAACCGTTCTCGGTGATACCGCGCAGCAGGGCTGTGGTCTGCAGCCGATTGCGACTCGCGCCCGGGCCGGTCTGCTCGACGACACGACCGGCGTCGATGTCGTCCTGCACCGAACTCACCACGAGCCGGACACCGGTCGCGGCGACCACCCGGTCGCGGTAGTCGATGACCTCGTCGAAGTTGTGCCCGGTGTCGACGTGCATGAGCGGGAACGGGATCGGGGCCGGCCAGAACGCCCGGCGGGCGAGGTGGAACATCACCACCGAGTCCTTACCGCCGGAGAACAGCAATACCGGCCGCTCGAAGGTCGCCGCGACCTCGCGGAAGATGTGTACCGACTCGGCCTCGAGCGCGTCGAGATGACTCAGCTCGTAGTGCCCGCGTACGGGCGTGCTCGCGGATGACGCTGTCACTCTGCGCTCCCTTGACATGTCGAATATTCGACACTCAGTATTGACTATGTGACGGACACGCTAGGCGCTGCAGACGGGCCAGGTCAACAACCACCCAACTCCTCGGCGACACGGCCGCCGTCGCCGCCGACTGCACGCGTCGTGGAGATCGTCGAGATCCTCGGGACCGCCGATGGCCCGTTGTCCCTCGCCGACATTGTCCGCCGAACCGGGCACTCCCGCGCCACGGCACACGCGATCCTCGGCGAATTGACAGCTCGCGGATGGGCCA
This sequence comes from Gordonia polyisoprenivorans NBRC 16320 = JCM 10675, assembly GCF_000241325.1. GTDB lineage: Bacteria > Actinomycetota > Actinomycetes > Mycobacteriales > Mycobacteriaceae > Gordonia > Gordonia polyisoprenivorans. The sequence goes on along the minus strand of NZ_BAEI01000039.1, from coordinate 148,653 downwards.
CGCGCCTTCCCGACGGCAACTATTCGACGGGTGGTCGCCTCGTCGGCCTCGCCGTCGCGATCTCCCGTGCCGATCACCTCACTCGCCGAGCCGGTCCGCTCCTCGACGCCCTTGCCGAACAGCTGGGCCTGCACTGCTTCCTGGCACGACGGGTCGGTGACGAGATCACCATCGTGGTGGGGTCGGCGCCACCTGGCCGCACCCTCGGCTCGGCGGCGTGGCTGACCAGCGACGCCCGGATGCCGTTGCGGCCGCCGGTGTGCCGCGAATTTCTCGCCTGGGCGCCACCGGCCGAGCGTGCGTCGTGGATCGCCACGGCTCCGGCGTCGCTGCGCACCCGTCTCACACTCGTCCTCGACGCGGTCCGCGAACGAGGCGCCTCGATCGAGCGGATGACCGACGACCACGTCGCCCTGATGGCCACGCTGGACTCGTTGAAGGTGCCCGCGGGTGTTCGGGTGCGTGTCGACGAACTCCTCGAACAGATCAGCACCATCGACTATCTGCCCGACGAACTCGGCGACGACACGATCGCCGCGGTCACCATCGGCGCACCGGTCTTCGATGCCGGCGGTGGCGTCCACGCCTCGGTCGTCGTCTGCCCGGGCGGTCGCGTCGATCGCACCGAACTCGATCACCTCGTCGACGCGGCGCGTGGATGCGCTGCGGAACTCTCCGAGCGAGCCGACGACGATCCGAAATCACAGCTTGGTCTCGGCTCGTGAAAGCTGCTAACGATTTTTCGCCTTTGCCGGATTGGTAGACACCGCGTCCGATCCGACCGAAAGAGATCCCATGCCCCGAACGACATCGTCACGCGCGTCGCCAGCGCACCGGCAACCGAACGCGCATTTCCCCCTCAACCAGTGCTTCGGCCCGATTCCCAACATCGTCGACGTTCCCGTACATGCCCAACTTGGTGATCATGGGCAACCACGACGGCTGCGCCACCGTGAGTGCGTTCTAAGCCAGCTACAGGCTGTTCGTGGGATACGCGTCCGTGGCCTGCCTCGACTGGCAGCATCTCGTCAACGGCAAGCACGGAACCGTGTTCTCCACTTCCAAGGCCACTCCGCCCAACACCGGAGTCGATGGCTTCTCATTCCCCCCGCAACAGACCGGGCGCGAGCAAGGTGCACAACCCAAACGCGGCGTCCTTAAGCGAGTCGACGACCACCACCTCGGCTCCGGCCTTCCGAGCCATCTCGAGCAGCTTGTTCGGGAACTTAACTGATCCAGCTTGTTCGGGAACTTAACTGATCACCCAGCACATGCGGTCATGCTCCAGGGGAGATGTGTGGCCGCATGGTTGGCGGCGCGCCCGAGGGTAGTGGTGAACTGATAATCCGGTGAATTGTCGACCCCCGCGCAAACCTCCCACAACCCCACTTCCACCGTGGATACGCTTCCGGGATGGGAGACGACGAGACCGTGAAAAAGCACGCTGCGAGCCTGAGAACTCCGCAGCTCGGCGAGGAGACCGCCGAGGTCATGGTCACGGTCAAGACCTACCCCAACCCCAGCGAGACCTACGGCGAGACCGTGTGCGTAGCCGGTGTCCGACTCGACTATGGCCGACCCGAGTGGATTCGCCTCTACCCGGTCAAGTTCCGCAACGCCGACTTCGACAGCCACTTCAAGAAGTACGAAATCATCCGGATCAACGGCACCTACCACCAGACCAACGACAACCGTCCCGAGTCTTTCCGACCGCGCCAGAACGAGATGGTGCACGTTGAGCGTCTCGACTCGAAGAAGAACTGGCTGCTGCGACGCACCAAGCTCGGGCCACTCATCGGTGATACGACTATGTGCGATCTCCTCGCACAGAACCCGAAGGGTGGCATGGCGACTCCATCGCCGTCCCTCGGTTTGATCAAGCCCACCGACATCGAAACGTCAATCGTCGACGGTGACCCATGGACACCAGCCGAACAGGCGAAGGTGAACCAAGCGTCTGAGCCCGACCTGTTCGGGACGTCGATGGAAGCGCTGGAGCCCGCCCCGTACGCGGTCCGGTACAAATACCGGTGCGCCGCCGTGAAATGCCCCGGACACGACCAGAAGAATTTGGACTGGGAGGTCGGGCAGGCGGGCCGACGATGGAGGGCCGAGTACGGCGACGCTGGTGCGCGCGAAGCGATGTTGAAGCGATGGCGCGACGACATGCTCGCCCCCGAAAAGGACATCCACTTCTACGTCGGCAACCAGAACCGGTACCGGCGCAGCTTCTCCGTCCTGGGTACCTGGTACCCAAAGTTCGAGAACGCTTTGTTCTAGACGTGCACGACAGCCGCGTTCGGGCGGGTCTGCAGCACTCGATCCACGACGATGTTCCGGTGGCACTCGGCGTGGTCGTGCTCGAAGCACAGCAATGCCACTGCTCCACCGTCCAGCAGCTCGCATACGTGCGCAAGCGCATCGCTCGCGTCGGCGGTGTCGAGGACCTCCCGGTACCTCTCGAGGGACTCGGGTTCGCCAGCGCGGAACCCGGCACGGTTGTCCTTCGGGTTACCAAGGGCTCGGTGATGCACGTACTCGATCCCGGCGGCACGTAGGGCCGCGGCGAGCTTCGTCTTCGACAGCCCGGGCTTGCGGCTGAGCGGGGTCAGTCGCACGTCAACGAGTACTCGCACGTCCTGGTCTAGTAGTTGAGCAACGAGGTCACCGACGGTCTTGCCCTCGTAGCCGATGCTGACCAGGGTGCCGTCTCTGTCGTACTTGGAGTCCGCCAATGCCACCTGACTATGGTGCACCACGCCGACCAGGGAGCTGGCAGCAACCGGCGAAGACGCGGTGAGGGTCACACCTGCGTCTGGATGAACAGCGGACGGTGGAACCGCTCGCCTTCCGGATGGTCGAACCGATCCCAACCGAGCGACGCCCAGAACCTGTGAGCCCCCTCCGAGTACCCAAACAGCCGCCGATCCGGGTGCCGTTGCTGCAGGGCCCGGACCACCCAGGTGCCGACACCACGACCACGTGCGGCGGTGGCCACCTCGATGAACTGGATCTCCAGCCGTTCCGGCCCCAGCTCCGGCACGCCGACGTACTCGGGGTTGATGCCGCCGGGATCGTCGAGTTCGACACGAGCGACTTCGGCGCCATCGTCGAGCACCTGCACATACCAGGGGGCCTCGAAATGGTACGGGACGTTATCCCACCACCGCTCATTCTCGTAGTCGATCTCGAAGTCGAACGGCGGCGCCCAGGAGTACCGACTCGCGCCACCACGACGTAGGTCGACGAGTTCGATCACCACGGCGGGTTAGTCCTGGAGCTCGAACGGCACCGAGGAATGGTACCGGTCGAACTCGTAGTCGCCGACGCCGCTGAGCAACCGCGCTACAGCCAACTCGTACTGCGTGATCTGCAGCCCCTGGGGTCCGCCGCCCAGGGGCACGATCCCCCTGCCGCCGTCGACGTACGCGTAGTTGAGTCGGTCAACGAGCGACCCGCGCCAACAGAAGTCGACCAGGCTGATCTCGCGGATGTTGGAATCCGGGAAGTTCTTCGACCACTCGAACTTCAAGCCGCGGTCGTGCTGGATCTCAGCCGTCCCGTAGGCGATCGTCAAGTCGATGTCCGGTCGGCACATCGCCGCTTCGCCGTGCCTGTCGTGGTCGATGCCCAAGGTGCCGTCGGCGGGAGTACTCCAAGCGCCGAAGCGGTCACGGTAGGTAGGGCCGATCTTCAGGATGCGTTGCCAATCGCTCGCAGTGGAGGCGGCTACCTGGGTGCGCAGCTCGTTCAGTGGCATGGAGGTCTCCGTATGCGGTGGTGGCGAGCGGAGTGCTCGCGTGGTGGCGTCAGAGTAGGTGGCGGTACCGACAGTCGACGTCGCGTTCCAGGCGTCGGGTGACGACTCTCGCGCCCGCCCCATTCAGCAGAGCCACCTATTCGTGTGCGAACACCTTCGGCCACACGCTCCGCCAGTTCCTCGCGTCACGCTCGAAACGGCTGTTCGCGCGAACTGCGCCAGCCAATCGCTCCGATGGAACACCCGCCTCCAACAGCAGGCACACGGTCAGGACCCATCGCAGGGACCGGGTGATGCAGTGCATCTCGGTGAGGTCGGGATTCTCACCCCCCTGACGCAGCCCATGCGCAAGCGTGTTCCGCTGATCGGTTACCGCGCGCTTCCAACGATTGATCCGGCCGACGCACTCCGGGACCACCTCGGCCGCCCGGCGCGCCAATGCCTCGATGCGGCTGGGGAACGACGGCTCGTAGAGGTACTGACCGACTGCTTGTCGGAGCGCTTGTCGCACCTCATCGGGGATGTCGGCGTCCTTCAACCCGGCTGCGGCCTCCTCGACAGTCTCCGCCGTCCATCGACGTTCGCCGGGATACAGACGCCGATGGAGATTCTCGGCGGCAGTGCACAGGCTCAGCGCTTCGGTCTCCACCGTCTGGAACTCGCCGGCGTAGGACGCCGCAAGAATCTGCGGCACCGGCGATATCCGCTGCGAGAGTTCGAGCCACCGACCTATGAAGTCCGCGCCACCGGAATCTTCGAGCGTGAGGAGGGATTCCTCAGTCGAATCGCGAGGAGCGGCCGTGTCGACAACGTGGCCGTACACGTCTGCGGACTCTCCGCTGGGGACCGACAGGTTCAGTCGGCGGACGGGGCACTCGGTCCCGTTGAGGATCGAGAGCGCAGTCGCGATGGGAATCGCGACTGCGGACACCATCATCGACAAGGGAAGCGCTTGGTCGAATGCCAGCTTCAGGCGTGTACCAGTCGTGAGAACGACGTCAGGCCCACCGAGCGTCGGGATTGCCGCCAGCTGGTTCGAACCGCACCCTCCCGGCCGCAGGAGTCGACGCAGCCCCCTCTACGGCGTCGGGCGGGTCGTAGACCCACTTCATAGGTGTCATACCGGTGTCGGGCGATTCGGTGTGGACCGAAGTCACGTTGGCGAACGCATGGAGTCCGGTGACATCCAGGGTCACCGCATCGAACTCGGTCCCATCATCCGGAAACAGCGCGCCGACGAAGCACCAGTCCGGTCGCAACACCTCACGGCTACGTGGTTCATCTTCCCCGGGGCTCGGGAACCCAAGCAGGTGGCGACGCACGGAACGCAGGCCCCATAACGACACTTCGCCGGGGTTGATCGCGGTCGCACCCAACACAACGGCGTCATCGGTGACACGCTGCAGTGGAGGACGCCCCGCGAACGATCCAGGTCCGCGCTGGGTCCACTCGACGATCGGGTTGAAACTTGGACTGACCTCAAGCTCGACGCGGTTGTCCCGGAACCTCAGCACGCCGGTTCGGGGCGGCCTTGCCGTCGTCTCGGCTGCCGACGCCTTGGGCACCACCTGGAACTGTCCGATGGTTTCGGGGGTCTGCTCGGGAAACCTATCTGCCATACACAGCTACTCCTCTTCGAGTACAGGTTCCGGCGACTCGCCGAACGGGCGGCGCCAGAGCGCTCCCACCTCGTCGGCGAACTGGATGTCGGCGCGCAACTCGGCGTCGCCGTCGACCACATACAGCACACCGGCAGACTGGCCAGCCGGGATGACTCGCGGGAACTGATCGAGCATCTGCTGCTGAACGTGTTGGATCACCTGCGACATCTGAGGAGAGTTCATAAGGTGGCTGGACATCATGGAGCCGTAGCCACCCAGCTGGCCCAGCTGTGACATCTGAGAGCCGAAACCGAAGCCCGGGGGGAGCCCCGAGTACATCGACTGTGCCTGCTGCCCGATGGCGTCCAGGCCTCCGCTCAGACTCTCAGAAAGGGCATCGCGCATGAGTTCGCGCAGTGAGATGTTCCCCTTGGCGGGTCGACACCGGTTCGAAGAACGATCGCCGTTTTCCTCCACGGTGTACACGTCGACGTCGAGATCGGTAATGGGACCAGAGGTGCCGTTGTTCACCTTCGCGGCCCAGAGGTTTGTCCCGATCGGCACTGCCTCGATCGAGACCGTGACCGCGCGTATGCGGCCGCCGCTGTTGCCGGCCTCCGTGGGCGACCCATAGTTGACGTTGTTGATGATGTCCCGGCCGGCGTTGACGTTGCGCTGGGTCGAGGTGAAGGACTGCGCGGGAGCAGACGAACCGTCTACTGCTCCCGCGCCTGTGGAGGGTGGGGCGGCTCCTGAGTGCTGCGAGCCGATACGCCACCGATCCGCACCGAACCGTCTGCCGTGACGTCCTCGGCGATGACACCGCTGCCGCCATTAACGGACACGTTCGCGACTTCAATGTCACCGCCGACCGACACGCGGCGGATGGAGACGCCGACCGCTGCAGGGAGTTCGGGAGCCTCATCCTCGACCACAGCGATCAGAGTCCGCGCAAGGTCGAGCAGTTCAACGTCGTTACCCGCGCCGGCTTGGTCGAGCTTCTTCGCAAGCAGCGCACGGCGGAGCCCTTCCTCGGGTTCTTGCTCCAGGCCCACAATCTCGCCACTGACCGATCCGTACCTGCTCGTGATCCAGCCCTTCACCGCAGCGTAGGCATCGCCGATCGCCTTCTTCGTGGTCTCCCGCGCACCATCCGATGCGCCGAGTGCGATAGCGGTTGCGATCACTGTGACGGGTTCCATCTCTACCTCCCGGCCGTGGCTCCGCGTCGCGGCGCCTTGCATTGAAAAGTAGCCACCGGTACCGACAGCCACGGTGGCGTTCGAGCTGTACCCGGCCGCGGCTTCACCCGGTCGGACTACACGACGCAGTCCAAACCGGATGACCATCACACCTCCTAATCGATCGCCGCATCATCGACGTTTCACCGGCGAGCAAGTCGGCGCAGTTCGACGCGGCGCGCACCGCGGCCTGAGCGGCGGGGCTCCGGACGCGGGTCGGCATGACCAACCGACACAGCCGCAGCCCCAAGAACCCGCGTGTCACGTCCCCAGCGTCTGCGGCTTCCTGACCTGCGGGTTCACCGCCGGACTTCTCTCGCTGGTGCCGCTCAACACGGCAGGGGCGGCCGCAGAGCCCCGTCGTAAGGTGCCGCACGCTCGCGGGCGGTGGTGACTTCGTGTGCGCGACGGAGACTCCGTCGTTGCTCGCCACCACCGGCTCGAGCGGAACCTCTAGCGGCAGTGACGGCGTCGGTGGCTGGTTCAGCGAGCACGCGGGGACAGTTATGTTCGCGATCGTGGCGGTCGTGAACAGCAGCACCCCGAGCCCCGGTTCCAACCCACACCGGTCTCATCCGTCGACGCTGAGCGCGGTGAACCGCAATGCGCTGTGGGCGATTCCCTCCACATCCTGCACCGGGGTCATCCAGATCCCGTAGAAAACGATCGCCGCGGCCGACCGGGCCGCCACTACCAACCAAGCACTTGCTAGGTTACGCTCGGTGGCATGAGCGACGCCGTCATCCCACCACCCCTGGGCCCCGACGATCTCGGACCCGACACCTCGCCGGTCGCCTACGAGGTCGGCGGTCCGGCAGACGCGGTCGCCTACGTGACCCTCAACCGACCCGAGTACCGCAATGCGCAGAATTCGGTGATGACCTATTCGCTCGACGCCGCGTTCCGTAAGGCCGTCGACGACGCGTCGGTGAAGGTCATCGTGTTGCGGGCCAACGGTAAGCACTTCTCGGCCGGCCACGACATCGGTACTCCGGAACGCGATTTCGACACCTATTACGAGAATGCTGCTGTCCTGCATTGGGATCACACCGACAAGTCGGGTGCCGATCAGCGACTGGCCCGTGAGATGGAGGTCTACATGGGGATGTGTCGCCGGTGGCGGGACATCCCCAAGCCGATGATCGCAGCGGTGCACGGGGCATGTATCGCCGGCGGGCTCATGCTGGCGTGGGTCTGCGACTTCATCGTCGCCTCCGACGACGCATTCTTCTCCGACCCGGTCGCCCGCATGGGCATTCCCGGCGTCGAGTACTTCGCCCATGCCTACGTCCTCGGGCCCCGCCGGGCCAAGGAGATCCTGTTCACCGGCGAACGCTTCACTGCGACCCAGGCCGCCGAGTGGGGCATGGTCAATCATGTCGTCGAACGAGATGGACTCGCGGGCAAGGTGAACGGCATCGCGGAGAAGATCGTCGAGATGCCGATGCAGGGCCTGTTCCTGTCGAAGAAGGCGGTCAACATCTGCGAGGACCAGATGGGCATGCGCAACGCGATGGACTCGGTCTTCGGTTGGCACCACTTCGCGCATTCGGCCAATGCCGAATCCTCCGGCGGGGATTCGCTGGGCGGGATGGATGCGAAGTCGATGAAGAGCGCCGCCGGGTCGGGGTCCTGACGTGGACTATCTGTTGGACGATGCGGCACAAGCATTTCGGGCGGAGATCCGCAGCTGGCTCGCCGACCATGTTCCCGCGGAGCCGTTGCCGTCGATGGACACCGCCGAGGGCTTCGAGGCACATCGCGAGTGGGAACGAACGATGGCGGCCGACCGGATGTCGGTGGTCAGCTGGCCCGAGGAGTACGGCGGTCGTGACGAGCCGCTGCTGCACTGGCTGATCTTCGAGGAAGAGTACTACCGCTCCGGCGCACCCGGAAGGGTCAGCCAGAACGGCATCTTCCTGTTGGCGCCCACCCTGTTCGAGCACGCGACACCCGAACAGCTGTCCCGGATCATGCCGCGAATGGCACGCGCCGACGACATCTGGGGTCAGGCGTGGAGCGAACCCGACGCCGGCAGTGACCTGGCATCATTGCGCTCGAGCGCCACCCGCACCGACGGCGGTTGGCTGCTCAACGGCCAGAAGACGTGGAGTTCCCGATCGTCCTTCGCCGATCGCGCATTCGGCTTGTTCCGGACCGACAAGTCCGCGCAACGCCATAAGGGCTTGACCTACTTCATGTTCGACCTGCGTACTGCCGGGGTGACGGTGCGTCCGATCGCCCAGCTCGACGGCGAACCCGGCTTCGCCGAACTGTTCCTCGAAGACGTTTTCGTCCCCGATGACCCGGCCGATCCCGCGGCATCGGGGGTGATCGGCGAGGTCGATAACGGGTGGCGGGTGGCGATGAGCACCGCAGCCAACGAGCGCGGACTGTCGCTGCGCTCGCCCGGACGGTTCCTCGCAACCACCGACCGGCTCGTCGAACTGTGGAAGGCATGTGGCGACAGTGTTCCGCCGACCGCGGCGACCGACAAGGGCGTCGCGGACGCCTGGATCGGTTCCCGCGCTTATGAATTGTCGACGTATCAGACCGTGAGCCGGCTCGCCGCCGGCGGTCAGCTCGGCCTGGAGTCGTCGATCAACAAGGTGTTCTGGAGTCAGTGGGACATCGCAGCACACGAGACCGCCCTGGACCTACAGGGCGCCGACGCAGAACTCGACGACGCGTGGCTCGACGGTTACCTGTTCTCCCTGTCGGGACCGATCTATGCCGGCACCAACGAGATTCAACGCAATGTGATCGCCGAGCGACTCCTCGGCCTACCGCGGGGGGATCGCTGACATGGACTTCCTGCTCGCCGAATACCACAACGACCTCGCCTCCAGCGTGGATGCGCTACTGACCAAGGCCGACAGTCCCGCCGTCTCCCGCGCATGGGCCGCCGGCGACCGGGCGCCGGCCGCCAAGGTCTTCGGCCAACTCGCCGACACCGGCGTCTTCGGGCTGCTCATCGACGACGAACACGGCGGTGCCGGCGCGGGGGCGGTGGAGATGGTCGTGGTCGCCGAGGTCTTGGGCCGGCACGGCGTCCCCGGCCCGCTGGCCGAAACAGTGGCCGTCGCACCGACTCTGCTCGCCGGCACCGATGCCGCCGACGACCTCGGCGCCATTGCCGGGGGTCAGCTGGTGTCGGTGGCGGCGGCGCCGTGGGCGCCTCGCGCCGCCGATGCCGACGCCGCGTCACAGGTGTACCTCCTTGCCGATGGCATCTTGTCCACGGCGCAGATCACCGCCACCCACCGCACGGTGGACCCGGCCCGCACGGTCTCCGAGGTGAGCGCGTCCGACCCGGTCGCCACCGAGGTGAACGGTACTGTCGCAGCCGATCTCGGCGCGCTGGCCACCGCCGCCCAGTTGCTCGGTCTGGGTGATCGGATGCTGTCGCTCGCATCGGAGTACGCGGTGGCACGCAAGCAGTTCGGCCGCGCCATCGGCTCCTTCCAGGCCGTCAAGCACCATCTTGCCGATGTCGCCATTGCGTTGGAGATGGCACGGCCGCTGATTCACGGCGCGGCCGTCGGAGTCGAGGGCGGAGCCCCGGAGGGCACCGACGTGGGCCGCGACATCTCCGCGGCGAAAGTGGCCGCCGCCGATGCGGCGTACCTGGCGTCGCGTCATGCTCTGCAGGTGCTCGGGGCGATCGGGTACACCGCCGAGCACGATCTCTCCCTGTATCTGACCAAGACCCGCGCCCTGATCGGCGCGTGGGGTACCCCCGCCGCGCATCGGACGCGAATCCTGGAGACGCTGTGACCACCGAACCCACTGTGCGCGAATCCATCTCCACCGAGGAGCGAGAGGCCTTGCGGGAGTCGATCGCCGCGTTGCTCAAGCAGCGGGGTGGTTCCGCCGCGCTGCGTACGTCTATGTCGGAAACACCACGCATCGACCGAGGGTTGTGGCAGACGCTGTCGACCGAGATCGGTGTCGCGGCACTGCCGATTCCCGAGGAGTTCGGTGGTGCCGGGGCGAGCTTCGTCGAGACCGCAGTGGTGCTCGAGGAACTCGGGGGCGCACTTTCGGTGGTGCCGGTGTTCTCTGCGGCGCTCGCGAGCGCCGCGCTGCTGGCCGCCGGTGACGATGCGGCCTCGGCGCGGTTGCTGCCCGCGATCGCCGCGGGGACGTCGATCGTCGCGCTGTGTTGGGCGGCACCGTCGGGGTGGTCGTCGTCCGGTGTCCGCGCGGAGGCCGGACTGCTCTCGGGCACAGCCCATTACGTTCTCGACGCGGAATCTGCCGATCACTTGCTGGTCGTCGCCGGCACCGACGCCGGACTCACCGTCCACGACGTCGATGCCCGTGCCGAAGGCGTGACGATCACTCCGCAACCACTACTCGACCCGACACGCCCGCTCGCGTCGGTCACTTTCGACGACGTGCCCGCCGAGACGATCACCGCCCGCGCCGGGACCGTCGACACGATCCGGACCGCGGCCTGGGCTCTGATGTCGGCGGAGCAGGTCGGTGGCGCCGCCCGTGCTCTGGACCTGACCGTCGGATACAGCAAGGAGCGCAACCAGTTCGGCCGCGCCATCGGATCGTTCCAGGCACTCAAACACCGGATGGCCGACATGTACGCGCTCGTGGCGACGTCGCGGGCGATATCCCACGCCGCGGTCAACGCACTCGCCGCCGGTTCGGCCGACGCCGCGAAACTCGCGGCGGCCGCCCGCGTCCACTGCTCGGAGGCCTACGCGAGCGTCGCCGGCGACGCCATCCAGATCCACGGGGGCATCGGCATCACCTGGGAACACGCCATCCAGCTGTACTTCAAACGTGCTCAATCGAGTTCCCAACTGTTCGGCCAACCGCATGAGGTCGTTGCCGACATGGTGGACCGGTTGCGCGGCTGAACTCTCGGTGGCCTCCAACTGAGGATCGCACAGCATCCAGCAACCGATCGTCGAACCGCCCAGGAGACAAACTTGCCGATCACGGTTCCGAGCGATGGAAGGACCGTCCTCTTACGTGTCGACTTTCCACGCCGGACGCGGACTGGAAGAAGCTCTGCTCGGACGCGCAAAAGGACGTCTTACTGCCGGGAAGTGATGGACAATAACGCTGTCCCTGAACTGCATCAGCGACCAAGAACGCTATGACCGCACTGCCGCTGGCGACTTCAGGGACATTGAATGGGACGGTCCACCACGCCCTTTCGTGCTGCTTGCCGACACAGCTTCCTTCTCCCGGGATCGTCCGACGACGCTTACAGTAGTCGACACGCTGCAGGAGCCGGCAGGAGTTTCCGCGTGGAGCCAGATGATCTTTGGGTCGTGGAGACCGGACTGACGCTGGGCACCTGCTGGTTCAGCGAGCTACTCGGCTCCACCGTCAACGGCGTGCTGCGATCGACACCGATGTGAGTACCGGGGGTTCTGCGGCAAATCATCGACTGCCGTAGAGAAATTCTCGGGTCCGACCGTCGGCCGGCGCGAACAGCTCGACGGTGTACTCGTCGATCGTGACGTCGCGGGCCGAGGTCAAGGCGGCGGCCATGGTGAAGAAACTCAGTTCGCCGTCGGGATGTCTCAGCCGCAGAGGCACCACGACCGAGTCGTCCACGGATTCGGACTCCTCATCGGAATCGCTTGAGTACGCATATAGTTCGCGGGCGAGATCGGCAAGGACGCGATCCCCGGTCCACTCCGCACGCCGACGCACCTGACCGATCAGATGGTTCCGTATCGTCGCGAGGTTGGCGATCCGCGGGGCCACACCGTCGGGATGCAGGGTCAGCCGTAGGACGTTGGCGGGCGGTTCGAGCAGGTGCGGCGCACATCCGTCGAGCAGCACTGCGATCGTCCCGTTGGCTTCGACCAGCCCCCAATGGCGGTCGCAGATGACCGCGGGCACCGGCTCGACAGCGGCGATCATCTGCGACAGCTCACTGCGCACCACCGCGAGCTCGGGGTCGTCGGGCCGATGATGGGAGTAGACCGGAGCATGACCGGCCGCCAGGAGAATCCGATTGCGTTCGCGCAGAGGTATTTCCAGATGCTCTCCGAGATGAACGATCAGCTCGGTGCTGGGCACCGAGCGCCCGGTCTCGACGAAACTCAGATGCCGAGCGCTGATCCCGACCTGCAAGGAGAGCGCGAGCTGTGAGAGCCCCTTGCGAAGCCGCCAGTCCCGCAGCATCTTTCCGGCACGATCTGATTCGCTCGTCCGTACCGGCTCGGTGGTGGCAAACATGACCTCCAAGGTAATTGACCACGCAACCCCGCGAACAGTGGAATGGAACCGACGAGAGGAGCTCGATATGACCACGACCGCCGACACCGACACCTCGCCCGACATCGACGTCCCACGGTGGCTGCGGATGATCATGCGCAGCGACCGCTTCGGCTCGTCGTCCTACATCGTGGTGAGCCTCTTGTTCGCGCCGATTCTTCTTCTGCTCGACGGGTGGCCGGTGTTGCACACCATCGCGCTCGTGGCGCTCGCACTCGGCGGCCTGTGGCTGGGGCTTCTGGGTATCGCCATGGCCACCGGCCTGGCGATCGTTCTCCGCCGCGGCGTCGAGCTTCCGGAGCAGTACTGGAAGACCGTGTTCGACGACTACCCGGTGGATGATCCGGGTCGGTGACCCGATTGAGAACCAGCACCACCGCACCGCGTCTCGAGGCTCCTCGCCTAGCGGCTCGTCACACCTCGACGACCGGGAAGACCTCGACGACCGGTGCAGCTCAGGCGGGTTTTCCCCGGCCGACCCACCTTTCGATCACGGCGTTGACGGGGCCGACGGCGAACAACAGGAGCAGTGAGTACAGCCCCGAGCCCGGCACCACCAGCGTGATCACGATCGCGACGGTCAGCAGGATCGGGGTGCCGAAGTCGGGCAGCCGGGCAAGCCAGGCGTCGACGTCGTCGCCGGAGTGGAGCAGTTCGCGGTGCCGACGGCCCCACATCGACATCACCACCACCGACGCGATCGACAGCCACAGCACCGCCATATAGACGACGTTGGCTCCCTTGAGAGTGTTTCCACTGATCAGCGCGGTGACGAAGGGCAGCACCACGATGGTCAGCAGCCACGGCAGATGAAGGTTGAAGATCATCCGGTCGTAGGTCTTGAAGTACTCGAAGGTGCCGTGGTGGTTGCGCCACAGCACCCAGATCACGACGAAACTGATCAGGAAGCCGATGATCTCATCGGAATGCTCGTCGAATACCTGCCCCACCGTCGAGTCCTGGGCGACGTCGTGGATGATGTCGACGAGCGGCAGGACGAGCAACGTCAACGCGATCGCAACAACGGCGTCGGTGAAGGCGATCAGTCGGCGGAACCCGTCGTCGGTACGGCGTTCGTACTTCTCGGACATGTGATCAACCCTAGGTGTCATCCCCCGCCAATGATCGCCGACCTCGCGCAAACCGTGGCACCGGCGAGGATGCCTGTCGCACAATACGCACATGGTTGGCCTCGATCCCAGGATGGGCGCATTCGACGCGGTGATGTTCGGCATCGAGGACGACCCGCTGTTGCGGTCGTCGATCACGCTGGTCGCGATGCTCGACCGCGCACCTGATCTCGCGCTGGTGACCGACCGCACCGAACGACTGACCCGATTGCAGCCGCGCCTACGTCAGCGGGCCGTCGGTAATCCGATGTCGCTGGCTCCGCCACGCTGGGAGGTCGACCCGCATTTCGACGCCGGATTCCACCTGCGGTGGCGACGCGCACCAGGCGAACGCGAGGCGCTCGCCGAGGTCCTCGACTTCGCAGAGCGAATGAGCGAGGCCGACTTCGATCGTGCGCGCCCGCTGTGGGAGGCCGCGATCATCACCGGCCTCGTCGACGATCAGGCCGCGCTGATCGTGAAGATCCACCACTGCATCACCGACGGCATCGGTGGTCTGGCAATGGCTGCCTCGCTGTTCGACCTCTCCCGCGATGCCCCGGAACCCGGAGACATGCCGACGGTGCCGGCCGCCGAACCGTCGAGCCTGATCCATCGGGTCGAGCAGGCCGTGGGGTTCGAGGTCCGCGCCGCCGCCTACGACGCCGCCCGGCTCGCACGACTGGCGTTCTCGACCGGCAGGACCGCCGTCACCAACCCCGTCGGTGTGACCCGACAGGCCGTCGACACCGCGGCGTCGACGATTCGGATGCTCGCACCCCAGGGCCGTCCGCTGTCCACCTTGATGTCGGATCGCTCACTGTCGGTGGACTTCTCGGTGGTGGAGGTGCCTCTCGATGCCCTCAAGTCCGCCGCACGCCGGCATGACACCACGCTCAACACCTGTTTCCTGGCGGTGGTGACCGCAGCGCTGCGCGACTATCACGTCGCGTTGGGCGAGCAATTGCGCCGAGTCCGGGTCAACATGCCGGTCAGTGTGCGGACCGACTCCGACGAGGCAGCCGGGAATCATTGGGTACCCGCACGTTTCGTGATGCCGGCCGAACCGGCCGACGTCAGTGGTCTGCTCCGACGGATCGAGCCCGTGGTGCGGCGGGCCCAACACGATCCGGCACTGCGCGCCTCGACCATCGTCTACCAGTTGCTCGCCTCATTGCCGGCCCCGCTGACCACCTCGATCGCGGGTTCGTTGATGAAGGGGGTCGACGTCGCCGCGACGAACGTCCCCGGCCCACCGATGCCGGTCTACACCGCGGGCGCCAAGGTCACCAAGCTCATCCCGTTCGCACCCAAGTCGGGGGCCGCGGTCAACGTGGGACTGATGTCCTACGCCGGCGGCGTCTTCCTCGGCGTGAACTGCGATCCCGCGGCCGTCACCGACAGCCGGTTGTTCACCGAATGCGTGCGGACAGCACTCGCCGATCTGCTGCACCCCCGCGGACCCCAACCACCCGACCGGCGCCTGACGGCGGTGATCGATCACTCTGATACGAGCGATCAGGAAGCGAAAGCGGTTGTCACGGTGTCCTCGTCGAGACCGTAGTCGGCCAGCCGGTAGGTGTGGCGGGGTGCTCGCGCCCCCGAACGGCTCTCCTCGTCGAGCACCCGCATCGCCGCTCGAGCCGCGTCGGACACCGATGCCCCCAATGCCGCGTACACGCGGTCGACGACGCCGAACGGGTCTGCTCGCAATTCGTCGAACTCGACGTCGACGAACTGTGCGGGGTCGTATCGCTGTCGGGCACTCGAGAATTCGCGCAGACCACGCGACCACAGTTCGAGCTGTGAGGCACCAATCCGCTCGCCGACGAAGGTCGTCGACCACCCCGGAGTGGCATGTTCGGCGAGGCTGCACATGGAGGCGATGATCGTTTCCGGCGCCCGATGTGTCTGGATCACCAGAGCATCGGGATAGGTGGCCATCAGCGCATCCAAGGCGAACAGGTGGCTGGGATTCTTGAGTACCCAGCGCTTTTCGGGATCGTTGGAGCCGATGAGCTGCAGGTTGCGTTTGTGTCGGGCGTACGCGGGCGTCCAGTCCTGGCCGGCGAGCCAGCGCGAATAAGTGGGCAGGTACGCCAGTGACTCGTAGGAGATCGACATCATGCTCTGCCGCAACAACTGCCAGCATTCCTCGACTTCGGCCGCATCCATGTAGTGCAGTCCCAGGAACTCCGGGTTCTCCACGTGGTGTTGGGCGAAGCCCGCGTTGATCTGTGTGAACACCGGGTTTTCCGACCACGTCTCGCGCGGCGGACGCGGCTGCGGGACGTCGCACAACCACATCTCGAGGCCCTGATGGGCGGGATCGGCGGTGAGCAGCCGATGCAGTGCGGTGGTCCCGGTACGCGGCAGCCCGGTGACGAAGATCGGCCGGGTGATCGGCACGTCGACGTAGCCGGGGTTGGCCTTCCACGACGCCTCGCTCAGCAGCCGCGCCACCAGCGCCCCCTTGAGGAAGTACCGGAACATCTTGCTGCCGAGTTCGGTGAGCCCGGCCTCTTCGGCGTACGAGGTGAGCAGGATCGCCAGCGCCTCGCGGTACCCGTCATCGCCGAAATCATCCAGACCGGTTGCCCGCATGGCTGATTCGTGGAGGTCGTCGACGGTACCCACGGTCGTCAGCGGCGATCTAGTCATGGTATTCACCGCAGTTCACGTCGAGGGTGTGACCGGTGATGGCGCGGGCCATCGGCGAGGCGAGGAAGACCACCGCGTCGGCGATCTCATCAGGCTCGGGTAGGCGATGTAGGTCGGAGCGGCCCGCCCTCTGCTCGTAAACCTGCTCGGGGGTGATGCCGTACTTCTTGGCCACTTCGCCGAAGTACCACTTCAGCTGGTCGTCCCAGATGTAGCCGGGCGCCACCGAGTTGATCCGAATACCCTTGTCCCCCAGCTCGGTGGCCAGGGTCTGCGACATCGCGAGCATCGCCGACTTCGCCAGCTTGTAACTGCCGTAGCGGGGCTCGGAATGACGGATCACCATCGAGTTGATGTTGACGATCGACCCGTTCCTCTCGGCAAGCGAATCGGTGAACGCCTTGATCACCCGCAGGGTGCCGAGCACGGTCAGGTCCAGACTCGCGCTGATCTGGTCGAAGTCGGTGCGGGCCAACGGTTTCATCGACGGCAACGCGAAAGCGTTGTTCACCAGCACATCGACACCGCCGAATTCGCCGACGGCGGCGCTCACCAGTGCGTCGACGGCGTCGTCGTCGGTGATGTCGGTCGGCACGACGAGCGTGGGCGTGTCGAGTTCGGCGGCCACCTCCTTGAGCCTGGATTCGGTCCGAGCCGCGAGCACCACACTCGCTCCGGCAGCCGCGGCACGAACGCAGATCGATCGTCCGAGCCCGGGCCCGACACCCGACACGACGACGACCTTGCCGGCCAACAGTCCGTCACTCATGCGAGCATCCTCTCGGCAAAGCCTCGCTGCCGCTGCGCTATTCGTTGCGCCCAGCCGTCCGCGTCGATCCGGTTGTGCTCGAGATACGGCAGGTGCGCCGCCACGTCGCCGACGTCGATGACCTGTGCCGTCGGGCCCTGTTCGCCGGTGATCGCTCGGTCGGTCCGCTGCCAGCGGAACTGCATGATCCCGCGTTCGCGCCCGGTGGTCTCGATCCAGTTGGTGATGTGCGGATCGGTGTGGGAGATCACCATGCGGATCATGCCGTCTGGATCGACCTGCGCCTGAGCCGAATTCAGGCTCGTTTGATGATGGACGTAGTCCAGTGAGATGTACCAGAGGCTGCCGAGCTGGAATCCCTGGTAGGGCGCCTCGGACTTCGGGACGGTGACGAGGATCGCCTCGTCGGGGGCAAGACGATAGTGGCCGACCGACGAGAACTGGGTGGCCAGCCCACCGGGTGTCAACCGCGGCGGGGTGAAGGTGTTCACCGGCTCGTCGAGGTAGAACCACTTGGGAAAGTTGAACCAGGTGTTGATGCGCGCGGTCAACATCTTGGCCGCGGTCCGGTAGCGACGCGTGACGCGTTCGAGATCCGGTTCGGTGGGCGCGGTTCCGCTCGTGTCGACGCGTTCGATGGCAATGGCACCCTTGCGCTGCGCCCAGTCGGAGTAGACCTCGCGCACCGACAGTGTGGTGGCGCCGTCGGGCAGGACGAACTCGTCCGCGCCGCCCGGTGCGCTGCCCGCGGGGCGGAAGACGATCTCGAAGACGCCGTCGTCGGCGATGGTGATGCGCCGGTCGTCGAACGCATCGTCACCGCCCGGGACCTCATCGGGGGTGTAATCTCCGCGCAGCACTTGAAAACTCAGGTCGGCAGTGGTGCCCCGCCGACCCCACACCCGGTAGGTTCCGGCGGGGTCGATGTCGGCGTGATAGTAGAGGGTGTCGGGGTTGTCCAGGCCCATCTTGGTGTACGGCCCGGTCGAGGCGACGAACACCGGGTGGCTGAGGTTGCGGGTACGAACCAGGTGACCGATCGCCGAGATGCTGCCGGCGAGATAGTCGAGACCCTCGGCCAGATCCTGTTCGCTGCTCACGAATTCCGCTGAACGGATCAGCTTCT
Organism: Gordonia polyisoprenivorans NBRC 16320 = JCM 10675; assembly: GCF_000241325.1. Classification (GTDB taxonomy): domain Bacteria; phylum Actinomycetota; class Actinomycetes; order Mycobacteriales; family Mycobacteriaceae; genus Gordonia; species Gordonia polyisoprenivorans. The sequence goes on along the minus strand of NZ_BAEI01000039.1, from coordinate 130,131 downwards.
CGGCCTCGGCGATGGCATCGGTGAACGGCTTGGTGGCCTGTTCGGCGATCGTGATGCTCGGTGCACTCATAGCCAGGTGTCCCCTCCGGTCCAGGTCAGGAAGTTCTCGAGTTCGGCCTGCGCGGGAGTCACGCGCGGGTGCTCGGTGGAGAGGTATCCGCCGCGGTAGAACAACAACGGCTTGTCCTGCAACACTTCTCCCAGCGTCTGTGCGCGGCCGATGACGATGTGGTGATCACCACCGTCGGCGACCTGGTCGATGGTGCATTCCGCCCAGGTCAGGCAGTGCCGGATGACCGGCAGTCCCGCGGGCGAAGGGTCCCACACCACGCCGGAGAACTTGTCCTCGCGCGGCGCACCGAAATTCGCGCTCACGTCCTGCTGACGATTCGAGAGCACGTTGACGCAGAAGGCGCCCCGCTGCTCGATCACCGACCACGTTCGTGAGGTCTTCTGCGGACAGAACAGCACCAGCGGCGGGTCGAGGGACAACGCCGCAAACGACTGGCAGGCGAATCCGGCCGGCTGGTCGTCGGCGGTGAGCGTGGTGATCACGGTGACGCCGGTGCAGAACTGCCCCATCGCGGTGCGGAACTGTCGGGAGTCGAAATCGGCAGAGCCGTAGGGGGTATGGGCGCTCATGGCCGACTCGTCGCTACTGGGAGAATCCGACGGTGAAGTCATGTCCCCAGAGGCTGACTGCGGTGCTCTCCCGCGCGATCCAGTCGTCGTCGGCGACGGTTCTTCCCTCACAACCGAATTCGACGTCGAATCCACCGGGTGTCTTCATGTAGAAGGAGAGCATGAGGTCGTTGACGTGCCGACCGAGGGTCGCCGACATCTTCACCTTGCGGCGCAACGCCCGATCGAGGCACAGACCCACGTCGTCGGAGTTCTCGACCTCGACCATGAGATGCACGATGCCCGTCGAATTGGGGATCGGCAGGAACGCCAGCGAGTGATGCCGTGGATTGCAGCCGAGGAAGCGCAGCCACGGCACCTCGTCGCCTTCTTCGCGGCCGACGGCCTGCGGTGGCAGTCGCATCGAATCGCGCAGCGAGAAGCCGAGGACGTCGCGATAGAACTCCAGTGCGGCCTTGTCGTCGTCGCAGGTGAGCACCACATGCCCGAGGCCCTGCTCGCCGGTGACGAAGCGGTGACCATACGGACTGACGATACGTCGATGCTGCAGCGCCACACCGTGAAACGCCTCGATGGTGTTGCCGGCCGGGTCGGTGAACACGATCATCTCGACGACCTGCCGCTCGAGCAGTTCCTCGTCCTTGGCCTCGCGATAGACGACGCCGACCGCCGACAACCGATCTCGGACGTCTTGGAGCGCCGACGCGTTGGCGCATTCCCAGCCGGAGGACGCCAGCCGGTCGTGCTCGCCCGGCACGATCACCAGGCGAGCCGGGAAATCGTCCATCCGCAGGTAGAGCGCGCCGTCGACGGTACCGGCGCCCTCGACCATGCCGAGAACCTTCAGGCCGTACTCGCGCCAGGCGTCGACGTCGGTCGCCTCGATGCGCATGTACCCCAGGGAACGGATGGGACTGTCGGTCATGTGCTGGGTGCTCCTGTCCTCGCGTGTGCTGTCCACCGGATCGGCGTGAATCAGATCGACGTGGATCAGACCATGGTGTCGCCGACGGGAATCCCGAACTCCCCGTTGCCGAATGCGACGTAGGCACGCTCGGGGTCATTGGCGGCGTGGACGCGTCCGGCGTGTGCGTCGCGCCAGAACCGCTGGATCGGCGAATCCACGTTCAGCGCACCGGCACCCGAGTTCTCGAAGAGACTGTCGATCGACTCGATCGCGCGGCCGGTGGCGCGCACCTGGTCGCGCCGGGCGGCCAGCCGCAGCTCCATCGGGATCTCCTCGCCGGCGAGGATGAGGTCGTATTCGGCCTGCAGGTTGCCCGACACCTGACGCCAGGCGGCGTCGATGTCGCTGGCGGCGCCGGCGATCCGGACCTTGGCGAACGGATCGTCCTTGGACTTCTCGCCCGCGTAGGCGGCGCGAACGCGCTTGCCCTGATGTTCGACGTGCGCATGGTAGGCGCCGTAGGCCATTCCGATGATCGGCGTCGAGATGACGCTGGGATGAATGGTGCCCCACGGCATCTTGTAGACCGGCGCGGTGTTCCGCTCGAGGCCGGGACTGCGGTATTCGGCCATGGTACGCATCGATAGTACGCGGTGGGTCGGGACGAAGGCGTCCTTGACCTCGAGGGTGTTGGAGCCGGTGCCCTTGAGCCCGACCACATTCCACACATCCTTGATCGTGTAGTCCGAGCGGGGCAGCAAGAAGCTGACGAAGTCGACGGGCTTGCCGCGCTTGATGACCGGCCCACCCACGAAAGTCCAATCGGCGATCTCGCATCCCGACGAGAACGCCCAGTTGCCGTTCACCTTGTACCCACCGTCGACGACCTCGCCCATCCCCATCGGGGCGTACGACGAGGAGATTCGGACCGTGGTGTCGTTGCCCCACACGTCCTCCTGCGCCTGCTGGTCGAAGAGCGCAAGATGCCAGTTGTGGATACCGATGATCCCCGACACCCAGCCGGTGGACCCGCACGCCGTCGACAGACGCCGAACGGCCTCGTAGAAGGTCACCGGATCGACCTGATAGCCGCCCCACTGCTCGGGCTGCATGAGTCGGAAGAAGCCCGCGCTCTCGAGGCTGGAGACCGTCTCGTCGGGAATCCGACGCAGATCCTCGGTCTGCTGCGCACGCTGCTCGAGTTCGGGCAGCAACGCGTTGATCTTCTCCAGGACCTGCGCGCCGGCCTCGCTGCGCCGACTCGGATCGCTCTCTCGTGCTGGCATCTCACCCATCCCTGTTCTCTTCACTGTGTGTCTTCTCGTGTGCTCGTCCCCCAACCAGCACCGGCGTGACGCGTACCGATTCCAAGACTAGAACACGTTCTCATTTATGTCGAGTACTGGGACTTTGTGCCCATTTCCTGCCCGTATCCGGGTTCGTCGGCCGCGGTCCGCTGCTATTTTTGTAACATGTTCTAATATCGGCTGTACGCGATTCGCATGCAGCGCCACGATGGGAGAGATCCGAATGGCTGTGAGCACAGGCACCCCGACCGCAACCTCGGCCGCCGACGCGGCCGATTCGGGCGTGCGGGAGATCGACACCGGCACCCCACCGACCCGCTTCGCCCGCGGATGGCACTGCCTGGGCCTGGTGGGCGAGTTCGCCGACGGCAAGCCGCACTCGGTGCAGATCTTCGGCACCAAGCTCGTCGTCTGGACCGACACGTCGGGACAGATCCAGGTGCTCGACGCCTACTGCCGACACATGGGTGGCGATCTGTCACAGGGCAGCGTCAAGGGTGACAACGTCGCCTGCCCGTTCCACGGCTGGCTGTGGAAGGGCAACGGACGCTGCGCCGGTGTTCCCTATGCCAAGCGCAACCCGAAGCTCGCCAAGACCCGGGCGTGGCCGACCATGGTTCGCAACGGGCAGGTGTTCGTCTACAACGACCCGGAAGGCAATCCTCCCCCGGAGGAAATCATCATCCCGGAGCTGTCGGAGGTCGACAGCGACGAGTGGACCGCGTGGACGTGGAATCGGATCGTCATCGAGGGTTCCAACTGCCGCGAGATCATCGACAACGTCGTCGACATGGCGCACTTCTTCTACGTGCACTTCGCACTCCCAGACTACTTCAAGAACGTCTTCGAGGGTGAGACCGCGGCGCAATACATGAATTCCCATGGGCGCCCCGACATCTCGTTGGGCACCGCCTACGGCGACACCCGCCTGGAGTCGATCGCGGCCTATTACGGGCCCTCGTACATGCTGAATCCGATGGTGCAGTACTACGGCGGCTACGCCATCGAGACCATCCTCACCAACTGCCACTACCCCATCGACGCCAATTCGTTCGTCCTCATGTATGGCGTGATGGCCAAGATCCCCGAGGGCCTCTCACCGGAGCAGGCCGACAAGATGGCCCAGAAGATCACCGCGGGCATCGAGGTCGGTTTCCTGCAGGACGTCGAGATCTGGAAGCACAAGACGCGCATCGACAATCCACTCCTCGTCGAGGAGGACGGACCGGTCTATCAGCTGCGTCGCTGGTACGAGCAGTTCTACGTCGACAAGGCCGATGTCACCGACGAGATGACCCAGCGCTTCGAGTACGAGATCGACACCACCAAGGCCGTCGAGAGCTGGAACATCGAAGTGCAGGAGAACATTCGGCGCCGCGAGGAACTCGAGGCGCAACAGGCCGACTCGTCCGCCGAGACGACTGAGTCGCGGGTCTGAACCGATGACCCGCGCGGGCTGGGCAAAGGCTCCCGACCACACCGACGACCCGCAACTCCTCGCCCGGGTTCACGAGGCCACCGCCCGCGACCGCGACCACTATCTGCGCGGCGGTATGACGGAGATCGAATGCCGGTCCTGCCACGCCTGTGTGATGGTCAAGAAGACCAGTCCGCACCACACCAGCGTGCAGTGGAACCCCAGCGCCCGGGCGCGCTGCGACGAACTCGAGGAGATCCGGCGGATCGGCGGCAACCCGGCGATGATGCGGACGTGTCCGCGACTCTCGGCGAGTATCGATCACGGTGTCGCCGAGGGGATCATCCCGGCGCAGTCTCCCGAATCAGACCCCGACGGATACTGGTGAGCGGTGCGAGCACCACGCTCAGCACCGCGAGGATCAGGGTGGCGATCACGCCCCACGCCGGCGACAACAGCGGGCCCGGCGCGTCGATGGCATCGTTGACCGCGGCGTCGAACAGGTGCCCCGCCGGGTCGGCGATCACCATCGCGGCCACGACGATCGTCGCCACCCCCGCCGCCACGATCACCGCCGACACGGCGAGTACGCCGATGGTGTTGCGGCGAAACGGCTTCCACCAACCCAGCAGCGCCGCCAGGGCGATGACGATGCCGAACACAAGAGTGAGCAACGCCGGCCGTTCGGTGTGGGCGGAGAAGGCCGCCTCGACGTCGGCGGTCGCGGCCGCTCTGGCGCTGACCCCTCCGAGCCCGCTCACCTGAAGTTGCGCCCCCTGATCGGAGGCACCCCAGCTCGCTTGCGCGCAGCCCACGATCGCCAGACCCACGACCACCAACGCCGGCCACAGGAACGGCCGAATTCTCTCGAGGCTCACCGTCCCAGCGTGCCACGCGCTCCTGCGGGGGCGGCGAGCAACGCACCGTCGACGATCCCGGCGACGGTCCGGGCCGCGACGATCCCCCAGGCCAGGAACAGGGCAACGAATCCTGCGCCTGCGATCACCGCGAACATCGTGTGCCCGGTGGTCGCCGCCAATGCCGACGACCCGGTCACGAAGGTGCCCAGCGGGAAGGTGAACGACCACCAGGTCAGGCCGAACGGCAGTCCGCGGCGTACCGACCGCGCGGTGATGGCGGTGGCGACGACGATCCAGATCACCGCCGCGGCCCACACCGCGAGCGCGTAGTCGTGGGCGAGGGCGCCGAGGACGCCGGCGGTAGCCGCTCCGGTCACCCCGGTGGCAACGTGGGCGAGCAGGCACGCCGCGGTCACCGATTGTCCGAGCGGTCCGAGGACGATCCACCATGTCGGTGCCAGGCCGGTGGGCCCCGTTCCGCGCGTCACCAGGGAACCGATCACCGAGACCACGATCGGCGCGGCGAGGACCAGCGAGAACACGAAGGCCGCGACCCCGATGACCAGCAGCGCGCGGCGTGCACCGGGCTCGTCGAACGCCCCGGCGAGCACCGCGGCCGCCGATGCCGACACCATCGGCGGGACCACCGACATCAGCCAACCCCCGAACGGTTCCGGCCGGTTCGATTCCGGCCGGTTCGGCCCTTCGGGGTCCCCCGCTCGGCCGAGGAGGTGGCGGGCCGGAATCAACAGTGCCGTCGCGACTCCGCCGAGCGTGCCGAGGGTGAAGCACACGACGTCGATGACGAGCGCGGCGCTCGGCCCGATCACGTGGACGCCGGCCACCAGGGTCGACGTGCCGACGGTCAGCGTCGCCATCGGCACCGCGCCGTAGAAGTGCGCGATCACCGGATGCCGCAGGTGGGCGCGTGCGGCGTCGCGGTGGCGACGCCAGTGCATGACGGTCGCGGCGATCACCCCGAGGTAGACGAGGCACGCGAGCAACCAGAACACGATCGACAGCGCGGTCAGCAGTGTGCCGTGGCCGAGCCCGTGCGCGGCGACGGCGAGGATGCCGGTGCCCATCACCGTCGCGAACCAGTTCGGCGGCACATGGGCGAAGTGGGTCCGGACCGGTGGTTCGCGCAACGTCATGCACCTACGCTCGCCGATCGACGTCGCGGCAGGTAGAGGGCGATTCCCTGCAAGAGTTACAACGGATGGTTGTAACCTGGGAGGGTGTTGAGTCCGCGCATGCCCGACCTACCCTCGGTGGAGACACTGCTCGCAGTGGTCACCACCGGCAGCCTCAACGCCGCCGCAGGCGAGTTGGGGATCACCCAGCAGGCCGTGTCGGCACGGATGCGGGCACTGGAGGCCACGCTCGGGGTCTCGCTGCTGACCCGCTCCCCTACCGGCACCGCACCCACCGAGGCCGGAATCCTGGTGTCGGAGTGGGCTGATCGGCTTCTCGGCCTGGCCTCGGAGTTCGACGCCGGGCTCGCCGCGCTACGTCGCGAACGACGCGACGAGCTGCGGCTGGCCGCCAGTCTGACAGTTGCCGAACATCTCCTTCCGCAATGGTTGGTGTCGTTCGGGCAGAGCGTCGAGCACGCACCCAAGGTGTCGTTCACCGCGACGAACTCCGAGCACGCCTGCGAGCTGGTCCGGTCCGGCGACGTCGAACTCGGCTTCGTCGAGGGCCCGCAGGTGGCCCCCGGGGTACGCAGTCGCGTCGTGGCCCACGACACCCTGGTGCTCGTCGTACCGCCCGGGCATCCGTGGACTCGTCGGCGCACGGCGGTGAGCGCCGACGAGTTGGCCCGCACCCCGCTGGTGACCCGCGAATCCGGTTCCGGGACAAGACTCTTCCTGGACACCATGCTGGCCGCGGCCCACGACCCCGACATGTCCCGGGCACAACCGGTGCTCGAGTTGTCGACGACCGCGGCAGTACGCTCGGCGGTCATCGCCGGCGCCGGACCGGCGGTCGTGTCCGATCTGTCGGTACGTGACGACCTCGGTCGTCGGCTCACCGCCGTGCCGGTGTCCGGGCTCGATCTGCGCCGCGCCCTGCGGGCGGTGTGGATCGGTGGCGACGAACCGCGCGCCGGTGCGGCACGCGACTTCCTCACGCACGTCACGAGATCGGCAGGTCGGCCGTGACACCGATGAGTTTCGACGAGGATGGAGGTCTCACCTCTGGCACCAATCGTCTGTCACCAATCGTCATCGGAAACAGGAGTTCACCATGACCGCATATTCCGCCCCCGTGGGCGCACCGATCTGGTTCGACCTGATGAGCAGCGAGCCGGCGAAGGCCGCCGAGTTCTACCAGGCCCTCTTCGGCTGGGAGGTCGAAGGTCCACCACGCGAGGAGTTCGGCGGCTATCAGAACTTCACCCTGCACGGCAAACGCGTCGCCGGGCTCAGTCCGTACATGGCCGAAGGTGGTGGCCCGTCCGACATCTGGTCGCTCTACCTGCGTACCGATGACCCGGAGACCACCGTCAAGAACGTCGAAGCCGCGGGTGGTTCGATCATGGTGCCGCCCATGGCAGTCGGCGAGGAGGGCACCATGATGGTCACCGTCGACAACGCCGGAGCCGTCATCGGGTTCTGGAAGCCCAACCAGCATCATGGTTTCACCGAGTGGGGTGTGCACGGAGCGCCCTACTGGTTCGAACTCGCCACCCGCGACTACCCGGCCTCACTCGCGTTCTACACCGAGACCGTTGGCGCCCGCGCCGACACCGTCATCGACAACACCGGTCAGGAGGTCGCCCCCGGCGGGCCGCTGCGCTACTCGCAGCTGTTCTTCGGGGAGACCGCGTACGCCGGCGTCATGGACGCCACCGGACTGTTCGGCGACGCCCCGTCGTTCTGGCAGATCTACATCTGCGTCGACGACGTCGCCGCGACCGTCGCACAGGCCGCCGGTCTCGGCGGTGAGATCGTCATGCCCGGCGAGGACACCCCGTACGGCACCCTCGCCGTCATCAAGGACCCGTTCGGCGCGATGATCTGCCTCGGCCACCCGCCGGCCGGGATGTAGGCGACGGATCGGGCGGCGCCTGCCCGGCGCGGCATGAACTCGTGAACGCGGCCCGTGCAAAGACCGCGTCTACGAGTTCAGGCCGCGTCTTGGTGTCGATGGAGCCGATCCGTCCCCTCGTGCGTCCAACCCTGCATGACACGCTTTCCCACAGACGAACATGACATCATCTACCGACACGCCTGCCTTACGGCCGGTTTCACCGACACCGATCTCGCCAGAGCACGCAGCCACGGCGAAATCACCCAACTGGTAAGAGGCGCCTACATCCCCGCGCAGCACCGTGAACGCGCCGAAATCCATCGCTTGGCCGTCATCGCCACCAGCCGCCTTGGACGATTTGACGAGTCGGTACCCAGCCACCAATCCGCTGCCGCACTGCACCGGCTGCCGATGCTCTCACCCAACTTCCGCCGCATCCACACGACCACCGGCCGCGCTCGCGGTGGCGGACGAACAGCGACGCGACACAACCACGTCGGCATCGTTCCTCCCGACCACCTCATCGAGATCGACGGCGTCATCGTTCCAGGTATTGAGTACGTGGCCGTCGACGTGGCGTGCACCACCACGGCGGGATTCGCCGGGGCACTTGCAGTCTTCGACGCGGCGCTGCGTGCCGGCGCCGATCGGGCGACGATGGAGTCGTTGCTGCGCGGGGTTCGACGTGGGGTCGGCGTCGCGCGGCGCGCTCTGCATCACGCCGACGGCAACGCTGAAAGCCCCGGCGAGTCGGAGGAGCCGAGCACAGATGATCGAAGCCGGCATTCCCTCGGCACGGCTCCAGCACCGCTTCTACGACGCGGAGGGCAACGAGATCGCCCGGACCGACTTCGATTGGAGTGGAGTCCTCGTCGGCGAGTTCGACGGAAAAGTCAAGTATCAGAAGCACTTACGGCCAGGAGAGGATGCGGCCGACGCCGTCACCCGCGAAAAGATTCGCGAAGACCGCTTACGCGCCCAAGGCATCATGGTCATCCGCTGGGTGTGGGCCGACCTCGAAGCCGGGACCGTCGTCACCCGCATCCGTCGGTGGCTGACCCACTTCGCCTTGATGGCAGCGTGAAGTACATGCCGTGCGAACTCGTGGACGCGGTCCGTGCAAAGACCGCGTCTACGAGTTCAGGCCGCGTTTCGATGTTGACTTCGCAAGCCCGCTACACACCGGCGTTGGCGTCGGCCTTCTTCTTGAGCTCGAGGGCGATGTCGATGAGTTGGTCTTCCTGGCCGCCGACGAGTTTGCGGTTGCCGGCCTCGATGAGGATCTCCGCAGCGGAGACGCCGTAGCGTTCGGCGTGGCCCTCGGCGTGCTTGAGAAACGAGCTGTAGCAGCCCGCGTAGCCCATCATCATCGCCGATCGGTCGACCAGGCACTCCGAGGGCATCGCCGGGCGCACCACGTCCTGCGCCGCGTCGGCGATCTTCATGAAGTCCACGCCGGTGGTGATGCCGAGTTTGTCGCACACCCCGACGAACGCCTCGGTGGGCGTGTTCCCGGCGCCGGCTCCGAAGCGCCGGATGGACCCGTCGATCTGCTGGGCTCCGGCGCGCACCGCGTTGATCGAATTGGCCACGGCGATATCGAGATTCTCGTGCCCGTGGAAACCGACCTGCGCGTCGTCGCCGAGTTCGGCGACGAGCGCCTGCACCCGGACGGTGACATCCTCGAGCACCAGCGCGCCCGCCGAGTCGACGACGTAGACGCACTGACAGCCCGCGTCGGCCATGATCCGCGCCTGGGCGGCAAGCACTTCCGGTGGCTGACTGTGACTCATCATCAGGAAGCCGACGGTCTCGAGCCCGAGTTCGCGGGCCAGTCCGAAGTGCTGGATCGACACGTCGGCCTCGGTGCAGTGCGTGGCGATGCGGCAGATCTGGCCACCGTTGTCCTGCGCGGCGCGGATGTCGTCCTTGGTACCGAGACCCGGCAACATCAGGAACGCGATCTTCGCCCGCTTGGCCGTCTCGGCGGCCGCGGAGATCAGCTGCTGTTCAGGTGTTTTGGAGAAGCCGTAATTGAACGACGATCCGCCGAGACCGTCACCGTGGGTGACCTCGATGACCGGCACACCCGCGTCGTCGAGGGCACCGACGATCGCCTGTACCTCGTCGGTGGTGAACTGGTGACGCTTGTGATGACTTCCGTCGCGCAGCGACGAGTCGGTGATCCGGATGTCGAGATCCGCGGAGTACTTGCGGGCGTTGGCCATCAGGTCCATCGTCGGTGTGCTCATGCCGAAACCCCCAACTTCTGCTTCGCGATTTCCTCGCCGACCTTGGTGGCTGCGGCGGTCATGATGTCGAGGTTGCCGGCGTACGGCGGCAAGAAGTCCCCGGCACCCTCGACCTCGACGAAGATCGAGACGCGGGCGTGGCCGCCGTTGAGCACACTCGGCGGATCGAACTGCGGGTCCTGCAGTAGTCGATAGCCGGGCACGTAGGCCTGGATCTCTTTCTCCCGCTTGTGGATCGACTCGGCGATGGCATCGGTGTCGGCGTCATCGGGGATGGCGCAGAAGATGGTGTCGCGCATGATCATCGGCGGATCGGCCGGATTGAGGATGATGATCGCCTTGCCGCGCGCGGCACCGCCGATCGTCTCGATTCCCTTCGATGTGGTCCGGGTGAACTCGTCGATGTTGGCCCGCGTCCCCGGACCTGCCGACACCGATGCGACCGATGCGACGATCTCGGCGTAGGGCACCGGCACCACCGAGGACACCGCGTGGACCATCGGGATCGTCGCCTGCCCACCGCAGGTGATCATGTTGGTGTTCGGTGCGTCGAGGTGCTCGCGCAGATTGGCCGGCGGCACCACTGCCGGGCCCACCGCCGCCGGCGTCAGGTCGACCGCGGTGATACCCGCTTGCTCGTATCGCGGCGCGTATTCGCGGTGCACATAGGCCGACGTCGCCTCGAAGATCAGGTCCGGTTTCTCCGACGACGAGAGCAACTCGTCGGCGCCGCCGCTCATCGTGATGAGCCCGTGGTCGGCGGCCCGCTTCATGCCCTCCGAGTCGGCATCGATCCCGACCATCCATCGGGGAGCGATCACCTCGGATCGTTCCAGCTTGTACATCAGGTCGGTACCGATGTTGCCCGACCCGATGATCGCCGCGGTCAGCTTGGCTGCCACCTGCGCCTCCTCTGAGAGTGTTGTCGAAAATTGTTGTTGGTCAGGTGAAATCGAGGGTGACGCTGCCGAGTCCGGCGAACTCGGCGACGACGTGATCACCCGGTCCGACGTCGAACGCCCGTGTCGCGGTGCCCGGCAGGATCACATCCCCCTTGCGTAGTCGCACCCCGAAGGACTCCACCTTGCGCGCCAGCCAGCTCACCGCGTTCAACGGATGGCCCAGCACCGCAGACGAATTGCCCTTCGCGACGACCTCGCCGTTGCGGTGCAAGACCGCGTCGATGTCACCGGTGTCGATGTCGGTGATCGCCACCCGTTCGGTGCCGAGAATCCAGCCGCACGACGATGCGTTGTCGGCGATGGTGTCGCACAACGTGATCTGCCAATCGGTGATCCGCGAATCGATCAGCTCGATCGACGGCACCACCCACTCGACGGCATCGATCACGTCGTCGTTGGTGCATCCCGCACCGGGCAGATCCTTGCCCAGGATGAACCCCACCTCCACCTCCACCCGCGGGAAACACAGCGTCGCGGTGTCGATCGGGGTGGCTTCGTGGTACTGCATCTCGTCGAGCAGATGCCCGTAGTCGGGCTCGTCGACGTTCATCATCTTCTGCATGGCCTCCGATGCCAGCCCGACCTTGTGCCCGGCGACCTTCGCACCGGCGTCGAGGCGCTTGCGGATGTTGATCAGCTGGATCTCGTAGGCGTCGACGACATCGAGTTCCGGGTGGGCATCGGTGGGTCGGCCGATCGCCGTCGCGGTCCGCTCCGCGGTCCACAGATCAGCGGCGATCCGCTCGCGGATTGCCTGGTCAACCGCCATGAGAGCCTCACTTCCGTGGAATGAACGTGTTCTAGTTTAGAACATGTTCCAGGTTTCCGGGAGGACTCCTCGGTCCGGTCCGGTGCTACCGTTCGACCGTGGGCACCGACCAGCCGAGTATCGACACGCTGCGCCACGAGGTGCGTGAGTTCCTGACCGCCGAACTCGATGCCGGCACCTTCGTCCCGGCCTGCGACAGCTGGATGAGCGGATTCGACCCGGCGTTCAGTGCACGCCTCGGCCGGCACGGCTGGCTGGGCATGACGATGCCCGAGCGGTACGGTGGCCGCGGCCGCAGCGCGGTCGAACGATTCGTCATCACCGAAGAACTCCTCGCCGCCGGGGCTCCGGTCGCGGCGCACTGGATCGCCGACCGGCAGATGGCGCCGGGCATCCTCGCCCACGGCACCGAACGCCAGCGGCAACGCTATCTTCCCGGAATATGCTCGGGTACAACTTATTTCGCGATCGGCATGAGTGAGCCCGACGCAGGCTCCGACCTCGCCTCGGTACGGACCCGCGCGGTGCGCACCGACGACGGGTCGTGGCGGATCAGCGGCACCAAGGTGTGGACCACCGGCGCCCACGTCGCGCACGCGATGGTGTTGTTGGCCCGCACCGACGGCACACCCGCCGACCGCCAGTCCGGACTGTCCCAGCTGATCGTCGATCTTCCCCACCCCGACATCGAGATCCGCCCCTTGCGCAGCATCGACGGCGGCGCCCACTTCAACGAGGTGATCTTCCACGACGCGAACGTCGGCACCGGGGCACTACTCGGCGAACGCGGCGCGGGATGGAAACAAGTGATGAGCGAGTTGGCTTTTGAACGCTCCGGCCCGGAACGATACCTGTCGACGATGCCGCTGCTGCGGGCGTGGGCCGACGAGTTGCGCAGAGTCGGAGCGTCCGACGAGCAGCGGATCACCCTGGGAACGCTGACCGCCCGTGCGTGGGCGTTGCGCCGGATGTCGTTGCAGGTGGCCGCCGAACTCGCCGAGGGCGGCGCACCCGATGTGCTGGCCGCGATGGTCAAGGACATCGGCTCGCAGTTCGAGGGTGACGTCGTCGAGGCCATCCGATCCTCGTCGGACACCGTGGCGCGGGTCAGCGATGCGAACCCCTTCGCCACCCTGCTGGCGACCGCGATGCGCCACACTCCCGCCTTCACACTTCGCGGCGGTACCAACGAGATCCTGCGTGGAATCGTGGCCAGAGGAATGGGATTGCGGTGATCGGGGACGCCGAGCTGCATGCGGCGGTGACCGCGGTGATCGAGCGCGTCGGCCCAGACACCACGACACCGGCCACCACGATCGACACCGGGGTCTGGGCGGCGCTGACCGATGCGGGGTTCACCGGCGTCGGTATCGACGAGGATCTCGGGGGCACCGGTGGCGAGTTCACCGATGCACTGACCGTGGTGTCGGCGGCAGCGGCGAGCGGCGCACTCACCCCACTCATCGAGCACACCGTCCTCGCCGCCTGGTTGGCCGCACGCTCGGGGCTCGACCTCGGCGGGCGCACCGCGACACTCGCCCTGGGCGGAGAGGGCGCCACCGTGCGCTCCACCGACGAGGGATGGGTGCTCGACGGGTTGCTGCCCGGCGTCGTACACGCCTGCGACGCCGACGTCCTCGTGGTTCACTTCGCGTCCTCGGTGGCGCTGGTCTCCCGAACCGCACCCGGCCTGACGCTCTACCACGGCACCGATCTGCTCGGGGCGTCCGTCGACGACGTGGCTCTCGACGCCGTGGTCGTCGAACAGCTCACGGACTCTCCGGTCGACTCGGCGGAACTGCGCCTGCGTGGCGCGCTGGCCTATGCGGTGGCCATGTCCGCCTGCGCGGACACCATCGTCGAGACCACGGTGCGCCACGCGTCGCAACGCACCCAGTTCGGTCGACCGCTGTCCAAGTTCCAGGCCATCCAGCAACGTCTGGCGTCGATGGCGGCGCTGACCGCACAAACCCGTGCCGCGGTGGAGCACGCCGTCGAGATGGCCGAGAACCCCGATCACGGCGGCACGATCGCCGCGGCCAAGGTCGTCGCCTCGTCGACCGCGCGGGAGGTGGCCGCCGGGGCGCATCAGATCCACGGCGCGATCGGATTCACCTCCGAACATCATCTCGGCCGATTCACCATGGCGCTGCTGGCCTGGCGGGACCGACACGGCGACGAGAAGTACTGGTCACGGGTGCTTGCCGGACGTGCGTTGGACGACGGGATCGACCCGTGGGATCTCGTCGTCGACGCCGATCACGCCCCGCCGAGTGCGACCCCTGGCGCCGCGAATCTGTAACGTGTTCTACTTTTAGATGAGAACACGTTCCACCCGCGGCGCACGAAGGGACCCGATTCATGGCCGGCGCGACCGAACCAGCAGGACAGCAGGCATCCACTCCCCCGGCAGGCCGTCCGGAGGCGGACGAGACCTACGACGTCGTCGTCGTCGGCGCCGGTGCCGCGGGCTTGAGCGCCGCCATCACCGCGGCCGCGCAGGGCTTGCGGACGGTGATCATCGAGAAGTCGGCGTACTGGGGTGGCTCCACGTCGCGCTCCGGCGGCGGCGTCTGGATTCCGGGCAATCCGGTGCTGAAGCGCGACGGGGTGCGTGACGACCAGGAGTCGGCCCGGCAGTACGTCCACGCGATCATCGGTGAGCACGCGCCCGCGGAGAAAATCGATGCCTACATCGATCGCGGACCCGAGGCGTTGGAATTCCTGATGGCCCACGCTCCCCTCGATCTCGAGTGGGTGAAGAACTACTCCGACTACTACCCCGAGGCCCCCGGCGGGCGCCTCGGCGGACGCAGCGTCGAACCGCGGCCCTTCGACGCCCGGGCGCTCGGCGATGACCTGTCGACCCTGCATCCGCAGTACACCAAGGCGCCGCTCAACATGGTTGTGCTGCAATCGGATTACCGCTGGCTCAACACGGGTCTGCGGCACTGGCGCGGGCCGGTGCGGATGGGCAAGGTCGGCGCCCGTTTCTTCTGGGCCCGCAGCCGGGGCAAGAAGCTCATCGCGATGGGCGCCGCGCTGGCCGCCGAGCTGCTGCTCGGGGTCCGCAGAGCCGGTGTGCCGCTGCGCCTGTCGACGGGTCTGGTCGACCTGATCACCGAGAATGATCGGGTGGTCGGGGTGATCGCCGAGCACGAGGGCACGCGTATCCGGCTGCACGCGCAGCGCGGTGTCGTCCTCGCGTGCGGCGGCTTCGAGCACAACGCCGAGATGCGCAAGAAGTACCAGCGCGAACCCATCGGGTCGGAGTGGACGACCGGCGCACCGACCAACACCGGCGACGGTATCAACGCGGGCCTCAAGATCGGCGCCGCGGTGTCGCTGATGGACGACTCGTGGTGGGGTCCGACCATCCCGTTGCCGCGCGGGCCGTGGTTCGCGCTGTCCGAGCGCGCCGTTCCCGGCACCTTCATGATCAACGAACGCGGACAACGCTTCATGAACGAGTCGCTGCCGTATGTCGAAGCGGTGCACCAGATGTACGGCGGCGACTTCGGACAGGGCGAGGGCCCCGGCGAGAACGTCCCGTCGTGGCTCATCTTCGACCAACGTTGCCGCAACCGCTACCTGTTCGCCGGCATCAATGCGCGCCAGCCGCTTCCGAAGAAGTGGTTCGAGTCCGGAGTGGTCGTCAAGGCCGACTCCGTCGAGGCCCTGGCCGAGAAGATCGGGGTTCCCGCGGAGGCGTTGCGCGCCACCACCGATCGGTTCAACGGCTTCGCGCGCAGCGGCACCGACGAGGACTTCGGGCGCGGGCGCAGCGGCTACGACCACTACTACGGCGACATCACCAACAAGCCCAATCCGAGTCTCGGAGTGGTCGACAAGGCGCCGTTCTACGCGGTGAAGATGGTGCCCGGTGATCTCGGCACCAAGGGCGGCATCGACACCGACGCGCACGCCCGGGCGTTGCGCGCCGACGGATCGGTCATCGAGGGGCTCTACGCGGCCGGTAACACCTCGGCGCCGGTGATGGGCCACACCTACGCCGGACCGGGCGCCACCATCGGACCCGCGATGGTCTTCGGCTACCTGGCCGCGCTCGACTGCGCCGAACACCCCGGGGTCCGAATCCCGGATACCACAACGACATCGGCGTCCGCCGGCGAGGAGAACTGACCATGCCGATCGACCTGTCCGTGGCACTGGGCGCCGAGCTACCCGAGGTCGGCTTCGAATGGTCGGCCTCCGACGTCGCGCTCTATCACCTGGCCGTCGGTGCGGCCGCCGACCCGATGGACCGCGCGGGTCTGACCTACGTCGACGACGTCGCCCCGAAGGTGTTGCCCTCCTTCGCGACCGTGGCGGCGTCCTTCCATGCCACCGAGGCACCGAAGGTGTCCTTCCCGGGTGTCGACATCGACCTGGCCAAGGTGGTCCACGGCAGCCAGCAGGTCACAGCGCACCGCCCGATCCCCGCGTCGGGAAAGGCCACCACCCGGACCACGATCGCCGAGATCCAGGACAAGGGATCGGCGGCGGTGATCATCCAGGAATCGGTCACCGTCGACGGCGCCGGCACACCGCTGTGGACGGCGCGCTCGTCCATCTTCGCCAAGGGCGAGGGCGGTTTCGGCGGCGACCGCGGCAACTCCGCCAAGCTCGACTACCCCGATCGGGCGCCCGACCAGCGCCTGTCGGTACCGACACTGCCCAACCAGGCGCTGCTCTATCGGCTGTGTGGTGACCGCAACCCGCTGCACTCCGACCCCGAATTCGCTTCTCGTGCAGGATTTCCCCGCCCGATCCTGCACGGACTCTGCACGTACGGGACGGTGTGCCGAGCCGTCGTCGACGCACTCCTCGCCGGCGACGTGACCGCTGTGGCCGACTACTCGGCCACCTTCGCCGGCGTGGTGTTCCCGGGCGAGACCATCGACATCGACGTGTGGGACGAAGGCCGGTCGTTGCTGATCGCGGCGAGCGTCGCCGACCGCGACGGCGCACCCGCGCTGAAGAACGTGGTCATCGAGAAGCGCTGACGGCACTGCCGCGGTGCCTCGACGGGCCCGCCCGGTCAGGCCCGTCGAGGCACCATCAGCGCGAACATCGGGGCCAGGCTCGCCCGGAGACCACGACCCGGATTCGCGATCCACTGCTCGTGCCCGGCGGCCGACGCCGCCATCATGGCGTGCGCGACCGCGGTCGGATAGATCGCGGTCGCCGGCATGTCGCTCCGGTCGCCGACGAACTCGGCGATCACCGCGCGCCACTGGCGATAGACCTCGCTGGCGCGAGCCTGCACGGCGGGCACCTCGAGGATCAATTGTGCTCGCCCGCGGGCCCATTCGTCCTCATGACGCCCGTGATCGACGACCGAGATGAACGCCTCGACCACGATCTCGATCGGGTCGGTCTCCGAATCCGACGCCGCGAGCAGACGACGGAATTCGTCGAGTTCCGTGTCGGATTCGACCCACACCACGTCGGCCTTGGTCGGGAAGTACCGGAAGAAGGTGCGTCGGCTGACGCCGACCGCGGCAGCGATGTCCTCGACGCTCGTCTCGTCGAATCCGTCGCGGAGAAACAAGCGTTGTGCGGCCGCCGCGAGTTCGTGGGCGCTCGTGCTGGCAGGCCGTCCCCCGCGATCGACCTCGCCCGAGGCGTCCGCGACGCTCCGCTCTGCGCTGAATGCCATCCGCCCATCGTCCCACCGACCGATGTCAGCGTGGGGACCTTCGTCCCTCTGGCGTTGTGACACCGTGTGACATATCCTCGGGGTGCGACGTGGATCACACGAGTTCGTCGAGGGAAGCAGGTCATCATCATGGGCACACTCGAAGGCAAGGTCGCCTTCATCACCGGAGCGGCACGCGGCCAAGGACGTAGTCACGCACTACGTCTGGCGCAAGAGGGCGCCGACATCATCGCCGTCGACATCACCGAACAGGTCGACACCGTCCCCTACGCAACGGCACGTCCCGGCGATCTCGAGGAGACGGTGCGTGCGGTCGAGGCGCTCGACCGTCGCATCATCGCCTCCGAGGTGGACGTGCGGGATCTCGCCGGGCTGACCAAAGCCGCGCAGGACGGGGTCGCCGCCCTCGGCCGGCTCGACATCGTCCTCGCCAACGCCGGGATCTCCACCATGGCCCCCACCCTCGAGATGGACGAGCAGACGTGGCAGACCATGATCGACATCAACCTGACCGGCGTGTGGAAGACCGTGCGCGCGGCGGTGCCGCACATCGTCGCCGGTGGGCGCGGCGGTGCGGTGGTCCTGACCAGTTCGCTCGCGGCCATCACGACCAATGAGAACATCGCCCATTACACCGCCGCCAAGTACGGTCTGATCGGACTGATGCGCGTACTGGCGAAAGAGCTCGGGCCGCAGAGCATTCGGGTGAACACCGTGCATCCCACCACGGTCGCGACCGACATGATCCTCAACGAGCCCACCTACAAACTGTTCCGACCGGATCTCGAGGAACCGACCCGCGCCGACTTCGAGGAGGCGGCCTCGCAGATGAACCGGCTACCGGTGTCGATGGTCGAACCCATCGACATCTCCAACGCAATCCTCTATCTCGTCTCCGACGCCGGACGCTACGTCACCGGAACCACACAGGTCATCGACGCCGGCGGAGCGCTGTAAACCTCTCCATCCCCCACGACACAGACCCAACGACAAAGGAGTTGACATGGGACTCTTGGACGGCAAGACCGCACTCATCACCGGCGGTGCCCGCGGACAGGGCCGCGCCCACGCAGTGACCTCGGCACGCGAGGGCGCCGACGTGATCCTGCTCGACATCACCTCGCAGGCCCTCGGATCGGTCGACTATCCGCTCGCGACCGCCGACGACATGGCCGAGACGGTGCGTCAGGTTGAGGCACTCGACCGTCGCGCGTTGACCTTCGACGCCGATGTTCGCGATCAGGACCAGCTCGACGCGGCAGTCACCGCGGGCATCGCGGAGTTCGGCAAGATCGACATCCTCATCGCCAATGCCGGCATCTGGACCCGGGCACCGTTCTGGGAGATGAGCGAACAGATGTGGTCGGACATGATGGACGTCAACCTGACCGGGGTCTGGAAATCGGCAAAAGCGGTGGCGCCGCACATGATCGAGCGTCAGTCCGGCTCGATCGTCATCACGTCCTCGGTGAACGGACTCGAACCGGGCATGAACTACGCCCACTATGTCTCGACCAAACACGGCGTGATCGGGTTGATGAAGAACATCGCGCTCGAACTCGCCCCGTACGGAATCCGCTGCAATTCCATCAATCCCGGTGCGATCCTGACGCCCATGACCAATCAGCAGGGCGCGTGGGACATGTTCGCCGGGCACGAGGGCGGCACTCCCGACGACCTCATCGCGGGTGGCTACAGTTTCCACGCGCTCAAGGGCACCTCGTTCATGCCGCCGGAGGTCATCGCGAACACGGCGCTGTACCTGAATTCCGATCTCGCGGCCACCGTCACCGGGGTCACCATTCCGGTCGACGCCGGGCATATGCTGCTGACCGGCGTGAACCCGGATCCGGTGAAGTGAGCGGGCCCATCCCGACGGGACCCACCCTGACCACGGACCGCAGCGATGTCGCTGCGGTCCGTTCGGCCATCGCGACCGAGATCGTCGGGCGCGACCGCGAATTGGATCTCGTCCTCGCTGCGGTCGCCGCCGGGCGCGACATGATCCTCGAGGGCCCACCGGGTACCTCCAAGAGCACCCTGCTGCGGGCGATCACCGCGCACTGGGGCATTCCGCTGGTGCTGGTGGAGGGCAATGCCGATCTCACGCCAAGTCGCCTTGTCGGCCACCACAATCCCGCTCGGGTCCTCAAGGAGGACTACCGTCCCGACAATTTCGTCGACGGGCCTCTGCTGCAGGCGATGCGCAGCGGCGGGTTCCTGTACGTCGAGGAATTCAACCGCGCGCCCGAGGACACCGTCGACACACTGCTGACCGCGATGGCCGAGCGGGTCATCACCGTGCCTCGGGTGGGAACCGTCGTCGCCGCCGACAGTTTCCGGATCGTCGCGTCGATGAACCCGTACGACAACGTGGGCACCACACGCCTGTCGACCTCGGTGCACGATCGGATGTGCCGACTCGTGGTGGACTATCAGGACGACGCGGCCGAACGCGAGATCGTCCGGCGCCGAACCGGATCGGGGTCGGATCGGATCGTCAACGACTCGGTGGCACTGACCCGGGCCACCCGGATCCGTGACGACATCCGTCAGGGCAGCAGCGTGCGCGGAGCGATCGACCTCGCGCTCATCACCGCACAGTTGTGCGCGATGCGCGGGGTTCCGGTGCCCGCCGACGGCGCCGTGCCGCCGCCGCGCGACCTCCCGACCGACTACACCGCCACCGTCCTCGATGCGATGATGGTGGCGCTGTCGGGTCGAATCCATCTCGACGACACCGCCTTCACCACTCCGGAGGGCGTCCTGACCGAGATCTGGCAGGACCATTTCGTCCTCGACCCCGCGGCGGCCGAGCCCGGTTGAAGAGCGATCGCCGCCGAGTCGCCGTTGACCCGCCGCCGCGGTGCCCGGCGCACCGACCCGCGCACACTCGCGCCGCTGCGTCGTAAGCCGAAGCACCTCGACACCGAGCCCGATCTCCTCGTGCCGGGCGCCGGCGGCGCGGGCTGGGTTCTCCTCGGACGACGTGATCGCCGCCCGCCCGGGGCACCCGGCGCGGCGGGCTCGACCCAACCGGGAATGACCTCGGAGACAGGCGAACTCGACACTGCTGACCACCCGGCCGCACATGACGACGAAGCCCGCCGGCGGGCACATCAGATCGCCCGGAAGCTCGCATTGACCGAGGTCGTCCGATCCCCGCGTGCCCCGCGGTCGGCCACGGGAACCCTGCGGACCGGTCGGTGGCGTGGCGATTCCGACGAGATCGATCTCGATGTGACACTCGAGGCGATCGCGGCGAATCCGCTGCCGACCGACGACGACATCGCGGTGCGTCGGCGCATCCGGCGCAGGCGGTCGGTGGTGATCGTCGTCGACATCTCCGGATCGGCCCGCGGAGAACAGGTCCGCACCGCGGCGGCCACCGTCGGCGCGCTCACCGGTGAACTCTCCCGAGATGCCGTGTCGGTCATCGCCTTCTGGTCCGATGCCGCCGTGATCTCTCGACTCGGCGATCCGGTCGACCCCGACCGGGTCATCGACGCACTGCTCACGCTGCCCACCCAGGGGCTGACCAATCTGAGCTTCGCGTTGAGCACCGCGGCCGACCAACTCCGTGGGGTACCCGCAGCGGACTCCCGCGTGCTGCTGCTGAGCGACTGCGTGCACAACGCCGGCCCGGACCCGCGAGAGATCCCGGGAACATTGAACCGGCTCGACGTCCTCGTCGACGTCTCCGGCGAGCACGACCTCGAGTTGGCGGCCGACCTGGCTCTCCTCGGCCGCGGCCGCGCCATGCCGATCCGGGATCATCGCGGCGTGGCGCCGGCGCTGCGCACCATCTTCGAGAACTGACCGATCCGTCTATTCTGCTCAGGGGGCGCCGGTCGCGCCGGCCGCGCCCGTCCTTCGTCGAAACCCGTCCCTTGAGGAGAATCTTGATGAGCGATTCGCTGCAGTCCCTGCTCGGTCCGAACCGTCCGGCCGTCGTCGACGATCTGGTGGGGGTGATCGACTCGCAGGTCGCAGCCCAGAAGGGGCTCGGCGGTGCGACCGTCAAGGCTGCATACGGTGCCGTCGGCAAGGTCAAGCCCGACATCGTGAAGAAGGCGACCAACCTGATGCTCCCCGAATTCGTCGCCGCCCTGCAGCCGTTCTGGGACTCCAAGCCCGCGGGCACACCGTTCGGTGCGCATCTGGCCAGTGACCCCGACACCGCGTCGGAGGCCCTGCTCGCGGTGACCGACGCCCAGGTGGAATCCGCCAAGGCGCCGCTGGCCAAGGCCTACGGCACGCTGCGCGGCAAGGCCAAGGGCTATGTGTCCGAGGCGCTTCCCGCCGTCGGCGACGTGATCGAGAAGCACGCGTGACCCGCGGCCGCGGCTCGCTCACCCGGTCGCACCCGGGTGGGCGTCGCGGCCCTCAGGCGGCGCTGGTGACGACGAGTACCAGCGCGCACACGACGGCGATGAGCGCCGCCAGCATCACCAGGACCCGCCAGACGTGCAGGCGCGCGGTCGGTGTGTCGGTGGATCGTGAAGAGGCGACCGGTGCGGCCATGATCTCCCACTTTCGGTTGTCCGAGGACACGACCACAGTGGCGATCTGCAACCTCGGGTTTGTTACTCCAGTGATCAATGTGTCACAGGTTGCCTGTGGTGTCGCGATTTGCGCCCCGCGTGTCGCCTGGATCACACTCTTGGATTCGTTTTCTGCAGCACTTCGGGGAGGGAGGGCCGGATGAATCGGTTCAGGGCGCTCGATCTGCGCTCGGTGTGGCTGATCGCGATCGCGTGTGCGGCGGTCAGCATGGTGGTCGCCGCCATGGCCGCACTGAACACCGCGCTCGCCGACATCGCCATCGACCTCGGCGCCGACACCGGCCAGATGACCTGGATCGCCGACGGCTACACCCTCGCCCTCGCCGCGCTGCTGCTGCCCGCCGGCGCGATCGGCGACCGTTTCGGCCGCCGCGAGATGTTGATCGTCGGTCTGGCCATCTTCGCGGTCGGGTCGCTGACCGCGATCTGGGCCACCGATCCGACGCAGTTGATCATCACCCGATGCGTCGCCGGCGTGGGCGCGGCATTCATCATGCCGACGACGTTGTCGCTCATCACCTCCGGTGTGCCGGCCGACAAGCGCAGCATCGGCATCAGTATCTGGGCCGCTGTCGCCGGCGCGGGCGCGATCGCCGGATTCTTCGTCTCCGGCGTCCTGCTGGAATTCTTCTCGTGGCATTCGATTTTCATCACCTTCGCCGCGTCGGCGGTGCTGACGGCACTGGTGTGCCTGACGATCGGCACCTCCAAGGACTCCCATCCACGACCCTTCGACTACGCCGGATCGGCCGTGTCGATCCTCGCGGTCACCGGCATCGTGTTCGGGCTCCTCGAGGCCCCACACCGCGGCTGGGACGATGCGCTGGTCCTTCTCACCCTGATCGGCGGCGTACTCCTCGTCGCCCTGTTCTGCGTGATCGAATTGCGCGGCACCCGGCAACTCCTCGACGTCCGGCTGTTCACCAACCGCGCGTTCGGGGCCGGTGCGTTGTCGGTGGCGCTGCAGTTCTTCGCCTCCTTCGGCGCCTTCTACCTTCTACTGCAACGCCTGCAGCTGGTGTTCGACTTCTCGCCGCTGCGCTCGGCCTTCGCCCTCATGCCGATGGTCCTGGGTGTGAGCATCTTTGCGCTGCTGGGCAATTGGCTCGCGGTGCGGTTTCACTCACTGCGCTTCGTGTTGGGCAGTGGGCTGCTCATCGCCGGCATCGGGCTGATCCTGTTGGGGGTCATCGACTACGACGCCTACTGGATGATGGCGTGGATGCTCGCGATCTGCGCGATCGGTATCGGTCTGGCGACCGCCCCGTCGACGACCGCGATCATGTCCAACACGCCGCTGGAGAATCAGGGGGTCGGCTCCGCGGTCAACGACACGGCACGCGAGATCGGCGCCGCCATCGGCATCGCCCTGGCCGGCAGTCTGCTCGCCGCCGGGTACGCACACCGCATCGGCCCGACCGCCGACCTCGTCCGTGCCGAGCCCGCTGCCGCCGACCACATCACCCGCTCACTGGCCGAGGCACGGGAGGTCGCGGCGCTGATCCCCGGTGACCTCGGCGCCCGCGTCCTGCACGGCGCACAGGATGCCTTCGTCGTCCCGATGAACCAGGGGTGTCTGGTGCTGGGCATCGTGCTCGTGGTCGGGTCCGCGGTGACCACGATCCTCGCACCGCGACGGGTGGTTGCGTAGGCTCTCGACGTGCTCGACGTCCACAGCCCACTGGGCACCGCCGTGGCCGTGATCGCCCTGATCGCCGTCATCGGGATCGCGGTGTCCGCACAACGCCTTTCACCGGCGATCGTCGCGGTTCCGGCCGCGGTGCTGGTGACCCTACTCGGTATCGTGTCGTGGTCGCAGGTGTGCGACGAACTCGAGTTCATCGGGCCGACAATCGGTTTCCTCGCCGCCATGCTGGTCGTCGCCGAGGTGTGCGCACGCACCGGGGTCTTCGCCTGGGTGGGTCAATTGCTCGCGGACTGGAGTCGCGGATCCCCCACGCACCTCCTCGGCCTGGTGTTCGTCGCCGCGGCGCTCACCACGGCGGTCCTGTCGATCGACACCACGATCGTGCTGCTGACCCCGGTCGCGGTGGCCACCGCGCGGCGGATCGGCGCCCGGGTGACTCCGGTCGGTACGGCGACCGCACATCTGGCCAACAGTGCCTCGACGCTGTTGCCGGTGTCGAATCTGACCAATCTGCTGGCCTTTTCGGCGACCGGGCTCGGTTTCCTCTCCTTCGCCGGACTGATGGCGGCCCCGTGGGTGGTCGCGATCGTCGTCGAATACGTCATCTTCCGGATCTTCTTCGCCGGCGAACTGCAGACCACCGCACCGCAGACCACCCGCACTCCGGCACAGCCGCACAGCGGCACACCCGAGAGCACCACCCGGCGCCCGGCGCCGGTCGTCACCCTGATCCTGCTGGGTCTGCTGCTGTGCGGCTTCATCGTCGCCGAGCCGTTGGGAATTCCGCTGGCCGCGATCGCCGGCGTCGGGGCGGCGGTGATGCTCATCGTTCCGATGCGCAAGGCGCCCGTGGTCACCGCGGTTCGTGCGCTGCGCGCGGTGAACATCCCGTTCCTCGCGTTCGTCGCTGCGCTGGGCATCATCATCCTGCCCATCCGGCTCGGACCGATCGGCGAGGCGATCACCCATCTCATCCCGGGCGGCAACTCGCTGTGGGCACTCCTGGCGGTCGCCGCACTCGCGGCGGTCGCGGCCAACGTGCTCAACAATCTCCCGGCGACGTTGCTCCTGCTGCCGATGGTCGCCCATGATCACGGCTTGGCGCTGGCCATGCTGCTCGGCGTCAACATCGGCCCCAACCTCGCCTACTTCGGTTCGCTGGCAAACCTGTTGTGGCGCGACGTGATGCGCCGCCACACCATCGCACCGCCGACGCGACGCTACGTGCTGCTGGGCACGCTCACCGTACCGCCGACCCTCGTCGCCGCGGTCGTCGCGCTCTGGGTCGGCCTGCAGGTGATGTGATCCGCGGTCAGGCTGTCACAGCCTGCTGTTCGGAGGCCGCCGCGGTGTTCTTGGCCCAGCGGTAGTCGGCTTTGCCCGCCGGGGTGCGCTTGACCTCGTCGACGAACACGATGGTGCGCGGAACCTTGTACCCGGCCAGCGATGCGCGGCAGTACTCCTGGATCTCGGCGAGGGTGGGCTCCGCCTCGCCGTCGGCGACGCGGGCGACCGCGGCCACCCGCTGACCGTAGCGTTCGTCGGGCACCGGGACCACGAGTGCATCGCCGATCGCGGGATGGGCGTGCAACACCGCCTCGACCTCCTCGGCATACACCTTCTCTCCACCGGTGTTGATGCACTGCGAACCCCGGCCGAGGAAGACGATCGACCCGTCGGCCTCCACGGTGCCCATGTCGCCGAGGATCGAGATGCGACGGCCGTCGGGCAGGGTCGGGAACGTCCGGGCGCTCTTGTCCTCGTCCTTGTAGTACCCGAGCGGCACATTGCCGATGCGTGCGATGTAACCGACGTCCCCCGAGCCGGGCTCGATCCGGTCGAGCCGCTCGTCGACGACCATCATCTTGTCGGTCGGCGGTACCCGCAGATTGCCGTTGTCGTCCATCATGATCTCACCGTCATTGCCCGACTCCGACGCCCCGAAGTTGTCGCGCAGGATGAGTTCGGGTTTGATCGCCGCGAACCGGTCGCGGTTGTGGTGCGACCAGATCGCGCCGCCGGAGGTCACCGAGAACAGCGACGACAGGTCGACGTCGTCCTTGCGGCGTTCCATCTCCTCGACGAGCGGCATGCCCATCGCGTCACCGACGATGAGGATGATCTGGATCTTCTCGTCCTCGATGCCCGCCACGATCGCGGCCGGGTCGAAGTCGCGCATCAGCACCAACCGCCCACCGAGGGTGAGGAAGGTGAACAACGAGTACGACGCCGCGCCGTGCATGAGCGGAGCCGCGATGTTGAAGGCGATGGAGCCGAATTCCTTGACCGCACTGCCCACCTCGGCGAGATCCTTGCGGGCGTCGCCGTACGGGTTGCCGCCGGAGATGGGCTTGCGGAAGAAGTCGTCGTGACGCCACATCACGCCCTTGGGGTATCCGGTGGTGCCGCCGGTGTAGAGCAGGTACAGCTCGTCACCGGTGCGAGCCTCGAAGTCGCGCTCTTCCGACGCCGCGGCCTCGTCGTCGAACGGCACGATCGAGACCGTGCGCCCTTCGGGTAACGACGCTGCGGCCGTGGTCAATTCGTCGATGATGTCGCCGACGACGAACACCGTGCGAACCAGCGGCAATTCGGGAAGCAGTGCGGCAACGCTGCGTTGATGCTCGGGGAGTTCGACGATGATGCCCCGTGAGTCGGAGTTGTCGAAGATGTAGCGCAGTTCGGAGTTGGTGTAGCGATAATTGACGTTCACCGGGACCGCGCGGATCTTCAACAGCCCGAGCAGGCTGGTGACGTGCTCGACGCTGTTCTTCAGGAACAGTGAGACGTGATCTGCCGTACCGATACCGTTGTCGCGCAACAGGTGTGCCACCCGGTTGGCGAGCCTGTCGAGTTCGGCGTAGCTGATCTGGCGGCCCTCGTAACTCAGGGCGATCCGCTCGGGCACCGAGTCCGCGACGGTCTCGAACACGTCGGCCAGATTGAACTTGAAGGGGGTCTGCGAAACGGGGGTCTGTGAAACGGGGATTTGGGCGTCTGGGGTCATGATTGACGAACTCCTTCGGGGTGTGAGGTCATGCGGTCAGGACCAGACCGCTGGTGGGGACGCCGGTGCCCGCGGTCACGACGACCCTCGTCGCATCGTCGACCTGGTTGACCGAGGTGCCGCGCAGTTGCCGAACGCCTTCGGCGATGCCGTTCATGCCGTGGATGTAGGCCTCACCGAGCTGGCCGCCGTGGGTGTTGAGCGGCAACCGCCCACCCACTTCCAGGGCGCCGGGCTCGGCGACGAAATCCTTGGCCTCGCCGCGGCCGCAGAAGCCCAGCTCTTCGAGCTGGAGCAGCGTGTACGGGGTGAAATGGTCGTAAAGGATCGCCAGATCCATGTCGTCGGGACGCAATCCGGACTGCTCCCACAGCTGCCGGCCGACGAGGCCCATCTCGGGGAGCGCCGCCAGCTCGTCGCGGTAGTAGCTGGTCATGATGAACTGGTCGGCCGCACTTCCCGCGGCAGCAGCGGCGATCACCGCGGGCGTATGCGGCAGGTCCCTGGCACGTTCGACCGACGTGATCACCAGCGCCACACCACCATCGGATTCCTGGCAGCAGTCCAGCAGATGCAACGGTTCGGCGATGTAGCGCGAGGCCTGATGGTCCTCGAGGGTGATGGGTTTGCCGTAGAAGAACGCATTCGGGTTCACCGCTGCGTGTTTGCGGTCGACGACGGCGATCCGACCGAAGTCGGCACTGGTGGCGCCGTAGTCGTGCATGTAGCGCTGCGCGACCATCGCGACGAACGCCGCCGGGGTCGACAAGCCGTGCGGGTAGGAGAACGCATTGTCGGTACCCGACGAGTTCTCCTGATTGGCGACTGCCGAATTCACCTGCCCGAAGCGCAATCCCGACCGCTCGTTGAAGGCACGGTAGGCCACGACGACGTCGGCGACACCGGTCGCGACCGCCATCGCGGCCTGTTGCACGGTCGCACACGCCGCCCCGCCGCCGTAATGGATGCGGGAGAAGTACGTCATCTCCTCGATGCCGACGGCTCGGGCGACGGCGATCTCGGCATTGGTGTCCATGGTGAAGGTGACCAGGCCGTCGACATCGGCCGGGGTCAATCCGGCGTCGGCGATCGCCGCACTTACCGCCTCCGCGGCCAGCCGGAGCTCACTGCGCCCGGAATCCTTGGAGAACTCGGTGGCACCGATGCCGACGATGGCGGCCTGTCCGCCCAGTGTGCCCGTCACTTCGCTGTTCCCATCACTTCGCTCCTGCGTGCAACGTCAGTGAGACCGACGAGATGACGTGTTTGCCAAGGGAATTGGTACCCACCACCGACACGGTGACCGCGTCCTGATCGCATGCGGTCACCTCGCCGGTGAACGTCACCGAATCGTAGGCGTACCAGGGCACCCCCAACTTGAGGGTGATCTTGGTGATGCGGGCCGACGGGCCGGCCCAGTCGGTGACGAACCGCTCGACCAGTCCGGTGTCGGTGAGGATGTTGACGAAGATGTCCTTGGAGCCCTTGGCGTGCGCGAGATCCCGGTCGTGGTGCACGTCCTGGAAGTCGCGCGTGGCCAGCGCGCTGGCCACGACGAAGGTCGGGGTGGCCTCGATCGTCAACTCCGGCAACCTTGTTCCCACCTCCACGGCCGGTGCCGCCTCGATGGTCATGACCGCTCTCCGTTCTCACGCGGGGTGAAGGCGTAGAGCGTCCACGCCGGCGCACCGGTGTCGGGGTCGGCGTGGAAGTCGAGATAGGTTGTGGTGACCGGCATCCCGATCTCCACCGCATCGGCGTCGACGTCGCGCAGTTCGCCGAGCATACGTACACCCTCGTCGAGTTCGACGAGCGCGACGACGAAGGGCAGGCCGCGTCCGGGGACCTTCGGCGCGCGGTGCACCACGTAGCTGTACACGGTTCCGAATCCGGCGGAGACCACATAGTCGGTGTCCGGGACGGTTCCGTCGGCTGCGCGGGGTTTCCAGGTCGCCGGGATCGGCGGATGCCGCAACGAGCCGTCGGCGATCTGCTGGATGCGCAGTTCGTGTGCGGCCACACCGTCCCAGAAGAACGCGGTGTCCCGGGACGCACTGGGCCGCAACATCTTCGCGGGGTCCAGATCCTCCGGGACCGTCGTCGTCTCCGGAACGGCTGGGCCGGCCGGCGGACGGAATTTGAGGATGCGGAAGTCCATCTCGGCGACCACCTCGTCGCCGACCGACCAGGTGTTGCGGGTGGTGAAGAACCAGCCCTCGCCGAGCGCGGTGGTCTTGGGGCCGACGACGTCGACGAGTTCGGCCGACAGGCTCACCTCTTCACCGACCTCGACGTAACGGTGATAGGTGGTGTCGCAGTTGGTGGCGACGACCGAGGTGTAGCCGGCCTCGTCGAACAGTTCGCTGGCGCGCCCGAGCGGATCGTCGGCGCTGCGCACCCCGCGCAGTCCGCGCATCGTCCACACCTGCGCCATCGCCGGTGGTGCGACGATCCCCCGGTGGCCTGCGGCACGAGCCGCGTCTGCGTCGACGTAGATGGGGTTGTCGTCACCCATTGCCTCCACCCAGTTGCGGATCATGGGCAGGTTCACCGGATCCCGGCCGGCGACCGGTGCGCTGGGTCCGGCCGCCTTGATCTGTTCGGTGGCCTCGATGATGGCCTCGCTCGTCTGGGCGGTCATCGCTTGGCCCTCGGCAATCCGAGTCCGGCGGTGGCGATCATGTCGCGCATCACCTCGTTGACGCCGCCACCGAAGGTGATGACCACGTTGCGTTTGGCCTGCACGTCGAGCCATCGCACGAGCTCGTCGGTGTCCGGGTCGGTGAGATCACCATGGCGGGTGAGGATCTCGTCGATCATGCGGTGGATGCCCTGCAGTCGTTCGGTCGCGAAGACCTTGGTGGCCGCGGCGTCGGCCATCGAGATGGCCTCACCGGTGGAGGCCACCTGCCAGTTGAGCAATTCGTTGATCCGGGCGTAGGCGTCGATCCGGGCGAGCGTGCGCCGGACGTCGGGGTGCTCGGCGATCGGTACGCCGTCGGCGCCCGGTCGCTGCGCCCAGCGCCGCACGCGCGCGGCCAGTCCCTCGATGCGTCCGGCGGGGCCGAGCATCACCCGCTCGTGGTTGAGCTGGGTGGTGATCAGCCGCCAGCCGCCGCCCTCTTCGCCGACGCGCATCGACACCGGTACCCGCACGTCGTTGTAGTAGGTGGCGTTGACGTGATGTGCGCCGTCGGCGGTGATGATCGGCGTCCACGAGTAGCCGGGGTCGGTGGTGTCGACGATGAGAATCGAGATGCCCTTGTGTTTCGGGGCGTTCTTGTCGGTGCGTACCGCAAGCCAGATGTAGTCGGCGTCGTGGCCACCTGTGGTGAAGATCTTCTGTCCGTTGACGACGTAGTGTTCGCCGTCGAGCACGGCGGTGGTGGTCAACGACGCCAGGTCGGTGCCGGCCTCGGGCTCGGTGTAGCCGATCGCGAAATGCACGTCGCCGGAGAGGATCTTGGGTAGGAACAGGTCTTTCTGATCCTCGGTGCCGTGTTCCTGCAGGGTCGGGCCGACGGTCTGCAGGGTCACCGCGGGCAGCGGGACGTCGGCACGGACCGCCTCGTTGGTGAAGATCTGTTGTTCGATCTCACCGAAACCCTTGCCGCCGTACTCTTTGGGCCATCCGACGCCGAGCCACCCGTCGGTACCCATCTGCTTGATCACCTTGCGGTAGGTCTTGCCGTGCCGCTCGGTGAGCATGGCGTGCGCGTCGTCGGGGCTGATCAGGTCGGAGAAGTATTCGCGCAGTTGCATTTTGAGCGCCCGTTGATCGGGCGTCAGGTCAATGAACATCGGCGGTCTCCTCGGTGTGCAGGCCCGCGAGCTCGTCGATCCGCGCCGACGGCCCCCCGACCAGCCTGGCGAGGTCCTTGGCGATCGAGAAGTACCGGTGCAACGGATAGGTGACGTCGACGCCGAGTCCGCCGTGCAGGTGGATCATCGTGCGCAGGGTCGGGGGCAGCTCGTCGGCCATCCAATAGGTGCCGATGGCCAGATCTTGCTGCGCATCAAGATCTTCCGACATCCTCCACGCCGCGGCGGTGGTCGCGAGGTTCATCGAGCGGCCGACGACGTAGACGTCGGCGAGTTGCTGACTGACCGCCTGGAACAGTGCGATGGGTTTGTCGAACTGGTGACGATTGCTGACGTGGTCGGCGGTCAGACGGGTGGCGCCGGCGATCAGGCCGTCGGCATAGGCGCACAACGCGATCCGGTAGGCGTCACGCAACACCGCGAGGTCGGCGGTGAGCAGGTCGGCGGCGTCGACGGACACGTCGTCGAAACGCACCGTGTACTCACCCCAGCCGCTCGAGGACGGGGTGCGCACCAGCGCCACGCCGGGTGCCTCCGTGCGTACCGCGACGACTCCGGCGTCGGTGCCGACGAGCAGCACCGTCGAGCCCTCCGCGTGCAGAACCCCGGTTTTGACCCCGTTCAGCCGGCCATCGCGCAGCGACGTCGCCGGGGCGTCGGTGAGCGCACTGCCGAGCTCGCCGAGCGCGACGGCATGCCAGGCGCCCTCGGCGAGTGTGCCCGCCCATCGCTGCCGCGAGTCGAGGGCGCGCAGCACCAAAGCCGAGGTCAGTGATCCGATCGCGGGCACCACGGCCGCCGACTCCCCCAGCCGACGCAACAGCGGCGTCAACGCGAGGATGCCGAGATCGTCACCGCCGAGCGACTCCGGCAGCGCCAGATGTCCGAGTCCGGCAGCGGTCATCTCGTCCCAGAGCGCGGTGTCGAAGCCGCCGACGGTGTCGGCGAACTTCGACTCCCAGACCGTGTCGTGTCGTGTGAGCACCTCGGCGGCGACGTCCCCGACGGCGATCGCCTCGGTATCGACGGCAAAGTCCACCCCGGCACCTCCTATCGCAAGAATTAGAACCTGTTCTAGTTGTATCAGATCAGGCGCGCGGGAGTCCGAGGATTCGCTCCGCCGCGGCTGTCTTGAGGATCTGGGTGGTGCCGCCCGCGATCGACAGGCACCGATTCTGCAATGCGAGATCCGAAGCGCCACCGGCCATCACCGCGTCGAGCCCCAGGAAATCGAGCGCGGCGTCGGGGACCGACTGCCGGTGGGCGACGCCGATCAGTTTGCGCACATTCGACAGCGCCCCGGGATCATGGCCGGCCAGGCGCCGGGTGACCGCACGTGCGTCGAGGACCCGACCGATGTGGGCGTCGGCGACGAGTCGGCCCAGGCGTGCTTGCTCGGCGCGTTCGAGCGGCCGGGACATCCCGGAGATCTGGTGCAGCAGCGACTCCATCTCCTTGCCGAGCCCGGAACCACCCATCGCCACCCGCTCGTTGGCCAGGGTCGTGCGCGCCAGTCTCCACCCGCCGCCGACCTCACCGACCACGCAGTCGTCGGGGACGAACACCTCGTCGAGGAAGACCTCGTTGAAGTTCGCGCGACCGGTCAGCTCGCGCAGCGGCCGGATGTCGATACCCGGCGAGGCCATGTCGACCAGGAAGTAGGTGATGCCCTTGTGCTTGGGGGTGTCACCATCGCCGGTGCGCGCCAGGCAGATTCCCCACTGCGCGTTGTGCGCCTGTGAGGTCCAGATCTTCTGTCCGGTCAGCATCCAGCCGCCGTCGGTCCGGGTGGCGCGGGTGCGCAGCGAGGCCAGATCCGAGCCGGCCTCGGGTTCGCTGAACAGCTGACACCAGATGATGTCGCCGGCCAGCGTGGGCGCCACGAAGCGGTCGCGTTGGGCGTCGGTGCCGTGCTCGAGGATGGTCGGGATGGCCCAGGCTCCGATGACGAGGTCCGGCCGGACGACACCGGCACGGTCGAACTCGGCGTCGATGAGCAGTTGGAGCGCGGGGTCGGCGCCGAGCCCGTGCGGCGGCGGCCAGTGCGGTGCCAGATAGCCGCTCCCGGCGAGAAGCCGACGTTGCTCCGATTCCGGTGCGGCGCGCACCTTTTCGGCCATCGCGCGGACCTCTGCTCGTTGGCTCTCGACGGCCGACAGGTCGACCTCGAACTCCCGCCGCCCGCCGTCGAGTCCGCGCTGCGACAGCGCGATCCGCGCGGGAACACCGGCGTCGAGACGGGCGCGCGCGGTCATCGCCGAGCGCAGATACAGATGCGCATCGTGCTCGAAGGTGAAGCCGATGCCGCCCAGGACCTGCACACAGTCCTTGGTGATGGCGACTGGTAGGTCGGCGACCAGGATGTCGGCGACCTCGACGCTCAGCGACAACTGCTCGTCGGCGCCGGCGTCGGCAGCGGCGGAGTCGAGGGCATTCGCGAGATCCCAGGCCGCGGCCTCGACCTGCTCGGTGCGGCACAACATGTCGGCACAGATGTGTTTGATCGCCTGGAAGGAGCCGATCGCCACCCCGAATTGGGTGCGAACCTTGGCGTAGCAGACGGCGGTGTCGAGCGCCCAGCGGCACACGCCGCTCGCGAAAGCGTTGCGCGCCAACGCCAGTACACCGTCGACGAGGGGTGAGTCGGCGCACCCGATCAACGCATCCGGCTCGAGGCCGTCGATCGTGACGCGGGTGACCGGAGTGGCCCCGTCGACCGGTGTCTCGACGGTCGCTTCTCGCGTCCCGTCGCCGGGCGCGAGAATGCGCCACCCGTCGACGGTGGGCAGGAGCAGTACCGCTGCGTCGACGTATCCGGGCACCACCAGCTCCAGCCGATCCCCGATGGATGGCAGCGGACCGTCGGAGACCGGGACGACTCCGGGCGCCTCGCCTGCGACCACTGCGGCCAGCAGCCCCTCGGCCCGTGGATCGTCGGTCCTGGTGAGCGCGAGTGCGGTCGCCGCGGTCTCCCCGATCGGGCCGGGTACGAGGTCGCGGCCGCATTGCTCGAGCATGGCGGCGAGGTCGATGAAACCGGCGCCCAGACCACCCTTGGATTCGGGTAACACCGCGGCGAACAGCCCGAACTCGGCGAGTTGGTGGAACAATCCCAACCAGTCCTCGCCCGGTTTGTCGATCTGGGCACGGGCGATGTCGGTGGTACCGACTCGCGCCGACCAGGCCGCGATGGCCTCGCAGACCGCGAGCTGTTCGGAAGACGTGGCGAGAGTCACGGGATTCCTTCGGTGTCGAAAGGTGACCAAGAACTAGAACCTGTTCTAATATGCCATGAGGGACGCGGGTTCGGTACCCACCTACTCCACCGCGCGGCCCACCACGACCCGACGACGTGAGGATGTCCGAGAGCACATGGCTGCATCTGACAACGCCGCAACCGCGACCGAAGCAGTCGCCGACACCGGCACAGGCGAATACGGGTCCGCGGCCCAGCGAGACCGACGACGTCGAATCCTCGACGCCACCCTGACGTTGGCGTCCAAGGGCGGCTACGACGCCGTCCAGATGCGGACCGTCGCCGAGAAAGCCGACGTCGCGGTCGGCACGCTCTACCGATATTTCCCGTCCAAGGTGCACCTGCTGGTGACCTCGCTGGCGCGCGAACTCGCCCGCGTCGAGTCTCGGGTCGACCGGTCACAACTGCGCGGCGACAACGCGATCGAACGTCTGCGGCACGTCCTGGACATGATCACCTTCGCGATGCAGCGCGATCCGCTTCTCACCGAGGCGATGACCCGGGCGTTCATGTTCGCCGACGCGTCGGCGACCGCCGAGGTCGATCAGGTCGCCGGCATCATCGACCGACTACTCGCCGGCGCGATCGTCGACGAGGGAGAACCGGGCGAGGAGGATCTTGCCATCGCCCGCGTGCTTGCCGATGTGTGGATGTCCAACCTGGTGCAGTGGCTCACGCGCCGCGCGTCGGCGACCGATGTCACCAATCGCCTCGAACTGACCGTCCGACTACTCCTGAAGGATCGGGTGCCCCACTCATGAAGACCCGGCTGACCTGCCCGTGTGGTGAGATGCTGCGCGGCACCACCGAAGACGAACTCGTCGACAACGTCCGCAAGCACCTGGCCGAGAATCACCCGGACCACGAGTACTCGCGCAACGAGATCCTGTTCATGGCCTACTAGGCGTCTATCGGCCTAGTTGCCGGCCGGCCGCTTCGCGAGGTCGGCGGCGATCATCGGCCAGGTGTCGTGCAGGTCCTGTTCCCAGTAGGCCCACGAGTGGGTTCCGGTGGGGCGCAACATGACCTTGTTCTCGACGCCGAGCTCGTTCATCCGCTGGGCCATCTGCTCGGTGCACTGGTTCACCGCGGCCTCGATCACGCCGCCGAGGAGGATCTGGTTGCCGAGGGTGACCGGATCACCGTCGATGAGGGGCGCATTGAGCTGATCGTTGGGACCCGGCAGACCGCTGCCGCTGGTCATGTATACCTTGGTGCCGTTGAGTTTTCCGGCGTTGACGTACGGGTCGTTGGCCACCCAGCCGGGGCCGCCCGGCACACCCCACATGTTGACGATGTTGCCGTGGCCGCGATCGCCGACGACCATCCGGATGTACGCCAGCCCCAACGGGTCACTGGTGCGGGCGCACCCGCTGTAGGCGGCGACCGACTTGTACAACCCGGGGGCGGCGATCGCGAGATTGAGCACCGACGTGCCGGCCATCGAGATACCGGCGATGGCGTTCTCGCCCGTCGTGTCGAACTCCTTGTTGATCAGCGGCGGAAGCTCTTTGGTGAGAAAGGTCGTCCACTTGTTGCGCCCGAGTACCGGATCGTCCTTCTGCCAGTCGGTGTAATAGGAGAAGGCGCCGCCGATCGGCGTCACCACGTACACGTTCTTGTCGGCGAAGTACTGCATGTAACTGGTCTTGGCGGCCCAGGTGGCCGAGTCCTCGCCACCACCGGCACCGTTGAGCAGGTACAGCGTCGGCGCGGGCTTGCTCTTGTCCTTGGGCAGAAGGACAGTCACCGGGATCAGCTTGTCCATCGACGCCGAGTACACGATCGCGGTGACCTGCTGGGGCGAGTCGTGGACGAGGGTCTGGATCTTCGACGCATTCATCGGTGCCGGATTGGCGGGATTGGCCGGCTGGTCGGCGGTCGAGGTGGTCGACGTCGTCGTGGTGTTGGTCGAGGAATTGGGCGGCGCCGGATCGGTGTCGGCGACGCCGACGCCCGTGCCGGTGAGCGCGCCGACGGCCACGGCGGTCGACGCCGCCGCCAGAACCCGCACCAAGCTCTTATGCACCATCAGCCCCTTCAATCACAACAGTCACAGTTTTCTCAGCTTAACGTCCCGATCGGCGTCCCGGAAATCGCGGGAGCGGTCGTTAGCCAGTTGTGATGGTTCGCGTTCGGTCAACAATCCATGCGCGCACGTGCAAGTAATGCCGGCCGCCGATTTCGAGAATTGTGGCAGCAGTCACAACGACCGAGAGAGCGGAGACGCAATGACGGCAGTGGACATCGACGGTGCGGCCACCCACCTACCCGCGGGCACCGAAACGAGGCTTTTCATCGGAGGTGCCTGGCGCACGGCCGCCGACGGCGAGACCTTCACCGACCTGAACCCGGCGACCGGTCGGCCGCTGGTCGACGTCGCCGCGGGCTCGGCCGCCGACATCGATGACGCGGTCCGTGCGGCCCGTGCCGCGCTGTCGGGCAGTTGGGGCGCCACCCCCGGCGCCGCAAGGGGTGTGCTGCTGAACCGGGTGGCCGACCTCATCGAGCGTGATGCCGACATCCTCGCCCGCCTCGAGTCACTCGACATCGGCAAGCCGATCGGGCAACCGGCCATGCTCGACGTCCCCAACGCGGCGGCCACGTTCCGTCACTTCGCGGGCTGGGCCGACAAGATCACCGGTCAATCGATCCCCACCGCCGGCTACTTCGGGCGGCCGACACACTCCTACACCGTGCGCGAGCCGGTCGGTGTGATCGGCGCGATCATCCCGTGGAACACCCCGCTGATGATCGCCGCATGGAAGCTCGCACCAGCCCTGGCGGCCGGGAACACCGTCGTGGTGAAGCCCCCGGAGGATGCACCGCTGTCGATCCTGCATCTAGCATCGCTACTCGCCGAGGCCGGACTGCCCGACGGTGTCGTCGGCGTCGTCCCCGGACTGGGCCAGGTGGCGGGTGAGGCGTTGACCGCGCATCCCGACGTCGACAAGATCAGCTTCACCGGAAGCCCACGGGTGGGTCGCCACATCCTCAAGGTGGCCGCCGACACCTTCAAGCGCACCACGCTCGAACTCGGCGGCAAGTCACCG
The DNA here is from genome assembly GCF_000241325.1 of Gordonia polyisoprenivorans NBRC 16320 = JCM 10675. Taxonomy (GTDB): domain Bacteria; phylum Actinomycetota; class Actinomycetes; order Mycobacteriales; family Mycobacteriaceae; genus Gordonia; species Gordonia polyisoprenivorans. The sequence continues at coordinate 92,966 of NZ_BAEI01000039.1, read as the reverse complement.
CAGATCATCCTCGCCGACGCCGACGTCGAGGCCGCGATCAACGGCACCGCGATGGGGCTGTTCTTCAATCAGGGCGAGGTGTGCGCCGCCGGAACCCGTGTGCTGGTGCATCGTTCGCACTACGACGCGGTGGTCGAGGGACTCGCCGGCGCCGCGGCCGCGCAGGTCCTCGGCGACCCGCTGGACCCGGCCACCACCATGGGTGCGTTGGTCAACGCGACACAGCAGGCCACCGTGCTGGACTACATCGCGTCCGGCCGGTCCGAGGGGGCTCGCCTCGTCGCAGGCGGCGACCGTGGCGGGGAGTCCGGATTCTTCGTGCAGCCCACCATCTTCGCCGACGCCACCAACGACATGCGGATCGCCCGCGAGGAGATCTTCGGGCCGGTCGGCACGGTGATCGCCTTCGACGATCCGGACGAGGCGATCGCACTGGCCAACGACACCGACTACGGCCTCGCCGCAAGCATCTGGACATCGGATGTGGCCCAGGCTCATTCGCTGGCTGCGCGGGTACGGGCCGGAGCGGTCTGGGTCAACGGGTGGGCGGCGATCGACCCGGCGTTGCCCTGGGGCGGCATGAAGACCAGCGGTGTCGGCCGTGAGCTCGGGTGGGCGGGCATCGTCGCGAACACCGAGGAGAAGGTCGTCACCGTCGTTCTCTGAACAAGTCAGACCTGTGACGACCGCCCGAACATCGGATCACCGAAGTAGTTTCACCGAAGACAAGGATCGATCATGAAGACACAAGCAGCAGTTCTGTGGGAGCCCGGTCAGGATTGGCAGATCGAGGAACTCGAGCTCGACGCGCCGAAGTACGGCGAGGTGAAGGTCGAGCTGGCGGCGTCGGGGATGTGCCATTCCGACGAGCACGTCCGCGACGGCAGCGTGCCCGTGGGGATGTATCCGTACATCGGCGGCCACGAGGGCGCCGGTGTGGTGACCGAGATCGGCCCGGGGGTGAAGTCCGTCGAGGTCGGCGACCACGTCGCCCTCGGCTTCATCCCGGCGTGCGGGCGGTGCCCGTCGTGCGCCAAGGGGATGTCGAGCATCTGTGATCTCGGCGCCAATCTGCTTGCCGGCGTGCAGCTCTCCGACGGCACTTCTCGCCATCACGTCAACGGCCAGGATGCGGGTCTGATGTGCCTGCTCGGCACCTTCGCACCGGTGACCGTGGTCAACGAGGCGTCGTGCGTCAAACTCACCAAGGACATCCCGCTCGACAAGGCCGCTCTCGTCGGGTGCGGTGTGACCACCGGTTGGGGCTCGTCGGTCTACGCGGCCGGCGTTTCCGCCGGTGAGACCGTCGTCGTGTTGGGCATGGGCGGCGTCGGCTGCGGTGCGGTGCAGGGTGCCGCGCTGGCGGGTGCGCGGCACGTCGTGCTCGTCGATCCGTCGCCGTTCAAGCGGGATCAGGCCAAGATCTTCGGCGCCACGCACGCGGTCGCGAGCATCGAGGAGGCACAGGAACTCCTGCAGGAGATCACTTGGGGTCAGCTGGCCGACAAGGTGCTCATCACCGTCGACGTCGCACAGGGCGCCCTGGTGGCACCGGCGATGAGCCTGGTCGCCAAGGGTGGTGTGTGCGTGCAGGTCTCGGTAGGTGACCTGACCGCCACAGATGTCACGATGAGCCTGTTCGACCTCACCGCGATGCGCAAGACGTTCAAGGGCGCATGGTTCGGCAACGCCAACATCCGCTTCGACATCCCCCACCTGCTACGTCTGTACATGGAGGGGCGCCTCAAGCTCGACGAGATGATCACGCGCACATACACTCTCGACCAGGTCAACGACGGCTACGCCGCGATGCGCCGCGCCGAGAACGTGCGTGGGGTCATCATGTACTGACGTTGCGAACGCTGCCCGAGCTTGCAGACGCCGTGGGTGTACCACCCGCGTTTGCCGACTCGGGCAGCGTTTTTCATACAGTCGGTCAGTCCACTCCGGCCGGGTCACGATCCCGGCAACCTGGCCCAGGAACCAGCACCGGCACAATCGGTCTCGAGGCTCCTCGCTGCGCTCGTCACACCTCGACCAGCGGGCAAAGGGACCGACAACACCGATCACCACCGGAACCAGCACCGGCACAAGCGGTCTCGAGGCTCCTCGCTGCGCTCGTCGCACCTCGACCACCGGGCAAAGGGACACCGAGTTCCTATCGTCACCGCGACCAGCGGGCAAAGGGACACCGGCTGGGATCGGCCACGCAGGTCGGGCGAGCGGACGCGGACCAGCGGGATAAGGGGACGCCGGGGGCGGAATCAGCCGGCGGCGGGCAGGTGGGAGTCGCGATATTGACGCGGACTCATGCCGAAGGCGCTCTTGAAGATCCGGGAGAAGTGGGCGGCCTCGACCAGACCGTTGGCGGCACAGATCGCCCCGACGCTGCGGTGGATCTGCAACGGGTCGGCCAGGTCGCGGCGGCATCGCTCCAGTCGCAGCCGGCGGATGAATCCGGCGACGGTGTCGTCGTCCTGCGCGAAGAGCTTCTGCAGATAGCGCAACGACACATGATGACGAGCCGCAACGGCTGCCGGTGTCAGGAACGGGTCACCGAGGTGCCCTTCGATGTACGTCCGCGCCGACATCAGCACAGTGTCCCCGGCACCGATGCCGGTGTCGGGCACCGCGGCGCGCAGGCAGGCGCTGACGAGGTCGGCCACGGCATCGGTCACGAGGGACTGTGCGCGCATTCCCTGAGGCGCCATCGACTCCTCGCCCAGCGATTGTTCCCGCAGCGCGCAGAGCATCGGACGCAGCAGAGCGCCCACACCGGTGCATGAGGTGATGGTGCGCGCCACACCGTCGTCGAGTTCGGAGTCATTGATACGCAACGTCTCCCGCGGGATGACGGCGACCAGGATGTCGAACGAGTCGGCCAAGGCCAGCTCGTAACGTCGGCTCGTGTCGTAGACGGCCAGGTCCCCGGGTCCGAGTTCGGCCTCCCGCCCGGCCTGTGACACCGTCGAATGCCCCGACAACTGCAGCGCCACCTTGATCACGCCGGGGTCGGCCCGCCGGATCGTCGACGCGGTCCGGCGCACCCACGCCGACTCCCCGAGTACCTCCGACAGTTGGAGGTCCCCGAGTTCCCGGCTGGCGAGGCCGCCGCCGAATGCCGTGGGCGCGCCGACGAGCGGCGCGGCGTCCAACGGCACGAAGGCACTCGAGATCGCCTCCCGCCACACGTCGAACTCCAGATCGTGTGAGGCGGCGGTGCTCATGACATCAATCCTTGGGGCGGTTGTCGACCAATCGTTTCGCCTTGCCGGTCGATCGTTGCAGGGTCCCCGGCTCGGCGATCTCGACGTCCACGGTAACCCCGATCCGATTCTTGATGGCCTTTCTCAGCGAATCGGCAGCAGGCTGCCAGTCCGAACCCGGTGCGTCGGGACGGTATTCGACGCGAACGGTCAGATTGTCCATGCGGCCGGGACGTTCGAGGACGCACTGGAATTGGGGCGCGAGTGCCGGCACGGCGAGGATCAGTTCCTCGATCTGCGTCGGGAACAGATTGACCCCGCGCAGGATGATCATGTCGTCGCATCGTCCGGTCACCTTCTGCATTCGTCGCACCGAACGCGCGGTGCCCGGCAGCAGTCGCGTCAGATCGCGGGTGCGGTACCGGATGATCGGCATCGCCTCCTTGGTCAGAGAGGTGAAGACGAGTTCCCCCTCCTCCCCGTCCGGCAGCACCTCACCGGTCATCGGGTCGACGATCTCGGGATAGAAGTGGTCCTCCCAGATGTGCAGTCCGTCTTTGGTTTCCACACACTCCTGCGCGACACCGGGCCCCATCACCTCCGACAGTCCGTAGATGTCGACGGCATCCATCCCCACCTGGGTCTCGAGTTCACGCCGCATCTGCTCGGTCCACGGCTCGGCACCGAAGACACCGACGCGCAACGAGGTCGACGACGGATCGATCCCCTTGGCGATCATCGCATCGACGATGGTCAGCATGTACGACGGCGTGACCATGATGGCGTCGGGGGCGAAGTCCTCGATCAGCTGGATCTGGCGATCGGTCATGCCGCCGGACATCGGGATCACCGTGCAGCCCAGACGCTCTGCGCCGTAGTGTGCGCCCAGCCCACCGGTGAACAGACCGTAGCCGTAGGCGACGTGGACCTTGTCCGACGACCGAACCCCGGCCGCCCGCAGGCTGCGGGCCACCAGATCGGCCCAGTTGTTCAGATCGTTTGCGGTGTAACCGACGACGGTGGGACGGCCCGTCGTTCCCGATGAGGCGTGAATCCGCGACACCTGCTCCTGCGGTACCGCGAACATCCCGAACGGATAGTTGTCGCGCAGATCGGCTTTCGCCGTGAACGGGAACAACGACAGATCCGAGAGTTCCTTCAGATCGCTCGGATGAACCCCCTTCTCGTCGAAGGCTTTCCGGTAATGCGCGACGTTGTCGTAGGCGTGGTGCAACGACCACTTGAGACGCGAGAGCTGCAGATCGGCGATCCGGTCGCGACTCGCGTATTCGATGTCGACGGTCTCCGAGCCGCCGGCGGCGCTGGGGAGGGTGCTGGTCATGGTGGACTCCAGGCGTGAGAGAGAGGACGGTGTCAGGCGTCGAAATCGACGGTCACGGACTCGGTTACGGGATAGGACTGACAGGTGAGGACGAACCCGGCGGCCACCTCGGACTCCTCGAGGGCATAGTTACGTCGCATGTCGACCTCCCCACAGGTGATCTTGGCGCGGCAGGTTCCGCACACCCCGCCCTTGCAGGCGAACGGCAGGTCCGAGCGCAGGTTCTCCCCCGCGTCGAGAATGCTCTCGTCCCGAGAGAGCGAACCGGCAACCGAACGTCCGTCGAGGACGATGGTCACCTCGCTGGTGGGCCCCGAGATCCCCGGCTCCCGATGCCGATCCGGTGGCGGCGGCGTTGCCTCGACGTAGAAGAGTTCGTGGTGGATACGGTCCCTGGCGATGTCACGGGCCAGGAGCACCTCCTCGGCCGCCTCGACCATGCCGAGCGGGCCGCACAACCAGAAGTGGTCCATGTCGCCGGTCGGTACGACGGTGGTGAGGATCTCCTCGAGACGATCACGATCGAGTCGCCCGCTGAACAATTCGGCCTCGCGCGGCTCGCGGGAGAGCACGTGGATCACGTCGAACCGCGGACCGTGGGCGTCCTTGAGATCGGCGATGTCCTCGGCGAACATCACCGACCGGGTCTTGCGGTTGGCATAGATCAGCGTCACCTCGGCGTCGGGAGTCGCCAGCATCGACGCAGCGATCGACAGCATCGGGGTGATGCCCGAGCCGGCCGCGATCAACAGGTGCCGCCCGCCCGAATCCGGGTTCGCCTGAAACGATCCCGATGGCGGCTGCACCTCGATGCGATCGCCGGGACGCACCTGATGGACCAGCCAGCTCGAGAACAGTCCCCCATTGACCTCACGAACACCCACCCGCGGCGCGGCGCCCGCGGGCGCGCAGATCGAGTAGGTGCGCCGGTGTTCGGTCCCGTCGACCGTTCGCCGCAACGTGAGGGACTGTCCGGGCCGAAAGGTGAAGGTGTCCCGCAGATCCGGCGGAACGTCGAACCGGACGGCGACGGCGTCGTCACACAGGGATTCGACGTCGGCAACGGTCAGGCGGTGGAAGTCGCGGTTGCGCGACGGACCGGTGACCGGAACGGCGGTGGTCTCGACGGTTGAGGTCACGGTCAGATCTCCTTGACGTGATCGAACGGCTCGGCACACGCCAGACACTGGTAGTGGGCTTTGCACAGGGTGGCACCGAACTCCGAGATCAGTTGCGTACGAGTCGAACCACACTGGGGGCACGCCACCTCGCGCGGGCGCGCGGTCAACGTCAGCGGGATCGGCCCGGACCGCCGCAGCGGTGCCGCACCCGGTGGCGAGTACCCGGCCTCGACGAGCTTGGCGCGCCCTTCGTCGGTGATCCAGTCGGTGCTCCACGCCGGAGTGAGGCTGGTCCGGATCGTGACGTCGGCGAATCCGTGACAATGCAGTGCCGCGCTGATGTCGTCGCGGATCGTGGCCATCGCCGGGCAGCCCGAGTAGGTCGGGGTGATCGTGACGGTCACCGCGCCGGGATCGTCGAGCCGGACCTCGCGGATGATCCCGAGGTCGGCGAGGGTGACCATCGGCATCTCCGGGTCGAGAATCGATTCCACGATCTCACGCGCGGATCGGGTTGCGAGTGTCTGCATCTCACCACACCCCTTCAGGGTGGCGACGGGCCACGCTCTGCATCTCGGCGAGCAGCAATCCCATGTGCTCGGTGTGCAGACCGTCACGTCCGGCGCGGCCCCCGACCCGCCCGATGTGCGGTCCGTCGAGGATCTCGACCTCGGCAGCGTGACACACCTGGCCCACGATGTCGTCGAATTCGTCTCGCACGCAAGCGGGATCGACCGCCACACCGACGGCGGCGAGTGCGAGCTCCTCGGCTGTCGGGACGAACAGCTCGTCGACGTAGGGCCACACCCGCGACAGCGCGTCGAGCAGGCGGCGTCGTGACTCCGCGGTGCCGCACCCGAGGGTGACCACCCAGCGGGCCGCGTAATCACGGTGATAGGTCAGCTCTTTGACGCCCTTGTCGGCGACCGCGGCCAGCACCGGATCCCGTGAGGTGCGCAGTCTGTCGAACAGGGCCAGTCGCCAGGTCGAGAACACCAGCAGCCGGACGAGCGAGACCGCGAAGTCGCCGTTGGCGATCTCGACGAGATGCACGTTGCGGAACGACGACTCGTCCCGGAAGAAGGCCAGTGCGTCTTCGGCGGGCACCGGCGTGGTCTCGGAGATGTGGGGTACCACAGCCGGATCGGCGGCCGCGGCGCGGGCGAGCAGGAGCCGCGCCGCACCGAGGAGGTCGATTCCGATGTTCGCCAGCGCCACCTCTTCCTCGAGTTCGGGTGCGTGGGTGCACCATTGGGCGAGTCGCTGAGCACTGATCAGCGCGTCGTCGCCGAGCATCAGGCAGTAGGCGGCCAGCGCGGCGTGGTCGACGTCGTCGGGGACGGTGGTGTCGACGCCGGCGAGCGGATCGTCGAAGCTGGTGCCGAAGGCCCACTGGCCGTGCGAATCCTCGTCGACGAGGCCCTCGTAGGCGTTGTCATGATCGGTCATGTCGTCGTCCTCTCACATGTGGGGGACGTTGTCGGGGATGTCGTAGAACGTGGGATGCCGGTACACCTTGTCGCCGCTCGGGGCGAAGAAGGGGTCCTTCTCCGACGGACTGGTGGCGACGATGTCGGCCGAGCGCACCACCCAGATACTGACGCCCTCGTTGCGGCGGGTGTACACGTCGCGCGCATGCCGCAAGGCCATCTGGTCGTCGGCGGCGTGCAGCGACCCGACGTGCACGTGGTTCAGCCCACGCTTGCCGCGCACGAACACCTCGTACAGCGGCCATTCCGCCTTGATGTCACTCATCGGTGGTTCTCCTGTTCCCGTGCGGCGAAAGCCGTTGCCGCGTCCCGCACCCAGGCGCCGTCCTCGTGGGCGGCGCGGCGGACGGCGATCCGTTCGACGTTCATCGCACCGTTGCCCTTGACGACCTCGGTGAATTCACTCCAGTCGGGTTCGCCGAAGTCGTAATGTCCGCGTTCGGCATTCCACGCCAGATCCGGGTCGGGGAAGCTCACGCCGAGGGCCTCGGCCTGTGGGACGCTCATGTCGACGAACTTCTGGCGCAACTCGTCGTTGCTGTGCCGCTTGATACCCCACGCCATCGACTGCTCGCTGTTGGGCGAACGGTCATCGGGCGGACCGAACATCATCAGCGCCGGCCACCAGAACCGGTCGACGGATTCCTGGACCATCGCGCGCTGCTCGTCGGTGCCACCCATCATTGTGGTGAGCAGCTCATAACCCTGCCGCTGATGGAAGGACTCCTCCTTGCACACGCGGATCATCGCCCGGGCGTACGGTCCGAAAGAGCTGCGGCACAACGGTACCTGGTTGCAGATGGCCGCGCCGTCGACCAGCCACCCGATGGTCCCGACGTCGGCGTAGGTCAGCGTCGGGTAGTTGAAGATCGAGGAGTACTTCTGCCGCCCGGAGATGAGTTTGTCGGTGAGGTCGGCGCGATCGGCGCCCAGTGTCTCGGCGGCCGAGTACAGGTAGAGGCCGTGGCCGGCCTCGTCCTGCACCTTGGCCATCAATATCGCCTTGCGCCGCAACGACGGAGCCCTGGTCAGCCAGTTTCCCTCGGGCTGCATGCCGATGATCTCCGAATGCGCGTGCTGGGCGATCTGCCGGATCAGCGTCTTGCGGTAACCCTCGGGCATCCAGTCACGCGGTTCGATGCGCGCCTCGGCGGCGATGGTCGCGTCGAACGACTGCTGAAGCTCGGATTGCTGTAGTTGCGTGTCGGTCATCGTTCCTGCTCTCTCAGCGACCGCTGAACTCGGGCGTGCGCTTGTCGAGGAATGCCTCGACGGCGGCGGCGTGGTCGGCGGTCGCCCCGAGGTGGCGTTGTGCGTCGTACTCGCGGTCCAGCGCTGCGCTCAGCCCGTCGGTTCCGGCCCCGATGAGATCCTTGATCCGGCGGAACGCCTCGGTGGGTCCGTCGGCGAGGCGCCGAGCGAGATCCGCTGCGGCGGAGTCGAAGTCCGCATCCTCGGCGACGCGATGCACCAGGCCCCAATTGAGGGCCTGCGCGGCGTCGATGCGATCGCCGAGCATCAGCAGTCCGGTGGCGCGGCTACTGCCGAGCATGGAGACCAGATGATGCGAGAGGCCCGAGTCACTCGCCAGACCGATGCCCGCGAATGCGGTCGCGAAAGTGGCATTCTGCGAGGCGATCCGGATGTCGGCGGTCAGCGCGATCCCGAATCCCGCACCGACGCAGGCGCCTCGGACGGCCGCGATCACCGGCACCTCGATGCCCGCGAGCGCCCGAATGACCGGGTTGTAGTGGTCGGCGACGGTGTCCATGGCGTGCTCGGGCGACTTCTTCAGTTCGGCGACGTGATCGCCGAGATCCTGTCCGACGCAGAAGTTCTTGCCCTCGGCCGCCAGCAATACCGCACGTACCGTGCGATCACCTGCGACCTTCTCGATCGCCTGGCGCAACGCCGTCTTGGTCTCGACGTCGAGCGCGTTGTGGGCGCGCGGGCGCGCCAGCGTGATGGTGGCGAGTCCGTCGGTGATCTCCAGTGTCGCTGTCATCTGTCAGCCTTCCAATCGTAGAAGCCACGGCCGGACTTGCGACCGAGTTCACCGCGGGCAACCTTGTCGCGCAGCAGTTGTGGCGGTTCGAATCTCGCCCCGAGGGTCGCGGCGAGGTGGTCGGCGACGGCCAACCGCACGTCGAGTCCGACGAGATCGGTCGACCGGAGCGGACCCATCGGGTGCCGATAGCCCAATTCCATGGCGCGGTCGATGGATTCGGCGTCGGCAACGCCTTCTTCGACCATCCGGATGGCTTCGAGACCCAGGTGGACCCCGAGCCGGCTCGTGGCGAATCCCGGGGAGTCGTTGACGACGATCGCCGTCTTGCCGAGGGCGTCGACCCATCCGCGGACGGCGTCGACGGTGCTCTGGGCGGTGGTGCCGGCCCGCACGATCTCGACGAGTTCGGAGACCGGCACCGGATTGAAGAAGTGCATGCCAACGAATCGTGACGGGTCGGGCAGTGCCGCACCGAGTTCGGAGATCGACAGGGAACTCGTGTTGGAGGCGGTGACGGTGGTGGCGGCCACCGTCTCGGCGACCTGTGCGAGAACGTCGAGTTTGAGCGCGACGTTCTCGGGAACCGCCTCGACGACCAGACCGAGATCCGTCGGCAACGCGCGGGGTTCACCGACGGTGTGCACCCGTGTCAGAACCTCGTCGGGTGCCCGTCCCCCCAATTGGCCGCGGTCCGCGGCGCGTTGCAGACCGGTCGCGACACGACTGCGGGCTCCCTCCTGGTCGAGCGGGTCCGCGATGGTCACCGTGACACCGCGCTCGGCGAAGACCTGCGCGATGCCCGCGCCCATTCGTCCGCCACCGACGACGCCGACGGTTGCCGGGAGATCGCCGCCAGAAGTGCTGCTGTTCATGACTTCTTCTCCAGGAATGCGGCCATGCGGTCGGTCTTGTCGGGTCCTTCGAAGAGCACGGCCTGTGCGATGTCGTCGGCCCACGGGTGATGCCCGGGGGCGTCGATGACGGTCTTCGACAGGCGCAGCGCCAGCGCCGACTGCGCGACGATGCGATCGATGACGGTCTCGGCGACGGCGAACGGGTCGTCGGCGACCTCCATGACCAGGCCGTGACGGAATGCCTGCTCGGCGTCGAGTCGCGCGCCGGCGAGCAGGATCTGTTTGGCGACCGAGATGCCGACGAGTTGCGGGAGGCGGTAGCTCGCGCCGGCCGCGGCGAGGATGCCCAGAGCGGGCTCCGGGTTGCCGAACACCGCATCCGGTGCGGCGATGCGGATGTCGCAGGCATAGGCGAGTTCGGCACCACCACCGAGCGCGTAACCCTCGACGACGGCGACAGTGGGAAGCGCGAGCGCCGCGATCCGGTCGAACAGGGTGCGATTGATCCCGGCCAGGGCATCGTCGCGGGTACGTCGGGCGAGCTGTGCGATGTCGGCGCCGCCCGCGAAGTTGCGTCCGGCCCCGCACAGCAGCACCGGTTTGGGCGCCCGCTCGACGATCGCACACACCCGGTGCAGTTCGGCGATCATCTCGCCGGTGATCGCGTTGCGACGCTCCGGACGGTTCAGCGTGACCCGGTAGCGATCACCGTCGTCGGAGATCACCACGTGGTCGAGATCGACGGGTGGTGTGTCGGTGGTCACCGCACCGGCCATGATTGGCCCTCCTCACACTGTGGACCCCTCCATTAATAACCGACCTTTTGGTCGGTTGCAACCCCTTGCCCACCCCGGACGCCACTCCGCGGACTCTTTGCCATCATGAGATCCATGACCACAGCGAAACCGGCCAAGCGCACCGGCCGCCCGGGGCGCCCCGGTTACGACCTCGACTCGCTGCTCGCGGTCGCGGTCAAGGTGTTCAACGAGAAGGGGTACGACGGCACCAGCATGGATGTGCTCGCCGACCGGCTCGGGATCAGCAAGTCGTCGATCTATCACCACGTCTCGGGCAAGCAGGAACTCCTCGAGCTGGCTCTCGGGCGTGCACTCGGAGCACTCTTCGCCGCCACCACCGAGGCCGGCACGACCGAAGGCCGGCACATCGATCGGCTGGAATACCTGGTCAGACGGAGTGTGGAGATCCTTGCCGCCGAACTCCCCTACGTCACGCTGCTGCTGCGGGTACGTGGCAACTCGGTCGTCGAGCGCCGAGCACTGGCCCGTCGACGCGAGTTCGACGAGTTCGTCGGCAACCTCGTCATCGGCGCCGCCGAGGAGGGCGATGTCTCGCCGGAGGTCGACCCGGCGCTGGTGGCGCGGCTGCTGTTCGGCACGGTCAACTCGCTCATCGAGTGGCACCGGCCCCGCGTCGGGGTCAGCGTCGACGAACTCGCCGACGCCGTGGTCGCGATGACGTTCGACGGACTGCGCCGCCGGCGCTGACACCGCCACCCCTTGACACGGAACCAACGTCCCGGCGATGGTAATTACCGACCGAATGGACGGTAGAGGGAGCTGGGCTGTGAGCCGATTGTTGGAAAGCTGGACACAAGGACGCTGGTACGCCGCGCCCGACGAGGGCACGCCGTTGCTCGACGCCGTCGACGGATCGGAGGTGGCGCGGATCTCGGCGACCGGTGTCGATCGCGCCGCGATGGTCGAATATGCACGCACCGTCGGCGGAGAGGCGCTGGCCACGCTGACCTTCCACGAGCGGGCCGGGTTGCTCAAACAACTGGGCCTCACCCTCATGGCGGGCAAGGACGAGTTCTATGAACTCTCCCGCAAGACCGGCGCCACCGACCGCGACAGCGCCGTCGACATCGACGGCGGATTCGGGACCGTCCTGAGTTACGCGAGCAAGGCACGACGGGAATTGCCCAACGACACCGTCTATCTCGACGGCCCGGTCGAGCCGCTCGGCAAGAAGGGCACCTTCCTCGGCCAGCACCTCTACACCTCGCGACGCGGGGTTGCGGTGCAGATCAATGCCTTCAACTTCCCGGTGTGGGGTTTCCTGGAGAAGCTGGCCCCGGCGTTCATCGCCGGCGTGCCCACGATCGTCAAACCCGCCAGTGCCACTGCCTATCTCACCGAGCTCGTGGTCCGCCGCATCGTCGAGAGCGGCATCCTGCCCGAGGGGTCGGTGCAACTACTGTGCGGAAGCGCGGGCGATCTGCTCGACCATCTCGACGGACAGGATTCGATGGCGTTCACCGGCTCGGCCGACACCGCCGCCGTGCTGCGCGCCCATCCGACGGTGGTGGCATCCGGGTTGCACTTCACCGCCGAGGCGGACTCACTCAACGCATCGATCCTCGGTGCCGACATCGGCGTCGGCGATCCCGAATTCGACCTGTACGTGCGGCAACTCGTCACCGAGATGACCGTCAAGGCCGGGCAGAAGTGCACCGCGATCCGCCGCGCCCTGGTCCCCGAGCCGCTTGTCGATGCCGTCGTCGAGGCCGCGTCGGCGAGACTGGCCACGATCCGCGTCGGCAATCCCGCCGCCCCCGACGTGCGGATGGGCGCGCTCGCGAGTATCGAGCAGCGCGACGAGGTCCTGAAATCACTTCGGGGACTGACCAAATCGGCCGACATCGTCTTCGGCGACCCCGACCACGTCGAGCTCGTCGACGCCGAGCGGTCAAAAGGCGCATTTCTCTCGCCGATCCTGTTGCGCGCCAACGACAGCTGGGCGCCGGAGATCCACGACATCGAGGCCTTCGGCCCAGTGTCGACGGTCATCGGCTACCGCGACACCGACGACGCCATCGCCCTCGCCGCCCGCGGCCGTGGATCGCTGGTCGCCTCATTGGTGACCGCCGATACCGATGTCGCGGCGACCGTCGTGCGCGGCATCGCCGCCTACCACGGTCGCATTCTGGTGCTCAACGCCGAGGATGCCGCCGAATCCACCGGCCACGGCTCACCGCTGCCGGTCCTGGTGCACGGCGGCCCCGGCCGCGCGGGTGGCGGGGAGGAACTCGGCGGCATCCGCGGCGTGCTCCACCACATGCAGCGCACCGCGGTGCAGGGCACACCGAACATCCTCACCGCGATCGGACGGCGTTGGGTCAGCGGCGCCGACCGCGTGCACACCGACGTGCACCCGTTCCGGAAGAATCTGTCGCAGTTGCAGATCGGTGACACCATCGTCGGTGGGCCGCGTCAGGTGACGCGCGCCGACATCGACCACTTCGCAGAATTCACCGGCGACACCTTCTATGCACACACCGACCCGGAGGCTGCCGCGGCCAACCCCCTCTTCGGCGGCATCGTCGCCCACGGATACCTGGTGGTGTCGCTGGCCGCGGGCCTGTTCGTCGACCCGGCACCGGGTCCGGTGCTGGCCAACTTCGGTGTCGACGGATTGCGATTCCTCACCCCGGTCAAAGCCGAGGACAGCCTCACCGTCACGTTGACGGCCAAACAGATCACGCCGCGCCAGAGCGCCGATTACGGTGAGGTGCGCTGGGATGCCGTCGTCACCAATCAGAACGACGACCCGGTCGCTACCTACGACGTGCTCACCCTCGTCGCCAAAGCCGAAAAGGAGTAATCGACATGACCGTTCGCGTTGCCGTCTGCTACGGACAACCCACCGACCCCGCCGCGTTCGACGACTACTACGAGCGGGTGCACATCCCGCTCGCGAATGCGATCCCGGGCCTGACCGAGTACACCTATGCCAAGGTGTCGACGCTGGACGGCTCCGAGCCGCCGTATTATTCCGTGGCGAGCCTGTACTTCGCCGACGAGGACTCGTTGAAGGCCGGACTGGGGTCTCCCGAGATGGCCGCCGCCGCAGGCGATGTGCCCAACTTCGCCACCGGTGGGGTCACCATGTTCACCCACGCCGAGACCTCGGTGCGTCCGTGACGTCGGTTCCCGACGAGGTCACCGACCACGCGATCGCGCGGCGGATGTTCGCCGAGGACAACGCCTCTCGCGCGCTCGGCATCGAGCTCCTCGAGCTCGGTGCCGGGCGGGCGCGGATGTCGATGCGCATCGGAGCACAGATGGTCAATGGCCACGGCATCACCCACGGCGGTTACGTGTTCCTCCTCGCCGACACCGCGTTCGCGCTCGCCTGCAACAGCGGTGACGACGCCGCGGTTGCCGCCCGCTGCGACATCCGCTTCCTACGTCCCACCCACGCCGGTGACCTGCTCGTCGCCGACGCCCGCGAGGTCGCGGGCTTCGGGCGCAACGGGATCTACGACGTCACCGTCACCAGCGGTGAGCAGGTGGTCGCCGAATTCCGCGGTGACAGCCGCACCATCGCCCGCCCCTGAGCCACGCGCCGGCCGGTCTCAGACGCGGACGACGATCTTCCCGCGCACGTGGCCGGACTCGCTGCGCTCGTGCGCGGCGGCGGCATCGGCCAGGTCGAACACCTCGGCGATCTCGGGAGTCAGGGCACCCGTCTCGCCGAGTCGGGCGAGTTCTGCGAGATCGGTGGCGTCGGGCCGCACCCAGACGTACTGGCCACCGAACTCGTCGCGCGCCCGCGCATCGGTGATGGAGGCGACGGTGCCGCCCGCGCGTAACACCTCCGGTACCGAGTCCAGCGCGTCACCGCCGACATAGTCGAGAACCGCGTCCACACCTCGGGGTTCGAGCGCGCGTACGCGCTCGGCCAGCCCGTCTCCGTAGGTCACGGGTTCGGCGCCGAGGCGTCGGAGGAAGTCGTGATTGGCGGCCGACGCCGTGCCGATCACCCTGGCGCCCATCGACCGCGCGATCTGCACGGCAAACGAGCCGACGCCACCGGCAGCGGCGTGGACGAGCACCGTGTGCCCCGATCGCACTCCCGCGCGCCGAATCGTCTGGTACGCGGTGAGCCCGGCGAGCGGAACGGCCGCGGCCTCCTCGAACGACCACCCGGCCGGCTTGCGGGCGAGGGTTCGCACCGGTGCCGCGACGAGTTCGGCGAGCGTTCCGCCCGCCACCTCCCCACCGACGATGTCTTTGCGGACGTAGCCGAACACCTCGTCGCCGACCTCGAATTCCGGTGTGTCCAAACCCACTTGCTCGACGACACCGGCGACATCCCATCCCGGGACGACCGGGAACACGGTGTCGAGCACCTCGGCGAGGTAACCCTGACGAACCTTCCAGTCCACGGGATTGACACTCGAGGCGCGCACGCGCACGAGAACGGAGTCGGGTCCGACGTGAGGTGTCGGCAGATCGCGCAGCGTCAGGACATCGGAGCCGCCGAAGCGGTCATAGGTGATTGCTCGCATGGTCGCTGCAACGGGCTTCCCGATCGATTGATTCCGTGGGTTGTCGACCGCTCTGACAGCATTCGGGAAAACCGATGCAATGCACCGATTAATACCGCTGTACAGATTCAACAGCTTCACGCGATCCTTGATCCGACGCACGAGACATTGGGCGAACGTTGGAGGTTGACAGTGGAGAACGAGCAGATCGACGTGGTCATCGTCGGTGCCGGGCAGGCCGGTATCGCCATGAGTGAACACCTCGGCGCGCAGGGAATCGAGCACCTGGTGCTCGAGCGTGATCGCGTCGCCGAGCGCTGGCGCTCGTGGCGGTGGGACTCCCTCGTCGCCAACGGGCCGGCGTGGCACGACCGCTTCCCGAACATGCAGTTCGATGCCGACCCCGATTCCTTCGTCGGAAAGGACGGCGTCGCCGACTATCTCGCAGCCTACGCCTCGATGATCTCCGCGCCCATCCGCACCGGTGTCGAGGTGATCTCGGTCCGACGACACAACGGCCGCTCGGGTTTTCGTGTCGAAACGAGCGAGGGCACCATCGACGCCCGCTTCGTCGTCTCGGCAACCGGGGCCTTCCAGAAGCCCGTCATCCCGCCGCTGGTACCCGCCGATTCGGCACTGCACCAGATCCATTCGAGTTCCTATCACCGGCCACAGCAGCTACCCGACGGCGCGGTACTCGTCGTCGGTGCCGGCTCGTCGGGTGTGCAGATCGCCGACGAGCTCCGCGAATCGGGGCGTACGGTTTATCTTGCGGTCGGACCGCACGACCGTCCCCCGCGCAACTATCGCGGCCGTGACTTCTGTTGGTGGCTCGGCGTTCTCGGCAAGTGGGACATGGCCGTTCCGCCCGCCGGGGCCGAGCATGTCACGATCGCCGTCAGCGGCGCTCACGGCGGACACACCGTCGATTTCCGCAGCCTCGCCGCCGATGGCATCACCCTGCTCGGACGTGCGGAGGCCGTCGTCGACGGAGTCATGACCTTTGCCGACGACCTGCGCGCCAACATCGAGGCCGGCGACGCCAATTACCTGTCGATGCTCGACGAGGCCGACGCCCACATCGCCCGTAACGGGCTCGATCTGCCCGAGGAACCGCAGGCCCGGGTCATCGGACCCGATCCGGCCTGCGTCACCACACCGGTCCGATCACTCGACCTGGCGGCCCATTCGGTGACCTCCATCGTGTGGGCCACCGGCTTCGCCTACGACTACGACTGGCTACAGGTCGCGGCCCTCGACGAACTTGGTCGGCCGCGGCATCAGCGCGGTGTCTCCAGCGAGCCCGGCGTGTATTTCCTCGGGCTGCCATGGCTGTCGCGACGCGGATCGAGCTTCATCTGGGGTGTCTGGCACGACGCCAAGTATCTCGCCGATCAGATCGCCATCCAGCGCGGTTACCTCGCCTACGAAGCGCCCGCTCTCGCCGCACGCTGAGCCCCGACACCTGACAGCCGAAAGGATTCCCTCCATGAGCGCCGCACCCTCCCGCGGGGTCACCCACACCCGGATCCGTCCGTTCAACACCCGCGACACCTATCCCGAGCAGAACCTCGACAACGATCTGTGCCAGGCCGTCGTCGCAGGCGGCGTGGTGTACCTGCGCGGTCAGATCGGACAAGACCTCGACACGCGCGAGTCGATCGGCATCGGCGATGTCGAGGCACAGGCCGACAAGGCCATGGCCAACATCGCGATGCTGCTCGACGAGTCGGGGAGTTCGCTGCGCGACATCGTCAAGGTCACCGTGTATCTCACCGACATCCGGTTTCGTGAGACCGTGTACCGCGTGATGGGCCGATGGCTCACGGGTGTCTTCCCCGTCTCCACCGGACTGGTCGTCGAGGCACTCGCCCGACCCGAGTGGCTCGTCGAGATCGATGCGACCGCCGTTGTCAGCGAACCCGTTCTCACCGAACCGAAGTCCGACGATCGATGACACTCTCACTGATCGCCCACGAACCGGCAACGGGTGCCTTCGGCATCGTGATCTGCTCGTCGAGCCCGGCAGTCGCCGCGCGCTGCGCGCACCTGCGGCCAGGTGTCGGTGTGGTCGCCTCGCAGAACATCACCAATCCGGCGCTGGGCACCGCCGTGCTCGACGAGATGGCTGTTGGCGCCAACGCGGCGGATGCTCTGGCAAATGCACTGTCGCGGGAGCGCTTTCCGGACCATCGACAGGTCACCGCGGTCGGGGCCGACGGCACGACAGCAGTGCACTCGGGCTCGCAGAGCCTCGGTGTGTACGGTCACATCGAGGCCGAGAACGTGGTCGCCGCCGGCAATCTCCTGGCCGACGAGAGCGTTCTCACCGAACTGGTGACCGGCTACACCCGCAGTAGGGCAGAACATCTCGAGGAGCGACTACTCGACGGGCTACGTGATGCGCTCGCTGCCGGCGGTGAGGCCGGCCCGGTACATTCGGCCGGACTGCTCGTCGTGGCCGACGTCGACTGGCCGGTCACCGATCTGCGGGTCGATTTCGCCGACGACCCAGTGGGCGAACTGAGTGCCCTCTGGCAGATCTGGGCACCACAGAAGGACGACTACCGGGTGCGCGGTATCGACCCGACGCGCGCCCCCTCGTACGGTGTTCCGGGGGATCTGTGAGCACCCTTGACTCGGCGCTCGCCGATAAGATCGCCGCCGACCACTCGCTGCTGACCACGCTGTCCCGGGAGCTGTACGATGATCCCGAGATTGCCTGGGAGGAAGTACGTTCGGCGCGGCGGGTGGCCGATCGCCTGTCCGACGCCGGCTTCGAGATCACGGAGAAATACTGCGGGCTCGACACCGCCTTTGCCGCGACGATCGGGACCGGCGACCTCCATTTCGCGCTGTGCGCCGAGTATGACGCACTTCCTGGCCTCGGTCACGCCTGCGGCCACAATCTGATCTCGGCGATCACCGTCGGTGCGGCGCTCGCTCTCGCGCCGCTCACCGACGATCTCGGGTTGCGTCTGACCGTCATCGGCACACCGGCCGAAGAGGGCGGCGGGGGCAAGATCGAGATGCTCGAACGCAATGGTTTCGATGGTCAACACGCTGCCGCAATGGTGCATCCAGGACCAGTCGATGTGGCGCGGGCCCGGCCATTTGCTGTGTCGCACAACCATATCGAGTATCACGGCAAGGCTGCGCACGCCGCCGCCTACCCCGAGCGTGGGGTCAACGCCGCCGATGC
Source organism: Gordonia polyisoprenivorans NBRC 16320 = JCM 10675 (assembly GCF_000241325.1). Classification (GTDB taxonomy): domain Bacteria; phylum Actinomycetota; class Actinomycetes; order Mycobacteriales; family Mycobacteriaceae; genus Gordonia; species Gordonia polyisoprenivorans. The sequence continues at coordinate 74,450 of NZ_BAEI01000039.1, read as the reverse complement.
GTTCACTGTCGCGCAGGTTGCGATCGGGCTGCTTCGGCAACAGCTGCCGTCGTCGGTGCGCGTGCACGGGATGATGACCCGTGGCGGGGAGGCGCCCAACGCCATCGCCGAGCACACCGAGGGCCGCTGGTATGTGCGGGCCGAGACGCTCGCCGAACTCGCCGAGGTGACGCCCCGGGTACTGCGCTGCTTCGAGGCCGGCGCCCTGGCGTCCGGGGCTCGGCTCACTGTGACACCCGAATCCCGTCCGTACGCCGAATTCCGCACCGACGAGCAACTTCTCGGACTGTACGAACGTCGTGCCACCGCACTCGGCCGGCGTTTCGAGACCGGACCGGACTCGATGATGGCACGGGCATCGACCGACATGGGCAATGTGTCGCAGCTACTCCCCGCGATCCATCCCTACATCGGTATCGATTCGATGCCGGCGGTCAATCACCAGGCCGAGTTCGCCGCGGCCACCCTGAGCCCGGCCGCCGAGACTGCGATCGCGCACGGTGCGCTCGCGATGGCGGGAACCGTTGTCGACGCCGCGATGCAGTCGACTGTTCGGACTCGTCTGCTGGGCGCCCACTGACCCACCGTCCCCCACCGACCCAACGGAGGAGAACATCGTGTCCACCGAGCCTCATGCCGCCTTCCGTATCGAACACGACCTGCTCGGCGACCGGGAGATCCCCGCCGGGGCCTACTACGGTGTGCACACCGCCCGTGCACTCGAGAACTTCCCGATCAGCGGGGTTCCGATCGCCGTCCACCGCGATCTGGTGATTGCACTGGCCTCGGTCAAACAAGCAGCAGCGCAGACCAATCGCGAACTCGGGCTCCTCGACCCAGTCATCGCCGGGGCGATCACGGACGCCTGTACCGAGATTCGCGGGGGCGCGCTACACAATCAGTTCGTTGTCGACCAGATCCAGGGCGGCGCGGGAACGTCGACGAACATGAACGCCAACGAGGTCATCGCCAACCGTGCACTCGAGATCCTCGGTCACCCGCGAGGCACCTACACCGTCGTGCACCCGCTCGAGCACGTCAATCTCGGGCAGAGCACCAACGACGTCTACCCGACGGCGGTCAAGGTGGCCCTCGGATTCGCCGCTCGCGCCCTGGAGACCTCGCTGCGCGAACTGGCGGCGCGCTGTGTGGCCAAGTCGCAAGAATTCGGCGACATGCTCAAGCTCGGACGCACCCAATTGCAGGACGCGGTGCCGATGACCCTGGGCCAGGAGTTCGGCGCGTACGCGGTGACCATCGTCGAGGACGCCGACCGGATCGCCGAGGCTGCCCTGCTGATCGCCGAGATCAACTTGGGCGGCACCGCCATCGGAACCGGTCTCAACACCGATCCGGAGTACGCCGCACGGGCCTGCGAACATCTGCGCACCATCACCGGTTTGCCGCTGAGCACCGCCGGCGATCTCGTGGAGGCAACCTCCGACGTCGGCGCATTCGTGCAGCTGTCCGGGGTCACCAAACGGACCGCGGTGAAGCTGTCCAAGATCTGTAATGATCTGCGGCTCTTGTCCTCCGGACCCCGCGCAGGCTTCAACGAGATCAATCTCCCGCCGGTGCAGGCGGGGTCGAGCATCATGCCGGGCAAGGTCAATCCGGTAATCCCGGAAGCGGTCAACCAGGTGGCCTTCGAGGTGGTCGGCAATGATCTGACGATCACCATGGCCGCCGAGGCCGGACAGTTACAGCTCAACGCATTCGAGCCCATCATGGCTCGTGCACTGCTGTCGTCGCTGACCCACCTGACCGCCGCCGTGGACGTTCTCGGCGAACGCTGCATCGCAGGCATCACCGCCAATCCCGATCGTATGCGCGAGGCCGTCATGGGATCGGCGAGCCTGGCCACTGTCCTGAATCCGCTGCTCGGTTACGAGGTGGCCACCGCCCTGGTGGCCGAGGCGATCGCCACCGGCGCTTCGATTCCCGATCTGGTCCGGCGCTCCCGACTCGTCGACGACGACGTCCTGGCACGCATATTCAGTCCTGCACTCCTGTCGCGTCCACACTCGGCGGTCGAGGTCGCGCGCGACCGCCGATGATGTCGGCGCAGGCGAGTACCGCAGCGAGGTAGCCACGGAGTGCGGTACGCGCGGCGTCGGCATCCACCTCGCGGTTACGGGCGACGAGGTGGATGCCGTAGCCATCCTCGAGAGCCACCGCCGTGGCCGCGATCCGTTCGGCGTCATCGCCGAGGTCGAAGACACCGGACTCCACCCCGGCGGAGATGACGTCGCGGTAGAGCGAGACCTCGAGTTCGAACAGTCTCGACATCAGTTCGGCATGACGCGGTTCGCGCGCGCTGTGCAGATGCAACTCGTACAGTGCGGGCCACATCGGATCGTCAGGGTCGCAGACACCGAGGTCCACCAGCATCCGCAACCGGCCCACCGGATTGTCCTGGGTGGTCATGGCCGTTCGCCGACCCCCGTGGAACCGTTCGACGGCCCGCTCGTGGACGGCGAGCAGGAGGTCGTCGAGTTCTGGGTAGTAATAGGCGACCGAGCCCGCCGACATCGCCGCGGCCTCGGCGATGTCCTTGAGCCGCAGCCCGATCAATCCTCGCTCGGCGATGGCAACCGTTGCGGCGGTGATGATCTCGGAGCGCCTGGCATCCTGTCTTCGAGGTCTGGCCATGTGTGCCGATCCTGCCTTGCACCGCCGGGTGATGCAACATGCCCCGGCTGCATCGATCCAGCCGATGTCACGGATCGGATCTTCGCACGACGAGATCCCGCTGACAGCTGTGCGCGGTGGCCGAGCTCGCGATACCGTCGATTCATTCTTTGAGATTGAACCCAAAGAATGAGGTGCTCCCTCACAGTCCAGCCCCCGGAGTGTTCCCATGCGCGATCCCCGCTACGACGTCCTCTTCGAACCGGTCACCATCGGACCGGTCACCGCCCGCAACCGCTTCTTCCAGGTGCCGCACTGCAACGGCATGGGGTACCGCGATCCCTCCGGCGAGGCCGCGATGCGCCGCACCAAGGCCGAGGGAGGCTGGGCCGTGGTCTGCACCGAGCAGGTGGAGATACACCCCACCTCCGACATCGGCCCGTTCATCGAGCTACGCCTCTGGGACGACAAGGACATGCCGGCGATCGCCCGCATCGCCGAGCAGATCCACGAGGGCGGCGCACTCGCCGGCATCGAGCTGGCACACAACGGCCTCAACAGCCCCAATCTCATCAGCCGCGAAACCCCCTTGGCGCCACAACATCTGCCCGTCGTCTCGTGGAACTTCGATCCGGTTCAGGCACGCGCGATGAGCAAGTCCGACATCGTCGACCTGCGCAAGTGGCACGCCGATTCGGTGCACCGATCACTGCGAGCGGGCTACGACATCGTCTACGTCTACGCCGGGCACGCCATCGGCGGCCTACACCACTTCCTCTCGCCCCGCTACAACAACCGCACCGACGAGTACGGCGGGAGCCTGGAGAATCGGGTGCGGTTGATCCGCGAGATCCTCGAGGACACCCGGGAGATCGCCGACGGCAAAGCGGCTGTCGCCTGCCGCATCTCGGTGGATGAACTCCTCGGTGACGACGGCATCACCCGCGCGGAGATGGAGGACGTGTTCGGCCTCATCGGCGAGCACCCCGACCTCTGGGACCTGGTGCTCGGCAGCTGGGAGGACGATTCGGTGACCTCGCGGTTCGGCCCCGAGGCCGAACAGGAACCGTTCGTCACCGGACTCAAGCAGCTCACCACGAAACCCGTTGTCGGCGTGGGCCGCTTCACCTCCCCGGACACCATGGTCCGCCACGTCCGCGGCGGCATCCTCGATCTCATCGGCGCCGCCCGGCCCTCCATCGCGGATCCGTTCATGCCCAACAAGATCGAACGTGGAGATCTCGCGGACATCCGCGAATGCATCGGCTGCAACATCTGCGTGTCCGGCGACTTCACCATGTCGCCCATCCGCTGCACCCAGAACCCGACCATGGGTGAGGAGTTCCGTCGCGGCTGGCATCCCGAACGCATCGCCCCGGCCACCTCGACGTCGTCGGTGCTCGTGGTCGGAGCCGGGCCGGCGGGCTTGGAAGCCGCGCGCTCGCTGGGCAACCGCGGCTATCCGGTGACCCTCACCGAGGCGAGCCGCGTACTCGGCGGGCGCGTGGCCAAGGAGTCCACGCTCCCCGGCCTGTCCGCATGGATTCGGGTCGTCGACTACCGGCTGCAACAGCTCGATCGTCTCGACAACGTGGAGGTCTATCGCGAGTCACCGATGACCGAGCAGGACATCCTCGAGTACGGCTTCGACCACGTGGTGGTCGCCACCGGCTCGTCGTGGCGTCGTGATGGGGTGGGCCGCTGGCACACCCACCCCATCGAGATCGCCCCCACCCCCGAAGTCCTCACCCCCGACGACATCATCGCCGGGCGTCGTCCCGCCGGAAAGCGCGTCGTGCTCTTCGACGACGACCACTACTACCTCGGCGCCGTCATCGCGGAGTTGCTCGCCAAGGAGGGGTATGCGGTCACCCTGGTCACCCCCGCGCCGCAGGTGTCGCAATGGACGGTGAACACCATGGAGGCCCACCGCATCCGGGCTCGGATCATCGAGGCCGGCGTGGAGGTCCGCACCGACACCGCGCTCACCGCGATCGGTGCCGGCTGCGTCGGCACCGCCTGCCGATTCACCGGGCGCACCGGAGAACTCGACGCCGACGCCGTCGTCCTCGTCACCGCCCGACTCCCCCACGACGAGCTGTACACGGCCCTGCACGCACGTGCCGACGAGTGGTCTGCCGCAGGCGTGCGCTCGGTACGCGGCATCGGCGACGCGTGGGCACCCTCGACGATCGCCGCCGCGGTGTGGGCGGGCCATCGGTACGCCGAGGAACTCGATGTCGAGAAGTCCGATGACCCGGTGCCGTTCCGGCGCGAGGTCACCCAGTTGTCCATCGAACCGGTGTTCCGGACACCGGTGACGGCCTCGTGACCAGCCCGAAGGAGTAACCATGTACGCCTCTCATGTCTTCACCAATGCCGCACTCTGGCGGCCGGATGACGTGAGCGGTGCCGATACCCTCGCCGTGGCCGACGGAGTGATCATCTCCGTCGGCCGCGGCGTCGATCGGGCACTGCTCGGGCCCGCCACCGAGGTCCACGACCTCGGTGGCGCAAGCCTCCTGCCGGGCTTCGTCGACGCCCACGTGCATCCGGTGGCCGGCGGGCTCGCCGCCCTCCGGTGCGACCTGTCCGAGCTGCCGCACACCCGACGCGGCTACCTCGACGCGATCGCCGCATATGCGCGTGCCCATCCGGACGAGCCGGTGATCAGTGGAAGCGGTTGGTACGGAGATGCTTTCGTCGGTGGTCTACCCACCTGCGGCGATCTCGACGAGGTCGTCGCCGACCGCCCGGTGGTGCTCTCGAGCCATGACGGTCACGGCGTGTGGGTCAACAGCGAGGCTCTCCGCAGGGTCGGCATCGACGCGTCGACACCCGACCCCAGCGGCGGCCGCATCGAGCGGGACGCGCACGGCACACCGACCGGAATCCTCTTCGAGCGCGCCGGCGATCCGGCGAATGCGTTGATCCCCGACTACGACGAGGCCTTCCTGCGGCGCGCACTGCTGATCGCACAGCAGCGCCTGCATGCGGCGGGTGTCACCGGCTGGCAAGATGCCGGCGTCGACATCCCGGCGTTCGGGCTGTCGGATACCCTCGCCACCTACCTCGCCGCCGATGCCGCGGGCGAGCTGACCGCCCGCGTCTGCGGCGCCCTGTGGTGGGCCGCCGACGAGGGCGTCGGGCAGCTCGACACCCTGCGGGAGCGTCGAGCACAGGGCCGGGGACACCGCTTTCACGTCGACACCGTGAAGGTGATGCAGGACGGCATCTGCGAGAACTGCACCGCCGCGATGTTGGCGCCGTACTCGGACCTGCCGGCCGGAGCATCTCCGACAGGACTGTCCTTCATCGATCCTGCCGAGCTCGAGCAGGTGTGTGCACTATTGGTGCGCAACGACTTTCACATCCACATGCACGCCGTCGGCGATCGGGCGGTCCGCGAATGCCTCGATGCGCTGGGCGCCGCGCGGTCGGCACGCCCCGGCTTCGATGCCCGGCATCAGATCGCTCACCTCGACGTGGTCGACCCGGCCGACATCCCGCGGTTCGCGCAACTCGGCGTGATCGCCAACATCCAGGCACTCTGGGCGCGACGCGATACCGAGATCGTCGAACGCAAGCTCCCGCTACTGGGACCCGATCGCGAACCCTTCCACTTCCCGTTCGGGTCGATCCGGGCCGAGGGCGGGGCGCTCGCAATGGGCAGCGACTGGCCGGTGACCGATCCTAATCCGTTGTGGGCCATCCACACCGCGGTGCACCGAACGGGGTCGATCGCCGATCCGCACGCCATCGGAGACGACGCCCGGACGGTACCGCTCGTCGCCGGGGAGGCCATCACCTTGCGCGCGGCCGTCGACGCCTACACGGTCGGCTCCGCCCGCGCCATGCACGCCGAGGATCGCGCGGGCTCGCTGTCCGTCGGCAAGGACGCCGACCTCGTCGTGCTCGATGAAGACATCCGCACGGCCGTCGACATCGGGGCTCTGACCGCGACGATGACGATGGTGGGCGGCACCGTGGTGCACGCCATCTGAGTGCCGTCGTCGGCGAGAGACATCTTCCGACGAGCACGAAACCCGGGGAGGAATGTTGCTCCCCGGGTTTCGGCAGTGGCCGGGCGCGGGCCGACGGCGTGACGCCGCGTCAGCCCAGATACAGCGCGAACTGCTTGAGCAGCGGCTGGGTCACGCGGTACTCGCCACGCCAGCCACGTCGCAGGGTGAACGCCTCGCCGGCGGAGATCGTATGCGCCACACCGTCGTCACCGGTGAGCGTGACCGATCCCTCGAGGACCCGCGCGTACTCGTCACCCGGATAGGACTCGATGAACTCGGTGTATGGCTGTGCCGACCACGAGCCGACGACGAATTTCTCGTCCGCGCTGACGAGGTGGGTGGCCTCGCGCTCGGCGGGGTCGCCGGCACGCAGGGTCTCCGAGGTGACGTAGGCGCTCGGCGTCATCGCGGTGCGGGCGGCGTCGTCGGTGGAGATGATCTGCGGGGTGGTCGATTGCAGGGTGCTCATGGGTACTCCTTCAGGGGTGATCGATCGGTGACAGGTGATCCGGCGAATGCCGGCTACGAGATCTGTGCGGCGACAGCCGGGGTGTCGGTACCGACCGGCGTCGAGGGGGTCACGCGTCCTCGGAGGTAGCCGACGATCGCGATCAGGGCGAGCACTGCGAGCGTGCCCAGGGTGAACACCTCGAACCGCAGCCGACCCACTCCCCAGGTCTCGACGAAGTCGTAGTGCACACCCATGAGGTTCTCCAGGGTCCCGGGGAACACCGCCACCCAGACACCGAGCGCGGCCCAGAACGTGGTCAGGGCGACAGCCACCGCCAGGCCCGCGCGACCCCCGGGGATCGCATAGGGGCGCTTGATGTCGGCGTGGGTGAATCGCAGCCGCAGTGCTGCCGGGAACACGAACAGATAGGCGACCAGGGACGTCGAGATGGTGATGGTCAGGACGACGGTGAAGGTGGCGGCGCTGTCGCCCCGCGAGAAGAGGACGCCGACGATCATGAACAGCAGCGCGATGACGCCGGTGAAGACGTTGACACGCACCGGCGAATTGCGCTTCTCGTCGAAGCGCGCGAAGTATGGGAAGAAGCCTCCGTCGGAGGCCGCCACTGCCAGAGCGCGATTGGCCGCCACCGCCCACGTGGCGCCGGTGATCCCGAGTCCGATGATGAAGGCGACGACCGCGATCTTGACCAGGATCGACGCGGCCGGACCGTAGACACCGAAGACAGTGTCCACCGCGGCCATGAATCCGCCGATTCCGGTGATCGCCCCGGCCGGGAGGACCAGCAGCAGCGCCAGGACGGGCAGCGCATAGACCGCCAGTCCGACGAACCCGCCGAGCGCGATGCCGCGCGGTACGTCGCGCTGCGGGTTGGCCATCTCGCCGCCCGCCTGACTCGGTACCTCGAACCCGACGAGCGAGAACAGCAGCAGCGGAACGAGTCCCAGGAATCCGGCCATCGTGGGCGACCAGCTGACCGCACCGATGCCGTGAAAACCGTGGTCGATGCCGTAGACGACGGTGGTGATCAGGAAGACCGCGGCGAGGCCGAGCTTGAGATAGGTACCGATCCGGAAGATCACGCGTGCTCGTCGCATCGACAGGAGCGTCACCCCCACCGAGGCGCACACGAAAACGATCTTGAAGGCGAAGTCGCCGAGCGTTCCCGAACCCACCGGATGAATGAAGCCGCTCCACGCCTGGGTACTGATGAACGCAAGCGAGCCGCCGATCCACAGCGGATTGATCGACCAGTACATGACGGTGGCGATCGATCCGGGTAGGCGGCCGAAGGCGCGCTTGACCCATTCGTAGAGGCCGCCCTCGTCGGGGAAAGCGCTGCCCAACTCGGCCGTCACCAGCCCGTACGGGATCATCCAGAGCAGTGCCAGGACGAGCAACCAGGTGAACGTCTCGCCGCCGAACGACGAGATCTCACCGACCATGTCGAGGCTGATCAGCGCCGACAAGATCATGATCGGGACGTCGAGGCGCCGGAGCGACCGTTTCAGATGCAGATCCGGACCGTCCTGGCCTACTGGATGAGTTCCCATGAAACAACTCCTGATTGCGAGAAAAAGTATGACGTGCACTACAAGACTGAGTCTGGCGATCACATCTGTACAGTCGTTGTTTTCTTGGTTTAATATCGGTTCAGTCGAATCAACGGAGGCGGGACATGGCCGACTACACCCTGCGGCAACTCGAGTACTTCGTTGCGGTCGCCGAGGCCGGCAGTATCACCAAAGCCGCCGCCGCCGTCCATCTTTCACAGTCGGCGATGTCGACGGCCCTGACCGACCTCGAGGGCGCCCTCGGCGTGCAGCTGTTGGTACGTCATCACGCGAAGGGCATCACCCTGACCCCGTCGGGTCGGGAGCTCCTCGTGGCGAGCAGGCAACTGCTGACCTCCGCGGCCGATCTGCGGTCCATCGCGCACGGACTGGGCGGCTCACTGACCGGATCGCTGTCGATCGGCTGCTTCGAGGTGATGGCGCCGTACCTGTTACCCGAATTGCTCAGCACCGCTGCGGAAAAGCTTCCGCGTCTACATCTGCAGACCACCGAGGTCGACCTCGCCGATCTCGCCGAGGGCGTCGCCGACGGCACCTTCGAACTCGGTATCGGATACGACCTCGTCGACGACGCCCGTCTCAAGCGGTGGCCGCTGCGTACCGTACCGCCGTACGTGCTCGTGTCGGGGACCCACCGGTTGGCAAAGCGAAAGTCGTTGCGGCTGCGTGAACTCGCCGACGAGCCGATGGCCCTGCTCGATCTACCGCACAGTCGCGACTACTTCGGACGTGTCTTCGGCGACGCCGGGGTGGAGCCCGCGATCCGCTACCGCTCCACGACGGTCGAGACATGTCGGGCGCTCGTCGGACGGGGACTGGCCTACACAGTGCTCAACCTGCAGTCGGCGGTGCCGGTGGCGCTCGACGGACACGCGGTCGCGGCGATCCCGATCGCCGACGACGCCCCGGCACTCACGATGGTGCTGCTCAGCGCGGTCGCCGCCCGTCCCACGCGCCGCGCGGCCGTGGTGGCCGAACTCTGCCGGGATCTGTTCGGGAGTTAAGACGCGGACGCCCCGACCGGCGCAATGAGTTCGGCGGCAATGAGTTCGGCGGCACGTTCGGCGACGCTCATGATGGTGCCGACCGGATTGACCGAGGTCAGCGTCGGCAGCACCGACGCATCCACCACCCGCACACCGCTCACGCCACGCACCCTCAGATCGCTGTCGAGGACGGCGAGCGGGTCACCATCGCGACCCATGCGGCACGTGCCGGACACGTGATAGACCGTCTGGTGCGTCGCTCGCAGCGCGGCCGAGAGCTCCTCGTCGCCGACCACCTCCGGGCCCGGGAATACCTCTCGGACAATCCACTTCGCCATCGGCTCGGTCTCGGCGATGCGACGGGCCGCACGAACACCGGCCAGCAACACGGCCTCGTCCGCCCCGGACTGATCGGTGAAATACCGGTAGTCGATGGCCGGCGGCGTCGCCGGATCGGCATCGGTGATCCACACCCGCCCGCGGCTGCGGGGCTTGGCCACATTGGGTGCGATCGAGACGATGTGCTCGGGCAGTTCGGCACCGGCGGCGACGGCATGATCGGCGACGGCCTCGACCGGAAAGTGCATCAGCACGTCCGGCCGTGCCGGGCTGTCGGCCGAGATCCGCAGCGCCGCACCGGCGTCCCAGCCGGTCGCGCAGGTCGACGGCACGTCGCGATCGGTCTCCCAGACGATCAGCCCCTCGGCATGATCCATCAGGTTCTCGCCCACCCCGGGCAGGTCGAGCAACACCGGCACCCCGGCGGCGCCCACCACGTCCGCGGGACCGATCCCCGATCGCTGCAGGATAGCCGGCGATCCGGGAGCACCGGCGCACACGATCACCTCCACTGCGGCGCGCACCTCGTACTCGGCCCCGTTCTCGTCGACGGCCACCACACCCACCGCGCGTGTCCCGTCGAACAGGATTCGAGAAACCGAACTATTCTGCAGCAGAGTCAGATTGGCGCGCGACCGGACGTCATGGAGATAGTGCACCGACGTCGATGACCGGAGATTGGTGTCCGGGGCGTAACCGATCTCGAAGAAGCCGGCGCCCTCTCCCGTCGAGGCGAAGTCGTCGTCGCTGTTCCACGCCGTCCGCAAAGGCAGGCCGAGCGCCTCCCCGGCCGCGGCGACGACGTCGGCCACGTAGGGGTTGCGATCCTGCTCGGCGACCGGCGTGATGGGGGTGGCCAGTCGATCGAAGCATCGTCCGAGGGTGTGCACATCCCAGCCGACGACGCCGAGGTCGGCCCACTCCTCGAGGTCAGCGGCCAGCGGCCGCCAGGTGATCATCGTATTGGCGGTCGAGCATCCACCGAGAATGTGCATGCGCGACTGGCGGATTCCCGAGTTCCCGCGCTCCTGCGGGATGCTACGGTAATCCTGGTCGTACTCGCTCTCGATCATCTCCGCCCACCGGCGGATCGATCGGGCACGAGGCTCGTGCTCGTCGTCGGGACCGGCCTCGAGCACCGTCACCGTGACGTCGGGGCGTTCGCTGAGCCGTGCGGCGACGATACAGCCTGCGGTGCCACCGCCAACCACCACGTAGTCGCTCATCACGCGACCGACCCCGACACCAGCGAGGCCGACGGCACAGGCATCTTCGCGCGCATCAGCACGTAGTAGAGGGGGCAGATCACCGCGAGCCCCACCAGCCACGAAATATCCACGCCGCCAAGCGATGTAGCAATAGGACCGACCCACAGGGTGGTCGAGAGGAAAGGGATCTGCAACGCGATGCCGAGGACGTAACAGGCGATGGCCGTCCAGTTGAAGCGACCATAGACTCCGCCGTCCTTGGCGAACAGCGAGTCGATGTCGTAGTCACCGTGGCGCAACAGGTAGTAGTCGACGAGGTTGACCGCGGTCCACGGGATCAGCACGCACAGCAGCAGGGAAAGGAAATTGGCGTAGTTGGCCAGGAAGTCGTCGGCGCTGAGAAGGGCAGGCGCCATGGCGATGGCGAAGAGCACGACGGCGATCACCGCGCGGCTCGTTGCCTGCGGACGCCACCACGCAAAGATGTTCTGCCCGATGGTGATCGTCGACAATGCACCACAGTAGAGGTTCATCCCGTTGGTGACGCTGATGCCCACCGCGAAGATCACGAAGAGCCCGGTCGAGATGCCGTGGGTCAGCGTCGACAGGCCGTCGAGGGTGTCGGCGGCGGGCAGAGCAGCACCGACGACCACACCGAGGAGCATCGGCAGCACCGATCCGAGTACACAGCCGGAGTAGGTGGCCCAGAACGCGGTGGTCACCCCGGTGTCCTTGGGTAGATACCGCGTGTAGTCGGAAACGTAGGGCGCATAAGCGATCTGCCATAGTGCCGCGGCCGAGAAGGTGGCCATGAAACCGGCCCAGCCGAATCCGCCGCCATGCCACGTGCCGCTGGGCAGGCCCTGCACCCCGACCATCCACACGAACGCGATGATCAATGCCACACCCGCCACCACCGACAACACCGCGGCCATCGAGTGGATCAACCGGTAGCCGATGATGGTGACACCGACGCTGATCGCACCGATGATCACGATCGCCCAGTTGGTCGGCAGGCCGGTCACCGCCGCGAAGGCCTTGCCACCGAGGACCGCGTTGGAGGCGAAGAACCCCAGGTACATGAAGACGACGAGCACCACCACCAGAAGGCTTCCCAGCGAGCCGAACTGGGCGCGGGTCTGCAGCATCTGAGGCACGCCCATCTGCGGACCCTGCGCGGCGTGCAACGCCATCACAACACCACCGACGACGTTGCCGGCGATCACCGCGAGCGCCCCGGCCCACAACGGCAGACCGAACACGGTGGTCGCGAGCGCGCCGGTGATGATGGTCAGGAGCATGATGTTGGAGCCGAACCACACGGTGAAGATGTCGCGGGCGCGACCGTGCCGTTCGTCATGCGGAATGTGATCGATGGTGCGGCGTTCGAGTGCCGGCGCGGCGCCCGGGGCGCCGGATTCTGGTGTGCTCGTCATGGGTTGGTCGGCTCCTGGCTGGGATCGTGATCGCTGTTCGGCCAGTATTCGACACCGGCCATCCCAGAGAAAACAGAATCTTTCTGGCTTCTGTATCACCGGAGTCGATGCAATACCCACGCCGCTATCTTCGGCTGAACCGATGCAGATCATCCAATAATTCGGCTCAACTGGATCTATCGACCGGCGCGGACATCGGCCATCCTGGGTCCATGCCCGCACCGTCCACACCCACCCCGATCGACTGGCACGCGCGAGCGGCCGGCCTGAAGCCGCCCACCGACGCACTCATCGACGGTCGCCCGGTACCCGCGATCTCAGGCTCCACCTTCGACGTCGTCAACCCGGCGACCGAAGAGGTGCTGGTGAGCGTGTCCGCGTGCGACGCGGCCGACGTCGACGCCGCGGTGGTGGCGGCTCGCCGGGCCTTCGACGACGGCCGGTGGTCCCGCCTGTCGGCCGCCGAGCGTGGCGCGATACTCAACCGCTTCGCCGATCTTCTGCTCGACCACAGCGCCGAACTCGCGCTGCTCGTCACCCTGGAGATGGGGAAGGCCATCACCGATTCGCTCGACGTGGAGATACCCGGCGCGGCTGCGGTCTTTCGCTACTACGGCGAGGTCATCGACAAGATCCCCGGTGAGCTTCCGCCGACCGCCGACGGAAGCGTCGCCATGGTGCGGCGCGTCCCCCTGGGCGTGATCGGCGCGGTGGTGCCGTGGAACTTCCCGCTCGACATCGCCGCCTGGAAACTCGCTCCAGCCCTGGCCGCAGGCAACTCCGTGGTCCTCAAACCCGCCGAGGAGTCACCTCTGTCGGCACTGCGGATGGCCGAGATCGCCCTGGATGCAGGCATACCCGCCGGAGTGTTCAACGTGGTACCGGGCCTCGGGGCCACCGCCGGAGCAGCTCTTGGACGACACCCCGACGTCGACTGCCTCACCTTCACCGGGTCGACGGAGGTGGGCAAGAAGTTCCTGGCCTACAGCGCCGAGTCCAACATGAAACAGGTGTGGCTCGAATGCGGCGGCAAGAGCCCCAACATCGTCTTCGCCGATTGCGCAGATCTCGAGCAGGCAGCGGAGATGGCGTGTTTCGGGATCTTCGGCAACCAGGGCGAGGTGTGCTCGGCCAACAGTCGTCTACTGATCCAGCGTGACATCGTCGACGAGTTCGCCGCCGCACTGATCGACAAGGCGGCGGCCTACCTGCCGGGCGACCCTCTCGATCCGGCATCGAGCGCCGGTGCGATGGTCTCGCGCAAGCAACTCGACCTCGTCCTGCGCTACATCGACCGCGCCCACACCGACGGACGGATCATCCTCGGCGGCAACCGGATCGGCGATACCGGCTTCTTCCTGGAACCGACCGTCGTCACCGACCTGCCGGTCGACTCGCCGGTGGTGACCGACGAGATCTTCGGCCCGCTGCTCGCGATGATCCCCTTCGACACCGAGGAAGAAGCCGTCGCACTGGCCAACGACACCCCGTATGGGCTGGCCGCGTCGGTGTGGACGGCGAGCCTCGACCGAGCCCTGCGTGTGTCCGAGGCGCTGCATGCCGGCACCGTGTCGATCAACACCGTCGACGCGTTGTCGCCGGGCACACCGTTCGGCGGCTTCAAGGGGTCAGGCTTCGGCGCGGACCTGTCAATCCACGCGATCGACAAATTCACCGGCCTCAAAACCACCTGGATCGCCCGGCGCTGAATGCTCGCGCGCCCAATGCTGTTGGCAGGTCAGGAGTTGGCCGCAGCACCCGCCACCGCGGACTCGACGAGATTGCCCTTGTCCAGTGCCGCACCGGCGTTCACCGCCGCAAGCCAGTCGTCCGTCGTGGCCACGGCCGCGAAGTTCGAGTGGTAGAGCACCATCAGCGTGTTGTGCAATTGCTCCGCCGACACCTTGCCCGCATCGTTGGCGAGGTGGATGGCGCCGGTCGCGTCGGAGAGGATCTCCGCGCTCAGACCCCGCGTCTCGGATTCGGCGGCGGTCGCGAGATCACAGTTGTTGGTCATGTACCCGACGATCGTGATGGTGTCGACGCCCCGCTCGGCGAGCCACTCGCCGACCCCGGTGCCGGCGAACACGGTGCCGAACTGTTTGTCGGCCACCTTCCAGTCCGCCCCGATGCGCCGCTCGATGTCGGGATGCAACTGCCAGCCGTGCGAGCCCTCCGCGTACACCGGGAAGTCGGCCGGAAGGGTGTGTCGCAGAGCCACTATGGGTAATCCGGCCTCGGTCGCGGCGTCGATCGCGCGGGTGATGTTGGCCAGCGAGCCCTCGCGCGGCGGGTACTGGATCTGCATCGGACCGTCGAAGTACTCGTTCTGGACGTCGACGACGACGAGTGCGCGGGTGGGTGCGGTCATGTCGGGCCTTCCTTCTGGCTCGGCGGACGGTCATCCTCGCCGTCCCCGACCCACTTTGCTGCGTTACGCTGACCCACGACAGTGGCGCGAATGCCGATTTCCGATGAGATCGTGCCACGGAGTAGGTGCACCGATGCGGGTCGCGATTCATGTGTTCGACGGCGTCAGTCTCTTTCATGTCGCTGCACCCCAAATGGTCTTCCGGGAGGCCGCGGTGCTGGCGCCCGACCCGGCGCTCTGGTCGATCACCTTGTGGGCCGCCCACTCCGGAGATGTCGAGCTCGAGATGGGCCAACGCCTCAGCGGGATCAGTGGTCCCGAGGCGACCACTGCTGCGGACATCGTCATCGTGCCGTCGTGGCCCGAGTCGGCACCGGAGATCGACGACGTGGTGCGCTCGGCTCTGCTCGATGCCCATGGGCGGGGTGCGATCATTGCCGGACTGTGCCTCGGGGCCATCGCCGTCGCCGACACCGGCCTCCTCGAAGGCCGTGGAGCGGTGACGCATTGGCTGGGCACCCGCGAACTGGAGCGTCGTGGGCGCTGCGGCTGGGTCGACGATTCGGTTCTCTACATCGACCACGGCGACGTGATCACCTCGGCCGGCACGGTCTCATCGGTGGATGCCTGCCTGCACCTGCTGCGACGATTGTGCGGCGCCGACCTGGCCAACCGCGTCGCCCGACGCATGGTGGTGGCCCCGCACCGCGACGGCGGCCAAGCGCAATACATCGAACATCCGCTCGCCACAAGCGAATCCGACACCTCGGTCAGCGCGGTGCTGGAATGGGTGATCGGCCATCTGGATTCCGACCTGTCGGTGTCGGGGCTGGCGGCCCGGGCCCGGATGAGCCGACGAAGCTTCCTGCGCCACTTCCGCGACGCCACGGGTACCACCCCCGCGCGATGGGTGACCACCCAGCGAGTCGCCCATGCCCGCACCCTGCTCGAGACCACCGATCTCGACATCGGGCTGATTGCACACCGGTGCGGATTCGGCAGCGAGGTCACCCTCCGCCAGAACTTCGTCGCCCGGTTCGGCGTGTCACCATCGGTGCACCGCAACCAGTTCCGGCCCGGCTGACCTCGCGGCCGACGCTCAGTCCACCAGATCCTCATACCGGTATTCGGTGGTGATCGTCTCCTTGTCCCGATGCGCAGCGGCCTCCCGCTGCTGCAGTTCGACGCGGCGGATCTTGCCGGAGATGGTCTTGGGCAGTTCGAAGAACTCGACGCGGCGCACCTTGAGATAGGGCGCGAGGTGATCTCGGGAGTACTCCAGGATCGAGCGTGCGGTCTGTTCGTCGGGTTCCCACCCGGAGGCCAGTGCCACATAGGCTTTCGGCACGGCCAGACGGGTGTCGTCGGGCTGCGGGACGACCGCCGCCTCCACCACGGCGGGGTGCTCGATGAGCACGCTCTCCAACTCGAAGGGCGAGACCTTGTAGTCCGAGGACTTGAAGACGTCGTCGGTGCGCCCGATGTAGGTGATGTAGCCGTCGGAATCACGTTGCGCCACATCGCCGGTGTGGTAGTAGCCGCCGGCCGTGACGAGTGCGTTGCGTTCCGGGTCGCCGAGGTATCCGGTCATGAGATTGACCGGATGCTGGGCGAGGTCCAGACAGATCTCGCCCTCGTCGGCGAGTTCGCCACTGATCGGATCGATCAGCACCACCGGGACGCCGGGCATCGGTCGGCCCATCGACCCCGCCTTGACCGGCGCGCCCGGCGTGTTCCCGACCTGCAGGGTGGTCTCGGTCTGCCCGAAACCGTCGCGGATGGT
This sequence comes from Gordonia polyisoprenivorans NBRC 16320 = JCM 10675, assembly GCF_000241325.1. Classification (GTDB taxonomy): domain Bacteria; phylum Actinomycetota; class Actinomycetes; order Mycobacteriales; family Mycobacteriaceae; genus Gordonia; species Gordonia polyisoprenivorans. Next base: position 57,625 of record NZ_BAEI01000039.1, on the reverse strand, counting down.
CAGGCCCCACGCCTTCTCGACCTGCCGGATGACATCGGGATTGAGCGGCTCCCCGGCACCGAGGAGCTCTCGCATACCCTCGGGTCGCTCGCCGAGGTCGGCCTGGATCAGCATGCGCCACACCGTCGGTGGCGCACAGAAGGTGGTGACACGCGCCCGCCGCAGCTGCGTCATCAGGGCCTGCGCGTCGAAGCGCGCGTAGTTGTAGACGAAGATCGTCGCCTCGGCGATCCACGGTGCGAAGAAACAGCTCCAGGCATGTTTGGCCCAACCCGGCGAGCTGATCGCCAGGTGAACGTCGCCGGGGCGCACCCCGATCCATGCCATGGTGGTGAAATGGCCGACGGCGTAACTGGTCTGGGAATGCTCGACGAGCTTGGGACGACTGGTGGTGCCGGAGGTGAAGTAGATGAGCATCGGATCGCCGACTTCGGTGACGACGTCGAACGGCCCGGCGGAGGTGACCGTGGCCGAGTCGCCGTAGGAGTGCCAGCCCGGCACCGCGTCGCCGACCGCGATGCGCAGATAGTCGCCGTCGATCTCGGCGAACTTGGCGGTGTCGGCGGCGTTGACGATGACACATCGCGCCGCACCACGGTCGATCCGGTCCCGCAGGTCGGCCGGCCCCAGCGCTGCGGTGGTGGGCATGACGATCGCCCCGAGCTTGCACACCGCGAGCATCGCCTCCCACAACTCGACCTGATTGCCGAGCATCAGGATCACGCGATCGCCCTTGCCGATGCCCAGCTCGGCCAGCCAGGTCGCCACCCGATCCGAGCGCGTGGCCATCTCGTCGAACGACACCTTGGTTTCGGTGCCGTCCTGCTCGCACAACCAGAGCGCGGTGCGGTCGTTGCCGCGAGCGATGACGTCGAACCAGTCGATCGCCCAGTTGAACCGGCCGGTGATGGCCGGCCACCGGAACTCACGAACGGCGGTCTCGTAGTCGCCGATGAGACGGACCATCTGATCTCGCGCGACGCGGTATCGCTCGGTGTTGGTCGTCGAGGGGCTGTCGGTGGCGGTGGTGCTGGTCATGAGTGCATGATCCACGTCACACCAGCGCCGTCAACACCCCCCGAAGTGGGGGCGGGACACCGGCCCATCCACCAACTCTATAGACTATGTTTCATAGTGCGGAATGTCGTTGTGCAGGCGGAGAAGCGGAGGAGCGCAAATGGCCGGGACCACCGGATCGAGTCTGAGCGACCATGTCGCCGGTTGGCGTCCCGAACCGATCACCGAGGTGGACCCCCTCGACGCGGCGCAGGCGACGCGGTTGGCCGCCACGCTCGGACTGTCGGAAACCTTCGCCGACGGCGATCCCCTGCCGTTGCCCTGGCACTGGATCTTCTTCTCCGAGTGGCCGCAGACCGCGGAACTGGGCGCCGACGGTCACCCCGCCCACGGCCATTTCCTGCCACCGATCCCGGACCGCCGTCGGATGTTCGCCGGTGCGCGGATCTCGTCCACGGCCCCGTTGGCTCTCGGCACGCGCACCGAGAAGGTGTCGTCGGTGGCCTCGATGACCGAGAAGCACGGGCGTACCGGCGACATGCTCTTCGTCACGGTCCGCAGTGAATACCGCCAGGGCGGAACCGTTGTGCTCACCGAGGACCAGGATCTGGTGTATCGCAGCGATTCCGGCAACGCGCGGCCCTTCGATCGGCCGAGTCCCGACCTCGCCGACGCGACCGCACCATGGACCGCGGAGCCGACACCCGACACGCCGCTGCTCTTCCGGTACTCGGCACTGACCTCCAACGCCCACCGCATCCACTACGACCGCCCGTATGCGACGGGCGTCGAGGGCTACCCCGATCTCGTCGTCCACGGACCGTTGCTGGCCACCTACATGGCCGAGCTAGCCCGGGCACATCATCACGGTAAATCGCTGCGCACCTTCGACTTCCGGCTTCGCAGCCCACTGTTCCTCGGTGACCGCTTCCGGGTCGAGGCCACCCCGGACGACGACGGTGACGCGGTAGAGCTCGCCGTCGTCACCGGACAGGGCACCGTTCACGTCTCGGGCAAGGGAGAATTCGCATGACCGACACCACCGATCCCATCGCATCGCTGCGCGTCGCGCGTAGCTTCCTGTTCGTCCCGGGTAATCGGCCCGAGCGTTTCGACAAGGCCGCCGCGGCGGGTGCCGATGTGGTGATCATCGACCTCGAGGACGCGGTCGACCCGGAGGACAAGGATGCGGCCCGCGAGCACATCGCCGGCTGGCTTGCAGCCGGCAAGCACGCCGTCCTGCGCATCAATGCCGCCGCAACGCCGTGGCACACAGACGATGTGGAACTCGCGGCCCGGCACGGCGCACCGGTGATGCTCGCCAAGGCGAGCAGCGCCGACGAGGTGATACGCGTGGCGCAGGCGACCGCGGCGCCGGTCCTGCCGCTCATCGAGACCGCGCGGGGCATTCTTGCGGCGCCGGCCATCGCGCAGGTACCCGGTGTCGCTCGACTGGGCTTCGGCGCCATCGACTTCGCCGTCGAGATCGGTGCCGACCCCGATGACCACGAGGCACTGCTGTTTGCGCGTTCGATGCTCGTCACGGCATCGGCCGCGGCGGGTGTCGCCGACCCCATCGACGGGGTGACCACGGCGCTGCGCGACGTCGAGAAACTCGTCGCCGACGTCGGCTACGCCGCGCGGATCGGCCTGACCGGCAAGCTCTGCATCCATCCCGCCCAGGTGGCAACGGTCCACGCGTGCCTGGCGCCGTCGGACACCGAGATCACCTGGGCGCGTTCGATCGTGGCGGCGGCCGGTACCGACTCCTCGGCGGTCGCGGTCGACGGACACATGGTGGACCCGCCGGTTGTCGCACGCGCACAACGGATTCTGGCGTCTGCTCCCCTCACCGAAAGCCCTGGGCCGGAGGACTCAGCGTGAGTCGCGCCGATGCTCGGCGAGCAGACGCCCGGCCTTGCCGATGTGCGCCGACATCGCCGCCCGCGCGCCGGCCGCATCGCGTCGGCGCAGGGCGTCGATGATGTCGCGATGATCGTCGGCCGATGCCTGCGGCCAGCCGTCGACCGACGAAAAGAACCGTCGGGGAGCATAATTGAGCGACGACTTGATCATCCACGACAACTTGGGCGATCCCGCCGCGGCATAGATCAGTCGGTGGAATTCGTGATTGAGCCGCTCGACCTCGTCGTTGTCCTCCGCGTCGGCGGCCGCCTCGAGTTCGACCTGCAGACGGTCGAGAGTGGCCAGGTCCGCGTCGTCGAGACGGGTGGTGGCGCGGGCGGCGAGTTCGCCGGCCAGCAGGGCCTGCCCGGCGAAGACGTCCTCGATGTCGGTGCTGCTCAGGGGTGCGACGACGAATCCGCGCCGCGGTTCGACCCGCAGTAGCCCCTCGCTCTGCAAGGACAGCAATCCCTCCCGTGCGGGCGTGGCCGAGACCCCGAGTTCATCGGCAACGGTTTCCGGGCGGATGAACTCGCCGGGTTGCAGTTGTCCGGAGACGATGAGCTCGCGGACGTACTCCGAGACCTCGTCGGACAACCGGGGACGGCGTCGGCGTCGCGCCGCCGGAGCGGGAGCGGCAGGATCAACCATAGAATATAGAATACAGTCGCGGCCTGGCCCTGTGCCGACCTCCCGGGTTGACCTCCCAGGAAGCGGTCAGTGGCGGGTTCTACAGTGGATGAAATGACTGTGGGTGACATGGCGCAGGAGCGCGAGGGCATGTTCGCCTCGCTGCACATCCACAACTATCGCCTGTACTTCGGTGGGCAGGCGCTCTCGCTGGTCGGTACCTGGATGCAGGCCACCGCCCAGGCCTGGCTGGTCCTGACCCTCAGCAATTCATCGACCGTGCTCGGCGTGATCGTCGCGCTGCAGGCCGTACCGATCCTGGTCCTCGGCCCGTACGCGGGGGTGATCGCCGATCGCGTGGATCGTCGCAAGCTGATGATCATCCTGCAGTCGGTGATGGGGCTGCTGGCGGCGGCACTGGCGATCCTCACCTTCGGCGGTTGGGTGCAGGTGTGGCAGGTCGGGGTCCTCGCCGTGCTGCTCGGACTGAACAACGCCTTCGAGAACCCCTCCCGCCAGGCGTTCATCCACCAGATCGTCGGCGAATCCCGGATCCGCAATGCGGTCACCTTGAACTCGGTGATGGTCAACGCGGCGCGGGCGGTCGGCCCGGCCGTGGCCGGTCTGGTCCTCGCCGCGGTCGGCGCGGGCTGGTGTTTCGCGATCAACGCGGCCAGCTTCGTCGCGGTGGTGGTGTCACTGCTGATGATGCGGACCGCCGAGATCGCCGAGGAGACACCGGTCAAACGCGGCAAAGGCCAACTGCGCGAAGGACTCCGCTACGTCGCCGGACGCCCCGTGCTGTGGGTTCCGCTGACGATGATGGCGCTGGTCGGCACCCTCGCCTACGAGTTCCAGGTGTCGCTGCCTGCCGCCGCCAAGGACGCCTTTCACGGCGGCCCCCAGGCCTTCGGCTTCATGACGGCGGCGATGGGGGTGGGCGCGGTCGTCGGCGGTCTGCTGGTGGCCGCGCGTGGCACCACCGGTTTGCGCACGTTGATCCTGGCCGCCATCGGGTTCGGCATCACCATCGCGGTGACCGCTGCGGTCCCGCACCTGTGGATGGCGATCGTCGCCCTGTTCTTCGTCGGCTGGCTCAGCGTGTCGTTCATGTCGACCGGAAACGCGACGCTGCAACTGAATTCGGACCCGCAGATGCGTGGCCGGGTGATGTCGTTGTGGTCGGTGGCGTTCATGGGGTCGACGCCGATCGGCGGACCGCTGATCGGGTGGATCAGCGAGGCGTCCGGGCCGCGGGCCGGCCTCGCCGTCGGCGCTGCCTCGTGTTTCGTCGCCGCGGCCATCGGCCTGGCCATCCATCGCCGCCGCGCGCCGCACCTACCGCGGATGGAATCGACGACCTGACGGCCACCCGCGACGCTCGGCGACGAAGGCGAGCACCGCGGGCACGGCACCGACGACGGCGACCACCCAGATGCGCGTACGCAGTGGTGCCACCACGGTGTCGAACACCGCGCGGGCCGCGTCCGGCGTGATGACGTCGGCGGGAACGGCATCGAGATACCGGCCGCGGGCCACCACCGATGCGACGGCGAGCAGCAGCATCACCGTGGTGATGCCCAGGCCCAGCCCCATCACCGCTCGCCACCGGCGGGTCGGAGCAGCGACACCGATCGTCGCGATGATCGCCAGCGCGGTCATCCAGGGCAGGACCAGCGCCGCGGTGTTCAATGCGGACACCGCGCGTTGAGCGCGGCGCAGTGCGTCGGACTGCCACAGGACGACCTGATGATGAATCGCCGGAATCTGCTCGGCGGCGGTGAATCCGTCGTCGATCAATCGCTGTCGGATCCGGGCAACCATCGGGGCCAGATCGATCGCGACGATTCCGGTGTCGCCGGCGAGAAGCCGATCGAGGGTGGCGTGCGCGGCACGATTGGCGGTCGTCCACGCGGTCGCGAACGCCGACGAGGACACGAAGCGCTCGACCGTGTCGTGGAGGTAGGACTGGAGTTGCGCCGCGATCAGCGGTGAGAGCACCTGCGCCGCTCGCGTACCGGTGCCGGGCGTCAGCGCCGAGAACGCCTCGGCGCTCAGTGCCGCGATGTCGACGTGATCGTCGATCACCGTCACGAGGGCATCGGTGACCTCGGCCCGGATCGCCGGGTCGGATGCCAGCGGAGCCACCATCGCCACGTAGCCGTCGGTGTCGAGCAGATCGGACCGCAGATAGCCCGCAAGCAGCGTCAACACCACCAGCACCACCGACACCACGGTCAGCAGCGCCGCGCCGACCGACCGGAGGCGACTGCGTCCCCCGCCGACAGTGGGATATGTCACGTCCACCGGGGAGGGTGTCGCCGCTCGATCCGCGGCATCACCTCCGGAGGAAACACCCGCATCGAGGTCCCCGTCTTCCTGCGGTTTTGGTGCCACGATGACATCCAAGCACGTGACATCGGCCACCACGCGGCATCCGCAGCGCCCCCGAGCGGTCGGTGTGAACGCCTCCGATGGCGTCACGGGCCGACTTCGGAACTTTCAGCAACAGGGAGTAGCCTCACCCTCTGCGACGTGCGAAGAATTGGACGGAGGTCTTCCGATCGTTACCGAACAGCCATCGACCGGTACCCCGGCGTCCGCGAAACGTCCGGAGACCGATCCGGTGACCGTCCCCGACCCCGTCGCAGGCGACGTCACCCCGACGGACTCCGGCGCCGAACCGGCCGCCAAGCCCGCGAAACGCGACAAGCACCTCTACCAGATCGACTTCGTCCGACTGGTGACCTTCGGTGCGGTGATCCTCGACCACGTGATGCTCAGCGTCACCGCCCCGACCAGTGTGGCCGCAGGCGCCGTCGAGGTCTTCCTCCGCTACACCCGCTACAGCTTCTTCGCCCTGACCGGCTTCGTCCTCGGCTACCAGTACCGCAACCGCGAGCTCAAGGCGATTCCGTTCTGGAAGCGACGTTACAAACTGATCGGCCTGCCCTTCCTCGTGTGGAGCCTGTTCTACTGGTTCTACGTCCGCTATCACTTCGGTGGCGTCGACGCGATCGCCAACGCGTGGAACAGTCTCGACGCCGCCGAGCGCTCGGTGAAATCGATCGTCTACGACCTCATCACCGGAAACGCCGCCTACCACCTGTACTTCCTGTCGGTGAGCATGCAGATCTATCTGGTGTTCCCACTGATGCTGTGGATTCTTCGGCGCACCTGGGGTTTTCACCGCTACCTGCTCGCGGTGAGCTTCATCTTCCAGATGGTGATGATGTACGCGATGGTGCGCTCACCCATCTCGTTCTTCACCTGGGGTATCCAGGGTGAGATCTGGAGCCACCTGGTGGTGACGATCTTCCCCTACCAGTTCTTCATCCTCGCGGGCTGTGTGTCGGCCATGCACTACGAGGCATTCCAGGCCTTCATCAAACGGTGGCGCTGGCAGCTCATCGGTGTCGGCGTCGTGGTGATCATCGCGACCTGGCTCTACTACCTCTACATCGTCGACCGCGGCGAGGACCTGTTCCGGGCGACCAACGTCTTCATGCTCCACAACATGTGGGCATTCATCGCGATCATCGTGATCCTGTACGGCCTCGGCACGCTCTGGCAGGAACGCCGCCACCCCGGCTCGATCCCCGACCGGTTCATGAAGACCGCCGCCGATCGCTCCTTCGCCATCTATCTCGCACATGTCCTCGCGATCTATGCACTGCTGCCACAGATCGCCGACGAACGCATCCACGCCCTGCCGCGCGTGATCCTGGCCTACCTCGCCACCGTCGTGTTGACCGTGTTCGTGGTGGAAACGTTGCGCCGCAGCCCGATCAGCCTCATCACCACCGGACGCAATCGCATCGACTGGCGTTCCCAGAACGCCGGACGGTCCGCGCTCGTCGGACTCGCCGCCATCATCGTCGGCCTGATCGTCCGCCTCGGCTTCGGCTGGTGGGCGGGCAATCTGATCGCCGCGACCGGCGCCTTCCTGGTGTTCTCGATGGCGATCGTCTACTGGCACCAGATCCGCCACCGCGACGCGGAGTACGTCGAAGAAGCGGTGTGATCAGCCGACGCAGCGCGTCGAAGAATCACCGACGCAGCGCGTCAGCGCAGCGCATCACCGACGCAGCGCGTCGACGATGAGGCGGGCGACGCCGGCCTTGCCGGAGGCGTTCGGGTGATACGGCACCGGGAGCTCGAATCCGCGCAGCCACGGGTCGGGTGAGCACACGGTGTGCTCGGCACCGAGCGGACCGGTGGTGACGAGCTCGGCACCCGAGATCTGCGCGGCTTCGGCGGTCACCTGGGCAAGCGCGTCATATACCCGGATGGTCGACTCGATCTCCTCCGGCGTGAGTGCGAGTTTGGGGCAGATCGGGCCGCCTGCGACCACCACCGGTGGATAGTCGACGAGGACGATCCGCGCCGCGGGGGCGCGCATCCGGACGGCGAACACCGTTTCGATCATTTTCTGCTCGACGGCTGCATACCGTTCGAATCCGGGTTCGGGAGAGATCGGTCGGCCGTGTCCACACACCCGCTCGGCGATGTTCTTGACCGGGTCGGCGACAGAGTTCTTGCAGCCCATGGCGATCAGGCGCTGCACGTACCCGATGTCGTTGCCGCCAGTGGTGATCGTCACCAATGCCGTGCCGGGCGTGACGGCGTCGATCTGGGGTTGCTTCACGAACCGCTGCGGACGGTCCAGGATGTTCTCGGTCGTCGCCCCCGAACACGTCGCGTCGACCAGGCTCATGTTCATGGCCTGGGCGACCTGGTGCGGATAGTTGTCCATGGTGCGCAGGCACCGGTTGCCGATCGAGTCCAGCCCGCCCGGGCCTGCGGCATAGGAGCTACCCAACGCCACATACTTCTGCGGCGCGGCGGCAGATGAGAGGGCGGTCTCGGGCTGGCGCTGCGCGGCGGTCTGCACCGTCGTCGACTCAGCCGCCGACGGCACGCTCGCACTCCCGGGGAGTACGACGACGGCGGCGGCGACCAACGCGGCGACGGCCGTGGCGACACGGCCGAAAAGTGCTCGAGACATCGTCGTACAGTTTCACACACCGCGATGACGGGAAGCGTCAACGCCCCGTGTTGAATTGCCCACGTGGCCTGCAGAAAAGCCGCTTTCGGGCGATTTCAGGAGAAGATCTCGGGCAGATCGGTCGCCACCGAATCGGTGAAGGTCGGTTCACGCTTCTCCAGAAACGACGTCACCCCCTCGGCGACGTCGGGCATCCGACCCCGCGCGTAGATCGCCGCGGAGTCCGCGTGATGGGCGTCGAGCGGGCTCGGCGCCCCGGCCATACGCCACAGCAACTGCCGGGTCAGCGCGACCGATACCGGCGCGGTGCCCGACGTCATCTCCCTGGCGGCGGCGATCGCCGCGTCGAGGACCTCATCGGGAGCGACGACCTGCTGCACCAGACCGGCCTCGAGCGCCTCTGCGGCGCCGACCATCTGCGCCCCCAACGTCCAGCGCAGCGCGGTCGGCAGCCCGACCAGGCGCGGCAGGAACCAGGTGGACGCCGCCTCGGGCACCAGTCCGCGCTTGGTGAACACGAACCCGAAGCGGGCGTTCTCCGAGGCGATGCGGGCATCGGCGGGCAGCGTCATGGTGACGCCGACGCCTGCGGACGGGCCGTTGATCGCCATCACCACGGGCTTGAGCGAGGCGAAGATCCGCAGCGTCAGCCGGCCACCGGAATCCGGCGGCACCTCACCGGGCTCCTTCTCCTCGAGCTCGAATGTGGTTGCGCCACCGGCGAGGTCGGCGCCGGCGCAGAACGCCCGGCCGGCGCCGGTGATGACCACCGCGCGCACCGAGTCGTCGGCGTCGGTCTCGTCGAAGGCCGCCTGGATCTGCTCACCCATCTCGAAGGTGAACGCGTTGAGCCGGTCCGGGCGGTTCAGGGTGATGACGGCGATCTCGTCGTGCCGGGTGACCGTGATGACCGGTTCGGGGGCCGCTTCGGCCAGGCCCTGCGTTGCTGATTCGGTGCTCACGGTGTGACGCCTCCACTCGGTGATATATGACGGCGCACCTGATGTTGCGCCGGTCACCATTGTGGCGGTGTCCTCATGATGCCCACACTCCGGGGTCGGACCCGGCGCCGACAGCCGACGGCGATGATGCCGACAACCCACGACGCCCGCCGCTCCAGAGAAGGAGTCGACGGGCGTCGTGGGTGTTCGCGGTCGGGCCGATCAGCTCTCGCTGCCGGCGTCACCTGCCTTGCTCAGCTCGACCGGGGCGTCGGGCAACTCACGCGGCTTCTCCGAGCCGGTGAAGGTGAACTTGGCGTCCTCGCCCTCACCTTCGCCATCCCAGTTGTCGACGTCGACCAGCACGATCTGTCCCGGGGTCAGTTCGTTGAACAGGATCTTCTCGCTCAACTGATCCTCGATCTCGCGCTGGATCGTGCGGCGCAGCGGCCGGGCGCCGAGCACCGGGTCGAAGCCGCGCTTGGCCAGCAACGACTTGGCCCGATCGGTGAGCTCGATCGCCATGTCCTTGTTCTTGAGCTGCGTCTCGACGCGATTGATCATCAGATCGACCATCTGGATGATCTCGTCCTTCGTCAGCTGGTGGAAGACGATGACGTCGTCGATACGGTTCAGGAACTCCGGGCGGAAGTGCTTCTTCAGCTCGTCGTTGACCTTCAGCTTCATCCGCTCGTAGTTCGACTTCGAGTCGTCACCCTTGCTGAAGCCCAGTCCCACGGCCTTCGAGATGTCGGCGGTACCGAGGTTCGAGGTGAAGATCAGCACCGTGTTCTTGAAGTCGACCGTGCGACCCTGGCCGTCGGTGAGACGACCGTCCTCGAGAACCTGCAACAGGGTGTTGTAGATCTCCGAGTGGGCCTTCTCGATCTCGTCGAACAGGACCACCGAGAACGGCTTGCGGCGCACCTTCTCGGTGAGCTGGCCGCCCTCTTCGTAGCCGACGTAGCCGGGAGGGGCACCGAACAGGCGCGACGCGGTGAAGCGGTCGTGGAATTCGCCCATGTCGATCTGGATCAGGGCGTCGTCCTCGCCGAACAGGAAGTTCGCGAGCGCCTTGGACAGCTCGGTCTTACCCACACCGGACGGGCCGGCGAAGATGAACGAGCCGGACGGGCGCTTGGGGTCCTTGAGACCCGCGCGGGTACGACGGATCGCCTTGGAGACGGCCTTGACCGCGTCCTCCTGGCCGATGATCCGCTTGTGCAGCTCGTCCTCCATGCGGAGCAGACGCGTGGTCTCCTCCTCGGTGAGCTTGAACACCGGGATACCGGTCCAGTTGCCCAGCACCTCGGCGATCTGCTCGTCGTCGACCTCGGCCACGACGTCCAGATCACCACTGCGCCATTGCTTTTCACGCTCGGCACGCTCGGCGACGAGTTGCTTCTCCTTGTCCCGCAGGCCGGCGGCCTTCTCGAAGTCCTGCGCGTCGATGGCGCTTTCCTTCTCCTTGCGGGCGTCGGCGATGCGCTCGTCGAACTCGCGCAGGTCCGGCGGTGCGGTCATCCGGCGGATGCGCATCCGCGCACCGGCCTCGTCGATGAGGTCGATCGCCTTGTCCGGCAGGAACCGGTCGTTGATGTAGCGGTCGGCCAGGGTGGCCGCGGCGACGAGCGCACCGTCGGTGATGGACACGCGGTGGTGGCTCTCGTAGCGGTCGCGCAGACCCTTGAGGATCTCGATGGTGTGCTCCACCGACGGCTCGCCGACCTGCACCGGCTGGAACCGGCGCTCGAGTGCGGCGTCCTTCTCGATGTACTTGCGGTACTCGTCGAGGGTGGTGGCACCGATGGTCTGCAGCTCACCGCGGGCCAGCTTCGGCTTGAGGATGCTGGCGGCGTCGATCGCGCCCTCGGCGGCACCGGCACCGACGAGCGTGTGCAGCTCGTCGATGAACAGGATGATGTCACCGCGGGTGTTGATCTCCTTGAGGACCTTCTTGAGGCGTTCCTCGAAGTCACCGCGGTAGCGGCTGCCCGCCACCAGCGATCCGAGGTCGAGGGTGTAGAGCTGCTTGTCCTTGAGCGTCTCGGGCACCTTGCCGTTGACGATCGCCTGCGCGAGGCCCTCGACGACGGCGGTCTTGCCGACGCCGGGCTCGCCGATCAGCACCGGGTTGTTCTTGGTGCGGCGGGACAGCACCTGCATGACCCGCTCGATCTCTTTCTCGCGGCCGATGACGGGGTCGAGTTTGCCCTCGGCGGCCGCGGCGGTCAGGTTTCTGCCGAACTGGTCGAGGACCAGCGACGTCGACGGGGTGCCGGACTCGCTGGACCGGCCACCCGTGCCGGCCTCCTGCGGCTCCTTGCCCTGGTAACCCGACAGCAGCTGGATGACCTGCTGGCGCACCCGGTTGAGGTCGGCGCCCAGCTTGACGAGCACCTGTGCGGCGACGCCCTCACCCTCGCGGATGAGGCCGAGCAGGATGTGCTCGGTGCCGATGTAGTTGTGGCCGAGCTGCAGCGCCTCACGCAGCGAGAGCTCGAGGACCTTCTTGGCGCGCGGGGTGAACGGGATGTGCCCCGACGGAGCCTGCTGGCCCTGACCGATGATCTCCTCGACCTGACTGCGGACCCCTTCCAGGGAGATGCCGAGCGATTCGAGGGCCTTGGCGGCGACGCCTTCGCCCTCGTGGATCAGGCCGAGCAGGATGTGCTCGGTGCCGATGTAGTTGTGGTTGAGCATCCGCGCCTCTTCTTGGGCGAGCACGACAACCCGCCGAGCGCGGTCGGTGAACCGTTCGAACATTGTTCTCCCTCATTTCGCTTTCGCCCCGGCCGTCGTGGTTGTCCCGGTGATCGGAAACCGCGGGCGGCGACCGATGCGAGGCGACAACTGCGATGGTGTCGGGGTACACGACGACCAGCTTGCTTCCACTCTAGAGGTCGTGCGGTGTGCACCTGCAGTTAACGCCCACCAGAAGTCAACGTCATGCACACGTCAACGGGGGTCTGCGCGGTACAACCGCCCTGCACATCAGCATGTTCCGAGCAGCCCGGGATAGCGCTACGCCCAGAGCGAACGGCCCCTGGGTCGGCCTACGACCCGAACGGCAAAGCCGTGATGTCGCCGGTGGACGGGCACCACAGCTGGAACTTGATCAACGGTCGGCCGGCTCCGCGCCGGTCCACCAGATTCGTGTACCACTGCTTGTCACCGGTGTGCTTGCCGTACGTCGCAAGCAAACACTGGACGGTGTTGTCGCCGAATCGAACGGTCAACGGAACGTTCTGCGCGAGATGACGGCCCGGCAACTGGTTCACGTCCACGATCTGCAGGCCCCACCGCTGTTCGAGGATGGCGGCTTCCACCTTCTGATCCCGATGCCCCGTCCCATGCGTCAGGAGCGACCCGGCCGTGGTCACCACGAACAGGACGATGACAAGCCACCGGGCGATCCGGGTGACACGCTCGGATTTGACCCCGTGGCGCTTGGCGATACGTCGGTTGATCACAGTCGCAGCGATCATGACGGCAATCATCGAGGCGTATCCGCCGAAGAACAGTGCGTTGGTCAGCACGGTCTCCGACCCCTGGTAGGTCCACACGGTCTCGTAGGTCGAGTGCGGCGCCAAGCCGTCGGGCGCTGCCAGCGGAAGGACGTAGACCACGCGAGCACGCTACGCGCCATCGCCACGTGCGGCCCGACACCGCCGGAGCAGGTATCGCACCCGAATGACAACAGCTACGCCTGGCTAACGAGAGCGGCGAAACACGCGAACAGGCCACTACGGGACATCGCTCCCGAGGTCGGGACCTGACACCACCACCAGGAAGGCCACATCATGACCTCTGCTCGACGCTCTCCGTCCACCCGACCACCGACCGAACTCCGGCGACTGCTCGTCCTGTGCCTCGCGGTGACCGGCGTGCTCGCCGGCTCACTCTCGGCCACCGCCCTCGGAGCCGGCGACGCCGCGGCCGCCCCGCCCGGCAGCGGGCACGGGCTGTGTTTCGATCTCAACTCGGCCCTCGCCCGTGACTCGCTCACCAAGATCGGCCGAGACGTCAACGGCGGAAGTTGGGAGCCTCGCAGCGCGAGCACCAATCCCCTCTCCCGCGGCTGCAACCTGGATTGGATGCTGGTCACCGGCAACGGGATCGGCGACGCCACCTACCAGTCGCGCGTCCTGCTCTTCCACAACGGCCGTTTCCTCGGCACCGTCGATCCGAAGCCGTACTCCTACACCTCCATCGCCGGCTGGACGCGTGACCACGTCACCGTGAAGTATCGCTGGCTGCGCGCCGACGACCCGTTCTGCTGCGCGAGCGGCGGACCGACCTACGTCACCGCATTCCAATTCGGCGGCAGGGTGATTCGTCTGGGGTTCTTCCCGCCGGCCTGATCGGCGGGCGCGAGTGTCGCCGGTCGTGCCGTACGGGCACGGCCGGCGACGCATTTTTCTGCCCAACACGCGTCGGGTTTGCGCCCCGGGCGACGACGATGAGGGTGTGAGTGGCGAACACACCGGCCCCGAGGCCCTCCTCGAGGTCTACGACACGGCTCTACCCGCGGTGTACGGGTTCGTCGTGCGACGGTGCTCGGACCGACGGGTCGCCGAGGACGTCACATCGGAGACCTTTCTCGCCGCGATGGATTCGGTTCGTCGCGACGCCGACCTGACCCCGACGGTGCCCTGGCTGATCGGGGTCGCCCGGCACAAGCTCGCCGACCACTGGCGACGGGCGCAACGCACGCCCGAGCCCGTGCCGGACGTGCCCGATCCGCCGGGCGAGGATCTCGCCGAGGTCCATCTGGACCGGATGATCGCCCACCACACCCTGGCGCAGCTCACACCGATCCACCGGTCGGTGCTCACGCTGCGCTACGTCGACGACCTCCCGGTCGCCGAATGCGCCGAGATCATGGGCCGCACCGTCGGTGCCACCGAGGCGCTGTTGACCCGGGCCAAGCGCGCCTTCCGCGCGGCCTACCCCGACCAACCGGCCCGATCCACCCGGAAAGGAGGACGCGCATGAGCCACGACGACGCCGAATTCGATTCGGCCCCCAACTCCCCCATCGGCGACCCGTTCGCCGTGTTGCGCGCCTCGGACACCCCCGGGTGGGACGCACCGGTGGCCCCCGATCCCGCCTTCGCCGCCCGTCTCCGTGATCGACTCGAACGCGGCGTCACCCTTCCGAAGGGAATCCTCATGTCCGATGCTTCCCGGCCCGCTCGCTTCGCTCCCGGCGCCGACACCACTATTGACAACGCCGTGAACGCAGCGGCCGTCTCAGCACCCGCCGCATCTCCCGTCGGACGCCCCGGCGCCCTGCCGTATCTCACGGTCCGCGGTGCGCGGCAAGCGATCGATTGGTACCGCGACAACCTGGGCGCGCGTCTACGCGGTGAACCGATTGTCATGAACGACAACCGAATCGGGCACGCCGAACTCGAGATCGGCGACGGTGTGCTCTACCTCGCCGACGAATCCCCCGACCTGGGTCTACACGCTCCGCAACCCGGGCACGTCTCGGTGAGCCTCATGCTTCCCGTCACCGACACCGATGAGGCCCTGGCCCACGCACAGCGCGGTGGCGCCGCCGTCACCCGCGAACCCTACGACGCCTACGGCACGCGCTCGGCGACCATCATCGATCCCTTCGGACACCGGTGGATGCTGACCGGTCCCGCACGGACCGCAGTGACTGCCGAACGTGTCCGGGTCGGCGACATCGTCTACCTGTCGCTGCAGACGCCCGACCGTGAGCGGGCCGCCCGCTTCTACGGCGCGGTTCTCGGCTGGGAGTACGACCTGGAAACCCGGCAGGTCACCAACATCGGCCACCGGCTCGGGATCTTCGACGGAGACGGCTACGGAACGGCCGGGACCCTCTACTGCGTGTACGCCGTGGAGGATTTCGATCGAGCCCGCGCAGCCATCCTCGCCGCCGGTGGTCGCGTCGGCGAGATCAGCACCGTCGCACGCGACGGATACCTCGTGATGGACGCCGTGGACGACCAGGGCGTCGCCTTCTCGGTCCACGTACCCGACCCCGGCGAGACCCGCGGGGAACAGCACCCTCGCACGCTCGGCGCGATGTCGTATCTCACCGTGCACACCCCGGACTCGGCCCGGTACCGCGATTTCTATGGCACCGTGATGAATTGGCGGTTCACACCCGGTCGTATCGACGACGGTTGGGAGGTCGACGGGGTGCATCCGCAGATCGGGATCTCCGGGGGCGCGGATCGGTCCTTGGCCGAACCGATGTGGAACGTGGCCGATATCGACGAGGCCGTCGACCGGGTGCGCGCTGCCGGCGGAGCCGTGATCGAGGAGCCCAACCGTCAGGTCTACGGCGCGGTGGCGCGATGCACCGACGACCAGGGCGCGCGGTTCTACCTCGGTCAGTTGTTCTGACGGGTCGCGTCGTAGGCCTCGCGTGCCCGCTCGACCGCCGCGAGATTGCCTTGGACGAGGTGTATCAGGGCGCGCAATTGGGTCGCGGCGTCGGCACCCAGGTCGGTCAGCGAGTACTCGACCTTCGGCGGGATCGATTGCAGCACAGTACGTGTGACGAAGCCATCGCGTTCGAGGTTGTGCAGCGTCTGCGAGAGCATCCGCTCGCTGACCCCGTCGACGCGGCGCCGTAACGCGCTGAATCGCAGGTCCCCCTCGGCCAGCGCCGCGAGCGCCAGCACACCCCACCGACTGGTCACGTTCTGCAACACATCACGCGAACTGCAATCGCGGGCGAAGACGTCGGCCTCCAGAGTCGGATCGACGGCGTCCGGGTCGGAGGCTGCGGAGCCGGGGGCGGCGGGGGTCATGGGCGCCATTCTAGGCGCATCGGGACGATGGTGCTAATTGTCACACATGCGCATGCTTACAGTTATTGCACCGTACGAATAGTAAGTGCATCATGAGTGAGAAGCTCGCACTTCCCGCCACCTACCCAGGAGGAACCATGACCATCTACGCCGTCACCGGAGCGACCGGAGGACTCGGTAGTGCCGCCGTCGAGGCGTTGCTCGAGCGGGGCGTCGCGGCACGCGACGTGGTCGCCGTCGTCCGCAACCCGGAGAAGGCCGACGCACTGCGGTCCGCAGGCGTCGACGTCCGGGTCGCCGATTACGGCGACCCGACCGCATTGCGCGCCGCCCTGACCGGCGTCGACCGCGTGCTGCTGGTCTCCGGCTCCGAGGTCGGGCAGCGAGTCCCGCAGCACCGCAACGTGATCGAGGCCGCGACCGATGCCGGCGTCTCCCTCATCGCCTACACCAGCATCCTGCGCGCCGACACCTCGCCGCTGGCCCTGGCGACCGAACACGTCGCCACCGAGCGCGTGCTCGCCGAGTCCGGCATCCCCACGGTGCTGCTGCGCAACGGCTGGTACTGGGAGAACTATCTGGCCGCCGCTCCGCAGGCCGTCGAGACCGGAGTGCTGTACGGCAGCGCCGGCAACGGGTCCGTCGCGGCGGCGTCGCGTCGTGACTACGCCGCTGCCGCGGCGACCGCACTCGTCGAGGCCGCAGGTGGTGAGGTCTACGAGCTCGCCGGCGACGAGCACCCGACCTACGCACAGATCGCCGCAACCCTTGCCGAGGTGAGCGGGAAACCGGTGCGCTACAACGATATTCCCGAGGCCGACTACGCGGCGGCGCTCACCGAGGCCGGCATCCCGGCACCGATGGCCGAGATCCTCGCCGACTCGGACGCCGGAGTCGCCCGGGGTGCGCTCGACTCCGACTCGACCGACCTCGCGACGCTCACCGGCCGGCCGTCCACGCCTCTGGTCGAGGTGTTGCGCGCGGGCTTGGCGGCCGTGACCACCTGATCTGCATGTCAGCCTCCCCCACGCAGGGCATGAGTGATTGACTGTCGCCATGCGTGTGGGGAGCAAGCGGGGCCGTCGACTTCCGTTCGGTATCGGCACCGTCGTGGTCGTACTCGCCGCCGTGATGGTTGTGTGCGTGGGGGCGGTGCTGGCCATCGGCACACCCGATCGCCCGGCGACCGGCTACACCTACGGCCAGCTGCGGTCCTACCCCGACCAGCCCGCCGTCGCGTGGAGGGTGTCGAGTCAGACCCTGCCCGACTACACCTCCAGCGATCAGATCAAGGTGGTCGCCACCGGCGCCGACCGCTGGCTGCTGAGCTACCCGTCGGGTATCGGTCGCGCCTATGTGATGGTCGATCGCAGCGACGGACATCTGCTGTGGAAGCATCCGCTGCGCGCGGGCACCGGGAGCTGCGGGATGACCGACGACGGCGTGGTCGGCTGCGCGGTCAACGCCAGCAGCGATCTCGCACAAGGCTTTTACCTCGTCGACGACGACGGCACCCCGTCCGGCCCGACCGCCCTCGACGACACCGCATCGGTCCTCGGCGCCGGATCGGACTTCGTCCGTATCTCCTCCTCCGGCTACCGGGTGTCGATGGCCACCCCGGACGGCCACGGACTGTGGTCGCGTACCTTCGCCCGCGCCGCGAGCGCCGAGGTGCTCACCGACGGGCTGCTGCAGATCACCACCAGCGACGCGGGCCGGTTCATCGTCGATCCGCGCACCGGCGCCGACCGTCTCCACTGCACCGACTGCACGATCACCGCGTTCCCGACCGGCATCACCGTCGAGTACACCGACCCCGACCACCGCATGTTCGAGACCTATGCCGTGACCGACGGCGTCCTCGATCCCCGTCGCATCGCGCATGTCGCGGGGATGCGGGTGCTGCCCGGGCCGTCCACCCTGCCCGTGTTGACCCAGACCGGGACCGCGCAGATGGAGGCGATGCAGGGCACCTACGTCGTCGTCGATCCGGCCAAGCCGGGAGCGCTGTGGCAGATCTCCGACGTCGAGCTGTCCAAGGCCAACACCCGACCGTGCGGTACCGCGGTGGCGTTCGCGTTGAAGAGCCGGTCGCGGTCGATCTACTCCCT
This sequence comes from Gordonia polyisoprenivorans NBRC 16320 = JCM 10675, assembly GCF_000241325.1. Classification (GTDB taxonomy): domain Bacteria; phylum Actinomycetota; class Actinomycetes; order Mycobacteriales; family Mycobacteriaceae; genus Gordonia; species Gordonia polyisoprenivorans. Next base: position 39,217 of record NZ_BAEI01000039.1, on the reverse strand, counting down.
CGCCGACGCCAAGCACCTCGGCTCATTGCCCGCGCCGGGCTTCGACGATCCCGACGCGAACCTCGACAACCTCACCTGCGTCGGGTCGAGCGGTGATCTCCTGGTGCTCGCCAGCAACAGCAGGATCAGCGCGGTCGACCCGTCGGCCGGCAGTTTCGCGTGGACGGTCGACGTGAACGGCCAGGTGGCGGACGTCGACGGATTCCTCGTCGCCTTCGAGGGCACCAGCATCCGGGTGTTCGCGCCGCACTGACCCCGCCGGCGCGGCATGTGGCCGGACTCACATCCGGGACTTTGGTCCCGGCATGACCTGCAACGGCAGCGATGACACTCAGCCGACTCCCAGGTTTCGGTAACGGCCAGATAACGGAACGGACACGGAAGTCGGTAGCCTCGTCCGCGGCCCACTGCCCCATGAAGTCGACGAACACCGCAATCGACGAGCACCGCGGCAGTGGGTAAACGATGTACCCGAGTCTGTAGTGAGGTCCGAAAGTTGGGGAAGCACTCCAAAACGCGCTCACCGTTGCTGCCGCGTTCCCGTAAACCGATGCTGGCCACCGCGCTGATCCCGATGGTCGGCGTCTGCGCCGCGGCCGCTGCTGCGGCCACCGACGACGCACAGGTCACCGCGGCTCCTGCCGCGTCGCCGACCACCGCGGCCGCACCCGAACCGGCCACGGCCGGCCATCCGGCACCGGCCCGCTCGAACACCCCGACGTCGCTGCCGACCCGTCCGGCCCACGACCTGACGGTGGCCCCCGTGCGTGCGACCCCGCCGCCGCCCATGCCGGCGAGCGTCACCGACGGCCAGGTCCCGGCCACCAACTACCGCGCCTACAAGCAGGCCGCCGACACCATCGCACGCACCGAACCGGTCTGCGGGATCGACTGGAAGCTCATCGCCGGAATCGGCAAGGTCGAATCCCACCACGCCGACAACGGCGACGTCGACCCGTCCGGCCGCCTGAAGACCCCGATCTACGGGCCCACCCTCGACGGCTCGCTGGCCGGCAACCAGGTCATCACCGACACCGACGGTGGTGCCATCGACGGCGACCCGGTCCACGACCGGGCGGTCGGACCGATGCAGTTCATCCCGCAGACCTGGAAGAAGTACGCCGCCGACGGCAACGGCGACGGCATCGCCGACCCGCAGAACATCTACGACGCCGCGCTGACCACCGCGCGCTACCTGTGCGACGGCGGGCTGAACCTGCGCGACATCGCCGGACAGACGGCCGCGGTGCTGCGCTACAACAACTCGATGACCTACGTCGACAACGTGCTCGGCTTCGCCCGCAGCTACTGAGGCGCTTCCACCGAGGTTGTTTGACCGGGCATCCGCGCCGGATAGGGTGGCGGAGCACCGAGGGCGGATTCGCTATCGCGAACTCTCCCGGACCTTTGTCACCACGATCGGAGAGCACCTTGCGTCGTACCCTGCGCATCCTGACCGTCCTCGTCGGACTCCTGCTCGCACTCGCGCCCGCCTATGCGGCGCAGGCAGCACCGCGAGCCACCGTCGGCGGCGGCAGTGCCATCGTGATCGACGGCCGATTCGGCTGCACGATGACCACGGTCGGGCACGATCGCGCCGGACGACTCATCGGCCTGACCGCCGGGCACTGCGGCCATGTCGGATCGAAGGTCTCCCTCGAGGACAACCCCGCCTCGGGTGTGGTCGGTCGTTTCGCGCGCAAGAGCGAACCGGGTGACTACGCGGTCATCACCCTCGACCCGAATCGGGTGAGCGCCGTACGCACCGCGGGCGGCGCGACCATCCGCAGCGTCGGGGCGTTCCCGCCGGCCGGCGCCAACGTCTGTAAGGCCGGACGCACCACCGGCTTCAGCTGTGGGCCGGTCCTGCAGACCAGCAGCACCGACAGCCTCAGTTATGTCTGCGCCAACCACGGCGACTCCGGCGGCCCGATCGTGATGGGTGATCGTGTCGTCGGCATGCTCAACGGCGGCCTCATCCTCGGCATCCCCGGCACCCCGATCAAGGGCGCGATCGGATGTGTGAATCCGGCGATCCCGATCTACAGCCCGCTGGTCGCCACCAAGATGACCGCGATCCTCGCCGACCTCAACGCCCAAGGCAGCGTCGGCGCGGGATTCCGGCCGGTCTGACCGACCGGCTCAGGCCACTGTGATCAGGCCTCTGTGCTCAGGCTTCGGTACTCAGGAAAGCTTGTAGCGCAGCGGAATACATCGGTACATCGGCGGCACCCATCAGCTCGCGGGCACTGTGCATCGCGAGTTGGGGTGCGCCGACGTCGATGGTCGTCAGACCGGTGCGCGTGGCGGTGATCGGCCCGATCGTCGATCCGCAGGGCAGGTCGGCGCGGTGGATGTAGCGCTGCATCGGGACCCCCGCGGTGTCGCAGGCCAGCGCGAAAACGGCCTCCCCGATCGCATCCGAGGCGTAACGCAGATTCTGGTTCACCTTGAGCACCGGACCGCCGTCGATGGCGATCTGGTGGGTGGGCTCGTGCCGCTCGGGATAGTTCGGGTGGGTGGCGTGGGCCATGTCGCCCGACACACAGATGCTCGACGCCATCGCCTGCAGGTAGTCGGCCCGGCTTCCCCCGCGGGACAACACGATTCGTTCGAGGACGGTGGACAGGAAGTCCGACGCCGCGCCGCGCTCGGAGCCGCTGCCGACCTCCTCGTGGTCGAACAGCGCGAGTACTCGGGTCGCGATGGCGGGCGAGCCGTCGAGCAACGCCCGCAGCCCGGCGTAACAGGTGCCCTGATTGTCCAGACGCGGTGCGCTGAGCAGGCTTTCGTCGGTTCCGATCAGCCGCGACGGTGCCACGTCGTGGGTCATCAACTCCCAGCCGAGCACCGAATTCGGTGCGATACCGGCATATTCGGCCACCCAGTCCAGCACGTCGGGCACGTCGGCACCGATCCCCCACACCCCGTCGAGGTGTCGTTGCGGGTCCAGGGTGACGCCCTTGCGGTCGGCGGAGAGGTGAATCGCCAACTGCGGCACCCGGACCACCGGCTCGGTCACATGCACCAGCACGTGCTCGACGGCGTTGCCGGAGCGATAGGCGAGTCGGCCGGACAACCCGAGATCGCGGTCGAGCCAGGAGTTCAGCCAGGCGCCACCGTAGGGTTCGAGCGCGATCGTGCGGATACCGGCACTGACGCGATCCGGGCGTTGCTTGAGACGCAGGTTGGGACTGTCGGTGTGGCCACCGACGATCCGAAAGGCATTGCCGTCACCGAGATCCCACGCGATGATCGAACCGCCGCGGATGACGTAGAAGCGACGCGTGTCGTCCAGTGACCACTCGCGCTCCTCGAACAGGCGCCGGAAACCGGCCTCCTCCAATTCCGCCGCCACCGTCGCACAGACGTGGAACGGAGAGGGCGAGGCGTCGATGAAGGCACCGAGCCCCCTTGCGGTGGCCGTGGTGGTCAGACGAGGAGCACTCATGCCGTGACCCGCCGCATCGTCACGCGTTGGCCAGGACGGCGTCGATCGCCGAGTAGAACAGGCCGAGGCCGTCGTCACTCGGACCGGTCAGGGCCTCGGTGGCGTGTTCGGGGTGCGGCATCAGTCCGACGATCCGGCCGTCAGGGCTGCTGATGCCGGCGATGTCGAGGGCCGAACCGTTGGGATTGCCACCGGCATAGGTGAACACGATCAGCCCCTCGCCCTCGAGTTCCTCGAGTTTGCGTTGCGGGGCGACGTAACGGCCCTCCCCCGACTTGAGGGGGATGAGGATCTCCGCGCCACGCTCGAACCGGGTGGTCCAGGCGGTCGTGGTCGACTCGACACGCAGCCACTGGTCGCGGCAGATGAAGTGCAGTCCCTCGTTGCGGGTCAGCGCGCCGGGCAGCAGTCCGGCCTCGCACAGGACCTGAAAACCGTTGCAGATTCCCAGAACCGGCATACCCTTGCCGGCGGCTTCGATGACCGAACCCATGACGGGGGCGAACTTGGCGATCGCCCCGGCGCGCAGGTAGTCGCCGTAGGAGAACCCGCCGGGCACGACGATGGCGTCGACGCCCTGGAGATCGGCGTCGCCGTGCCACAACTCGACGGCCTCGGCCCCGGCGAGACGGACCGCGCGGGCGGCGTCGACGTCGTCGAGGGTGCCGGGAAAGGTGATGACCCCGATGCGTGCGTTGCTCACAGTCGTCTCCGCCGCCTACTCGGCAATCCGGGAGACGTTGAAGTTCTCGATCACCGTGTTGGTCAACAACTCCTCGGCGATGCGCTCCAACGTGACGTCGTCGACGGAGTCGTCGACCTCGAGTTCGAAACGCTTGCCCTGGCGGACATCGGCGATGCCGGAGAATCCCAGACGGCCCAGTGCCCCGACGATCGCCTGACCCTGGGGATCGAGGATCTCGGCCTTGGGCATCACGTCGACCACCACTCGTGCCATCGGCAATAGCTCCCTATCGAATATCTCCTGGCCGTCGGACGACGAGGAGAAGGTTGGCTGAACACCGGTTACCTTACCGGCAGCGCCGCCTCGATCGCCGCGACGACCTCGGGTGCGGTCGGCTCGGTGCGCGGACGGAAGCGGGCGACGGGCTCGCCGTCGGCGCCGACGAGGAACTTCTCGAAGTTCCACTGGATGTCACCGGCCTCGCCGTCGGCGTCGGCGAGTTTCGTCAGCTCGGCGTAGAGGGGATGCCGCCCGTCACCGTTGACGTCGGTCTTCTCCAGCAGCGGGAACGTGACGCCGTAATTGGTGGAACAGAAGGTCGCGATCTCCTCCGCGCTGCCCGGTTCCTGGCCCATGAACTGGTTGCACGGCACACCCACGACGGTCAGTCCGCGCTCACCGTAGGTCTGGGCCAGTTCTTCCAGGCCCGTGTACTGGGGCGTGAGGCCGCATTTGCTGGCGACGTTGACGACCAGCAACGGTCCGGTGAAATCGGACAGCGACAGCGCCGATCCGTCGAGTGCGGCCACGGGGATGTCCTTGACATTGCTCATGGCTCCCGACCCTAATCGCCCTGGCGCGGTGGTGCAGATCACCGACTTTTCTGCGCTATGACACATATCACCGATAATTGTGTTCGCGCGATAGTTGCGTCCCCGTTAGCATTTTCGGGTGTCCACTTCGATCGATTCCGCGTGCCGCGCACTGCACGAGTTCCTGGATCGACTGACCTGCCTGAGCAAGGCCGCCGCCGTCGACGACCTCGCCACCACCGACCTCACCTTCTCCCAGATCCGGGTGTTGTTCGTCGCCGGTGACGCCCAGGCGCCGATGTCGGTCCACGAGATCGCCGAGGCCATCGGCTTGTCGCTGGCCGCGACCGGCCGGACCGTCGACCGCCTCGTGCGGCTCGGATTCGTCGATCGCCGCGAGGACCCCGCCGACCGGCGCGTCAAACGCGTCAGCCTCACCGCGGGCGGCCGGCACCTCGTCGACGAACAGCTCAGCGTGCGCCAGGAGATCATCAGCGACTTCGTCGTCGGCCTGCCCGCCGAACACCGTGACGCGTTGACCGACGCGCTGCGACCCATCGTCGACGCCGACACCGATTACTTCGACCTGACCCACCCCACTCTCGACACCCATCGGACCCACGACCAGAAAGTGCACTCATGACGAGTTCCACCTCCGCCGGCGGGACGGCCCACGCCGGCCCACCGGACACCAAACTCGACCGGCACGTGCTGACCGTTGCCGGCGTCGTCGTGCTCGGCGCCATCATGTCGATCCTCGACGTGACCGTGGTGTCGGTGGCGCAGAACACCTTCCAGGAGACCTTCAACACCAACGCCGCGGGCGCCGCGTGGACGATGACCGGCTACACGCTGGCGCTGGCCGCAGTCATCCCGCTCTCGAGCTGGGCCGCGGCACGATTCGGCACCAAGAAGGTCTACATGACCTCGCTGGTGCTGTTCCTCGTCGGTTCCGCGCTGTGCGCGGTCGCCTGGAACATCGGTTCGCTGGTGGCCTTCCGCGTCGTCCAGGGACTCGGCGGTGGTCTGCTGATGCCGATCGGCATGATGATCCTCACCAAGGCCGCCGGTCCCGAACGCGTCGGCTCGGTGATGGCCGTCCTCGGTATCCCGATGCTGTTGGGCCCCATCGCCGGACCCATCCTCGGCGGTCTGCTCATCGAGAAGGCCAGCTGGCACTGGGTGTTCCTGATCAACGTCCCGATCGGCCTCGTCGCCCTCGTCTACGCCTGGCTCGTGCTGCGTGACGACGAGGAGAAACAGCGCCCGACAATCGATTTCGTCGGATTGTTGATGCTCTCACCGGGTCTGGCGTTGTTCCTTTACGGCATCTCCTCGTCCACCGACGCCGGCACCTTCATGGACACGAAGGTGCTCGTCACCACGATCATCGGCGCCGTGCTGATCATCGCATTCATCTTCCACGCGCTGCGCGCGAAGAATCCGCTGCTGGATCTGCGCCTGTTCAAGAACAAGACGCTGGCCATCGCGGTGGTCACGATGACCACCTTCATGATCGCGTTCTTCGGTGCGGCACTGCTCTATCCGCAGTACTTCATCGGTGTTCGCGGCGAGTCCACGTTGATGGCCGGCCTGCTGCTCGCCCCGCAGGGTCTCGGCGCGATGCTCACCATGCCCATCGCCGGGCGCCTGACCGACAAGATGGGTCCGGGCAAGTTCGTCCTCGGCGGTATCGTGCTGATCTTCTGCGGCATGGGCTATTTCGTCTTCCTCGGCGCCGACACCCCCTACTGGGCGGTGTGCCTGGCGTTGTTCGTCCAGGGTCTGGGCATGGGTATGACGATGATGCCGATCATGTCCGCGGCGCTGGCCACCCTGAACAACAAGCAGGTTCCCGACGGTTCGACGCTGATGAACGTGGTGCAGCAGACCGCGTCGTCGATCGGTACCGCGGTGATCTCGGTGGTCCTGGCCAACATGTTCAAGTCGCATCCCGAGTCGCTGCTCGCGATCAGCTCCAATGCCGCACCGGAGAAGTACGCGCAGGCCGTGCAGGCGAGCGCCAACACCCCCGCCGCGCTTCCGGCGAACCCGCCGGATCAGTGGTTCTCCTGGGCGGCCGAAGCCTTCGGTACCACGTTCATCGTGGCGACGGTATTGGTCGCGGTGACCGTGATCCCCGCGATCTTCCTGCCCCGTAAGAAGATCGCCTCCCCGCTCGTCGAAGAGGACATGGATCGCACGCCGACGCTGCTGCACTGAGCGTCCACGGCACCAACGCACCAGGCCCGCACCCGATCATCTCGGGTGCGGGCCTCGTGCATTCGGCGGCCCGGGCCGCTGCAGCGATGAGTTCTGAACGCCGCGCCGGTCTGTCCCCGCATGAGCACATTGGTACTGAAGATGTCGATGTCGTTGGACGGTTTCATCGCCGGCCCCGACGGTGAGATGGACTGGGCCATGGCCGCACGCAGCGACGACTCGACCGCCTGGGTGCTGCGCACCCTGCAGGAGGCCGACGTACACCTGATCGGGCGGGGATTCCACGACGGGGTCGCCGCCTTCTGGTCGTCGGCGCAGGGGCCGATGGCCGCGGCGATGAACGACACCCCGAAGGTCGTCGCGTCACACTCCCTGTCGGCAGAAGCGGCACCGCCACCGGGCGGTTTTCCGTTCGCGGGAGCGGGCACGTGGGAATCGCCCTACCTCGCCGGCGGCGACCTCGTCACCGACGTCGAACGTCTGAAGGAACACACCGCAGGCGTCGTCCTCGTCAACGGTGGGGTGCGCTTCGCCCGCAGCCTCGTCTCGCTCGGACTCGTCGACGAATACCGGCTGGTGATCGCACCGATCGCATTGGGTCGCGGGCAGCCGCTGTTCAGCGACCTCACGCAACCACTCGACCTCGATCTCATCGACACCGCCGTCTTCGACGGTGGGATCGTCGCGCAGACCCTGGTGCCGAAGACTACGGCGTGACGGCTCCGGTCTGCTGGAGAATCCATGCGATCTCGAAGGCGACCTCTTCCCACTGCTTGTAGCGTCCGGAGACACCGCCGTGGCCCGCCGACATCTCGGTCTTCAGCAGGATCGGATTGTCCGAGGTGCTCAACTCCTGCAGGCGGGCAACCCATTTCGCCGCCTCGGTGAACAGCACACGGGTGTCGTTGAGCGAGGTCTGGGCGAGGATCGCGGGGTACGGGAGCGCCTCGACGTTCTCGTACGGCGAGTACGACTTCATGTACTCGTAGACCGTCGGATCGTGCAGCGGGTCACCCCACTCGTCCCACTCGATGACCGTCAACGGCAGCGACGGGTCGAGGATCGAGTTGAGGGCGTCGACGAACGGCACCGAGGCGAGGATCCCGTGGAACAGCTCCGGCGCCAGATTGGCCACCGCGCCCATCAGCAGTCCACCGGCCGAACCGCCCTCGGCGACCATCTGTTCCGACGTCGTCCAACCGCGTTCGACGAGATGACGACCCGAGTCCACGAAGTCGGTGAAGGTGTTCTTCTTGGTCAGCGTCTTGCCGGTCTCGTACCAGTGCCGGCCCATCTCGCCGCCACCGCGGACATGGGCGAGGACGAAGACCACACCGCGATCGAGCATCGACAGTCGTGACACCGAGAACGACGGGTCGAAACTCGCCTCGTACGAGCCGTATCCGTAGAGCAGCAACGGAGCCGGGGCCGCACCCTCGTCGCCGGGTGCCGCCACCGACTTGTGGCGCACGATCGACAACGGGATCTCGGTACCGTCGGCGGCGGTGGCCCATTCGCGCGACTGCACGTAGTCCTCGGGGCGGAAGTCGCCGAGGACGGGCTGACGCTTGAGCAGGATACGCTCGCCGGTGGTCACGTCGAGCTCGAAGAGTTCCGACGGTTCGATGAAGCTGCCGTACCCGAATCGCAGTCGTGGCGTGGCCCATTCGCGGTTGCCGCCGAGGCCGAGGGAGAACAGCTCCTGCGCGACGGCGACCTCGATGAAGTCCTCGGCGACCGGGATGCCGTCGATCCGCCGGAGATCGGCGATGGCCACCCGCGGCAGGGCGTCGGCGCGGTAGCTGAGCACGAGATAGTCGCGGAAGGCGTCGACATCCTCGATCCGGAAGCCGCGCCGATGCCCGATGAACTCGGTTCGGGCGGCCGGATCGTCGACGGGGGCGATGTCGACGGCGAAGTCCTCGGCCTTCTCACCGTCACGAACATCGTTGTGCACGATCAGGAAATAGTCGGTGCCGGCGATCTCGGCGTGTTCGACGTTGTATTCCACACCGTCGACCCGGGGTGCGACGCTGCGGAATTCGCCGGTGGGGTCGTCGGCGGACAGGACGAAACACTCGGAGGTGATCTTGGAGCCGACGGCGATCACCAGGTACTTGTCGCTGCGGGTCGACCCCATGCCGACCCAGTAGCGTTCGTCGGGCTCGTGGAAGACCTTGACGTCGGGGGTGCCGGCGCCGATGTCGTGGCGCCACACCGTATCCGGGCGCCACGCGGCGTCGACGGTCTGATAGAAGACGTGTTTGGTGTCGGTCGACCACACGGCCCCGCCCGCGGTGTCGGCGATGACGTCCGGCAAGAGTTCTCCGGTCCGAAGGTCCTTGAACCGCAACGTGTATCGTTCGTCGCCGACCACGTCGGTGCTGTAGGCCAGCCAGTTGCCGTCGTGACTGACCGTGAGCGCACCGACGCTGAAGAAGTCGTGACCCTCGGCCTCGTCGTTGGCGTCAAAGAGCACCTCCTCGCCCGGCAGCGGCGCATCCTCGGACACCGTCGGCGGTGTCCAGTCGTCGGGATCGACGATGGGGCAACGGCATTGCATCGCATACTGTTTGCCCTCAAGGGTGCGCGCGTAGTACCAGTACTCACCGCGCCGCGACGGCACCGACATGTCGGTTTCCTTGGTGCGCGAACGGATCTCGTCGAAGATCGTCGCCCGCAGATCCGCCAGCGCGGCGGTATGGGCCTCGGTGTAGGCGTTCTGCGCCTCGAGGTAGGCGATCACCTCGGGGTCGTCCTTGTCGCGCAACCACTCGTAGTTGTCGATGACGGTGTCGCCGTGGTGGGTTCGCTCGAGGGGAACCTTCTTCGCCACCGGCGCGGCGATGGTGGCGGCCGCTGCGTCGGTGTTGCCTGCGGCGTCGGTGTCGGCTGCTGCTGCGTCGGTCACGTGACTCCTATCCTTGCGGCCAGTCGGCGAAGGACTTCTGCGAAATCCATTCGTAGGCCTCGATGTATCGTTGCCGGGTGCGTGTCACCACGTCGGCGGGAAGGGCGGGTGGGGTCGCATCGGAGGCGCGATCCCAGCCGGACTCCGGTGAGGTCAGCCAGTTGCGGACGATCTGCTTGTCGAAGCTCGGCTGCACCTGTCCCGGGGTGTAGCCGGCGGCCTCCCAGTACCGCGAGGAGTCCGGGGTGAGCACCTCGTCGGCGAGGACCAGTGACCCGTCGGTCTCGCGTCCGAACTCGAACTTGGTGTCGGCCAGGATGATTCCGCGTTGTGCGGCGAGTTCGGCGCCGCGCCGGTAGATGTCGAGGGTCGTGCGGCGAAGATCGTCGGCCAACTCGGCCCCGACCTGCGCGGCGACGGCCTCGAAGCTGATGTTCTCGTCGTGGTCGCCCTGTTCGGCCTTGGTGGCCGGGGTGAAGATCGGTTCCGGCAGCTTGTCGGCCTCCTCGAGGCCGTCGGGCAATGCCACCCCGCACACCGCGCCGGTGGCTCGATAGTCGATCAGCCCGGAGCCGGTGAGGTAGCCGCGGGCCACACATTCCACCGGCACCATCGGCAGCTTGCGCACCACCATCGAGCGGCCCACACACCCGTCGGGGATGCGCTCGTCGGTCGGTCCGCCCGCCAGGTGATTCGGCACGCCGAGCGCATCGAACCAGTAGAAGCTCATGGCGGTCAGGATGGCACCCTTGTCCGGTATCGCCGGGCTCAGGATGTGGTCGTAGGCCGAGATGCGATCGCTGGCCACCATCAGCAGGGTGTCGTCGTCGATCTGATAGATCTCGCGGACCTTGCCGGAGGCGAGAAAGGTGTACGAGTCGAGAGCCGGACGCATGCCCTCGACCATAGTGTGCGCAGGTCGGTAGGGGCAGTCTGGGTGGCCGGCAGTCTGGGTGGCCCCGCAGCTCGGGGGGATCCGGCTCGGGGTGATCTGGCAGTCTGGGTCGTCATGGGCGCACCGCAGATCACCATCACCTACTGCACGCAATGCAATTGGTTGTTGCGGGCCAACTGGATGGCGGCGGAACTGCTGTCGACCTTCGGCACCGACCTCGGCTCGGTCATCCTGCGCCCGGGCACCGGCGGCGTCTTCGTCATCGAGGCCGACGGCGAGCAGATCTGGGAACGCAAGCGCGACGGCGGTTTTCCCGACGCCGCCGAACTCAAACGCCGCGTCCGTGATTCGGTGCTGCCCGACTGGTCGTTGGGGCACGCCGACCGCACGCCCGCCGATCCCGACGCGGGCTAGCCACGGGCTGCTCGCCCGGACCGACGAGTCAGTCGAGACAGAACTCGTTGCCCTCCGGATCGGCCATCACGAGGTGACCGCCCGCCAGCGGAGGCGCCGGTTCGTGCCGGGCGAGCCGCCGGGCGCCCAGGTCGATCAGTTCGGCACCACGGCGCTCCAGCGCCGCCATCCGCTCGCCGCCCGACAAGCCGGGGGCCGCCCGAACACAGAGGTGGACGCGGTTCTTGACGGTCTTGCCCTCGGGCACCTTCTGGAAGAAGACGCGCGGCCCCGCGCCTGCCGGATCGACCAGCGCCGAGGCGTCGTTGCGCCGATCCTCGGCGATGCCCATCGCCGAGAGCGCATCGTCCCACGTGTCGAAGCCCGGCGGCGGGGGCGCGAGCCGATAGCCGAGGACCTCGGCCCAGAACGCGGACAGCGCTGCCGGGTCCGCACAGTCGAAGGTCACCTGGAAGTCGATACTCATGCCGACATGGTTCCCCACACTGCGGACAGGCAGTGTCCTCGTTACAGAATCGGCGCCGGGATGTAGGCCGCTGCCTGCGGGTTCTCGGCGATGATCTTCTCGGCGGCGGCGATGACGTCGGCGACCTGGCGACCGGCCGCGCCGACGAAGGCCTCCTTGTCGTCGAGCAATGCGTCGAGCGCGACCCGGTCGAGCGGGATGCGGTCGTCGGCGGCGAGCCGGTCGAGCAGATCGGGTTCGCGCCCTTCCTCGCGCATGGCCAGTGCCACGGCGACGGCGTTCTCCTTGATCGCCTCGTGCGCGGTCTCACGCCCCACGCCCGCGCGCACCGACGCCATCAACACCTTGGTGGTGGCCAGGAACGGCAGGTAGCGGTCGAGTTCGTTGGCGATGACGGCCGGATAGGCACCGAATTCGGCGAGTACGGTCAAGAACGTCTCCATCAGGCCGTCGATGGCGAAGAAGGCGTCGGGCAGCGCCACGCGACGCACCACCGAGCAGAAGACGTCGCCCTCGTTCCACTGCGCGCCGGCGAGTTCGGCGGTCATCGACGCGTAGCCGCGCAGCACCACAGCCAGGCCGTTGACCCGCTCGCAGGAGCGGGTGTTCATCTTGTGCGGCATCGCCGACGACCCGACCTGGCCGGGCTGGAAACCTTCGGTGACCAGCTCGTGTCCGGCCATCAGCCGGATCGTGTGGGCCAGCGACGACGGTGCCGCGGCCACCTGGACGAGTGCGGAGACGACGTCGTGGTCGAGGGAGCGCGGGTAGATCTGCCCGACGGAGGTGAACGATCGCGAGAACCCGAGATGCCCGGCGACCCGCGACTCGAGGTCGGCGAGTTTGCCGGCGTCGCCGCCGAGCAGGTCGAGCATGTCCTGGCTGGTACCCATCGGCCCCTTGATGCCGCGCAGCGGATAGCGGTCGATGAGTTCGGTGAGTCGGGTCAGCGCGATCATCAACTCGTCGGCGGCCGACGCGAATCGCTTGCCCAGCGTCGTCGCCTGCGCGGCCACGTTGTGGCTGCGTCCGGCCATCACCAGCGACGAATACTGGGCGGCCCGTTCGACGAGCCGCGCGAGCACGGCGACACCATGGGCGTGGACGTGCCGCAGCGACTGCAGGATCTGCAGCTGCTCGACGTTCTCGGTAAGGTCGCGGCTGGTCATCCCCTTGTGGATCTGCTCGTGACCGGCGAGCGCGTTGAACTCCTCGATCCGCGCCTTGACGTCGTGGCGGGTGATGCGTTCACGCTCGGCGATGGACCCGAGGTCGATGTCGTCGACGACCCGTTCGTAGTCGTCGATGGCGTTGTCGGGCACGTCGATCCCGAGGTCGCGCTGGGCCCGCAGGACCGCGATCCAGAGTCCGCGTTCGGCGGCGATCTTGTTGGTCGCCGACCAGATCTCGACCAGATCGGTCGACGCATAGCGGCTCGCGAGGACGTTGCTGATGACAGGTTTCGACACGTCAACAGTGTAGTTTGCGGGCCGCCGGCGTCTTTACAGGGCGAAGCACAGGCCCCCGGAGCCGTACCCCTGGTGCACCCGGGCGATGGTGATCGGCGACGTGACGCCGTTCTGCACCGCATAGAGCATCCGGTCGCCGAGTCGGCGCGGCGTCCAGTTGACCGTCGCGATCAGTTGATACGCGGGCGCTCTGCCGATGAAGATCGGGGCGAATCCCTGGCGCTGCTCGTAGAAGGAGACCATGCCCACGGAGTTGACCGGCACCGTCAGGTTGTACGTGCAGCCGGTGCCGTAGACCACCGAGGAGAACGGCACACCCGCGTCGACCGGCCCGGTCGGTGCCGCCGACGCCGACCCGGTCCCCGCCAGTACCCCGGCGACCACCGCCGTACCCGCCACCAGCGATGCAGCCCACCGGCGTATCGCACCCTTACGCTCCCCCATGACTCACCTTTCTCTCCCCGACCCCTGATTTCGGTTGCAGGTCTTCACATTTGCGGTGCCAGGATGTCGACTACACCGTTCAGCGCCGCGCGTGCGGCTTCGAACGGCGAGGTCTCGGCACAGCCCAGGGTGCCCACGACGGCACCGTCCTCGACCGCGATCAACCAACCGACGTGATGCGGGTCGGAGCGACGGCCGGATTTCTCGAGAACCTCTGCGTGCATCGCCGAGACGTGGTGCCTGCGCTCCTCGACGACGTCGCGCAGTAGCGGATACCGGGGCGCGAGCGCGATCAGTTCGTAGCGTGCGGCGAGATCCTCGATGGGGGTCTGCGCCCCGATGAAGACCTCCGACAGCGCTTCCGCGGTCGCCCCGACACCGCGCCGACGCCGGGTCAACGCCGCTCCTCGGGCCGCGATCGCCTCGTCGGCACTACGGGTGACATACATGGCGGCCTCGGCCATCAGGTCTTCCAGCGAGGCGAAGTAGTAGGTCGTCGAGGCCAGTGGCAGGTTGGCCCGGTCGGCGACCGCACGATGCCGGACGGCGTCGAAACCCCCTTCGAGCAGGAGCGCACCGGCGGCCTCGATGAGTCGAGTCCGCCGCCTCGTTCCCTTCGGGGTGGCGGCCGATGTCATGGCGACCATGCTGCCAGGGTGACCTGGGTCACCACCCCTTTTTCGGCGGATCAGCCACCGCGAAGGACCGGTCGTTCGATCACCTGACAGATGGGGCAACAGTGCCGATTCCGGCACTAGCGTGACCCGCATGGATCTCGACGGTTTGCGCGCTGTCGCCAATTGCGGCGCCTGGTATGCCGGACTGCGCCGCGTCGCGCTGGATACCTACCTCACCCAGCACCTCGGCAGCTACACATCTGCCGTCGAGGGCACCACGGTGGTCTTCGCCGCAACCACCGAGCCGCGCCGGCGGATCTGCGCCCACCGATCACCGGTGGCCTCGGTACGCCGTGCCGGAGCGTCGGGCTGGGTGATCCGGTGGGCCTGGGCCGGCACCTCCCCCGACCTGCCGACCGATCTCCGTCTGGCCGAGCTGCGCCGCGCGGGCGAACGCCTCGGCGTTGCCGCACTGATCTCCCCGGAACTGAGCGTGCCCGGCACCGGCGGCCCGGATTCGGAGCGCGCGGATCTGATCGCCGCGACCCTCGGTGCCGTTGCCGCCCAACTGAGCGGCGCGGGACCGGTCGTGCGCATCGACGACGCCGACGGCGGGTTCGAGATCGTCCAGGTGACCGGCCTGCCACTTGCCGAACCGACCTTCTCCGACCTCGTCGCGACGCTGCCCACACTTCTCGGCGAGGTGGCCGTCGGCGATCATCGCGTGGCCCTGCACGGCTTGGCGGTCCGGCTCGGTTGGCACGTGATGTGGCAGCGCCCCAACGAGATCGCGACCCCGGCCGGTGCGGCTTCCGACATCTCGCAGTGCGTCCTCACCGACCAGAGATCGAGCCTGGCGTTGTCCTTCGACGTGAACGGCCGCCCGCTGGAGCGCGCCCTGCCCGCCTGACCCACCCCTTGCGGTTCGATACCCCCCTGGGTATATTCGTCGTCACCGACCAATACCCCCAGGGGTATCTGACGATGCGAGGGAGAATTCTCCGTGGACTCGACCGACCACTCCACCACCGTTGCCGACGACCCTGCACCCGCGGCGGCAGACGACACCCGGCCCGGCCCGATGGGACACCTCGGGGTCTGGACCGCGACGCACCGCCGGTGGGTGTTCGGCATCTGGTTCCTGCTCGTCATCGGCCTCGGTACGGCGGCGCCGAGTGCGTTCGGTTCCCTGGCCGGCGCCGGATGGCAGGCCAACGGATCGGAGTCGGTGCAGGTCCGCGAGCTCGCACAACAACACTTCGGCGGCAACTCGTCGGCTGCGGTCCAGGTGGTGATCCACTCCGACGACCACCAGGTCACCGACCCGGCGGTCGGGCACGTGATCGCCGAGATCACCGGGATCGCGCGCAGCGACCCGCGGTTCGGTCCGGTCATCGCCCCGACACCGGGAATGACCGTCAGCCGCGACGGCCACACCGCGATCGTCATCATCGGCGCCGCTGCCGACACCGACGCGATGGTCAAGGCGGTCGATGATCACAAGGCCGCACTGACCGGACTGTCGGGCAACGGGATCCAGGTGTATCCGACGGGGGCCTCGGCGCTGTGGAGCGACTTCAACAAGGCCAATCACGAGGCGATGATCAAGGCCGAGATGTTCTCCTGGCCGATCACGCTGGCGATCATGGTGATCGCGTTCGGTTCGCTCATGGCCGCGGGGCTTCCCCTGCTGTTGACCATCGCCGGACTCGTCGCCTCGGCCGGTGGCCTGGTGCTGCTGAACACGCTCACCCCGATCTCGGTGTGGGCCATGAACTTCGCGATGATGTTCGCCCTGGCGCTCGGTATCGACTATGCACTGTTCATGGTGTCGCGCTTTCGCGCGGCGATCGCGCTACGCGAGACACCCGAACAAGCGGTTGCCGAGACCATGGAGACCGCGGGCAAGGCAGTGCTGCTCTCGGGTCTGACGGTGCTGGTAAGTTTGTCCGCGGTGCTGATGGTCCCGGCACCCGCGGTGCGCACGATGGCCGTCGGGATCATGCTCGCCGTCGTCTTCGTCCTCGCGGCCACCATGACCCTGCTGCCGTCAGTGTTGTCGGCCCTGGGCAGCAAGGTCAATGCCGGCTCGCTGCCGTGGGCGAAGAAGCAGGAGCACCGGTCGCACCGTTTCGGGCGCTGGGGAGAGCTGCTGCATCGTCACCCGTGGCCGTTCGCCGTCGTCTCGCTCGCCATCCTGATCCTGTTGGCGCTGCCGGTGCTGGGATTGAAGGTCGCAATGCCGTCGATCACCGTCGTTCCCGACGACGCGCCGGTCCGCCAGGGCTATCAGATCGTCGCCGACAACATGGGTCCCGGCGCCCCCGGTGCACTGCAGATCATCGTTGCCACCCCGGACGCTCCGGCAACGGCCACCGCAGCCGCACAGACGCCCGGTATCGCCATGGTCACGCCGGCCCAGGCCGCACCGGACAACTCGGGATATTCGATGCTGCAAGCGATTCCGTCGGTCGATCCGTCCGCGCCGGAAATGGCCGGCATACTCACCGATCTGCGTGACCGGGTTCCTGCGGGCGCCCTCGTCGGTGGCGTCGCGGCGGAGAACCTCGATCTACAGGACGCGCTGAACACGTGGTTCCCGGTGATCGTTGCCGTCATCCTGTCACTGGGCTTCCTGCTTCTGCTGGTCGCATTGCGAGCCCCGGTGATCGCGTTGCTGGGAACCCTGGTCAGCTTGCTGTCGACGGGCGCGGCCTTCGGTGTCGCCACGCTGATCTTCCAGGACGGGCACGGTTCGGGTCTGCTCGGCTTCACCCCGCAGGGCTTCCTCGACGGCTGGGGTCCGGTGTTCTTCTTCGCGATGATCTTCGCGATCGCGATGGACTACACCGTCTTCCTTTTGGCGACCGCCAAGGAGCACTACGAGCGCACGGGTGATCCGCGGACCGCGCAGGTCGACGGACTCGCCTACTCCGGTCGCATCATCTTCGCGGCCGCCGCGGTGATGGTGGCGGTGTTCTTCACCTTCGCACTGGCCCAACCACTCCCACCCAAGGAGATGGGCATCATCCTGGGCGTCGCGGTCCTGCTCGATGCCACACTGATCCGCCTCGTGCTGCTTCCGGTGCTCCTGCGGATCACCGGTCATGGGGCCTGGTGGACGCCCCGATGGCTCGATCGGCTGCTGCCGACGATCTCGTTCGGCCATTGACACCTCCTCCGAGGTATACCCCGAGGGGTATCATGGGTGTCGGCACATCCACAGCGAAGGGAACCCACATGGTCGGCGACGAAGAAGCAATCGCGGTCGTACTCAACCGACTCCGCCGGGCGCACGGCCAACTCGCCGGTGTCATCGCGATGATCGAGCAGGGTCGCGACTGCAAGGACGTGGTCACACAGCTGGCCGCGGTGTCCAAGGCACTCGACCGGGCGGGTTTCAAGATCGTCGCCACCGGTCTGCGTGAATGCATCGCCGGCGACGAACCCACCGGCGAACCCATGACCACCGATCAACTGGAAAAGCTGTTCCTCGCACTCGCCTGACCACGAGTCGGGTCACACGAGTCACGAGAACGAGAGAAAGGAATCCCGATGGATCTGGCCATCGCCACCACACTGCCCGACACGAGCTTCGACGAGGCGGTGACGCGCACCCGAGAAGCACTGTCGGAACAAGGATTCGGCGTGCTCACCGAGATCGACGTGACCGCGACACTGAAGGCCAAACTCGGCGAGGACATGGAACGTTACCTGATTCTCGGCGCCTGCAATCCGCCGCTCGCCCACGCCGCACTCGGCGTCGACCGGCAGATCGGTCTGCTGCTGCCGTGCAATGTGGTGGTCCGCGAGGACACCTCGCGCGCGGGTTCGATCATCGTCGAGGCGATGAATCCCGACCTGATGGTCGCCGTCGCGGACGCCCCCGGGCTCCCCGACGTCGCCGCGACCGCCACCACGAAACTGCGCGCGGCCATCGACGCGCTGAGTACCACGGTGCGCTCGTGACCTCCTCGCCCACAACCGATCCCGGTGTCGGTGTCGGTGTCGTCGAGATCTACGTCGATCCGGCATGCCCGTTCGCCTGGGCCGCATCCCGGTGGTTGGCCGGCGTGGCCGAGCGTCGGGGCGTACCCGCCATCTGGCGTCCGATGAGTCTGGCTGTCCTCAACGAGGACCGCGAGGTCGGCGGCGCCCACGCCGAGCGGATGACCGTCTCGCGCCGGACGGGCCGGCTTCTGGCCGCCGCCGGAGACGAGGCGATGCGCGACTTGTACTTCGCGCTCGGCCGTCGACTCCACAGCGAGGGACGCGCACTGTCGGCGAGCCTGGTGGGCGAGGCACTCCAGGAGTGCGCACTGCCCGCCGATCTCGTTGCCGCGATGGATGATTCCTCCTTGGACGATGTGGTGCGCCGCGCTCACCGGGTCAGTCAGGAGGCGCTCGGCGGCACCGGCGGCAGTCCGATCACCGTCTTCGACGGACGCGCCTACTTCGGTCCGGTGCTCACCGGGATTCCCGGCCGCGACGAGGCCGACCGGCTGTTCGACGCACTGACCACCCTCGCCGGAACGGAGGCGTTTGCGCAGGTCGAGCGCCCGCGGTCCGGACCACCCGATCTGGCGGAGGTCGCCTGATGTGTCACGCCGTCCGATGCCGCGACTGCGGCAAGACCACCTGGTCGGGATGCGGCCGCCATGTCGCGCAGGTGAAGGCTTCGGTGCCCGCGGCGCAATGGTGCCCCGGTCATCCCGACGCGCCGCGCCGGGGACTGCTGCGCCGCCGGCGCTGAGCGGGTCCCGTCCCCCCACTATCGTTGTCGGCGATGAGCCGTGACCGATCCACCCCGAAGCGACTGTCCCGGCGTGGCGTGCTCGGCGGCGGACTCGGCGCACTCGCCCTCGGGCTCGCGGCGTGCGCCGACGACACCGTGGCGCTGGAGAACAACCGCGCCGCACTCCCACCGGCGGACGATCTGTTGCCGTCGCCATCCTCGACGATCCCGTCGTCGCCGTCGGTCGGCGACGGTCCGGCCCTGGTCACCGGCAGCTTCACCTCGTCACACATGCTCGGCCGCGACACCGGTTGGGCGGTGGCACGTCCGGCGGGCGTGAGCGGAACGCTGCCGGTGGTCGTGGTGCTGCACGCGTTGCGCACCGGCGAGACGACGATCTTCACCCCGCCACTGGCGATGCACACCGCACTGCAGACCCACGTCGACGCCGGCAACGCACCGTTCGCCATCGCGGCGGTCGACGGGGCGCGCAACTACTGGCATCGCCGCGCCGACGGCACCGACGGCGCGGCCATGGTCATCGATGAGTTCATCCCGATGCTGTCCGCCCACCCGGATCTCGACGTGTCCACCGATCGCATCGGCCTCTACGGCTGGTCGATGGGCGGCTACGGGGCGCTGCGGATCGGTGCGAACCTGGGCGCCCCTCGGGTCGCGGCGATCGCTGTCAGCTCACCGGCACTGTGGGCCGATCCACGCACCTTCCCGCCGCGCGCCTTCGACGATTATGCCGATTACCAACAGAATTCACTGTTCGGCCAGCAGGACGCGTTCCGTCGGATCCCGCTGATGATCGCGGTCGGCTCCAGCGATCAGTTCTTCACCTACACGCGTCAGTGGGCGGCCGGATTGCATCCGCCCGCCGCGTTCACCAGCGGTCCCGGTGGCCACGACAACCGCTACTGGCGCGGCGTCCTACCCGAGCAGATCGAGTTCCTCGGCCGCAGCCTGCAGGCGTGACCCCTCAAAAACCATTGGCGGACAACAGCTACCGGAGGACGGGGTGACAGGGAGACGGGCTACAGGGAGATCCGGCCCTCCAGTGCGGCCAGGCCGATGTCGGTGCGATGATGCGAGCCGGGGAGTTTGACACCGGCGACCCGCTCGTAGGCCTGCGCGCGTGCCGCCGCGAGATCCTCGCCCACGCCGACGATTCCGAGGACTCGTCCACCCGCGGAGACGATGTTGCCCTCCGCGTCGCGTTTGGTACCCGCGTGCAGCACACCGGGTCCCTCGGCGCCGGTGATCACGTCACCGGTTCGCGGGCTCGCCGGATAGTTCTCGGCGGCGATCACCACCACCACGGCGGCACCGTCGGCCCATTCGAGCGGCGGCAGGTCGGCCAGAGTGCCGGTCGCTGTCGCGTTGAGCGCTTGTCCCAGAGGGGATTTCAGCAGGGCGAGCACGGCCTGGGTCTCCGGGTCACCGAAGCGGCAGTTGAATTCGACCACCGCAGGCCCCTGCTCGCCGATCGCGAGCCCCGCATACAGCAGCCCGCTGAACGGGCAACCCCGCCGCACCATCTCGGCGGCGACGGGCTCGACGACCTCGGTGACGATCCGCGCGGTGACCTCTTCGGGCAACCAGGGCAACGGCGTATAGGCGCCCATGCCACCGGTGTTGGGGCCGGCGTCGCCGTCGCCGACGCGCTTGTGGTCCTGGGCGGGGATCAGTGGTACCACGGTCTCCCCGTCGACCAGGCAGAACAGCGAAACCTCGGGGCCGTCCAGGAAGCTCTCCAGCAGCACCGGGTGACCGCTCTCCAGGCATTCGGCGGCGTGATCACGCGCCGCGGCCCGGTCGGTGGTCACCACGACGCCCTTGCCGGCGGCCAGTCCGTCGTCCTTGACCACCCAGGTCGGCCCGAAGCGATCGAGTGCGGCGTCGAGATTCGCCGGGTTGTCGACGACCTCGGCGTGGGCAGTGCGCACCCCGGCCGCAGCCATCACGTCCTTGGCGAACGCCTTGGACCCCTCGATCCGGGCGGCGTCGGCGCTGGGGCCGAACGTGGCAAAACCGGCCGCGCGCAAGGCGTCCGCGACGCCGAGCACCAGCGGCACCTCCGGGCCGATGACGACGAGGTCGGCGGCGACGGTCCGCGCCAGGGCGACCACCTCGTCGGCCGAGGCGACGTCGACGCCGTGGTTGGTGGCGATCGCCGCGGTGCCGGCATTGCCGGGCGCGACATGGAGTTCGGTGACCGACGGGTCGTCGGCGAGACCGAGGAGCAGGGCATGTTCGCGGCCGCCCGAGCCGATCACGAGTACGCGCACGTGCATGACTCTAATTCGTCGGGACCCGGCCGGTCCGCGCGGGATTCTCGGCCACCGGCCGTCACCGCTCGGTGAGATCGATCGGGCAGTCCGGATGCCGGGTGGGCGCGTCCTCGGGCACACCGAGGGTGTTGGCGCGTCGCGTCGTCCCGAAGATCTCGTCGACCACCACGATGAACAGCGGCGCACACGCCACCAGCACCACCGCCGCCGACAGGGACAACCCCGCGTCGGCGGCCCAGACCCCGCCGACCAGGAACGCGATGGTGCCCGCCCCGCACAGAAGGGTCACCGGATCGAACGGCAACAGGTAGTCGTACATGGCCAGCATGCTCAGGCAGTAGATGCCGAGCGGCACCGCAACGGTCGCGACGACCACCCCCGGGCCGATCGCGGCCTCGTGTTCGGTCCACAGCGCGGCGACCTCCAGACCCGCGCCGGTGGCCGCGGCCGCCATGAAGATGATGATGTGCCCGTAGCCCCAGGGGAAGCACTTGTCGGGGCGCGCGTGCAATCGGTCGCCGACGGGGATGACGAAGTAGATCCACCACATCGCGAAGGTGACGACGATCGCCGCGACCCCGAAGACCGCGGTCTGCACCGACCACCCCTGCGCTTCGACGGCCGCCTGCATCACCGCGACGGTGGCGACCACACCCTCGCCGAGGGTGATGATCGTCAGCAGCGAGTACCGCTCGGCGATGTGGTGCGGATGCCAGGGTGTGGGTTTGACGAAGTTCTCGGCGACGATCGGACCCAGGAGTTCGATGAACGCGCAGAAGGCGATCGCGATGATGGTGGGCCATAGGGCGAGGTCGACGATCGCGACGATCACCCAGGCCACCTGCGCGATGAAGACCGCCGCGGCGTAGGTGAAGCAGGTGCGGCGATACTCCGCGCTCTGCAGACCCGCACGGATCCACTGCGTGAGCAAACCGACGCGCATCACCACGTAGCCGATGACGACGACCCGGATGTCGACGTGTTCGTGATGTTCGATCGAGCTGAACACCGGCGCCACACCCAACGCCAGGATCGCGACACCGATCATCTGGATGAGCACGACACCGCGGAAGAACCAGTCGTCGGTGTCGAAGGCCTAGGCGAACCAACTGAAGTTGATCCACGCCCAGATCGCGGCGAAGGTACACAGCACGTAGCCGAACACCGCTGTCCGGTAATGGCCCTCGGCGAGGTAGTGCGCCATCTGGGTGCCCGCGACGGAGAACACCACCACGAAGACGAGGTCGTAGAACAGTTCCAGACTGGTCGCGGCCCGCCCCGGTTGGTGCGGATCGCGGCCGGTCATCCGTGCGAGCCGATGCCCGATCCGTGAAGTCACCAGGGCACCCTAACGGATCAGGTCGGTGACGTCAGGTCATACAAGGTGACATTGTCGATCGTCAACTTGGTGAAATGACTCTCCACCCACTCGGTGATCTGTGCCGACGGGCCATCCGACCGCCCACCCATCATCATGCCGCCACCGATGAAGTAGTGGATCTCCTTCTGCTCCACCAGCTTCTGGAACTGCGCGAGTGTCGGCGACGGGTCGGTGCCGTTGAAGCCGCCGATCGGCATCACCGAGTAGCCCGATTCGAGTTGATATCCCGACGCCGTGTTGGACCCGATGGCCGCCGCGACCCAGGTGAAGTCGTCGGCGTTGCTGCGCAGCGTCGCAACCATCTCGGCGCTGGGCGTCGAGCCCATCAGCAACCCGCCGGCCGGACCGCCCATGCCACCCATACCGCCGTAGGCGCCGGTGCGCCCGCCGAATCCGCCGGGCATCTGACCCATGCCGGGGAACCGTCCCATACCGCCGGGCATCTGACCCTGGCCCATTCCGGGCATCTGACCCATACCGCCGGGCATCTGCGGGCGCCGGTTGCCGCGTCCGGGACCGCCGAATCCACCGGGTCCGTCGCCCTCGACGCGCGGTCCCGCGCTGATGATCGAGCCCTGCTTGGCGGTGGTGATGGTGTCGATCGTGTACGCCAGCGGACCGGCCAGGCCCGCGACGAGCGCTAACACCAGGGCCAGCGACGAGAGGTAGACACGATGCGCGAGGAGCATCACCGCACCGCCGACCACTCCCACGAACAAGACGATCCAGCGCAGCCACGGCACGAAATCCGGTGAGCGCCCGAGCAACACGAACGCCCAGATCGCGCCGAACCACACCGCGACGGCGAGCAGGATGCGCACCCACAGCCGTTCGCGCACCCGCCAGGCCACGGCGGCGCCGCCGGCGAGAACCGCCGCCACCGCGGGTGCGAGCGCTGCGGTGTAGTAGCTGTGGAAGATGCCGGCCATGAAGCTGAAGACCGCCATCGTGATGACCAGCCACAGCCCCCACACCGAGAGGTAGGCGCGACGCGGGTCGGTGCGCGCGGCGCTGCGGTAGCGGCCGAGGATCACCAGCGCACCGACACCCAGGATCAGCGCGCTCGGGATGAGCCAGGCGATCTGGCCGCCCTGGGCGGGCTGGAACATCCGCCAGATCCCGGTTTCGCCCCACATGCCGCCGCGACCGCCGGGGCCACCGGGTCCGCCGAAGTCGCCGGGAAAGCCCATGCCGCCGAAGGCGCCGCGGTCGTATCCGCGTCCGCCGCCGGGCATGACGCTGCCGGTCTCGTCGCCGGAGAGCCTGCCGAAACCGTTGTAGCCCAACGTGAGTTCGAGGATCGAGTTGTTCTGCGAACCGCCGATCCAGGGCCGCGACGACGCCGGCCACAGCTCGACGGTGAGAATCCACCAGCCCGCGCTGACGACGAGTGCGGCCAGCGCAGCCACCAGATGCCCGACACGTTTGACCCACCCGTGGGGCCCGAATGCGAGGTAGGTCAGGGCCAGCGGCGGCACGATCAGCATGACCTGGAGTTGCTTGGTGAGGAAGCCGAATCCGACGAAGACACCGACCAGGATCATCCACCGCAGCCGACCATCCTCGACCGCCCGCAGACACGCCCAGACCGCGGCGATCATCAGCAGGATGAGCAGCGCCTCGGGATTGTTGAAGCGAAACATCATCGCCGCGACCGGCGTCAACGCCAGCACGCCGCCGGCGAGGATGCCCGCCCAGTGCCCGAGGTAGCGGCGGGTGATCCAGTACAGCAGCGCCACCGACGCCACACCCATCAACGCGTTGGGCACCAGGATCGCCCACGAATTGAGCCCGAAGATACGGACCGAGATCGCCGGAATCCACAGCGAGGCAGGAGGTTTGTCGACGGTGATGGAGTTCGCCATGTCCGACGAACCGAAGAACCACGCCTTCCACGATTGCGAGCCGGCCTGGATGGCCGCCGAGTAGAAGGAGTTGGCCCACCCGTTGAGCGACAGGTGCCAGAGGTCGATGATCGCGGTCACCACGATCAGTGCGGCCAGCGTCGACCATTTCCACACCGCCGGCGGATCGGCGGGTACCGAGACAGGGCTACGGCCCCGGGAGTTCTCATCCGGGGCCGCAACAGGGGAGGTGGTACTGGTCGGGGGCGAATTCTCGGGGATCGAGGATTTGTCGCGTTCGCTCATGGTCTCTTTCACCGGCCCGCTGCGCGGGGGAGTTGTGATGCGCGGATCTGTCGGTTGCTCGCCGGAGTCAGGGCTGCGCGGACCCGGCGGCCGGGCGACGCTGCAGATGCGAGCGGAACACCCACCGTAGTCCGACGAATCGGGTGGCGGTGGCCACCAGGTTGGCGATCACGAGCACCAGCAACTCGACGTGCTTGCCCGCGCCGGGGGCGAAGTGATCGAGACCGAACAGCGACAGCGCGGTCACCGCCCACCC
This sequence comes from Gordonia polyisoprenivorans NBRC 16320 = JCM 10675, assembly GCF_000241325.1. Classification (GTDB taxonomy): domain Bacteria; phylum Actinomycetota; class Actinomycetes; order Mycobacteriales; family Mycobacteriaceae; genus Gordonia; species Gordonia polyisoprenivorans. The sequence goes on along the minus strand of NZ_BAEI01000039.1, from coordinate 14,011 downwards.
GAACAGGAACACCCCGAAACCGAAGAACTGATGCTTGACCGCATCCTCGCGCCCCTGCACACCGAAGCTGAAACGCCGGTTGGCCGCGGTGTTGAGGACAGCGGTGACCGCCAGCGCCACGAAGTTGGACACCTGCGCACCCAGGAAGGAGTGCAACAGCAGGTAGAGGACGGCGTAGGCGATCGTGCAGATGACGCCGACGACGCAGAACCGCACGAGTTGGCCGACCATGCCGTGCGGCACACCCGCGATCGCCGGGCCGGGCGCACGTTCGCGGCCGACCGTGGTGCGCAGGTCGGCGATCGGCAGCTTGCCGGAGGTGAGCGCGTAACCGACCCGTGCGCAGCCCTTGAGGTCCTCGACGGCGGTGGAAACGATGTCGACGGTGCTGTTGGGGTCGTCGACCCAATCGACCGGTACCTCGGCGATCCGCAACCCGATGCGTTCGGCGATGACGAGAAGCTCTGTGTCGAAGAACCACCCGGTGTCCTCGATGTAGGGCAGCACCTGACGGCCGATGTCGGTGCGCATCGCCTTGAAACCGCACTGGGCGTCGGAGAACTTGGCGCGCATCGTGGTTCGCAGGATCAGGTTGTACGAGCGGGAGATGAACTCGCGCTTCGGCCCACGCACCACCCGCGAATCCTTCGACAACCGCGTGCCGATCGCGACGTCGGAGTGGCCCGAGATCAGCGGGGCGATCAGCGGCATCAGCGCGTTGAGATCGGTGGACAGATCGACGTCGCAGTAGGCGACGATCTGGGCGTCGCTGCGGGACCACACGGCCTTGAGCGCGCGGCCGCGTCCCTTCTCATCGAGATGGGCGACGCGGATGCCGTCGAGCTCGTCGGCGATGCCCGCGGCGATGGCGACCGTGGAGTCGGTGCTCGCGTTGTCGGCGACGGTGATTCGCGCCGAGAACGGCACGTTGGTACGGAGATGTTCGTGCAGTCGCTGCAGGCATCGGGCGATGTCGTTCTCCTCGTTGTACACGGGAACGACGATGTCGAGGACGGGGGCAGCGGCGGAGCTGTCGGCGACCACCATGATCGGGGCGGCGGCCTGCGGGATCGCTTCTGTCGTCATGCCCATAAGCTTCGCGGCCCCGGCTGACCCCACTCTGCGCTCGACCTGCCAGTTACCTGTGAGCTGACACCCCCTGCGCACCGCGCCCGCGATGCCGGATCTGCGCAGGTCAGGGCGTTGTCGGCGCAGGACGATAGATTGGGCGCATGTCGGGCACCCAGACGCTGAACTCACCGGATCTCGCGGCCGCGCAAGCGGTCATCACCAGCCTCGCCGGGCCGGGTGCCGCGCTGCGCGATGATCAGCTCGAGGCGATCGCGGGGCTGACCACGGTTGCGGCCGCGCGGGTGCTGGTCGTGCAGGCCACCGGATGGGGCAAGTCCGCGGTGTACTGGGCGGCGACGGCCATTCTGCGGCAGCGTCGGCACGGCGCGACGCTGATCGTGTCACCGCTGTTGTCGTTGATGCGCGATCAGGTGTCGGCGGCCGAGCGGGCCGGCCTGCGCGCAGCGACGCTGAACTCGTCGAATGTGTCCGAGTGGAACCAGATCGAGGCGTCATTGCGCGCCGACGATCTCGATGTGCTGTTGGTGTCGCCGGAGCGGCTGGCCAATCCGGGGTTCGGGCGTCGCGTGCTCGACGCGATGGCCGGGCGGCTCGGTCTGCTCGTCATCGACGAGGCACATGCGATCTCGGACTGGGGGCACGATTTCCGGCCGGACTATCGGCGCGTCGCCGATGTCCTGCGGACGCTCAACCCGGACACGCCGGTGCTGGCGACCACGGCCACCGCCAACGAGCGGGTCACCGCCGACGTCGCGGCACAGATGAGCGCAGGCGGCGGCGCCGGTACACAGACCCTGGTGCTGCGCGGTTCGCTGGCGCGAAAGTCGCTGCACCTGAACGTGATCGACGGCCTCTCCCCCATCCAGCGGTACGCGTGGGTGGCGCAGCATCTCCCGGAGTTGCCGGGGTCGGGGATCGTCTACGTCCTCACCGTCGCCGACGCCGACCGGCTTGTCGGCGCGATCCGAGCGGTCCATGGTGACGACCTCCCGGTCGCCGCCTACACCGGGCAGCTCGATGCCGATCGACGCCACCAGCTCGAGGATGCGTTGCTGCGCAACGACGTCAAGGCACTCGTGGCCACCTCGGCGCTGGGCATGGGTTACGACAAACCCGACCTCGGTTTCGTGGTGCACGTGGGATCGCCGCCCTCACCGGTCTCCTATTACCAGCAGGTCGGTCGCGCCGGGCGTGCGCTCGACGAAGCCGTGGTGATGCTGCTCGCCTCGGCCACCGACGACGCGATCTGGGAGCATTTCGCCACCGCGACCATCCCCGACCCCAAGCGCATGCAGGTGGTCCTCGACGCGCTCGGCGAGGCCGACGAGCCGCTGAGCGTCGTCGCACTCGAGGCGCAGACGGGTGTGCGGCGGGGCCGAATCGAGTTGATGCTCAAGCAACTCGCCGTCGACGGCGCCACTGAACGCGGCTCCGACGGCTGGTCGGCGACCGGCCGGCCGTGGTCCTTCGACGCCGCACACTACGACGGCGTGCTCGCGGTGCGCCGCCGCGAGGCCGACATCATGCGCGACTACATCTCCTCACGCCGCTGCCTGATGCAGTTGCTCACCGAGTCGCTCGACGACCCGGATGCCGGGGCGTGCGGCCGTTGTTCGGTATGTCGCGGTCATCTCACCGAGCCACTCGACGACGCCGTCGACCCGGCGGTGGTGCGCTCGGTGACGGTCTCGCTTCGGCGGGCCGCGCAGGTCCTCGAGCCCCGCAAGATGTGGCCTGGCGGTGAGGTCGGGCGCGGCCGGATTCCCGCCGCGCGTCTGGCCGAACCCGGTCGGGTACTCGCGCACGCCGACGCACCGGAGTGGTCGGAGTTGCTTGCCGCCGCACGCGATCACGATGCGCAGGCGCTCGCCGACCTCGGTGATGCGGCGGTGGCGACACTGTCGGCGTGGGGCCGCGAGTCCGGTATCCGGCCGGATCTCATCTGTTCGCTGCGTCTGACCGGCACCACCCTGGCCGCCGATCTCGCCGCGCATCTGTGCTCGGTCGGCAAACGTGACGGCGTAGCGATGCCCGTACAGATGGGCGACGGCCCACCCCGGGACGCTCCCGGTGCCGCCGAGGCCGCGTTCTGGCAGGCCCGGCTCGGCGAGCCGCCGGCCGGGGTGGCGGGCCGGGCGGTGCTGCTGGTCGTCGACGAGTCCCGGTCGGGTTGGCCGATCACATTGGCCGCGAGCGCTTTACGCGATGCGGGCGCGACCGCGGTGCTGCCCCTGCTGATCCATCGGACGGTGTGAGGGCGCGGCACCGCGCCTCGAGACCCTGCGCCGGCGGAGCCGATTGATCAGTATGACGGTTCCTCCGGAATCCGGGTGAAACGTCATACTGATCGACGCGGGGGTCGACTGATGGACGTCAGTCGTTCACGTACTCGCTGTAGCCCGTCGCGCGCAGCGCGTCCCGGATCTTCTCGGCATCGGCGTCGAGTTCGGCGGGGGTGATGTCCTTGCGGGCGTTGGTCAGGTCGAAGGTCTCCATGCTCAGCGCCGGGAAGACGTGGATGTGCACGTGCGGCACCTCGAGGCCGGCGATCAGCAGTCCCATCCGCGGGGCGTCGAACGCCTCCTTGACCGCGCGGCCGACCTTCTGCGCGACGTCGGTGAGGTGGGTGAAGGAGGCGGTGTCCATCTGCTCCCAGTGATCGACCTCTTTGCGGGGTACCACCAGCAGGTGTCCGGGGGTGACCGGCTCGATGGTCAGGAACGCCACGGCTTGTCCGTCCTGCCAGACGAACCGACCGGGTAGCTCTCCGTTGATGATCTTCGTGAAAACCGACGACATGCACCTCAGTCTAGGGTGCGGCCGGGCCGCGGGGGTCCGGGCGCAGCCAAGATGTTCACCGCCGTGTCGGCCAACCGCCGTGTTGGCGACACACTGTCGGGGGCCCGTGACATCCTTGCTGCTGTGAGTCGCGCCGAGTCCCCCACCGCATCGTCTCGACGTGTCGCCTCGACCGACATCGTCGCCGCCGCGCAGCGCTTTCCGCGGTTGCGGTACATGGGCTCCAAGTACCGTCTGCTGCCGCATCTCGAGCGCACCTTCGCCGAGATCGGCGGCAGCACCGCCGTTGACGCGTTCTCCGGGTCGGGCGTCGTGTCCTACCTGCTCAAGGCGCAGGGATTCACGGTGGCCACCAACGATTTCCTCAACTTCCCGCACGTCATCACCCGCGCCACCGTGGTCAACTCGTCGGTGCGGCTCGAGGCCGACCTCATCGAGGAGATCTGCGGTCCGCCCGCCGACGACCGGGATTTCATCTCCTCGACCTTCGACGGGCTGTACTTCGACGCGGCCGATCGCGCGTTCCTGGATTCGGCTTGGTCGCACATCGACCGGCTGCGGGGTTATCGGCGGGATCTGGCGATCTCGGCGCTGGTGTTGTCCGCGGCGCGCAAGCAACCGCGCGGGGTGTTCACCTTCACCGATTCCAGCCGATATGCCGACGGACGCCGTGATCTGCAGATGTCGCTGCGCGACCACTTCCGGCTGCGGGCCGCGGCCGACTACAACGCGACCGTGTTCAGCAATGGCTCACGGCATCACAGTTCGTGCGGCGACGTTTTCGATCTCGACGCCACCGGAGTACTCGGGGGTGCGCCGGACCTGGTGTACCTCGATCCGCCGTACGCCCCGCCGTCCGACGACAACGACTACATCAAGCGCTATCACTTCCTCGAAGGGCTGTCGGCCTACTGGCAGGGCATGACCATCATGGAGAACACCAAGACCAAGAAGCTACCCAAGCGGTACACCCCGTTCGCCTACAAACACTCCATCGACGACGCGTTGGTGCGGACCTTCGACCATTTCACCGACGCCGGCGCGATCGTGCTGTCGTACTCGTCGAACGCGCTACCCGGCCCCGATCGCATCGTCGATCTGCTCGGCAAGGTCAAGCCACATGTCGAGGTCATCGCGATCGACCACAAATACAGCTTCGGCACCCATGCCGCGGCGGCGCGGCGTGACGTCAGCGAGTTCTTGTTCATCGGTCGGGACTGAGCGGGACCACCGAGCCGATGGCCGACGCGCCCGACTTCGACGAGTACCTGAAGACGCTGGGACGCTTGACCTCTCACGTCGATCCGACGGCGTCGACACCCGAGGCCGAGCACATCGCGGCCGCCACCGCCGGACTCGGTGAGCTGATGGCCACCGACGTCGCCGGTCTCGCGGCGTGGGTACGGGAGAATCCCGGTGATGTCCCGGTGCTGGGTCTGGCCATCGGACTGTCGCAGGAGAAGCTGAAAAACGTTCTGCGCGACCGGTTCGACACCTCCGGGTGGCACGGTCTGGCGCGGCAGCGGCCCGTCGAGTTGATCACGTGGCTCGACGAGGAGTTCGACCTGGTGCGCATGCTCACCGCCCAGATGGACCGTACCTACACCTTCGCCGACATCCTCGTCGCCCGCGCCGGCACCCGACTGACCGCAACACGCGCGGGTGCGTCGGGCCGCCGCATCGAGGACCACATCGAGGACATCGCCCGCGATCTGGGCCTCGACTACGTGACCCGCTCCCGGTTCTCCGGCCGCAACGGACGCACCGCACCGGCCGATCTGATCGTCGGTGATCCGAACGCACCCGACATCGTGGTCGCGGCAAAGGGTTTCGATTCGACCGGCTCCAAACTCACCGACGCGGTCCGGGAGATCGAGGAGATGGCCGAGGTGCGGTTGCCGCGGCAGCTGGTCCTCGCGGTGATCGACGGGATCGGATGGAAATCCCGCCAGGCCGATCTGCGGCGCATCCACCAGCTGTGGGTGGACCGGCAGATCGACGGCATGTACACCCTGGTCACCCTCGACCGTTTCCGCGCCGACGTCACCGAGTTCGCGCGGTTGCGCCGGCTGATCTGAGCGCACCCGATCGGCTCGTCGGCGCGCATCTGGTCAGGGCGTCAACTCCTTGGTGTACAACACCTGTCCGTGGGAGTCGCAGAGGGCGACGGTGAGGACCTTGGTGTCCTTGGCGATGCGGACCTCCCCGAAGTGCTGAAAGCCTTCCGCCGGTGAGGTGTTGGCCTTCTGCGGGGCGTGGACGTACTCGTAGCGCGGGCCGAACGTGGCGTCGAGCGGGCTGACCGGGAACGCGCCGGCGTGCAGGGGTCCGCTGACGAACTCCCAGAACGGGGAGAAGTCGCGGAAGGTGGCGCGGTCGGGCTCGTAGGAGATGGCCGCGGTGTAGTGGACGTCGGCGGTGAGGAACACCTTGCCGGTGACGTTCTTGGTCTGCGAAAACACCTTCGAGAAGGCGATCTCCCGGCCACGGGGCGCGCCCGGATCCCCTTGTGCCACCGCCTCCATCGACTTCGGGCCGTGACGTGGATCGGACAGCGCATCGGGAACGACGATGCTGATCGGCAGGTCGTTGGCGATCACCTTCCAGGTCGCCCTCGACGATCGCAGCGAGTCGATGAGCCAGCGCGTCTGTTCGGCACCGAGGATGCCGCCGTCGTCGGTGGTCGACCAGTTGGCCGGATTCGGGTCCTTGTAGGTGCGCATGTCGAGCAGGAAGACGTCGAGCAGCGGACCGTGGGAGACCTTGCGGTACACCCGGTTTTCGGTGGCCTCGGAGACCGGCTGCCATTCGCGCCAGGCCTGTCGCGCGTTACGGGCCAGGGTGTTGACGTCGGTCTGGGTGTAACCGTCTCGTTTCTGGCCGGTCAGGTTTTCCCCCGGGTACCAGTTGTTGAGTACCTCGTGGTCATCCCACTGGATGAGCTGGCCGACGCTCGCGGCGAATCGCCGGTAGTTTCCGTCGGTCAGGTTGTAGGCGTAGTTGCCGCGGAAGTCGTCGACGGTTTGTGCCACATGCGCTTTGGCGGGTGTGGTGATGCTGCGGTAGAGCTGCCCGTTGTTCTGCTTCTGGGTGGGGTCGATGGTGTTGTCGGCGTAGATGGCGTCGCCGGAGTGGATGAAGAAGTCCGGTGCGCGGTCGGCCATCACCCCGAAGACGGGGAGGCCACCGATGTCGGGGTTGATTCCCCAGCCCTGCCCGACGACATCACCCGACCAGAGGAAGTGCACGTCGCCGGCGGTGACCGGGGCGGTACGGAACATGCCGGTGACGGGCTCGCCGACCGCACCGGTGGGGCCTTCGAGGTGAACCCGGTAGTGGACGGTCTGTCCCGGTGGGAGTCCGGCGACCCGCACCCGGCCGGTGCCGTCGGTCAGCGGGGTCAGCAGCGGGCCCGTGAAAGTCCGTGTGTTGCGGAAGGTTTCGGTGGCCGAGGTCTCCACGATCATTCGGGCCGGCGAGTCCGAGCGTGCCCATACCACCGCGCCGCTCGCGCTCTGATCGCCCGCGGCCACCCCGTGGGTCAGGCGTGGGCGCGAACGCAGCAGGCCCGGTGAGGCGGGTGCGGCGCTCGCGCGGCCGGCGATCACCGATCCGGTGGGCAGTACCAGCGCACCGATCGCCGCCGCACGTAGCAACTCACGACGGGTGGAGGTGCCGGCAGATCGTGTGGACGTGGACGGTTCAACAGATCCTGGGGGCATGGTGTGAGAATCGCCCATTCCGGCGACGGGACCGCGAACTCCGGGTGACGTGGGGGTGACGGTGCCGGTCAGTCCGCGAGTCGCGGCAGCCGCACCCAGAAGCAGGCGCCCTCGCCCGGCGTCGAGTCGACCCCGACGCGGCCACCTTGCGCGTCGACCAGCGCGGCCACGATCGACAAGCCCAGTCCGCTGCCACCGCCCTCGCCCCGCGATCGCGAACTGTCGCCGCGATAGAAGCGTTCGAAGACGTGTGAGCGCTCGTCGGGGGTGAGGCCCTGACCGGTGTCGGTGACGGTGACCAGCACGTCGCCGACTCCGTCGAGCACGCCGACGCCGACGGTGATCGTCGCCTCCGGCGGGGTGTGGACGACGGCGTTGTTGACGAGGTTGCGGATGACCTGCACCAGCCGCGCCGAGTCGCCGCGCACGACGGGCGGTTCGTCCGACGGCGATACCTGCAGCCGGATCTCCCGGTCGGGGGCGGCGGCACGCGAGGCCTGCACGGTGTCGGCTGCCAGCATCAACATGTCGACGGGCTCGGAATTGAGGGGTCGGTGGGCGTCGAGCCGCGCGAGCATCAGCAGATCCTCGACGAGGAGCTTCATGCGGCCGGCCTCGTCGTCGATCCGGCGCATCGCATCGCCCGGGTCGGCGACCGCGCCCTGCCGATACAGCTCGGCAAACCCCTTGATCGAGGTCAGCGGGGTGCGGAGTTCGTGGCTGGCGTCGGCGACAAAGCGCCGCATCTTCTCCTCGGAGTGCCGCGCCTGCTGTTCGGAGGCGGCCGTCGTGGCGAAGGCGTGCTGGATCTGGCCGAGCATCGTGTTGAGCGAGGCGGAGAGGCTACCGACCTCGGTGTTGGGCGGGCCCGGGGCCACCCGCATGTTGAGGTTGCCCGCGGCGATCGCGTGGGCGGTCTCCTCGACCCGGCGCAGTGGCCGCAGGCTCGACCGGACCACCAGATAGCTGAGCACGCCGAGGACCACGACCACGGCCGCGCCGATGCCGAACTGCAGCCACATCAGTCGTGACAGGGTCTTGTTCACATCGGAGAGCGGCACGGCCACCACGGAAACCCCGTCGGGGCCAATGTGTTTGATGACACGCCACTGCGGGCCGTCACCGTCTTGCGACCCGACCGTCGTCGGCGAGACGTTGCCATCGGGCAGTCCGCTGAGGTCGGGGGTGTGGGTGAAATCGTTGGCGTTGGAGATGACCTGCCCGGAGTTGAGGGTGGTCATCACGAAGAACGACGATGGTGGCCGGCGCGGTCCGATGGGCGGGCCCTGCGTCTGATCCATGTCCGGGTTGCGGGGTTTGGCCCAGGTCCCCACCGCCGACACCAGACCCTGATCGGTGCGCGAGAGCAGGTCCGAGCGCATCGCCGAGGTCACCGCGATTCCTGACACCAGCAACCCGAACGCCACCAGCACCATGGTGAGCGCGACCAGCGAAATACGCAGCGGAACACCACGTGTGCGGATCTTTGCCGCCTTCGTCGCGGGTGGGGCTGCCGGGGCACCTGCCGGTGGGTCGGCCGGCGGCGCTGCCGATCGGGTGCGAACGCTCATGGGGATACCGTGCCGCAATCGGTCCGATCCGTGTCATGTGGGTTCGGGCCATGTGGGTTCAGGCTCACCGCGGCTCCCGCATGACGTATCCGACGCCACGCAAGGTGTGGATCAGCGGCGTGACACCGTAATCGAGTTTGCGGCGCAGGTAGGAGACATAGGACTCGACGACGTTGACCTCGCCCCCGAAGTCGTAGTTCCAGACGTGGTCGAGGATGCGTGGCTTGGACAGCACGGTGCCCGCGTTGACCATGAAGTAGCGCAGGAGGGTGAACTCGGTCGGCGACAACGAGATCAGCTTGCCGGCCTTCCACACCTCGTGGGTCTCGTCGTCGAGTTCGAGGTCGGCGAAGGTGACCCGCGAGACCTCTTTGGCTCGCTCGTCGAAACCGCTGCGCCGCAACAGGACCTGCAACCGCGCCACCACCTCTTCGAGGCTGAACGGTTTGGTGACGTAATCGTCGCCGCCGACGGTGAGTCCGTTGACCTTGTCCTCGACCGAATCCTTGGCCGATAGGAACAGCGCGGGCGCCGAGATCCCGTCGGCGCGGAGGCGCCGCAGCAGACCGAAACCGTCCATCCCCGGCATCATCACGTCGAGGATGAGGACGTCGGGTTTGAAGTTGCGGCATCGGTCGATGGCCTCGGGGCCGCCCGCGGCGGTCTCCACCTCGTAGCCCTGGAACTTCAATGACACTGATAGCAATTCACGAATGTTCGCCTCGTCGTCGACGACGAGGACCTTCGCTCCCTGACCCGTTTCGCTCACGTGTATCACCTTCCGCCCTCAGTCTGCCATGCGGCTGACATCCGGCTGGGAGCTTTCTGTAAGGCCTGACCAGCGGCGATGGGCAGACTGCGGGCGGCCGCTCAGGTCCGGGAGAGCGCGGCGTCGAGACTGGCCAGAGACTGCTCGAGAAAGCCGCGGCCGAAGGGCGGCATGCCGCCGACCTGCTCGCGGAAGGCCGACGGCGTGTTCGTCCAGTCATAGGTGAGCCGCACCACGGTGCCGTCCTCGTCGGGTGTGAGCTCGTAACGCCACCACCAGCCGCCGGATTCGTGGTCGCCGGAGTCGTTGAGCTGCCCGGGCAGCCACGCGATGACCCGGTCGGGTTCGTATGCGGTGACCAGGTTGTGGATCACGTAGTGCCCGCCGGCCTGTTCGAGAAACATGTTGACCGCGAAGATCTGTCCGGGCCGGGTGATCGGCGCGGTGTCGATGGCGTCGCGCACCCAGTCCGTCGGTTCGGTCTCCTGGTGTCGGACCGGGTCGCAGAGCAGGGCGAAGACCGCCTGCGGAGGGGCGTCGACGTGACGCGTGACGGTCATCGACTCGGTGTCGGGCTGATCGGGGGTGTCGGGCTGGGTGCGGTTGGCGCTCATCGCGGGCCCTCTCCATAGCTGTCGGCGATCTGCTCGCTGCCCGCCCATCCGGAGTAGGTGGGGCGTTGCGGCCAGCCGTCCGGGGAGTCCTGCCACACCTCCTGTCGTCCCCAAGGGAGCAGGTCGATCAATGCGAAGGTGTGGCTCAGCTGCTCGGTGCCCCGGCCGTTGGTGTGCCAGGTGCGGTAGACACGGTCCCCGTCGCGTATGAACACGTTGACCGCGAACCCGCCTCCGGGTGCGGCGTCCATCTCGGCACCGAAGTCGGTGCCCGCGGCGGAGAACCACTCCATCTGGTTGCCGACTCGCCGCTTGTAGGCCAACGCCTCGTCGATCGGACCGTTGGTGACGATCACGAACCGCGCGTCATAGTTCTGGAGGAACTCCAGTCGGGTGAATTGCGAGGTGAATCCGGTGCATCCGGGGCATTGGAACTCGGCGCCGTCGTTCCACATGTGGTGGTAGGTGATCAATTGTGACCTGCCGGCGAAGATCTCCGACAGTGATGTCGGGCCGTCGGCGCCGGTGAGCGTGTGGTCGGCGACCTCGACCATCGGCAGTTGGCGACGTTGCGCGGCGATGGCGTCGAGCTCACGGGTAGCAGCTTTCTCGCGACGGCGCAGGTCGGCGAGTGCGGCCCGCCACGTCGCCTCATCGGCAACGGGCGGTAGACCTCGGTCGGCTTCCGGGTGGGTCGGTGCGGTCATCGGAACCTCCTGGGTGTGGGTGTGCGCGGTGTGGGTGCGCGGACCTCCAGAGACTGACCGGCGACGGCACCGGAATTCATCGCGCCCGCAGTTCGCGCAGGTAGGGCGGTGGGTAGCCGGGCCGGAAGGGCACCTCACCGAGCCACTCCGACAGGGCATCGGCGCGGGCGGCGACGGCTCGACGTGCAGCCGCGGGCAACTTCTCGAAGAGGTGGACCTCTACCCGTGTGCCGGCCTCTCGATGCCAGCCGCCGACGATCCGCCCGTCCCACCACACCGTCTGGCCGCCGTTGCCGTTGCGATCGAAGATGGCATCGACGTGTGGGCCGAGGTAGAAGTCGCGCACCTTGTGACCCATGGTCGTCGGGTCGAGTTCGGGCAACAGGAGGGCTTCGGGCGGCAGCGGATCGTCGTCGGGGCCGCCGGGCAGATCGTCGGCGAGGACATACCCGACGGAACCGTCGTCGAGATCGACCTCGACAACGTCGAGCGACGCCAGCGCTTGTCGCACATCGCGTTTGGTCGATCCCAGCCACCAGACGAGATCGGTCTCGGTACCCGGACCGAATCGCGCGAGCCATCGCCGGATGAGTGCAATGTGTGCGGTGGCGGGATCGGGGACGTCGAGCGGTCTGCCGAGCCAGCGGTCCATCGCCGACCACGACGGCCTCGACACGTGCCAGCCCCCGTTGTTGGGACCGCGTACGACTTCTCCTGCAGCACTGCACATGTTGAGAACTCGCGGGAGCAACGGACTCGAACCGCCGTATGATTTGCCCGGGCTCACGACGACCTGCCGATCGAACTCCGGCACGCGAGCACGCAGTTCCGCCGACGTCATCGTGGTGCCGTCGGCGAACGCGGCGAGCACCGCGGCACGTGCGTCATCGATCCACCCTTCGGGATCGGCGATGTCCTCGGCGCGGCGAAGATCACGCAGCATGTTGGTTCGCTCGGAGGCCGCGACCCGCGCACCGATCGCCCCGACCGCGTCGGGAAGGATGCCGTCGGGGAACACGAAAAGTGTTCGGCGCATGGCCAGTTGCTTGATCAGCGTTCGGTCACCGTAGAGGGCCGCGCTCATGCTGTCGGTATTGAAACCGTCGATCCGCGCCCACGCCGAGAGATACACCGTCGACGGCGTCGTCGCGTGCAATCCGACGACGGCCGCGGCAGCGTCGACCACCGACGCGGCGTGGTGACCTTCTGCGAGACAGTGTCTGCGCAGCAACCGGTTTCGGCGCTGGGCATCGGTGATCCGTGGTCGCGCACCACTCATGGTCGCTCCCCCGCTCACGACTGCGGCGGCGCGGCCACCGCGTCGACCTCGACGACCTGCCCGTCGTACGGCAAGACCGACACACCCATCATCATCGTCGGCGGGACTACATCGAACTCGGCACTCACCGCTTCCCATGCGACGTACAGATCCGCCTGAAGAGGTTCTGCCACATAAACTGTCAGCTTGGCCACGTCGCCGAACGTCGCCCCCTGCTCGCCCAGCACCGCCGCCAGGTTCCCCAGACACGCGCGCACCTGCGCGACGACATCGCCGGGCTCGATCACCGCACCGTTCTCATCCAGCGGGCTGATCCCGGCCGTGAAGAGCAGCGGGCCCGGCGACACCGTCGAACTATACGGAAATCCACCGTCGTGCAGGGTCGTAGATCCATTGAGGTGCACTCTCGACATGCGCCGATCCTACCGTCGCGGAATCCGGCGTCTCGCATGTTCGCCGTACCCATGCCGCCCGCCCGATGGTCGAGCACTTCCATCACCCGACGCTCGCCCCTTCCCCCGGTGGTCGAGCACTTCCATCACCCGACGCTTGGCCCTCCTCCCCCGATGGTCGAGGTGCGAGCCGCGTGCGGCGAGCCTCGAGACCGCCTGCAGCGGAGCTGGTTCCGGCTAACCGAGTGGTGCGGATACTCATCGGCGAGAGGGGTCTCGAGGCTCGTCGCTATCGCTCCTCGGCACCTCGACCATCGGAGTAGAACGACGGCGTATTTTCTGACCGACGCTCGCTCCATCCCCCCGATGGTGGAGCGCTTCCACCTCCCGACGCTTGCCCTCCTCCCCCGATGGTCGAGGTGCGAGCCGCGTGCGGCGAGCCTCGAGACCGACTGCGCCGGCGCTGGTTCCGGCTAACCGAGTGGTGCGAATACTCATCGGCGAGAGGGGTCTCGAGGCTCGTCGCTGGCGCTCCTCGGCACCTCGACCATCGGAACGGATGACGGCCGTTTCCTGACCGACGGCGCATTTCCTGACCGATGGTCGACCCTTCCCCCGGTGGTCGAGGTGCGAGCCGCGTGCGGCGAGCCTCGAGACCATGGTGAGATGACAAGTATCGCAACCACATCCACTACCCGCTCGACGCGCCGGAGAATAGTTGTCCACAAATTCTGTCGAGCTGACGTTAGCCGGACCGGTTTTGTCGGTACCACTTCGTACACTTGTGCCCATAAGGTTCGATCGCTGCGGAGGGGAGGTTGTTCGGATGTCGAGTGTGTTGACGTTCACCGATCCGGATGCCGACGCTGCCGCGATCACGTCGATGTCGCGCGATGAGCTCATCGAGATCGGCCCGGATCTGCTGCGCGAGTCCCGCAAGTACGAGGCCCGGACGGTCCTGGCTGCCGCGGCGCTGGCGGAGCGGGTGTTTCGTGAGCATCTCGCTGGTCGGTCCGAGACCGGCGTGTGGGGTTCGGTCATCGAGCATGCCGAGAGACTCGGCCGG